>NZ_JBQFJM010000001.1:2517500-3337370 GCF_056536285.1 Ruegeria sp. AF3 | reverse complement strand
GCCGAAGCCGTAAAGATCATGGGATGGATGGGGTTTTTGGCTGTCGTGCCTTGGGTTCACGCCTTCATGTGGGCTTTCCACGATGGCGTCACGGTCGATATTCGCCGCGGCCCGGACGAGGAAAAAGATGCCATCCGCGATGAAATCAAACGCCTGGGCGGTAGGGTCAAACCCGAATACCAGGATCGTCTGGACACAGATGACACACAACCCAGTTAAGACCGAAGGACCCTAATTCCTATGTTCGTCGCCCTCGGCATCACGCTGTTCTACATCATTTTCGTCTGGCTCATTTTTTTCAAGCTGGAATGGCTGAAGTTCAACATTGCCTGGGGCATTGTTTCGTTCTGTGGGTGCACACCTGCTGTTGATCTTCCTTGTGGCATTGCGCTTTCAGCCGTTTTCAGCAGACAGCCACGTGGTACGTTCGACCATACAGATCATCCCCAAGCTGACACAGCCGACGATTCTGTCCGAGGTTCTTGTTGAACCGAATACACCGGTCGCAAAGGGCGATCCGCTGTATCGGTTCGATGATACGGTGTTTTCGCTGGCGGTCGATAATGCGCAGGCCCAGTTGGTGGCGGCACAGCAGAATGCCAAAATCCTTGAACAGGATGTCATTGCGTCGACCGAAGCTGTCGAACGGGCCAATGCGCAATTGGCCTATGCGCAAACCCAACAGGCGCGGTATGAGAATCTTGTTCCGGCCGGAGGCGCCCGTCAGGACGATCTGGATCGATGGAACGAACAGGTGACGGAAGATCAGGCCGCCGTCAAACAGGCTGGGGCCAACCTGACCAAGGCTCAACTGGCGCTGGAATCGCAGATTGACGGCGTGAACACGGGCATCCTTCAGGCGCAGGCGCAATTGGCCGAAGCCGAGTATTTTCTGGAAAACACAACAATCTATGCGCCTGAAAATGGCATGATCGTCTCACAGCAGGCCCGCCCCGGATTGGTAGTCGGTGACGTCCGGTTGGGTGCGATTGCCAGCTTCGTGACTGATGAAAGCCCTTATATCCTTGCCACATTCCGCCAGCAGAACCTGAAATTTGTCGAACCGGGACAAGAGGTCGAAGTCGCGCTTGATCTTTATCCCGGTGAAATCCTGACGGGCAAGGTCGAAGCGATCTGGTGGGCCACCCGTCAAGGGCAACTCATCCCGTCGGGCCGCCTGCCCGGTTTCGAGCTGCCCAAACTGCCCGGTCGGATTGCGGTTCAGATCACCGTCGATGTGCCGGAAGACCACATCTTCCCAGCGGGCGGCCATGCCGCTGTGGCAATCTATACAGGCCAGGGCAAAAGTTTTGAGTTTCTAAGGCGCATCAACATCCGCCTTTATTCCTTCGCCAACTTCATCCGACCCCTGGATATCTGAGGATGCGCGCCATGACACTCCGCAGGTTGTTGGGAACCGCCATTTGCGCCGCCACTCGCGGCCTGCACACCCGTTGGGCCGGATTTCGTGCGCCCCAACTCACCGGTCGTGAAACAGTGGATTGAGGTCAACAACCCCAGCGCCGGTCAAAGCGGGCTGACGTCGCGCAGTGCGCCTGTCGTGAAATGGTGGCAAACATTCAATGATCCTACCCTCAACAAACTGATTGCCGAGGCCTACGCCCAGAACCTGACACTTCAGGTCGCTGGCGCGCGGGTTTTGCAGGCCCGTGCACAACTGGGTATCGCCTTTGGCGAGCTTTACCCGCAGTCGCAGGCCATTGGCGGCTCGCTTGAACGGCGCCAGATCAGCGACAATCTGGGGCCGATTTCGGATGTCAATCGCGTCATCCCGCTGGATACCGAATTCTCGACCTCGCAAGTCGGCTTCGATGCCCAGTGGGAGTTGGACGCGCAGCGGCGCGGCGTTCAGGCCGCGCGATCCAATCTGGCCCTGCAAGTGGCGAATTACGACGACGCGTTGGTGACGCTGACCGGGGATGTCGCCGCGCTTTACGTCAATATCCGGGCGTTGCAAGAGACGCTGGCAATTGCGCGTGAGAACATCAAATTGCAGCAGGATCGGCAGACCTGACTCAGCTGCGGTTTAACAATGGCGTCACCACGGAACTGGACGTGCAGGAATCCACCGCCCTGCTGAACAACACTAAGGCGCTGGTACCCGAACTGGAAAGCGACTTGCAACAGACCAAGAACGCGCTTGCGGTGTTGTTGGGCACGACACCTTCACGCATGACCGGTCTGTTGGGTATTCCGGCCACATTCCATCGGCCCGAGCAAATGTGGCAGTGGGCGTTCCCGCTGAATTGCTACGCCGCCGCCCGGATGTGCGCGCGGCTGAACTGGCGGCAGCCACGCAATCGGCACAAGTGGGCATCGCGATGGCGGACCTGTATCCCCAATTCATCCTGTCTGGCGCGATCGGGCTGCAGGCATCCGGCGGGCGCGATCTGTTCAGCGGTGGCAGCACAACCGGTCTGGCCAGTGCCGGTGTGGTCTGGAATGTGCTGAACTATGGCCGCATCAAGAACAATGTTCGCGCGCAGGACGCCGCTTATCAGGCGCTGATTGCGAATTATCAGAACACTGTGCTGACCGCTTATTCCGAAGTTGAAAGTGCCATGGTCGCTTATGCGCAGGCACGTAAGCAGGTCGGGTTCTATCAACAAAGTGTCGAGGCCTCACGCAAAGCTGCCGAAATCGCCGTCAGCCAGTATACAGACGGCATTGCCGATTATTCGCGCGTGCTGAACACCCAGACCGCGCTATTGCGGTCGCAGGCCAATCTGATCGAGGCACGGCAGCAGGTATCCAGCAATCTGGTGGCGGTTTACAAGGGCCTGGGCGGCGGATGGCAGATCCGGCAAAACCAGGAATTCCTGCCCGAAACCGTTCTGGCCGAGATGGCCTATCGCACGGACTGGGGCGATCTGCTGCAGAAAACCCCAACCCGCGCAAGCCTGAATTAAGTGCTACTTGGTTAACCCGCGCAATCCGCCCGAGATCAGGATATTGACCTCATACAGAATGCGGGGCGCGGCCAGCCCGCCGGGGCTGGCCAGATAATTCGGGCTCCATTCCGGATCGAACTTCTGCTTGAACGCGCGCAGGCCTTCAAAATGGTAGAATTGCTCGCCATGTTCGTAAACGAACCCACCGATGCGGTTCCAAAGCGAAGCAAGCTGACGGTTTTCGATCCCTGAAAACGGTGCGGCACCCAGTGAAAACCAGTGAAACCCCTGCTGCGCGCCCCAATCCATCATGTCGGCGAAAAGAGCGTCCATAAGGAAACTTGGGCTATCGGGTTCATAGCGCATAAGATCCAGCGACAGCTCCGACTTGTTCCCCCCTTGGAACAGATTGGCAAAGGCCATGATCTTGCCGGTGTTGCCATCACGCAGGATAGCATGATCGAAATAGGACAGGTATTCATCATCAAATCCCCCCAGCGCAAAGCCCTTTTCTGCACCGGCCTTTTGCGCAAGCCAGCGGTCTGAAATCCCACGCAAGTCTGACAACAGAGGCGCCAGTTCTTCCTTCGGAACAATCTCGAACACATATCCTTCGCGTTCAGCACGGTTCTTGGCTTGCCGGAACCGCTTGCGCGACTTTCCGTCCAGCGAGAAATCGTGCAAAGAAACCCGCGCAACCTCGCCAATTTTCAGGATCGACAGTCCAAGATCCAGAAAAGTTGGCAGATATTTGGTCGAGACACTGTAGAACGCGCAAAGTTTACCTTCGCGATCCGCCATTTCCCGAAGCTGCCAAATCAGTTGCTGCCCGGCACCCTCGTCACCAACCGGTTCTCCTTTCGAAATCAGCGCATTGCCTGTGTCGGCGTAGGCAATAAACGCGGTCTCATCCGGTGAGATCAGGAATTGCTTGTCACCGGTAAGCGAGATTTGGGATTCCGTATCCTCACTCTCCATCACTAGCCGCTCGACAACCTCTGGGATTTCAACCCGCTGTGGTGTCGGAATCTCACGCCCGAACAGAGAGTTCATGGCAACAATGCCCACGATCACGGCCACGACAAGGCTGGACCGCAAAAAGCGCGAGGCGTCACCGTTCCAAGCAAACTGCCACCACAGATCATTTTGGTATTCGACATGCGAATATGCAAACAGCCCGATCCAGAAAATCACCGCCAGCAGAACTACGACACTGATCAGCCATGGGATGTTCAACCGAAATATCGACGCGCCACTGACCCGGTAGAACGCACCGCGAAACATGGCCAGCAGACCAATCGTTCCCAGCATCGAAAGCGCTTCGTGGATGTCGAGCCCCTTTGCAAGCGAAGCAAAGAATCCCGCCCCCATCAACACCATCGCAACGACCCATGCCCTGTAGAGCTTGCGGAACAACCCGCGCGAGACCAGCAACAGCAATACGCCTACGACGCTGCCTGCAAGATGCGAAGCCTCGACAAATGACAGGGGCAGCAGATCTTTCAGCGTGCCGAGCTTTTGCGCCCCCGCTGGCAGCGCGCCCGACACCAGCAAGATCACCCCGGCCACTGCGGCAACCCCGGCCGCGACCATTGGAACCATGGGGCGGATCACACGATAGACCCAAACCGCGGCACCGCCGATCATGTGTCTTTGGGTCAAGACCGATGCAACGGCAATGGAAAGGCTGGCGACTGCAAATGGCAAAAAAGTGTAAACCACCCGGTAAAGCAGCAACGCAGCAATCACATCCGAACGACCCGACGCCCCCAGACCGGCAATCAATGTCGCCTCAAACACGCCGATCCCGCCCGGCGCATGGCTCAGGATCCAACGGCAATGGCAGCGATATAGATGGTGAAGAAATACGGGTACCCGACCCCCAAATCATCCGGCATCAGTACGTAAAGCGCCATGGATGCGCCAAACAGGTCGCCGATGGCAGCCAACGTCAGCAGGCCCGCCAGTTTGCCTCCGGGCAAATCGAAACCGACACCTGCAACAGCCAACCGTCGGCCACCGCTGGACAGCCAAATGAACATCGCGACAAATGCAACCAGCAAGCACAATCCTATGGTGGTTTCGACCGTTTCGCTGACGGGCATCACCTTGGATATTCCATCCGGGTGCAGGGTCAGCAACAGGCCCAGAATCAGGATCAGACCCATCCAGAACGCCACCCATGAGGTTGCGATTACACCAGCCACCCGGCCAAGATCCAAGCCAAGCGACGCGTATATCCGATACCGGATTGCGGTTCCGGTGATGTAGGAAAATCCAAGGCAGTTCGACACCGCGTATCCACTGGCTCCGGCCATCCCCGCCACAGGTAACGGCACCTTGCCATCCGCCACGCTTTGTACCGCGAACACATCATAGAGCGACAGCGACAAAAAGCTGAACGCTGTCCAGCACATCGCAAAAAACATCAACTTCCATGATGTCGCCGAAATATCTGTCTGGACATCCGACCATTTCACATGGGCCGACAGATCGTGCAAAACCGAAAGGGCAATCCCGGTAATAACGACCGGTATCGCGATGCGCAGCCAGGGTTTCTCCAGTAGACCAGCAAGACGTTCGGCCCACTTTTCGGCCAAAGGTTCGTCACCATTATCAGATGTGGTCATGCCGCAAGCCTTCCGGAAATACTGAACCCTTAATCAGCAAGCAGCCTACCTAAGGGTAAGCCGCACCCTGTCTACTCACGAACTCTGGCACAATTCGCATTTATCTCAAAGCACTAGAGCCGCCCCTTGCGCGTTGACAGCAGCAGGTTCGTTTCCGAACGTGTAACGCCGTCGATCCTGCGAATATGAAACAGAACCTCGTCCAGCTCGGCCAGAGTTTCCGTACTGATTTCGGCAATCAAATCCCAACTGCCGTTGGTCGAATGGACCGCCGTGACCTGCCGCATGGCCCCGATCCGGGACATCACGCGCTCGGTACCGCGCCCCTCGATTTCTAGCATCATCAGCCCACGCACAGGGCTTTGTGCCAGATCCCGACGCGTCAACACAGTAAAACCGACGATCTCACCAGATTGCTTGAGCCGTTGCAAACGGCTGCGCACCGTAGTGCGGGTTACGCCCAGCGTTTCCGACAACTCTGACAGGCTGGCGCGCGCGTCACGCTGCAATGCGCCCAGCAGACGACTATCCAATTCGTCCATATCACTTTCTCATTAAGGAGTTTCCTGAACCATTTTGAGCAATTTGCGCTCTTCACGCAAGACACAGTGACGGCCTAAATGGACCACATGGAACGCAATAACATCATTTTAGTCGGCGCGCCGATGGACGCCGGAAAACGGCGTCAGGGTTGCCGAATGGGTCCTGACGCATATCGCGTGGCCGGGCTGGATCAGGCTTTGACAGATCTTGGTCACTCCGTTTGCGATTGGGGCGACGTGCAACCTGAAGAAACCGGCTTGCCCGAACATCCGCACCTGTTCGCGCTGCCCGAATGCATCGGTTGGACGCAAGCGCTGAGCAAGGTCGCGCTGAAAGCGGCTGATCGGGGCATTCCGATCTTCATGGGCGGCGATCACGCGTTGTCCATGGGAACCGTGACCGGGATGGCCGCTTATGCTGCAAAGATTGACCGCCCACTGTTCGTTCTGTGGCTGGATGCCCATAGTGACTTTCACACCCCCGACAGCACAGACAGCGGCAACCTGCATGGCACACCCGTCGCCTATTTCACAGGAAGGCCGGGGTTCGAGGCATTTCCTTCCTTACCTGCCATCGTGCCAACGGACCGCGTCGGCATGATCGGCCTACGCTCTGTCGACCCGGCAGAACGTTCGGCGCTGGAACAAAACCGGGCCATGCTGGCCGACATGCGCAGCATTGACGAACATGGGATCAAGGCCCCGTTGCTGGCGTTTCTGGACCGTGTCAAAGTTGAAAACGCCCTTCTCCACGTTTCGTTGGATGTTGATTTCCTGGACCCGGCCATCGCCCTGCCGTCGGCACCACTGTTCCTGGCGGTGCGACCGAGCGCGAGGCTCATCTGGTCATGGAACTGCTGCATGAAAGCGGACTGGTCAGTTCGCTGGATCTTGTCGAACTGAACCCGTTTCTGGATGAACGTGGCCGCACTGCAAAACTGATGGTCGATCTGGCCGCCTCACTTATGGGCCGTCGCGTCTTTGACCGCCCCACCCGGAGTTTCTGATGCTATCGCTACAAGCACCGTCTGCAGCAGTAATGATCCGGCCACATGCCTTTGCCTCCAACCCGGAAACACGCGATGACAATGCGTTTCAAACGCTGAGTATCACGTCGGCCGCAGCCACGTCGGAAGCTGCGAGAGATGAACATGACCAGGCAGTTCAACGCCTGCGCGACACAGGAATCACTGTTCACGTTTTTGATGATTTTGGCGATCTCGACACACCCGACAGCGTTTTCCCAAACAATTGGTTTTCCACACATCCTGGTGGTCACATAGCAGTTTACCCGATGTTCGTGCCGTCTCGCCGACGCGAGCGGCGAACCGATGTCATCGAACTGCTCAAACATGAGTATCGCGTGCAGGATGTCATAGACTATTCCGGGCTGGAACAAGACAACCTTGCGCTGGAAGGGACAGGTGCGATGGTGTTGGACCACATTGCCCGCATCGCGTATACAGTCACGTCCAATCGCGCCGACCCGGTCTTGCTGGAGCGGTTCTGCACTCATTTCAACTATGAACCAATTGCCTTTCAGGCCCGCGACGCAAAAGGCAGGGACGTTTATCATACCAACGTATTGATGGGGATCGGCACTCATTACGCGTTAATCTGCCTCGACATGATATCGGACCCCGACCGTCGCTTGACCATTCGCAATCGGTTAGAGGAATCCGGTCGAACCGTGATTGATCTGACTCATGACCAAATCGCCGAATTTGCGGGGAATGCAATTGAGTTGAAGGGACGCGATGGATTGGTGCTGGCATTGTCGAGCCGAGCGTTAGGCGCCCTCACCCCTGATCAAATCAAAATAATCCAAGCCAGTGCAACGCCTTTGCCACTGTCCGTCCCAACAATCGAAACTGCTGGTGGGTCAGTACGCTGCATGATTGCAGGCGTCCACCTTGCCCGCCGATAGGAGAGTACGATGCAACCTTCTGACAAGGCACTCGTGCCTTTTGTGTCCGTCGACAACATGATGCGTTTGATCCACCACATTGGCGTCGAACAGATGATCGTTCAGATCGCCGATCAAATCGAATCCGATTTCAAACGGTGGGAAAGCTTTGACAAGACCCCGCGTATCCCGGCGCATTCTCCGCACGGTGTGATTGAACTGATGCCCACCTCGGATGGTGAGGCATATGGGTTCAAATACGTGAACGGTCATCCCAAAAACACCTCCGAGGGTCTGCAAACTGTGACCGCATTCGGATTGCTGGCGGATGTTTACACCGGATATCCCACTCTGCTGACCGAAATGACGATGCTGACGGCGTTGCGCACGGCGGCAACGTCGGCTCTGGTCGGACGCTATCTTGCCCCGAAGAATGCCACAACCATGGCCATGATCGGCAATGGGGCGCAGTCCGAGTTCCAATGCCTCGCTTTCAAGGCAATGTGCGGGATCGACACTGTGCGGCTTTACGATACCGATCCCGGTGCAACAGCGAAATGCGCCGCAAACCTACAAGGCAAGGGCCTGACGGTCGTCCCATGCAAGACGCCGGAAGATGCTATTGAAGGCGCTCAGATCATCACCACCTGCACGGCAGACAAGAAAAACGCCACCATCCTCACCGACAACATGGTCGGTCCCGGCGTCCACATCAACGCCATCGGTGGCGATTGCCCCGGCAAGACAGAATTGCATCGCGACATCTTGCTGCGCTCAGACATTTTCGTCGAATATCCCGAGCAAACCCGGATCGAGGGCGAGATTCAGGCGCTGGATGCTGATCATCCCGTGACCGAGATGTGGCAGGTCATGACCGGTGCTGCCAAAGGGCGCACAGACAACCGCCAAATCACCCTGTTCGACAGCGTTGGCTTCGCGATTGAAGATTTCTCAGCCCTGCGTTATGTCAAGCAGGCGATCGAAAGCACCGCATTCTTTGAACCTCTGGACATGCTGGCAGACCCGGACGATCCGCGCGACCTGTTCGGAATGCTGATGCGGGCCGGTTAGGCGCACCTAAGGGGGCTCTGCCCCCGTCGCCCGTGCCGGGCGCCTCCCCGGGATATTTATTAGCCAGATGAAGCAGGGGATCCGTTCTTCATCTGGCTTTAAATATCCGGAGCGCGAGGCAGAGCCTCGCATCCCACCTAACCCGCAAGCGATGGCAGGTAGAGTACAATACCAGGGAACGCCACAAGCATTGCTATGGTCAGGGCGTCGGCCACGAAAAACGGCGTCACACCTCTGAAGACATCCTGAACACTCAAATCCGGACGCACCCCGGCGACGACAAAGCAATTCAATCCAATTGGCGGTGTAATCAGGCAGAATTCGGCCATTTTGACTACCAGAATTCCGAACCAGATCGCGCACATCGGCCCAGACATGCCAAACGCACTGTCTGCAGCACTGACCATTTCGCCGCCGTTCAGCGCCATGACCGCCGGATAAACAACAGGTAAGGTCAAAAGCAGCATTCCAATCGCATCCATGAACATGCCCAACACGGCATAAGCCAGCAGAATGCAGATCAAGATCATCATGGGCGACATCTCGAGCCCGGTTATCCAGTCAGAAAAGGCGCCGGGAAGGTCTGCAAATCCTAGAAACCGCACATAGATCAGAACGCCCCAGATGATCGAAAAGATCATCGCGGTAAGCTTGGCCGTTTCCAGCAGCGCGGATTTGAATTCACTCCACCGCATCCCGTGGAACAAGGCGAAGCAGAAGACAATGAAGGCGCCGATTGCGCCGCCTTCCGTCGGTGTGCCCCACGCTTTTTCACCAAACGGGTTATAGACAAAGCAGATGATGATCAGGATGACGGCGACAATAGGAATGGCTCCGGGAAGGGCCGAAAAGCGCTGTTTCCATGTAAAGCCTGTGACCGGGGGACCGACGGATTTAAAGATCACGGCGATCCCGACAATCAGCACGGCATAGATGATCGCTGAAAAAGCACCCGGAATGAACCCCGCCAGAAGTAGCTTCCCGACATCCTGCTCGACGATGATCGCGTAGATCACCAGTATGGCCGATGGTGGGATCAACGAGGCCAGCGTTCCTCCGGCGGCCACCACACCAGCAGCAAAGCGTTTGTTGTAGCCGACCTTTAGCATTTCCGGGATCGCGATGCGGGCAAAGACGGCAGAGGTGGCGACCGAGGCACCCGAAACCGCGGCGAAACCGGCGGTGGCAAAAACAGTTGAAACCGCCAACCCTCCAGGAACCCAGGCGACCCAGCGTTTGGCAGCTTCAAACAACGCCCGCGTGAGCCCTGCGTAATAGGCCAGATACCCGATCAGGATAAAGGTCGGGATCAGGCTGAGGGTGTGAGAGGCAACTTTGGAATGCGGCACTTGCCCGGCGGTTTTGACCGCAACTGTCAGCGCTTTTCCAAACCGCGCAGGATCATACCCAAACTTGGCCCAAAAAATCCAAACCAGCCCGATAAGCCCGGCCAAGCCCGCAGCGAACGCCACGCGCATGCCGACCACGACAAAGACCAGAAGCCCGCCCGTGACCCAGAGGCCAATTTCAATCGTGTCCATAAATCAGTCCTGCCCTTCGAACTGTTCGGCCTCAGCCGCTGCTTGTGCTGCCGCGTCCTGTATCAACGGAACGGCCACCGGAGCTTCCAGTCCCAGCCATAATGCGCGGCCATAGCCCCAAGCCTGCAAAGCAAGCCGCAGGCACAGTACGGAAAACGCGATGGGGGCCAGTAGTTTCGCCGGCCACAATGGAATTCCGATATCAATGGAACTGTCGCGGCTCCACAATGGTGCGCCCAAGTCAAAGGAGCGGTCGAAGTGAGACCAACTGCCCCAAACCAGTGCAAGCATCAGAAGCAGGATCAAAACCACCGAGACCAGTTCGAACAGCCACAACCCCCTGCCGTGAAGGCGCGATAGAACGATGTCCATGCGGATGTGGCCGCCATCGCGCTGAACATATGAAATGCCCAGAAATGCGATCAGTGGCATCGCCTGTTCGATCCAGTCAACATATCCTGGCAATGGGGCATTCAGGGCATTGCGCCCACTGACCGAAATAACGGCGAGCACCATCAAGCCAAATACTGCGAAACCGCTGATGAGCGCCAGAAAACGCTCCAGTTTCAACAACTTCTGATCCAGCTGGCTCAGACGGCTTCCGTCCACCAGCACTGTGGCCTGTCCTGCCATTCCGGTGTTCCCCAATATTAGTGTACCGGGTGCCCGTTGGGCACCCGGGTTCAGGATCAGTTGCCGCCGCGCTGTTGGGTCAGCGTCGCCTGAACGAGATCATAAAGATCCTGCGCTGGCAGTCCCTGTTCCGTCATTTCCGCGATCCACTTCTCACGGATCGGGTCGGCTGCCTTGGTGCGGAATTCTGCGATCACGGCATCATCGATCATGACTTTCTGGACACCCTTTTCTTGCAGAACACTGTCCCATTGCTCGAGCAATCCGTCGTAATTTGTCAGGTAATGGTCAATCGCCTCATCAATCGAGCTGTCCAGCGCCTCGCGATGCGCGGCTGGCAGGGCCTCATAGGCGTCAATGTTGACCACGACTGGGCAGTTTACCGTTCCTGGGTTCAGGTTTGCCGTCCACCAGTCGGCTTCGTTGATCGTCCCGAAAGACAGATGTGCGTGCTGGGCAAAGGCTACAGTGTCGACGACACCTGATTCCATGGCATTGAACGCTTCGGTTGCAGGGACCGATGTCGGAACACCTCCGACCGCCTCAAAGGCTTGCCCCAAACCACCAGTTGCACGGACCCGCATTCCGTCAAAATCAGACAGTTCATCGCGTGGCTCGCCGGTACCGACCAGGTTATACTGCGGCATCGGTGAGGTCATGATGATGCGGGCGTTCCATTGGGCCATCTCATCTTTGACTGCGGGATGATCATAAACCGCATGGCTGACCGCCACCTCCTCCTTCAGGTTGTTTACGCCAAGGAAGGGCAGCTCCAGAACAGTGATCGCGCGGTTTTTGTCGCGGTGGTAGCCTGCACAGAACTGAGCCATCTCGAAGGCGCCGATTTCAATACCGTCCAAGTTCTCGCGCGGCTTGGATAGTCCGCCATAGCTGACATTGATGGTGAATTCACCGCCGGTTTTTTCGCTGACAAGCTCGGCCAGTTTTTCAACATGCTCGGTGAAGGCACGACGTTTGCCCCAGACTGATGCGTTCCATTCAGTTGCAAAGGCTTCACCGACAAAAGCAAAGCTCAGGGCGGCGACGGCCGCGCCGCTCAACATCTTTTTCATCATTTGATCTCCCATTGCTGCGCCTCCTCCCGAGGCGCTTGAGGATCAAGCTAGCGCCAACATTCTACTGTGCCAACCCTGCCTTGGCTTTCCGCTGGTATCAGAAGAAGTTCCCGCTTGGATTGCGCATGCAGGAAAACCAGGTGTTCGTGGACTGACCCCCGCTTGTGTCAAGCAATGCAAGCAGGACATGTGTTACACCTATCCATTTACTTTAAAGAGATTTTTACGAAATTTACGCGTTTTCTTTACTAGAGGTGGCCGTAGTTAGAAATTTCTTTACAAATAAATTCAGGGATTCCGGCAATTTATTTATTTATTTTCAGAACTCGGTAATATTCGACCTTGGGGAGGAACGGGATCGACATTGCCAGACCAAGTGGCAAAAAATGTCCCAACGTAATCCAGTCCAGAGGGAGGAGCCTCAAAAATGACCACCGCTGCCCAGGCAGATGCCAAGACCTATCCGCCATCCGCAGAAACCGTCGCCCGTGCGCATGTTGATGCCGAAAAATATGCCGGCATGTACGCCGCTTCGATCAGTGACCCCGACGCATTCTGGGGCGAGCAAGGCAAGCGCGTTGACTGGATCAAACCCTTCACCCAGGTCAAAGACGTTAACTACGATTTCGGTTCGGTTAAAATAAACTGGTATGCCGATGGCACCTTGAATGTCTCGGCCAACTGTTTGGATCGCCACCTGAAAACCCGCGGTGATCAAACGGCAATCATCTGGGAACCGGACGATCCAAATGATCCGGCTCAGCATATCTCTTACGCAGAACTGCACCGCCGCACCTGCCGCATGGCCAACATCCTTGAATCTATGGGTGTGCGCAAAGGCGACCGCGTCGTCATTTATCTGCCTATGATCCCCGAGGCCGCTTATGCCATGCTGGCCTGCGCGCGGATCGGCGCAATTCACTCTATTGTTTTTGCAGGCTTCTCGCCGGACGCTCTGGCAGCCCGGATCAACGGCTGTGACGCCAAGGTTGTCATCACCGCGGACGAGGCTCCGCGCGGTGGTCGTAAGACGCCGCTGAAATCCAATGCTGACGCGGCACTGCTACACTGCAAGGATACGGTCAAGTGCCTTGTCGTCAAACGCACCGGTGGCCAGACCACCTGGATTGACGGTCGTGACTTTGACTACAACGAAATGGCCCTTGAGGCGGACGACTACTGCGCACCAGCCGAAATGAGCGCCGAAGATCCGCTGTTCATCCTCTACACCTCCGGCTCGACAGGTCAGCCAAAAGGCGTTGTTCACACAACCGGCGGCTATCTTGTTTACGCCGCAATGACGCATGAGATCACCTTCGATTACCACGAAGGCGACGTTTACTGGTGTACGGCAGATGTGGGCTGGGTCACCGGCCACAGCTATATCGTCTATGGCCCCCTGGCCAATGGTGCGACAACGCTGATGTTCGAAGGCGTTCCAACCTTCCCCGACGCGTCGCGTTTCTGGCAGGTCTGCGAAAAACACAAGGTGAACCAGTTTTACACCGCGCCCACAGCGATCCGCGCCCTGATGGGTCAGGGCAAAGAGTTTGTCGAGAAATGCGACCTCAGCGATCTGCGCACTCTGGGAACCGTGGGTGAACCGATCAACCCCGAAGCCTGGAATTGGTACAACGAAGTCGTCGGCAAGGGCAAATGTCCCATCGTGGATACATGGTGGCAAACTGAAACCGGCGGTCACCTGATGACCCCCCTGCCCGGCGCCCATGCAATGAAGCCCGGATCGGCAATGAAACCGTTCTTTGGCATCGAACCGGTGGTGTTGGACCCGCAGTCCGGCGTCGAGATCGAAGGTAATGGTGTCGAGGGTGTGCTCTGCATCAAAGACAGCTGGCCCGGCCAGATGCGCACTGTCTGGGGCGATCATGAGCGGTTCGAAAAGACCTATTTTTCGGATTACAAAGGCTACTACTTCACTGGTGATGGCTGTCGTCGCGATGAAGATGGCGACTACTGGATCACCGGCCGCGTGGACGATGTGATCAACGTGTCTGGCCACCGCATGGGAACGGCCGAGGTGGAAAGCGCTCTAGTTGCACACGCCGCCGTAGCAGAAGCTGCGGTTGTTGGGTATCCCCATGAAATCAAGGGGCAAGGCATCTATTGCTATGTCACTTTGATGAATGACCGTGAACCAAGCGAAGAGCTCCGTAAGGAGTTGCGCACCTGGGTCCGGACCGAAATCGGACCGATTGCCAGCCCCGATGTGATCCAATGGGCCCGGGCCTGCCCAAAACACGTTCCGGTAAGATCATGCGCCGCATCCTGCGCAAGATCGCCGAAAATGATTTTGGTTCGCTGGGTGACACCTCGACACTGGCCGATCCGTCGGTGGTCGAAGACCTGATCGAAAACCGCGCAAGCAAGTGAGGATGTGATGGACGCCGCCACGATCACCACTCCCGCAGTACTCATCCTTCTCAGCCCTCCGGGCGCCGGGAAGGGCACGCAGGCCCGGATGCTGGAAGAGAAATTCGGGCTTGTTCAACTCAGCACGGGTGACCTGCTGCGCGAAGCCGTTGCAGCAGGCACGGACGCAGGCAAAGCCGCCAAAGCCGTGATGGAAGCCGGTGATCTGGTCAGTGACGAGATCGTCATTGCGATCCTGCGCGACCGTATGGCGCAATCAGATTGCGCCAAGGGCGTCATTCTGGATGGGTTCCCCCGCACAACGGTTCAGGCAGAGGCGCTGGATGGTCTGCTGGCGTCCAATGACCAGAAGATCAACGCAGCAATCAGCCTGGAAGTGGAAGATGCCGAAATGGTGATCCGCATTTCGGGCCGCTACACCTGCGCGGGCTGCGGCGAAGGGTACCACGACCAGTTCAAGAAGCCAGCCGAAGACGGAAAGTGCGACAAGTGCGGCAGCACCGAATTCAAGCGCCGCGCGGATGACAACGCTGAAACCGTGGCTTCGCGCCTAGCGGCTTATCATGCACAGACCGCGCCGCTGATCACCTATTACGACGGTCACGGTGTTCTGAAACGCATCAATGCCATGGGCAGAATCGAAGATATCGCTGGCGATCTCGAAGGGATCGTGAGCGACACCATGAGTTAAGGGGAGGAGATAAGCCACAAGGCTTTGATCCTAAAAAGAATACTTCAAAAGACCGCTTTGGCGGACTGGTGAAGTTTTACCTGGCACCATACGGTGTTGGGCATTGTCGAGAAGCGGACCGACGCACTGGAGGAGTTGAGCACCGGGCCGCCAAACGAGGAAGCGAAGGAGGAACCCGCAATGGCGGATCAATCTACAAACTCCGCGCAGGCAGCCGAAGCCGACAAGGGCTATTGGCAGGCCAACCTGCGCCTCATCTACATCAGCCTCGTGATCTGGGCGCTGGTGTCATTTGGATTCGGCATCCTGCTGCGTCCGCTGCTGTCGGGCATCGCCGTCGGTGGTACTGATCTGGGCTTTTGGTTCGCTCAGCAAGGATCGATCCTGGTCTTTCTGGCGCTGATCTTCAACTACGCCTGGCGCATGAACAAGCTAGACGCCGAACACGGCGTGGATGAAGAGTAAGGGAGAGCGGGGATAATGGATCAGTTTACCATCAACCTGCTGTTTGTCGGCGCATCCTTCGCGCTGTACATCGGCATTGCGATTTGGGCCCGCGCGGGTTCCACATCAGAGTTCTACGCCGCCGGTCGCGGCGTACACCCGGTCACCAACGGTATGGCGACAGCGGCAGACTGGATGTCTGCGGCCTCGTTCATCTCGATGGCGGGCCTGATTGCCTTTACCGGCTATGACAACTCGACCTTCCTGATGGGGTGGACGGGTGGCTACGTGCTGTTGGCCCTGCTGCTTGCGCCGTACCTGCGCAAATTCGGCAAGTTCACCGTATCGGAATTCATCGGCGACCGTTTCTACAGCCAGACAGCGCGCATCGTTGCGGTGATCTGTCTGATTGTCGCATCGGTGACCTACGTTATCGGTCAGATGACCGGTGTTGGGGTTGCCTTTGGCCGCTTCTTGGAAGTGTCGAACACCACCGGGCTGTTGATCGGTGCAGGCGTTGTGTTTGCCTACGCGGTGTTCGGAGGGATGAAGGGCGTGACCTATACACAGGTCGCTCAGTACTGCGTGCTGATCACCGCCTACACCATCCCTGCCATCTTTATCTCGCTACAGCTGACCGGCACTCCGATTCCGGCGCTGGGTCTGTTTGGCGACACTGCAAGCGGTGTACCGCTACTGACCAAACTGGACGGCATCGTAACAGAGCTGGGCTTCAACGAATACACGGCCCATCACTCCAACACGCTGAATATGGTGCTGTTCACCCTGTCGCTGATGATCGGTACCGCCGGTCTGCCGCACGTTATCATGCGCTTCTTCACCGTCCCCAAAGTGTCTGACGCACGTTGGTCGGCTGGCTGGGCGTTGGTCTTCATCGCGCTGCTGTATCTGACCGCTCCGGCTGTTGGCGCAATGGCCCGTCTGAACATCACCGACATGATGTGGCCCAATGGTGGCATCGAAGGTGGTGCCGTTACAGTCGAACAGATCGACAATGATGCACGGTACGACTGGATGGCCACATGGCAGAAAACCGGCCTGCTGGATTGGGAGGACAAGAACGGCGACGGCAAGATTCAGTACTACAATGACAAATCTGAATCGATGCAGGCGATTGCGGAACAAAAAGGCTGGGTCGGTAACGAGCTGACCAAGTTCAACCGCGATATCCTGGTTCTGGCCAACCCCGAGATTGCCAACCTGCCCGGTTGGGTAATCGGTCTGGTCGCTGCCGGTGGTCTTGCGGCTGCTCTGTCGACTGCTGCGGGCTTGCTGCTGGCGATTTCGTCGGCCGTGTCCCACGACCTGATCAAGGGCGCAATCAACCCGCAGATCTCGGAAAAAGGCGAGCTTCTGTCGGCACGGATTGCGATGGCTGTGGCGATTGCTGTAGCGACCTGGTTGGGTCTGAATCCTCCGGGCTTTGCAGCACAGACTGTTGCTCTGGCCTTTGGTCTGGCGGCAGCCTCGATCTTCCCGGCACTGATGATGGGGATCTTCTCGACCCGCATCAACAACACCGGTGCTGTTGCAGGTATGCTGGCAGGTCTGGTCGTTACCCTGGTCTACATCTTCCTGCACAAGGGTTGGATGTTTATTCCGGACACCAACTCGTTCACCGATGCCGATCCGTTGCTGGGTCCGATCCAGTCGACCTCGTTCGGCGCTGTCGGTGCCATGGTCAACTTTGCTGTCGCCTATGTTGTGGCTGGCATGACCAAGGAAACTCCGCCGGAGATCAAGGAACTGGTCGAAAGCGTTCGCATTCCCCGTGGTGCGGGTGCAGCTCAGAACAAGTGAGCATGATGCGGTCGTTGGCTCTTGCCTTCGACCGCGTCTTTCGATCCACTACTCCCGCCCGGCATACCACTGGGCGGGATTTTTTCACCAGAACACCGGAGACATCAGATGCCCCTGTCCCACGATGAAATCGCCCGGTTTCTGAAATCCGTTCATCCCTATGACGCGTTACCGGCTGAAGCCCTGGATCAGATCGTAAAACAGATCGAGGTCTGGGAAGTAGAGGAAGACACCTCGGTCTATGAACTGGGTCATGCGCTTCCCGGCGTATTCGTGATCTATGAAGGACAGGTTGAAATCACCGATGAGAATGGTGCAGTTGTCTCTCAACTAGGCTTGCGCAATTCTTTTGGAGAGCGCGGACTGCTGAAAGACGGCAAGGCAGCCACCAAGGCGCGTGCGCACACTCCGTCGGTCCTGATTGTTTTGCCACCGGATCTGGTGCGCGAGTTGATCGACGGTCACGATGTGGTCGCCAAGTTCTTCAACCGCACACGCGGCGACAGAAGCGGCCCGCAAAGCCTTGCGACCAGTTCCATTGATATTCTGATGGCACATAACCCGGCCACCTGCCCCGCGGATACGCCTGTTCAGAAAGCGGCGCAGATCATGCGCGACAAACACATCTCGTCACTATGCATCACAGACGGCGACACGTTGCAGGGCATCGCGACGCTCCGGGATATCTCAGGCAAATATGTTGCGGACGGCCTGCCTCCGTCCACACCGGTTTCCGAGATCATGACCGCGAACCCCGTCACCCTGTCACCCGGTGACATCGGCTCAGACGTGTTGCACATCATGATGGAACGCGGCATCGGCCACGTCCCGATTTCCGAGGGCGGTCGGCTGGTCGGTATCGTCACACAAACCGACCTGACACATTACCAGGCCGTGAACTCGGCCGAACTGGTGCGACGCATTGCCCAGGCAAATACCGCCGAAGATATGGCGCGGGTAACGGCGGAAATCCCACAGCTGCTGGTACAACTGGTTGCAGGCGGGAACCGGCACGAAATCGTCACGCGCCTGATCACCGACGTAGCTGACACGGTTACCCGGCGCCTTCTGGCCCTTGCTGAACAGAAACTGGGCCCGCCCCCTGTGCCGTATCTGTGGCTGGCATGCGGCTCGCAAGGGCGGCAGGAGCAGACAGGCGTGTCGGATCAGGACAACTGCCTGATGCTGGATGACAGCGTGACCGATGTGGATATGGAGTACTTTGCTATGTTGGCCAGGTTCGTGTCGGACGGGCTGGATACCTGTGGCTATTTCTATTGTCCCGGCGACATGATGGCGACCAATCCGCGCTGGTGTCAGCCGGTGCGTGTCTGGCGCGACTATTTCAAGGGATGGATCGCCAAACCGAACCCCGAAGCGCAGATGCTGGCCTCGGTCATGTTTGACTTGCGCCCGATAGGCGGCACGTTCGACCTGTTCGCCGACCTGCAGGCCGACACATTGGCGGCGGCCAGGTCCAATTCGATCTTCGTCGCACATATGATCTCGAACTCGTTGAAACACACGCCGCCGCTGGGATTGCTGCGTGGTTTTGCGACCATCCGGTCGGGCGAGCACCGCAACACGCTGGATATGAAACACAATGGTGTTGTTCCGGTCGTGGATCTGGCGCGAATCTACGCCCTGCAAGGCGAACTGCCCGAGGCCAATACGCGCGCCCGTCTGAAGGCTGGCGAGGCCAATGGCGTTCTCAGCGCGTCGGGCGCACGCGATTTGCTGGACGCCTATGATCTGATCGCCGAAACCCGGCTTGAACATCAGGTCCAGCTGGTCAAATCGGGCAAGAAACCAGACAATTATCTGCCACCATCCGATCTTTCGGACTTTGAGCGAAGTCATCTTCGTGACGCCTTCGTTGTGGTAAAAACGATGCAATCAGCGGTCGGCCACGGCAAGGGAATGCTGGGCTGACATGCATCTGAAGAACGGAGAGACACGATGTTTCTGGAATTGATCGGCACTGTTTTTGCGGGATTCGCTTTTGCGGGTATCGTTCTTGTGCTGAACAAGCTGACCGGAGGGCGGTTGCCGAAATGGGTTACTCCGGTCGCGGCGGGTTTGGGGATGATCGCTGTGACCATATCCAGCGAGTATTCCTGGTACGACCGTACGCGCGAACAGCTTCCCGAGGAAATGGCAATCGTGCAAGAGGTTGAAAGCCGCGCCCTCTACCGCCCGTGGACCTATGTCGTGCCCTTCGTCGACCGCTTTGCCGCTATCGACACCGTGTCGGTGCGAACAAACGAAAACGTTCCCGACCAACGACTTGTCGATCTTTATTTCTTCGGTCGCTGGGCTCCGGTTTCAAAACTGCCCGTGGCCGTAAACTGTGCCGAGAATCGTCGCGCCAACCTTGCGGACGGTGCTGAGTTTTCCGATGACGGACGTCTGCTGAATGCAGACTGGATATCCGCCGTGCCTGCCGACCCCATCATCGACGCCACCTGCGGGGTTTGACAATGCTCACAGGGTTAAGCCTGCGGCTCAGGATATTTCTGTTTTTCTGTCTGCTCGCGCTCGGCGGGATATCAATCAGTTCCGCCGCCCTGTGGATCACCTATGCCCGGGCCGCACAACCTGACCTGTTTGATGACTTCATCTTTGCCGAGGTTCTGATCGGGTTTGGATTGCTGGCTTTGATCGCGGGTGTCTGGCTGTTGTTTGACGACAATGTCGCCAAGCCGATCGAACGGCTTTCAGCGCAACTGCGGGCCCGCGCTCATGCCGGTGTCAGCACCGACCTGGACATGCAAGCCGCGCGGTATTTGGGAGATCTGGCCCCGGCTGCAGCTGGCCTGGCCGAGCAACTTGCCGCAAATGCCATGCACACGGCCGAGGCGGTGGCCGCTGAAACCGCTCATCTGGCGGCGGAAAAACAGCGCCTTACTGCCCTTCTGACCGAGATCCCGGTCGCCATGTTGCTGGCCAGTCCAAAACACCAGATCGTTTTGTATGACGGTCAGGCGGCCGAGGTGCTGGCCCAGATCGCGCATCCCCGCCTGAACGCCTCGCTCTTCGAGTATATCGAATCGACGGGGCTGACGGACGCGTATGGGAAGTTGTGCAAATCAGGTAAGGATGTTTTCTGCGCCCTGACCAGCGTGGACGGCCGACAAACCTATTCGGCCCGAATGAAGCCATTGGGTGACGCACCCGGTTACATGCTGGTGTTCGAAGACAGCGTTGCCCGTATGTCGCCAGATGAGGCCCGCCCGCTGGTCTATGATTTCGAATTGCTGGACACGCCGGGTGACGGCGCGTTTGAAAACCGCTCTTTGCTGGATCTGTGTTTTGTGGTCTTCGACACGGAAACAACCGGCTTGCTGCCACACAAGGATGAGATCGTTCAGATCGGCGCGGTCCGCGTTGTGAAAGGCAAGATCGTCGCGGGCGAGCATCTGGACATGCTTGTAGATCCGGGCATTCCGATCCCTGCTGCCTCGACCCGCGTGCACAAGATCAGTGATCACATGGTTCAGGGCGCACCGGATATTGTCAAAGCCGGACGTGTGTTTCACCAATTCTCACGCGATGCGGTGATTGTGGCCCATAACGCGCCGTTCGACATGGCGTTCCTTCGCCGCCATGCCAAGCGTATGGAAGTCGAATGGGATCATCCGATACTCGACACTGTGCTGTTGTCGGCCGTTTTGTTCGGCGCCAGCGATACACATACACTGGACGCGCTGTGTGAACGGCTGGACATCACTATCCCCGAGGCGCTACGTCATACGGCATTGGGCGACGCGGTGGCAACAGCCGAGGCGCTGGTCAAGATGCTGCCCATCCTGCAAGCGCGCGGGCTGAACACCTTTGGCGAAGTCATCGTCCACACCCGCAAACACGGGCGTCTGCTGGAAGACCTTAATTAACTCCGAAATTTGCAAACGCCGTTCAGCTTTTCGTGGACAATCCGGGCCACGCATGGCACCTGATGCGCGGCCAAGGAACACGCGCGCGATATGACGGAAAAGATTTTCACACCAACCCCGGATCAAAGCCACGCCTTTCGTGAGGCTCTGGGATGTTTCGGAACGGGTGTCACCGTGATCACTGCGCAAACCGAAGACGGCCCACGTGCAATCACCGTAAACTCGTTTGCGTCGGTGTCCCTGGATCCGCCGCTGGTGCTGTGGTGCCTGGCCAGAGAGTCAAACCGCTTCGATACGTTCAGCACCTGCACGCATTACTCGATCCACGTCATGGCTCAGGATCAACAGGATCAGGCGCTAAGATTTGCACGCGACGGTGTGGATTTCACCCATGCCGAGTGGACGACAGACGAGGCTGATCGCCCGCAGCTGGCCAATTGTCTGGCTCGGTTTGACTGCCGTTTGCACGCCCGGCACGAGGCCGGAGATCATCTGATCATTGTCGGTCATGTGGATCAGGTCATGTACCGCACCGGCAAGGGTCTGATCTTCAAGCGCGGTCAGTTCGGCGGGTTTGTAGACCCTTTCTAGTCGTCCAGAGACCCATGCACCGCCAGCACCTCTAGCTGTGCGTCTTGCGGAGTGATCACACGAAAGGATTCGTGCACTCCTGTCTCAGATAATTCTCTGGCGACGGTCAGCAGCGTGTTGGCGGCATGGTCTTCACACAGATCTGACATGTGATCAATCTCAGCCTGTGCCACGCCTAATGCGGCTTCGACCGAGGGCGCTCCATAATACTGCACGAAGTGTTCTGCCAAGTTGCGGGTGACCTGATCCCTTTCAGCGCCTTCGATCTGGGTTACCGCCACAAATGTCACCCGGCCAAAGGTTTCCAGCCCCAGCCAGCCATTCGCAAAAGCCTGACGCGCCTTACCTTCCAGATCCGCGCCGCTCCAGTTCGAAAACTCGAACCCGCCCGAAACGCACCATTCGCCCGTACGTGCCGGAGAATGAAACACGTTCATGTCGCTTTCATCGAAATGGATGGCGCGGGCCAGTTTCATCGTCCGTTCTCCAATAATTCCGTCAACGGGCGCAAACGGGTGTTGACCCCGTCGCGGATCAGCATTCCGAACCGCTCATCCGCTCCAAGGAATACACCGCCATCGACCCGTGGCTCACCTACCCCACGCAGCAGGCCCATCCATTCGGCATGCAGCGGCGCGTTGCCATCCTCCTGCCAGCGGTTGAGCCAGGTCAGCATATGGCGTGACCAGCTTTCGACCAGTTGCGTGGCCGACACCTCGGCGCAGCCTTCATCATAAAGGGCTGTGACATCCGGTGTCTCGCCGGGCGCGGTGCTGGTTTGCATCAATGCGAGCTCCCAGCCGACAATCAGCCAATCCGGTTCTTCTTCCGCGTTTTCCCCGGATGCCGAAACGCGGAACACACCGCATTTCGCGCCATTCACACAGATCACACCGTCCCATTCCAGATGCACCGCCACTTCAGGCGGGGCCAGAGCGCCCAGCGCATTCTGAAACCCGACAGCACAAAGCGGCAGCATCGCCATCGCGTCCCGCAGTGGCACCTCGGGCGCAAATACGATCGCGACACGCAGGTAATCGGCCTGAATGTTATAAACAACCGCCCCCGCATCGCAGCCCAAAGCCGCCATAGCCTGGGCCCGTTCAAACGGGTCTTCCCCACCCTGAACCGGGTGACCCGTCAACAAAGGGGGAAAGACCGGTTGGCTCATACGGTGCCTTTGGTGATCATGTCGCGGGCGATCTTGCGGAAAGCCTCGGCCTGAGGACTGTCTGGCTTGCTGACCACAATTGGCGCGCCCCCGTCTGCGGCTACACGAATGTCCAGATGCAACGGGATTTCACCCAGCAGCGGCACGCCCATCGCCTCGGCCTCAGACTTGACACCACCATGACCGAAAACATGTTCTTCGTGCCCACAGTTCGAACAGATATGCGTGGACATGTTTTCGATCATCCCAACAATAGGTGTCTTGAGCTGATTGAACATGTCGATCCCCTTGCGGGCATCAATCAGCGCCACGTCCTGCGGCGTCGAGACGACAATAGCGCCGTCCACCTTGAATTTCTGGCTCAGCGTCAGTTGCACGTCGCCAGTGCCGGGCGGCAGGTCGACGATCAGCACGTCCAGGGCACCCCATTGCACCTGGCTCATCATCTGTTGCAGCGCCCCCATCAGCATCGGCCCGCGCCAGACAACCGCCTGCCCTTCGTTGGTCATCAACCCCATCGACATCATGGTGACGCCGTGGTTGCGCAGCGGCAGGATCGTCTTGCCATCGGGGCTGGCCGGGCGGCCCGAGACGCCTAACATCCGAGGCTGCGACGGCCCGTAAACATCCGCGTCCAGCAGACCCACGCGCCGCCCTTCTGCGGCCAGCGCACAGGCCAGATTGGCCGACACGGTGGATTTGCCCACACCCCCCTTGCCAGACGCAACGGCGATGATCCGGTCAACACCGGGAACGGCTTGCGGTCCTGTTTGGGATGGTTTGGGTTTCGGCTTCAAATCCGGCGGCGCCTTATCGGAATGCGCAGTCATCAGGGCCGATACATTTGCAACGCCCTCAACCATCTGTGCGGCCTTTTCAGCTGTTGCGCGCACAGGTTCCATCTTTTCGGCATGCTTCGGGTCGATCTCAAGGACAAAGCGAACCGTATCGCCCTCGACATTCAGCGCACGCACGATGCCCGCACTGACAATGTCCTGACCCGAAACCGGATCGGTGATCTTTTTCAGGTTCGCCAGAACCGCGTCACGAACACTCATGCTGTTCTCTCCTTGGTGTGCCCCGCCGACAGGGGCGTGCGTGTCGACATGTATTGGTCGCCGCTCATTGCATGTGTCTCCGTCTCTTTCTGTTCATTTGACGCATCGCAGCCTTCATAGTTAGGCTAAACCATGCGCCTTGTCTTGTTGTGCCTGAGCCTGACGCTCACCGCCACCCCCTCCTTGTCGCAGGAGGCGATTGGCCTTGCGGCTCCGGCAGAGGTTAAAGACTCCGGTCTGTTGCAACATATCCTTCCTCGCTTCTCTCTCAAGACCGGGATACGCGTTGTCGCAGATGATGCCGGTGCCATGGTGCTGGAAACCGCGCCGCCCGGTGATCCTGTCTTTACCCGTGGTGGAGTGGTCTATCACCTGAGGATCGAAGGTGATAATCGTCAAATCCGGTTTCGCGACTGGCTGCATTCAGATATCGGCAAGCGCACTGTCGAAGGTTTTCTTCCTGCGGTGGGTGAGCAGTTCAGCACCGGCTTTGATCCCACATTCACCCAGTCGGACGATACCCTGGATGGCAACACCGTGCTGGGCGAAGAACTATCTATGACCCATTGTGGTCGATGTCATGTGATTGGCCCCCGAAACCGGATGAGCGGGCTTGGCTCAACCCCCTCATTCGCGGTTCTGCGCGCGATGCCGGATTGGTCGGAACGGTTCGAGGCGTTCTTTGCCCTCAATCCCCACCCCGCATTCACGCAGATCGACGGGTTGACACCCCCCTTTGATCCCGAGCGACCATCCCCAATTCACCCGGTCAAGATGACGTTGGACGATCTTGAAGCCATCCTGGCATTTGTTTCGCGCATTGACGCCGCAGATCTGGGCTCGCCGCTAAAGCTTCAGTGATCCTTTCTATCCGAATAGTAATCCTCGGTGGTAACGACCCGAGGCTTTGGTTTTGACTGGAACGGATTGTCCTGCTGCTGGAAATGAGCATTCACCCGGCAATTGTCACACATCTGGATCATCCGCGCCTGTTCCGTTGAGGCAAACATCGGGTGCGTGCCCGAAAGCTTTTCCATTATCCGCTCAACGGTTGATTTCACCCCAAACAAAGCCCCGCATTCGACGCAGGCAAATGGTTCCTCCTCGTTCAGGACCTGCTGAGACAAGGCAGCATCGCTCAGGTCCAGTTGTGGTACCAAGGTGATCGCATCTTCGGGGCAGATCGTCTTGCACATTCCGCATTGCAGGCACGCATCCTGCTGAAAGTTCAGCTGGGGCTTGTCAGGGTTATCCATCAAAGCCCCGGACGGGCACAGAGACACACAACTAAGACAGAGTGTGCAACTGTCAGTATTCACTGCAACGGCACCGTAAGGCGCACCTTCAGGCAATGGCAGCGGGGCTTTGGCCTGCGGATTCAGGGCCTGTGCTGCCAGTCGCGCGATTTGTCGGCGGTTGCCAAGTGGCAAGACCGGATCTGCCAACGGTTCGGGGACATTTTGCGCATACAGCAAGTCTGCCATCGCATCAGGGTCCACCTCCTCAATCAGCCCGATCCCATCCGAACTGGCTATGGCACGTGCCAGTTCAAGTTCGCGATCCAGCGCATCCCGCTCGGTCGTCGGGGCCAGCAGCACATCCACACGCGCAAATCCATGTGCCAGTGAGGCCAGCATTTCCGAATGACCGAACCCGGATATCACTTTCAATTCCAGCGGGATAACATCCGAAGGCAATCCCCGCCCGAACCTTGCTGCAAGCCTTATCATTTCGGCCCCGTGGGCGTCGTGCACAAGCAACCGGGGTGCGATACCGCCTGCCCTTCGGTACGTGCGCGCCAGAGTGTGCATCCGTGATAACAAGGCCGAAACAGGTGGATCTTCATAGGTTATCGCCGTCGACGGACAGACCGCCGCGCATTCACCACACCCGGCGCAGACCATCGGATCAATCGCTACATGCTCGCCCGAGGGCGTGATTGCACCGGTTGGGCAGATATCCAGACAGTTTGAGCACCCGACCTGTTCCGCCCGCGAATGGGCGCAAAGTGTTTCTTCCAGTCGCACGTACAGGGGTTTTTCGAATGTTCCAACCAGTTGGGCGGCGTCAAAAGCCAGACGTTCTACAGAAACCGCATCCTTGGGATCAGCCTTCAGGTACCCCTCGCGCTTGGCCGGGGCCTGCACAAAGGGCGTGCCCCCCGTCAGATCAACAATGATATCGCAGGCCGATTGCGCCCCATCTCTTGGTTCCGTCCAATTGAAAGCACCCCTGCCTGCGGGAACCACTTGCTGCACATTGTCCAGACGCAAAGAAAACCGACCCAGAGCACCCGAAACAGACCGCAACTGTCCCCGAATAACGTCGAAGGCCCGAGAGTCCTGCTCAGCCTGATCTGTGACCAGAACGGTTACAGCCAGTGTCCGGGCCAACCTTTCCGCCAGTCCAAAGGCAACGGTGCCCGGACCTATGATGAAACACGTGCCTTCGCTGATGACATCAACGCTGGGCGTCACGGGTTGCGGCAGGAACGCTTCGGCGGCTAAGGCAGCCATTTTGGCCGTCGCATCCGCGCCCTGATCGGACCACCCAGCGCGATCCCGCAGGTCGACAAAGCCGGGGGTCTCGATATTCATATCTTCGGCAAGCGACCGGAACACCTCTTGTTCTTGCAGACAGGCGATGACGATATCGCCCTCTTGCATCGAGGCCGCAGCGGATTGCAGTTCTTTTGTACAAAGCGCGGTATGCACCTTTGAACAGGAAATTCCGCAGGCGCTTTCGATCCTGTCGGTATCCAGCGCCTGAGTTCCCGCGCAATCGCAGAGCAAAAGTTTCGTGCCCATGTCCCCTCCCTCGGGAAGCAGTCCCGATCCTCTGCACTTTAGGCTGCATTCCCGATGAAGCAACTTCAACCCTGTGCAGCGTGCAGGGCGCCGGGCAGAATTGCGCGGCAAAATCCCATAAAACAAAAGCATTCTCAGGCTTTGATCACGAAGACGCTACCGGGAATACGACCAAAGTATTAACGCACGGGCTTGGCACGTGGCTATTTTGTGTACCATAGTGGACGTGGAAAGGCAGGGGAGAGCCTTTCGGGGAGGATCCAGTGGCCAAGGCCGCAAGCCAGATCGACATGCCGGTTGGCGTCATTGTGCGCAAAACACCCGGGGTCACGCGTTGGGCCCGCTGGAACTGGCGCGCGGTCGCCGTGTTGCCTGGTGCAGGGCCAGCCGATTGGCAGGAACTGCGCCGCGAAGGCGAGGCGGTCGAATACCACGCTGCCACCCTTCCTCTGACCCTTTGGGCGGACGAGACCGAAGCCTACCTGGTCAACCTGTCGGACGGGCAGCCCTCGATCTATCTTGTACTGCGGAATGAGCTGAAGGGCGACACGCCGCTGAATGCAGTTCTGATCACCGCTTCTCCGTTCCAGGGGCAGGATTACGCAGATACCGGCGAAGAAATTGTCGAGAAAATCCCAATGACCGAAGGGCTGATCGCCTGGGTGCGGGATTTCACCCTGAAACATCACCAGCACGAAGTGTTCGTCAAGCGCCGTCGCGACAAGAAGCGGACGGATCTGGTTGAAGACGGCAAAGGTGATGCACGTATCCGGCAGGCATCGGACGTGTACCGCTCGCCGAGACGGGTGCTGCAATGACAGAGCGGCGTGATTTCTGGTCGCGCCGGAAGGCAGCCGTTCAGGCCGAAGCTGAAGCCGAGACGATGGCCCTCGAAGAACGGGTGATCGCAGCACATCACACCGAACTTGAAGAAAAGAGTGACGCCGAGATTTTGGCCGAATTCAACCTTCCCGATCCGGATACCCTCGGACCCGGCGATGATGTTTCGGGCTTTATGTCCAAGGCAGTGCCTGATCGCCTGCGGCGCCGCGCCCTGCGTCGGCTGTGGCGGTTGAACCCTGTTCTAGCCAATGTCGACGGGCTGGTCGATTACGGCGAGGACTATACCGATGCGGCCTGCGTGATCGAAAACATCCAAACCGCCTATCAGGTTGGAAAAGGCATGCTGGCGCATGTCGAAGCGCTGGCCGCCGACGCGCAAGAAACGGAAGAAAACGAAATCGAAACTGATACGCTCTCTGAACCAGAGGTCGTGTCAGTTGACCCCGATCCCGTGCCACAGCCGGTTTCAGTGGTTAAGGTGGAAGAGCCGGAAGAAGTCGACCGTCCCCCGTCTCCACGTCGAATGACATTTGAATTTGAAGGATGACCGAATGACCGCAAGTGACGCGCACACTCTGGATGTTTCAGCCGAGGATCGCCTGCGCGCGGATTTCTACAACTTTCTGGGTCTGTTACTGGCAGGTCCTCCGGACCAGATGTTGCTGAACCAAATGGCTGGTCTGGTCGGAGATGACACGGATCTCGGCAAGGCCATTCAATCCATGGCGCGGGTTGCCAAGGTCACCAAGCCAGCCGCTGCCGAACGGGAATTCAATGCGTTATTCATCGGATTGGGCCGGGGTGAGTTGCTGCCTTACGCCAGTTTCTACCTGACGGGCTTCCTGAACGAGAAACCCTTGGCTCAGCTGCGCAATGACATGGCGGTTCGCGGGATCACACGTGCCCAAAACGTGTTCGAGCCCGAAGATAACATCGCCTCATTGATGGAGATGATGGCCGGAATGATCGTCGGGCGTTTTGGCAGCCCGGCATCCCTGGATGACCAAAAGGCATTCTGGAGCAAGCATATCGGCCCCTGGGCCACGCATTTCTATTCGGATTTGGAAGCAGCCGAGAACTCGGTTCTTTATGCATCCGTCGGCACTGCCGGTCGGGTGTTCATGGAGATCGAGCGCGAAGCGTTCCGGATGACGGCGGGGTAACCCGCACATCGCCGGTGTCCCATGGGCGCCAAACCGCAATTGGGAAAGGAGGTTCCCATGAGCAAGACCAAGGAAGAAGGCGCCACCCGCCGTGACTTCCTCAAACTGGCCGGAACCGCAGCACCCGCTGCCGTTGCCGCCAGCCTGACCGGGAAGGCCGAAGCCGCCGCGCTGCCGACCGACGAAACCCGCATTCAGGATACTGCGCATACACGCGCATACATCGAGAGCACCCGGTTCTAGGACTGGACGCTTTCACACCCGACAGACGGTTGCGATTGGCCCTGACGTCGGCTTCAGCAGTACCAAGCCAGCCGTGGCTTACACGGCGCGCAAGGGAGGAAAGACATGCTTAGGAAAAAGACCAACGGGGTTGCGAGACGCCCCCAGCGGACAAGTATCCTGTCCCAGGTCGGCGAGAAAACCGTCGATCGCCGCGCATTCCTGCGTGGCTCGGGCCTGACGATCGGCGGCCTTGCCGCGATCAGCGCCACAGGTGGAACCGTGACGCCAGCCAGTGCCCAGACGGCGGCCAAACAGGCCGTTGAAAACATCAAATCCGTATGCACCCACTGTTCGGTCGGCTGTACTGTCGTTGCCGAAGTGCAGAACGGTGTCTGGGTCGGGCAGGAACCCGGCTGGGATAGCCCGTTCAACCTGGGTGCACACTGTGCCAAGGGGGCCTCGGTTCGCGAGCACGCCCATGGTGAGCGTCGCCTGAAATATCCGATGAAAAAGGAAGGCGGCGAGTGGAAGCGCATCAGCTGGGAAGAGGCGATCAACGAGATCGGCGATGGCATGATGTCGATCCGCGAAGAATCCGGGCCCGACAGCGTGTATTGGCTGGGCTCTGCAAAGCACAATAACGAACAGGCCTATCTGTTCCGCAAATTCGCCGCCTACTGGGGCACGAACAACGTGGACCATCAGGCCCGTATCTGCCACTCGACCACGGTTGCGGGTGTTGCGAATACATGGGGCTACGGCGCCATGACCAATTCGTATAACGACATCCACAACTCGCGCGCCATCTTCATCATCGGCGGCAACCCGGCTGAAGCGCACCCTGTCTCTCTGCTGCACGTTCTGCGCGCAAAAGAGCAGAACAACGCACCGCTGATCGTCTGCGACCCGCGATTTACGCGCACCGCGGCCCATGCGGATGAATATGTCCGTTTCCGCCCGGGCACGGACGTTGCGCTGATCTGGGGCATCCTGTGGCACATCTTCGACAACGGTTGGGAGGATAAAGAATTCATCCGCACCCGTGTCTGGGGCATGGACCAGATTCAGGATGAGGTGGCCAAATGGACGCCTGAAGAAACAGAACGCGTCACCGGCGTGCCCGGCTCGCAACTGAAACGTGTTGCCCGAACCATGGCCAACAACCGCCCCGGCACGGTCATCTGGTGCATGGGCGGCACACAGCACACCAACGGCAACAACAACACCCGCGCCTATTGCGTGCTTCAGCTTGCGCTGGGCAATATGGGTACCTCGGGTGGTGGCACCAATATCTTCCGCGGTCATGACAACGTGCAGGGCGCGACAGACCTTGGTGTATTGTCCCATACCCTGCCCGGCTATTACGGCCTGTCCGCGGGCGCATGGGGCCACTGGAGCCGCGTCTGGGGTGAAGACCTGGATTGGCTGAAGGGCCAGTTCGCCACGATCAAGGGCAAAGACGGCAAGGACAAACCGCTGATGAATGAAAGCGGTATCCCGGTATCCCGCTGGATCGACGGTGTTCTGGAAGACCCTGCGAACATGGATCAGGACAACAATGTCCGTGCCATGGTTCTGTGGGGTCACGCGCCGAACTCGCAAACGCGGGGTCCGGAAATGAAAACGGCAATGGAAAAGCTGGACATGCTGGTCGTGGTCGACCCGTATCCCACCGTTTCCGCTGTTCTGCATGACCGCACCGATGGCGTCTACCTTTTGCCCGCCTGTACGCAGTTCGAAACCCGTGGCTCGGTCACCGCGTCAAACCGCTCGTTGCAGTGGCGTGACAAGGTCGTCGAACCGCTGTTCGAAAGCCTGCCGGACGAGGTCATCATGGCCAAGTTCGCCAACAAGTTCGGTTGGGCGGATCGCCTGTTCCGCAATATCGAGATGGAAGACCCCGAGACCCCGAATGTTGAAAGCATCACGCGTGAGTTCAACTCGGGCCTCTGGACCATCGGCTATACCGGGCAGTCACCGGAACGCTTGAAAAGCCACATGGCTAATCAGCACACGTTCGACAGAACCACGCTGCAGGCCATTGGTGGACCAAACGACGGCGAATATTATGGTCTGCCCTGGCCGTGCTGGGGAACCGCTGAGATGGGTCATACGGGGACTCCGAACCTCTATGACATGTCCAAACCGGTGGCCGAAGGCGGCCTGACCTTCCGCGCCAGGTTCGGAGTGGAACGCGATGGCGACAACCTGCTGGCCGAAGGGGTCTATAGCGTTGGATCAGAAATTCAGGACGGATACCCTGAATTCACGATGCAGATGCTGATGGACCTTGGCTGGGACGGCGACCTGACGGCTGAAGAACGCGCTGCAATCGATGCCGTTGCAGGCCCCGAGACCAACTGGAAAACCGACCTTTCGGGCGGTATCCAGCGGGTGGCGATCAAGCATGGCTGTGCGCCCTTCGGGAACGCCAAGGCCCGCGCGGTCGTCTGGACCTTCCCGGATCCGATCCCACTGCATCGCGAGCCGCTTTATACGAACCGGCGTGATCTGGTGGTGGACTATCCAACCTACGAGGACCGGCACGCATATCGCCTGCCCACCCTTTATGCTTCGATCCAAAAGAACGACTTTTCAAAGGATTACCCGATAATCCTGACGTCAGGTCGTCTGGTCGAATATGAAGGCGGCGGCGAGGAAAGCCGGTCTAATCCATGGCTTGCTGAACTTCAGCAGGATATGTTCGTCGAGATCAACCCGCGCGATGCCAACAACCTTGGCATTCGGGACGGGCAACAGGTCTGGGTCGAAGGTCCGGAAGGCGGTAAGGTCAAGGTGATGGCAATGCTGACCAATCGGGTTGGTGCCGGTGTCGCCTTCATGCCTTTCCACTTTGGCGGCCATTTCCAGGGCGAGGACTTGCGGCACAAATACCCCGCCGGTGCTGACCCCTATGTTCTGGGCGAAAGTTCCAACACCGCCCAGACCTATGGCTATGATTCAGTGACCCAGATGCAGGAGACCAAGTGTACTCTCTGCAAGATCTCGGCAGCGTAAGGAGGACGATTAATGGCTAGAGCAAAGTTTCTCTGCGACGCTGAACGCTGCATCGAATGCAACGCCTGCGTAACCGCGTGCAAGAACGAGCATGAGGTACCCTGGGGTATCAACCGCCGCAGGGTGGTGACGATCAATGACGGCAACCCGGGCGAACGCTCGATCTCGGTGGCCTGTATGCATTGTTCGGACGCACCCTGCATGGCGGTGTGCCCGGTCGACTGCTTCTATCAGAACGAAGAAGGTGTTGTCCTGCACTCCAAGGACCTGTGCATCGGTTGCGGTTATTGCTTTTACGCTTGCCCGTTTGGCGCGCCGCAATACCCGCAGGCGGGCAATTTCGGTTCACGTGGCAAGATGGACAAATGCACGTTCTGTGCCGGTGGTCCCGAAGAAAACCACTCGACCGCAGAGTTCGCCAAATATGGTCGCAACCGGATCGCCGAGGGCAAACTGCCCATCTGCGCCGAAATGTGCTCCACCAAGGCCCTGCTTGCCGGTGACGGTGACGTGGTGTCGGCTGTTTACCGTGAACGCGTCGTGGCGCGCGGTTTCGGCTCGGGCGCCTGGGGCTGGGGTACTGCCTACGACCAGAAAGACGGCTAAGCCGCTGTCTGCACAAAGCAATGGACAACCCGCTCAGCGCGGGTTGTCCGATCTTGGAATTTGACCGAGGTTCAGATGCTCCGCTTTCTCATCGCTTTTCTGTTCACCCTTGGGCTTACCTTTTCGGGTGCCGCCCAAACGACCGATGACAGCACCGCCATACCTGAAAGGGCGGGAACCGGCGGAGCGACGACCCTCGAAGACATCCTCGCCCGGCAACGTGGTGAGAAGGTGGATAACGCTTATCGCTCCGACAATACCGGCCAGAGCAATGTCGAGGGTCTGATGGGGCAGCTTGGCACCCGTGGTGTTGCATCGAACAGCGATGTGTACCGTGCGTTGCGCTATGGTTCGGCCGATGTGACCGTGTCGTCAAACGGCCCCGCTGCTAGCGTGTTGATACAGGATGGTGGCATGTGGTGGCTGAATTTCCGCACCGGGCCGCTGCGCGAATATGGCACTTACATCATCGCCGGGATGTTGGGCATCATTTTGCTGTTCTTCCTGATCCGTGGGAAAATCCGCATCGATGGAGAGAAAACGGGCCGCACAGTCACCCGTTTCAACGGGATTGAACGTTTTGGCCATTGGCTGTTTGCTGGATCGTTCCTGATCCTCGGCATTACTGGTTTGCTCACGCTCTATGGCCGCGACTTCCTGATCCCGGTCTTCGGCAAGGAAGGTTTCGCCACCATCGCACAAGGCTGCAAGTGGCTGCATAACAATCTGGCCTGGGCCTTTATGCTGGGTCTGATCATCGTCACGGTGAACTGGATTGCTCATAACATCCCCAACCGCACTGACCTGAAATGGCTGGCCGCTGGCGGGGGCCTGTTCACCAAGGGCAACCACCCGCCCGCCCGGAAATTCAATGCGGGGCAGAAGATCATCTTCTGGGCCTGCATCCTGCTGGGCGTGTCAATCAGTCTGTCCGGCTTATCACTGCTGTTTCCGTTCGAGTTGCCCCTGTTCGCCAAGACCTTCTCGGTCGCAAACGCCACGGGCGTTCCTCAGGCGCTGGGTCTGACCTTGCCGGTGCAGATGTCACCGCAGGAAGAGATGCAATTCGCTCAAGTCTGGCATGTCATGATTGCCTATGTGTTCATCGCGATCATCGTTGCGCATATCTATCTCGGCTCGGTCGGTATGGAGGGCGCATTTGACGCCATGGGAACCGGAGAGGTCGAGGAACAATGGGCGCGCGAGCATCACTCGCTCTGGCTGGAAGAGGTGCAGGAAAAAGAGGCTGGCAAAGCAGCCGCCTCACCCGCTGAATAGATGCGTGGGCTGGTTCTGGCGCTGGCGCTGGTGCCCCTGCCTGCCGTGGCAGAGTTCTTTACACTGAAAGGGCATGGCGGCCCCATTATGGGCATTGCCACCGCGCCAGACGGTCGCATCGCAACAGCCAGTTTCGACAACTCTGTGGGTCTTTGGACCGGGCAAAAGCCAGATTGGTTCGAAGGGCACGAAGCGGCGGTGAACGCAGTCGCGTTCAACGGCTCCGCTTTCTATTCTGCCGGGGACGATTTCACCCTGCGCAAATGGCCAAGCGGTGAAATCATTGGCCGACACAAGGGCAAGATTGTTGGCCTTGCCGCGTCAGAAACCCTTATTGCCACGGCCAGCTGGGATGGAACAATCGGCCTGTGGCCTGTCGATGGCACTGAACCCACGCGGCTTGAACCGACCGGCAGTGGCGTGAATGCGGTCGCATTTTCACCTGACGGCACGCAACTTTATTCGGCGGGAGTCGACGGCGCTTTGCGGCTATGGGATGTATCCAGCGGGCAGGAAACAAGACGTCTGGTCGAGCACGGGTTCGGCATCAATGAACTGGCCCTGAATGCACAGGATAACTGGATCGCCTATGGTGCGGTTGACGGTGTTACGCGTATCCTTGACCTTGCCACCGGGGGAGAGCGCGACTTCACACTGGACCGCCGCCCGATCCTTGCCCTTGCACTCAGCCCGGATCGGAGACTCTTGGCCGTAGGCGATGGCGAAGGGTATATTATGGTCATCGACACCGTCGATTGGCGCATTGCACAGGATTTTCGCGCCACGTTGCGCGGTCCGGTCTGGGCTTTGGCATTTTCCGCAGACGGTAAAAGCATCCATGCGGGCGGACTTGACGAGGCGATGTACAGCTGGCCTGTGGACGCGTTGTCCGGCCAACACCAGATGGCCTCGGCAGAACCGAGTTTCCTGAAAAATCCTGATGAGATGGACAACGGAGAACGCCAGTTTGCGCGCAAATGTTCGATCTGTCACAGCCTGTCCTCCGATAATGCACGACGTGCAGGCCCCACCCTGCACGGTGTATTTGGACGTCCGGCCGGCACAGTTCGCGGATATTTGTACTCGGATACATTGCAAGGCTCTGATATCATTTGGAATGACGAAACGATAAATGCCCTTTTCGACGAAGGGCCAGACCACTACATTCCGGGGTCGAAAATGCCGATGCAGCGGATTGCCAAAGCACAGGATCGCCAGGATCTTATCGCTTTTCTGCGTCGCGCAACAACTGACCGGAACTGAACCGGAGGAGCCCATGAAAGCCTTTCTCGCCGCCGTCGCCGCGATGGTCGTTATTGCAGGCGCAGCCCCGTTTGTGCTGGAACAAATCGGATTCAGTACCGCTGACACAACATCCGGCACCGCCGTGCGCCTCGACTGAATGCCGCAATATCTGACCACCCGTGAACTGGCCGATCTGCTGCGCATTGGCGAGCGGAAGGCCTATGACCTTGCCTCGTCAGGCGAAATACCGTGCGTGCGCGCCATGGGTAAGCTGTTGTTTCCGCGGGCCGAGATCATTGCCTGGCTCAACGCGTCGCGATCCGGTCCTCAGGTCGCCGAACCGCCCCTGCCCCCGATCATAGCGGGCAGCCACGATCCCTTGCTGGACTGGGCGTTACGTGAAAGTGGATCGGGGCTGGCCACCTATTACGACGGTTCTTTTGACGGGCTGATCAGGCTCAGCAAACGCAGCGCGCAGGCCGCTGTGCTGCACATCCACGAAAATGGCGGATTCAACAAAGAATCCCTGCTTAACACTTTGGGCGAAGCCCCGGTGATCCTGTTTGAAATCGCCCGACGTGAGCGTGGATTGCTTCTTGCCCCGGGCATATCCGACATCAATTCTTTTGACGACCTCAAGTCTCGCACCGTCATGCTACGTCAGGACAGTGCGGCAAGCCAGCGCCTGTTTGACTCCCAACTTGATGCCCACGGTCTGAGCCGGGATGATCTGGACATTCGACCAGGCTGCGCACGCACAGAAGAAGAGCTGGCCATCGCCCTGCATGACCGGAAGGCCGAGGCCGGTTTTGGGCTTGGCGCCCTAGCCGGGCTCTACAACTTGGGTTTTGTCCCCACTCATTCCGAGCGGCTGGACCTCGCGATCTGGCGCCGGGCCTTCTTCGATCCGCCAATACGGAAACTGCTGACCCTGTTGCGCTCGGGTCAATTCGCCCAGCGGGCAAGCGAATTCGGCGGCTATGACCTGTCTGGTCTTGGCACGATCCACCACAATGGGGCCAGCGGGTGAGCTTCCACCCGCGCCTTCATCTTTTCAAAAATACTCGCCCCGCAGGGGCTGGCCGCAGGCCAGCTTATTGCGCATTGGGGAAAAACACCTGCTGACCGTCCAGTCGGAAAGAGGCGATCGCCTCCTGCCCGTCCGGCCCGGTCAACCAATCGATGAACCGCTGTCCAGAGGCAGCGCGCACATGGGGATGCTTTTCGGGATTTACGAGGATCACACCATATTGGTTGAACAGACGCGGATCACCTTCGACCAGGATCTCAAGATTGCCTCTGTTACCAAAGGATAGCCACGTCGCCCGATCTGTCAGAGTATACGCGTTCATGCCGCTGGCCACATTCAGCGTTGCCCCCATACCCGACCCGGTTTCCCGATACCAACTGCCGGATGCGCCGGTTGGATCCAGCCCCGCGGCAGACCAATGCCGCAGCTCGGCCTTATGCGTTCCACTGTCATCTCCGCGCGATGCAAACGGGGCTTCAGCGCTTGCGATCGCAGCAAGAGCGTTCAAAATTTCGGCACCACCGCGAATTCCGGCAGGATCTGCCTTGGGGCCCACCAATACAAAATCGTTATACATCAGGTCCCTCCGCTCCACGCCATATCCATCAGCGACGAATTTCTCTTCGGCGGATTTGGCGTGAACCAGCAGGACGTCACCGTCACCGTTCACTGCGTTGCGAATTGCCTGACCTGTTCCTACGGCCACGACGCGCACGTCAATGCCCGAATCGGCCTCGAACCACGGCAGAATATAGTCCAACAGCCCCGAGTTCTGGGTGGATGTCGTAGATTGAACGACAATGAACGGAGTCTCTGCCCTGGCCGCACTTGCCGACAGACCAAGGGCTATCACTGCTGCCCGAAATATTGCGCGGAACATCATACTCTCCGTTTTATCTTTTAAGTAACCAATCCACCCGCGAGGTAGCGGCGCGATGCTTCGCTTACCGGGGTATCCAAAACCTGTTTTGCGGGACCGTGTTCAACCACAAGACCGCCCTGCATCATGACCACATCCGAGGCCAAACGACGGGCCTGACCAATATCATGTGTCACCATCACGATCCGTACACCCCGCGCAGAGGCGCGCAGAACCATACGTTCGATCATCTGTGTCGCGCCGGGATCAAGGGCGCTGGTCGGTTCGTCCAGAAACAGTGTTTCGGGCTCCAGCGCCAAGGCACGCAATATGGCCAGCCTCTGGGCCTCGCCGCCCGACAGTGATCGGGCGGATTGCCGGGCCTTACCATCCAGCCCGCCTTCGGCCAGCAACTCGGTGATACGTGCCTTTCTTGCTGTTCGCCCAATGCCCTGTCGCTTAAGGACAAAGCCCAGGTTTGCAGCAACAGACCGTCGCAACAGAACCGGTCTCTGAAACACCATGGCTTGGCGCGCTTTCTGCGCGGCGCCCAGAGGGTTTCCATCCTGCACCACCCGCCCGCGATCCGGCGAGATCAGGCCATGCAAGCACCGCAGCAACAGGCTTTTGCCCGCACCGTTGGGGCCAAGAAGCAACGTCGGCCCCAGACCATCCAGAACCAATGAAGGAACATCCAGCAAAACCTTGCCGTTGCTGCGAATTTGCAAGTTTTCAACTGTCAGACAGTTCGACATGTCACAGGTCACGTCACGCATGGCGCAACCCCTCCTGTTCGGCCCGCAAACTGACCGCGCTGACCATCGCGTTTACGGCAATTGCAATTCCGATCAGGATCGCCCCCAGCGCCAATGCCAGAGACAGATTTCCCTTCGACGTTTCAAGCGCAATGGTCGTCGTCATCACGCGGGTCACATGATTGATGTTTCCGCCAACGATGATAACCGCGCCCACCTCGGCGATGGCGCGTCCGAAACCTGCAAGCAAAGCCGTGACAAGTGCCAGTCGCGCATCCCACAACAAAACCGGCACCGAGGCCAGCCGTGACACACCCAAGGAGCGCAGTTGTTCGGAATATTCCTCAGCCAGCATCTCAACAACCTGTCGCGTCAAAGCCGCGACAATGGGGGTGACCAAAACGACCTGCGCAATGATCATGGCAGTCGGAGTGTACAAAAGCTCAAGCACCCCAAGGGGACCGGAACGGGACAGGGTCAGATAGACCAGCAGGCCCACGACAACCGGTGGAAACCCCATCAGTGCATTCATCAGGACGATCAGCATCCTGCGGCCGGGGAACCGGGCGACGGCCAACGCAGCCCCCACGGGCATTCCGATCAGAGCAGAAACCAGCACTGCAAACACGGACACTTTCAGAGACAACAACACAATTGCCCACAGCTCAGAATCTCCCCCGAGGATCAAGGCGATCGCAGCGCTGAATTCTGATGAAAATTCCTGCATTTTCTTCCTAGTTATCTACGCTTCGTACAGAACGCGCTAGATTACAGGGAAATACTACTTCTTTTCGGTGCCAAGTACAGACACAATTCCGACATCCCGAATACGAAACGCGGCCCCGATTGGGACCGCGTTTTTTTTCACTCAGATGAACCGTTGGCGTCAGTTCAGAGCAGCGTCCGTGATCTGATGCGTCCAGGCCCCTTCGGGTGTTTTGGTGATTACCGGATCAGAACCTCCGGCCAGCAGAGTACCAACGGTGCGATCAAAATCCGCCGGGTCCAGCGCGCCGTTCGAACCTGCGGTCAACTTGGCGATCTCACCCATCATGCGTTTCTGATGCTCTTCTGTCTGCGCACCCGTTGCATCGTTCTCCAGCACGATATCTGCCGCTTCATCGGGGTTCTCCTCGGCGTATTTCCAACCTTTCATCGAGGCGCGCACAAACCGCTGCATCTTGTCGGTGAACGCCGCATCGCTGAGATTTTCTTCCAGAACGTAAAGACCGTCTTCCAGCGTCGCGACACCCTGGTCTTCGTATTTGAAGGTTACCAGTTCATCCGGGCTGACACCGGCATCGATGACCTGCCAGTATTCATTGTAGGTCATGGTGCTGATGCAATCCGCCTGACGTTGCAGCAGCGGGTCGACGTTGAAGCCCTGTTTCAGAACTTCCACACCGTTGTCGCCTTTCCCATCAGTGCTGATGCCCAACTGGCTCATCCAGCTCATGAACGGGAATTCATTGCCAAAGAACCAGACGCCCAGCGTGCGGTTCTTCAGGTCCTCGGGCGACGAAATACCGGCATCTTTCCAGCAGGTCAGCATCATGCCCGAGCTTTTGAACGGCTGGGCGATGTTCACCAACGGCAACCCTTTTTCACGTGCGGCCAGAGCGGCAGGCATCCATTCAACGGTCACATCAGCACCGCCGCCCGCAATCACCTGTGTCGGAGCAATGTCAGGCCCGCCGGGCAGAATGGTAACGTCCAGCCCTTCTTCCTCGTAAAAGCCCTTGTCCTTGGCAACGTAGTAGCCCGCGAATTGTGCTTGCGTGACCCATTTCAGTTGCAGTGTCACTTCATCCGCCGCCAGCGCCGTACTGGCTGCCAGACCAAAGGCGGCAACCGCCCCGCTGAATAGCTTGTTCATCTTCATTTCTCCTAGTTGCTTGTTGCGCCCCGATTTTCAGGGTCTGTTGATTTTCTTCGTCTTATCCGCGTTGTGAGGGGTGCCAGAACGTCACCACTTTTTCGATTCCCGCCACCAGGCCATAAAAGGCCGTACCTGCGATAGCGGCAACAACGATTTCGGCCCAGACCATGTCCAACGACAATTGACCGACGCTGGTGGATATCCGAAATCCCATACCGAGTGTTGGCGATCCGAAGAATTCAGCCACGATGGCGCCAATCAAAGCCAAAGTTGTCGAAATCTTCAACCCGTTGAAAATGAAAGGCATCGCCGCAGGCAGCCGCAACTTCAGAAAGCTGTGCCAATAACTTGCAGCATAGGTTTCCATCAAGTCACGCTGCATCGCTGTGGCCTCGCGCAGACCGGCCACGGTGTTGACCAGCATCGGAAAGAACACCATCACAACGACCACCGCCGCTTTGGAATGCCAATCAAACCCGAACCACATGACCAGAATGGGTGCCGTCCCCACAATAGGCAAAGCCGCGACGAAATTCCCGACTGGCAATAGCCCCAAACGCAGGAAATCCCACCGATCAACAGCAATCGCTATAAGGAAGGCCGATCCACAGCCGATGACATATCCGCTGAGCGCGCCTTTCAGGATAGTCTGAACAAAGTCGGCCCAAAGAATGTCAATGCTACCTGCAAATCGCACCGCTATGGCGGAGGGTGCAGGCAGAATGACCAGCGGCACTTCAAGCCCGCGGACCACCAGCTCCCAGGCTCCGACGATGGTCAGACCAAAAATCACCGGTGCCAGGAAGCGTACCATCTGGCTGTCGGCTTGCGGGCCACTGGCCAATCGGCTGTTCAACCACCAGCCGAAGGCCCACAGCAGCAAAGCAAAGACAACCAACATCATTGCGCCATCCCCATTCGCCTCAGAACCGACCGTTCAATCAATCCCAGCAAACCGACCAGGCACGCGGCCAGAATGGCTGCTGCAAACAGCGCTGACCATATCTGCACGGTTTGACCATAGTAACTGCCTGCCAGCAACCGAGCGCCCAATCCTGCGACAGCGCCTGTCGGCAGCTCGCCCACGATTGCGCCGACCAGCGATGCCGCAATACCGATTTTCAACGAGGTGAACAGGTATGGCATCGACGCAGGCAAGCGCAGTTTCCAAAACCCTTGGGATTGGCTGGCATTATAGGTCCGCAACAGGTCAAGTTGCATCGCGTCAGGGCTGCGCAACCCTTTGACCATGCCTACAACAACCGGAAAAAAGCTCAGATAAGCTGAGATGATCGCTTTGGGAATGATCCCCTGAACCCCAACCGAGTACAGGACCACGATAATCATCGGTGCCAGAGCGATAATCGGGATCGTCTGGCTCACGATAGCCCATGGCATGACCGACAAATCCATCACGCGGCTATGCACGATCCCAACGGCCAACAAGACTCCCAGCCCGGTCCCGATGACAAAGCCCAGCATCGTAGCGCTGAGTGTCACCCACCCATGAAAGATCAGCGATCTTTTCGAGTTGATTTTCTTCAGGACAGTTGTATCCCACAGTTCAGTCGCCACCTGATGAGGTGATGGCAAACGGGGCTTACCCTGCTCCCAAGTTGCTGGAATCGCGAACGAGTTATCCTGAACCAGACCGAACTCTCCCAGATCCCGACGCGCGCTTGCGGTGGGCGGCTGAACCTCGGCTCCACCACGTTCAAGTTCGGTCAAAACCCCTTTGATGTTCATTGGAACGCAAGCGGTATACCAGAACAGAACGATCACGGCGACGACGGTGAAAACGGCGATGATCTGCTTCATGCGTGCCACTCCATACGATAGACGGGCACTGTATCCGGCGGTGCAGGCAGTTCTTCGGCGGTTACCTCGAACCCTTCACGGCGGTAAAACCTCTGCGCCGCCTGATTGGGTTTGTGTGTTGTCAGCCAAAGGTGGGTCCGACCCTCCTTCGCCTTGTCAACGAAACGCTTGCCAATTCCCTGCCCCGTCCGGCTGCAATACAACGCACCGATTTTACTCTGCGCCGGATCAACGGACATGTAGCAATCAACCGGATCACCCGCGACCCAGATCTCACGGCTGTCGAACGCATCGCGGATCAAGGCCGCCAATTCCTCCACCGGCATTTCATCAGGCATCCAGTCCGCCTGCGAGGCCCAATTGTAAATCACGCGGGCACAAGCCGGCACGTCACCTACCACGGCCTGTCTGATGGTTTCTGCCCCCGGATCAGTCGTCATAAGAATGCCCCGCCCGCAACCCGTCGCGAACACGATGGGCCACTTCGATGAATTCTGGGGTGTCACGAATGTCCAACGGTCGTTCCTTTGGCAGCGGGCTGTCGATCACATCCGTAATCCGCCCCGGCCGCGGGCTCATCACGACAATCTTGGTGCTCAGATATACGGCTTCGGGAATCGAATGCGTCACGAATCCGATGGTCTTTTCGGTTCTTGCCCAAAGCGCCAGAAGCTGCTCGTTCAAGTGGTCGCGCACAATCTCATCCAAAGCGCCGAACGGCTCATCCATCAACAAGATATCGGCATCAAAGGCCAAGGCCCGCGCGATGCTGGCGCGCTGCTGCATCCCGCCGGATAACTGCCATGGGAATTTCCCACCGAACCCTTCAAGATCAACCAGTTCCAGGACTTTTCTCACCCTTTCTTCCTGCTCGGACGCGGAATAGCCCATGATCTCAAGCGGCAACTTGACGTTCTTTGCTATGGTGCGCCAGGGATAAAGGCCCGCTGCCTGAAAGACATACCCATAGGCCCTGTTCCGCCGCGCTTCGTCCGCTGTCATTCCGTTGACAGTCAGCGACCCGCCGGTCGGTGACTCCAAGGCCGCGATACAGCGCAGGAAAGTGGTTTTCCCACAGCCCGAGGGGCCAATGAAACTAACAAATTCACCCTTGTCGATCGTCAGGTTCACGTCTTTCAACGCGTGAACAGGCCCGTCATTGGTTTGAAAGGTGAGGTCAAGCTGCCTTGCTTCGATGACGTGCTGGGTCGTGCTTTCAGTGGTCATTCTACTGCCTTGAAAAGAGTGGTACCGGGGCCGCCCAAATAGCGGCCCAACGGATCAAACCCCCGTCGCCGGGATACCTGTCCGCTCAACTGGCCGAGGGGCGGTTAGTTCTTTCCACGCGCTCAAAGCCTTGTTGACGGTCGTATTTGCCTCGCGCGCTACGAACTCGCCATGGCCTTCCTGCGTGCGGATTTCACCATCATGTACCGCAACCTGTCCACGGGTCAGCGTAAAGCGCGGCAAGCCTTTGACCTCTTTGCCCTCAAACACGTTGTAGTCGATCGAAGATTGCTGCGTACTGGCCCTGATCGTTTTCGTTTTCTCAGGATCCCATACGACGATATCTGCATCCGCTCCAACAAGGATCGCGCCCTTTTTCGGATAGCAATTCAGTATCTTGGCGATGTTTGTAGAAGTCACCGCTACAAATTCGTTGTGCGTCAGGCGCCCGGTATTCACACCGTGCGTCCACAGCATCGGCATCCGATCCTCCAGACCGCCGGTCCCGTTAGGGATCTTGGTGAAATCCCCAACTCCAAAACGTTTCTGTTCGGTCGTAAAGGCGCAATGGTCGGTTGCCACAACACTCAGCGACCCTGATTGCAGGCCATTCCACAGGCTGTCCTGGTGCTGCTTATTGCGGAACGGGGGGCTCATGACCCGCCGCGCGGCGTGGTCCCAATCCTGATTGAAATATTCACTTTCATCCAGGGTCAGATGCTGAATCAGCGGTTCACCCCACACCCTCTTGCCCTGCATTCGGGCCCGGCGAATGGCCTCATGAGACTCTTCGCAGGATGTATGAACAACATAAAGCGGCACGCCCGCCATATCAGCGATCATGATGGCCCGGTTGGTGGCCTCACCTTCCACCTGCGGTGGTCTGGAATAGGCATGCGCTTCGGGGCCAGAGTTCCCCTCAGCCAGCAGCTTGGCGCTCAGCTCGGCAACGACGTCACCATTCTCGGCATGCACCATTGCGATGCCGCCCAGTTCGGCCAAACGCCTGAACGAGGCATAAAGCTCATCGTCATTCACCATCAATGCGCCTTTATAGGCCATGAAATGCTTGAACGTGTTGATGCCGCGCGTCTCGATCACGGTCTTGAGGTCGTCAAATACCTGTTCACCCCACCATGTCACTGCCATGTGGAACGAGTAGTCGCAATTCGCCCGAGTTGATTTGTTGTCCCAGCGCTTCAGGGCATCCAGCAGGCTTTCGCCCGGATTGGGCAGCGCGAAATCAACAACCATCGTCGTGCCCCCCGCCAGGGCCGCCCGCGTACCGCTTTCGAAATCGTCGCTGGAATAGGTGCCCATGAACGGCATTTCCAGATGGGTATGCGGATCAATCCCGCCGGGCATCACATAACAGCCGGTCGCGTCCAGCTCGCTATCCCCTTTCAGACCCATCCCGATCCCGGTGATGACGCCGCCTTCGACCAATACATCCGCCTTGTAAGACAAATCCGCGGTGACAACGGTTCCGTTTTTGATAACAGTACTCATTTTGAACTCCCTGATGCGGTCTGCGCCGCTTGCTTCATCTGGCCAAAAATATCCCGGGGGAGTCGCCCAATGGGCGACGGGGGCAGCGCCCCTATTCCACGATTTCGGCAGTCTCGACCACGGCATGCAGCAGGACATCTGCCCCGGCTGCTGCCCAATCCTTGCTGATCTCTTCAGCCTCATTATGGCTCAACCCATCAACACAGGGGCACATGACCATGGCGGTCGGGGCCACACGGTTGATCCAGCAGGCATCATGCCCCGCGCCCGAGATGATGTTGGTATGCGAATAGCCCAACCTTTCAGCCGCATCGCGCACGGCGGACACGCAATCGTCGTCGAATTTAACCGGATCAAAACCGCCGACTTTCTCGAATTCGATCTGCAGGCCCATTTCTTCGACAATATCTTCCGCCGCCACCCGCAGGCGGTTTTCCATGTCGGTGATCACCTCCAGCTCGGGCGAGCGGAAATCGACCGTAAAAACGACTTTTCCGGGGATTACATTTCGCGAGTTCGGGAAAACGTCAATATGACCCGCAGCACCAACCGCATGCGGCGCATGAGACCAGGCGATTTCGTCCACTTTCTCAAGAATGCGCGCCATCGCCAGCCCGGCATTCTTGCGCATCGGCATCGGGGTCGAACCGGTATGGGCATCCTTTCCGGTCAGCGTGATCTGTGTCCAGCTCAGACCCTGACCGTGGGTAACGACGCCGATATCCTTGCCTTCAGCTTCAAGGATCGGGCCCTGTTCGATATGCAACTCAAAGAAAGCGCGCATCTTGCGCGCGCCGACTTCTTCTTCGCCGCGCCAACCGATCCGGTTCAGTTCATCCCCGAATTTCTTACCCTCGGCATCTTCACGGTCATACGCCCAGTCCTGCGTGTGCATTCCTGCAAAGACACCGGACGACAGCATGGCAGGCGCATATCGCGTCCCTTCCTCGTTGGTCCAGTTGGTCGCCACGATGGGATGTCTTGTCTTGATCCCGAGATCGTTGAGCGTTCGGATAATTTCCAACCCGCCCAGAACGCCCAGCACACCGTCATATTTTCCACCGGTCGGCTGCGTATCCAGATGCGATCCCACATAGACCGGCAAAGCGTCCGGATCGGTGCCCTCACGATGCGCAAACATGTTGCCCATCTGGTCCAGACCCATGGTGCATCCAGCCTCTTCACACCACTTCTGGAACAAGGCGCGGCCTTCGGCATCTTCGTCAGTCAGAGTTTGCCGGTTATTCCCCCCCGCAACACCGGGACCGATCTTAGCCATCTCCATCAGGCTGTCCCACAACCTGTCGCCATTGATCCTGAGATTCTGCGCCGGAGCTGCCATTGTCTTATTCCCTGTTTGCTTGCGATTTTGCTCGCTATTGGTGTCTTGATTTGACCAACTGGTCAAACTCACGCTATCACGGGTTCGGTATCAGTCAAGAAATTGCGCGGCAAAGCCTGAAATTTCAGTGTAATCCGTGCCTATCCGACGAAAAAAGAGACACACTGAAATCATGCCGAAAGACCGCGCACCGACTCGTATCCAGAAGAAGAACCGAGCCGCGATTCTCGAGGCTGCCCTGAATGTGTTTTCCGCACACGGGTTTCGTGGGGCGACCGTCGATCAGATTGCCGCCGAGGCGGGGTTGAGCAAACCCAATCTCCTCTACTATTTCGCGTCCAAAGAGGCGATCCACACCGAATTGCTTTCGGGCTTGCTGGAAACCTGGCTGGCGCCCTTGCACGATCTGGATGAGACCGGTGATCCGATGGAGGAAATGCTGGCCTATATTCGCCGGAAACTGCAGATGAGTCAGGAGCTACCACGGGAAAGCCGCCTTTTTGCCAATGAGCTTGTGCAAGGCGCGCCCCGCATTCACGATGCTTTGTCCAATGATCTCAAACAACTGGTTGACGAAAAGGTCACCATTCTCACTAACTGGATGGATCAGGGCAAAATCACGCGGCTGCACCCTTATCATCTGATGTTTTCGATCTGGGCGCTGACGCAGCATTATGCCGATTTCGACGTTCAGGTGCGGGCAATTCTGGGCGACGAAAACCCGTTTGAGGGTGCAGAACCCTTTGTTGATACGCTGTACCGAAAACTCCTGACACCATGAATTCAGGGGCCGCGTCAGCGGCCCCTGAGGGATATTCCCTGTCTCGATCATTCCGCTGCTTTGGCCATCGGATTGTTCGGGTGCGTGGTCCAGTTCGCGTAGGTCGGCTGAACCTCTTTCCCGGTGCGCGGATCGATTTCACCCGCCGCCATCGGCACCATCGAAATACAGCCTTCCACCGGGCAGACATCAACGCAGAGGTTACAGGCGACGCATTCGTCATCCATCACCTCGAACACACGGTCATCCGACATTGAAATCGCCTGATGGCTGGTATCTTCACAGGCGGCATAGCATCGGCCGCATTTGATGCACTGGTCCTGATCGATCTTGGCTTTGGCGATGTAGTTCAGGTTCAGGTATTGCCAATCGGTGACATTGGGCACCGCGCGTCCGATCACCTCATCAATGCTGGTATACCCCTTTTCATCCATCCATTCCGACAGACCTGCTGTCAATTCATCGATGATCTTGAACCCATAGGTCATCGCAGCGGTACAGACCTGCACCGTGCCACATCCCAGCGAGATAAACTCGGCCGCATCACGCCATGTGGTGACACCCCCGATGCCCGAGATCGGCATGCCATGCGTCGCCTCGGCCCGTGCGATTTCGGACACCATCGACAGAGCGATCGGTTTCACGGCAGGGCCACAATACCCTCCGTGGCTGCCCCTGCCATCGATCGAGGGTTCCGGGCTGAACGTGTCCAGATTGACGCTGGTGATCGAATTGATCGTGTTGATCAGCGACACCGCGTCCGCGCCACCATTTCTGGCCGCCGCCGCGGGTTTCCGGATGTCGGTGATATTCGGTGTCAGTTTCACGATGACCGGACGGTCATAGTATTGCTTGCACCAACGCGTGACCATCTCGATATATTCCGGCACCTGCCCTACGGCGGACCCCATGCCGCGCTCACTCATCCCGTGCGGGCAACCGAAGTTCAATTCGATTCCGTCTGCGCCGGTTTCAGCCACGCGCGGTAGAATGGCTTTCCAGGCTTCTTCCTCGCAGGGCACCATGATCGAAGCGATCAGGGCGCGATCCGGATAGTCGGACTTGACCCGCGCCATTTCCTCGAGGTTCACCTCAAGCGGGCGGTCGGTGATCAGTTCGATATTGTTCAGTCCCAGCAAACGGCGGTCGGCACCGTAGATCGCGCCATACCGCGGGCCGTTCACATTTACGACCGGCGGTCCCTCGGACCCCAGTGTCTTCCACACAACACCGCCCCAACCGGCCTCAAACGCGCGACGAACATTGTATTCCTTGTCCGTCGGCGGCGCAGAGGCCAGCCAGTAAGGGTTTGGGCTGGAAATGCCCAGAAAGTTAGTCGTCAGATCGGCCATGGCTTCTCCCTTCCCGGCTCAGCCGGATTTTTTGAATATCATTTCGGTCGGGCGTATGCGCCCGGCCTTGAGGTTTTTGACGTAGTTCTGGAACTTTTCGGGCGCCGTCTCGCCCATCATCAGATGAATGCCCAGTGGTGCCGGGCCGGATTCGGCAATCTTTGCAAAGACGTCCTCAAAGAACTGTATCGCGAATTCGGTGCGATCCGTTTCTGTCACCAGTTCAAAACCCGCGGCGCTTGCCGCAGACTTATAAACATCCGGCGCATCCACGAACGAGGTCTCGGCAACAGTGGACCACGGCAGAGGGAAAGCCAGCGGCTCGTCCACGTCTCCGGCCATCACATCGAAAAGGGCAAAAGTACCGCCCTTGGCAAGCGCCCGCGACACTTCGGCGAACAGCCCGGCCTTGTCCTTTATGTTCATGCCGACATGCATCATGACGGCCAGGTCGAACCCAGCATCCGGCACCGGCATCTCCAAAGCGCTGCCCACATGAAAGCTGGTTTTCGAGGAATGCCCGACCATATCGCTGAGAACCCTGGCGGTTTCAACGAATTCCGGTGTCAGATCGACACCTGTTACTGTCGAATCATAGCGATCCACGACATAGCGAGAGGTTCCGCCGATACCGCATCCGACATCCAGAACACGGGTCGCATGGGTCGGCGACAACTGCGCAAACAGGTTGTTGGTCGCCAGAACGCCGCCCGTGTGGAACTCGTCCCCCGCTTTCAGGTCTGCGACCGTGGCCGCATCCGGATCGATACCGCTGGCCTCAAGCGCCGCGCGAACGCGGTCGGCCAGTGCTCCGGTGGTGTAGTGTTGCGCTACGGCTTGTTCGATCTGGGACATGGGAATACCTCAGCAGCGAAAGGAATGGGGCGAATACCCCATCCTATCACGAAACCAGCGTCGCGTGGATGTCCATCGCAGCATCCCGGCCTTCAGCAACAGCCGTAACGGTGAGGTCTTCGCCGCCCGCCGCGCAATCTCCACCTGCCCAGACACCAGCCACGGAAGTGCGGCCTGCACCGCTGACAGCGATCTTGTTGCCGTCCAGCTTCAGCCCTTCCGGCGCACCTTCCAGCGTCTGACCGATGGCTTTGAGAACCTGATCTGCCCGCAGCCGGACCGTCTCTCCGGTTCCGGTAAGCTGACCGTTCTGGCTCGAGGTATATTCCAGCTCAATCTCGGTAGCGGCTCCATTGCCGTGTACTGCCACCGGCTGCACATTGGTCAAAATCTGAACCCCGTGCGAGGCTGCCAGATCCTGCTCGTACCGGCTGGCACCCATGGCGTCGCGTCCCCGGCGATAGGCAATGGTGACGTTTTCGGCACCTAACAATTTGGACTTTACCGCCGCGTCCACGGCAGTCATGCCTCCGCCAATAACGACGACGTTCCGCCCGACAGGAAGCTTTGCAAGATCACCAGCTTGCCGCACGTCCGCGATGAAATCGACGGCATCCCGCACGCCGTCCTTGTCAACACCATCCGCGCGCAGGGCATTGACCCCAGCAAGCCCGATGGACAGGAACACCGCGTCGTAGTTTTCGACCAGACCATCCAGTGAGATGCCTTCACCCAGAACCGACCCGGTTTCAATCGTGATACCACCGATTTTCAGCAGCCAGTCGACCTCGGCCTGCGCAAAGTTGTTGGTCGATTTATAGGCGGCAATCCCATATTCGTTCAGACCGCCCGGTTTGGGCTTGCCTTCGTGGATCACCACGTCATGGCCCAGCATGGCAAGACGATGCGCACAGGCCAGACCAGCAGGCCCTGCCCCCACGACAGCAACCGTTTTCCCGGTCGATGCCGCACGTTCAAACGGATGCGCGCCCGAGGACATAAGATCATCTGTCGCAAAGCGCTGTAGCCGTCCGATCTCGACCGGTTTGCCCTCGGCCGCCTCACGAACACAGGCCTCCTCGCACAGTGTTTCCGTCGGACAGACACGGGCGCACATTCCGCCCAGAATGTTTTGCTGAAAGATCGTTCGCCCGGCAGCCTGGGGCTGTCCGGCCTGAATCTGCCGGATGAATAGCGGAATATCGATGTCTGTCGGACACGCTGTCACGCAAGGTGCGTCATAGCAGAAATAACAACGGTCTGCTGCAACTGCGGCCTCATGCGGGGCCAATGGCGGATGCAGATCGGTGAAATTCGAGGTCAGCTCATCGCTTGAAAGCCGCCCCGCGACGATGCCGGGTGCCATCTGGCCCTGTGCCATCACTCTACTCCCTGTAGAAATGTTTGTTATGACCTCAGCTTGCCACAAATAAATTTTTTATCAATTGGTAAAATTTGCCAAATGGTCAAAAAATCGAAAATCCGGGCCGTTAAACCCGGATTTATTGGCATTTTAGCTGATTTCAGGGCCGAAAAGCTTTCAGACCATTTCACCAAGGTGGCAGGACTTGATCCAGACTCGGGCCCCATCAGGCCCTGCAACAGCCCGTGAGTGCGTTCCGGGAGGCAGGCGCAACCAGTCCCATTTCGAAAATTCTTCCCCCGATTCAGAGAAACTGCCCCTTATGACAAACACTTCCATGCCGTCACGCGCGTCCAGCTCGACCACGTCCCCAGCAGCCCATGTCCACACAAAAACGTCCTCATGATCATCTTTGAACAGCTGTACGTCAGAATCGCCATTTATCGAGCGACGAACCTCGGTCCGGTCCTGCGGGTCAAACTGGTGCAACTTGACCAGAATGGTTGCGCCCTCGGCAGCGGACGGAGTGTGCGAGGAAGTTGGAGGGTTGCGAACATAGCTGCCGACGGGAAAATCTCCGGTCTCGTCCTGAAATACACCGTCCAGCACCAGATATTCCTCGCCGCCGTCATGGGTATGGGCGGAAAAGGTGCTGCCGGGCGCAAAGCGGACAATGGTTGTTGCGCGGGCCACCTCATCACCAATCCGGTCCAGCATTTTGCGCTCGACCCCTGCGGCGGGAGAAGCGACCCATTCACTTTCGTCAAAGTGTACTGCGACCCGTTTGGTGAAATCCGCATTGATCCGCATGTGTATCCCTTTCTGAAGCGACCCCTGAAAGAAATGGGATCGCGTGATGAAATTTCAAATTATCCGCTTTTGACGCCTTGGGCCGCTTGATGTAATCCGAACGTCAAGGTGCATGGTCAAACACCTGTCGGGAACGGGCATAGATGCAGGCAACGTCACAGAAATTCAACGTCGCGGTCGTCGGTCAAAACAACCGTCTGCAATACGAGGCCCTGCTGTTTGCGGCTTCACTGCGCCATTCTTCACCGAAATTCGGGGGCAAACTGTTTGTCGTCACACCCAATCCGGGGCCACGCTGGAAACAGGATCCCCGCATTCAGGACGAAGATGTTCTGAAAGCCCTGAAACAACTGGATGCTGAAATTCTGCCCTTCGACTCGCATGTATTCGGTGAAAGCTATCCCTACGGCAACAAGATCGAAGCGCTGATGGCCCTGCCAGAAGAAGAGCCCTTTGTGTTCTTTGACACCGACACGCTGATCACTGGCGAGATCACATCTGTTCCTTTTGACTTCGACCGCCCCAGCGCGTCACTGAAAGTTGAAGGGACATGGCCCAAACCAACGCTGTATGGCCCTGGTTTTGACGGTATCTGGCGCGCGCTTTACGACCGCTTCGGGTTGGATTTCGAAAGCTCGCTGGACACCGATCAACCCCATGACCACTGGCGACGGTACCTGTATTTCAATGCAGGCTATTTCTTCTACAAATGCCCCCGGAAATTTGGTGAGCGTTTTCTGGACTACGCCAGAACAATCCGCGACGAAAACATTCCTGAGCTGACTGGCCAAAGCCTTGACCCCTGGCTGGATCAGGCCGCCCTGCCCCTTGTCATTCACTCGTTCGGCGGTGGTCGTGATGTTTTGCCCTCTGGTTTGCTGGATGGATCCGTCAGTTGCCACTATCGCCTGTTTCCCTTGCTGTACGCCCGTGAAAGCGACCATGTGATAGACGTTTTGGAAACCATCGTCGCTCCAAACAAGGTCAAGAAGGTTCTCAAGCAATATGAGCCGCTGAAAAAGATGGTTCTGCAGGGGAAAGGCGCAAAAGTCCGCGCCCTGTTTGACCGCGATCATCTGCCACGACGTGAACAGGCCATCCGCAACACGATCAAAAGCAAGGGCCTCTGGCTGCGCTGACAGGATCGTTGTGCGCAAGCGGGCAATGGCCTACAGATTTCGCAAGACAAATTCCAACAGGAGATTTTCAAGATGTCTGACGGCCCTATCTACGGTTTCGACACGTTGCAAATTCACGCGGGCGCCCGCCCCGACCCGGCGACCGGAGCGCGCCAGACACCCATTTATCAGACCACGGCCTATGTGTTTCGCGATGCAGACCACGCAGCGGCCCTGTTCAACCTGCAAGAGGTGGGCTTTATCTATTCGCGCCTGACCAACCCAACTGTGGCTGTTCTTCAGGAACGCGTGGCTACACTTGAGGGCGGTGTTGGCGCCGTTTGCTGTTCGTCCGGGCACGCGGCCCAGATCATGGCGCTGTTCCCGCTGATGGGTCCGGGTTGCAACGTGGTCGCCTCAACCCGTCTGTACGGCGGCACGGTCACCCAGTTCAGCCAGACAATCAAACGCTTTGGGTGGTCTGCCAAGTTTGTCGACACCGATGATCTGGACGCGGTGAAGGGCGCAATCGATGAAAATACCCGTGCGATTTTCTGCGAGTCTATCGCTAATCCCGGCGGCTATGTGACGGACATCCGTGCACTGGCAGATGTGGCCGATGCGGCGGGCATTCCGCTGATTGTCGATAACACCTCGGCAACACCATATCTGTGCCGCCCGATCGAACATGGAGCGACCCTGGTCGTGCATTCAACCACCAAGTACCTGACCGGCAACGGTACGGTCACTGGCGGTTGCATCGTGGATTCGGGCAAGTTCGACTGGTCGGCAAATGACAAGTTCCCCTCGCTCAGCCAACCCGAACCGGCCTATCATGGACTGAAGTTCCACGAAACGTTCGGACCTTTGGCCTTTACCTTCCACGGCATCGCCATCGGTCTGCGCGATCTGGGCATGACCATGAACCCGCAGGCGGCCCACTACACGCTGATGGGGATCGAAACCCTGTCGCTGCGGATGGAGCGTCATGTTGAAAACGCGCAAAAAATCGCGGCCTGGCTGGAAGCGGATGATCGCGTGGACTACGTCACCTATGCCGGGCTGCCTTCGTCGCCCTATCAGGATCGGGTCAAAGCTCAGTATCCACGCGGTGCCGGCGCCCTGTTCACATTCGCCGTGAAAGGTGGCTATGACGCCTGTATCAAACTGGTCAATGCGCTAGAGATTTTCAGCCACGTAGCCAATCTGGGCGACGCGCGTTCGCTGATCATTCATTCGGCTTCGACCACACATCGTCAGTTGACCCCGGAACAGCAGGAAGCCGCGGGCGCAGGTCCGAGCGTGGTGCGCGTATCCATCGGGATCGAGGACGTGAACGATCTGATTGCCGACCTTGATCAGGCTCTGGCCAAAGCAACCGCCTGACCATGACCCAGCACGATACAAACAACCTTGGCCAGCCCATCGGTTTACCGGTTTCGGGTGACTTTCCACGCCCGACACCACCCTATACGCCGATGGTGGGCCGGTATTGTTCTGTCGTGCCCCTTGATGTGAACAGGCACGCGCCCGGACTGTTCCGGGCGTTTGCCAAGGACACGGATGGCCACAACTGGACCTACCTGCCCTACGGCCCGTTTGACAGCGAACCTGAGTTCGAAGACTGGGCGCGCGCCAACTGCGTGGACGCGGACCCGATGTTCCATACCGTTCTGGACGGTGATGAGGTACCGTTGGGCATGGCTTCTTACCTCAGGATAGCTCCCGCCGCCGGAGCGATTGAGGTCGGGCATATCCACTTTTCACCCCTGCTTCAGCGCAAGCCGCAATCAACCGAAGCCATGTATCTGATGATGCGGCGCGTGTTCGATGAACTGGGTTACCGGCGATACGAGTGGAAATGCGACGCGCTGAATGGTCCGTCGCGCAGTGCGGCAGAGCGGCTTGGGTTCACCTTCGAAGGCGTGTTTCGCCAAGCAACCCACTACAAAGGGCGCAACCGCGACACGGCCTGGTATTCAATCATAAATACCGAATGGCCACGCATCCGTGATGCTTTCGAGGCCTGGTTGTCACCCGATAATTTCGACGCTTCGGGCCAACAACGAAAACCGCTGATGGCCCGCGCGAGGGGTTGAATTCATTCGGAAATCTCGAACACCATCGAGACGCTGACAGACACCGAAACCTCACCACCTGCCACAGGAACACCCCCTGCGTCAGCCATGCTCATCATACGCATCTCGGGCATCGGGCGCACGCCCCCCGTTTGTTCCGAAATCGTTTGCACCGCGCCAAGGGTTACACCCGCCGCCTGTGCCAGCTGCTCGGCCTTGGCCATAGCTTCGCCCACAGCTTGCGCGCGCGCTTGGGCTTCGATTGGTTTGGTATCCTGCACCCCAAAGCTCAATCCACCAAAATCGTTGGCGCCATCCTGAATGACCGCATCCATGATACTTCCTAGTTTGGACAGATCATGCACACGCACAAACACGCGGTTCGAGGCAGCGAACCCTGAGATCTCCGGTGTTTCCCCATTCTGCCCGTGCCGCCCGGACCAAACAGGGGAAAGCGACAGATCGCGGGTCTGGATATCGCGGTCTTCAATCCCCATCCCGGTCAGGTGCACAAGCATCTTCGCAACTGCGTCCGAGGTGGCCTGCATCGCCGCCGAAGCCTCGGCGTTTTCATTTGTCACACCCAATGTGATCGTCGCCATATCGGGGGCAACCTCTATGGTTCCAGTTGCGTCAACGGTGATGCGACGTTCTTCCGCATGGGCAAGTCCAGCGGTCGTTGCGGCCATCATCGCGGCCAGAAAAGCGAATGTCTTCAATGTTATCACTCCGATTTGCTTGGGTTAAAGATGGGTCGGCGATGCATTGCCATACAAGAGGAGAGTTTGCCTTTTTCTTTCCCTCGGCAAGTTCCTGCTTTAATGTCGGTCTGCGAACGCCAAGGTGTTTGCATTGACGTTGATAATTATGGTTCCTGCGGATTATGAAACCTGCCTTTGCGCTGTCTTTTTCTGCGACCGGAATATCATTGCATCATCACTCGGATGACGAATGGTTCGTTATCGGCTCGATTCCCTTGGATTCGCCGGACCTGTCTGGTCAGATGCAGGTTTTGCGGGAAAACGCTTTTGCGTTGGAAAACGACCTGAGCTGCAAGCTTGTTTTGCCTTCCGAACAGGTTCGATACCTTCAGGTTGCAACCGATGGCTTACCCCCCCAAGACACAGTGGAACGCATTGAGAGCGCACTTGCTGACGCAACGCCTTACGTTTTGTCCGAACTTAGCTACGACTATCAAACCGAAGGCGGCACCACCTATGTTGCGGCTGTTGCGCAAGAAACGCTGAGCGAGGCTCGGGCCTTTGCCTCGGACCATGGTTTCGTGCCGGTTTTATTTTGCGCCGAAGAAGACGCAGACGCATTCCCTCGAGAAGCATTGTTCGCAGAGCGTTCGGGCGCATCGGAAACCCGACCAGCAGAGCCACCGCTGTCGGCAAAAAACACAGACCAGCCCGAACCGGCAAAATCCGCCGGGAAACCAGCGCATCCCATTGCAGGCACAGCCGCACCAAACGTGTTTCTGACCCCCGAAACACCTGACAATAAGTTTGCGAATACGAAAGCGCAGGCACCGCGCATTGCGATCCCGGCATTTGCCGCGGCGGTTCTTCTTGGCGGCGTTTTCGGCGTTTGGCTGGCCTTGGACAGCGGTGGAGAAACAGATCAGGTCGCACTGAGCCCAACTCCAACCGAGATAGGTGTTTCCGAGCCGGATATCGACGCCCTGCCACCGATAGTGCCCGAAGTTGCGGCAATCACCCCCCCTGAAAATTTGCCGCCTGAGGCTCCACTGGACAGGGATGTGCCCCCCACGCCAGAACCTGCCGAGGCCGAAGCCGTAGAACAACCAGAGCTCACCCCTACCGACGCGGCAATCCTTGAGGCGCTCAAGGTGGCCCCTACTCTGGTTGACCCCATCGCTCAGGACCCCGAGGCAGACGAGGATATCAGCGCCGCCTCCGGTGTGAATGTAACGCCCCCGGCCGCTTTGGACGTGCCGGAAGCCCCGGAGCCGGACGAGTTGTATCTGACATCGATCGACAAATCCGACCTGTCCAGCGATGCGGTTGCCCTGCCCCCGGCTTCCAGTTTCGATACCGACGAACCCTTCGTTCGGGACGTGCAACATGGCATAGCAGGAGCGCGGTTCAATCTGGATGATCGCGGGCTTGTGGCACCTACACCGGAAGGAACGCTGAACCCGGATGGGATTGTCGTTTATCAAGGCCGACCGTCAAAGGTTCCGCCAGCAACGCCAGTGCGTTTCGAAGATGAACCCGTACTTGACGAGGTCGACGAAAGGCTGGCCGGTCTACGACCCAAACCTCGCCCTTCAGATCTGGTCGAGAGTTTCGAACGCGGGCAGTTGGGGGGGCGGTCGCTGGCAGAGCTTTCGGCCAAGCGCCCAAAAGCACGCCCGGACAGTCTGCAAGCGCGCACAGAAATCGACGAGACGCCAACCGCGTTGGCCGTTGTCCGTGTCCCGCGCCCCAGGGTGCGCCCGGCGGGTCTGGACACTGCAAAGGCACCCGCTTCTGGTAACTCCAATCTTGGATCAACGGCCGCGCTGGACCAGAGCTCTGACGAATCCGGATCGTTTCAGGCGAAATCTGTCGCCCCCAAGATTCCCACAACTGCGTCTGTTGCCCGGCAGGCCACGCTCGATAACGCGATCAATTTGCGTCGCCTGAATCTGATCGGTGTTTACGGCACACCCGCCAACCGGCGCGCCTTGGTCCGGCTTCCCAGTGGACGTTACAAGAAACTGAAAGTTGGGGACAGTATTGACGGCGGCAAGGTCATTGCCATCAGCGACAGCGAGCTGCGTTATCAGAAGAAGGGTCAAAACGTGACGCTGGCGATGCCGCGTGGCTGATTTCGGCACTCAAGGCCTTGACCCATTAACTGTAAACAGGCGCGTCGGAGGCGGCAGAACCGCCTCCGACATGTTGGTTTACTTTGATCAAGCTGCCGAAATCTCGCCGCTTTCGATCTGTTCACGCTCGATGGATTCAAACAGCGCCTGGAAGTTCCCTTCACCGAAACCATCATCACCCTTGCGTTGAATGAACTCGAAGAAGATCGGGCCAATCACCGTTTTCGAGAATATCTGCAACAGAATGCGCGTCTCGCCTCCGTCAACGACGCCTTCGCCGTCGATCAGGATGCCGTGTTTCATCATCCGGTCTAGCGGCTCTTCATGGCCGACCACGCGGGTCCTGGACTTCTCGTAATAAGCTTCGTTTGGACCCGGCATGAACTTCAGCCCGTTTTCAGCAATAGCATCGGTTGAAGCGTAGATGTCGTCGCTGCCAACAGCGATATGCTGAATGCCTTCGCCTTTGTATTTCTTCAGGTAAGACACGATCTGCCCGGTCTCGCCGCGGTCCTCGTTGATCGGAATACGGATACGGCCGCAGGGAGACGTCAGCGCTCGGCTGTAAAGGCCGGTAAACTTCCCCTGAATGTCAAAGAAACGGATTTCACGGAAGTTGAACAGGTCGCCATAAAACTTGAACCACTTGTCCATGTTGCCCTTGTAGACGTTGTGCGTCAGGTGATCGAGATAGAAGAACCCCTCGCCCCGAGGTTTTGATTCTTTGATCCAATTGAATTCCTGATTATAGGGTGATGTGTCGTAGTACTGATCAATGAAATAAATCAGCGACCCGCCAATACCCTTGATCGCAGGCACATTCATTGTTCTGTCATCGTGGTCGTAAGGTTCCGCACCTTTTGACAGGGCATGCTCATACGCTTTTTGCGCGTCCACCACCCGCCAGCCCATCGATGGCGCGCAGGGCCCATGTTCGGCCACGAACTTAGCCGCGAAACTGTCCGGGTCAGCATTCAGGATGTATGTGACATCCCCTTGTTGCCAAAGCTCGACAGCAGGTTTTTCCTTGTGGCGGGCCACCAGATCAAACCCCATCTTTGCGAACAGATCACGCAGCTCCTGCGGTTCTGGATGGGCGAATTCGACGAATTCAAACCCATCTGTACCGGCAGGGTTTTCTTCGCTGATCACGGATTTCGGGGCATTGTGCGGGAAAGGACCCATGGCGCGTCTCCTACGAAAACAGGAATTTCTTTGCTGATTCAAAAATACGACTTTTCTGGCGCTGTTTCTGCGCATTGTTTTCGTATAAACTGCAAGATGACGCGTAAAACGCGCATATAAATTAATAAAATCAGGATTTTTCCGCACATGCTGGATGCAACCGACAAGCGACTGCTTTCCGCGCTGCAAAAAGATGCACATCTGACGGCGCATCAACTGGGTGAAATGCTGAACTTGTCGTCCAGTCAAGCGGGACGCCGCCGACAACGGCTTGAAGTCGAAGGGTACATCACCGGATACGCTGCCCGGCTGGACCCGCTGAAACTGGGCCTGCAGGTGCAGGGGTTTGTTCAGGTGCATCTGGGCACCCATGGCCCCGAGCAATCCGCAAGCTTTGCCCGCATGGTCGACACCCGCCCCGAAATTACCAGCGCATGGACGATGACGGGCGAGGCCGACTATCTGCTGCACATCTACTGTGACGACCTGTCCGCCCTCAACAGCTTGCTACATCACGTGATCCTGCCGCATCCTGCCGTTGCAAGAGTACAAAGCCAGATCGTAATGGATCAACTTAAACGCGACGCCCCCCTTCCCACCTGAAAAGGTTCCGAGGACACACATGGACGACTTTCTATATCAGGCTTCGATCTATCTGGCAGCGGCTGTCATTGCCGTTCCCCTGTCTGCCAGACTAGGGTTGGGGTCCGTGCTGGGCTATCTTGCCGCCGGGATCATTATCGGACCCGTACTGGGACTTGTCGGAGCGGAAACCGAAAATCTTCAGCATGTGGCCGAATTTGGCGTGGTGATGATGCTGTTTCTCATTGGCCTGGAACTGGAGCCACGCGCCCTATGGGACATGCGCGACAAGCTATTGGGTCTGGGCGGATTGCAGGTGTTGCTGTCAACAATCGCGATTGCTGCCGTGGCCATGTACGCCAACCATCCCTGGTCGGTTGCCCTGGCGGTAGGGTTGACCCTTTCGCTTTCATCGACCGCGATCGTTCTTCAAACCTTGTCAGAAAAAGGCCTGATGCAGACAAATGGCGGCCGTGCGACATTTTCGGTTCTGTTGACGCAGGACATTGCGGTGATCCCAATTCTGGCTTTGTTGCCACTGCTGGCCCTGCCCGCCATGCCGCGCTTCCAAGCCGATGGATCGATAGACAGGGGGGCCGGAGGTTCACATGGCGCGGGCGATCACAGCCTGTCACTGGTCGAGGGGTTGCCGGGCTGGGCCGTTACCCTGGTCACAATCGGCGCGGTGGTGTTTGTCATTCTGGCCGGTGTCTACCTGACAAGACCGTTGTTTCGCTTCATCCACGCAACCCGTCTGCGCGAGATGTACACCGCACTAGCACTGATGATCGTCGTGGGTATTTCGTTTCTGATGACACTGGTCGGCCTGTCACCTGCCTTGGGCGCGTTCCTGGCAGGTGTTGTTTTGGCCAGTTCTGAATTCAGACATGAAATGGAAAGTGACCTTGAACCGTTCAAAGGGTTGTTTCTGGGGCTGTTTTTCATCACGGTCGGGGCCGGAATAGACTTTGGTTATTTCTTCAACGACCCGCTGGACCTGATTGGACTGGCGCTGCTTGTGATACTTGCCAAGGGGATCATCCTTTATCTGGTGGGCAGGGCTTTCAAACTGCGGGGGCGTGATCACTGGTTGTTCACCCTTGGGTTAGCGCAGGCTGGTGAGTTCGGATTTGTCCTGCTGGCATTTTCGACGAAACAGAATGTTATTCCGCCCAACCTGTCGCAGAAGCTGCTGATGATCGTTGCTCTGACGATGTTGATCACACCTCTTCTTTTCATTGTCTACGACGCCTTGTCAAAGAAGATTGGCGATTCAGCGACCACCCCCGAACCGGACGTGATCGACGAAAAGGGCCCGGTCATCATCGCCGGCATTGGTCGCTTTGGTCAGATCGTCAACCGGCTGGTACGGGCCAGCGGTTTCAAGACAGTCGTTTTGGACCACAATATTGAAACCATTCAGCTGATGCGCCGATTTGGTGTCAAAGGCTTTCTGGGTGATCCCACTCGGCCGGAACTGTTGCGCGCGGCGGGATTGGACAAAGCATCCGTTCTTGTCGCCGTTATGGATGATCACAAGCAAGTCACGCGACTGGTCAGCTATGCCAGACGGCAGCGCCCTGACCTGCACATCATCGCCCGCGCCCGCGACCGGACCCATGTGTACGAGTTGTATCAGGCGGGTGCCAATGACATCGTGCGGGAAATGTTCGACAGCTCGCTGCGTGCAGGTCGCTATGTTCTGGAGAATATCGGGCTGAGTGAGTACGAAGCAGCCCAGGCCGAGCAGACGTTTTACCACCACGACCGGAAGTCATTGCGTGATCTGGCCGAGCTTTGGGTTCCCGGACTGCCAACCGCCGAAAACAAAAAATACATTGAGCGTTCGCAGGCGCTGGAAAAGGATCTGGAAACCGCGCTGCTGGAACTGGCCGAAGAGCACGCGAAAAAATCGGCCTGACCCAAGCCTTTGCCCGAGTCAGGCGCGGGTTTAGCCGTCAGAAACCCCAGCTTCGGCAAAGGTTGCCATGCCGGAATGACAGGCAACGGCACTTTTCAGAATGTTGATCGCCAATGCCCCGCCGGACCCTTCGCCCAACCGCAGGCCAAGGCTCAGCAATGGCTCTTTACCCAATTTCGCCAGCACGGCACCATGGGCCGCTTCGGCGCTTTGATGACCTGCCACAGCATGATCCAGCGCGCCATCGGACAGCTTACACAAACAGGCGGCGGCGGCCGAACAAATGAACCCGTCTAGGATCACCGGGATGCGCAACACCCGCGCAGCCGCAATTGCACCCGCCATTGCGGCAATCTCGCGTCCACCCAGACAGCGCAGGATGTCCAGACCATCATCTGACGCGTGTTTGGCGACACCCTCGGCCACGACACGGGTTTTGTTGACCAGACCTGCGTCATCCACACCAGTTCCGCGCCCTGTCCAATCGGACGCGTCGCCACCAAACAGAGCACAGGCAATAGCCGCAGCCGGGGTGGTGTTGCCAATCCCCATTTCGCCGACCACCAAAAGATCGGATTGCGGATCAACGGCCTGCCAGCCAGTGCGCAACGCGGCTAGCAATTCATCCTCTGTCATGGCTGGGGCTTGGGTGAAATCCGCAGTCGGCTTGTCCAGATCCAGCGCGTGTACATCCATCTTCGCGCCCGCGGCCCTGGCCAACTGATTTATCGCCGCCCCGCCATGTTCGAAATTCATCACCATCTGCACGGTCACTTCCGGTGGAAAGGCCGAAACACCCTGCACGGTAACACCGTGATTTCCGGCAAACACGATAACCTGAGGCGCACTGATCTGTGGACGGGCGTCCCCCCGCCATCCTGCATACCAGACTGCAAGATCCTCAAGCCGACCAAGCGCGCCGGGGGGTTTGGTCAATTGTCCATTTCGCTCGGCCGCGCCCTGCACCGCAGCGGCATCTGGGCCCGGAGCTCCCGCCAGGACAGCACGGAACGTGTTCAAATCATTCAGTTCAGGCAGCATGAAAGCCTCATTGCATCAGAGTGGTCCTGCGTGTTTAACCGAAGGATCGAAACCAACAAGACCCCGAAAGGCACGGGCGTGCATAAAAACGACACCAAACCGTTTTCCCTGTGGGATGTTCCGCTGGCCCTGGTGCTGTTGACCCGCCTGCCCCTGCCCCGTTTGCCCAAAGCCGTTTTTGCCCGGCAGGCACAATCGGTATGGGCGTTTCCACTGGTTGGGCTGGTCGTTGGCGGGTTGGCATGCCTGACCGGTTGGCTGGCGATGGGGCTTCAACTGCCCCCGTTTGTGGCGGCTTCATTACTGGTTTCAGCGCTGATCCTGATGACCGGGGCAATGCACGAAGATGGTCTGGCTGATACGTTCGACGGGCTTTGGGGCGGTTTCACCGCTGAACGGCGGCTGGAGATCATGAAGGACAGCCAGATTGGAACTTACGGCGTGCTCGCTTTGGTGATGTCGCAGCTTTTACGAGTATCCGCGATTTCTACCATACTTGTCACTGGTCCGATCTGGATGGTGGTTGCGGCTTGTGTATTTTCCCGCGCATTGATGCCAGCACTGATGGTACTTCTTCCAAACGCCAGAACGTCGGGCCTGAGCCATTCGGTTGGTACCCCCGGCGCAGGATCAGCCTGTATCGCTGTGGGCATCGCAATTCTGGTCGCTTTCAGCTTGTGCGGAAGTCTTGCGCTTAACGCGATAGTCTTCGCGACTTTGGTCGTTGCCGTTTTGGGGCTCGTCGCGAAAACCAAGATCGGCGGTCAAACCGGAGATATTCTGGGAGCGTCGCAGCAATTGGCGGAAGTCACGTTTCTGCTTACACTCAGCGCCCAGACCTAAGGCGACCCCCCTGTTTCAATTCGCAACGTATCGCCGCAATGTTTGCAATGCACGGCGTCTGGGTCGTGCCGGTACAGCCCGCAGCTGGGGCATTTGTGACGGACCTTCTGTGGCGCGAAAATTGCTTGCGCCAGCCGGACGAACAGTGCCACGCCAACGACCATAATGAAGACAGAAAACAGCTTGCCACCCGGTGTGACCAAAGTGATGTCGCCAAACCCGGTCGTCGTGAGCGTCGCCATGGTAAAATACAGCGCATCTACGTAGGGCGTTTGCGCGTCTTCTGGTATAAAAAACACCAAAACGGCCGTCGAGGTGGCAAAGACAAAGACCAGCAGGTTGATCGCTGCGATAACAGCGTCCTCGTGCGTGCGGAAAAAACGGCTGTCGCGCCGCAAATCCCAGAGCAGGTGATATGAATGGATCAGACGCAGGGCGCGTAATATCCGCAGGAAAGCCAGGTTGCCTGTCAAAAACGGATCAAGCACCAGAGAGAGGACGACTACGATATCCGCCACCGTGTAAATCTGGCGCAACAGCTTCCAGCGGTCTTTTGAAATCCAGAGCCGCGCAGAGAAATCCAGAAAAATCAGCACGCCGACCAGTTGGCTTGCAACGGTCAAACCTGGCCCATGCGGGATGTGGGCCGTCGCGACAAAGAAAATGATTGTCGCAACATCGAACAGGATCAGCGCATACCTAAACCAAACCGAAACAGGGTCGTGTCCGATATACAGGTATTTCACAGTCTGCTTCATGTCTGTCCGGTAATCCGCTGCATACACAGTGAAATTAGCGCCATATGAACAAATCACCAAGCCACGAAAAAGGCCGCCCCAAATTCGGAGCGGCCCGTTTTGTCAAAGTACCTTCGATCAGGCAGCGCGTGAGGTCAGAACTTCGTCCACCTGCTTGGCGGCAGACACCTCGCCAGCGCCTGAAACAGCCGCGACCTCACGGGTCAGACGTTCCAAAGCGGCTTCGTACAGCTGACGCTCGGAATAGCTCTGCTCGCGTTGATCATCGGTGCGGTGCAGGTCACGGACAACTTCGGCGATCGAGATCAGATCGCCCGAGTTGATCTTCTGTTCATATTCCTGCGCGCGACGGGACCACATGGCGCGCTTAACCTTGGCTTTGCCCTTCAGCGTTTTCATCGCCTGGCTGATCACATCGGGCGAGCTGAGCGACCGCAGACCGGATTCGGTCGCCTTGTTGGTCGGCACGCGCAACGTCATCTTGTCTTTCTCAAATGAGATGACGAACAGCTCGAGCGTGAATCCCGCGACATCCTGTTCCTCGATCGAAATAATCTGACCCACGCCATGGGCGGGGTAGACAACATAGTCGTTCGGGCGGAACTCGAGCTTTTTCGACTTTGTCATTCAGTTTTTTCCTTGCTTGCGGACGGGACACGGACAACAAAAACACCACATGCGGGGACTGTCTCAGCCCCGTCAGGCGGCGATATTGTCATAAATTCAATACTCCAAAGTGAGCATACTTACGGAGCGCATCCCAATCTCGGTCATCATGTGGGGTGGAGTATATCACAAAATTACGACGCCCGAAAGTTTACCTTACGGGAATTTTTCATATTCAACCTGCGTTCAACAGGTTGTGCCGTGATCTTTATGTCAAAACAGGCCGTGTGGAACGAATCACTCAGCCGCCTTCTCCGGGCGCTTCCGAGAAATACTTCTCCATCTTACCCTCTTCACCGTCACGCTCCTCTGCGTCGGGCAGCGGGTCTTTCTTGGTGACGATCACCGGCCATTGTTCGGAATACTTGCGATTGAACTCGACCCACTCCTCCATACCCGGCTCGGTATCGGGGCGGATTGCATCGGCGGGGCACTCGGGCTCGCACACTCCGCAGTCAATGCATTCGTCAGGATGAATGACCAGCGTGTTTTCACCTTCGTAGAAACAGTCCACCGGACACACTTCGACACAGTCGGTGTATTTGCAGGCGATACAGTTTTCGGTGACTACATAGGTCATGGTTGGATTCCTGTTTGCGGTTTGAGCGACTAGCTAATTCAGTCTGGCCCGCTCTTCAAGACAGGATCAGTGATCTTCCGGGCGAGAAAGATCAATAGCGCGTCGATCTTTCTTGGTTGGCCGACCTTTTCCCTCGAAACCTGGATTTACAAGAGGCGCTTCCTGCTTTTCGGTCATATCAAAGTACAGAGTTTGCGCCTCGGGCGCCGGACCGCGGCGTTCCCCCAGTTTTTCCACACGTATGACGCGGACGATGCGACCCTGCGAGAAGGTCAGAACGTCACCGGGGGCCACGGCCTGCGCCGGTTTCAGCACCCGGTTTCCATTCAGCCGGACATGGCCACCACTGACCTGTTTGGCGGCAAGGCTGCGGGTCTTGAAGAACCGCGCCTGCCACAACCATTTATCGATCCGCAGTTTGGCCTCGGCCATCTTGCGTCAATTGCCGTCCTTCAGACCCATAAGCGCTGCGGCGAACGGGTTGTCGGGATCAATAGCCTTTTCCTTTTTCGGTGGCCGTGACGAGAAGGTCTTGGCCCCTTGCGGCTTGCCGCCCTTCTTGCCGTGTGGTTTGCCACGGCCCTCCTGCGGTTTGCCCCGTGGTTTCCCCTTGCCCTGCCCCTGCTCGCGGCGCGGACCACGGTTCGGCTGACGCTGACGGCCCCAGGTGAAGGTGTAAAACACTTCAACCTCGGGTTCATCCGACGCAGGTTCCGCGACCTGACCTTCTGCGACAGCCTCGGCTGCCGTCTCGGTGCTTTCGGTGGCCTCGGCTGCCTCCTCGGCGGTCGCGGCGACCTCTTCTGATGCCGCGTCAGGTGCTGGCGTCTCGTCGATAACGGCTTGTTCAGCCGCCTCTGTCACAGGCTGCTCAACCGGTGCCGGTTTGACCTTGCCACGCTCGCCGCGTTCGGCTTTGTAACCCAGCCCTTGCATCAGGTCAGCAAACTGTTCAAGCGTCATACCAGTGATCGACAGCATATCCGGCTTGGCTTCGAACCCGCCACGGCTGTCTTCCGCACGAAGCATATCGGCCAGACGTTCCAGCATGTCGATACGGATCGATCGGTCGCCCGCATCGCGGTAGCCGCACATGGTGTCGTAACCCTGCGGTGCATCCTTGGCGACCGGCACAGTCACCAACCCCGGAGGCGGTGCTTCGGGGAATTCCTGCAAACCGCCATACAGCGCCCACAGCACCAGACGCAGACGCGTCGGTGCGGGCTTCAGCAAGAGCGGCATGAAGATGGTGAACTGGCCAAAGCGGATGCCATGCTTGCGCAAGGCGCCACGCGCGTCCTGATCCAGATCCTTGACCTCTTGCGCGACGCCGGCGCGCGGCAGTACGCCCAGCGCCTCGAGCATGCGGAAGGCAAACCCTTTCGCCAGCCCGTTGAGCTCCTCGTCGCGCGACAGATTCAGCAGCGGCTCGAACAGTGCAGCGATCTTGCGGTCGATGAAATGCTGCAACCGGCGCCGCACCTTCTGTTCGACATCCGGACCTGCGGCCTCGTCCACAAAAACCTCGACCACGGGCTTGAGAGGTTCGGCCCCGGCAACCAGTTTGCCAACGGCATATTCGCCCCACATCAGGCCGCCCTGATCGGTGAAATCAATTTCGGTATCGGGCGCATTGTAGAAGCGATCGGCACGCAGATGGAATTGCGGCGCGAGTGCTTGCAAAGATGCCGATTTGAGCGCTTTCGCTTCGGTTCCTTGCGCGCTTTTGTCCGGGCTGAACCGGAACCCTTCCAAACGACCGACGAATTCGCCTTCGACGGTCACTTCACCCTTGTCATTTACTTCGGCCAAAAGGGCCTCCTTCTGTTTGAGCCGCCGCAACAAAACCGATGTACGCCGGTCCACAAATCTTTGAGTCAGTCGCTCATGTAGTGCGTCAGACAGCCTGTCTTCTACAGTGCGCGTTTCGTCACGCCAATGTGATTCGTCACGCACCCAACCGTTTCGTTGCGCAACATATGTCCAGGTGCGAATATATGCCAACCTTTTGGATAACGCATCGATATCCCCATGGGTTTGGTCAATCCGCCGTATCTGCCGGGCCATGAAATCGTCGGGAATACTGCCGCGTTCGTGCAGGTGGCCATAGATCACTTCCAGCAGACTGGCGTGCTCTGCATGGCTGATGCCGCGAAAATCAGGGATTCTGCACACATCCCACAGCAATCGGATGGATGGACCGTCACTTGCACGGGCGGCAATCTCGGCCTGTTGTGACAGCGATTTCAACACATTCAGGTCATCAGCAGGGCGGGCTTTGATCAGGTGTTCGTCACTCGGACTGACCTCAAGCGAGCTGATCAGCGCATCAATCGAACCAAACCGGAGAGCGGCATTCCGCCAGTTCAGCTTTTTCATCGGCGTAAACCGGCTGTCCATGATTGCCTGGGCGACACCTTCGTCCAGCGGCGGCGCCTCTCCGGTCACGCCAAAGGTGCCGTCCGACATGCCACGCCCGGCACGGCCTGCGATCTGGGCCAGTTCATTCGGGGCCAGCGGGCGCATCCGCCGCCCGTCGAATTTGGTCAGGGATGAAAATGCAACGTGGTTTACATCCAGGTTCAAGCCCATGCCGATGGCATCTGTGGCAACCAGATAATCAACCTCGCCATTTTGATAAAGTTCCACCTGGGCATTCCGCGTCCGTGGGCTCAGGGCCCCCATGACCACCGCCGCGCCACCTTTCAGGCGGCGCAGAAGCTCCGCGATGGCATACACATTCTCAACCGAAAACCCGACAATAGCGCTGCGGGCCGGCATCCGGCTGAGTTTCTTCGAACCGGAATAGACCAGCTGCGACATCCGCTCGCGTCGGACAAACTGCGCCTCGGGCACCAGCGCCGCAATCGGGCCGCGCATCGTGTCAGAGCCAAGAAAAAGCGTCTCGTTTGTTCCGCGCGACCGAAGCAGGCGATCTGTAAAGACATGGCCGCGCTCGGGATCGGCACACAACTGGATTTCATCAATCGCCACGATATCCGCACCCATACCTTCGGGCATCGCCTCGACAGTACAGACCCAATACTGGGTCCGGGGGGGTACGATCCGCTCTTCACCGGTGACAAGCGCAACAACCGACGGCCCGCGGATGGCGACGATCTTATCGTAGACCTCGCGCGCAAGCAGACGCAGCGGCAGACCGATGACACCTGTGCGGTATCCCAGCATCCGTTCGATTGCGTAATGGGTTTTACCTGTGTTCGTAGGGCCCAAAACGGCCACTATTCGGGATGACCCGCTCACCTTTGCCCCCTGCCCGGACCTTACAGCGCTGCGCCGTCAATCTGCGGCTTCAGTCGATTCACCGCATTGGTTACTTCTTCGTGGTGGGGATGTATAGCCAATGCCCGTGAATAGGCCTCGTAAGCTTTGTCAGGTTGTCCGATAATCTCAAAGATCAGGCCCAGACCGTAGATTGCCTCGTAATTGTTGGGGTTCAGGGTCAGGGCATGTTCCAGATCGGCAGCGGCCATGCCAAACCGTTCGATCCCGAAAAAGGCCGAAGCGCGCAGGTGCCAGCCTTCAGCAAAATCGGGCGCATGGTCCGTCAGGGCGGTCAGATGTTCCAGTGCCGCACTTACGTCTCCGTCATCCAACGCTTCGCGGCCACGTTCCAGCAGCAGATCGGCCGATGCTGAACCGGACTGGGCCCACAGAGCTTGCAACTGCCGATCCAGAGCAATGGCCTGATCGGGCGTCGATTGGGCAAGTTGTTGCAGCAATTCGCCCTCGTCCCGTGAATCCGCCTGTTGCGCAAGGCAAGTGGAGGAAATCGTGACTAGGACAAAAAGTGCCGCGACGATACCTTTGAGATTGTGGATTGCAATGCTCATAACAATAGTCAGTGTAGCGTTGCGACCGGGGATGTCCATTCACGGCGCACTAACAATATGAGGAAAAACATGAGCGAGACACTTGAAAAGGCAGCCGCCGCTTTGAATGAAAAACTGGAAGGCGGCGCGTTTGATGCCTCGGCCAAGTTTGATATCGCCGATCTGGGTGCCATTGTCCTGGATTCCAACGGCGCGCGGGTCAGCGACGATGATGCTGATGTCACCCTAAGCGCGGATGCCGACACGTTTGAACAGATCCTCAGCGGTGAATTGAACCCGACAGGTGCGTTCATGTCCGGCAAGCTGAGCATTGATGGCGACATGGGTGTTGCCATGAAACTTGCATCGGTACTGGCCTGATGGAGTTCTCGCCGGCCCCTTTGTTTGAAGACGTGGCCGGCGGCCCCGCCGGTGGAAAGGCCCACTGGTTGATAACGTCGGATCAAAAACGCATTCGCGTTGCTCACTGGCTTCCGGACGGAAAGGTACATGGCACTGTCATGATGTTTCCTGGACGCACGGAATACATTGAGAAATACGGCACTACTGCCAGCGAATTCGTAGAGCGTGGGTTCGCCATGCTGGCCGTCGACTGGCGCGGTCAGGGTCTTGCAGATCGATTGCTGGACGATGCTCGGGTCGGACATGTCGATCAGTTCACCGATTACCAGCAGGACGTTCAGGTCACTCTGAAACTTGCAAGCGCGCTGGATCTGCCAAAACCATGGTACGTGGTCGGGCATTCGATGGGCGGTGCAATCGGGTTGCGTGCCGTCATCGAGAAAGGATGTTTTGCCGCTTGCGCTTTCACGGGCCCAATGTGGGGAATTTTCTTCACTCCGGTCATGAAACCCCTAAGCCGCGTTACGGCCTATTGGGGCACAGCGCTTGGCCTGGGCGAACGAACGCCCCCCACCACAACACTCAAAAGCTATGTCCTGTCGCAACCTTTCGAGGGAAACATGCTGACCCGCGACCCGGACATGTACCGGATGATGCAGGATCAGTTGAATGCACACCCAGAACTCGCGCTTGGTGCCCCTTCAAATCTGTGGCTGCGCGAGTCGCTGGATGAATGTGCTTGGTTAATGGAGCAGACCGCCCCTCAGACACCCTGCCTGACATTTCTGGGCAGCCATGAGCAAATCGTTGACCGCAAGGAAATTCGTGCGCGCATGGCCAATTGGCCCAACGGAACGCTGATCGAAATTCCGGATGGTGAACACGAGGTACTAATGGAAGCACCCGAGGTTCGGGGGCCGGTGCTGGACAAGATTGCGGCGCATTTTCTGGCCAATCAGGCCAATGGCGCACCCGAGCTGGTTTCCTCGTAAACCCTTTCACCTTTGGGATTGGCCGCTTGTGATCCGGGCGCGCCAGCCCTAGATGTTTGCAAAAGCAGTCTACTAAAGGTGATCCATGCGCGACCTTCCCTTCCCTGTCCGTGACGCGAACGCAATCGGTGGCTCCGGCAATCTGGGCAATCTTCCGGAATGGGATCTGAGCGATCTCTACACCTCGGAAAACGCACCCGAATTAGCGCGCGATCTGGATTGGCTGGAAGGCGAATGTGCCGCATTTGCTGCTGATTACGAAGGCAAGCTGGCCGATCTGGAGGCCGCAGACCTGCTGACCTGTGTGCATCGCAACGAAAAGATCAACGCCATCGCCGGGCGTGTCATGTCCTTTGCAGGTCTGCGCTATTACCAACTGACCACAGACGCAGAGCGCGCCAAATTCCTGTCGGATATGCAGGAAAAGATCACGATCTTCACCACTCCGCTTGTGTTCTTCACGCTCGAGATCAACCGGATCGAAGACGATGTTCTGAAAGCGCATTTTGCGGCCAACACGGATCTAGCCCGCTACGAACCTGTGTTCCGTCGCATCCGTGCAATGAAGCCCTACCAACTGTCTGACGAGCTGGAAAAGTTCCTTCATGATCTGGGGGTTGTCGGCGACGCGTGGGAACGTCTGTTCGACGAAACGATTGCCGGACTGGCATTTCATGTCGACGGTGAAGAACTGAACATCGAAGGCACCCTGAATCTGCTGACGGAACAGGACCGCGCGAAACGTGAGGCCGCGGCGCGTGAACTGGCATCGGTTTTTCAGGACAACATCAAAACCTTCGCCCGCGTTCACAACACGCAGGCCAAAGAGAAAGAAATCGTTGATCGCTGGCGCAAGATGCCGACCGCTCAGACCGGGCGTCACCTGTCGAACGACGTCGAACCCGAAGTGGTCGAGGCCCTGCGCGAGGCGGTCGTGGCCGCCTACCCCAAGCTGAGCCATCGCTATTATGAGCTGAAGCGCAAGTGGCTTGGACTGGACGTCATGCAGGTCTGGGACCGCAACGCGCCCCTGCCCATGGAAGACACGCGTATCGTGAATTGGGAAGAGGCCCAAAAGACGGTGATGAACGCGTATGATGCCTTTGATCCCCGCATGGGCGAAATCGCGGCGCCTTTCTTCTCAAAAGGATGGATCGACGCGGCGGTGAAACCGGGCAAAGCGCCGGGGGCCTTCGCCCATCCGACAGTTACGGATGTCCACCCCTATGTGATGCTCAACTATCTGGGCAAACCGCGCGATGTGATGACGCTTGCTCATGAACTGGGACACGGCGTCCATCAGGTGCTGGCCGCAGGCCAGGGCGAGATGTTGTCATCCACCCCGCTGACGCTGGCGGAAACTGCCTCGGTCTTTGGTGAGATGCTGACCTTCCGCAAGATGCTGGAACAGGCGGAAACCCCGGAACAGCGCAAGGTTCTGCTGGCTGGCAAGGTCGAAGATATGATCAACACGGTGGTCCGACAGATCGCCTTCTACGACTTTGAATGCAAGCTGCACGCTGCCCGACGTGAGGGCGAGCTGACCCCGGATGACATCAACGCCCTTTGGATGAGTGTACAGGCCGAAAGCCTTGGCCCCGCATTTGAATTCATGGACGGGTACGAGACCTTCTGGGCATACATCCCACACTTCGTTCACTCGCCCTTTTACGTCTATGCCTATGCCTTCGGCGACGGCCTCGTGAATGCGCTTTATTCTGTTTACGAAAGCGGCGCGGATGGGTTTGAGGACAAGTATTTCGACATGCTGCGCGCTGGTGGTTCGATGCACCACAAGGAACTGCTGGCCCCGTTCGGTCTGGACGCCAGCGACCCCAAGTTCTGGGACAAGGGCCTGTCGATGATCTCAGGCTTTATCGACGAGTTGGAGGCGATGGAGGGCTGAGACGCCCTCGACAGAGGGCGGCGACATCTGCCTTGCGGAAAAAACCTGCCATGCCCGGCAATTTTGGATCAGGCTTTATGAAAAAGCTATATCTCAGTGAAGAAACGTAGCCTTGAATGCGGGATGGCCATTGAAACTTCTTACTCAATTCATAGTTGTCGCCTCAATTCTATTTGCACAATCAAGCTGTGCAGAAGGCACTCGGTTTGGTCGCCTTGAAGGGTCATACCTTATCGCCAACATGGAAAGAGAGGGAATCTGGTCAGCCGAGTTCAATGAGGCATTTATCAAGTACACCTGCTTAGAGTGCGCTTCTCCGGTCACAGCTCTCTTGGAAACCATCAAGCCTTACACGTCTGAACACTATGGAAGTTTGACCGAAAGGTATCTTTCAGAACGCAAGATTTATTGCGCGGAATTGGTAGGAAGCGGCGCCGGTCAATGCCTGAAAACACGTCCAGCACGTATGCGTGGAGGTTCTTTGTCAGGATTTGCCTCTGAGCAAGACATTGCAAGTCAGCGAGAAATCGAAATCGTGTTCTTTTACCATGAACGAGAGTTTGGCCCTGAACTAATCCGAACCAAGATTTTGCTCGAAGATGGTGCAATCTTACCAATTGATGCCCTGGGAATGTTTCGAGAGCATATGGCAAAGCTTACAATATTCTGGTGATCGAACAGTTTGCGTAGCTTATAAGTCAGGGCTCTTAGAAGCCAAACCCGAACTCACTTCAGCTGACTGTCCTTCGACCCCCGCCGATTGACGCCGCCGCGCGCTTTGAACGCGCCATCGCGTTCCTGCTGGCACTCAAGGCACAGCTTCACGCCCGGCAAAGCAACGCGGCGTTTTTCAGGGATCGTCTCTTCGCATTCGGCGCAATGGGTCAGGCTTTCACCAACAGGCCGCTTTTGCGCCTGCATCCGCGCCAACTCATCCGAAATCGACGCTTCGATCTGTTCGTTTACTGCGCCGTCGCGCGCCCAGCCTCCGGCCATGGGTCATCTCCTGCTAAACGTACGCAAAAGGATAGCCGAGCCCGCGCGCAAAGGGCAAGTTACAGCGAAACTGCACCCGCGAACACACGATCAATCACCTCTTGCGTCCCCCGAGAAAACTCCAGCGGACAGGGATACTCTACCCCTTCCCGGACCGAGCGGCAGAAGGCCTCGACCTGAAGCTTGTAATGGTCCGCTGCGGGGAACCGGGTGACCAGCACCTCAAGCCCCGGACGATGCAACTCGACCCGGGCTTCACCAAACACTCGCGCATTAAACGGTGTAGTCAGGCGGATCAGGCCATTTTCCCCGTGAAACACCATTTCCTGATGGGGATGCATCCGAATGGACACGTAGCTTGAGTAGGTAAAACCGGGGAACTGCGCGCGAATTTCGGTGAAGATGTCGATATCATCCTGCCAACGGATGGCTGACTGTATCGCCACCGGTTCCTGCCCCGTTGCAAACCGGGCTCCGCCAATTACGTAAACACCGATGTCTCGCAATCCGCCGCCGCCCGTTTCAGCGCGGTTACGAATATTCTGGGTATCTGCCCGATTGTCGAAACTGAACGCTCCGGTTACGTGCACCAGATTGCCGATTGCACCATCCGCAATCAGTTTACGTGCCAGTTGCCACTGGGGGTGATGCACGATCATATACGCCTCGGCGGCAAGCAAGCCGCTTTCGTCGCGCTTTTGGATCAATGCGTCAAACTCGTCCGCCTTCATAGTCATCGGCTTTTCGCACAGCACATGCTTGCCGGCATCCAACGCTTTCAGGCTCCATTCCACATGAAGATGGTTGGGCAGTGGTATGTAGACCGCATCAATACCAGGGTCCGCCAACAGCGCATCATAGCTTTTGAACACGTTCAGATCGGGACAGAAAGACGAAAAAGGTTCAGCCTTTGCCGCATCTGACGTCGCCAGTGCAGCCAGTCGCGCCCCGTTGGCGGCATGTATCGCCGGTGCCATGTATTCACGCGCGAATTTCGCGGCACCTAACACGCCAAACTGAACCGGTTTTTGCATAACGCTCTCCATAGATGTTCGAACCCCAAAGGGTTCGTTCCCCTGCGAGGTCCGCAGGATCGACCTGTCACACCGTCATCGAAATGAAACGCGTCTTTGCCCTACCATAGCTTTGACCCTGCGGCCATTCTTTTGGCTTCACAGTCAGGATAACGGCCTCAGACGTTCAACTGGTAGTGAGTCGTCAGGATGCGCCGGGAATGTGCGCGTAGAGGAGGATTATTCGCACAAATGCAAAAACCAGCCCGCAGCTATTGCAGCAGGCTGGTATCGTGGTCAGCTGACACCCAGCATCCCTTTTTCACGCGCAAGATCCCGCATTTTCCTTTGCAGTTTCTCGAACGCGCGAACTTCGATCTGTCGAATCCGCTCGCGGCTGACATTATATTGGGCGCTGAGGTCCTCCAGCGTCACCGGCTGATCCAGCAACCTGCGCTGAGTCAGGATATCCTTTTCACGGTCGTTCAACACGTCAAGCGCCGCAGCCAGCAACTCGCGACGCGCTTCCAGCTCATCGCGCGCCTCATAATCTCCGGCCTGGTCGGCATCTTCATCCTCAAGCCAATCCTGCCATTGCATCGTGCCTTCGCCTTCGGACCCGACCGTGGCGTTCAGAGACGCGTCCCCGCCGGACATGCGGCGGTTCATGCTGATCACTTCCTCTTCGGTCACACCCAGATCATTGGCGATTTGCGCGACATTTTCCGGACGCAAGTCGCCCTCTTCCAGGGCGCCGATGCGCGCCTTGGCTTTGCGCAGGTTAAAGAACAGCTTTTTCTGCGCCGAGGTTGTGCCCAGTTTAACCAGCGACCACGACCGCAGGATATATTCCTGAATCGAGGCGCGAATCCACCACATGGCATATGTGGCCAGACGGAAGCCTTTTTCAGGGTCAAAACGTTTGACCGCCTGCATCAGGCCCACATTGGCTTCGGAAATCACTTCGGCTTGCGGCAAACCGTAGCCGCGATATCCCATGGCAATCTTGGCCGCCAGCCGCAGGTGCGATGTCACCATCTTATGCGCGGCTTCTGTGTCCTGCTCTTCGACCCAGCGCTTGGCCAGCATATATTCTTCTTCCGGCTCAAGCAGGGGAAACTTGCGAATCTCCTGCATATAGCGGTTCAGGCCGCCCTCGGGCGTCGGCGCGGGGAGATTTGCGTAATTTGCCATTATGATGTCCCTCCGACAAATGTTTAAGTCTTTAACATAGGATATGGGTAAAGAACCCATCCTGTTCAAGAGGTGCTGCTAACAGTCTGAAATTAATCTTTCATGAAGGAAAGATAAGAAACTCTTACTCACAGGACTTTGCTTATTGTGTCAGCGGCGCGCGAAGCGCGGCAATCAGGTTCTCCATGTCTTGCGGCAGTTCGGCCTCAAACCGCAGGTGTTCGCCCGTCACCGGGTGCTCGAACCCCAATACGGCGGCGTGAAGCGCCTGCCGGGGAAAGTCGTACACGCATTCGGCAGCGGCGGGCGTAAACGCCCTGGTGGCCAGTTTCCGCTTGCCACCATAGATCGGATCCCCGACAAGCCCATGCCCGGCATGGGTCATATGAACACGGATCTGGTGCGTTCGCCCGGTCTCGAGCCAGCATTCGATCAGAGCAAGACCAGCAGGCGTGCCAAATGTTTCAACTACCCGCGTGCGTGTCACCGCGTGACGCCCGCCATGAAACAACACCGCCTGCCTTTGACGGTCGGTCTTGTGCCGCGCAAGCTGGGTGGTCACACGCATGATGTTTCCCGGCTCAAAGCTCACCCCTTTGACGCCTCGCAGACGGGGATCACTTGCATCCGGAACCCCGTAACACACAGCGCGGTAATAGCGTTCGACACTATGTGCTGCGAATTGTTCGGCCAGCCCGTGATGTGCGGCGTCTGATTTGGCGACCACCAGAAGACCGCTGGTTTCCTTATCGATCCGGTGAACGATACCGGGGCGTTTCACCCCCCCAACACCTGACAAAGCGTCACCGCAATGGTGTAACAAGGCGTTGACCAGCGTACCCCCGGGCGAGCCCGGCGCGGGGTGCACCACCATGCCTGCTGGCTTGTTGACGACGATCACGTCTGCGTCTTCGAAAACAACCTCAAGCGGGATGTCTTCAGCACCGATGTGGCTGTCTTCCGCCTCGGCCACAGTTATGGCGACCTGCGCCCCTTCGGACACCTTGGCCTTTGGGTCCTGCGTCCGGGTTCCGTCAATCCAAACCGCGCCGTCCTCGATCAGGCGCGCCAACCGCGTGCGCGACAGGTTTTCACCGTCTGGCACATCGCGGGAAAGCGCCTTATCAAGGCGAGGCGGCGGATCAGCCGCGATCTGAAACTCAATCTGGCGGGTGCCCATGACTGTCCCTTCCGAACCCCAAGAACCGCAGGAAACCCCGCAGCTGCGATTACTGCGGCGGATGGTCATGCTGCTGACCGCGGTGATGATTGGCGGGGTTCTAGTGACATTCGCCCTGATTGTCATCCGCCTATCGGACCGCGCACCTGCCTTGCCAGATCAGATCAACCTGCCCGACGGTGCCCGGGCACAGGCCCTGACCATCGGGTCCAACTGGTATGCGGTCGTGACCGACGACAACCGCGTCCTGATCTTTGACAAGACAACAGGAAAGCTGCGTCAGGAAATCGCCGTCGAGTAACCTGATCAGTTCGGGAACAGACGGGTGCCAACCCAGGCCTCACCCATCTGCACATCCAGTTCGGGCGTACGCATCTTGCGTTTTCCGCCAAACGGGCAGAGCGTGATTTCGCCCAGATAAATCTTGTCGCCAATTACATAGAGGTCCACCCGCGCAAATTCGACACGTTGCCCGACGGCTTCGGCGATTGCGACCATATCGTCAAACACCTTTGGCTTGGGCTCGGTGTCATCGCTTGTCTGGAAATACAGCTCTTTCGGGATGAAGTTGAAATCCCGGTCGTGGATCATCTGCACATGTCCCCGAGAGCGGTCCCGGTCGACCTGAACAATCTGGACCTTTCCGGCGACAACCCAGAATTTCCAATCGATGATGTCCTGACCTTCAGCCGCCAGATCCTCTTCGAGGAAATAGCGCGTGTCGATCGTGGAATACCACCATTCTGCCGCCCAAAACCCGTGGGGAATGGGTTTATTGCTCCAGTTGGCAATCTTTTCCTGGGCCAGGTTGCGGTCTTCCGTGTTCATGGGCCAGGTGACCCTGTGGTTTTGCCCCTGCCCGTTATTGCATTTGAGCCAATAGCTGCCCGGCTCGAGATCGAGGTCTTCCGGCAACTCAGGCGACGATGAAACCCAATAGCGTTTCACCGGTGTAACAAGGTTCCTGGCTGGTTCTGGGATATAACTTTCCGCTGTCAACTTATCCGCCGCCGACACTTCAGGCATCTCGGCAAACAGCTTCATGACCAGCATCTTCTCAGTCACGGTCTTGGGGTTGCTCAAATCGGGTAAATAGCGCTGGTTGTTGGCAAATCTCGACAATGACATAGACATGGCATTCAACCGCAATGCGTCATTGGCATAGTGATCCCAACCTCGCTGATGACCCGATTGGGGTTTGTCATTCACCCCATAAAGCCCTTTGTCTTTTATCTTATCCAATTCAACCTGGGCCAATTTGAAGAACTGCTCAGAATTTGCGACCTGAGCTACGGACATCACGCCGTTAGTGGCTTCACTGATTTCCTCTTTGCTGATCCGCAAGTCCGGAAGCGAGTCGGGAAACTCGATGTTCTGCGGCGCGCCCCGCCCTCTGCGCGGCAAAGGTGCATTGGCAGGACTGATCCCCAAACCGCGCAGCCTTCGATCCAGAAATGAATGACGTTTTACACCCTTGGCAAGCCACCAACGCATCCGACGGCCCCAAAGATGGACGGCCTGCGTCTGATCCGTAAGGTACTTTTTTCGAAACTCCCGCGCTGGAATGTCGTTCGCCTGCCCCGTTTGCCGAAACGGCAAAGGATAAAACACCGGGGGTGGGCTAGCGTGTTCGATCTCGCCATGATGTCGCAGAAACCACGTCATGACACCGGGTCCGTAAACACTGTGAGCCTGATCCGAGGCATGAGGCAACTCACCGGCCTTTTTCTGGCGTTCCAGATTCTCGCGTTCTTCACCTTCTACCCAAGGACGGATTGGGAATGGATCAAGACTGTATTCCGTATACGCTTTCAGCGCGGGGCTGTCGGACGGCAACCGCATGATCGCATTGCAGATCGTATTGCGATTGAAGAAACCGAAAATATGATCCGCCTTCGGGATCGGCTTCAAAGAAATCACATCCGTATCGCACCAGAGAAAATCAGTTTTTTGCATCAGTTGCAGCCTGAAAATATCAGATTGCGGAACCGGTGTTTTGAACTGGTTGTTCATAATGAACCGCTGCGGTTCGTGAATTTCGTTCGCCGAAACCAGTTCGATACCTTCGGGTACATTCTCGACTTCGTCATAGTGGAACAGCACGACCCTGTGTCCGTTCGCGACAAAAGACAAAAGGCACATCTGTTCCAGAAAACTGAGAGGACCTTCCAACCAGAGCATTCCGATTGTGGGAAGAGTATTTTCCGCGGCCATATGCAGTTTCTCCGAGGGCGAGTTTGTCAGGATTCAGGCTGTTTTACGCTGGAAGACGGTTGCTTGTCTGACGAAAGACGCGCGTGCAATCCGCGGTCTTTTGCAACAAATTCTACAGCCGGCTTATTAACAAGCGTCTGGTAAAGCGCGTTGTATTCTGGCTGTTTGAGAAGGTCCTCGATCAACGCCTTGTGCCACAGGAATGCTTTTCGGTGCAGCCGTGCAAGCCGTTCGTCGGACTGAAATTCTGCCATCACCGCGTCAACGTCCTCCTTATACCTGAGGATTGTCTCATCCGTCGCGCCACCCCTGTTCCAGCGGTCCCAGTATTCCGTTCCCAGCGTCTGCGAGGAGTGGTTGGCCCGCCCACGGCTGCGCTTGGCCAAATAGGCTTGTGTGGAGCGGACCGCGTAATGATTGATCTGTGCAATCTCAAATCCAAAAGGCGGTGCAACATGGTTCCCAAAGGGTGCGGGTTCTTTCGCGTGCCCCCCGGGAACAGACCGGAATACACCTGCCTGAAACTCGGACTTGGGATGCGGGTTGTGCATACCATAGCGGAGATAGACTTCACCCTGCCGGAAAAGCGATTTGACGAACCGGCGCCCCGCCCCGCCCTGCTCATACTTCAACTCACCATCGAAAAACTGCTGCGTCACTGGCGCGTCGCGCAACACATGGCGACCGCTGTTCGAGAATATCTTCCATGGAATGGAAATGACATCCACGCCCGGTGTGGCCTCGATCAGGTCGTCCACCTTATGGTTTCCGACATGAATATTCAGAAACTCATCCGCATCGCAGACATAGACCCATTTGGCTTCTTTCACGACGGGCAAACGGCGGGCCTGCCTCAGAGCTGATCTGTGAATCCCGCCCGTTCCAACGCGGTTCCTGTGAAACTCAACATGACCCAGGGCCTCAAGACGGCGCAAAATTCTGTTCGTACCGTCCGTGCAATCGTTGGTGTAAACAATGATCCTGTCGAAACCCACAACTTTATGATGAGCCACCCATTCCAGAATGTACGGGCCCTCATTTTTCATCGCAGAGATGAGGATTTTTTCAGGCTTGTTCATCACTGCCATTCACCCCAGACGCTTAGTCGCCCTGTTTCTTGCTGTCATCTTGCGGGGTGATTTTTTCAATAGCGATCTGCGCACCAGCAATTGCCCGGATACGCAATTCACGGGGGTGTTTGCCCAGAAACTCGTTGACGGCCCGGATCACTCCGTCGCCCCACCACCCCCGGCGGTGGTAATCATCAAACGCCATGATCCCACCCGATTTGATCTTGGGAAACAACGCCTCTAGGTCCGCAGTAACACCTTCGTAAGAATGATCCCCATCGACATAGGCAAATGAAATGCTCTCATCGTCAAAAAGCTTTAATGCTGGCACCGAGAAATCGCGAATAATGCCAACCTTGCCCTCCTCGATCTCTTTTTCGAAGGACGTGACGACCTTCTGGAAGATGGCTTCCATCTTTTCGTCTTCGGTCCTGCCGACAAACGCCGTTGTATGCGATTCCTCGCCAATATGTTTCCAGGGGTCGATCAGAAACAACTGACTGGGTTCAAGCAACTTCAGGATTGTCGGAGAAAACTCGCCCTGCCAGACACCGATCTCAACAGCCACCCCACCCTTGGGAAGGCGCGTCAGGAACGTACGTCGGATCGCGTCTTTTGTATTCTTGCGTTTGGTTGCCTTGTCTGCGTTCGGTTTATTCTGGCTGCCGGGAACAGCACCGATCACTCTGGGTTCGTTTGACATCTCGACCTCACTTGCAGACGGGTATTGATTTCTCGCGAAACCCGTTTTGTTTATTGGGCAATGGCTAACATGTCGTTGCTTCAAGAACCAGAAGCTAAGTGTCGTTTTTGGAAAGTGGTGGCAACTTGTCGATACCAAGCCACGGAGGCTCGAGGCTTGTAACCCGATAGTCACTCGCTTTGCTCGCGAGAAAACGGTTAATCGCCGAAGACATGCCGGAATAAGACCCTTTGCCCCGCCTGTAGGATGTAAAGGCGATGCTCCCGCCCGGAGCCAGAACCCTGTCGATCCGGTTCAACAGCTGCAACATGACACGCTCGGCCCGAACCCCGCGTATGATCACGACACCAACGCTTTGGTCTTCAAACAGCTTCAGCATCAAAGGCGGCAGCGCCCGGTAGACCCTCAGACGCCCAGCGACGATCGGTTCTCGGAAGTACTCCAGCAATGCATAGAAGGTGCGATCCAGGGCCTGAAGTTTAGGATCTTGCGTCGCATCCTCACAAGTAAAGCTGTCCCAGGACAGCCCCCACGGCCCAATGATCGTCAATTGCGCAACTGCATCCAATGCAAGTATTTCTTCTACGATTTCGGTTTCGACATGCCCGATCAAAACCCAGTTCTTCTTGCCACTGATTGACCTCAAGAACCGCTGTCGCTGCTCTTTCGTTCTTTCAACCTCCGGAGACACTGGCGGCAGGAAAGATGAGTCCTTCGGATCGAACGGCAAATCCACCTGTTTTGCATCAGTGATTAATGCATGCTGCGCCGCCGCTTCTTCGTACTCCATGGCCGTTCCCAGGGAATCCAGCCGGGTAAACCAGGGGTAGTTATTGGGTCTTGAGTTTTCAGATTTGGACATCTTGCCCAAACGCGTCCATTTCGCAACTTGCGCGAAAGAAACTTCGGGGTCTTTGTAGGTCTCCGCATCAAAGGAAAGATCGCCTTCTTCCATCACGCCCAGATCCAGCGCCTTTATATATCGCCCCCCGGCAAAATTCTTGTACCGAGTTATGAATCCCTGTGCGGCCTCTGTTTCACGTATCTCCGAGATACGGCGCTTGTGATAAGCAACAGCTTTTTCGTGCAAGTCTCCCAGAACACGATCCGCACGTAGTTCATCATACGATTTCCCAAGGCGGTCCAATTTGGAAAGGATCGATAATTCTTCAACTTTGTTGAAGCAATGCATGTGCCAATAGGCTTGTCCCGTTGCCTCCATCTTGGGATGAAACGCGGTTGTGTTTACATCCCCCCGCAGCCGCTTCATCAGATAACTCTCGATGGATCGGACGGCATAGTGGTTCATCCTGAAAAACTGCTGCCCAAAGGCCGCGCCAGTAGTGGAATGGGACCAACCATTTCGCCGCATTGCAGGTGGCAAGGGATCTCCGTCACCATCAATCCATGCAAAGCTTTCGGCCTTACCGGCGATTGGGCCACGCGGACGGTGTGTGTTGATTGCCCGATAAGACCCGTTGTTTCTGACAAGCGATTTGAAGGCACGCACATTCTGCGGCGTCACCACCCCCAACTCTGCTGCAGATGTGAATTGTTCGATCACAAACTTGTCTTCAAACTCGACAATCCCATTGTGTCCGAACATCTGCCATATCGCGGCAAAGCCATCTGCATGTGGAAAGGTGCGAAACAGATCGTCCAGCGTACCGTCCCCAACACGGATATCGAGAAATTCGTCGACATCACAAACCAGAATCCACTCGGCTTCAGCGTACCAGGGATGTTCCATAGCGTTCGCATAGGCCGACGCCTGCGGCCCATGCTTCCAGGGACCGGGGTTATCGATATGCGCCAGAAAACCCAGTTCCTCGCATCTTTTCAAAATCGCGTCAGTGCCGTCGGAGCAGTCATTCGAGTTAACGATGAAATGCGTAAACCCGATCGAAAGGTAATACGCGATCCATTCAAGGATGAACGGCCCCTCGTCTTTCATCGTTGATATGACAAGTCTCATCGCACCTACCCGCAACTACGGCCCGCAAATTCAGGACGAAGGGAAAAAACGCATCATTGCAGAGGCATGGCGCGCTTCCCGACACCTGGCTTAGTTACGGGCCACGGATATGCAATGCAAGAGAACAGACCAGAACGGCAAAGCCTGCTTCGCGTAAGCCAATTTGAATATCTCAAGATACGAGAAGATTTGGTGCGGTCGAGAAGACTCGAACTTCCACGGGAGTTACCCCACAGCGACCTCAACGCTGCGCGTCTACCAATTCCGCCACGACCGCACTGCCAGTGACTTGGTAGAGCGGCGTATAGACGTTGGCGCACGCGATGTGAAGAGGCAAAAACACACTGGTTTAAAAACCTTCGCAGCAGTCTTATCTAAGCCGATGAGCAACGCAGTTTCGATCTAGCAGGAGCCTCAGATGACCTCGACCGACACCCGCCCCATCATACAGATCGATATCGTGTCGGACGTTGTGTGCCCATGGTGTATAGTCGGGTTTCGCCAGCTTGATGTGGCATTGAAACAGCAGGGCATCCAGGCCCAAATTCGCTGGCACCCGTTCGAATTGAACCCGAACATGCCACCTGAAGGGCAGAACCTGCGGGAACACATCACTGAGAAATATGGCTCGACCCCCGAACAGAGCCAGCAGGCACGTGACAGGCTAACGGCGATCGGCGCAGAACTGGGGTTCACCTTCAACTTTCACGAAGACAGTCGGATCGTGAATACATTCAAGGCGCATCAGTTGCTGGATTGGGCCGAAAGTCAGGGCCAGCAACACCAATTGAAGCTTGCGCTTTTCGACGCATATTTCACACGGCAACAGGATGTGTCCGACGTTGAGGCTCTGCTGCAGGCCGTCACGTCTGCCGGGCTGAACCCTGATGCCGCACGTCAGGTGCTTGAGACCGGCGAACGCATCGCCTTGGTTCGAGAGAAACAGCAATTCTGGACCAGCAGGGGTATCTCAGGTGTGCCGTCCATGGTGTTTGGCGGAAAATACCTGCTGACCGGCGCGCAAGGGGTCGATACCTATTCCCGAGTGCTGCAACGGTGTTTGGCCGAAGCGGCCTGACCCCTCTTCCCCTGCCCGCTATGGACGGATATGAGGCCGCCATGGAATGGAAAATCACCGATGGTCTGACCAGTTATGACGAAGCGACCGCCTTTATGGAGGCACGCGTCGCCGGGATTGCACGCGGCGACGCGGAGGAGTGCATCTGGTTACTGGAACACCCGCCGCTTTATACGGCAGGCACGTCAGCTAAGATAGAAGACCTGACCGATCCTGACCGCTTTCCGGTTTATGCAAGCAAACGGGGCGGCGAGTACACCTATCACGGCCCCGGTCAGCGTGTGGCCTATGTCATGCTGGATCTGAACAAGCGCGGGCGCGACGTGCGCCAATTCGTGAAACAGTTGGAAAACTGGGTGATATCGGCACTTGCCGAATTCAACGTGCATGGCGAAATACGCGACGGGCGCGTTGGTGTCTGGGTGCGGCGCGACGACAAACCGCTGACGGTGACCGGCAAACCGGCAGAGGACAAGATCGCGGCAATTGGCCTGCGTTTACGCAAATGGGTCAGCTTTCACGGTATTTCGATCAATGTCGAACCGGATCTGGAGCATTTCTCGGGCATTGTTCCCTGCGGGATCAGCGAATATGGCGTGACTTCATTGGTGGATCTGGGGCTTCCGGTCACCATGAATGATCTTGATGCGGCCTTGAAGAAAACCTTCGAGGGCGTGTTTGGTGCCTCTGATTTCTGATTCTGCCTTGGCAGAGAATCAGCTTCCGCTGTGCTTGGATACAACAATATGCATGTGCGGAAGGCTCTGTTTCCGAAACACGTCGCAATTTACCAAGAACCATTCAGTTTTACGTTATTCTTTAGGCAAGTTTTAATTCTCTAGGATACACCGGTGTTGTTAACGAGTAATATGAAACTGCCAATCAAGAGTGAGTGGTATGTTAAACCGGTGATCAAGGGCTCGCCCTCGAAATCCGAGAAGTGTTTGGTTACGAGTCTGCCGTTCCGACCCCAAATCGGAACGGCAATTCATTTCCCCCCTTCACGCTGAAACCCGTGCTCAAGCCGCAATGGTCGGGGGCAGGCGATTTCTGCGTTGTCCAGCTGTGGAGTCTCATGGCCTGTCCCAAGGAGGGGTTTCGGGTTTTCTTGTCTCCGGTCGCGGCGACATGCACGGGCGGATGCTGGCATTTGTCCGGATTGGCACCTCACAAACAGACCAAAAGGTCTTGATTACAAAGCGGTTTTTATCTTCTCCGCATGTTTGGCAATCAGGTCGAAATCACCCATTTTACCAGGTGGGCGCATCGACACCCCGACATGACGCGGCAGGACGTGAAAATGCAGGTGGAAAACCTCCTGCCCGCCTGCGGTTTCGTTGAATTGCTGAATGGTTATACCGTCCGCGTCGAAGGCTTTCATCACTGCACGAGCCATCTTTTGAACGGTGTTCATGACCGCCGCCAGTTGGTCGGGCGTGGCATCCAGCACATTGCGGCAGGGCGTTTTGGGGATCACCAGCAAATGCCCATCAGCGCGCGGCATGATGTCCATGAAGGCCAGTGTGTCGGCGTCTTCGTAAACTTTTGACGAAGGTATCTCGCCGCGCAGAATTTTGGCGAAGATGTTGTCGGGATCATAATCCATGGTTGCCATCCGTTCCTTGAGGGGCTTTTGACCGAGTTGTGGTCCACCCGCCCCGCCGGGTCAAGCCGGGGGATTGAGCCCTGAAATGTGCAAATTGTACCGGGTTTTCAGTGGGGGTTGTACGTTTTGTACACTTGGATTTGGCATGAGATCACATCATCAGAGACAGAGGCGGCACGTTCCCAACAGGTGATTTCTGCCTACGCAGCAGAGTACCGATTTCGCAACTCTTAATCGGACGTAAACTGGTTAAGTTTTTGAATACTTCATCAAGCTCAAGTCGAAGGTGCACTGTGCGGACAAATTGAGCTTTCGCTACAGTTGCGCCAATGACAAATTTGCCGGCGAGTAGTTCATTTCAAGAACTGCCCAGCCGCCAACTGTTCTTCCAACTCTGGGAGCAAGTATACCTTTGCGTGTTGCTCCTCTCCTCGGCATGCACCGATCCATTCCCCACAGTATTTTGCGAGAGCTTCTTTCAGAAAAGCTATCGCGTCCTCTTGCTGCTCGATTGAGATAAAATGTTCGTCAAGAGCCACAGGCTCAAAGCGGTGGGATGGGTTATGGACGCGGCGTGACGTATGCGTTTTTGCCAATGTATCAAAATAGAGTGGCATACCAAGAGAGCCTATTACCCAAGTCGTTTCTCGCTTGGGCCCCTGATAAACGCTGGGCGGGAACGGTCTGCCTCCCTTTTGACCGATCTGAATACTCAGATCGTCCAATTTTAGAAACAAATACATTACCGCTTCCATTCCGCCAGTTCTGACAAAATTCAACGATACGTCAGGGTTTGACGTAGCGATCCGCCTGCTTTCGTGTTCATACCAGAACTCCAGACCTCCAGTTGTTCGGTAGTTCTGGGGGGTACATACGAGTTTCTTGGGTTGAGGTACGATGCGTCTATTTTGCTGAGCCATAACGCTGTTCCGATTCTCCCGTACACTGCATTTCCAGAGTTGCCTTCGAGCCCAAGTTGGCGCACTCGTTGCACCTCCGAACATATAGCGGACATTTAATCGTTATGCAGCATTCGGTAAATTGGCCTCAACACCCCCCTTCCCTGTCCTTGATCCTGCGGATTGGGCCGGCGGCAAGGGTTCACGCCTGCCGGGTCAGCTTTGAGAGCCGGACCCATTGCGGGCGACCTGAACACAGGCGCCAGGCCCGCTGTATCACCAGCCCCCCCGAACGCTCAGATCCCGGCTTCTCGAACACCCGTTTTCAAGGGGGGTGCGGCCATTTATCTTGATCCAGATCAAACTCGGCCATTGAAGGTCGCCCCTACGCATTCTAAAACCAGCAGGAATCCCGCGCGTTGGAGAGGTCCGGCTGCGCGGTGTAGTTGCAACAGGAGGCACCTATAATGGCAGACGCAGCCATTCATGGTCACGACCATGAAGACCAGCGCAGCTTTTTCCAGCGCTGGTTCATGTCGACCAACCACAAGGACATCGGGATTCTGTACCTGATCGTTTCGGCTCTGGCCGGTCTGATCTCGGTTCTGATGACCGTTTACATGCGGCTTGAACTGATGCACCCCGGTGTTCAGTACATGTGCCTTGAAGGCTTCATGGCCGACCCGTGTACGCCCAACGGGCATCTGTGGAACGTGATGATCACCTATCACGGTGTTCTGATGATGTTCTTTGTTGTCATCCCTGCCCTGTTCGGCGGATTTGGCAACTATTTCATGCCGTTGCAGATCGGCGCGCCGGATATGGCGTTCCCGCGGATGAACAACCTGTCCTTCTGGCTTTATGTTGCCGGTACCTCGCTGGGCGTCGCCTCGCTGCTGAGCCCGGGTGGGAACGATCAGATGGGTTCGGGCGTGGGCTGGGTTCTGTACCCGCCGCTGTCCACGACCGAGGGCGGCATGTCCATGGACCTTGCGATCTTTGCCGTGCACGTATCGGGCGCCTCCTCGATCCTCGGCGCGATCAACATGATCACCACCTTCCTGAACATGCGTGCCCCCGGCATGACCCTGTTCAAGGTGCCGCTGTTCAGCTGGTCGATCTTCGTCACCTCGTGGCTGATTCTGCTGTCGCTGCCGGTTCTGGCGGGCGCAATCACCATGTTGCTGATGGACCGCAACTTTGGCTTTACCTTCTTTGATCCGGCCGGTGGCGGCGATCCGATCCTGTATCAGCACATCCTGTGGTTCTTTGGCCACCCGGAAGTGTATATCGTGATCCTGCCCGGTTTCGGCATCATCAGCCATGTCATCGCGACCTTCTCGCGCAAGCCGATCTTTGGCTATCTGCCGATGGTCTGGGCGATTATCGCGATCGGTGTTCTGGGCTTTGTCGTGTGGGCGCACCACATGTACACCGTCGGCATGTCGCTGCGTCAGCAGGCCTATTTCATGCTGGCCACGATGGTCATCGCGGTTCCGACGGGCGTTAAGGTCTTCTCGTGGATCGCGACCATGTGGGGCGGTTCCATCGAGTTCAAGACACCGATGCTGTTTGCCTTCGGCTTCCTGTTCCTGTTCACCGTTGGCGGTGTGACCGGTGTGGTTCTGTCGCAGGCAGGCGTGGACCGTGCCTATCACGACACCTACTATGTGGTTGCGCATTTCCACTATGTGATGAGCTTGGGTGCCGTCTTTGCGATCTTTGCGGGGATGTATTTCTACTTCGCGAAAATGACCGGTCGCCAGTATTCCGAGTTCTGGGGCAAGGTTCACTTCTGGATGTTCTTCATCGGCGCCAACCTGACCTTCTTCCCGCAGCACTTCCTGGGTCGTCAGGGCATGCCGCGCCGCTACATCGACTATCCCGAGGCGTTCGCGCAGTGGAACTATGTTTCGTCGATTGGTGCGTTCATCTCGTTCGCTTCGTTCCTGCTGTTCTTCGGCATCGTGATCTACGCCCTGCTGCGTGGCGCACGCGAAACCCGGCCCAACTACTGGAACGAGTATGCGGATACGCTGGAATGGACCCTGCCCACGCCGCCGCCCGAGCACACGTTCGAGCAGCTGCCCAAGCAAGAAGACTGGGACAAGGGCCACGCGCACTGATCCCGATCTGATCAAAGGAAACCCCGCCCAGGTGGCGGGGTTTTTCTTTGCCCTCACCCCGCGTTCGCCAAGTGCCCCGAAATCAGCTATGATGTGCGGACGGAACAGTCGGAGGGTCGGCAATGCCCGAGATCGACTTTTGGTATTCCATTGGCAGCACGTACAGCTTCCTGACCGTGATGCGTCTGGACGAATGGTGCGCCGAGCATGACGCCACAGTGAACTGGCGCCCGTTCAATGTGCGTACGGTGATGTCGGCCCAGCAGAATATTCCTTTTGCTGGAAAGCCTGTGAAATCGGCTTATATGTGGCGCGACATCGAACGCCGCTGTGCCAAGTACCACATCCACGCCAACCTGCCCGCGCCCTATCCGATTTCCAATCTGCCGCTGGCCAATCAGGTTGCGGTGCTTGGGATGAAGGATGGCTGGGGCGTGACGTTCACCCAGACGCTTTATCGCATCTGGTTCGAAGAAGGGGTGGAAGCCGGTAGCGAAAGTGCACTGTCCGAGGCGCTTTTACGGTGTCAGCAGGACCCCCGACTGACCCTGGCGCGCGCACAAGGCGACGACATCGTCGCGGTCCTTGAGGCCGAGACGGAAACCGCCGTCAAACTGGGTGTTTTCGGTGCCCCCAGCTTTGTTGTCCGGCAAGAGGTGTTCTGGGGTGACGATCGTCTGGATGACGCCCTATCCTGGTCTCGGGTCGGCCACGTCGTCTGATCAAAACCCGTCGACATGAGGCCGCGCTGCGCTATGTTCGCGGTATGCCCTACACGTGGAATCAGACCTCGGAAACCGAACAGGAACTGCGGCTTTGGCCGCATAACTCGCTGCCTCCGCGAGGGGCGATGATCATGATATTGTCGGTATTCCTGTTTGGCCTGATCCCGTTGCTGGCCACGCTTGGTTCCGTGATCCTGTGGGGGTTGCTGCCGTTTCTGCTGATCACTGTGCTGGGGCTTTGGCTGGCCATCAAGACCAACTACCGCGCCCGCAGTGTTTTCGAGGTTCTGACCCTGTCGGGCACACATGCGCGGCTGGTGCACCACACCCCCGGCAAAGAGCAGCACGAATGGTCTTGCAACCGCTATTGGGCGCGACCGGCGATGCACGAGAAAGGCGGCCCGGTTCCGCATTATGTCACCCTTGTCGGAGACGGGCGCGAGGTCGAAATCGGGGCGTTTCTGTCCGAAGATGAGCGGATCACGCTTTATGACGAGCTGGTCCTAAGACTGCGCGAGCCGATCGCGCAGTAGCAATTCACAGGGCCCAGTGCCTCAGCAATCGCCGTTTGAGGCTGCGCAAAGGTGATCCTTGACCATCGGGCCGACCTTGCCGAAATCCATCCGGCCGGTATAGCGCGTCTTCAACTCGCCCATCACCTTGCCCATATCGCGGATCGAACCCGCGCCGGTTGCCGTAATGGCGGTTTGAATGGCCTTGCTGACCTCATCGTCATCCAGCTGTTTGGGCAGAAATTCCTCGATCACCTCGACTTCGCGAATCTCGCGTTCGGCCAGATCCAGGCGACCGCCCTCTTCGTAGACGCGTGCGCTTTCCTTGCGCTGCTTGGTCATTTTTCCAAGGATTTCAAGAACCTCTGCGTCGCTGCATCCCTTTGCTTCTTCATTGTCGGACGCACGTGCCGCGATGTCGCGGTCTTTGATGGCGGCGTTGATCAACCGCAGCGTCGACAGACGCTCGGCTGCTTTGTCTTTCATTGCTTGCTTCAGGGCGGCATTCACCCGTGATCGCATATCCATTTGGTTTGTCCATCCCCATGACAAAGGAACCCCGACCATATCGAAACAAAAAGCCTGACACAACCGGGGGTGAATACAGCTAACCCATTGAAAAACAACAATAGCCTAAAAATTGAACAGACTTGACCCAGACGCGCAACCCCCTTAGGTATGCGCCGATTTACCCTACAGGAGAGTCGCGCCATGGCCCCGAATGCCCCGTCCAAGCCCACCGCATGTCTGGCTTTGGCCGATGGAACCCTGTTTTACGGCGCAGGCTTCGGTGCGACCGGGCAAACTGTGGCCGAGCTGTGCTTTAACACGGCGATGACCGGATATCAGGAGATCATGACCGACCCGTCTTATGCCGGGCAGATCGTGACCTTTACATTCCCTCATATCGGCAATGTCGGTGTGAACCCCGAGGATGACGAAACCGGTGATCCGGTCGCGGCAGGCATGGTTGTGAAATGGGATCCGACCGAGCCATCAAACTGGCGCTCGACCGAGGAACTCAAGGGCTGGCTGGCGCGCCGAGGGCGCATCGCCATCGGTGGTGTCGATACCCGCCGCCTGACCCGTGCCATCCGGCAGCAGGGCGCCCCGCATGTGGCGCTGGCCCATGATCCCGAGGGAAACTTCGACATTGGGGCGCTGGTGGCTGCCGCGCGCGGCTTTGCCGGGCTGGAGGGCATGGACCTGGCCAAGGATGTCACCTGCGCACAAAGCTATCGCTGGGATGAGATGCGGTGGGCCTGGCCGGATGGGTACCAGCGTCAGAAGGCCCCCGCCCACAAGGTTGTTGCCATTGACTATGGCGCCAAGCGCAACATCCTGCGCTGCCTTGCATCCGCTGGATGTGACGTTACCGTTCTGCCCGCGACTGCGACCGCAGCCGACGTGCTGGCACATCAGCCTGACGGTGTGTTCCTGTCGAACGGTCCCGGCGATCCGGCAGCAACAGGCGAATACGCTGTTCCAATGATCAAAGAGATTCTGGAGACGACAGACCTGCCTGTGTTCGGCATCTGCCTTGGACACCAGATGCTGGCGCTGGCGCTGGGTGGTCAGACGGTCAAGATGAACCACGGCCACCATGGCGCGAACCACCCGGTCAAGGATCTGGACACCGGCAGGGTCGAGATCACCTCGATGAACCACGGTTTTGCCGTCGATGCGCAATCCCTGCCCGATGGCGTCGTGGAAACTCACCGGTCGCTGTTTGACGGCTCGAACTGCGGTATCCGCATGGCGGACCGGCCGGTCTATTCGGTGCAGTACCACCCCGAGGCATCGCCCGGACCGCAGGACAGTTTCTATCTGTTCGAGCGCTTCGCCGAGGCGATGGAAAAGAAGAAAATACAGGCATAACTGCTTGTCTGTGCAGTGTTAACCGGGCGTTAACCTTGATCGAACAACCCTGAGCGCAGGTAACTGCGCCAGGGTTTTGTTATGGCTGAGCTTGATCTTCTGGATTTCACGTCCGCCGCACCGATCCCTGCGCCCGGGTATCGGAAACCACTGGGCACCTGCCTGCTGGAAACCGGAGCCATCACCCGATCCCAGCTGGACCATGCGCTGAGCCAGCAAACCAGACAGAACGCTCCGCTGGGAGAGATACTGGTCGGCGAAGGCTATGCCACCCGGCAGGACGTGTTGAGCGCGCTGTCCGCGCAATCCGGCTGGCAGATTGCGGATCTTGAACAGATCCCGCCGATGCCGGAACTGAGCGGGCTGATGCCGGTCGACTTCTGGCTGCAACACAATGTCATCCCCTGGATGCGGATTGGCCCCCTTGTTCTGGTGGCCACGGCCCGGCCCGACCGGTTCGCAACCGTGACCGCCGAAATGCGCGAATGCGATTATGCCGTGATCCCGGTGCTGGCGGCATCCGATCAGATCGACCGCACGATCGCGCGGCAATTCTCGGGGTCTTTGGCCAGATCGGCGGAAACGCGAGTTGATCCCGCGCAAAGCTGCCGCAACTGGACCCTTAGGTCGCGCGTAGGGCCGTCGGTGGCCCTGTTGTGTGTGCTGGGGCTGTTTGCCTTGTTCCCGGCGTTTGGCCTGCTGGCGATGCTGGGCATGGCTGTGGGAACTCTGGTGCTTTTTGCAGTCTTTCGGACGGCTGGCACGCTGGCTTATCTTTGGCATCGCCTGAGAACGCAGCCGGACCACACCGAAGCGGCCATCACATTGCGGCAGCCCTGCGTGTCGATCATGGTGCCTTTGTACAAGGAGCGCGAGATTGCAAACGCTCTGGTGCACAGGCTACAGCGGCTGACCTATCCCAAGGCGTTGCTGGATGTCATCCTTGTGCTTGAGGAAAAGGATGACGTGACGCGCAATGCCCTTGCGCAGGTGAGCCTGCCCAGTTGGATGCGCATCGTCGAGGCGCCCGAGCTGAACGGGCTGACCACCAAACCCCGCGCCATGAATTACGCGCTGGATTTCTGCCGGGGCGACTTCGTTGGCGTCTGGGACGCGGAAGACGCCCCGCAACCGGATCAGATCGAGCGTGTGGTGGCGCATTTCACCCTGGCCGCGCCGGATGTTGTGTGCCTGCAAGGGGTTCTGGATTACTACAACCCGCGCAGCAACTGGCGGTCGCGCTGCTTTACCATCGAATACAACAGCTGGTTCCGCGTGATCCTGCCGGGGATCGCCCGCATGCGGCTGGTGGTGCCGCTTGGGGGCACCACGTTCTTTTTCCGTCGCGACAAACTGTTGGAACTGGGCGGCTGGGATGCCCACAATGTCACCGAGGACGCTGATCTGGGCGTAAGGCTGTGCCGGGCCGGGTACCGGACCGAAATGGTGGATACCACAACATATGAGGAGGCGAATTTCCGGGCCTGGCCCTGGGTCAAACAGCGCTCGCGCTGGCTCAAGGGGTTCATGGTCACGTATCTGGTGCATATGCGCAGCCCGCGAAAACTGTGGCGTGACCTTGGTGCTGTTAAATTTCTGGGCCTTCAGGCGTTCTTTTTGGGCACGTTGGGGCAATTTCTGCTGGCACCCATTCTCTGGGTATTCTGGCTGTCAAGCCTGGGGCTGGCCAATCCGATGGGGAATATTCTGCCGCATTCCATCTCAACCGCGCTGATCGGGCTGTTTCTGGTGGCAGAGGGGCTGAGTATCGGTGTTGGCCTGATCGCCGTATCCGCGCGTGAGCGGCGGTTTCTTTTGCCTTGGGTTCCGACGATGTTTCTGTATTTCCCGCTAGGCGTGATTGCCGGTTACAAGGCGTTGTGGGAATTGGCGACCAACCCGTTTTTCTGGGACAAGACCCAGCACGGACAGGCCAGCGAAGACGAGCCGCTGACCTGATAATCACTTGTCGCGGCGACTTGCGTCCTGTTTCAGGCGCGTCATGAACGCGATCGAGATATGATCCTTGAGCGCCCGCCCCGCCGCCTCTTCATCGCGCGCGGCAATGGCTTCGACGATGCCTTTATGTTCGCTCTGGGCAATCTCTCCGCGCCCCTGCACGGCCAGCGACGTGGTTGCCATCAAGGCCATAGTCCGGTGCACCAGATCAAGCTGCTGGACAAGGTAGCGGTTGTGCGAGGCCAGATGGATCTGTTCGTGAAAGCGCCGGTTGGCACGTGACAGCGCCATCGGATCACCCACCAGCTTGTCATCTTCGAGAACCATGTCCTGAAGAACCCTGATCTCTTCTTCGGTGGCGTGTTTGGCAGCCAGCCGCGCGGCGAGCCCTTCCAGTTCGCGGCGCACGATATAAAGCTCGGCCATCTGGTTGTGGTCCAGCGACGCCACGATCAGTGACCGACCGTCCCGTTCCAGCAGAGACTGGGTTTCCAGGCGTTGCAACGCTTCGCGGATCGGGGTGCGCGACACCCCGAACCGTTCTGCCAGCTCGCTTTCCACCAGACGATCGCCGGGCTTGTAGACGCCGACATCAATGGCTTCGAGTATCAGGCTATAGGCATCCTTGGTGGGGGATCGGGTCTGGCTCATGGGGTATTCTGTCTCCTCGTTCGGACATGTCTATCCGTCTCTGGGGGCAGCAATCAAGTACGGCATTGAAATCACCCGGCCCGCGCCCTAAACCCAAGCCATGGTCAAACCGTCCTTCAGTCATGTCACGCAATGGGTGTTCGATCTGGACAACACCCTGTATCCGCCGCATATGCAGCTGTTCGATCAGATCGAAGTTCTGATGACGGATTATGTGGTGCAAGCCATCGGCGTGGACCGGGCCGAGGCCGACAGGCTGCGCGGGCAATACTGGCGCCAATACGGCACCACGCTGGCCGGGTTGATGGCCGAACATGATCTGGACCCCGAGCCCTATCTGCACGCGGTGCATCAGGTGGACATGAGCCATATGGACCCGGATGCAGAGCTGGCCGATCACATTCGCGCCCTGCCCGGACGGCGCATCGTCTACACCAATGGCAGCGCGCCCTACGCCGAGCGGGTCTTGCAGGCGCGCGGGCTTTCGGGGCTGTTTGATGCAATCTATGGCGTCGAACATGCCGGGTATCGGCCCAAGCCCGAGAAAGCCGCCTTTGAAGCCATCTTTGCACAGGATGGCATTCAGGCTGACAAGGCCGCGATGTTCGAGGACGACCCGCGTAATCTGGCCGCCCCGCATGAGATGGGAATGCGCACGGTTCATGTCGCCCCGGACCCGCATGAGGCCGATCACATCCACCATCACACGGACGATCTGACCGCATTTCTGGCCCGCCTGCGGTAGCCTGTCACACTGCGACGATCCGTACGTTCTGCACCCGCATGCGCAGCCCTATATGCGCTGGAGCGACGAACAGAACGGAGAAGCCCCATGAGCGCGATCGATATGCCCGGACGCCTGCCGGTTTGGCAGCGCCTTTTCTTTGCAATTCCGGTTTTCGGGTGGCTGGCCCGCGACGCGGCCAACGGCAAGGCGGAGGACCTGTATTACACCGTCGGCGCGGTCCTCAGCATGTGGGGCTGTTCCGCCATGGTGTTTGGTCTTCCCGGCCTTTACATCCCTGCCCTGATGATGGTGCCGGTGATGTTCCTGGTCCTAGTCCTGATCTCGCGCGGCTGACATACGGGACAGGATGTCACTTGGCGCAGGGGGTGGAACCGAACTAGGGTCTGCCCGAGATGATGAGAGGCGCCATGACTGACAGTTGTGACATCCTGATTTCCGGCGGTGGAATCGCCGGTCTGACCGCAGCGGCGGCGTTTGGAACCGCCGGGTTTGACGTGGTGTGCGTAGATCCCGCGCCACCGATCACCGAACGGGATGTGGACGGGTCCGACCTGCGCACCACCGCCTTTCTGCAACCTGCGCGCGGCCTGCTGGAGCAATGCGGCCTGTGGGCGCGGCTGGATGCCCATGCGGCCCCCTTGCAGATCATGCGTATTGTCGATGCCGGGGGGGACGTGCCCGAACCCCGCGTCGTACGCGATTTCAACGCCGCTGACATTTCCGAGCAACCGTTTGGCTGGAACCTGCCCAACTGGCTGTTGCGCCGGGAAATGGTCGCGCGGCTGGCAGAGCTGCCGAATGTCGATTTCCGCCCCGGCACCGGCACCGTCAGCCTGTTCACCCGCACTGCCGAAGCCCGCGTTGGCCTGAGCGACGGCAGCCGCATCCGCTGCAAGCTGGTGCTGGCCGCAGATGGGCGCAACTCTCCCATGCGCGCGGCCGCCGGTATCAAAGTGCATACAACGCGGTATGGGCAGAAAGCGCTGGCGTTCGCGGTGACGCATCCCGTACCGCACGAGAATGTCTCGACCGAGATACACAGGTCTGGCGGGCCGTTCACATTGGTTCCGCTGCCCGATTGGCAGGGGCAGCCCTCGTCCGCCATTGTCTGGATGGAACGCGGGCCAAATGCCGTTGACCTTTTGACCCTTGATGCCGAAGCGTTTGAGACTGCGATGACAGAACGGTCCTGTGGCCTGTTTGGCCACTTGAAGCTGGCATCGCGCCGGACCATCTGGCCGATCATCAGCCAGTCCGCGGAACGGCTGGCGGGTGAGCGCATTGCCCTGATGGCCGAGGCCGCGCATGTGGTGCCGCCGATCGGCGCGCAGGGGCTGAACATGTCATTGGGCGATCTGCGCTGCCTGCTGGATCTGGCGCAATCCCAGCCCGAAGGTCTGGGCGACGCGCAGATGCTGGACGCATATCACAAGGCGCGCCACACCGAGATCGAGATGCGGGTCAAAGGGATCGACCTGCTGAACCGCGCCTCGATGATCGAGGCGCGCCCGCTGCGGGATGCGCGCGCAATGGGGCTGAGCGCGCTTTATTCTCTGCCCCCTGTGCGCAAGACGCTGATGCAGATGGGCCTTGGCGTTCGCTAAGGCCCGGCCTGTTTACAGAACCTGATCCAGCACGCGTTTCAGGCGCGCGATGGTGGCGTCTACATCATAAAGCTTGTCCAATCCGAACAGGCCCAGACGGAAGGTGCTGAAGCCTTCGGGTTCGTCACATTGCAGCGGCACCCCGGCGGCAATCTGCATCCCCAGAGCGGCAAATTTCTTGCCGTTCTGGATTTCGGGGTCCGAGGTGTAGCTGACCACAACGCCGGGTGCGCCGAAACCGTCAGCCGCCACCGAGACAATGCCATACTCCTTCAACATCGCCCGCACGCCGTCGCCCAATGCCCATTGCGCCTTGCGCAGCTTTTCGAACCCGTATCCCCTGGTTTCTGCCATGGTGTCGCGGAAAGCCAGCAGCGCATCGGTGGGCATCGTGGCGTGATAGGCGTGACCGCCATTTTCATAGGCCTGCATGATCTGGCGCCACTTTTTCAGGTCGATGGCGAAACTGTCCGAGCTTGTCTGTTCCAGACGCGCCTCGCCCCGTTCGGACAGCATGACCAGACCGGCACAAGGCGATGCGCTCCAGCCCTTTTGCGGGGCCGAGATCAGGACGTCGACGCCGGTGGCTTTCATATCCACCCAGGCACACCCGGATGCGATGCAATCCAGCACCATCAATGCACCCACTTCATGCGCCGCGCTGGCCAGGGCGGTCACATAGTCATCCGGCAGGATGACACCTGCCGCCGTTTCAACATGCGGTGCGAACACAACACCGGGTTTCTGTTCGCGAATCGTTGCGACGACCTCGTCAATCGGTGCGGGCGCAAAGGGGGACGGGCTGGTATTGCCGGTCTCGCGCGCCTTCATCACGGTGGTCGAGCTGGTCAGGGCGCCGCTTTCGATGATCTGGCTCCAGCGGTATGAAAACCAACCGTTCCGAACCACAAGGACATCCGCCCCGCGCGCGAATTGCCGGGCGACCGCTTCCATCGCATAGGTGCCACCGCCCGGAATGACGGCCACCCCGTCTGCCTTGTACACCTCTTTCAGCATGGCCGAGATGTCGCGCATTACCCCCTGAAACTTTTGGGACATGTGGTTCAGCGAGCGATCGGTGAATACGACCGAGAATTCTTCGAGCCCGTTCGGGTCAACGTTTTTCAGCAAGGCAGGCATATGGCGTCCTTTCAATATCGTCAGTGCAGTCTTGGTCTCTTTACCTTGGCCAGTAAAGCCATTTCGCGACAAAAAGTGACGCCACGGAATGCGGGTAAAATCGGCCTGTTTGGTGCTGTAGGACGCTGGGAACACAAGAAAATGACGCCAACCAGTGTCACTTCCCCTTTACACTTCTGCTTGCTTCTGAACAGATGCGCACACTTTTTACTTGAAGGGATATTTTTCCTGTGACGATTCATAAGCGTATTAACTTCCAGTCCGTTCGAGATGAAGTAAAACGACGTATTGAAAGCCGCGTGTGGCCTCAGGGATCTTTGCTGCCGACCGAAACGCAACTGGCGGAAGAATTCAATTGCGCCCGCGCGACGGTGAACCGCGCCCTCAGGGAACTGGCCGATCAGGGTTTTATCGAACGCAAGCGCAAAAGCGGTACGCGGGTCAAGAAAGAACCCAGCAAACACGCCAAGCTGGAATTCTCGCTGGCGCGACAGATGGTCGAAAGCCAGAATGCCGCCTATCGCTATGCGCTGGTGGAACGGACTGTCGAGGCCTGCCCCCGCTGGCTGTCCTCTCAGCTTGATGTCCCCGCCGAGACGCGGGTTCTGCATGTCGTCTGTATGCATTACGCAGACAACCGCCCGTTCCAGCTTGAAGAGCGCTGGATCAATATCGGAACCGTCCCCGATGTGGAAAAGGCCGACCTGACCCAGCAAGGACCGCATGAGTGGCTGTTGAATGCCGCTCCGTTCAACGATGCCGAGGTTGCGTTCTGCGCGATTTCCGCTGATGCAAGGCTGGCGGAATTCATGGGAACCACGGCGGGCGCGCCGATGATCCAGATGGAGCGCACCACATGGAAAGAAGACAAACCGATTACGTTTGCCCGCCTGACCCATCATCCCGGATATTACATCCGCACCAGATACTAAGGCAGGTCACCCAATCGGTCCGGGCAGCCGTTCCTCGCTCAGCAGAACATTCGCCTCGACATCGCCTGCGCCGGGCAGCGTCATGATCCGGCGCCGCAACACGCGTTCGAAATCGGACAGGTCCCGCGCCACGACGCGCAAACGGTAGTCGTACAGACCCAGAACATGCTCGACAGTCTGAACTTCAGGGATGGCGCTGACGGCGCGTTCGAAATCCTCAAGGCTGATCTGGCCCTTGCGCGCCAGCTTGACCCCCAGAAACACGGTCACGCCAAAGCCGAGCGCCTCGGCATTCAGGCGCAACCTTCGGCCCTTGATGATCCCGGCGTCCTCCAACCTGCGGATACGCCGCCAGGTGGCGGGTTGAGACAGATTGAACCTCCGACCCAGGGCACCCGCGCTTTGGGTGGCGTCCTGTTGCAGCGCACGCAGCAGACGGCGGTCAATCTCGTCCAACTCGATCATACCGGCAACACTTCGTCCCGCTTGACTCGCGCGATATGCATCAGCGCTTCGATATCGGCGATATGCGGCAGGGTCAGGATCCGGTCCCGATAAAGCTGCTGATAGTGCTTCATATCCCGCGCTATGACCGACAGGCGGACATCCACCCGGCCCAGAAAGGTCTGGATTTCGATCACCTCGGCCACGTTGCGGGCCTCTTCCATAAACTCGTCAAAGGCGCGGGCCTGTGTCTTGTCCAAGGTGATCCGAAGCGACACTTCGACAGCATAGCCCATTGCGGCCCAGTCGATCACCGCCTCCTGCCCTTCGATGATCCCGGCCGCCTGCATCTTTTCCAGCCTGCGCCAACAGACGCCAGCGCTGATCCGGCACAGATCGGCAAGTTCCGCGGTGGTCAGGCTTGGGTTGGCCTGAAAATGGCGCAAAATGCGCCGGTCGATATCGTCAAGCATGATTTTTTCGGTATTCTCCGTTTCCAAGAATTATTCTTCATCTTTTTCACAAATACTCAAGCCCAACCCTATCGCCAATCGGACGCCCGGCAGGTAGAACCGCCCCAACCAAACCAGAAAGGACCGGCAAAATGCGCGTCTATTACGATCGCGATTGCGACATCAACCTGATCAAAGACAAGAAAGTGGCTATCCTGGGCTATGGCAGCCAGGGTCACGCCCACGCGCTGAACCTGCGCGACTCGGGTGCCAAGAACCTGGTCATCGCCCTGCGCGAAGGCTCGCCCTCGGCCAAGAAAGCCGAAGCAGAAGGTCTGGAAGTGATGGGCATTGCCGAAGCGGCTGCCTGGTGCGACGTCATCATGTTCACCATGCCCGACGAATTGCAGGCCGAAACCTACAAGAAATACGTTCATGACAACATCAAGCCGGGCGCGGCCATCGCCTTTGCCCACGGCCTGAACGTCCATTTCGGCCTGATCGAGCCGAAGGACGGCGTTGACGTCATCATGATGGCCCCCAAAGGCCCCGGTCACACCGTGCGTGGCGAATACACCAAAGGCGGCGGCGTGCCCTGCCTGGTCGCGGTTCACAACGATGCAACCGGCAAGGCGCTGGAAATCGGCCTGTCCTACTGCTCGGCCATCGGTGGCGGCCGTTCGGGCATCATCGAGACCAACTTCCGCGAAGAATGTGAAACCGACCTGTTCGGCGAACAGGCCGTTCTGTGCGGTGGTCTGGTCGAACTGATCCGCTGCGGCTTTGAAACTCTGGTCGAGGCCGGTTACGCACCCGAGATGGCCTATTTCGAGTGTCTGCACGAAGTGAAGCTGATCGTTGACCTGATCTATGAAGGCGGCATTGCCAACATGGATTACTCGATCTCGAACACGGCTGAGTATGGCCAGTATGTCACCGGTCCGCGCATCCTGAAATACGACGAGACCAAAGCCCGCATGAAAGCGGTTCTGGACGACATCCAGCAGGGCAAATTCGTCCGTGACTTCATGCTGGAAAACGCCGTTGGCCAGCCGACCATCAAAGCGTCGCGCCGAGCCAATGACGAGCATATGATCGAAGAGACCGGCGCCAAGCTGCGCGGCATGATGCCGTGGATCTCGGCCGGCAAGATGGTCGACAAAGAAAAGAACTAAGTCTGACCGATGTCAGGCAAAGGGCGGCCCAGGCGGTCGCCCTTTTTCAGTTTCAGACCGCTTTGGCAAAGCATTCGCCCAGCACGAAATCCCATCCCGTATCGTAGCCGCCGCGCTTTTCGGGCGCTTCCCCTGCCCAGACGTCCCAGCCGGAATGCGTCAGGGTGACTTTGGCCTGCCCCGAGCCGCAATCCTCAAAACGCACATCGACGCGCGTTGGAGACTCCCTGCTGGTGCCCGGATGCCAGGTGAATGCCACGGATTGGCCGGGATCAATTGCCAGCACCTGACCCCAGTCGGCACGGGTTCCGTCGAACATGACCTCATAGACCGCGCCACCGATCCGGGGTTCAATAACCACGTCCCTTGCCGGTTGTCCCTGCGATGCGGACACCGCGTGGCTGTCCAGCGGCCACCATGTCCCGATGCGGTTGACGAAGATGTCGAACGCACGCGCAGCAGAGGCACTTACGACAATTGTTTTGACAATCGGGTCTGTCATGGCCTCTCTCCTGCTCTGTTCACCTCATCTGCAAAGCTGTTCATCACGTCGCTCCAGTAACGGTCGAGCCATCTGCGCAGCTCTGCCAGCCCCTCGGGGCGCACCGCATAGATCCGGCGCGTCCCTTTCGCGTGGCATGTCACCAGCCCAGCATCAGACAGCACCTTGAGATGTTGTGAGACGGCCGGTCGGCTTACCGGCAGCTTTGACGCAAGTTCGCCCACTGCCTGAGGCTGGCTGGCGACGGCTTCGAACACCTGCCTGCGGGTCGCATCGCCCAAAGCTGAAAATGTCATATCGTAAGTCATTGCTTACGGTAAGTGGAAACTAACATAAAGTCAAGATCAGCCCGTGACACCGGCGCGCACGCGGGATAAGGGGATGGAATGGTTGAACAACCCACGAAGCAGGACTGGAGCGGCGTTTTCACGCTGGGGCTTATTTGGGGCGGCACATTCATGGTCGTCGCGATGGCTTTGGAAGGCTATGGCCCGATTACCGTGGCGACATCGCGCACCACTTTGGGTGCGGTGACGTTGCTTGTCCTGATGCGGATCACCGGTCGCCGCATGCCGGTTTTGACACCCGCGCTGACAACGTCAATCCTGCTGATTGGCGTGTTGTCGACTGCGGTGCCTTTCATGCTGCTCAGCTGGGGGCAGCAATATGTGCCCTCGGCCTTTGCAGGGCTGTCCATGGCCGCAATTCCGCTGATGGTGCTGCCGCTGGCGCATTTCTTTTCCGATGAGCCGCTGAACCTGCGTCGGTTTCTGGGCGTGTGCCTTGGGTTTTCCGGCGCATTGGTCCTGATCGGACCCGGTCTGGCAAAGCTGGGTCAAGGGACCGAGCCGCTGGCGCAGCTGGCCTGTATCTCGGCTGCCCTCTGCTATGCCTCGACATCGATCCTGACGCGGCGCTGCCCGCCGGTCGAGCCGCTGGCGTTGGCCGCGCTGACCCTGCTGGTCGGCGCTGTTCTGCTGGTGCCCATCATGCTGCTGGTCGAAGGTGTCCCTACTTGGCAGGGCAACCGCCCATCGCTGGCCCTGATTGTCCTTGGGCTGATCCCCACAGCTTTCGCCAATTTGCTGCGGGTTTCGATCACCCGCAGCGCCGGATCGGTGTTTTTGACGCTGGTGAATTATCAGGTGCCGATCTGGTCGATGGTGTTCGGGGCCTGGATCCTGTCCGAGGCCCTGCCCCTGCGGTTCTACGTCGCCCTGGCCCTGATCCTGACGGGCATGGCCATCAGCCAATGGTTCAGCCTGCGCAGGGTTCTGTTCGGGCGCTAGCCTGCGGCGGCTTCGACCTCGGCCACGATACTGTCGACGACCTGTACCAGCAGCGCGTCATCCTCGCATTCGGCCATAACGCGGATCAGCGGCTCGGTGCCGGATTTGCGGATCAGCAACCGGCCCTGCCCGTTCAGCCGCGCCTCGGCATCGGCAATGGCAGCTTTAACGCTTTGAACTTCAAGCGGAGTTTGACCGTTGGCATAGCGGACGTTCTTCAACAGCTGCGGCACGGTTTCGAACTGCTTGGACAGGTCCGAGGCTTTGCGACCGGACAGAACCATCTCGGCTAGGAAATGCAAGCCGGCCATCAGGCCATCGCCGGTGGTGGCATAATCGCTCATCACGATATGACCGGATTGTTCACCGCCCAGGTTGAAGCCGCCTTCGCGCATGCGCTCGACCACATAACGGTCACCGACAGCCGTGCGTTCCAGTCGCATGCCGTGTGACGAGAGGTGCCGTTCGAGCCCCAGATTGGACATCACCGTGGCCACAAGGGCATCGCCTTTCAACTGCCCGGATTTTTTCCAGGCCGTCGCCAGCAGCGCCATAAGCTGATCGCCATCGGCGATCTGACCGGTCTCGTCGACGATAACAACCCGATCCGCGTCGCCGTCCAGACAGACACCAACGTCAGCGCCATGCGCCACGACGGTTTCGGCGGCCAGTTGCGGCTTGGTCGATCCGCAGTTGAGGTTGATGTTCTTCCCATTGGGCAAAATCCCGATCGGGATCACGTCTGCACCCAGTTCCCAAAGAACCTCGGGCGCGGTGCGGTGGGCGGCGCCATTGGCACAGTCGATCACCACCTTGAGACCATCCAGACGCACATCGCGCGGCAGCGAGGACTTCACACGCTCGCCATATCTGAACCGGGCGTCATCAACACGACGCGCCCGTCCGATATTCTGGGCCTGAGCAGGCCGGACACCTTCGTCGATCAGCTTTTCGATGTCGATCTCGGCCTGATCGGACAGTTTATAACCGTCGGGACCAAAGAACTTGATGCCGTTGTCCTCTGCCGGGTTGTGGCTGGCCGAGATCATGACACCCAGATCGGCCCGCATCGACCGCGTCATCAGGCCCACCGCAGGCGTCGGAACCGGCCCCAGCAACAGCACATTCATTCCCGTTGACGTCAGACCGGCGGTCAGCGCGTTTTCCAGCATATAGCCGGACAGGCGTGTGTCCTTGCCGATGACGACCCGGTGCACACCGGTCGCATCACGCCGGAAATAGCGCCCCACCGCAGCCCCGATGCGCAACGCCATTTCCGCCGTCATCGGATGCGTGTTGGCCGTGCCCCGCACCCCGTCGGTTCCGAACAGCTTGCGCATTGGTGTCACTCCGTGATTTTCCGTGAGACCGGATTACCGGACAGCGGCCCATAGACGCAAGGCCTGAGCGGTCTCGGCGACGTCGTGAACGCGAATGATCTGCACGCCCTGAGACAATCCGGCCAAAGCCACAGCAATTGAACCCGGCGCGCGGGCAGTCTTGTCAGGCTCCCGTCCAATTGTTCCGATAAAGCCCTTGCGGGACACGCCCAGCAGGATCGGGCAGCCAAGCCCGTGAAACAGGCTGAGATTGCGCAGCAAGGTCAGGTTGTGATCCTCGGTCTTGCCGAAACCGATACCTGGATCGACGATGATCAGGTCGCGCCGAAGCCCCAAGTTTTCCAGCAGAGCGATCTGGGTTTCGAGGAAGTCATAAACATCCAGCAACACGTTGTCGTAGCTGGGGTTTTCCTGCATCGTGGCTGGATCACCCTGCATATGCATGACGCAGACCGGTGTGCCCTTGTCGGCGCAAAACGGTGCCAATTCGGGATCGAAAGTGAACCCCGAGACATCGTTGACCAGCCCCGCGCCCGCCGCACACGCCGCTTTGGCGACGCTGGCTTTGCGGGTGTCGATTGAAATCAGGGCATCCGTTTGTGCGCGAATCGGCTCGATCACCGGGCGGGTGCGGGCAATTTCCTGATCTGCCGGAATGAAATCCGCGCCCGGGCGCGTTGATTCCCCGCCAATATCCAGAATGGTGGCTCCATGCGCCACCATCCTTGCAGCGGCATCGCGGGCGGCCTCGACGGAACTGTGAACACCCCCGTCCGAGAAACTGTCAGGCGTGGTGTTGAGAATGCCCATGATGTGCGGCACCTGCATATCCAGCCCGGCGATGGGTGCGCGCGGGCGGGTCAACCGCTCCAGCGCCCCACCGGGAATATCCGATGCTGCCATGATCTGCGGTGCGGTATCGCGCCCAAGCGCTTCGACATGGGTAAACCACAGGGGCTGACCGGCCAGAGAATACGCGCCAGCGGGCCGGGTCTGGCCGTGCTGAACCAGCGGTCTGAAATAGATGCTCACAATTCGGCCTGATCCACGGCCACAGCCCGCAGGGGGGTTTTGGGCGTTTTCGGCAATTCGCCGCCGATGACCATCATTTCACTGGCTTCAAAGGTCGCGGCAAACCATGCGGCCAAAGCCACGGCGTCGGATGGTGCGGCAGAAGGACCATCCACCGCGTCCAGAACGATCTTGGACGGGGCCCAGACACAGATCTGGCCGTTCTTCATGGCCCAGTCCAGTTCTGTCCGGGTTGAAACCACCTTGCAGCGGTGATCGCGCGCGGCCAGAACCCACGCGTTCTGCTCGATCGCCAGCAGGTCAATCCGGCGCTGTGTCATTGCGTGGCCGGTTTGCGGCGCAGCCAAGTCTGACGCCCCCACACACAGGATCAGCGGGCGCTGTCGGTTCTGCAATTGGTCGATCCACCCGGTCAGATTGTCCGAGGCGATGGCGTCATTCGACAAGTAGACCAGACGGGGATGCGGGCGATCTTCCTCGGTCACATCATGATGAACCGAGTCTTTCCCACGCACGATCTCGACCCCGAGAGCGCCCGGACCGCGATCCAGTTTTTCGATGCGAACAAAGACCCTTACAGCCTGTGGTTCATGCAAGATACGTTCGGCTACACGCTCGGCCAGGGTTTCAAGCAGGTTCAGACGCTCGGCCGCGAGTTCATAGGCAATGGATTCCGTCACCCGGTCATAAGACAGGATGCGATCCACATCGTCGTCAATCGGGTCGGTCAGGGGCCGGACTTCGACGACGATATTGAAACAGATCCGCTGGGTTGTTCCCCGCTCGGCCTGAAACGCACCGATTTCAACCTCGACAATATGGTCGCGCAGGGAAATGCGATCCAGCGGCCCTCGGGGCGAGGTCGCCTCGGACCGTTCGGTCGGGTGCGCAAATGCCAGTCGGATTTCAGAACTCATGGGTCCGGCCTTTTCGGCTTGTTGCAGGGCTTGCCCTCTATAGGCGTTGCAAGGGCCTATAACATTCAAACAAACGCCATTCCAACCGCCGAATGCGGCGTCAGGTGACGCGAAACCAGCTCATCATACCCGAAGCGGCATGTCCCAGCATATGGCAATGCAACAGCCAGTCCCCCGGATTATCCGCGACCAGAGCGATCTGGCGGGTTTGTCCGCGATCAACCAAAACAGTATCGCGCCACGGGCCAAGCGATCCGTCCGACTGGATCAGTCGGAAGTGGTGACCATGCAAATGCATGGCATGTGGAAAGACTGTTTCATTGACGAACTCGATCTTGTGAAGGCCTCCGGTCCGGGCGTCCAGAAACGGGTCGGACGGGCGTTCCGCATAACCGTTCAGGGCCCAGAACCGGCCCAACTGCGCCAGTTCCTGGCCTGACAATTCTGTGTCCCCGATCCGGGCGCTGTCCAGCCAGCGCATCGCCCCGCCTTGCAGGGACATCCGGTGCAATGGTGCGGATGAGACATCCTCGATGACTGGCAAAGGGTTGGGCGGCAACGCTGACACGCCTTGTCGCGGCGCAGGTGCGAGAGGTTCGTCAACATCAAACCGAACGATGCCAAAGGCACCATCGCGCTCAACACTCACCAGACTTGCCGTATCGCCCGCAGCCACGACATCCACAACAAGATCGATGCGTTGTGCGGGGGCGATTGGGAAAGCCCCAGACAATGGGATCGGCTTTTCCAGTGGCATACCGTCAAGAGCGACGATCCAACCAGACAACCCGTCAAGATTCAGGTCAAAAATCCGCGCGTTGGAGGCGTTGATCAGGCGTAGCCGGAGACGGTCGTTCTGTCGCGCCTCAACGCGCGGGTCAAGGGATCCGTTGACAGTGATGATATTCCCCAGCCGACCAGCATGGCTGAGATCATGGCCATTGTCGAAATCATCCGTGATCTGAGCGGTTTCCGGATCAAGCCGCCAGTCGTCCAGCATCAGTACCAGATCCTGATCCACATCAGGGGCAGCAGTTTCTTCGACGATCAGCGGCCCGTAAAGCCCGCGCGCAACCTGTTCCATCGACTGGTTATGCGCATGGTACCAATAAGTCCCTGCGTCTGGAACGACGAAGGAGTAATCAAAGCTTGCGCCCGTCTCGACTGCGTCCTGCGTCAGGCCGGGCACGCCGTCCATGGCGTTTTCGATGCGAATTCCGTGCCAATGGACCGACGTGGCTTGCGGAAGCTGGTTCATCAGGGTGCGCTGGATGCGGTCGCCCTGCCTGACACGCAGTTCAACGCCCGGGACAGACCCGTCATATGTCCAGACTTCCGTTTCAGGATAACTTGCTGGCGCGATCGGGTGTTTGGCTACACGCGCATTAAGCGGTGCAAAACCCGCGCTGGCCACACGCGGCATCAGCAATGCTGCGGCGGCGGATTGCAAAAGGTGTCTGCGGTTCAAAATCATCACGGGCCTCCTGGCCCGCAACATAGGGTGCAACCTGCCCCACGCCAGCAAGCTTCCAGCGCGGGTGCGTCAATCAGTTGCTCGCTGTCCGGTAGTTGTGACGGTAAAAAACATGCACGCCGATTTTCGCGGTCTGTTTATAGACCCGCGACCAGGACGGGCGCACCGACGTCGTGTGATAGTGTGTTGCCCCTTCGGTCAACTCATCCGCCACGCCATCAATGGCTGCCCGCGCGACTTTCGCCACACGCTCATACGCCTTTTTCTCGTGGATGACTTCCTTGCGGCCATCGCAGGTATACGTGAACTGGCACTGGTATTTCTTGCCGGTCCCCTGATGGATCACGCCGCACAGGGAATCCGGGAAACGGCTGCTTTTGACCCGGTTCAGGATCACCTCGGCAACCGCGAACTGGCCGCGCACGCTTTCGCCGCGCGCCTCGAAGTACAGGGCTTCGGACAGGCATTTCCAGTTTTCACCACCGGAGGCCTTTGGTTGCTGGTCAAGCCAGTCTTTGGAGAAGGACACTTCGACAGGTTCAGCCGCCTTGCGGGGCTGGAACAGCTTGAAATAGTCCCGAAAACTTTGCGCTGGCAGCTCGCTGCGGGCGACAAGTTCTTGTTTTGCAGTATCAGTCGCTTCCTTCTCAGCGAAGGATGCACTCGGCAGAACGGTTGCCGCCACTGCGGCAACAGCCAATATGTAACGTAGCATCAGATAACCTCGCACAGGCACATCACGCGCCTTACCCTCCCCCGGCGGGCGCGACGAGGCTGATACCCCAGACTGACGCAAAGGTCCAGTATCTTGAAAAAAGCAAGTGGAAAATCGCCCGTAGCGAAAATATTTTTCGCCTACGAGTGACCGTATAACCCACTATTCCTTGGGGTCCGGCGCGGTGTCAACCCCCAAGTCTGGAGGAAATCGCCAGTTGAGCGGCAGCCAGCCGAGCGACCGGAACCCGGAACGGTGAGCATGACACATAGTCGAATCCAAGATCGCGGCAAATGGCGATTGATTCGGGGTTCCCGCCGTGTTCGCCACAGACCGAAAGGGTCACATCCGGCTTCGCTGCACGCCCGCGTTCCGCCCCGAGTTTCAGCAGCTCGCCCACCCCGTCCGGATCAAGGACATGGAACGGATCTTCGGTAAAGACCCCCTGCCGCACGTAAGCGGACATGAAACGACCGGCATCGTCGCGGGACAGGCCGTAGGTCATCTGCGTCAGGTCGTTCGTTCCAAAACTCATGAAAGCAGTCTGTGGCGCGATCTCTTCCGCGCGCAGACAGGCGCGTGGCGTTTCGACCATGACGCCCAGCCGATATTCGAACTTCTGCCCGCGTTCCGATTCAACGGCGGCGGCGACCGAGTCGATGCGGGATTTGACCAGTTCAACCTCGCGCTTGGCGGATACCAGCGGGATCATCACTTCGGGCACCACCGGAGCACCGTTTTTTCGGGCGTCAAGCGTGGCTTCAAAAATCGCGCGCGCCTGCATGTCGTAGATCTCGGGTACGGTGACACCCAGACGAACGCCGCGCAGGCCCAGCATGGGGTTGTATTCGGTCATCGCCTCAACCCGACGTTCGACGTCGGACACGGGCAGGTCCAGCGCCTCGGCCAACTCCCGTTGCCCGGTGCGCGTTGTCGGCAGAAATTCATGCAAGGGTGGATCGAACAGGCGGATGCAGACAGGCTGACCTTCCATGATCCTGAACAGCTGAACGAAATCCTCGCGCTGCATCGGAAGCAGGCGTTCCAGCACCGCCGCCCTGCCCGCCGAGGTTTGCGCAAAGATCATTTCGCGCATCACGATCAGACGACCGGGGTCAAAGAACATGTGTTCGGTCCGGCACAGACCGATCCCCTGGGCCTGAAAGTTCCGGGCCGTCTGCGCATCAGCCGGTGTGTCGGCATTGGCGCGGATTTCGATGTCACGCTCGGCATCGGCCCAGCCCATCAGCGTCTGGAAACAGTCATCCAACGCGGCCTCGAGCATGGCGGGCTGACCGGCCAGCACCTGACCCGAGCTGCCATCAATGGTGACAATATCGCCGGTTTTGAATACCCGGCCATCCGGTGCGGTCAGCATCTTGTCTTTCGTCTGAAACCGCATTTCCGAGGCCCCGACGATACAGGGCAGACCCAATCCGCGCCCGATCACGGCCGCGTGGCTGGTCATGCCGCCTTTTTCCGTCAGAACCGCAACGGCGGCGTGCATCCCGCGCACATCCTCGGGCGAGGTTTCCCGGCGCACCAGAACACATGCCTCGCCACGGGCGGCACTGGCCTGTGCTTCGGCCGAAGTAAACACGATCTTGCCGGTCGAGGCACCGGGGCTGGCACCAATGGCCGTGGTCAGCACATCGCGTTGCGCATCGGGGTGGACCTGACGGTGCAGTAGTTCGTTCAGCGCGTGCGGGTCGACACGCATCACCGCCTCTTGCGGCGGTATGATACCGTCTTCGGCAAGACGTACGGCAATGCGCATGGCCGCGCGGGCCGATCGCTGCACCCGGACACCATCGAGAATATGCACGGTGCCGTCCTGAATGACGAATTCGACCTGCATCTCTTCGCGCAGTTTCTCGCGCATCAGCGCGGCCTGAGCCTTGACCTCGGCGAAAGCATCTGGTGCGACCTCTTCCAGCGAGGGGCCGCGCGGGTCTTTTTCCAGAAACAGGGCTGCCACATCTTCACCCAGCGCATCGCGCCCCTGACTCTGGCTTAGATAGCGGCCGGTGATTTGTGGCATTCCGGTTGTGGAATCAACCAGTTGCAGAACGCCCGATCCGCATTCCCCTTTCCCGACGCCGGGGATCATCTCTTGGATGACCAACCCAAGCCCGGCATCTGCGGGTGCCCCCTTGGCCTGCCGCAGCAAGCGCGCAGACGTCCCGTCCCATGCACGCGCCATCGAGCGCAGAACACCGATCAGCTGTTCGCCCCTGTCCTGCGGAAAGACCTCGTCGGTTTCATCCTCGTAGGCGCGCAGCGAGTGGCGCAACCCCTCGCGGCCATCAGCTTCGATGTCATCGAACACATCCGCATCCAGCCGTGCCACGTGGATCGCATAGCTTTGAACGAACCGCAGATACAGAGCTGCGGCGGCCTCGGCGCCCATGGTGTCGGACAGGTCGACATAGCGCGCGTCGTTCATTCCGATATTGAGAACCGCGCCGGGGCCGCCCCAATCGGGATCTTCGGAACTGGGTCGGACGCATAGCAACGAGGTCGGGTCGAACTGTTCGAGGATCGCCGCAATATCCGGGATCGCCCCTTCTGCAATCTGGTGAACGGCATCAAATGACAGCGCAACGGTTCGGGGCACCGGCAGGTCCAGCCGGACCAGACGTTGCAGACATTTGGCCCGCCCGCCATGTGTATGGGCGGTGACAGGCGCGTCGGATGTAATGAGCGTTGTATTCGGATTATTCTGCACTGCAGCACCTTTTGGTTTGTCTGCAGCATAGGCGCTTGCGCCCTTCACGCAAGTGCGTTGTGGGCGCGCCTGCCAGTGCGCCCAGTCGTTTACCCTTCGATCCGGGTCAGATCGGCCACGCTGGAGCAGATCTGCCGGATCTGGCTGAGCAGGTTCAGCCGGTTGCGGCGAACAATGTCATTGTCGGTGTTGACCTGCACATCCTCAAAGAACGCGTCCACCGGCCCGCGCAGCCCGGCCATGGCGGCCATGGCCGTGGGGAAATCTTCGGATTTCAGCGCGGGTTCGATTTGCGCCTGTGCTGAATCCAAAGCGGCAAACAATGCCTTTTCGCTGTCGGTCTCGGCGAATTTCACATCCGCACCGTAGGAATATTCCACCCCGTCCTTTTCTTCGGCCTGGGTCAGGATGTTGTTGGCGCGCTTGAAGCCCTGCACGAGGTTCTCGCCATCCTCGGTCGCGATCACCGCGTTCAGCGCGCGGGCGCGTTTCACCAACAGATTGAGGTCATCATTGCCCTCAATCGCGATACAGGCATCGATGACGTCGTGGCGGATGCCTTCGTCGCGGAGGAAGACCTTGAGACGCTCGTGGAAGAAGGAGAGGAGGTCGTCGGATGCGTCGGGGATCTTCTTTTCAAGGCTCAGGAAATCGGCGCCCGACACTTCGCCCAGCCTTTCCTTGACAGTCTGGAAGGCTGCGCCAAACACGCCGTGATCTGCGATTTCATCCAAAAGTTCGTCAACGTTTTCCGCCGCCAGCGCCTCGTTTGCAGCGCTTTCAGCACGCAGCAGCTGTCTGTCGAAAAACTGATCCAGATGCAGACGCAGGTCATTGTCCAGCACCAACCGGATAACCCCCAGCGCCGCACGGCGCAGGGCAAACGGGTCTTTCGAGCCAGTAGGCTTTTCATCAATCGCCCAGAACCCGGTCAGTGTATCCAGCTTGTCGGCCAATGCGACGGTCACCGACAGCGGAGCAGTGGGGACATCATCCGACGGCCCCAAAGGCGAGTAGTGCTCTTGCGCGACGGCGGCCACGGCGACATCTTCACCCGCCGCTTCGATGTAATACCGCCCCATAAGGCCCTGAAGTTCGGGGAATTCGTAGACCATTTCCGAGCTGAGGTCGGCCTTGGCCAGGCGCGCGGCTTTTTCGGCCTGATCGGCATCGGCTCCGGTCACAGGCGCCAGTTCGCGAGCCAGCGCGGCGATACGACCGATCCGGTCGGCCTGCGTTCCCAGTTTGTTGTGGAACGTGACGTTTCCCAGCGCGCGGGTCCATTGTGCAATGTCCGATTTGGCGATGCGCAGGTCATTTTCCCAAAAGAACTTGGCATCGGCAAGACGGGCTGACAGCACTTTCTGATTGCCCGCCAGAATGGTCGCGCCATTGTCAGCGGTTTCGCGGTTCGCAACAGTGACGAACCGTTCAATCCGGCCCGTTTTGGGATTGCGGACCGAGAAGAACTTTTGGTGTTCTTTCATCGAGGTTTGCAGCACCTCGGGCGGCAGGTCGAGGAATTCGTCGTCGATCCGCCCCATCAGGACAACCGGCCATTCGACCAGACCGGCGACCTCGGCCAGCAGGCCCTGATCTTCGACCAGTTCAAGACCGGCGGCAAAGGCCATGTTCTGGGCGTCGTTCCAGATGTGCCGGGCGCGTTCCTCGGGGGACAGGACGACAAAAGCCCGCTTCAGCTTGGCCGCGTAATCGTCGAAAGACGTGACCGAAAACCGGTTGGGCGCCATAAAGCGGTGGCCTGCTGTGGTGTCGCCGGACGAAATGCCATCGACATCCATTGGCACGACCTGCGCCCCGGCCTCATCCGTCAGAATGCACAGGATCGAATGCAGCGGGCGCACCCAGCGCAAGCTGCCACTGCCCCAGCGCATGGACTTAGGCCAAGGGAAATTGCGGATGGTGGCTTCGAGCACTTCGGCAATGATCTCAGCCGCGGGGCGACCGGCCTTTTCGATGGTGGCGAAATAGATGGCCCCTTTGGGCGTTTCGCGTTCTTCCAGCTGATCACGGGTCAGGCCCGCGCCGCGCAGGAACCCTTCGATTGCCTTGTCGGGCGCGCCGACCTTTGGGCCCTTGCGTTCTTCCCGGATGGTGGGGCTTTTCGCCAGCAGCCCCTCGACCGCCAGCGTCAGGCGGCGGGGCGTGGTCAGGGCGGCGGCGTTTGCATAGGTCAGACCGGCCTCGACCAGACCATCGGTAATCCGCTTTTTCAGATCCTCGCCGGCACGGGCTTGCATCCGTGCGGGGATCTCTTCGGAGAACAGTTCGATCAGCAGGTCGGGCATTGTCGGTCCTTAGAAATTGACGATCGTCTGAATGACGATGGCATTGGCGATATCCACAAAGAAGGCGGATACAAGGGGCAGCACGATAAAGGCAATAGGCGATGGGCCATATCGCTTGGTCACGGCTGTCATATTTGCGATAGCGGTGGGTGTGGCCCCCAACGCAAAGCCGCCAAACCCGGCGGCCAGTACAGCGGCGCGATAGTTGGACCCCATGACCGGGAACAGCACCCAGAGGACGAACAGCACCGCGAACACCGTCTGCGCTGTCATGATCACGGCAATGGCCATGCCCAGCTGCGCAATGGTCCAGAGTTGCAGGCTCATCAGCGACATTGCCAGAAACGCGCCCAGCGCAAATTCCGAAATCAACGCCAGCGACGGTGTGCGCGACACTTTCGGAGCATCGGGAAACAGCGCGTCCCGCAGATTGGCGATCACGATGCCCATGATCAGGCAGGGCACGAACAGCGGCAGTTTCAGCCCGGCGGCGGCAATTGATTCATTCAGTGCATATCCCAAGATGATCGCCAGGTTCAGGTGCAGCAGGACGCGCATGACGGTCAGATGATCGATGCTTGTGGTGTGCCCGTCATGCTCATCCGGCAATCCTACGCTGGGTTCTTCGTCAGGGCGGTCAGGCGTCAGGCCGCGCCGTTCGACCAGCAGGCGCGCAATCGGGCCGCCAACCAGCGCAGCAAGGACCAATCCAAGGGTGGCGACTGCCACACCCAGTTCGGTCGCGCCGTCAAGGCCCGTTGCCTGCGCCACATCCGGCGCCCATGCAATTGCCGTTCCGTGCCCACCGATCAGGGCAGCCGATCCGAACAACACACCGGCCTGTGCGGGATAGCCGAAGATCGCCGCCCCAGCCGCGCCGATCACATTCTGAAAGACAATCGTCGCCAGAGTGAGAATCAAAAGCAAGATTAACGGCTTACCACCCGCAATGAGGTCAGACAGGCGGGCGTTCAGGCCGATCCCGGCAAAAAACAGGACCAGCAGGAAATCGCGGGCTGTCAGGCCAAAGGACAGTTCGATCCCGAATACCAGATAGAGCATCAGAACCACCAGCGAGGCCAGCAGGCCCCCTGTCACGGGTTCGGGGATGTTGAAGTTGCGCAGGGTAGCGACACGGGCATTGATCTCGGCCCCGATCAGATAGACCGCAAACCCCAGTGTGGCCGTCAGGAAATCGGGGATTTCTATGACATGGCCCACGGTCTGCTCCTTCAGTTTTCCGGGCGCGGCGGGCATTCCTCGCCCACGACGGTACCGTCATAGGCTTTTTCACCACAATTGTTCAACGCGTGCCAGACATAGCCCTTGCCATCCGCGGTGATCGCCACAATCCGGTCGACGCCGAAATGGATGTTCTTCACCCCCATGAACGCCCGCGCCTGCCCGGATTCAAGCGCATCCGCCAAAGACACCGCATCGTAGCATTCAAACCATCCCGGTGCGGTCAGGGGTTCGGAGTTTTCGACAGGCACGTATCCAGCCATCTGGTCCGGCGACAATTCGGTTTCGAAGCAGGCACGATACCGGATCGGCGAGCTGTCGGCGTCGATTGCCTGAAACCCGGAATAGGCGATGGGCTCCGGCACACCGCCTGCATCCGTCATCAGGGCAACGTCCTGCCCCGGTTGCGGTTCGACCTCATAATAATAGCCGTAGACCTGTAGATAATACATGCCGAGGCCTGCCACGATGGCCGACAGCAGCAGAAGAATTGCCAGCAGTTTTCCCGTCATCTTTCAGGCCGCCTCTTTCAAGTTCTTGTAAAATAGGACAGGTTTCATCGGGGAACAGGCAGAAACGAGGTCAACACGATGGAATCCACCCTTGCCGTCGGATTTTTCGGCGCATTGTTTGCGATCATGAACCCGGTCACTAACCTGCCGGTGTTTCTGAGCGTCACTCAGGACCTGTCCGCCGCCGAACAACGCAAGATTGCGGTCAAAACAGCGGTTTACTGCCTGATCCTTGGCGGCGCCTTTGCCTTGGTCGGTAGTCAGGCGCTTGGCCTTTTTGGCATCAGTGTCAATCATCTGCGCGTCGCCGGTGGTCTGGTTGTCATGATGATCGGCCTTAACATGCTGAACGGACACGAAAGCACCTCTCATCACGGGACGAAGGGGGAAAAGGACGCTTACCCCGAACCGGATACCGTCGCCTTTTATCCGCTGGCCTTTCCCGTTTTGGTCGGCCCCGGCACGATCACCACGCTGATCCTGTATGCACACCAGATCAAGAAGCCCGTAGAAGCCATTGTTTATGCTGGTGTATTCCTTGCCATTGTTGGCCTGCTTCTGATCACGTTCTGGAACGCGGCCTGGCTGGCCCAACGCCTGTCCGACACCGCGCGCGTGATCATGAGCCGCTTTATGGGGATGATTCTGGCGGCTATCGCCGTCAGCATGATCGCGGACGGCCTGAAAGCCCTGTTGCCGGGGCTGGCCTGATCGCCTCATCCGACGCTGAACCCGGCGGCCTCGGTCTGCACAAAGGCATCCGCGCATTGCTTGGCCAGCGCCCGCACGCGCCCGATATAGGCCTGCCGTTCGGTGACCGAGATCACGCCCCGTGCATCCAGCAGATTGAAGATGTGTGACGCCTTGATGCATTGGTCATAGGCCGGATGCGCCATGATGATACGCTTGCCGGTTTTCGGGTCGTCATGTGCCTGCGCCAGGACAGTGGCGCATTCAGCCTCGGCCTCTTCGAAATGGCGCAGCAGAACCTCGGTATTGGCCACGTCAAAGTTCCAGCGGGCGTATTCCTCTTCCGTCTGTTTGAAGATGTCGCCATAGGTCAAAGCGCTGGGGGATTGCGGATCGTTGAACGGCATGTCCATCACGTGGTCGATGCCCAGCACATACATGGCCAGACGCTCGAGCCCATAGGTCAGCTCGCCCGAGACAGGCGTGCAGTCATGGCCGCCGACCTGCTGGAAATAGGTGAACTGGCTGACTTCCATTCCGTCACACCAGACTTCCCAGCCAAGCCCCCAAGCGCCCAGCGTGGGGCTTTCCCAGTCGTCTTCGACAAAGCGGATATCATGCAGGTCCATGTCGATGCCGATGGCCTGAAGGCTGCCCAGATACAGCTCCTGCAAATCCGGCGGGCTGGGTTTGATCAGCACCTGATACTGGTAGTAATGCTGAAGCCGGTTGGGGTTTTCGCCATAGCGCCCGTCCGTGGGACGGCGCGACGGCTGAACATAGGCTGCGGCCCATGCCTTGGACCCCAGCGCCCGCAAAGTGGTAGCGGGATGGAACGTCCCTGCCCCGACCTCCATGTCATAGGGTTGCAGAATCGCGCAGCCTTTCGAGGCCCAGTAGGACTGAAGCCTAAGGATGATTTCCTGAAATGAACGCGGTGCGCTGGTCGGTTCGGTCATGACATTCCCTCTGGGCGCCCCGTGCGCCCGGTTCCGGTCGGTTTGGCCCTTCCTATGCAAGGGGTCGAGGGGCGTCAACGGGGCTTTGGGCTGTGGCTGTATCTGCGCGGCCACACCACAAATTCCCCGCATTCACAGCATGGTATTTGGCAAATGAAATCGCGTATTCTGCACCTCAGTACAAACACCGCATAACACGGGCAGACTATGACACGCGTATTTTCAGCAATTCTTTTGTTTCTTCTGGTCGGCCTGCGCGCCGCGACCGCACAACAAGATCCCGGCGTCTGGGTTCAGGTCGAGGCGCAGCCCTCGCTGCGCGAAGCGCAGGACCGGGCGCAAGCCTATGCCAGCACCTTGCCCGACGTGAACGGGTTTCGGCTGAACAGCGGCTGGTATGCCATCGTCATTGGCCCCTATTCGCGCGGCGATGCCGAGCAGGTTTTGCGCGTATACCGGGCCGAGGGGCAGATCCCGCGTGACAGCTTCGTCGCGTTTTCAAGCGCGCTGGGGCAGCAATTCTGGCCGGTCGGCGAAAACGCGGTGAACCGCGACGTTGTTAGCGTGCTGACAGAACCGGCAGCACAGGCGGAAGAACCAGTGGCGGTTACGACCGCACAGGATTCGGATGAAACCCGCGAACAGGCGTTGCAATCCGAGCGCCTTTTGACGGCGCAGGAACGGAAAGACCTGCAAACAGCCCTGCAAGCGGCGGGTTTCTATAATTCGACTATCGATGGCGCTTTCGGTCAGGGAACCCGCCGGTCGATGGGCGATTGGCAGCGCTTCAATGGTTATGAGGCGACGGGCGTTCTGACCACGGTGCAACGCAAGGCCCTGATGGATGAATACAACGCGCCGCTGATCTCGGCCGGGATGGAACGGTATTCCGATGACGCAGCCGGAATTGCGCTGGACATGCCGTTGGGTACAGTCAGCTTTGATCGCTATGAGGCACCGTTCGTGCATTTCAAAAGCGCCTCGGATCTGAACGCCCAGGCCCTTTTGATCAGTCAGGAGGGTGACAAGAACACGCTGCGCGCCCTTTTCGAGGTGATGCAGTCGCTTGAGATTGTTCCGCTGAACGGCCCGCGCGAGCTGGGTCGCGACCAGTTTACCCTTGAAGGGCGCGGCAATGGGATCGTGTCATTCACGCAGGCGCGGCTGGATGATGGAAAGATCAAGGGCTTTACACTCGTCTGGCCCGAAGGGGACGAAGCGCGCCGCCTGCGTGTGCAGGCTGCGATGGCGACCAGCCTGAGCACAACCGGCGCGGTTCTGGATGCCGCCGCCGGTGCGGATGCGGAACAGCGCATCGATCTGGTCTCGGGTCTTCAGATCCGCAAGCCCCGGTTGTCGCGGTCGGGCTTTTTCGCTGGCGCGGACGGCACGGTTCTGACGGTGTCCGAAGCCGCCGAAAGCTGCACCCGGATCACACTGGAAGGGGATCAGGAGGTGCAACTGGCGCTGACGGACCCGGAGCTTGGTGTTTCGGTTCTGCGTCCTGCAAAAGCTCTTGCCCCTATGAGTGTTGCTGCTTTCAGCACCACCCAACCGCGCATCCAGTCCGAAGTGGCCGTATCCGGCTTTTCCTACCAGGGGGCTTTGGGCGCACCGACGCTGACCTACGGCCAAATCGCGGATATCCGTGGCCTGAACGGCGAGACGGGTGTCAAACGGCTGGCGCTGAACGCACAGCCCGGCGATGCGGGCGGGCCGGTCTTCAACGACAGCGGCAACGTGGTTGGCATGCTGCTGCCCACACCGTCAGCGGGTCGTACCCTGCCCGCATCAGTCAGCCTTGCGGCAACCGTCGAGCGGTTGACAGAAATCCTGACGAAAGCCGGTGTTTCCGGTCAGTCGAGCGAGGAAACCACCCGGATTTCCCCCAACGAGCTGAACCGGCGCGCGACCGGAATGACGGTTCTGGTGCATTGCTGGGATTGAACGCGCGCAGATATTGAAACCAGACATTGAAACATCAAAGTGCCGCATGAAGATGCGGCGCTTTTTGTTACAGAATGTCCGAGGTCACTTGGATCAAGGTCGGGACAGGCGCATCGAACGCCGCGCGAACCGCGCTCTGCATCTCAGCCAGAGATGAAGGGGCTGAGGCGCGCGCGCCAAAAGCCTCGGCCAGCTTGCAGAAATCCGGGTTATGCGCCACCACTGCATTGGGCGCGATCTGGCTGCGGACCATGCTGTCTTCGATTTCTTTCAGTTTTCCATTGTCCCACAGGATGATCGGCAGCGACAAACCCAGCTCGAGCGCAACACCCAGTTCCTGCATCGTATAGTGGAACCCGTAATCCCCGGCGATAACCGCCGTTGGTTTGCCGCGCCGCGCCACCGCGCCGCCAATTCCAGCCGGCAGACCATAGCCCAGCGTTCCGAACCCGGTCGGATGGTGCCAGTGATGCGGATAGGCCATGTCCCACACTTCTTTCGCGACATAGGCGAATTGGGTCATGTCGGAATAGATCATGGTATCTGCGGGCATCGCCGCGCGCAGCGCATCGGCCACTGCTACAATTCCGGGCCGTTCGGCATCCACCTCGGCCCGCCACCGGGCGCGGGTTTCGGAAATTTCATCGGGCGACCAGCCGGTTGCCGGTTTCAGGTTTTCGGTCGCCTGCCACAAGGCGCGGGCAAAGCTATCGCTGTCGGTTTGCAGTTTGATCGCGGCGCGATGGTGGTCGGACAGGACTTCGGGATCAAGGTCAACGCGGATCAGCGTTGCCGAATGCCCAAGGTCGCTGCGCCACAGATCGACCTCGCCCAGTTCTGCGCCGACCGCGATGACCAGATCCGCCGAGGCGATAACCTCGGCGCTGCCGGGGCGCGGCAGGGATGCGCCGAAGTCCAGAGGATAGTTTGCGCCCGGCAGCCCGCGCCCTGCGTATGTGGTAAAGCATGCCGCCCCTAGCTGTGTCAGAATCTGCCGCCAGTCGCTGGATTTGCAACCGCCCCCCAGAATGAACAGCGGCCTGCGCGCAAGGTTCAGCATCGAGACAACAGGCGATACGTCAGGCGGCAACGCTTTGGTGCGCAACGCGGGCTGGTTGGGGAAAGGTGCCGGATCAGCCTCGGCCTGCAACTGCGCGATTGGCACCTGAATGTGCTTGGGGCGCGGGCGCGACAGCTCGAATTCTTCAAAAGCGCGTTCGACCAGCGCATAGGCGGCCTCGGCCGTGTTGGCCTGTGCCGACCAGTCGGCAACGGTTCCGGCCGCAAGGCGCTGGTCCTTCATCTGGTGCAACTGGCCGCGCAGGGCTTGTGTTTCATCAAGGCAGGACGACACCACCAGCATCGGCACCGAGTCGCTGTAGGCCTGCCCGATCGGCGTCATGATGTTGCACAGGCCGGGCCCGGTGATCACATAGGCAACCCCCGGCTTGCCGGTTGCGCGGGCATACCCATCGGCCATAAACCCCGCCCCCTGTTCGTGACGGGCCAGAACATGTTGGATGCCAGCCTCTTCGATGCCGCGATACATTTCCTGATTGTGAACGCCGGGTATACCGAAAATCACGTCCACGCCACGATCCTTGAGCATATGCGAAATCTGCGCGCCAAGGGGTCTTTTCATCAGCCTCTCCAGAATTGAACAGTGAAGATCGCGTAAACGGCCAACAGCTCGAGCCGCCCGACCAGCATCCCGATTGTCAGCAACCATTTAGCCGTGTCGTTGAGATTTGCGAAGTTGCCCGCTGGTCCGATCTGATCGCCCAGACCGGGACCGACATTGGCCAGCGCGGTCGCTGCCCCGGAAACGGCTGTGATAAAGTCCAGACCGGTCAGCGCCAGCGCCCAGGACAGCACGCCCATCGATAGGACAAAGAACATGAAGAAGCTCATCACCGAGGTCAGAATACCCTGCCCCACAGGCCGCCCATCATAGAGCGGCACGAACACGCCATGCGGAGACCTGATCCGTTTGATCTGACTTTTGATCGAGGCAAACAGCAGCTGATAGCGGAATATCTTGATCGAACATGCCGTCGATCCCGCGCAGCCACCAATCAGGCCGATCAGGAAGAACATCATGATCGGAAAGCTGCCCCAGCCCATGTAATCGACACTGGCATAGCCGGTGCCCGAGATGATCGAGGTGATGTTGAACAGAGATTCCCGAAACGCCTGTTCCCAATGATGCGGAAAGACCGATGTCAGGAAAATCGACATGATGATGACCAGAACCAGAATGGTCGCCAGAAACACGCGAACTTGACTGTCTTTCCACAAGGACGCTGTATGGCCGTTTGCCAGCTGGACGTAGCGCACAAAAGGAAGCGCCGCCAAAATCATGAAGACCGACGCCGCATATTCGGCGGGCCCCGAGAAGGTTCCGAACGAGGCGTCATAATTCGAGAACCCGCCGGTCGAAAGCGTTGTCAACGCATGTACCAGGGCGTCGAAAAAGTTCATTCCCAGACCGGCGTAAACCAGCGCGCAGACAAGTGTCAGGAAAACATAGATGAGCGAAATCTGACCCGCGATTTCTTGCGCGCGGGGCAGGATTTTTCCCATTGTTTCAAAGCCTTCCGAGCGGAAGATCTGCATGCCGCCAACGCGCAGCTCGGGCAGGAACACCATGGCGACAACGATGATCCCGATGCCCCCCAGCCATTGCAGGATACCGCGCCACAGCAAAAGCCCCTGCGGCAGGGTGTCCAACCCGGAAATCACCGTTGAACCTGTTGTTGTCAGGCCGGACATCGCCTCGAAATACGCATCGACAAAGCGCAGCTCGGTTTCACCAAACAGAAACGGAATTGCACCAAACAGGGGCAGCGCCGCCCAAACACCGGTTGTCAACAGGAAGGTCTGGCGGATGGTCAGCCCTTCGCCCACACCGTTCGAGCAGCTCATCGCCAGAACGGACCCGGTCAGCGTCGTGATAATCGCGCTTTCCAGAAACACGTGCCATTCCCCGCGCCCCTCGATCAGGTCCGCGAGCATAGGCAGCAGCATGGTCGCCCCAAGAATGGCGACCAGCAAGCCAATCACATATCCGACCGGGCGAAGATCCATCATGACGCGCAGGGTTGGCGTGCCAACCCGACCGTGTCAAGCAGATGATCCCGGTTTACCCGTCAGTTTTTGGCATCTGCTCCGGGCATCACGGGTGGTTTGGACGGGGCACGAGTTTTTCGCGCCTGCGGTTTGCGCGGCTCTGTGGCCGGGGCAGATTTCGCCTGCACCTCAGCCGGGGCAGGATCGGCCGGTGTCGGCTTAACCTGCGTTGCCTGAACAGGCGCCGGTTTTGCAGGGGCGGGCTTGGGCGTTACGGGCGACACGTTTGCGGTCGCAGGTGTCACCGTAGATTCAACAGGTTTTACTGCTATTTCATCACTAACCGCTGGTGTCGGTTTGGCTGCCGCCGGGGGTGCTGCCGTGGGCCGCGGACTGGCTGAGAACTCAACCGGTGTGGCCGCCTGCTTGGACGGTGCAGGTTTGCGGGCCAGCTTTTTCTTGGGCGTTGACGATTTCACCGGTACGCGTTTCGCACGGGTCGCGGCGGGTTTGGGTTTGGCCACCGGTTTTTCCGCCGGTGTTTCCACCACAGGAACCGGTGCTGATGCTGCCAGGTGCAGGGCGTGGACCGGCACCATCGGCAGTTCAAGTGCCGAACGGGTCATGATCTGTGCGATCTTGATCTGGTTGACGATCGCATAGCCAGCCATGCGTATAGCTGCGGCCTGAAGCTCTAGCGGTTGGGTAATCGGATTCATTCCATAGATCTCCTCTGAAAACGATGCAGCCCGAGGAGTGAGGGTAAAGCGCCCTGCCCGCTCGGAGGGTCCGAGCGGAGGTTGGGGTCTTGCAGTCCAAGGCGTCTCACGTCTCGGCTTCCTTTCGGGTGACACACCATTGAGCGCGCCGGTGTGCCGAAGCTGCATTCCCCGTCAGGATACAGGAAGTCTTCACGCAATTGCAGCATTTTTGCTGCACTGCGGCGAATGAGCGCCGATCAGATAAATCTCTGATTAAATTCTAAACACTTACCCGAGACGTTCAGCCAACGTGAAACAGGGTCGTAAACAGTTTCGGGTCCAGGCTGGACGCGGTGAAGGTTGGGCCTTCGGTCAGAATCGACACGGCGTCATGGCTGTGCAGGCTCTCTTGATGGCTTGCGACAACGCGAAAATCGCCAACGTGATGATCTGCCAAAAGCTCGGCGCAGAACAGGCGCGCGGCATCTTCGACAAAGATCGGATTGGCTGCGTTCAGCTCGGCAAATGCCTGTTCATCTTCGCGTTTCACCATGACCTGCGTTTCCGTCGGAACCGCACGGCGGCACAGCGCAATCAGGTCTTCAAACCACAGGCAATCCGCATCACAGTCCACGACAACCGAGATCCGCGCGACGGAGCGCTGCGAATGCGGCGTCGCCAGCTGACCACGCATCGACCGGGCATGTTCGCTGAGTTCCAAAGAACATGGGCAGGTCGAGGAATAGACATAGTCAAGGTGCATGATCTTTAGACGCACACCGTTCTGTTCGACCAGTTCCAGCGCTATATCGTAATACTGGTACCCCTCAAGGCCCGAGCGCAGGCTTTTGATCCTGTCCGGGTAGGAAAAGCGCATCTGGATACGGGCGTCGAAGCTGTCCAGATCGGACATGTAATCGTCCAGGGCAGATTCCATGACCTCAAAGCTGAACGTCCGTTCCGCATGTTTGTAGAAAGACCGCATGATCCGGGACATATTGATGCCCTTTTTCTCGGCCTCGAGGCTGACCGTGCCGGTGATCGAGGTTTCCAGCGTCAGGTCTTCACCCTCTTTCCGGTGGAACCGGATCGGCAGGCGGAAGTTCGAAATACCCACATGTTGAATCTGCTGTTTGGCCCCACGGATCAGGCTGGACGGGCCGTTCTGCAAATCCGGCAAGGATGCGCGGTACGCCGCATCTACGGTAAAGTCATCGGGGTAAGCGCGAGAAAAGGGCGGATAGTTGCCCGCCGCCAGACCGGGCAGCAGCCGGGCCACAGCCGGGTCAAGCTGGTTTATCTCGGCTTCCGAGGCAGATTTGGCCCATTGCCGCAAAACGTTCAAAGCCTCGGCAGCCTTGTCCCGATCCGGTTTTTCATCAATGTCGCGCGGGTGAACGTTCATCAGCGGCAGTTCCTTGGTTGGTCGTCGGACTATATATGACTGATGGTCTATTACCAGTCTAACCCGATACGTCGGCAATAGCAGCCCGGATTGAAAAATCCGGCGCAAAACCGTCATCTCGCAACAGTTAACGCCTTTTGAGGGCGGGAACAGCGGGCGGTGCGCCTGGCTGCCGCCCGAAACAGAGTGGTCGCATGGGCAGGCAGCCAGCCCCCACGCACGAAATGGGCGCGCGGGGGGCTTTGGTTTATTTCTGCGAGGCTTCCAACGCTTGCTGAAGGTCGGCCAGCAAGTCACCGGCATCCTCAAGCCCGACGGAAAAGCGGATCAGACCTGGTGTAATGCCCAGCTGGTCCTTCTGCACGTCACTGAGACGCTGGTGTGTTGTTGTCGCCGGGTGCGTCGCGATGGATTTGGCATCGCCCAGATTGTTCGAAATCACAGGAATGGTCATTGCGTTCAGGAAGGCAAACGCCGCATCCTTGCCGCCCTTGATGTCCAGCGACAGCACGGTTCCGCCCTTGCCGCCCAACTGGGTCTGAACCAGCGCGTTCTGGGCATGGGTTTTCAGACCGGGATAAAGTGTACGTTCCAGCGCCGGGTGCCCTTCCAGCGCCTCGGCAATCTTTTGCGCGCTTTCGGCTTGAGCATTGACCCGCAGCGCCATCGTCTCAAGACCCTTGAGCATGATCCACGCATTGAACGGGCTCAGCGCGCCGCCGGTATGCTTAAGATAGGGTTCAACGGTTCCTCGGATGAAGTCCTTGGTTCCGATGATCACACCGCCCAGCGCACGGCCCTGCCCATCGATATGCTTGGTCGCTGAATAGACGACCACATCCGCACCCTGCTGGATCGCGCGCGAGAACACCGGGGTCGAGAACACGTTGTCCACCACGACAACGGCTCCGACCGCATGGGCCAGATCGGCCACGGCGGCGATATCGATCACCTCAAGCGTGGGGTTCGACATGGATTCAAAGAAAACGGCCTTGGTGTCCGGGCGGATCGCAGCCTTCCACTGTTCCAGATCGGTGCCGTCAACAAAGGTCACGTCCACGCCATAGCGGCTCAGGATGTTTTCAAGGATATAGAGGCACGAGCCGAACAGCGCCTTGGCCGAAACGACATGGTCCCCGGCCTTCAGCATCGAGGTCAGCGCGCCGTTGACGGCGGCCATACCCGAGGCCGTCGCAAACGCATCTTCGCCGCCTTCCAGCGCCGCGATGCGCTGCTCGAACATGGACACGGTCGGGTTGCCGTAACGGGCATAGATGAACTCGTCCGGGCCACATTCCAGAAACCGGGCCTCGGCCTGTTCAGCGTTTTCGTAGACGAAACCCTGCGTCAGAAAAATCGCCTCGCTCACCTCGTTATACTGGCTGCGACGGATGCCGCCATGGACGGCTTGGGTGCGTTTGTTCCAGTTCTCGCTCATCTCAATCCTTTCAGCCTCGGGTGGAGGCAAACAAAAAACCCCAGACGCGGCCAAGCGAAAGGGGTCTTTCATCCTGACCTTTTAGCGGTGTTGTTTAGCGTGGCCCGCAATCCGGTAACAAATCGCCACGTAGCTTCAGGATCGCAATACGCCTCGGGCGGTTCTCGGTCAAGCCCGGCCTGCGGTTCGGTCACGCTTTCGTAAGCGGTACTTGCCGAACCGGCAGAAACCCGCATGATCCCCGTCAACATCAGGAGAACACATGGCTGACCCGATTGATCTGTATTTCTGGCCGACACCGAATGGCTGGAAAGTTTCCATCGCCTTGGAAGAGATGGAGCTGCCCTACACCACCCATCTGATCAATATCGGCAAGGGTGACCAGTTCGACCCCGGTTTCCTGAAGATCGCGCCCAACAACCGGATGCCCGCCATCGTCGATCCCGACGGGCCGGATGGTGCACCTATTTCGGTTTTCGAAAGCGGCGCGATCCTGATGTATCTGGCCCGCAAGACCGGGCGGTTCTATGGCACGTCCGAGCGTGACCGGATCGCGGTCGAGGAATGGTTGATGTGGCAGATGGGCGGCGTTGGCCCGATGGCGGGTCAGGCGCATCACTTCCTGAAATATGCCCCGCAACTGGACCCGCCGCAGGACCTGCCCTATGCCAAGGACCGCTACCGCGCCGAGGTCGCGCGGCTTTATGGCGTACTGGACCGGCGGCTGGCCGAAAACGAGTATGTCGCGGGCGATTTCTATTCCATCGCTGACATGTCGATCTGGGGCTGGGCCAGCCTGTGGGAAGGTCAGCAGCAGGTGCTGGAGGACAAGCCGCACTTTGCCCGCTGGCTAGAGACCGTCAGCGCCCGCCCAGCCGTTCAGGCCGGACGCGCTCTTTATGCCGAGTTGCGAGGGGATCACCGGGACAAGCAGGCGCAGAGCGTTTTGTTCAAGCGGTAGGCTTGTTCCATGGCCGGTTTTGAGGTCAATCTTACGTATGCTGCGTGATGCGCGAATATCCGCCTTTGCTATTGTATAGGTTTGGCAAATCATTACATGAGCGACGGAAATCCTTCAGAAAGACCCACTCAAGATGTACGCGGCATTATTTGTCGTTTTTGGCCTTGCTGGCTTAGTGGTCGGTGGCGAATTGGTGGTGCGCGGATCGGTTTCTGCTGCCAAGTCGTTCGGTATTTCACCGATGGTCATTGGACTGACACTGGTTGGCTTCGGAACGTCAACACCGGAACTGGTTACAAGCTTGCAAGCCGCGCTTTCCGGTTCTTCAGGCATTTCAATTGGGAATGTTGTCGGCAGCAACATTGGAAACATTCTTCTAATACTCGGCATCGCAGCACTCATCGCGCCTATCGCCGTGAACCCGAGAGCACTCCGCCGGGACGGTACGGCGGTCGTGATAGTAACTCTCCTTTGTTTAAGCGTAGTTCTATACGGCGAAATCAGCCGGCTGATCGGCGCAGGGCTTGTCGTCACCTTGGCGGCCTATCTGGGCTTCACACTGTGGTCTGAGTATAGGTCCGAAGGCACGCCAGCCGCAGCTGTCTACGAGAACGAAGCAGAAGCCGTAGTCGGCCCAGAAACATCACTTGCCGTGTCGTTACTGATCACCGTTGCAGGGCTGGCGATCACGATATTTGGGGCAAAGCTCTTGGTGACAGGTGCCGTGTCTCTCGCTGAGACAGCGGGGCTTTCGGAGACGGTAATTGGGCTGACAATTGTTGCAATCGGAACCTCAATGCCGGAGCTCGTCACTTCAATCATCGCAGTTCGGAAAGGTGAGGGAGATGTCGCACTCGGGAACGTCTTGGGCAGTAACATCTTCAACATCTTGGGTATCCTTGGCGTAACTGTCCTGGTGCAACCTATGGTCATTCCTGGCGAGATTATTCGTCTCGATATCTGGGTTCTGTGTGCCTCAACGCTTGTCTTTATCGGGTTTGCCCGAAGCGGCTGGTCAATCAGTCGGCGCGAGGGCGGGCTCTTTGTGCTCGCTTACGTTGTCTATCTTGGTGTGCTTCTGGCTCGGTAAGCGTTCACTCGGATAGCCTAGCTGTCTAATGAAGCGGACCTTTAAAGCGGTGCAGTTATGGCCCGCTTTGTCCCCGTACCAGGTTACTCCGCCCCGCACCAACACGACCAGCACCCCCGGCGGCGAATCCTTGGCGCAGGGTGACCTGTCAGCGAAACTGGAATTCAGGTTCCGCGGGGAAAGACATGGAAATACCTGTCCAGTGCCCATTGCGCAGCCTTGCAACGTTCCGCCCGTCAACACGCATCCGGGTTGTCAGGACAAATGCGGCCTGCCCTTTGTTCGCTCCGGCTTTCTGGGCTGCGCCGTCAGAACGCTCTGCCCTTTCGAAAAGCATCCCATCGGGTTTTGCCGACCGCCGGGACCGAAAGCTCGGGATCAAATGCGGCTTTCGATCCGCTTTCTCCGCCGAGCGCGACGCCTCCATCCGCTTGAGTTGCTGCAACTCCGACCGAAGCCTTTTTGCAGTCTCAACCTGCCTGCGTTCAAAGGAATAAGCGCTTAACGCCTCATCGATCATTCGGGCGGTATGAACATATCCCGCTGAACGCGTGAGTTCCGAGAGCTCAGCCAGACGGTCGGAAATCCGGCTTTCTTCCAGAGAGACGGTATTTTCGAGCGATCCTTGATGTGTTGCGTTGGGCATCCGAACTGACTCTGAAAAGACGTTGAGTGATGCGCAATCCGGCCCGAGCTTTGACACAAGCCGATGCGCAAAGATGCGTGTCACTACGCGCCCGGTGCCAAAGAGTCGACCATCCCGCGTTCAAGTGGCGGAAAAGCGCCTTAGTCGCGCATTTGGGGCATAGAAAACATACCGCCCGTTCTTCAGGCGCGGGTTTGCGGCACTGCGACGGACAATGTCGGATTGATCCGCACAGCAGACCTAACCCTGCCCCTGCACCAGCAGGTCCAGCATGCCCGAGATATCCTCGATCTCTTCCGCGATCACATGGGTCACCGAATGCGCCCGCTGCATCCGGCCCGTCACCTTCAGCAACCGCCCCGAGATCACCGCACGGCGGAAGCGTTCGTAGATTTTGCGCCAGACCACCACGTTGACGATCCCGGTCTCATCCTCAAGCGTCAGAAAGATCACGCCTTTGGCTGTCCCCGGCCGCTGCCGCAGGATCACCAGCCCGGCCACGGCCACACGCGCCCCTTCGGGCGGAGCCTCCAGCTGGGCGGAGGGCAGACAGGACGGCGGTCGCGGCCAGTCCCGGTTTGAAATCGCGCGGTGAAAAGGGGCAGTAAACATAAGAACAAAAATAGAACAAAATACAGGAAAGTCCAGACACGGCGCAAGGAGTCGCAAATGAGGCTGGAAACACCTAACTCCCTTCACTAAGGAAGGTTTCGAACATCGCAAAAGGAAGACGCACGCAATGGCAAAGATCACCTATGTCGAGCATGGCGGTACCGAGCACACTGTCGAGGTCGCCAACGGACTGACTGTCATGGAAGGGGCCCGAGACAACAATATTCCCGGCATCGAGGCCGATTGCGGCGGTGCCTGCGCCTGCTCGACCTGCCATGTCTATGTCCACCCCGACTGGGTCGAGAAGATCCCGGCCAAGGACGACATGGAAGAGGATATGCTGGATTTCGCCTATGAGCCCGACCCGGCCCGCTCGCGCCTGACCTGCCAGATCAAGGTGACCGACGCGCTGGACGGTCTGATTGTCCAGATGCCCGAAAAGCAGATCTGATGCTGTCCAAAGCGCCGCGTCAACCCGCCCGCCTGTGGCAATGTCGGGTGCGCAGCGCTTTGCTCCCTTTTGGCATGTGGTGCGCGCTGCCAATCGCAGTCCCGGCGGACACCATCACCGACGCTCGCTTCACGGAACCAACCACGCGATACGCGCATGGTGTTTTGGGCGACAACATCGAATACGGCGCGCTGGAACTTGTGGTCAATGACACAGTCGTAACGGTTCGCCTGCCACAGGACCGTGTATTCGAAGACCTCGCGCCGCGTCTGGCAGACATCGACAGGGACGGCGCGGTTGAAGCAATTGTCGTTGAAACGCAGGACACAACAGGCGCTCAGCTTGCGATCTACAACGCCGCTGGCGAAAAAATCGCGGCCACACCTCATATCGGCGCACGTTTCCGCTGGCTCGCCCCGGTCGGTGCTGCTGATCTGGACGGTGACGGCAATATCGAAATCGCCTATATCGACCGCCCCCACCTGGCCAAAACCCTGCGCATCTGGCGCTTCAAAGATGGCGGCCTGACCGAAATCGCCGCTCTGCCCGGCCTGACCAACCACAAGATCGGTGAGGATTTCATTTCCGGCGGCCTGAGGAGCTGTGGTGAACTCCCTGAGATGATCCTTGCCAGCGCCGACTGGTCGCAGATCATCCGTGTTTTTTATCAGGATGGCTGGCATCTGACGGACCTGGGCCCGCTCAAACACCGCGACAGTCTCACATCAGCCCTGAATTGCTGATCCGCTTCTTCATCTGGCCAATAATATCCTGGGGGTGAGCGGTTGAAAGGAAATCGTCCAGTGGACGATTTCGACCGCGAACGCGCGCAGCGCCGGGAGGCCGCAAGGCCGAGGGGGCAAAGCCCCCTGCCCGATCATCCCTCCAAAGCGCGCCAGCCGATATCGCTGCGATAGAACCCTTCGGGCCAATCCACGGCATCAACCATCTGATACGCCCGGTCGCGCGCCTCTTGCAGCGTTTTTCCGCGCGCGGTCACGTTCAGAACGCGCCCGCCGACAGCCTGCACCTGCCCCGCAGCCTCGCTAGTGCCGGCATGAAACACCATATTGCTGCTGTCCTCGGGCAAGCCGTCCAATCCTTTGATGACCGTGCCCTTCTCGTAGGTTCCCGGATAACCTTTGGCCGCCATCACGACCGTCATCGCGTGATCATCAGCCCAGTTGACCCGCATCTCGCCCAGCCGCCCTTCGGCGGTGGCATGCAACAGGTCCATCGCCTGCGCGCCCAGACGCATCATCAGGACCTGACATTCCGGGTCCCCGAAACGGACGTTGTATTCCACAAGGCGCGGCTGGCCGTCCTTGATCATCAGCCCCGCATAGAGAATTCCCTGAAACGGTGTGCCCCGGCGCTTCATTTCGGCAATGGTGGGCCGCACGATTTCTTCCATCGCGCGCGCTTCAACTTCCGCGCTCAGAACCGGCGCCGGAGAATAGGCACCCATCCCCCCGGTGTTCAGGCCGGTATCCCCTTCGCCCACCCGCTTGTGGTCTTGTGCCGTACCGATGGACAGGATGTCTTGGCCATCGCACAGAACAAACAAAGACGCTTCTTCGCCGTCCATAAACTCTTCGATCACGACCTCGGCCCCCGCGCCACCAAAGGCACCTCCGAACATGTCGTCAATGGCGTCAAGCGCCGTGTCTTCGTCCATGGCCACGATCACGCCCTTGCCGGCGGCCAGACCATCGGCCTTGACCACGATGGGCGCGCCCTGTTCGCGGATATAAGCCTTGGCGGGTTCGGGCGCGGTGAACCGCGCATAAGCGGCGGTGGGGGCATGTGCCGCGTCGCAGATTTCCTTGGTAAAGCTTTTCGAGGCTTCCAGCCGGGCCGCTTCGGCAGACGGTCCGAAAACCAGCACCCCGGCTTCGCGCAGGCGATCCGCCACTCCTGCTGCCAAGGGAGCCTCGGGGCCGACAATCACGAAATCAATCGCGTTTTCTTCGGCAAAGCTGACGACGGCCCCGCCGTTTTCGATATCCAGAGCGGCACAATCCGCGATCTGAGCGATCCCGGCATTGCCCGGCGCCACAATCAGACGGTCGCATTTGGGGTTTTGCATCACCGCCCAGGCCAGACTGTGTTCGCGCCCGCCGCTGCCGAGAATAAGGATGTTCATGGGGTCGTCTCCGATCTGCTTGGCCTCGCCTGCGCGGCGTTCTAAGCTGGGTGAGCATTTGAAACAAGGCGCTGAAATGTCCGACCTGCTTGATGACCCGATTCCGGGCCAAAACACCCCTGAATACACGGTTTCCGAGGTATCGGGCGAGGTAAAACGCACGCTGGAAGGCGCGTTCGGGCGAATCCGCGTGCGCGGCGAAGTTGGCCGCGTGTTCAAGGCCCGATCCGGGCACCTGTACTACGACATCAAGGACGACCGGAACGTTTTGGCCTGCACGACATGGAAAGGTCAGGTTTCCAGCCTCTCGGTCGTGCCAGAGGAAGGGCTGGAGGTTGTCGCCACCGGTCGCCTGACCGCTTTTGGCGCGCAATCCAAATACAACCTGAATGTCGATGAAGTTGCCGTTGCCGGTCAGGGCGCGCTTATGGCCTTGCTGGAAAAGCGCAAGAAGCAGCTTGAGGCCGAAGGTCTGTTTGCGCCCGAGCGTAAGAAGCCCCTGCCGTATCTGCCGCAGATCATCGGCGTTGTGACATCGCCTTCGGGCGCGGTGATCCGTGACATTCTGCACCGGCTTCGGGACAGATTCCCGCGCAAGGTGCTGATCTGGCCCGTGGCCGTGCAGGGCGCAAACTGCGCCCCCGAGGTTTCCCGTGCCATCGAAGGGTTCAACCAGTTGACACCCGGTGGCGCGCTGCCCCGTCCTGACCTGATCATCGTGGCCCGTGGCGGTGGGTCGATCGAAGATCTTTGGGGCTTCAACGAAGAGAGTGTCGCGCGCGCCGCCGCCGCATCGGACATACCGCTGATTTCGGCCGTTGGGCATGAAACCGACACGACCCTGATCGATTTCGTTTCGGACCGCCGTGCGCCTACACCCACAGCTGCGGCAGAGCTGGCCGTGCCGGTCGGCATCGAACTGCTCGCCTGGACCGGCGAGCAAGGCGCCCGCCTGTCGCGCGCGGCAACGGACGCGGTGCAGCGCCGTTCGCAAAGGCTGCGCGATTTGTCCCGCGCCCTGCCGCGCCCGGACAGCCTGTTGAACTCCCCCCGGCAACGCCTTGATTTGATTGCGGATCGCTTGACCCCGGCTTTGACACGAGGAGTGCAAAACCGTCGCCTGCAAGTGGTGGAACTGTCGGCCCATCTGCGCCCGTCAACTCTGCGCACTCTGGTCTCGGCCCGGCAGGAATCATTGCGCAACCTGTCTTCGCGCCTGTCCCTGCGCCCGTTTCAACGCGAGATCGGCCAGCACGCGCAAAACCTTGCCCGGCTTGCTGATCGGATGAACGCGGCGCAGACCACGCGGCTGGATCGTCTGAAACATCAGCTTGAGGCCACTGACCGCCTGCGCGAAACGCTCAGCTACAAGGCGACGCTGGAACGCGGATATGCCGTGGTCCGCGCAGATGGGAATGTCATCACGACCAAAGCCGAGGCCGCAAAACATACAGCGCTGGACATCGAATTCGCCGATGGCATCCTTGGCACTGGGACAGCCGCAAAGCAGCCCAACCGGAAATCCAAACCGGATGCACCAGATCAGGGATCGTTGTTCTAAACCATGCTGACAATCTGGGGCCGCAAAACGTCATCGAATGTTCAGGCCCTGATGTGGTGCGTCGGAGAGCTGGATCTGCGCTTTCATCGCCACGATGCAGGGCACAGGTTCGGCGGGCTGGACACCGATGCCTTTCGCAAGCTGAACCCGAACGGCACCATCCCAGTACTACAGGATGACAATCACCCACCGCTGTGGGAGACCGGCGCAATCCTGCGCTATCTGGCGAATGCCTATGGCGGGAATGCCTTCTGGCCACGCGACCCGGTCCAGCAGGCCGAAGTCGACAAATGGGCGGAATGGGCCAAGATCAACGTTGCGATGGGTTTCACAGTGCCCGTGTTCTGGCAGGTTGTGCGGACGGCCCCGGCGCAGCAGGACCAACACGCGATTGAACAGGCTGTTGCCGCGCTGGATAGAAAACTGGCACTTGCCGATACCCGACTGTCAGAAAACACCTACCTGTGCGGGCCCGATCTGACGCTGGCCGATATTCAGCTGGGACATATCCTTTATCGCTATTACGACATCGGCATATCCCGCGCGGTCCTGCCCAACCTGCGGCGCTATTACGATAAGCTGACAGAAAGACCTGCATATCAGGAGCATGTCATGCTCAGCTATGATGAGCTTCGGGTGACCTAGTCAAACCCCGACGTCGGGGCCATAACACACCATTTCTTCCCCGATATCTTCCGCCTCGTACAGCTCGGTCGCCTGCGGGTCGCCTTCAAACTGCGCGACAAGGCCACCGCCGGATCGTGTAAAGACCCAGCATTGCGGATCAAACCGGTCTTCATAGATGAAACAAATCTGTTCTTCCTGCTGATACCATACACCTTCCTTGCAATCGCCATCCAGAAAAGACCAGATCACGCGGCGGTTGGGCAAATAGCGTTCGACCCCGTAAACCTGCCCTTCGAACCCGTAAAACAGGGTCTTGCCCTGCGTATAGGTGTCGAATTCGGGGCCGGACAAAGGGGTCTGGGCCGCAGCGGGCGGCGTGACAAAGCAGGCGAGAATCATCAGCGCTCGGAACATATGCCCATTGTGTCAGATGCGATCCGGGGACGCCATTCACCCTTTGGCCAGGGGTTGGGGAAACACGCTTAACTCCACGTAAGCGCTTGATTATTTGCCCCACTCGGGATGATGGTATTCGAAAACCGCGGTGAGGTGACATGACAACCTTTCTCTTCTGGATCGCCCTTGGCTGCGCATTGGGATACCTGCCCCTGACGGCCCGACCAGCCAGTTCCTTGCGCACTGTGCTGAAAACCACCTCGGTCGCCGCGCTGGCAGTCATTGCGGTTCTGCAGGGCAGCCCATGGATGCTCGCCGTTGCACTTGCCCTGTGCGCAACCGGGGACGCGCTGTTGTCGCGTGAAACGGATGCCACGTTCATGGCCGGCATTGCTGCTTTTGCCGCCGGGCATCTGGCCTATATCGCCCTGTTCCTGTCGCATCCTGCCAGCTCCGCCAGCCTGATCTGGGATGCCCCCGCGATCGTGTGGTCTCTGGTCATTCTGGGCATTGTCATGGCCACCCTGCTTGCCCCCCGCGCCGGAGACCTGAAAGGCCCTGTTCTGGCCTATATCCCGATCATCCTTGGCATGGGGATCACCGTGCTGGCGCTGCCCCAGACAGGTGCCTTGCGATGGGCATTCCCGGCTGCAATCGCCTTCATCGCGTCTGATCTGATCCTTGCTACGGAAAAGTTCCTGCTGCCTGCGAACCATCCCGCCCACAAGCTGACTCCCTATCTGATCTGGCCGCTCTATTGGGGGGCGCAATTTGGTTTCGTCTTCGCTTTTGCGTGACCCTTTGCAACTGCCGCAAATCCGCATTAGGTGAAAGGAACACCTGCGGAGACCAAATATGGCGTTTTTCTCAAAGCTAAAGGACAAACTGTTCAAATCCTCATCCCGCCTCGAACAGGGGCTGGACGCCATCGTCGAGGATGGTGGCGAGGAAATCGCCGCACCCGACCCAGTCCTCCCCGAACCTGAGCCCGAGCCGCAACCGGTCCCGGAAATTCCGGCCCCTGAACCGGCTCCGCAACCGGCTGAACAACCTGCCCCCGCCCCGGCAGACCCCAAGCCCATTGCCCCACCGCCGGAAATTCCCGAATCCAAAGGCATCCTGAACCGCCTGTTCAGCCGCGGCGGCGCCGCCACTGAAATGCGCCGCACGCTGGATGACGACATGCTCGAGCAGCTCGAAGAGCTGCTGATCGCTTCTGACATGGGCGTCGACACCGCCCTCCGTGTCACCTCGAACATGGCCGAGGGGCGCTTTGGGCGCAAACTCTCGACCCGGGAAATCAAACAGCTTTTGGCGCAGGAAGTGTCCCGTGTGATGGAGCCCGTGGCCAAGCCACTGCCGATTTACCCCAAACGCCCGCAAGTGGTGCTAGTCGTCGGCGTCAACGGCTCGGGCAAGACCACGACCATCGGCAAACTGGCCAGCCAGTTCAAGCAGGCTGGCAAAAAAGTCGTCATCGCCGCCGGTGATACCTTTCGTGCTGCGGCCGTCGAACAGCTGCAAGTCTGGGGCGACCGCGCCGGGGTTCCGGTTCTGGCCGCGCCCGAGGGCTCGGACCCCGCCAGCCTCGCCTTTGACGCGCTGACCCGTGCTCAGGCCGAAGGCGCGGATCTGCTGATGATCGACACCGCCGGACGCCTGCAAAACCGCACCGACCTGATGGAGGAGTTGGCCAAGATCGTCCGCGTCATCCGCAAGGTTGACGAGACCGCACCGCACAACACCTTGCTGGTCCTCGATGCTACCACAGGCCAGAACGCGCTGAGCCAGGTGGAGACCTTTCGCAAGCTGGCCGATGTCTCGGGCCTGATCATGACCAAGCTGGACGGAACCGCCAAGGGCGGCGTGCTGGTCGCTCTGGCCGACAAGTTCGGCCTGCCGATCCATGCAATCGGGGTGGGAGAGCAGATTGATGACCTTGCCCCCTTCGACCCCGAAGACTTCGCCGCCGCCCTGACCGGGCTCGACAAGGGCTGATCCGCCACTTCATCTGGCCCTGAATATCCTCGGGGGTGTGGGGGCAGACAGCCCCCACCCCTTTCCGCCCGGCAAAAGGTTTGCGTATTTGAGCGACTGGCTGATCTCACTTGAAGGCACCGAAGCCGGTCACCAGCTGGCGCTGGCACTGGCGTTGATGGCTGCCTTCCTGCACGCCGCGTTCGGGGCGCTGCAGAAAGGCCGCCATGATCCATGGCTGTCCCGCGGCGCCATTGACGCCAGCTATGGCCTGATGGCCGCCCCGTTTGCCTTTTTCGTGGTGCCTTGGCCTGAACCACATATGTGGCCGATCTTCGCCCTCGTCTGGCTGATCCACATTGCCTACAAGACGCTGCAGGCCGCGGCGTACACCAAGGGGTCCTACACGGTCGTCTATCCCGTCGTGCGCGGGACAGGCCCGCTGTTTACGGTCATTGGTGCCTATCTCCTGTTCGGTGAAACATTCTCGACCGTGCAGTGGCTGGGCGTCGCAACCCTGCTGGCCGGGATATTTGGCCTGGCCGCCTATAATTTCCGGTTTCTCGAAACCAACCGGGACACACTGGGGATTGCGCTGGTCCTGGCGATCATTACGGGCCTGTTTGTAGCGCTTTACACCACCTATGACGCCTATGGCATACGTGCCACCGCCGACCCGTTCACATTTCTGGCCTGGTTCTTCATGATCGACGGCGCGGCGATGCCGGTCTACGCCTTCCTCAGATGGCGCGCGATGACACATCGCCCTGCACCCGGTCCGCTGATGCTGCGGGGCCTGGCCGGGGGCATCATCGCGCCTTTGTCCTTTGGGTCGATCATGCTGGCCACACGGCTGGACAAAGTCGGTGAAGCTGCCGTGCTGCGCGAAACCTCAACCGTCTTTGCGGCGCTGATCGGCTGGCTTGTCCTGAAGGAGACCGTTGGCCCAAGACGCATTGCATTGATGGCATTGATTGCACTCGGCGCCGTAATAGTTGAAATGGGCGGGTAAGCAGCAGGACGTACCGATGACAGGCAAAAAAGATATCAACCCATTTCTGAAACAGGTGCTGGAACTTGGCCCGCCGCTGGCCTTCTTCTTCATCTACCTGCGCTTGCGTGATGACAGCTTTCTGATCGGTGGCACCGAGTATTCCGGCTTTATCATCGCCACGATTATCTTCGTCCCTTTGATGCTGGGGGCAATGGGTATCCTGTGGTACCTGACCGGCCAGCTTAGCCGGATGCAGATTTTCACGGCCTTCATGGTCATTTTCTTTGGTGGCCTGACCGCATGGTTCAATGACGAGCGGTTTTTCAAGATGAAAACCACGCTTGTCTATGGCCTGTTCGCCCTGATCCTTGGCATCGGGTTGCTGCAAAAGAAATCTTATCTGGCCTACGTACTGGATGAATTGCTGCCGATGAAGCACGAAGGGTGGATGATTCTGACGCGCCGCCTTTGCGCCTGTTTCGCCGTTCTGGCCGCCGCAAACGAGTTTGTCTGGCGCACCATGTCGACCGACCTTTGGGTCAAAATCGAAACCTTCGGATTTCCCATCGCGCTGATGGCCTTCCTGATGCTGCAATTCAGCATCCTGCAACGCTATATGGACGACCCGGAACAGAAATAGCTGTCCTGACGTCGCAATACCTGCAAAACAAACAAAATTCTTGGCTTAGCCGCCGAGCTATGGGAAGTTGTGCCACCACCCACACTCACACCTTACCCAAGATCGGTGTATACATGACGGCCTTTCCCACCAGCGGCTTCCTTTCGGAGGCCTCCGACGGGCTTAGAGAGATGCTTTCGGCGCAGGCGACCGACATCTCGCTGGCTCAAGGCGAAACCCTATTCGAACAGGGCGATGAAGGCGATTCGCTCTACGCCATTCTGGAAGGCACGCTTGAAGTGTCCTTTCTGGCGATGAGCGGGCGAAAGCTGACGCTGACCCTGATGCGCCCTGGCGAAGTCTTTGGCGAAATTGCACTGTTTGACAACGGCCCGCGCACGGCGACTATTGCGGCGGCCGAGCCATCGCGCGTTTTGCGCGTACGTCGCAATGACGTCATGAACCAGATCAGAAAACAGCCTGATCTTGCCGTGGATCTGATCCGGTTGGCCGGGGTGCGCATGCGATGGATGGGGTTGCAGCTGAACGAGCAGGTCTTTTTGCCCATGCCCATTCGATTGGCCCGAAAGCTGTTGCATCTGTCGGAATTGCAGGACGACCCAACGCAGCGCATCACCCTGTCGCAGAGCGAACTGGCCGAATTCGTCGGGGCCACACGCGAGGCCGTTTCCAAGACGATCTCGATCTGGAAACGCGACAATATTGTCGAATCCTCGCGCGGCGGATTGCTGATTCAGGATTTCGACGCTTTGCGGGAACTGGCCGATTCCGAACTTATCTGACCCAGTGTGATCTGGTTCACATACGAAGAGGTCGGCGTTGACCTAAGGTGAAGTTGTTACCGTAGGAGGTCAGAGAATCATCCCCGATATCTGTCCACTGATCTCTCCCTGTATCTGAGCCATACGCAATTACCGCGTATGGCTCATTTTCTTTCTGCATGCCTCTTCAGGTGTTCAGGCAATGAAAAAGGCCGGGTGCTTGTCCCGGCCTTTTCTAATCACTCTTCCAGGCTTAGCGCCACAAATCGCGGCTCGCCCCCCCTGCGAACCAAAAGCAGCAGGGATTTCCGCCCAGCCTCTCGCGATTGGTCCATTCGGGCCTCCAGATCCGCGATGGTTTCCACCTTTTGCTGACCCGCTTCCGTAATCAGGTCACCCGCGCGCAACCCTTTCGCGTAGGCTTCAGACGCTTCGTCGACATTCGAAATCACCAGACCTTCGGTATCTGCATCCAATCCCATATCCGCGCGCAGCGTATCTGTGAGCGGGGAGATGGTCAGCCCGAGAATATCGGCGTTTTCTTCGACCGGAGCATCTTGCGTTTCTTCTTCGTCATCTTCTTTGCTTTCTGCGTCTTCGCGGCGTCCCAGCGTGACCAGAATTGTCTGCGTGCCGCCATCGCGATGCACAATGACCCGGACAGCTTTGCCGACTTCTGTTTCGCCAACCTGACGGACCAGACCACGGGTGTCTTCGACTTCGACACCGTCAAAGCTGATGATCACGTCGCCTGCTTTCAGACCGGCCTCCTGGGCGGGGCCTTCAGGAACATCGCTGATCAGCGCGCCGCCGGGCTTTTCCAGCCCCATGGCCTCGGCCATGTCCTCGGTCACGTCTTGAATGCGGACACCCAGCCAGCCGCGCCGGGTTTCACCAAACTCGCGCAGCTGATCGACAACCTTCACTACCACGTTCGACGCCATCGAAAAGCCGATGCCGATCGAGCCACCGTTGGGCGACAGGATGGCGGTGTTCACGCCGATCACTTCGCCGTCCATGTTGAACAACGGACCGCCCGAGTTGCCCCGGTTGATCGCCGCATCCGTCTGGATGTAGTCGTCATAAGATCCGCTGAGCGCTCGGTTGCGGGCGGATACGATACCAGCGGATACAGAAAAGCCCTGACCAAGCGGGTTGCCCATGGCAATAACCCAATCACCCACACGCGCCACGTCGCTGTCGCCGAATTGCACGTATTTCAAGGGGCCGGACGCTTCGACCTTGAGCAGCGCGATATCGGTTTTCTCATCGGTTCCGATGACCTTGGCCACCAGTTCTTTTTTGGGCTGCCCGTCGCCGGGGAAGAATTCTATGAGGATTTCATCAGCTTCCGCAATGACGTGATTGTTGGTGACAATAAAGCCATCCTCGGAGATCACAAAACCCGACCCAAGGGCGTTGCTGCGTCGGGGCGGGCCGTTGTCATTGCCGCCGTTGCGATCCTGAAACTCGCGAAAGAAATCCTCGAACGGAGACCCCTCGGGCACGATGCCCTGCGGACCTGTCTGACCTTCGATCAGGGTGCTTGTGGTGATGTTCACCACGGCCGGGCTGATCTTTTCCGCCAAGGGCGCCAGGCTTTCGCTTCTGGCTTGAGCGGAAACCGACTGCGCCAGCACAAGCAGTGTACCGGCAAAGGCCAGCCACATCAGCCGCATCCAAACACTCGCGTCGTCCCATCGGACGGATAAACTGCGCGCTTTCGCCTGCACTTGAGCTCTCCTTGTCGACAATCTTGCCAAGGCCTGTATCGGCCTTTCTTAGTTTCCAATGTAGTCAGTTTAACCCGGTGAGCAACTCGGGATCGCAGCGAAATCACCCGCACGTGAAACCGCCCCGTCAAAAGCCCAGTTGATATGCCCCCCAGAGCAGGATCAAACCACTGACAACACAAAGCAACCCGGCCAGACGCCGGGCCTGTACGGGCATGGCGCGCAGCGCCTCCAGCATCCGTTCGATAAGCGAAGGGGCCAGCGCATAGGCCAGCCCCTCGACAATCAGTACCAGCCCGAAGGCCAGAAGGATCATGCCCATTATTCAGAGACCGGAGCCGCCGGAACACTCCGCCCTGTGGGTGAACCCAGGTAATTGAAAAATTCGGAATCCGGGCTCAACACCAGCGAGCTGTTACCGCCTTGCAGCGCATTCTGATAGGCCGTCAACGAGCGGTAAAATTCAAAGAACTCCGGATCGGCGCTATAAGCTTCGGCAAAGATCGCGTTGCGTTCGGCGTCGGCTTCACCGCGGGTGATCTCAGCCTCACGGCGCGCATCCGACACCAGTTCAACCACAGTCCGGTCAGCCTGCGCGCGCACACGTTGCGCCGCCTCGTTACCACGTGCGCGTTCATCTGTCGCTTCACGTTCCCGCTCGGCCTTCATCCTGTCAAATGTGGCCTCAAGGTTGGCCTGCGGCAAGTCGGTCGCTTTCAAGCGCACGTCGATTACGGTGACGCCTAACGCCTGCGCTTCGGCAATCGCGCTATTTCGAATGCGCAGCATCAAGGCTGCACGGTCCGAGCTGAGGATGTCACGCGAGGAAACCGAACCCAGTACTTCGCGGGTTTCAGCACGCAGAATGCGGTCCAGACGATCCTCGGCCACCGGGATACCACCGACGCCAACGGCCTGACGGAACTGTTCCAGATCAGAAATTCGATAACGCGCAAACGCATCAACCACCAGACGACGATCATCCAGCGGAGTAACTTCCAGCGGGTGGACATCGATGGACAGGATGCGGTTGTCATAGCGCACTACTTCTTGAATCACCGGTATCTTGAACGCCAGACCTGGCTCCTCCTTCACCGCGACAACGCGGCCAAATTGTAGAACCAGAGCACGTTCGCGCTCGTCCACGATGAAAATCGAGGAAAGAACACCGACTACCGCGATGAAAACGATCGGCAAAATAAATGTCGTCTTACGCATCAGTTGCTCTCCCCAGAAGGACTACGGCGCAGCTCATTCAGTGGCAGGTAGGGCACGACGCCCTGCCCTTGTCCACTCGAACTCGGGTCTAGAATGATCTTGTCGACGTCACCCAAAATCTGTTCCATCCGCTCCAAGTACAGACGCTTGCGAGTCACGTCCGGTGCCTTGGAGTATTCTTCCAGAACCGCGCTAAAGCGGCTGGCCTCACCTTGGGCACTATTGATTTGTTGGGCGCGGTACCCTTCAGCCTCTTCCAGAATCTGTGCGGCTTCACCACGTGCCTCGGCCAGCACACGGTTGGCATAGGCGTCTGCCACGTTCTGCAACCGGTCACGTTCTTGCGCGGCAGCCTGGACATCGCGGAAGGAGGCGATCACGTCCTGTGGAGGGTCGGCTTTGTCAAAGTTGACGCGAATGATGTTCACACCCGAATCGTAGCTGTCCATTGTATCCTGAATCAGCACCTGCAAACGATCGGCGATTACGCCGCGATCACGGTTAAGGATCGGTGCAAGCTCGCTTTGTGCAATGATCTCACGCATCGCGGATTCGGACACGGCTCGGATCGTCTGGCGCGGATCACGCAGATTAAACAGGTACTTGGCCGGGTCGTTGATGTTCCAGACAACCTGATAATCTATGTCGACCACATTCTCGTCGCCGGTCAGCATCAGGCCATCGTCGCTACCACGCGCGCCACCCATGTCTTCGTTCTGTTCGCGGGTCACCGGAATAACCTCGGCGGTTACAAACGGCCATGGCGCAAAGTTCAGGCCCGGATTGCCGACGGCCGAGAATTCACCCAGAAACAGTTCGACAGACTGTTCTTCGGGTTTGACAGTATAAAAGCTCGCAAGCCCCCAGACTACTGCAGCTGCAACAAGGCCAATCGCAACTGTGCCCTTGGTAAAGGCCGGACCGCCACCGCCCTGACCACCGCTACCGCCACGGCCACCGCCGCCACGGCCGCCCATGAGGACGCGCAGCTGTTCCTGGCCTTTTTTCATCAGTTCATCGATCTCGGGAATATGCGGGCCATCGCTTTCGGGAGGCTTGCGCCCGTTCCCGTTGTTACCCTGATTTCCTCCGCCACCGGATGAGCCTCCGCCCCCCCAGGGGCCGCCGCTGTTGCCCGCCATATGTATCTTTTCCTTCGTTTTGGACCGTGTGATCACGGGTTCCCTTGTAACCTGTGTGCGCGCGCTTGCAAATCAAGCCGTGCGCACAGGTTGCCGCATTGTCACCAGTTCTTCGGCCATGACCGGGTGAACTGCAACCGTGCGGTCAAAATCTTCCTTGGTCGCGCCCATCTTTACGGCGATTCCCGCCAGCTGGATCATCTCGCCGGCACCGGGGGCGACAATATGGCAACCCAGCACCTTGCGCGTGGCCTGAGAGACGATGAGTTTCATCAGTACCCGCTGCGTGCCGCCAGCAAAAGATTTCTGCATCGGCTTGAAAGATGTGGCATAGACCTCGATCGGTTCCTGTTCTGCTGCCTCTTCTTCGCTGAGGCCGACAGTTCCCATCTCAGGCTGAGTGAAGATTGCCGTCGGAATCAAGTCGTGATCTACCGGTGTCGGATTGCCTTTGAACACGGTTTCCACAAAGGCCATCCCCTCGCGAATCGCGACCGGGGTCAGGTTCACCCGGTCGGTCACATCGCCAATGGCAAAGATCGAGGGAACGGCGGTCTGGCTGTATTCATCCACGATGATCTCGCCTTTACGGCCGCGTTCAACGCCCAAAGCCTCCAGCCCAAGGTTATCGGCATTCGGCGCACGGCCCGTGGCATACATCACCACATCAAAACTCTGCTCGGAGCCGTTGGTGGCCTTGACCCAGATCTTGTCGCCTTGCTTTTTCATCTCAAGCACATTGGTGCCCAGATGCAGGTCGATGCCGTTCTGGCACATTTCTTCGCTGATCAGTCCACGCGCCTCGTCATCAAAACCCCGAAGAATCTGTGCGCCGCGATAAAATTGAGTCGTCCTGACCCCCAGCCCGTTCATGATCCCGGCAAATTCACAGGCGATATAACCGCCCCCTACGATCAGGATGCTTTCTGGCAGCTTGCCCAGATGGAATATCTCGTTCGACGTAATCGCCAGTTCCGAGCCCGGAAAATCCGGAACAACCGGGCGACCGCCAGTGGCGATCAGAATGTGTTTGGCGGTTTTGCGGGTTCCATCGGTCAGCTCGACCGTGTGGGCATCCACAAGGCGCGCACGCTGGTCAAAGCTTTCGACGCCGTTGTTCTTCAGGATATTGCGATATATCCCTTCCAACCGATCAAGCTCGGCCACCAGCTTGCCGTGGAAAGTGTTCCAGTTGAACGCGCCGGGCTGAATGTCCCAGCCATAGGCCTGCGCATCCCCGACCATGCCCGAGTATTCGCTGGCAAAGACCATCAGCTTCTTTGGCACGCAGCCCCGGATCACACAGGTGCCGCCATACCGGTCTTCTTCGGCCAGCGCGACCTTGGCGCCGGTTTCGCCCGCCGCAACACGCGCCGCGCGGACCCCGCCCGAACCTCCGCCGATGACAAAAAGATCATAGTCAAAGCTCATGCCGGGTTCCTTCGTTCAACTTTCAAAATTCTCTGGATATCTGGGCGTAAAAAAGCCTGTGCCAACCCCCGGCGCGGAAAATTCGAACTTTCATAGCCACTTGCCGAACGGAACTGCACGAAACTCAGTCCGAAAAATCGGAGAACAGATTGTCGCGCGACCCGCTGAGCAGCTGATCCAGTTCGACCGTGCCCGCGTTGATATCCCGCAGCTCGACCCGGCCATCGCCATGGCCGATCACGACCTTGTCGCAGATGTCGATGAACAGGCCATTTTCCACAACACCGGGCACCTGGTTCAGGATCAGCGCCATCTGGCGCGGGTTGCCGATGCGCTTGAGGTGCAGGTCAAGGATGTGGTTGCCCTCATCGGTTACAAACGGGGCCTCACCATTCATGCGCAGCGCCGAGGACGTTCCAAGTACATCCATTGTATCCAGGGCTTCCTCGATCAATGTGCGCGTTGTCTGCCAGCCAAAGGGAATGACCTCGACAGGCAGTGGAAAGGCCCCCAGAGTTTCAACTTCTTTGCCTGCATCGGCGATGACGATCATCTGATCGCTGGCCGTGGCCACAATCTTTTCCTGCAAATGCGCACCGCCGCCCCCCTTGATCAGGTTCAGGTCCTGATCGAACTCATCCGCGCCGTCGATGGTCATGTCCAGCCAACCGGCCTGATCCAGTGAAATGACGTCAATACCAACCTCGCGGGCAAGCTGCGCCGTGCGGGTCGAGGTTGGAACACCCTTAATCCGCAGGCCGTCTTCGCGCACCCGTTCACCCAGACGGCGCACCAGCCAGGCGGCTGTCGATCCTGTGCCAAGGCCCACGCGCATCCCGTCTTCGACCATGTCGGCGGCACGGTACGCGGCAACATATTTCGCGGTGTCGATTGGCGACAGATCTCTGGTCATAGCAGCTTTCCCAGTTTATTCTGACGGAGTTATAGGGAATGCGTCAGGCGACTGCGACCCCATTTTGCGATCCGACAGGCGTTAAGATGTCTCAGGACTACGCGTTTCCTGTCGGAAAAGTCGCAATCATGTCTTACACCCACATCTTTGCGCTGTAAGTTGCGCGCATGTTGACCCCGTACCGCCTGCACTATGCCCCTGACAACGCCTCGCTGGTGATCCGGCTGGCGCTGGACGAGATGGGCGTGGCTTATGAAACGGTGCTGGTGGACCGCTGCCAGAACGAGCAGGACAGCGACGCGTATCGGTCGCTTAATCCCAACGGGCTGATCCCGGTTCTGGAAACGCCGCAGGGCCCGATCTTTGAAACCGCGGCGATCCTGCTTTGGCTGACGGAGCGCCATGGTCAACTTGCCCCGACGGCGGATGATCCTGAACGCGCCGGATTTCTGAAATGGCTGTTTTTTGCGTCCAACACGTTGCATGCGGATCTGCGCATCCTGTTCTACGCTGAAAAATACATAGACGCCTCACAGGCCGACACGCTGCGCGCGGGCATCCGACCCCGGTTGCTGCAGCACCTGCGGCTGCTGGATGCGCTGGCGCAACGCGGGCCTGAGTGGTTTCGCGCAGGTGTCCCATCGGTTCTGACCTATTATGTCGCCTGCATGATGCGCTGGATGGCCCTGTACCCCGTAAGTGCTAACCGTAGCTGGTATCAACTGGCCGACACGCCGCATCTGCGGAAAGTTCTTCTGCACCTTGAGACATGCCCCGCCACCCGTTCGGCAATCGCTGCGGAAGGTTTGGGCGTTACACCCTTCACATCCCCTACTTACGCTAATCCCCCGGAAGGCTCGGCTATCTGATATGTTCCTATCTGTCTTCGATATGTTCAAAGTGGGCATTGGCCCGTCTTCATCTCACACAATGGGCCCGATGGTGGCCGCGGCGCGCTTTTTGGACATGATGCGCGCCTCCCCCTTTGAATTTACAGGCCTGAAAGGATCGTTGCACGGCTCGCTTGCCTTCACCGGTGTCGGTCACGCGACCGATCGGGCGACCATTCTGGGTCTGGCGGGTTTTGTTCCTGACACCTATGACAATGAAAAGGCCGAGGCCGCGCTGGCTGATATCGCCCGCACGCACACGGTCACGCCCGAAGGCCTGCCGACGCTTCATTTCGATCCCAAGGCGGATCTGATCTTTGACTACGACAACAATCTGCCCGGACACGCCAACGGGATGATCCTGATGGCCACCGACGCACAGGGCGATGTGATCCTGCGGCAGGTGTTCTATTCGATCGGCGGCGGCTTTGTCCTGACCGAGGAAGAACTGGCCGAGGGGAAAGACACCGACGAAGGCGACCCGGTCCCGTTCCCGTTCAAATCCGCCGCAGAAATGCTTGAGATGGCCAAATCCAGTGGCAAAAGCATTGCCGGGATGAAGCGCGCGAACGAGATCGCGCGGGGCTGCGCCGACAGTTTCGCGAAAGGCTCGGCCCGCCTGTGGGACGTCATGAATGCCTGTATCGAACGTGGCTTGACCACTGACGGCATCCTTCCGGGCGGGTTGAAAGTGCGCCGCCGCGCGAAAGGCATCTATGATGCGCTGATGGCCGAGCGCGGCATGAACCTGACCGCGCCGCACACGATCAACGACTGGATGAGCGTCTATGCCATGGCGGTCAACGAGGAAAACGCGGCGGGCGGGCAAGTTGTCACCGCGCCCACCAACGGGGCCGCAGGTGTTCTGCCCGCTGTTCTGCGCTATTATCTGGATCACGTACCGGGCGCGTCCGAAAGCCATATCGAGGATTTCCTGCTGACCGCAGCGGCCATTGGCGGGTTGGTGAAATACAACGCCTCAATCTCGGGTGCCGAAGCGGGATGTCAGGCCGAAGTTGGCAGCGCGGCCGCCATGGCGGCAGCCGGGCTTTGCGCCGTGATGGGGGGAACCCCCGAACAGGTGGAAAATGCCGCCGAGATCGCGCTGGAGCATCATCTGGGCATGACCTGCGACCCTGTTGCCGGGCTGGTTCAGGTTCCTTGTATCGAACGAAACGGGCTGGGGGCCATCAAAGCGGTTTCAGCCGCCTCGCTGGCCTTGCGCGGAGATGGTCAGCATTTCGTGCCGCTGGACGCGGTGATCGAGACGATGCGCCAGACCGGCCATGACATGCATGAGAAATACAAGGAAACGTCGCTGGGTGGTCTGGCTGTGAACGTACCGAACTGCTGAAACCGAAAGTGAGGGACGACATGCGTGGACATTGTCTGTGCGGCAAGATCCGGTTCGAGGTCGACCCTCCGGTACTGTCATGCGTCACCTGCCATTGCGACAGTTGCCGCCGCCAATGCGCATCGCCGATGACAACGTATTTCGGAGTTCGAGATGGCCATTGGCGGTGGACCGGTGAAGAGCCCAAGCGTTTCAACTCCTCTCCCGGTGTCGAGCGCAGCTTCTGCCCGCACTGCGGCACGCCGATGTCCTTCCGTTCAACCGCCATGTCGGATGTGATGCACCTTTTTGTCGCGACGTTGGACTCTCCTGAAGCGCTGGAACCTACGTTACATGTCGCGCATGAAGAAAAGCTGAAATGGCTGAAATTGGAGGATGGTTTGCCTACCTGCAACGGGCCGGATTACACCAAGGTTCAGCCCCTGGCCGACCGCTGACAACAGCGCTTCCCTCTGCGTCGCGAAACAGTTAGCGTCGCGCTCATGACACAGGACAGACCCGTCTTTGGCATCTTTTTGATGCTCGGTTTTTGCGTGCTCGCGCCCTTGGGGGATGCGATGGCGAAGCTGTTGGGCGAGACCACACCGCTGGGTCTGCTGGTCATGGTCCGTTTCGCGGTGCAAGCGGTGATCCTGATCCCTCTGGTTGCGGTGACGGGGCGGCCCTGGCGGATGCGCGGACGCATCCTGCGGCTGACCCTGCTACGGACCCTGCTGCATATCATCGGTATTTCGGCCATGTTCAGCGCGCTGCAATTCCTGCCTTTGGCGGATGCCGTTGCAATTGCCTTCGTCATGCCATTCATCATGCTGCTGCTGGGCAAATATGTTCTGGAGGAAGAGGTCGGTTCCCGCCGTCTTGCCGCCTGCATCGTCGGGTTCATTGGCACGTTGCTGGTTATTCAACCCAGCTTTGCAGAGGTGGGCGCACCTGCGTTGCTGCCACTGATCGTTGCCGTGGTTTTTGCCTTGTTCATGCTGGTCACCCGGCAAGTCGCGAAAGAGACCGACCCGGTGTCGTTGCAAGCCGTGTCCGGCGTATTTGCGACAGTCCTTCTGGCTCCGATCCTTCTGATTGGCACGCAAATGAACATTCAAGAGCTCTCGATGACCCTGCCGTCCAGCGACCTGAACTGGCTGCTGATTGCGATCGGGGTGTTGGGTACGGTCGCCCATCTACTGATGACCTGGTCGCTGCGCTATGCGCCCTCTGCTACACTGGCCCCGATGCAATATCTGGAAATCCCGGTTGCAACCCTGATCGGATGGGTGATCTTCAGCGACCTGCCCGACGGATTGGCTGCAGTTGGCATCGTCATTACCATTGCCGCAGGCCTGTACGTCATTCTGCGCGAGCGGGCCAGCGCCCGGTCTGCCCCGACAGAAACACCTGCATAAGCGGATCGAGTGCAGCGCGCGGGATCATCACCAGCAAGCCCGGCCCATCCATCTTCAGCTCGACAGGTGCCAGTGCGCGGTTGGACGTTCCCACCTGCCCGTCCGGCCGAAAGGCCAGATCGTCAATCGGCCATTCCAGCCCGGTACTACGCCCCGTTACTGGCTGCATCGGAAACAGCGAGACCACATCGCCGGGCGCAACCGGCAGCTTGATCTCTGGCGGTGCGTGAAAAACCAATTCACGTTCGCCCAGCAATATGCAGGCCTGATCCTGCCGCCGGACCAGAACGTTCAGAACGGCCAGTTGATGATCAAGCCGCCCGCCAAGAAACCCAGCCCCCAGAACCAGCGGAGCGTGCAGATTGCGCAGAGCCTTGTCGAAATCGGTGCTGTCCTGTTCGCGGATGGCAAACAGGCGATCCGCGGGAATTTTTGCTTGCGTCGCTTTGCTCAGCGAATCGAAGTCACCAATCACCGCATCGGGAATCCGGCCTGATTCTGTCAAAACGTCCGCTCCGCCATCGGCGGCAACGACCGAATTGACGCGATTCAGCACCAGATTCAGGTCTCCAGATCCGATAAATCCACCTCCGAACAGCCCAATTGGATCGGCAGAGCGTACAATTGGCTTGATTTTCCTAAGATTGGCCATTTTTCCCGGATTTGGACACATTAAGACCACAAAATGATAGGTTCATGCATAAAGTTCAGAGCCTTCGTGTGCTCCCGATTCCGGGTAAGTGGGCTCTCGTAGTTTGTAAAGGACGTGCGTCTGATGGTACAGAATAACAAGGTATTAACCGTTTCATATGGAACCTTCTCCTGCACTTTGGAAGGATTTGATGATTCCTTTGAAACGATGAAAGCCATCGCCGAGTATTTCCGCGATCTCGCAGCGGATGACCGCTACTTCGGCTCAGAACCCCCGCAACCGGATGCCGAAATGCTGACCCGCATCGCCCGGCGCGATGCATCACAGCGCGTCGAAGCCCGTCAGAACGAATCCGGCCTGTTGCTGCGCGCCACTCAGACCACCGAAACTCCTGTCGCTGCTGAAGAACCGGCCCCGCACACGGCCGCTATCAAGGCTGCCGAAACTCCCGCTCATGTTCAGCCGCATACGGCCCCCGCGCAGACCGGGTTCGCCGAGGCAGAACCTGTCGCGGACACCCCGCCCCCGGCTGCTGACAGCATCGCGGCGAAACTGCAACGCATTCGCGCAGTCGTCTCTCATTCCGACGTGCCCGCTGCCGAGTATTCCGAAGACGAAGAGTCGCCGCTGCTGGCCAATACCGCCCCCCCGGTAGATGCTGTGGCCGCTGCGTTTGAGGCCGGTGCGCTCAGCGCAGAAGACTTTGCCGAACCCACTGAGCCTGAAGCCCAGGAAACCGAAGAGCCTGCAGCGCCTGCGATTGATGAGTTGCAGGATCAGGAAGCTGAAGAACCGCAAGCGGCTGAGACAGCAGAAGCGCTGATCCCCGAAGCTTCTGAAACTCAGATCGAAGAAACCGTTGACCTGCAGGCGCCCCTGACCCCCCAGCCCCTGCATATCGACGAAATCGAAGACGCGCCGGTGGCGGATCAGTCCGCTGCCGAGCCTCTGTTCGCTGATCTTGAAGACGTTGCCGAAGACGATTTCGACGAAGAAGATGCCCCCAACATCCTCAACGTTGAAGACGTAGCAATTGAATCCGACGATGAACCGGTCGAGGAAGACCTGACGCAGGGTGTATTGACGGCAGAAGACGAAATGCACCTGTTGACCGAAATTTCCGAGATCGAACAGCACCTGTCCGGTCGTTCGAGCCAAAAACTGGCTGACGATGCGGATCCCGATCAGGATATGTCGCGCCTGATGGCAAAGACCGGCGAGCATATGGATGACCCCAGCAGCAGCGATGCGCGCGAAACCTATTCGCACCTGCGCACCGCCGTCGCAGCCACCGAAGCCGACCGCGACGGTCAGGCGCGCTCGAAAGAGGCGGCCGACCGGGAATACCGCGGCGATCTGGCATCCGTGGTCAGCCCACGGCGACCCGAAATCAAGGTAACCAGCATGCGTCCGGCACCGGAAGCTCCGGCGCCACTCAAGCTGGTGGCCGAGCAGCGCGTGGATGAACACGGAACATCCGCAAGTCCGGTCTTGCCACGTCGCGTCACTACAGACCAGGAAGCAACCGGATCAGAGGAAGGCGGTTTTGCACAGTTTGCACAGGAACAGGGTGCGCAATCGCTGCCTGATCTTCTGGAAGCGGCTGCCGCCTATCTGTCCTTCATCGAAGGTCAGGAGCAGTTTTCGCGCCCGCAGCTGATGAACAAGGTGCGTTCGCTGAAACAGGACGAGTTCAATCGCGAAGAAAGCCTGCGTTCTTTTGGGCAGTTGCTGCGCGATGGTAAAATCGAGAAAGCCGGAGGCGGGCGTTTCGCGGCGTCCAACCTGATCGGTTTTCGCCCCGACGACGAGCGTGCCGTAGGCTGATCACACTGGAAGGTTCACAAGCAAGGCCGGGGTTTGCCCCCGGCCTTTTTGCTTTTGCAATTGGACCATACGCCAGCCTTGAATGGCAAAGCCCGCGCGTTTCGACTGTTACCAGACGGTCGTCACCAAAGCGCCGAGGACCACGCGTTTTCCCGCACGGCACTCAGCAGGCCCGGTCATTTACACGTACCTGACGAGCGCTAGGACTGATCGGGGTCTTCTTTACCGACGCCGCGAAACACGAACTTGAACGGCAGGGCCCAAAGGATGCCCAGCACGATATAAACCAGCAACTCAATCCAGATCGGAGGACGCCCAAGCAAGTTCACGATCGTCACCACGGCGATGATGTACAGCGGAAGGCCAAGCACAAGGATCACCAGCGACCAGCGCCGGCGTGCCTTGTAACTCAACCCTGTCTTCTGTTTCTCGCGCATCAGTCAGCAAAGGGGTCCGTCACCAGAATGGTGTCGTCCCGCTCCGGGCTTGTGGACAAAAGCGCAACCGGGCATTCGATCAGTTCTTCGACCCGACGCACATATTTGATCGCATTTGCAGGTAAATCCGCCCAGCTGCGCGCGCCTTCGGTCGATTCGCTCCACCCCGGCATTTCTTCATAAATCGGGTTACAGCGGGCTTGCTGATCAGCAGCGGTCGGAAGGTAATCCAAACGTTCGCCATCCAGCTCATACCCGGTACAGATCTTAAGTGTCTCAAACCCGTCCAGAACATCCAGCTTGGTCAGCGAAATACCGTTCACGCCGCTGGTTGCGCAGGTCTGGCGCACCAGACAGGCGTCGAACCATCCGCAGCGGCGCTTGCGGCCTGTTGTCGTGCCGAATTCGTGCCCGCGTTCACCCAGACGCTGACCGTCTGCGTCTTCCAACTCGGTCGGGAACGGCCCTTCTCCAACACGGGTGGTATAGGCCTTAACAATGCCAAGCACGAAATTGATCGAGCCTGGGCCAATACCAACACCGGTTGCCGCCTGCCCCGCAATCACGTTTGACGACGTCACAAAGGGATAGGTGCCGAAATCGATATCCAGCAGCGCGCCCTGCGCCCCTTCAAACAGGATGCGTTTCCCGGCCTTGCGCTTTTCGTTCAGCACTTTCCAGACGGGAGCTGCAAACGGCAGAATTTGTTGCGCTATCTCTTTGAGTTGAGCAATCAGCGCGTCGCGGTCAACCGGCTCGATACCCAGTCCCTTGCGCAACGGATCGTGATGTTGCAACGCGCGGTCAACGCGGGCCTCCAGCGTGGCTTCGTCCGCCAGATCGGCAACGCGAACAGAACGCCGCCCAACCTTGTCTTCATATGCCGGGCCAATTCCACGACCGGTTGTTCCGATCTTGGTGCCTTTGCTCGCAGCTTCCTCGCGCGCACGGTCCAACTCGCCATGAATGGGCAGAATCAATGGCGTGTTTTCAGCGATCATCAGCGTCTCAGGAGTGATCTCAACACCCTGCGCCCGGATGGTTGCGATCTCATTGACCAGATGCCAGGGGTCCAGAACCACGCCGTTGCCAATAACGCTCAACTTGCCGCCGCGTACCACGCCCGAAGGAAGCGCGTGCAGCTTATAAACCTCACCGTCGATCACCAGCGTATGACCGGCATTGTGACCGCCCTGAAAACGCGCGATTACGTCCGCCCTTTCGCTGAGCCAGTCGACAATCTTGCCTTTTCCTTCGTCGCCCCATTGGGCGCCGACAACAACCACGTTGGCCATATCCGGTCCTTTTCGTGCTGAGTGATCAAACCCGGCTCATATAGCGGGGCAAAAACGGCAGGGAAACCGATATTTCGCCGCAGAGGAAAATCGCGCTGGCGCGCGATGCCTCCGGCGGGGATATTTGTAGCCAGATGAAGAGTGGATCCCCTGCTTCACCTGGCTGTAAATATCCCGGGGGAGGCGCCCGGAACGGGCGGCGGGGGCAGAGCCCCCTAACCCTGTCGCCGTAAGTGGACAGGTTGCCCATGCGGAGTGGTCAGGTAAGCCTCTTCCCAGGCCTTATGCAGATCAAGCACATCTTTCGGCCTTGCAGCGCCCTGTTCGGCCAGCAATGCCTCAAGCGTTTCCAGCCATGCGTGGAAGTAATCGTCACCGCCATCCAATTCCCGGGCAAGCCCATTGTGTTTCAATGTCGCTGAAAAGCGCGCCGCCCAATCCGCCCAATCGAACCGCCCAGCCTCGTTCAGCGCGACGGTGACGGCAAAGACCTGAGCGTGCCAGGGTTCAGCAAAAACCGGCTCGGGGGCTCCGTATGAGATACAGTCGTTCATGCCGGTTCCAGGTAGCTTTGCCAGAGGTCCAGCACCACCTGGTCGGCGGGATGTTCGGTGGCGGCCCAGAGTTCTGATGCCGCAAAAGCCACTGCATAAATCGGCTCTGGCGCCTCACCCAACCCATGCGCATTGGAATCGGGCAGAACATGGGTTCCGTGCAGGCGCAGGATTCGGCCCCTGGCACCGGATGCATAGACAGGCAGGCGCGTGTGACCTCCATCCACGAGGCGATTTGCTGTCGGCCGGACCGTGACAACCTCTTGCCCCACAGAATACAGCGCCGCGACATTGGAAGGCCTGTCCGCAGGCCCGCCTTTGGCCAGCGCAGCGGACACCGCTTCGGCCTTGAGCGCTCTGTCTGCCAAGGGGTGCGGATTGTCGCCGCTCACGCCACGCAGATCATCCAATGTCAGAACACCCTTTTCGACCAGCAGATCGGCCAGACCGGATATCCATTTCTCATAATACGAAAACCGGGTGTAATCCTTCGGAGACAAGCGTTCGCGCGCGTGGCGCGAAACGTCGATGTTCCACTGCCCCAGAAACCCGGATGCAAGTGTCACCGCAAGAGCGCGGGCGTGCCAGTCTTCGGCAAAAACAGGCGCGTCCTCTGCCTCGGGGTGTATCGGACCATCACCGAAACGGCCTCCCATATCGTGAACGCGGGTCATGATGGCACCTTGGGAAGGCCCGTGCCGATCATGCTGTCGCGCGTCACAAGCGCAGCAAGCTCATCTTCGCTCATTCCGTCTGTGCCTTCAGGGCGCATGGGCAAGACGAGATAGCGAATCTCGGCCGTCGAATCCCAAACCCGTACAGAGGTGTCTTGGGGCAAGGTGACGCCGAATTCGGCCAACACCTTGCGCGGTTCTCGCACTGCGCGGGCTCGGTAGGCGTCGGATTTGTACCATCCGGGCGGGATACCCAGCAGCGGCCAAGGGTAACAGCTGCACAGGGTGCAGACGACCATATTGTGCCGGTCCGGTGTATTCTCGACCACCACCATATGTTCGCCCTGGCGGCCATAGTAGCCAAGGTCCGCTACGACCGGAGTGGCGTCTTCAAGCAGGGCAGCTTTGAAGGCAGGGTCGCTCCAGGCTTTGGCAACGACGCGCGCGCCGTTTTGCGGCCCGATCCTGTTCTGATAAGTGTCGATGATCTCATCCAGAGCCGCCGGATCGATCAGCCCTTTGCGGGTCAGAATCGTCTCGAGCGCTTTGACGCGCAATGCGGGTTCAGGTGGCAACAGGGCATGCGGGTGGTCGTGATCGTCATGTGGCATGGCCGCAGCCTGCGTCACAAATCAACACACTGTCCAGTCCCTTTGACGTGATGGGATACATCAAAGAAGTTGATGCCAACTCCTGACTTGCCCCCGCTGGCAAACTTGCATAAGTACCACGCGATACACGCCACGCTGTACAGGACCACCATGGAAAACGTCGTTCTCATTATCCATCTTCTTCTGGCTCTGGGCCTGATCGCCGTTGTCCTGATGCAGCGGTCCGAAGGCGGTGGCCTGGGTATGGGTGGTGGCGGTGCCATGGCCGGTCGCGCAGCAGCGACGGCATTGGGCAAGCTGACGTGGATTCTGGCGGCCTGTTTCATCGTCACCTCGATCACGCTGACCATTCTTGCGGCTCAGAAATCTTCGGGCAGCTCGGTAATCGACCGTCTGGGCGTTCCGGCACCGGCTTCGACCGAGGAAAGCGCACCGGCGATTCCGTCGGTTGATGATCTTTTGCCGCCGGCACAGGACGACAACGCGCCTCTGATCCCGCAGGCGGATTGATCCACAAAACCTAGAAACATGAAAGAGGACTGCAACAGCATCTTGCGGTTCTCTTGCGCTTTTGGCGCGAATCCTTTATACGTGAAGTCCCGTGATGCAGCGGTTTTTCGGAACCGCCGGGCAGCTGATTTTGACGTCTCACGGGAGCAGCCGAAAAACTATGGCACGTTTTATTTTCATCACCGGTGGTGTGGTTTCGTCCTTGGGCAAAGGGCTGGCTTCGGCAGCTTTGGGCGCTTTGTTGCAGGCCCGCGGTTATTCGGTGCGTCTGCGCAAGCTGGACCCCTATCTGAACGTCGATCCCGGCACGATGTCGCCCTTTGAGCATGGCGAAGTGTTTGTCACCGATGATGGCGCCGAGACCGATCTGGACCTTGGCCATTACGAACGGTTCACCGGTGTCGCAGCGCGCAAGACCGACTCGGTCAGTTCCGGGCGGATCTATTCAAACGTGCTCGAGAAAGAACGCCGCGGCGATTACCTTGGCAAGACCATTCAGGTGATCCCGCACGTCACCAACGAGATCAAGGATTTCATCGCCATCGGCGAGGATGAGGTTGATTTCATGCTGTGTGAGATTGGCGGTACCGTGGGTGACATCGAAGGCCTGCCCTTCTTTGAAGCCATCCGACAGTTCAGTCAGGACAAACCGCGCGGCCAGTGTATCTTTATGCATCTGACGTTGCTGCCCTACATCAAAGCGTCGGGTGAGTTGAAAACCAAGCCGACCCAGCACTCGGTGAAAGAACTGCGCTCGATCGGTCTGGCCCCCGATATTCTGGTCTGCCGGTCCGAAGGGCCGATCCCGACCAAGGAACGGGAAAAGCTGGCCCTGTTCTGTAACGTGCGTCCGGACAGCGTGATCGCCGCGCAGGACCTGTCCACCATTTACGACGCGCCGCTGGCCTATCACCGCGAGGGGCTGGATCAGGCCGTTCTGGACGCCTTCCAGATCAGCCCTGCCCCCAAACCTGATCTGGCCAAATGGGAAGATGTCAGCGACCGCATCCACAACGCCGAAGGCGAAGTGAAAGTGGCCATTGTCGGCAAATACACGCAGCTTGAAGACGCCTATAAGTCGATTGCCGAGGCGCTGACCCATGGCGGTATGGCCAACCGTGTGAAGGTCAAGATCGAGTGGGTGGATGCCGAAGTTTTCGACACCGAAGACGCAGCTCCGTATCTGGAAGGCTTCCACGCCATCCTCGTCCCCGGTGGATTTGGCGAGCGTGGCACCGAAGGCAAGATCAAGGCGGCGCAATATGCGCGCGAGCACAAAGTCCCCTATCTGGGCATTTGTCTTGGCATGCAGATGGCGGTGATCGAGGCAGCGCGAAACGTTGCGGGTATTACCGAAGCCGGGTCCGAGGAGTTCGACCATGAGGCCGGGAAGAAACGGTTTGAACCGGTGGTCTATCACCTCAAGGAGTGGGTACAGGGCAACCACAAAGTCGAGCGCAAGGTCGGCGACGACAAGGGCGGCACAATGCGCCTTGGGGCCTACAACGCAGTATTGGCGGACGGATCCAAAGTCGCCGAGGTCTATGGCGGCACTCAGATCGAGGAACGGCACCGCCACCGCTATGAAGTGGACATCAAGTATCGCGACAAGCTTGAAAAAGCGGGCCTGAAGTTTTCGGGCATGTCGCCGGACGGTCGTCTGCCCGAAATCGTGGAATGGGCGGATCACCCGTGGTTCATTGGCGTTCAGTACCACCCAGAACTGAAGTCCAAGCCGTTTGACCCGCATCCGCTGTTTCGCGATTTTGTGCGGGCCGCGAAAGACACCTCGCGCCTGGTCTGATCCCTGACTGTGTCGGACCGTCACCCCACGTTGTTTCGTGGGGATTGACCTCTTAACTGTGTGCAGCGGCAGGCTTTCTGCTTTTGCATTTCACGATTTCAGGAGATTTCCGATGAGCAACGCAACAACGATCAGCAACCTTCAGCAAGCGCTTCATATGGAGCTTACTGCCGCGCACCAATACCAGTTGCACGCGCACGTTTTGGACGACTGGGGCCTTGATATTCTGGCTGAGAAAATGCGGGGCGAGATGCAGGAAGAACTGGTGCATTCTGACGCCTTTATCGAACGTATCCTGTTTCTGGGTGGAACCCCCGAGCTTGCGTTTCAGAAAAGCCCAGCCGCAGCGGGCACGCTGGAAGAAATGTTCGCCTCTGATCTCCAAGACGAGAGTGAGGCCGTCGATTTCTACACCAATGCAGCGCAACAGGCGGCCGAAGTCGGTGATGTTGGTTCGCGTACATTGTTCGAACGTATCCTGATGGAAGAAGAAGGTCATAAAGCCTGGCTGGAGACACAGCTGAGCCTGCTGCAACGTCTTGGCGAATCTGCGTTTAGCGCGAAATTCGTCTCTGGCGCTGCGGGCGAAGCCTGAGGCCTTGGTTTCAAACCAGTGGATGTCACAGGTACTTTGCACAGCTGACGCAATCTGTGCCTGTGCCGTCACCTCAAAGTGACCTGTCTGGGTGCAAAAACTCTGGCCGGGTCATTTTCACAGCGTTAGCTGTAGGATACGCGACAACAGGAGAGTTCCGATGACCAGCCAGTCCCAGAAAGCCGTGACCTTTACCAGCCTTCACAAGAAAGGCGATCCTGTCATTCTGTTCAATATCTGGGACGCTGGCAGCGCTGGCGCTGTTCGGGACGCTGGTGCCCAGGCTATCGCGACCGGCAGTGCCCCTGTTGCAATGGCGCAGGGCTATGGCGACGGGCAGAACATTCCACTTGAGGCCGCGTTGGACAATGCACGCCGCATCGTTGCAGCGGTTGATCTGCCTGTAACACTGGATTTCGAGGGGGCTTATGCCGAAGACCCGCAAGGGATCGCGCAAAACGTTCAGCGCGCGCTGGACTGCGGTGTTGTTGGTTTCAACTTTGAAGACCAGATCATAGGTGGAGACGGCCTCTTTGACATCGCCACTCAGGCCAAACGTGTTGAAGCGATGTGCGACGCCTGCGCGCGCGCAGGCATTCCCGCCTATGTCAATGCGCGCACAGATATCTTCCTGAAGGCCGCTACGGACACTCATGACGACACGATGCTGGATGAGGCTATTGCCCGTGCCAATGCCTATGCTGATGCAGGTGCCAGCGGATTCTTTGCACCCGGGCTAAAGAACGAAGCCCTGATCGCCCGGCTTTGCGAATCCACGGCCTTACCGGTCAATATCATCGCCCTGCCCGGCACGCCGGATACGCCCACCCTGGCAAAACTGGGGGTCGCGCGGATCAGCTACGGTCCGGTTCCCTATCGCCAAATGCTGGCCTGGTTGCAAACCGCAGCCAAAGAGGCCCTGACCTGGTAATCACAGGTCTTTGTTTCCTCAGCACAAATTGCAACCCATGGATATTGGGCTATGATTGATTGTTGGCCGGTGTGTACCAGATGCCGCACAGCTCTGATTCAGCCTGGGACACACGCAATACCATAGAGCGACCAGCATTTCGTGCTTGGCCGATCACGACCTGTCGTCTAGGTGTTTGTTATGTTGAAAAGGTTCTTTAAGGCGCTCAGACCGCCTCATCATGAACAGTTGCCGGACCCGGATGCAGAACTTGCTCTGGGTGCTCTGATGGTGCGCGTCGCGCAGGCAGATCGCGATTACAAGCTGGAAGAGATCAGTCTGATCGACAAGATACTGGCCCGTCTGTACCAGCATAACGCGATTGAGGCAGCCAAGGTGCGTGCCACCTGTGAAAAACTCCATGCTGCGGCACCGGAAACTGATACGTTCGGCAAACTGATCCGGGAAACCACGGATCTGAAAGAGCGGCTGGCAGCCCTTGACGCGTTGTGGGAAATCGTTCTGGCGGATGGCAGTTCGGACGAGGGCGAGATAAAGATCGTCGAAGAAGCCCGCATTGCCATGGGCCTGAGCTACAATGACAGTCAGGCAGCGCGCGAGCGCGTCCAAAGCCGCTTGGATGTGAGTTAAGCGCCCGCTATATCTTACCCATGTTCAGTGACTTTCTTTCCAGGCTCACACAGCCCAAGCCCGACCCGCTTGTCGAAGATGATGCCCGCCTGGCCCTGACGGCCCTGCTGGTGCGTCTGGCACGATCTGACAACGATTATTCTGCCTCAGAAATGTCGCGCATCGACCGCATATCGGCAGAACGATACGGTTTGTCCCCATTCGAAAGCGCGGCTTTGCGCGCCCGTGCCGAAGATCTGGAGGCTGAAGCCCCCGACACGGTCCGTTTTACCCGCGCCATCAAGGAAGCAGTCGCTTATGAAAACCGGCTGGCGGTGGTTCAGGCGCTGTGGTCAGTGGCCCTGGCTGATGGCCACCGCACGGGTGAGGAGGACTCGCTGCTGCGTCTGGTTGTCAGCCTGCTGGGGGTCAGCGACGTGGATTCGGCTTTGGCCCGGCAAAAGGCCGCCAAATCTTGATAGCCATGCTTGGCATGTACGACATGCCCGAGGTTCAGGCCGCCAATGGTCGGTTCTGGGGGTTGATTCGCACGAATCTGGGTTACGGGCCAGAACAGCTGACCCGAGACGCCGATGTTTGGCAGGTTTGGCTTGATCCCGATCTGGTGCTGGCACAGACCTGTGGAATGCCCTATCGCACACGCTTGCATGGTCGTGTTCAACTGGTGGGCACCCCGGATTACGGCCTGCCCGGTTGCCCTGCCGGGCATTATTGCTCGGTCTTTGTGGCGCGGCGCGACGACGACCGCACGCTGGCGGGAATGACTGACGGTATCTTCGCATATAACGAAGCATTGTCCCAATCCGGCTGGGCGGCACCCATCACGCATTTATCCCGGGAGAACCTGTATCCCGCGTCGTTGTTGGAGACAGGCGGTCACGCGCTGTCAGCGCAGGCGGTCTCGGAGGGGAAGGCAGATTTCGCGGCGCTGGATGCGTTGACCTGGATGATGTTGCAAGAACATACCGATCTGGGCGAAAGCCTGCGCGAACTGGCAAAAACCGCTTCTACACCGACCCTGCCCTATATTACCGGACCCGACCAAAACGCGGATCTGGTCGCAGACGCAGTTCGGGCAGCAATAGAAAACCTTGCCGAACACGACCGCAAAACGCTGCACATTCAGGGGCTGATCGACATCCCGGCGGAGGAGTACCTGTCCGTACCGACCCCGCCACCGCCATGCGCCCAGCGGATAATCTGATGGCCAAATTGTCGGGTGCATTTGGTCAATTTGACAGTTTCCGACCCTGAATTTGCGAATTGCGCATTGCATTGAGCAAATTTTTCGGCCCTAGTACCGCACCAACACCACAAACTACTGGACTGCCCGTGACAGAAACCGCTCCCGTCATCGAAATCAAAAACCTTCACAAAAGCTTCGGCAATCTGGAAGTGTTGAAGGGGGTGGACATCACAGCGCATGGCGGCGACGTGGTCTCGTTGATCGGGTCATCGGGGTCAGGAAAATCAACTTTGCTGCGCTGCTGCAATCTGTTGGAAGACAGCCAGCAGGGCGAAATCCTGTTCAAAGGCGAACCTGTCAAATGGTCGGGCGATAGCCATGGGCGCCGCCCCGCGGACCCCAAGCAGGTCCTGCGCATCCGCACCAACCTGTCGATGGTGTTTCAGCAGTTCAATCTGTGGGCGCATATGACCATCCTGCAAAATGTCATGGAAGCCCCCGTGACCGTTCTGGGCCGCGACAAGGCCGAAGTGGAAGACAGCGCGCGCAAATACCTTGAGAAAGTTGGCATTGGCGACAAATGCGACGCCTATCCGGCGCAATTGTCCGGCGGTCAGCAACAGCGCGCCGCTATCGCGCGGGGGCTGTGCATGGAACCACAGGCGCTGTTGTTCGACGAACCGACCTCGGCGCTGGATCCCGAACTGGAACAGGAAGTGATCAAGGTGATCAAGGATCTGGCAGCCGAAGGGCGCACCATGATCATCGTGACTCATGACATGAAAATGGCGGCAGATATCTCGAGCCACGTGGTATTTCTTCATCAGGGCCTGATCGAGGAAGAAGGTTTGCCCGAAGATATCTTTACGTCACCCGAATCCGAGCGGCTTCGGGGCTTTCTCTCCGCCACTCAGGCGGCTTAACTTCAAGAACAGAACCAAAACTGGGGAGTAACCAATGAAAAACCTGATTCTGTCCACTGCGGCCCTGGCGCTGACTGCTGGTATCGCCATGGCCGACACGATCCGCATGGGCACCGAGGGCGCCTACCCTCCGTACAACTTCATCAACGATGCAGGTGAAATCGACGGGTTCGAGCGTGAAGTCGGCGACGAGCTGTGCAAACGCGCCAACCTGGAGTGTGAATGGGTCAAGAACGACTGGGATTCGATCATTCCGAACCTGGTCTCGGGCAACTACGACACCATTATCGCCGGTATGTCGATCACAGCCGAACGTGATGAGGTCATCGACTTTACCCAAGACTATTACCCGCCGACCGCTTCGGCCTATGTTGCGACCTCTGACTCGGCAGACGTAACCGGCGGTGTCGTTGCGGCGCAAACCGCCACGATCCAGGCGGGTCACGTTGCCGAATCCGGCGCAACGCTGGTTGAGTTCGCGACCCCAGAAGAAACCATCGCAGCCGTCCGTAACGGCGAAGCCGATGCCGTTCTGGCCGACCGCGACTATCTGGTGCCGCTGGTCGAGGAATCGGGCGGTGAGCTGGTCTTTGTCGGCGATCCGGTTCCGCTGGGCGGCGGCGTCGGCATGGGCCTGCGTGAAAGCGACGGTGAACTGCGCGGCAAGTTCGACGAAGCCATCACTTCGATGAAAGCCGACGGCACGCTGAACGAGATGCTGATCAAGTGGTTCGGTGAAGGCACCGCCACATACGGTACTGACGGTTCGGTCGTCACCAACTAAGACCTGACCAATCCCGGTCCGGTGCCTCGGCACCGGGCCGATTCCGGCCTAGCCGGAACAGACGTTGGAAAGACGCCATATGTTCTCGTACTGCGCTGATCCTGACACGCTGGGCACGTTCCGCTGGTTTTCATGCTACCTGACCAATGGCGTACACTGGTCGTTCTACCTGTCTTTCATCAAGGTTTTGGCCCTGCTGGCTGTGACCGCGCCCGTCGCACTTGGCTTCGGGTTTGCAGGTGCCATGGCGGCGCGCTCGCATTTCCCCCCGCTCAGCTGGCTGGGCAAAGGGTATATCGCGATTGTGCGCGGCGTGCCCGACATTGCGTTTTTCCTGTTTTTCGTCATCGCACTGGATCAGGCGTTCGAGTGGACACGGCATAAGATATTGTGCCCGGACTGGACCGACCCAATCCGCCAGGGCAATGATTTCCTTGTTTGTCAGGCTGCCAAGCTGCCACTCGGGACCGCGCCTGAATGGGTGCATGAAACCTATGGGTTTTTCCTGGCGGTCATCACGTTCTCTATCGTTTTTGGCGCCTTTGCGGCCAATGTCCTGTTCGGGGGGATGCGCGCCGTACCACATGCGCAACTGGAAACGGCCGAAGCTTATGGTATGAACCGCCGCCAGACCTTCTGGCGCATCCTGGTGCCTCAGATGTGGGTCTACGCGCTGCCCGGCCTGTCCAATCTGTGGATGGTGCTGATCAAGGCGACGCCCCTGCTCTTCCTGCTGGGTGTTGAAGATATCGTGTATTGGGCGCGCGAACTGGGCGGCACCAAAACCTCGAAATTTACGCAATACCCGCATGGCGACTGGCGCATGTGGTATTTCCTGTTCCTGCTGATCTTCTACCTTGGCATGACCCGTTTCTCGGAACTTGGGCTTGAAAAACTGATGCGGCGATTGTCCCACGGACAGGCCACTTCGGGCGGAGAGCTTCTGCGCAAGGAGACCACGGCATGATGATCCGCATTCAAGACCGCAACCGGGTGCCGCACGCGATTGCACAGCAATCTCCTTCGCGCACGCAATCTCCTTTCCAAGGAGCCCGAGCATGAGCTGCATCCAGACCATTCAGGATTACGGCCTGCGTTCGCTTGGCATTGGGGAGCGCCTGCTGCCCAAGACCGATTTCACCCTGTGCGAACAGTTCACCCTGATCGGATCGGGCATGATCTGGAACATCTATTTCGGCGTCATGGCGCTGGCGACCGGGTTCTTTCTGGCCACTGCACTGGCCGTCGGCAAAGCCTCGACCAACAAATGGCTGCGCAAACCTGCCGAATGGTTCATCTTCCTGTTCCGGGGCTCGCCGCTCTTTATCCAGTTCTTCTTTGCCTATTTCTTCTTTCTGTCGCTGAAGAAAACCTATCCAATGTTTGACGCCTTCACCTCGGCTTGGCTCGGCGCACTGATCGTGCTGTTCCTGAACACCGCAGCCTATTCAGGTGAGATTTTTTATGGTGCTCTGCGCTCGATCCCCAAGGGAGATATCGAAGCGGCAGATGCCTATGGTATGTCCGGCTGGTCGCGGTTTCGGCGGATCGTCTGGCCAACCATGCTGCGGCTGGCCTGGCCTGCCTACACGAACGAAGCCATCTTTCTGTTCCACGCCACCACGCTGGTCTTCTTCTCGGCCTTTCCGGCCTGGCAGCAGCGCGGCGACGCGCTCTATTACGCCAGCTATTTCGCGGACAAGACGTTCAACCCGTTTATCCCCTATCCAATTCTGGCGTTCTATTTCATCTTGCTGACATTGGTGATTGTCGGGGGTTTTGGCCTCATCAACAAACGCCTGAACCGCCACCTGCCCACTGCGAAGCGGGTGAAAATGCGGTTCAAACTGAACCTGGCGCGCTAAAGATCAGCGCGCCGGACTTTCCGGCGTTCGAGCCTACACTATGTTTGTAATGCGCTTGGCGGTGCGAACACGGACAGTCGATTTTGGGGGAATGGTACCGCCTCCCTGGCTTGAACAGGGGACCTCTGGATCCACAATCCAGCGCTCTAACCAACTGAGCTAAGGCGGCACTTCGTGAGGGGCGATGTACCGAACGCGCCGGGGGAATGCAAGAGGATTAAAGCCGAATTCTCCAGCTTTGTTCGACAAGATCGACCCCAAAGGAATGCACCGGTTTGCTGTCGATCAGTTCCCAGCCAAACGCCCTGTAAAGCGCGCAGGCAGCCGTATGGCTTTCATGGGTCCACAGAACCATTTCCCGATATCCAGCCTCGCGTGCGAAGTCTGTACAGGTCTGTAACAGCCGTTTCCCCAACCCAAGTCCGCGCGCCTCGGGGACAAGCAGGAAGAGGCGCAGTTTGGCGGTCGTCTGGTCCACGCGCACGCAGAAGATGCTACCCAATCTTTGTCCAGCCCGTTCAGCAATCCAGCCTTTTTCAAAGGACGGGTCGTTGTCTGCAATGAACTCCTCAAGGATGCGCGCAACCAATGGGGCAAAGCTGTCATCAAATCCTTCGTCGCGCGCATAGAGCAACCCGTGCTGTTCAACCAGCCACGCGGCATCATCGGGGCGAAACGTTCTGAGAACCACTTTATCCATGTCTTATCTGACCGCAAAGGTGACTTGATTCTCAACCCCGTGCGCGTTAGCACGAACGCTCAGGCTCGGAGGCACAGATGGGCATCAATACCGAACGCGATATACAGGCCAACCTGCAAATCGGCCCGACCGATCAGGGGATGGTACGCTTGTTCATCGAAGCCGACGGCATCGAGATTCCGATGGATTTCGATCCCGAGGAAGCCGAAGAAATCGCAGACGAGATCCGCGCCGCGATACAGGCCGCCCTCGCCGTCAAAGGCTGAGCTTTTTACAAGCGCGGATCGCGCAGTGCATGCAGTCGGCGTGCTGCATCTGTTGCAAATTTCTGGATCATCTTTTTGCGCCGCGCTGGAGCAAGCTTGTCCTCGGGCGCCATGCGCACGATCTCGGCATCATAGGCATCAGCAATGATCAAGCCCGTTTCGTCAGGTAACAGATCGGTCGGAAACTCGGTATCCACGGCCCAGAAGAATCGGTCGCACCATTCCAGATAGCCCTGCCATTTGGCATCCGATTGATAATCGGCACGGCTGGATTTGCATTCGATCACCCAAATCTCACCTTTGGGACCCAGGCCCATTACATCGACACGCAGACCACGTGCCGGAACGAATTCTTCAACAGAAACAAAACCATGCGTGGCAAGGTGGCGTGCGACGCCACGCGCCAGTTTCTGTCCGGGCTGCAGATCTAAAGTCATGTCAGAAATGTGAACAATTAGGGAACAAAAGTAAAGTGCTGCGTCGTACTTGACATGATACCTTTGGGTGTCGCATTAATATGATACCAAATGGTATCTCTTCTGGGGTTGCTTATGGATAACCGAACTCAAAACGCGTTTCGTGCGCTGGCCGATCCCACACGTAGGGACATTGTGCAATTGCTCTCGTCTCAAGACATGACCATCGGGCAGTTGACAGACCGGTTCGACATGACCCGGGCCGCGGTCAAAAAACATCTGACCGTGCTATCCGACGGCGGCTTGATCACCGTTGAAACCCGCGGCCGCGAACGCATTAACCGTCTTGAACCACAGGGGATGGCCCCCGTTTTGGACTGGCTCAGATATTTTGACCAGTTCTGGGACGATCGCCTCAACTCTCTCAAGGAAGCTGTTGAAAGGAAATCGAAATGACCGATGCAGTTCTGAATAAATCGATCTTTCTGAGGGCCGAGCCGGAAACGGTTTGGGCTTATCTTACAGACCCGGATCGTCTGGCGGAATGGTTCCACAAACCTCGACATACTCTGTCCGCGGGTCAAAAGCTGGAGATGTTTGGCACGACAAGCGGCGACCTGTTGATCTGGGGTGAGGTTCGCGTTGCCAACCCGCCCAAATATCTGGAATACACGTTCACCGTAAAACCGATGGGCGACGCGGTGAGCGTAGTCAAGTGGACCCTGGAACCCGTCGCAGGCGGGACGCGCCTTGACCTGCGGCATGAAGGCCTGCCGCAGGGGGCCGATGCCTTTGGCCTGATTCTGGCGCTGGACAAGGGTTGGGACGAACACTTTGGCAAGATGCGCACGGCATTGCACGAAACTGTTGATGCCTGACCCCTTGTGCGAACCCGTCATACGCCCTACTTAAGCGCGTGGCGGGTTCTGCCCTTCTTGTGAAAGGTAGCATTCTGGTGGCCTTAAGCAATTCCGAGGGGGCTGGCTCTGTTCAGGTCCTGGCCTGATTACCTGGCGCCCACCTGTATATACAGGTCCTCGGGAATCAAACCACACGGTTGTTTGGTGGTCCCGCCACATTTTCCACGGAAGTTCAGCGCCCTGCGCGGGCTTCCTGCTTTGCAACCGCCGGTTCAAAGCTGTGTACAACAGGTGTCCCCCGGCGCGGGCCTTGCGGCTTTTCTGCCATGCTCATGATCTTGTAGGCGAACTGAACACCGGCAAAGACAATGCCGTTCATGAACCAGATCATCACCAAAGCGATAAAGCCGATTTCCGAACTGGTTATCAGATGGCGGAGATTTGCGACATTCAGAGCCAACAGAACGCCGACAAACACAGCCGAAATGACAAAGCCCCAGGCAACTTGCGTGATATAAAGGCGGATCAGTTTGGGCATGGCGAACCTCTTTGCGCTATGACATTCAGGTTAGCGCATATTTGGTTCTCGTAAAGGCGTCAGAATGCCTCGGGCTGTGCCTCGCGCGCCATGTGATCCAGCACGGCATTGACGAATTTCGGCTCTTTGCCTTCCGGAAAAAACGCACGCGCCACATCGACGAATTCGGTGATGACAACCTTTGGCGGCGTGTCGCTTTGGGTCAGCTCGGCACCTGCGGCACGGAACACCGCACGAAGGGTCGGATCGATGCGCGCAATCGGCCATTTGGCCACCAACGCACGGTCAGTCATCTGGTCGATGGCCGCCTGATAGTTAACCGCGTTGTCAACCAGGGACCTGAAAACCGAGATATCGCCATCCAACATCTCCTCGCCCTCATAGACGGCGCCAAACCGGTGATCCAGAAACTCGTTCACGACAGCTTCGGTCGTTTGCCCGGACTGTTCCATCTGGAACAGCGCCTGCACGGCATAAAGCCGGGCGGCGGATTTCATCAGGCGTTTCTGGTTGGCCGGTTTCGGCGCGTCTGTCTTGGTCATGCTGTCGAGGGTCCGTTGCTGTCGCCCGCCACAAGGATGGACTCGGACGGCGGCTTGAAACCAACGCCCTTTTTGGAAGAGCCCCACTTACGGCTGAGCGCGATCAGATGCAAGGCCGCAGCAGCAGCCCCACCCCCTTTGTTCATCTTTTTAGGGTTCGCGCGGACTTCGGCCTGCGCGTCGTTTTCCACAGTCAGAATGCCATTGCCGATGCACAAGCCCTGTAGGCCCATCAATTGGATGGCCCGGCTGGAGTCGTTGCAAACGGTTTCGTAATGCGTTGTCTCACCGCGAATGACGCAGCCCAGCGCGACGTAGCCGTCAAAGTTGCATTGACGGTCGGCCATAGCGATGGCGGTTGGGATTTCCAGCGCGCCGGGTACCTCGACCACTTCGCAGGTGCCACCCGCGGCTTCGATTTCGGCCTTCGCGCCCTTGATCAGGTTATCGGCAATCGCACGATAAAACGGCGCCGCCACGATCAGCAGCTTGACCGGCTTGTCAAATGTCGGTGTCGGCAGAACGCCATGTTCGTCTTGAGCAGCCATGATCAGTCTTCCTTCAGAATCGAACGGGTGCCGACGATGGACAGGCCAAACGCGTCAAGCCCCAGATATACGGTTTGCGGCGAGTCGGTCAGCAGGACCAGTTCCTGAATTCCCATCTTGGACAGGATCTGCGCCCCCAGACCGGTTTGTTTGATGGTGCGCGGCCCCTCGTCACCCGTGGCGTATAGCGAGTTGCGCGGTTGACGGAACAGGCAGACCACGCCCCGTCCTTCTTCAGCAATCTTTTCCATGGCGCGCGGCAGTTCGCGCGAGGATTTCGGACCAAGACCCAGAATATCGGGGGCCTCGTGCAGAGCATGGGTGCGGGTCAACACCGGTTCGGGTGTGGTGATGTCGCCCTTGATCATGACCACATGTTCGATGCCGTGGGTCTGATCGGTGAACAGCCGCATCTCCCACTCGCCGCCATATTCTGACGTCACCATCTGACGCGAGGTTTCGACCACCAGATTGTCATTGCGCGACCGGTAGGCGATCAGGTCACTGATCGTGCCGATCTTCATGTTGTGCTCTTGCGCAAACTCAACCAGATCGGGCAGACGCGCCATGGTGCCGTCGGGTTTCATGATCTCGCAGATCACGCCCGAGGGGTTCAGACCGGCCAGACGCGAGATATCAACGGCAGCCTCGGTATGACCGGCACGCACCAGCACCCCGCCCCGCTTGGCGCGCAAGGGGAAGACGTGGCCGGGCGTTGCGATATGGGCCATCGTGTTCTGCTCGTTGATTGCAGTTGCCACGGTCAGCGCACGGTCGGCGGCAGAGATCCCGGTACTGACCCCTTCGCGCGCTTCGATGGACACGGTGAATGCGGTTTCGTGCCGGGACGAGTTGTTCACCGCCATCATCGGCAACCCAAGCGCTTCTACACGTTCTGCTGTCATCGGCAGACAGATAAGGCCACGGCCATGGGTGGCCATAAAGTTAATGGCCCCGGCATCAGCGAACTCGGCAGCAATCACCAGATCGCCCTCGTTTTCGCGATCTTCGTGGTCGACCAGGATATACATCCGGCCCGCACGCGCCTCTTCAATAATGTCTTCGATCGGGCTGATCGCGTCGCGCAGCCGGGCCTCGACCGGGCCGGGTGTCTCAAAGCTCATTGGGCAGCCTTTCGCATGGCATGTTTGAACGGCGGAATAGACCACTGAGGGCACAAAGACCAGTCCACAAACGGCGCAGGTCTGCTCCGACGCGACGTATCGTATCAGGACATCTCGGCCAGACGCGACACATAACGGGCCAGCGTATCGATCTCAAGATTGACCCGGTCACCGACCTGCACGTCACCCCAGGTGGTGACCTCTTTGGTGTGCGGAATGAAGTTGATGCCAAAATCGCAATCTGTCACGTCATTGACCGTCAGGGATGTGCCATTCAGTGCCACCGACCCTTTGGGCGCAATGAACCGTGCAAGATCCTTTGGTGCGCGCAGGGTGACGCGGGTGCTGTCGCCGTCTTCCTTGATCGCGATCACCTCGGCTACGCCATCCACATGGCCCGAGACGATATGACCGCCCAGTTCGTCACCAACCTTCAGGGCACGTTCCAGATTGACACGTTTGCCGACAGTCCATGTGTCGAGATTGGTTTTCGAGACGGTTTCCGCGCTGATCTGGACATCATACCAATCGTCGCCCAGCGCGATCACGGTCAGACACACACCGTCACTGGCAATCGAGGCCCCGATATCGATGCCCGCAGTGTCATAGGCGGTCTTGATCCGCGCGCGCAGGTCACCCTGCTGCTCCAGCTCGGCGACGGTGCCCATGTCGGTGACGATCCCTGTAAACATTCCGTTAACCCTCAGTTTCTAACCTGTGCCTGACTATCTCCGTCGAGGTAAGGCCAACGGGCCGCGCGGGCAAGCCCTGCCTTGCCGTACACCGACCAAACGGGCATAGTTTTGGTAACAACAATACGAGCAGTTCGGATGCAGCACCCGCCTTTAAGGTCTCATGATCGGGTCTTCCTGTTCCTTCAGGGCCCGCACGGACCTTTTTTCCCGGCCTTGGGGCGTATGTTGCGCGCCACGGGGGCCCGGGTCTGGCGGGTTGGATTCAATGCAGGCGATCAGGCGTTCTGGTTTGACAAAGCAAGTTACATCCCGTTTCAGGACAAACCGGAAAACTGGCCCGCAACACTGTCCTCTTTAATCGCTGAAAAAGCTGTTACGGACATTGTACTATATGGCGACACCAGACCCATACATGCGCGCGCGGTCGAAATCGCACGGTCTTGCGGAGTTACCGTACATGTATTCGAGGAGGGGTATCTGCGCCCCTGGTGGGTGACCTATGAGCGGGACGGGTCAAATGGAAATTCCCGGCTGATGACGCTGGACGTTCAGCAGATGCGTCAGGCCATGGCCCTGTCCGACCGAAAGGCGCCGCCGCCCCCGTCGCATTGGGGAGACATGCGGCATCATATCTTCTATGGCGCCCTTTATCATTGGTTCGTGATGACTCTGAACAGCCGCTACCGAAACTTTCAACCGCACAGGGAATTACCTGTCTCGCAAGAATTCAGATTGTACCTCAAGCGCCTGTTTTTGATGCCTTTTCATCGTCTTCAGCGAAGTGTGGCGACGGTGCGGGTCAGATGGGGCGGATACCCCTACCACCTCGTTCTGTTGCAGCTTGGGCATGACAGCTCGGTGAAGGCTCATTCCAGCTTTTCGGGCATGTGTGAATTTCTTGAGCTGGCAATCGAAGGATTTGCGCAAGGCGCGCCGACCCATCACAGGCTGGTGGTAAAGGAACACCCCCTGGAAAACCATCGCGAACCGTTGCGACGCCGGGCCCGTGAGATTGCCAGAAAACACGGCATCGGCGACCGGGTTCATTATGTGCCGGGCGGCAAGCTGGCCAGATTGCTGGATGAGGCGAATTCGGCCGTCACCGTGAATTCCACCGCCGGACAGCAGGTTTTGTGGCGGGGCATTCCGTTGCGCATTTTCGGGCGTTCGGTTTATGACAAGCCCGATTTCGTCTCGCAGCAGCCGATCGCGGCGTTTTTTGCCGATCCTTGCCGCCCCGATTCCGAAGCCTATCGCTGTTATCGGCAATTTCTTCTGGAAACCAGTCAGGTACCCGGCGGGTTCTATTCAAGACGAGGGCGCCGTCAGCTGCTGCGCCGCGCCGTGGATATGCTTTTGGACACCAACGATCCCTACCAATCGGTTCTGAATACGAACGAGGCGCGAACGACACAGTTGAAAGTCGTCGAATGAAACGGGTGGTGTGTGACTGGAAGTTAAGCAACTTACCAGCTAATCTGCACGCAACTACAAAAGACTGAGGATATCGGGCGGTGAAAGTCTCTCCTAGGCGATGGATTCGGGGCGTGTCCTTTGTGGCTGCAATTGGCCTGCTGGCCGCGTGCCAGCTGCCAAAATCCGGACCGAACAAATCCGAAATTCTGGCCGGTTCAGTTCAAAAAGGGGGCAACGCATTTGTCGTTGAAGTTGATGACAACGTCACACGCGCGACATCCGCTATTCCTCAGTATGGTTTTTCTTCCTCCTTTAGCAGTGCCCAGACATTGACCGCGGATACCGTCCGCCCTGGCGACGTGCTGGGGCTGACCATCTGGGAAAACGTCGACGATGGCCTTCTGTCCGGCGAAACCGGTCTTGCGACCGCGTTGAATGAGGTTCAGGTCGACAGCGACGGATTTATCTTTGTTCCCTATGCAGGCCGGATTCGGGCTGCGGGAAACACGCCGGAACAGCTGCGCGTTCTGATCACCAACAAGCTTCAGGAACAAACGCCGGACCCGCAGGTCGAAGTGCGGCGCGTCGCTGGTGACGGGTCCACCGTCTCGCTGACGGGCACGGTCGCCGCACCGGGCATTTATCCGATTGAACGGCCAACCCGGTCGCTGCTTGGTATGTTGTCCCAGGCGGGCGGAGTCTCGGTCGCGTCTGACATCGCGCTGGTGACCCTGATCCGGGGCGATCAGAAGGGTACCGTTTGGTACGAGGACCTGTTTCGCAACCCCAAGCTAGACGTCGCCCTGCGCGGTGGCGACCGCATTCTGGTGGAAGAGGACAGCAGATCGTATATCGCCCTTGGCGCAACCGGGGGCCAGTCGCGCGTGGCATTTGAAAGTCAGGACCTGTCGGCACTGGAAGCCTTGGCACAGGTCGGTGGTCTGCTGACGCTATCCTCAGATCCAACCGGTATCTTTATCCTGCGCAAGGAACGTCAGGATGTCGCCCGCAGTATCACCGGACGCGCCGACCTCAAAGGGGATCAGCGCATGATCTACCTGCTGAACCTGACAGCCCCCAACGGCCTGTTCATTGCACGCGATTTCGTGATCCGGGACGATGATACGATCTACGTGACCGAAGCGCCCTATGCACAATGGAGCAAATCGATCTCACTTATCGCAGGCGGTCTGACACCCGTTGCAAACGTTGCCACCCTAACCGGCAATTGATGCATGAGGCCCGATCCCGACACGTCAGCCGGGAGCGGGCAAAATCGGCTGTTCGTCTATAACGGCGGCTTTCTGACCCAGAAACGTCTGAGACGAATCCTGTCGCTTTCGGGTTACGACATTCGTCTGGGATATCCCAAAGACGGCGATTGCGTAGGTGTCTGGGGCAACAGCCCGACAGCGCATCGCGGTCTTAAGATTGCCGAAAAACACGCTGCCCCGGTTCTGCGGGTCGAGGACGCCTTTCTCAGATCACTGCACCCGGGCCGGAATGGCGAGCCCCCTTTGGGGCTGTTACTGGATCGTTCCGGCCTGCATTTCGATGCCGCCACGCCGTCTGAACTTGAAACAGTGCTGGCCACGCACCCTCTGGATGACACGGCCCTGCTGAACCGGGCCCGCGCCGCGATCACGCGGATAAGGGAGCTTAACCTCAGCAAGTACTCCGCCTTCGATCTCGATCTTGACCCACCCGATCCGGGTTATGTTCTGGTGATTGATCAGACGGCCGGCGATGCGTCGGTAACAGCAAGCAGAGCGGACCGCGCCCGGTTTCTTGAAATGCTTGTCTTGGCGCAGGAGGAAAACCCCGGCGCGCGTATCCTGATCAAGACGCATCCTGAAACACTGGCTGGTCACCGTCAGGGGCATTTTACCAATCAGGACCTGTCAGACCGGATATCGCAGTTCAGCGACCCGATCAGCCCATGGCCGTTGCTTGAAGGGGCTGTCGCAGTCTACACCGTGTCCTCGCAACTGGGGTTTGAGGCAATTCTGGCTGGCCACAAACCGCGTGTTTTCGGCCAACCTTTCTATGCAGGATGGGGCCTGACGCAGGATGACCGCCCCGTTCCGCGTCGTCAGCGCAGCCTGACACGGGCACAATTGTTCGCGGCCGCCATGCTGCTTTACCCGACTTGGTACGATCCCTATCGCGATCAGCTGTGCGAGCTGGAAACGGTGCTGGACACGTTAGAGGCACAGACCCGCGTTTGGCGACAGGACAAGAACGGCTGGACGGCATCCGGGATGCGCTTGTGGAAACGCAGGCATCTGCAACAGTTCTTCGGACAACATGGAAAGCTGCGCTTTACGGCATCTCAACCCGGCACACCGGACCACCCCCACATGGTCTGGGCCAGCCAGGCAAGAAACACCGAAGGGGCGGTTCGGGTCGAAGACGGGTTCTTGCGTTCACGCGGACTTGGGGCGGCACTGGTCCCGCCACTGTCGCTGGTGACGGACGAATTCGGTATCTATTACGACCCGACAAAACCCAGCCAGTTGGAAGAGTTGATCACTTTGCGTGAAACGTTGAGGCCGGATCAGGACCTGCGCGCAGAGCGTCTTATCGAGAACCTCTTGGCCGCAGGCTTGAGCAAATACAATACCGGCAATCCCGCCAGCCCCCTGCCCGAAGGCCATCGTATTCTTGTGCCCGGACAGGTCGAGGACGATGCCTCAATCCTGTTGGGTACCAGCGCGGTTCGCAACAATCTGGACCTGCTGAAAGCTGCGCGCGACGCCAATCCCGACGCGATCCTGATTTACAAACCCCACCCCGATGTCGAAGCGGGTTTGCGCGAAGGCAGGATCGATGCCGAAGCAATTGCCGACATCGTCGCAACCCAAACAGACCCCGCATCATTGTTGCTGCACGTGCAGGAAGTATGGACCATGACGTCGCTTCTGGGGTTCGAAGCTTTGCTGCGCGGCGTGAAGGTTACAACTCTGGGCGCGCCTTTCTATGCGGGTTGGGGGCTGACCACGGATCTGGGGGCTGTTCCTGCCCGGCGTGGTGCGCGACCGACGTTGATGGGCCTCGTCCATGCCACCCTGATTGATTACCCTCGCTATTTCGACCCGGTCACGGGGCAACCCTGCCCCGTCGAGGTTGCCGTTGAACGTCTGGCGCAGGGCACTTGTGCCCCGACCGGTCCCTTCAATCGTGTTCTGTCAAAACTTCAGGGCGTGTTTGCGACACATGCGCACTTGTGGCGCTAAACCTAGTCAGACGCCCTGCGCCAACGGTGCAGGATATCCCCACCCACCCTATTGGTTTCCGTCAGCTCGAATCTTGGCGCAGCGTCCAGCGTCGTTAACCCCAATGTTCCAACTGCCGCCAGCCCCTCGGCACCGATGGTCAATCCGGCAGTAAATCCGACCAGTTCATCCACCAGATCCTCGGCCAGCAGTGACGCCGCCAGCGCCGCCCCCCCTTCGCAGAAGACGCTAGTCAGACCGGCTTGCCCCAACTGATGGAGCAGATCGACCGCGTCAATCTGATGATCTTTCAACGCGCAGGGGATCAGCCTTGCGCCCAATCCTTCCCAGGCTTTCGCGCGCTCGGAATCCGGGTGATGCGCATGGCAGAGCCAGACAGGTGTCTTTGATGCCGTGCGGGCCAAATGTCCCATCAGGGATATGTCCATATGGCGCGAAACGACAACGCGCACCGGTTGATGTTCAACGCCAAGATCCCGAACCGTCAGTAACGGATCGTCGGCCCGCGCGGTACCCGCTCCGACCATCACCGCATCGTGACGCGCACGCATGGCATGGACAACACGACGCGCCTGTGGCCCGGTAATCCATTGGCTGTGTCCGGTCGAGGTTGCGATCCGCCCATCAAAACTGCTGGCCAGCTTGAGGGTCACGAAAGGTCGGCCTTGTTCCGTCTTCAGGAAGAAGCCTTCCAGATCACGTTCCGCCTGCTCTGCGAGGACACCGGTTACGACCTTAATTCCGGCCTCGCGCAACTTGGCAAAGCCCTGCCCTGCGACGCGCGGATCACTGTCTTCCACGGCGGCCACGACACGGGCGACACCCGCAGCAATCAAAGCCTCGGCACAGGGGGGTGTCTTGCCGTGATGGGCGCAGGGTTCCAAAGTTACATAGGCGGTCGCACCGTGCGCGGCCTGCCCGGCTTGCGCCAAAGCCTCGGTCTCGGCATGGGGGCGACCGCCCGGCTGGGTCCAACCGCGCCCGACAATCCGGCCTTTGCGCACGATAACACAACCCACTGCAGGGTTTGGCCAGCACATCCCCTGACCGCGCCGCCCCAGTGACAGGGCCAGCGCCATGAATCGCTTATCTGTTTCGCTCACTCGTCCGTCGGTGGCTGCGGCGGGCGCAGTTCGTGGACAAACTCCTCAAAATCATCGGCCGCCTGGAAATTCTTGTACACACTCGCAAAGCGAACATAAGCGACGGTATCGATCCGCGCCAGAGCTTCCATGACGATCTCGCCGATCTTGTGGGACGGGATATCCGTATCGCCCATGCTTTCCAGCCGACGTACGATACCCGATATCATCTGATCGATCCGTTCAGGATCAACTGGCCGTTTCTGCATCGAGATACGGATCGAACGTTCCAGTTTGTCGCGGTCGAAGTCCTCGCGCTTCCCATTGGTCTTTATGACAACCAAATCACGCAGTTGCACACGTTCATAGGTCGTGAACCGCCCGCCACAGGCCGGGCAGAACCGGCGTCGGCGGATTGCCACGTGATCCTCTGCCGGACGTGAATCTTTTACCTGAGTATCGATATTTCCGCAAAACGGGCAGCGCATCCGCCGTCTCCTCGTCCCTTGTTCCGCCTCTTTTTGTAAGCGCTGCGACTTACTTATCCACAACTATAGGGCAGCAACTAGGATTTGGGTAGTCGGAAATTTCAACCGCTAGATAAAGGGTCAGGCCAGGTGCGCTGCAATCCGTCTCTGGTGTGGTGCCGTGCGGTGTTCAAACAGATATATCCCCTGCCATGTTCCAAGGCATGGGCGACCCTGCGACACAGGTATCGACAAGGATACAGGCAACAGCGCAGCTTTTATATGCGCGGGCATGTCATCGGGGCCTTCATAAGTATGCCTTAGATACGACATTGACGGGTGATTGGATGGCGGCACCAGCCTTTCGAAGAACGCCCGAAGGTCGGTTTGAACTTCGGGATCCGCGTTTTCCTGAATAAGCAACGAACAGGAGGTGTGGCGAACGAAAAGCGTCAGTAAGCCATCCGTCGCCACCTGCCCCAGCCAATGCGTCAACTCGGCCGTGAACTCGTAAAGACCTGAACCTTGGGTCTGTATTACAAATTCAGTCTGCATTCACGGTGTCTCGCCGTTTTGTCAGTCGTTAAAGAACGGTCGATAGTTACACCTGGCATTCGCGCCTTGTACAGACATGCTGTACCCCGGCTGAAAACCAACCGAAACAAAGCTGCTTGGCTGCGCACCGACATTCTGTGGCGGCTTGATCGAAAACTGAACCGCTGTTTTACGCCCTGTGGTGACGCTTGGCCCATACCCGCGCAACACGTAGATCGGATCGCGCCAGCCCGCGCCCAAAGTACGCCGTGCATAATCCGCTGCCGCGCACCAGTATCCTTCGGTACGCTGGTCGCCGCGCGGAATAACCTCGAAGTCAGTGGCGTTTATCGGCTCGGTCCGGTACCCGTGCGGCGCTGCGTCAGCAGCCATGGGAATGCTGAACGCCAGGGCGGCAATCGCGGCAAATGTCCGTGTATGTTTCATTGTCATTACTTCCCTGATTGTGTGTGTCAAAAAGGTTAGGCCATTAGCTTCGTCGGCACAGGGTCGCTCACGTTCTGTTTAATCTGTCTCGTGCGATACGTGAACCGGCGTGAGCCATCCCTGATACCTGATCAACATTCCCAGTCCCGGCGCGTCCGCAGACACATCAAACCGAAAGCGCCCCGCTTTGTCCTGCCATTCGCGCGTTCTTGATCGCGGCAAGGTAAAAGCTGGCATCGGAATGCCAAACACGGTCAGGCGGAGGATTTTGATGTGCATTCCGTTTTCTCGCCAAATGGGCTTTAACCAGATTGAGATCGAGCCGAAAGATTCCCGAACACACTCTCTTTTCGTATCATATTTCAGAGTTGATCGGGTTTTGTGGCCCGCGAAATTCCGGTCCCATGACCAGAATTCGCCATTTGCACCAATTTGCAGGGAAACGGGGACGTCTTTGCCGCTTCGCGGAAATCCGGCCAGACGAGTTGCAAGGGCAACCCATAGCCCTTTGCCACGTTCGATGTCGCAGCGTCCCACAAAGCAGCCCTCGCTCATGTGCAAAACTCGAACCGCCTTTGGCAACCTTTCGATCGATCCTATCGCCTTAAGAAAGGGATCGCCCATCGCTAGTACCCGTATTCGGCAAAACGAGCCCTGATATCGGGACCGGGAACCAGACATGTCTTGGAACGACCAAAGAACGCGTATCTGTTTCGTGCGATCAAGCGATAGGCCGGATCCTTGATGGGCCGAGGCAGAAACCGGCATATTGATAAAAGCGACCACGGAGCGCGCAACTGTCGCATCGCCTCAGAAAATGCATCCAGATGCTGAAAAACAGCGCCATCCACGACCACCAGATTGGTTTGAAAATCCTGTGTGGGAAGGCCGAGATCTCGATACAGTTTTTGCCCAAGCGGGGACTGCGCCGTGGCAAATTGGAAAACATGGCGCCGGTCACGTTTCAGCATAAACTGGAAAAACCCCGAACACAGCACGCATTCGCCGTCAAACACAATCAGGTTTTGGTCATAAACCCCTGTATTCTCAAAAACATCTTGCAAGGTTTTTCACCGGTATTTTTGACTTAAAGCCAGCCTGACAAAACCACCTGAGCGAAGCAATGCGACATGTACGAAAGGTATGGGGGCGTGCCGGGGAGCCTTGACCAGAGGCTGGTGATTTCCCCGAGGCTCTGACCTCATCCCCATAAAGGTCTGGACCCGGCAACATTGCTGAATTGGTTCGTTGCACATGGCGACGCTTGTCCATACCGGTCAATAAATTTCGAGAATTTGCCACCGATGGCTTGTTTCTGTGTGAAATCGACTTGTCAGCACCGTCGATCATGAAAGAGAATTCTGTAATAGTCCGCTTATGTATTTGAAAATTTGAGGTACTGCTTCGCGATGGATGTCGATATCGGCCGACTTCATCTGTTTGTTCAGGCACTGGACCGCTATTCCGGAAATGGCGATATGTCCTGTAATGTCCTGAAGATGGCAGGGCTGCGCCCTCAGGATATCGCGCCGCCGGTCTCAACCTACAGCGTACAAAGCGAGGCTTTGTTTATCCGTTATGCATGTGACGCCACCCACGACGTCACGTTTGCGGCTCGCACGGGTCTTGAGGTTACGTCAGCCTCGACCGTGACCGCCTATATCAGCAAGTATTCCCGCGATCTGAAACAGGTGATGGAGAACCTCTCGCGCTTTCACGGCATCATCGACCCTGCCATCGCGCTTAACCTGCGCGTCGCGGGTAACTTTGCGACCTTGGAAGCCGAGTGGAAAGACCCCGGATTTGCGCGGTATCACAGACGCACCGAATTCCTGATATTTGCTGCCCTGGCCAGAATGCGGAACCTGACGCAAGTCAATCTCTATCCGATAGAAATTCGGTTTCAGCACAGGGTCGGCGACCACGCCCGAAGATTTGAGAAGCTTGCCGGTTTTCCTGTGACCTTTGGGGCTGAGAACCTCGAGATTATCCTGCCACTTTCCGCGCTGGACCTGCCTGTGCCGACATATGACCCCCAACTCAGAGAGCACTTGCTGGGATATGCAGATCGCCTGCTTTCTGAGAGAGGTGCGCCCAAACATCTGACCCGCTCCAAGGTCGAAGGGCTGGTTACCCGTTCCCTGCCCGGCACAATCCCGCAGGCCGAAAGCGTCGCGGCTGATCTGGGGATGAGCCTTAGAACCTTCAGCAGGCGCCTCAGGGATGAAGGCACCAGCTATCGCGATGTTGTCGACGATCTGCGGTGCGACCTGGCGCAGACCTTTATCAAGAATGAAATGCCCTTGTCCGAAATCGCCTATTCGCTGGGCTATGCGGATCAGGCCGCATTTTCGACCGCTTTCAAACGTTGGACAGGCCAGCCGCCCAGCGCGTTCAAGACACGATTGGCACACCCGATACGGACATGAGACCGGGGGTCATCAGCTTGAAAAACCTCGCCCCGGCCCGTCCCATGAGTGGACAGAACGGATATAGAAGGACAGGAGGTCCGGGCCTTGTGCGTTCCCGCCAATGTGATGGGAGAACAGGCCATCGTGAAGAGCGCCTTGATTGAAAAAAGGCGCCTCGGGTGAGGCGCCTTGGAAATTATTGATCCAGGAAGGACCGAAGTTTTCGGGATCGGCTGGGATGCTTCAGCTTCCGCAGCGCCTTCGCTTCGATCTGGCGGATACGTTCGCGGGTCACGCTGAACTGCTGACCCACCTCTTCCAGCGTGTGGTCGGTGTTCATACCGATGCCGAAACGCATCCGCAGCACACGTTCTTCGCGCGGGGTGAGCGAGGCCAAAACCCGTGTGGTGGTTTCCTTGAGGTTTTCCTGAATGGCGCTGTCCAGAGGCAGCACGGCATTCTTGTCCTCGATGAAATCACCCAGCTGGCTGTCTTCTTCGTCACCAATCGGCGTTTCCAGCGAAATCGGCTCTTTGGCGATTTTCATCACCTTGCGAACCTTCTCAAGCGGCATTTGCAGCTTTTCGGCCAGTTCCTCGGGTGTCGGTTCGCGGCCGATCTCGTGCAGCATCTGGCGGCCGGTCCGGACCAGCTTGTTGATCGTTTCGATCATGTGAACCGGAATGCGGATCGTGCGCGCCTGATCCGCGATTGAACGCGTGATCGCCTGACGAATCCACCACGTTGCATAGGTCGAGAACTTATAGCCGCGGCGGTATTCGAACTTGTCTACCGCCTTCATCAGGCCGATATTACCTTCCTGAATAAGATCAAGGAATTGCAGGCCGCGGTTCGTGTACTTCTTGGCGATCGAGATCACCAGACGCAGATTGGCTTCGACCATTTCCTTCTTGGCCTGCCGCGCCTCTTTTTCGCCCTTCTGGACCTGCTGAACGATGCGGCGGAATTCGCTGATGTCCAGACCCACATACTGGCCGACCTGAGCCATGTCGTTGCGCAGCTCTTCGACCTTCGCGGTCGAGCGTTCGATGAACATCTGCCAACCCCGACCCGGCTTTTCCGCCATCTCGGCCAGCCAGTTCGGGTCAAGTTCGCGGCCGCGGTATTCGTCGATGAACTCGCGACGGTTGATCCGCGCCTGATCGGCCAGCTTCACCATCGAGCTGTCCAGCGCCATAACGCGACGGTTGATACCGTAAAGCTGATCGATCAAAGCTTCGATCCGGTTGTTGTGCAGGTGAAGACCATTCACCAGTTGCACAATCTCGGCCCGCAACTTCTGATAAGTCGCTTCGTCCTCTTCGCTGAACGTGCCATCCTCGTTCAGGGTGGCCGAAATACGGCTGTCCTGCATTTCAGACAGCATCGCGAAATCGGTAGAGATCCGTTCCAGAGTGGTCAGAACCTGATCCTTCAATGCCGCTTCCATCGCGGCCAGCGACATATTGACCTGATCGTCTTCGTCATCATCGTCGTCGCTGGTGATCGGGTTGCCATCCGCATCCAGTTCCGGCCCGGCCTCTCTTGCAGGTTTTGCAGCCTGCACGGCAGACGCATCAACGACTGGCGCGTCGCCGTCTTCGTCCAACTGGTTGCCGAACGTGGTTTCCAGATCGATGACATCCCTCAGCAGAATGTCCTCGGACAGCAATTCGTCGTGCCAGATGGTGATCGCCTGGAAGGTCAGCGGGCTTTCGCACAGACCAGCGATCATGGTGTTGCGCCCTGCTTCGATCCGCTTGGCGATGGCAATCTCGCCCTCACGGCTCAGCAGTTCAACCGAACCCATCTCGCGCAGATACATGCGAACAGGGTCGTCGGTGCGGTCCAGCTTTTCGGTGGCGGCCCCTGCCAACGCAACCTCGCGGTTGCTTTCTGTGGTTGTCAGATCGGTCGAGCCTTTGTTCTCTTCCTCTTCGGCCTCTTCATCTTCGATGATGTTGATGCCCATCTCGGACAGCATCGACATAACGTCTTCGATCTGTTCCGAGCTGACCTGATCAGGCGGCAAAACCTGATTGAGCTGATCGTAGGTGATGTAACCTTTCTCGCGGGCCTCGGCGATCATCTTCTTGACGTTGGCCTGGCTCATGTCCAGCGAGATTTCCTGTTCCTGCTCGTCGGATTTGCTATCTTCGGTCGTATCTTTGGCGGCCATTCAATGCTCCTGCAGGGATGGGTGATTCGTTTGATCCGAATCATTAGCGCGTAGAAGTGATTCGGCCACCCGTTTACCTGTTTTTCTTTTCCAGTGCCTTACGAAAACACCATTTTACCGGCGTTTCCGCTCGAATTTGATGCCGGACATAATCGCCTCGAACGCGTCTTTCTCGTCGCGGTTGATTCGCGCGCCGTTGTCGGCGATGTCGAATATGGCCTTGTCCTCATTCTGGCTTCGGCTTGTCCGATTGCGTTCTTCCGCCGCTTGCGCCAGCCGATATGTCAGCGCCTCATCGGCCAGATCGGACAATTCCTCTGCGGCTTCGGCAATCTCAGCATCCAACCCCTGGAGCGCTTTGATTTTCGCGAGTTCTTCGGCCAGTGTCATCTCGGCCTTTTCTACGTCGCCTGGGTTTCGCACACAGGGTATTATGGCGACATGGCTAAGCGCCAGCAGGTTTTCAAGGGGTTCAGGTCCTAAAGCTGCAACAATATGGTCTTTGATATTTTCCGGGTCGTCGATTGCGTGTCTGAGCAAAACATCCCGCATCGCATTCAGTTCGGGATCTAGGCACGACATTTCATCAATCTGATGTTCGAACTGGACAACCAAGGCGGGTGTCAATATTGCGATTGCGAGAATTACACTTTCCTTCCAACGAATATCCGCGCTGTTCTTCTGAGTGACTAAGAAGGAAGTAAGAGTGCCTTGTGTAGGTCCAGCGGACTTAAGGTCCCGCTCCCTTTTGGACTTCCAGATTCGCGCAGGGATTTGTTTCTGAGAGCGATAGAAATGGAAAAGTAGATCCCTAATTTCTTGTCGATAGTGATTTCGTATCGACTTATCCCGGATTAACTTGATTTTTTCCCAAAGTGCTTTGTCCAACGCAGATCTGCGTTCGGGGCTGTCGAACACCCTGCCGTCGGTCTCGCGCTGCCACAGCAGCTTGACCATCGGAATGGCACCATCCAGTACGGCCTTCACGGCACCTGCCCCTTCGGCGCGCAGCAGGTCGTCGGGGTCTTTGCCCTCGGGCATCAGGGCAAACCGCAGCGACTTTCCAGCTTCGAGCAGCGGCAAGGCCAGATCAACCGCCCGCATCGCAGCGCGCAGACCTGCCGTGTCGCCGTCCAGCGCAATGATCGGCTCGTCCGATATCCGCCAGAGCAGTTGCAGCTGATGTTCAGTGATGGCGGTACCCAATGGGGCAACCGACGCGCCAAAGCCTGCTTCGGCCAGCGCGATCACATCCATATAGCCTTCGGCCACGATCAGCGGCTGCCCCTTCCCTGCCGCCTGTCGGGCCGGGCCTTGATTGTAAAGACTGCGTCCTTTGTCGAACAGCTCGGTCTCGGGCGAGTTCAGGTATTTCGCGTTGTCATTGGGGTCCATCGCCCGCCCGCCAAACGCGATACAACGCCCGCGCGGGTCGCGGATCGGGTACATGATGCGGTTGCGGAAGGTATCATAAGGCTTTTTGCCCTTGTTCGAGGGCTTGGCCAGCCCGGCCCCAAGGATCAGGTCCTCGGCCACGTTCTTGCCGCGCAGATGGTCCCAAAGCGCCTGCCAATCGTCCGGGGCAAATCCAATCTCCCACCGGTCCAGTGCTTGCGCGTTCAACCCGCGGCGCGCGAGGTAGTCTCGTGCGGCGGCTCCTGCCCCGGTCTTGAGTTGCAGGCGGAAGAACTGCGCTGCCTGCTCCATCACATCAGCCAGCTGTGTTCGGTGGTCCTGTTTTTCCTGCGCCTTCGGATCGCGCGCAGGCATCGGCATCCCGGCTTCGCGGGCCAGAATCTCGACAGCTTCGATGAACGAGACATTCTCGGTCTCTTTCACAAAACTAATCGCGTCGCCTTTGGCGTGACAGCCAAAGCAGTAGTAAAACCCCTTTTGGTCATCCACGTGGAACGAGGCCGTCTTTTCATGATGGAACGGGCAAGGCGCCCACATATCCCCTTTGCCCGGATTGGACTTGCGTTGGTCCCACATGACTTTGCGCCCGACAACCTGAGACAGGCTGAGCCGCGTGCGCAATTCGTCCAGAAATCCGGGGGGCAATGACATGAGTCAAACCTGACAGAAACAGGAACGCGCGCCAAGGGGATGGCGCGCGGTTGTCCACAGGGAAATTGCCGGGTTGTGGATTATTGTTGCAGGCACAGTTCAAGCCACGCCGCGCCCAGGTCTTTCTTGCGCACATCCCGCATCTTTTGCTCATAAACCCAAGGTGTGATCAGCGGGATTGCAGCATTGTAGTTTTCGGGCCATGTCGGGCCGCTATCCGCCACCGCTTGTACAACGTCACGTTCGTTTACACGGTCCAGTCGCGCCTTTTGAATCGCAGCCACCACATCTGCTTGATACTTGCAGCTTTGCTCCTTGGTTTCCTGAGCGGTCAAAGGGGTGGCCAACAGAGCCGCAACAAAAGCGATACGCAACATGGAATTCTCCGGAGATTCGTTTCTTTGACGTAGATTGCCCGTCAACCTAACGGGCTGTCATGGACATTCAAGCCGCAGCCGATGCAGGCGGGGCGAATTGATCACCCCGCCTGTCTGATTCAGAGACCTTTGGCGCGGTAGCTTTTTGCGACGCGGTCAATCGCCACGATATAAGCCGCCGTACGCAGGTCCTCGACATCATCACGGCTGTGCCAAACCTCACGCATCGACTGATAAGCAATGCGCATCGTGTCATCGAGACCCGAGCGCACCAACTCAAGCTCATCCGCGCCTTTGAGGTACTTGGCCTTAAAGTCCGGCGACATCGACCATGCATCGCCCAGGTACCGGTCCAGCCTTTCCAGCTCGCTGACGATCAGTTCATGACGCGATTCTTCCTGTCGACGCTGCATCCGGCCAAAGCGGATATGGCTAAGGTTCTTGACCCATTCAAAATAAGACACCGTCACACCGCCCGCATTTGCATACATGTCGGGGATGATCACTGTGCCTTTCTTGCGCAGGACTTCATCCGCGCCAGCGGTAACCGGACCATTGGCAGCTTCGATAATCAGCGGCGCCTTGATCCGATCGGCGTTCGACAGGTTAATAACACCCTCCAAAGCCGCCGGGATCAGAATGTCGCATTCGGCCTCCATCACTGCTGCACTTTCAGCGGAATGGGTCGCATCGGGATAGTCTTTTACGCCGCCGTGTTTGACAATCCACTGCCGCACGGCTTCGACGTCAATGCCGTCGGGATTAAATAGTGCACCGTCCCATTCGATGATTCCGGTGATGCGCGCGCCATCTTCCTCGCTCAGGAACTTGGCTGCGTGATAACCTACATTGCCAAGCCCCTGCACGATAATGCGCTTACCATCCAGTTTGCCCGACAAACCTGCTTTTTGAATGTCTTCAGGGTGGCGGAAAAACTCGCGCAGCGCATATTGGATGCCACGTCCGGTCGCCTCGACCCGCCCGGCAATGCCGCCCGCATTCAAGGGCTTGCCGGTGACACAGGCGCGCGCGTTGATATCCGTTGTGTTCATCCGCGCGTATTGGTCGGCGATCCAGGCCATCTCACGTTCACCGGTGCCCATATCGGGCGCGGGCACGTTTTGCGAAGGGTTTATCAGGTCTCGCTTTGCAAGCTCATACGCAAATCGCCGCGTGATCTGTTCCAGCTCATGCTCTTCATATTCTCGTGGATCAATGCAAAGCCCCCCCTTGGAGCCACCAAACGGCGTTTCGACAAGCGCGCACTTATACGTCATCAGCGCAGCCAGGGCTTCGACTTCGTCCTGATTCACTGCGGTGGCATATCGAATACCGCCCTTGACCGGCTCCATATGTTCCGAGTGGACAGATCTGTAGCCGGTGAAGGTATGAATTTCACCACGCAACCGAACGCCAAATCGAACTGTGTAGGTTGCGTTGCAGACACGGATCTTTTGCTCCAACCCCGGCGGCAGCTCCATAAGGGCGGCTGCCCTGTTGAACATCAGGTCAACACTTTCACGAAAGCTGGGTTCTTTGATGCCGGTCATAAAATCCTCCGTAGCGGTACATGACGATACGTCACGACGTTTTGTCGCACCACTGGCGGCATGCTGCAATCAAACAATGCACTTTTTTTAATCATTTTATGAACGCATGCTTAGTTGCCCCAGGGTGAGTCGCTCAGATCGGCCAACTCCTTAACGAATTGTTTTCATTTCATCGACAGATCACCTGAAACGGTCCGAATTATACCCCTCGGGCGCGTAAAAAGGCCAAAACCAAGCCTTTTTCGCCCAATTCACGCCACGTTTGAAAATTAACTTTGTCCCAAATCTCTTTTTCTTTGACGCACGAATTCGACGTGTGAAGCGGAGTAACCAGAATGCTTAATTCCTTGCTTTGTAACGACGGCTCGAAACCGAAGCGCAAAACGTTCAAGTTAGAGCAGTTCGCTCGGAACGAAGATGGCGTCTTCACCATTTTCGTATTGTTTATGGTGGTCCTGATGCTGGCGATTACCGGCATGTCCATGGATGTCATGAAGTATGAGCGCGACCGTGCCAGCCTGCAATCCACACTGGACCGTGCTGTGCTAGCAGCCGCAGACCTCGACCAGGACCTTCCCGCCAAGACGGTTGTCGATTCCTATATGGACAAGGCCGGGCTGGGCAATCTGAACGCCGTTACGACAGTTGTTGAAGGTTTTGGCTCCAAGAAAGTGTCTGCAACTGCTGAGGCTGTTCTAACAACGCGTTACCTGCGGTATGGCGGCGTTCCTAAACTGAACCTGAAATCAAGCAGTACGGCCGAAGAATCCATTGGCGCTGTCGAAATCTCGTTGGTTCTCGACATCTCCGGCTCCATGTCCAAAGCATCTGCCACGCCATCTAAGACCAAAATCGCAGTTCTCAAAGAAGCTGCATCGGAATTTGTAAGGCTCATGCTAGACAAACCGAACGAAACGCAGATTTCAATCTCGATTGTTCCTTACGCAACGCAGGTAAGCGCAGGAGCGTCAATCCTGGACAAGTTCACGAATGTCACGCAGGAACATAGTTATTCGCACTGCGTAAACTTTATTCCGGAACAGTACAGCGATTCTGATCTGGAACGGGATGACAGGCTGGAACGTACCGCCCATTTTGATCCATTTTACTATGCTGAAGGAACTCTCAAAGAACCTGTTTGCCCGGTCCGCGCAGGGAGTGCGATCACCCCTGTCACCGACAACATGAACAAACTGCTTGCTCAGATTGCGTCCCTCACCCCCGGTGGCAACACATCGATCGATATTGGGATGAAGTGGGGTACCGCCCTGCTCGACCCAAGTATGCGCGGAATTGTTCGCGACCTGTCACTGGAACCGGATCCGGCCTATGCGTATACAACTATTGTGCCTTCAAAATTCTCGGTCCGACCTTCGGACTATGACGGTGATGTTCTGAAAATCGCCATTGTTATGACCGACGGTCAGAACACCGATCAATACATGCTTAACCCGTCGTTACGCGAAGGCATGTCCGACGTCTGGTACAACTCAGAATCCGGTGAATACACTGTCTACCATTCTGAGGGCCGCCCGAATTATTTCTGGCCTCAGCAAGGCGTTTGGGCGGATCATCCTTACGGAAATCTGGAATCCGAGACCGCTGCGGACGAAGAACCGGGAACCGCGATTCGGTTAACATATCCTGTACTGTTTAACCGGATATCTTTGGCCTCGAATGCACGCGACAACTATTACTGGCAGTCCAGCGGATGGGCAGAATGGTATTCTAAAGCCTTTTCGAAAGTCGAAACGTCGGCCAAGAACCAGCGCACCAAGCACATTTGTGATGCGGCCAAAGATCAGGGAATCATCGTTTACGGTATCGCGTTCGAAGCGCCCAGAAGCGGATACAGGACCCTCAAAGACTGTGCCAGCTCTGACAGCCACGTCTATGACGTAAGTGGCCTGAACCTTGAGAAAGCCTTTGAATCCATCGCATCGTCGATCCGCAAGCTGAGGCTAACCCAATGATCAGTAAAAAACTCTTGAAGCTCCGTCTATTTCGGCACTCTGAGGCCGGAAATGCGACAATTGAGTTTGTCATGCTCATTCCGTTTTTCCTGGCGCTTCTTGTGGCCGGTGCCGAGCTGTCGATCATCACAATGAAACATGCTGCACTGGAGCGTGGGGTCGATCTGGTCGTACGGGATATTCGACTGGGTACCGGCACTGACTGGCAACACGACAAGATCAGGGATCAGATTTGCGATGTTTCCGGCATCAAGGATTGCAGCGGTAATTTGCGGCTGCAAATGATCAAACAGAATGCGTTTGAAGGAATCAATCTTCCAGAAAAAGTTGAATGCACTGATACTTCTGAAGAGGCCGATCCATTGCAGGTGTTCAAGTTTGACAATGGCTTATCCAATGAATTGATGATCCTGCGGGCCTGTCTGCGTATCGATCCGGTTCTTGAGGCTTCAGCCATTGCAAAGCTGGTCCCGGATGAAACCGGTCACTATGTGGTGACCGCGACGACAGCATTCGTACAGGAGCCACTGTAAGATCATGTCTGCACTCAGAAAATTGAAGAACTGTGCCAAAGCCTTCAAGAATGATGAAAACGGCATTCTGACCGTAGAAGCCCTCATGATTTTCCCGTTGATGCTTTGGACAATCACGTTCACCTTCACGGCTTTTGAAGGATTTCGTCAAAGTGCGTCAAACCTCAAGGCAGCCTACACAATCAGCGACCTGATATCGCGTGAAACGGATGCCGTAACCGATGTGTATATCGACTCGCTGCACGATTTGGCGGGCAAGATGATCAATAATCGGTCAGACGTGAAAATGCGTGTGTCGCTGATCGTTTACGACGAGGACGATGAACGCCACTATGTGCGCTGGTCGACCGTTCGCGGCTTTGACAATGAATGGGACGACAACAGCATCGATGAAATCAAGGATCGCCTGCCGCCAATGCCCAATCAGGATACGGTTATTCTGGTCGAAACGTCGAATGAATACATCCCCACGTTTAGACCGGGTTGGGACTTTGCGACAGGTATCACTTTTGAGAACTTCATCTTCACCCGTCCCCGCTTTACCAACGAAGTTGCGTGTAACTTATCCAGGACCCCGTTCGTCTGCACAAATAGCGGATAGAATTTCGGACATGAACTTGGCTTCGGCGGCAGATGTCATGCCGCCCACGCCAACCCGGTGACCCACCCGCCACCACAATCCCGGAGCCCAGCGGTTCGCCGCTTTGTTTCGCGTACGGACCAGAAAGCCGTTTGACGGTTTGAACGCGAATACACCCCGATCCACCGTTTCAATATCGGCCACTTCCGCGATGACCTGACCCGATCCCGTTCGCAACTCGGTCCGGGTCAGTTCGATACAGTCTTCTGTGGCGCGCCATACCCGAAGCGCCAGCCAAAGCGATGCACCGCCAACGACAAACAGAAACACCTGCCAAACCGGTTCGGGCGGCGATGCCAGCGCGACATAGGTAACCAGCATTCCAACCGTTGTCAGCATCCCTACCCCGGTCCATCGTCTGGGGGATGAGGCCTGAATCGTTGCCAACACGTCGTCCTGCATGGATGTCTCCTGTCTGATCCACTTCGATCTAGCCATTTTGCGCCGGAAACAACAGGGGTTTGGCTGCAAAACAATTTCGCACAGGTCCGGTTATTTTGTGCAAATTGACTGCTGTGGCGCAGAGATTACATGCTGCCCGGATGAAACGGAGGCAAACATGTCCCTTAGACCGACGTTGGAAACACGCAAAGCCATCCCCACAATGGAAGGGGCTGGTGTGAAACTTCACCGCGCATTCGGGTTTCAGGACCCGTCCGAACTGGATCCCTTTCTGCTGTTTGATGATTTCAGAAATGAACGCCCGCAGGATTATCAGGCCGGTTTTCCCTGGCACCCGCACCGGGGGATCGAAACGATCACTTACGTCCTGACCGGCACGGTCGAACATTCGGATTCGCTGGGCAACACCGGCACGCTTGGCGCCGGTGATGTGCAATGGATGACCGCCGGATCCGGTATCCTGCATCAGGAAATGCCAAGCGGCAACATCTCAGGCCAGATGCACGGCTTCCAGTTGTGGGGCAACCTGCCTTCGGACCAGAAGATGACCGCCCCGCGCTATCAGGACGTCCAAAGCAAGGATATCCCCGAAATCACCGATGACGATGGCACGACAGTGCGGGTGATCGTAGGTGATTTCTGGGGTAAGACTGGACCCGTAGACGGGATAGCTGCTGACCCGCAATATCTGGATATCTCTGTCCCGGCGGGTGTGAAGAAAACTTTCCGGATCGATACGTATCGCCGTGCTTTTGCATATGTGTTTCAGGGTCAGGCCGCCTTTGCCGATGCCTCGCAGCCGACAGGCGTGCTGCTGGAAAAGGAAATCGGCGGGCAAGAGGTCAATATCCGCGACATGTCCGGGGATCGCACGCTTGTCCGTTTTGGCACTGGCGATGAAATCACTGTTCAGGCTGGCCCCCAAGGCGTGCGGTTCCTACTGATCTCAGGGGCTCCCATCAACGAACCCGTCGCCTGGCATGGCCCCATCGTGATGAACACGCGGGCCGAACTGGAACAGGCATTTCGCGAGTTGCGCAATGGTACGTTCATTCGCCCCGCGCACTAACAGCGTGACGGTTTGACTTTGTCAGGCCGTCACTGCCTTGTGAACCATGTTCCAATAGATCTCCTCGACCTCGTCCAGTGACAGGCGACCGCCCGAGCGGTACCAGGTCATCACGCCATTCAGCATGGCAATCACGGCCAGCGTTGCAATCTTCGTGTCCGAAATTGCGAAATGTCCGGCCTGCTGCCCTGAATCAAGGATGCTTTCCAGCACGTTTTCGTACTGGCGCCGCAAGTCTTCAATTTCAGCAAAGTTTTCGGGCGAAAGGTTCCGCAACTCCATATAGGCGATAAAAACTTCGTCCGGTCGTTGCAGATGGAAGCGGATGTGAAAGCCGATGAACTGGCGCAAAGCGTCTTCGGCATCGTCGCAACTGTCCAATGCGTCAAGCGCCGCCAACAAGTCTTGCATGTGTTCGCGCATCAACCGGTGCAAAAGGCTCTGCTTGTCGGGCGTGTAATTATAAAGCGCGCCTGCCTGCACGCCGACCTCTTTTGCAATCTGCCGCATCGAAACGGCGGCATACCCGTAACGGGCAAACAGGTGCAGCGCGGCCTTGCGGATACGCGGGCCGGTTATGTCGGAATGTGAGCCTTGAGTGCGTGCCATGGATCCACAGTATATGAACAGATGTTCATATAGAACCCCGCTTGAACGATGTCGTCAAAACGTGCATCACGATGGGGCAACAAAAACCGAAAAGCCTGCGACATGAAATTGCTGCCTGTTTTGCCACTTATTCTGTTTTGCACCGCCTGTGCGGACATTCCCGAGCTGGAAGGCAGCGAACCAGCTGCAGTCAGATCCGCCCGCTACCCGCGCCTTGTTCCGTTGCAGGAAACCTTGGGGCCACCGGTGGATCCAATCCATCAGGCGGCAGCCGTCGAAGACGAACTGACACAACGCAGCAATACCTTGACCCAAAAGGCACAGGCGTTGCAAAACGCGCAAACCAACTGACGCGTCATAAATCAACTCCACTTTCCCCGGTGACGGATTGCACCCTTGGCCTGAACCCGCTAAGGCAGCGCTGATTGGACAAGCATCCGATACCAGAAAAATTCGAGCGGAAAAGGACCCATGACATGACACAGGCACTGCGGCTGGGAATTGCGGGCTTGGGAACGGTCGGCGTGGGTGTCGTCAAGATCGTCCGCCGCCATGCAGAGCTGTTGCAGACCCGTACAGGCCGTTCGATTGAAATCGTGGCCGTATCCGCGCGCGACCCGAACAAGGATCGTGGCGTGAACCTGTCGGATTATGCCTGGGAAACTGATCCGGTTGCACTGGCAGAACGTGACGACATAGACGTTTACGTCGAATTGATGGGTGGGGAGAACGGTCCTGCCAAAGCCTCGGTCGAAGCAGCATTGGCCAGCGGCAAGGATGTCGTCACGGCCAACAAGGCGTTGCTGGCCATCCACGGGCAGGAACTGGCTGAAAAGGCCGAGGCCGCCGGTCGTGTGATCCGGTTTGAGGCCGCTGTCGCTGGTGGTATCCCGGTGATCAAGTCCCTGACGGAAGGTCTGGCGGGCAACGAGATCACCCGCGTGATGGGTGTCATGAACGGGACGTGCAACTACATCCTAACCCGGATGCAATCGCAGCGTCAGGGCTACAACGCGCTTTTCGATGAATGCGCCGAATTGGGATATCTTGAGGCCGACCCCAATCTGGATGTCGGAGGTATCGACGCTGCGCACAAGCTGGCTCTGCTATCCTCGATCGCGTTTGGGACCAAGCCAAATTTCGACGGGATCGAGATCGAGGGTATTCAGCAGATCAGCCTGGACGACATCGATCAGGCCGAAGACATGGGCTTTCGCATCAAATTGCTGGGCGTGGCGCAGCGCACCGCGCGCGGGCTGGAGCAACGTATGCAGCCTTGCCTGGTACCCAGCGACTCGCCACTGGGCCAGCTGGAAGGCGGCACCAATATGGTCGTGATCGAAGGCGACGCGGTTGAGCAGGTTGTTCTGCGCGGCCCCGGCGCGGGTGAAGGCCCGACAGCCAGCGCTGTGATGGGCGATGTCTGCGATCTGGCGCGTGGATTGCAGATCCCGACCTTTGGCCGCCCAGCGACCATGCTTGAAACCGCAGTTCCCGCCGTCACCGGTCGACCTGCGCCGTATTATCTGCGGCTGGGCCTGCTGGACAAACCTGGTGCATTGGCCAAGGTTGCGGCCATTCTGGGCAATGCCGGGGTGTCAATCGACCGGATGCGCCAATACGCTCATGCCGAAAGCACAGCGCCTGTACTGATCGTCACCCATAAGACCACCCGAACGGCGCTAGACGTCGCGTTGGAGGGTTTCCGCGAAACCGATGTGGTGGCAGGCGACCCAGTTGCATTGCGGATTGAAGCGGTTTGACCTTGCGGCCTGCATGAAACGCAAGCTATGCCGGAAGACACGGCTATACTGACCAGAGGATACAGAAACATGAGTGCTGCCAAGACCGATTTCAATGACCGCCTACTGTCTCTGGGGCTGGCGAGGGTGGCGGAACAGGCTGCACTGGCTTCGGCTTCGCTTGTGGGCCGGGGCGATGAGAAGGCCGCGGATCAGGCCGCAGTGAACGCGATGCGGGAACAGCTGAACCTGCTGGATATAGCAGGTGTCGTGGTCATCGGTGAAGGCGAGCGTGACGAGGCACCGATGCTGTATATCGGCGAAGAGGTTGGCACCGGAAATGGCCCCGGCGTGGATATCGCACTGGATCCGCTGGAAGGCACCACGCTGACCGCCAAGGATATGCCGAACGCACTGACCGTCATCGCAATGGGCCCGCGCGGCTCGATGCTGCACGCGCCGGATGTCTATATGGACAAACTGGCGGTTGGCCCGGGTCTGCCGGAAGGCGTTGTCAATCTGGACATGACGCCGCGCGAGCGTGTCGAAGCGCTGGCCAAGGCCAAGGGGTGCAAACCGGCCGACATCACCGTCTGCATTCTGGAACGCCCGCGCCACGAAGCGATGATTGCCGAAGTGCGCGAAATCGGTGCCGCGATCCGTCTGATCACTGATGGTGACGTGGCGGGTGTCATGCACTGCGCCGAAAGCGAAGTGACCGGCATCGACATGTATATGGGCCAGGGCGGCGCGCCCGAAGGTGTGCTGGCCGCCGCTGCGCTGAAATGTATGGGCGGGCAGATTTTTGGCCGCCTGTTGTTCCGGAACGATGACGAACGTGGCCGGGCCGCCAAGGCTGGCATCACCGATCTGGACCGAGTTTATGCACGTGATGAGATGGTGACGGCGGATGTGATCTTTGCCGCCACCGGCGTGACTGGCGGCTCTTTGCTGCCCCGGATCAAGCGCGAGCCCGGCTGGGTGGAAACCACGACACTGTTGATGCGGTCCAAGACCGGGTCGGTACGCCGCATGTCCTACCGCACGCCGACTTGGCCGCATGACAATTCATAACGGCTTGCGCCGTTGCCTTCGGCCAGAGTATTTCTGAAAAGGTGAAGAGGCCGGGTCCGCAAGGGTCCGGCCTTGGCGCATAAGAGGCGAGCAATGAGTTTTCTTGGAGTCGAGCAATCACTGACGGGACGGCTTTGGGTTGGACCTAGCCCCGAGATTGAGCGGGCGGCCGAGATGATGGCGCAACAAACCGACCTACCCCGTGCCGTTTGCCAAGTTCTGGCCCGGCGCGGCGTGCCGGTATCGGAGGCGCCCGGCTTTCTTGAACCAAAGCTGAAGGAGTTGCTGCCTGATCCGCGGGCCTTAAAGGATATGGAAGTTGCCGCCACGCGCTTTCTGGAAGCCGTCCGCAATCGTCAGAAAATCGCGGTGTTTGCAGATTACGATGTCGATGGCGGCAGCTCTGCCGCGTTGCTGCTGGTCTGGCTGCGGCAGATGGGCGTGCAGGCGACGCTTTATGTGCCGGACCGGATCGACGAAGGGTATGGCCCCAACGTTCCCGCAATGCAGGAGCTTGCGGCCAGGCATGACCTGATCATCTGCGTTGATTGCGGCACGCTCAGCCATGATCCGATTGCGGCGGCTTCGGGTGCGGATGTGATCGTTCTGGACCACCATCTGGGGGGCGAGACGCTGCCCGATTGCGTCGCTGTGGTAAATCCAAACCGACAGGATGAAAGCGGCGATCTTGGTTATCTTTGCGCGGCAGGCGTGGTGTTTCTGATGCTGGTCGAAGCCGGTCGCCAGCTGCGTGACTCAGGCGCAAGGGGACCGGACCTGATGGCCCTTCTGGATCTGGTGGCCCTGGCGACCGTTGCCGATGTGGCGCCGCTGATAGAAGCTAACCGCGCCCTGGTGCGACAGGGGCTGAAAGTGATGGCACAGCGGCAGCGCCCCGGCCTTGTCGCGCTGTCCGATATCTCGCGCATGGATACAGCACCCAACAGTTATCACCTGGGGTTTCTGCTTGGGCCCCGTGTGAATGCCGGGGGAAGGATCGGTCAGGCCGATCTGGGCGCACGCTTGCTGAGTACCGATTCTCTGCATGAGGCGCAGGCGTTGTCCGAACGTCTGGATGCATTGAACACTGAGCGCCGCGACATTGAAAACGCGGTGCGTGCCGCCGCGCTGGCGCAGGCCGAGGCGCGTGGCTTGGACGCCCCTTTGGTCTGGGCGGCAGGCGAGGGCTGGCACCCCGGTGTCGTTGGTATCGTGGCGTCTCGGTTGAAAGAGACAGCCAATCGACCGGCAATCGTGATCGGTTTTGATGGGGATGAGGGTAAGGGTTCGGGCCGCTCGGTTTCTGGCGTCGATCTTGGGGCTTCGATCCAGCGTCTGGCAGCCGAAGGGTTGCTGGTCAAAGGAGGCGGCCACAAGATGGCCGCAGGTTTGACCGTCATGCGCGATCAGTTGGAACCCGCAATGGAGCGCCTGAGCGAGTTGCTGGCCAGACAGGGGGCCGGCCAGGGCGGTCCTGCGGATTTTAAACTGGATGGCGCGTTGATGCCCGGCGCGGCAACCGTGGATCTGATCGAGCAGATCGAACAGGCCGGACCGTTTGGCGCCGGTGCTCCGGCCCCGCGCTATGCGTTGCCTGACCTGCAGGTTCGCTTTGCCAAACGGGTCGGTGAATCGCATCTGAAACTGTCGCTGACCGATGGAATGGGCGGCGGGCTGGATGCGATTGCCTTTGGTGCTTTTGACGGGCCGATGGGCGAAAAACTGTCAAATCACGGCGGTGCGCGCTTTCATTTTGCGGGTCGGCTAGAGGTCAACACCTGGGGCGGACGCCAATCTGTGCAGCTCAGGCTGGAGGACGCGGCAGAAGCCCGTTAACACGCAGCTTTGGTGCGCTAAAAAACTTTCCGATCCCTGCGTTTTTACGCTTGCGGGGGTCACGGCGAAACCGTAAAAGGCCCTCCACAAGCCAGCGTGGCCCGTTCGTCTATCGGTTAGGACGCCAGGTTTTCAACCTGGAAAGAGGGGTTCGATTCCCCTACGGGCTGCCATTTGCGCTTGTGACCTGATACCAAGTGGCCCGTTCGTCTATCGGTTAGGACGCCAGGTTTTCAACCTGGAAAGAGGGGTTCGATTCCCCTACGGGCTGCCACTCTTCCTTAGCTTCTTCCATCCCAAAGCAGTATGACCATCCGGGCCGCGTCTGGAAACTGCAATCTAACTGTCATCAGCGATCTGAATTTCTATGCCCCAACGGTCAAGGAATCTGGCCACCCCACCCTTTGGCACAGCATCCGTGACCAGCGAATGCACCAGCCGAGGGTCCGGCCCCACATAAGGTGCCCTTTCACCAAACTTGGAATGCGCTGCAGCCATGACAACCTGGTCCGCACACCTGACCACCACCGATGCAAGATCCGCTTCGACCGCGCTGTGGTAGAGAAACCCTTTGCTGTCGGAAATCGCGTCCGTGCTCAGGATCACGATGTCAAAGGCATAGCGTTGCAGCTGCTTGTGGGTGACGTGACCAAACGTCCCCCTTTCATCGATCTGCAACTCACCCCCCAAAAGGTGCACCCGGTTTCCGTTGACCCCGGCCAAGGTCTGAACGACACCGATGGAGTTGCTGACAACCGTGAGGTTGCTGACCTGGCGCAGCTCTTCAGCGACGAAAGCGGTTGTCGATCCCACATCCAGGAAAACGGTCATCTGATCGCGAACCAGTTTCGCGGTATGCCCGGCAATCAAACGCTTTTCATCCGCGTCTTGTGATATCCGGTGAAAGAAGTTGGGGGCACCCTGCACTCCGGCAAGGTAAGCTCCGCCATGAACGCGTTCGACCGTACCCGCCTTTGACAAGGCTTTGATCGTTCGGCGCACCGTCTCTTCGGATACGCCGAGCATATTCGCCAAATCCGAATTCCGGGCCGTTCCACCCAAACGTCTGAGGGCATCAAGCAATTCCAGCTCACGATGGGTGTTGAGGGTATTCTTCTTCACGAACCGGCTCCGGAGATTTTCTTTATATGGACACGGAATACCGTGAACGGCAAGGCAGTGCTACATCCGCATTGCCACAACTGGCCTTTTGTCGGAACGGATTGGTGCCATGTGAGCACTGAGTTTCAGCAGTAGTGATCCGGGAAGCTGGTTTGCCTGACTTCTCACGAGTGCCGGATCAGTGTCCATGCCTCTCGCAACGCGAATGCAATTCAACGCACCCTCTGTCATCTCTTGCTTGCAATGGATCTCAGTGGAGTTCCCTATTTCCCTCGCGGAGAAATTTTGAAATTTCGATAACAGAATTAGGTAGTTACAACCGTTTACAGCGTTGGATACAAATTCATTTCACGCGGCTCCAGAATACCTGAACGTCAATTACTAAAAATTTAGTTTGACACATACGCAAAAAATCGCTGATGCTGTTCTGCATCCGGTTCCCGCCGGAGAACCATAATTTTTGGGAGGAGACAGATGCGGAGACATCTACTTTCCGCAGTGGCGGCGGCTGCCGTCATTGCGGGGCACGGGTCCGCTTGGGCCGACGAAGCCGCAGCACAACGTTGGATCGACGACGAATTCCAGCCATCGACCTTGTCGAAAGACGAACAGATGGCCGAGATGCAATGGTTTATCCAAGCTGCACAGCCCTACGCTGGCATGGAAATCAACGTCCTGTCCGAAGGTATTCCGACGCATTCCTACGAGTCGGAGGTTCTGACCAAGGCGTTTGAAGAAATCACCGGCATCAAGGTCAATCACCAGATCCTTGGCGAAGGCGAAGTGGTCCAGGCTGTTCAGACCCAGATGCAGACAGGTCGGAACCTGTATGACGGCTATGTCAACGACAGTGACCTGATTGGTACCCACTCGCGTCTGCAACTGGCCTATCCGCTGACCGACATGATGGGCGGCGACTGGGCGGCGACAACCTCGCCGACAATCGATCTGGATGACTTCATGGGCATTCAGTTCACCACCGGGCCGGACGGCAAGCTGTATCAGCTGCCCGACCAGCAGTTTGCGAACCTTTACTGGTTCCGCAAGGACTGGTTCGATGACGAGGCCAACAAGGCCGCGTTCAAAGAGAAATACGGCTATGATCTGGGCGTTCCGGTCAACTGGTCGGCCTATGAAGACATCGCCGAGTTCTTCACCAATGACGTGAAAGAAGTCGACGGCGTGGCGATCTACGGCCACATGGATTACGGCAAGCGCGCGCCCGACCTTGGCTGGCGCATGACCGACGCCTGGCTTTCGATGGCCGGTGCTGGTGACAAGGGCGAGCCGAACGGTATTCCGGTTGACGAATGGGGCATCCGCATGGAAGCGGGCACCTGTAACCCGGTCGGCGCCTCGGTGTCGCGCGGTGGTGCTGCAAACGGTCCGGCTGCGGTCTATGCGATCCGCAAATGGGACGAATGGCTGCGGGCCTACGCGCCTCCGGGTGCGGCATCTTACGACTTCTATCAGTCGCTGCCGGCACTGAGCCAGGGCAACGTGGCCCAGCAGATTTTCTGGTACACCGCCTTTACCGCCGACATGGTGAAGCCGAAATCCGAAGGCAACAACACCGTGGATGACGAAGGCACGCCGCTGTGGCGGATGGCGCCCAGCCCGCACGGCCCCTACTGGGAAGAAGGTCAGAAGGTTGGCTATCAGGACGTGGGTTCCTGGACGTTCCTGAAATCAACCCCCTCGGATCGTGCGCAGGCAGCCTGGCTTTATGCCCAGTTCGTTACGTCCAAGACTGTTGATGTGAAGAAGTCCCATGTGGGTCTGACCTTCATCCGCGACAGCTCGGTCAACCACGAGTCGTTCACGGAACGTGCATCCAAGCTGGGTGGTCTGGTCGAATTCTATCGCTCGCCTGACCGCGTGGCATGGTCGCCGACCGGCATCAACGTACCGGACTATCCAAAGCTGGCCCAGATCTGGTGGCAGCAGATCGGTGACGTGAACTCGGGCGCCTTCACCCCGCAAGAGGCGATGGACCGTCTGGCCGAAGAGATGGACATCACCATGGCCCGTATGCAGGCCGCGGATGAAAGCGCCGGTGTCTACGGTGGCTGTGGCCCGCGTTTGAATGAACCGCAGGACGACGCATTCTGGCTGGAAAAAGCGGGTTCGCCCAAGGCCAAGCTGGAAAACGAAAAGCCGCAGGGCCAGACCGTCAACTATGACGAACTGGTTAAGCGCTGGCAGTCCCAGTAAAAGCAACATCGTAGGCCGGGCTTAAGCCCGGCCTACCCCTGAATGCCCCGCGAGTTTCCCAGATGATCGAACTTCAAGACGCGACCAAACGGGTCGGCAACGTCATCCATATCAAGCCAACCAACCTGACGCTGCAAACCGGCCATTTCAACGTGCTATTGGGCGCGACAGGTTCCGGAAAAACGTCACTGATCAAGATGATGGCCGGGTTGGACCCGATCGCCTCGGGCAAGGTCCTGATGGACGGGCAGGACGTGACACGGTTGAACACGCAAAAGCGGCAGATCAGCCTGGTGCACCAGTTCTTCGTGAACTACCCGCATATGACCGTATTCGACAATATCGCCTCGCCTCTGCGCGTGGCTGGCATGGCCAAGTCCGAGATCGATGGCCGCGTGGAAGAGGCCGCCGATCTGCTGCAATTGCGCCCCATGCTCCACCGCCGCCCACACGAGCTGTCGGGCGGGCAACAACAGCGAACCGCGCTGGCGCGTGCCATTGCAAAAGAAAGCCGCGCCGTCTTCCTTGATGAGCCGCTGGCGAATCTTGATTATAAACTGCGCGAAGAGTTGCGCGAACAACTGCCCGACCTGTTCGCTGGTCGCGGGGCCGTCGTTGTCTACGCCACCTCGGAGCCTGAAGAGGCATTGCTGCTGGGGGGCTACACCGCGCTGATGGAAGACGGCCGCGTGACCCAATTCGGCCCAACCACCGACATCTACCGTAATCCGGAAAACATTGCCGCGGCACGTGTATTCTCGGACCCGCCTATCAATGTGGCTCGTATCACCGTTGCCAGCGCCCGGGCGCAATTGGCAGGCAATGTCGGCTGGGCTGTCTCGGACATGGCCGATGGGGAATATATGGTCGCTGTGCGCCCTCATCGCGTGACGCCATTCCGTACGTCTGACGCTGATGTCGAACTGACCGGACGTGTGATCGTGACCGAACTGTCAGGTTCGGATTCCAGCGCGCATTTCCAGCATGGGGACGAAGCCTGGGTTTCACTCGCCGCTGGTGTGCATCCCTATCAGGTCGGCGAAGATCACAGTTTCTATATGAACCCGGCGCATTGCCGGTACTTCAGCCAAGACGGCAAAAGGGTGGCCTGACATGGCACAGATCAAGCTTTCAAACCTCCGACACAGCTATTTGCCATCGCCAAAAGGCCCCGAGGACTATGCGCTGAAGGAAATCGACGTCACGTGGCGCGATGGCGGGGCCTATGCGCTTTTGGGGCCGTCAGGTTGTGGCAAGTCCACGCTGCTGAACATCATATCCGGTCTTCTTACCCCCTCGGAAGGTCGGATACTGTTCGATGATCAGGACGTCACCGCCCTGCCCCCGGACCAACGCAACATCGCGCAGGTGTTTCAGTTCCCGGTGATCTACGACACGATGACCGTGGGCGAGAACCTGGCCTTCCCGTTGAAGAACCGGGGTGTTGATCCCGCGACAATCAAGCGCCGTGTTCTGGAAATCGCCGAGATGTTGGACGTCACGGACATGCTGAACACCCGCGCGTCAGGTTTAAGCCCGGACAACAAGCAGAAGATCTCGATGGGTCGCGGCCTTGTTCGCGACGACGTGAATGCGGTGATGTTTGATGAACCGCTGACCGTGATCGACCCGCACCTGAAATGGAAACTGCGGTCCAAGCTGAAAGAGCTGCATCAGCGCGTGCAGGCAACCATGATCTACGTGACACACGATCAGACCGAGGCACTGACCTTCGCCGACGAAGTGGTGGTAATGCAAGACGGTGAAGTGGTTCAGATCGGAACACCTGTCGAATTGTTTGAACGGCCGCAGCACACATTTGTCGGCCATTTCATCGGCTCGCCGGGTATGAATGTCCTTCCGTGTGAAGCCAAAGGCGACCGCGCCGTATTTGAAGGGCACGAGGTCATGCTGGAAGGTCCCACACACGGTGACGGCGGCCGCACCGATTTGGGTATCCGCCCGGAATATGTAGGTTTCGGCGACACTGGCATTCCGGCACATGTGACCAAGGTCGCCGATATCGGCCGCCACTATGTGGTCAGCGCCGTGGTCGGCAACACCGCCCTCAAGGTCGTGACCGAACACAGTGTACCGGAACCGGGATCACAGGTCTTTTTGCAATTCAAACCCGAACAATCCCGCGTCTACCGCGACGGCTGGATCGCAACTCAGGAGCGGGTGCAATGAGAACGGAAAACCAAAAGGCGTGGTTCTTTGTCCTGCCCGTACTTGCGCTGGTAGCGTTCAACGCGCTGGTGCCTATGATGACGGTGGTCAACTACTCGGTGCAGGAAACCTTCGGCAACAACCAGTTCTTCTGGGAAGGACTGGGCTGGTTCGAACAGATCCTGCGATCCGACCGGTTTCAGGCAGCACTTGGACGGCAGTTTCTGTTCACCTTCCTGATCCTAATCATCGAGGTACCGCTGGGCATCATCGTCGCCCTGTCGATGCCGCGCAAAGGCTTTTGGGTGCCTGTCTGTCTGGTGCTGATGGCCTTGCCGATGCTGATCCCTTGGAACGTTGTAGGGTCGATGTGGAACATCTTCACCCTGCCCAAGATTGGATTGCTGGGATATTTCCTGAATGACGTGCTAGGCATCAACTATGACATGACGCAACAGCCGCTTTCGGCCTGGATAACCGTCATCGTCATGGATGTGTGGCACTGGACGTCGCTGGTCGTGCTGCTGTGCTATGCGGGCCTCGTATCAATCCCCGACGCCTATTATCAGGCCGCCAAAATCGACGGCGCCGGCCCGTGGTCGGTGTTCCGCTATATCCAGCTGCCAAAGATGAAGACGGTTCTGACCATCGCGGTTCTGCTGCGGTTCATGGACAGCTTCAATATCTATACCGAGCCTTTTGTTCTGACTGGGGGCGGTCCCGGCAACTCGACCACCCTGCTGTCGATTGACCTTGTGAAGATCGCGCTGGGGCAGTTCGACCTTGGCCCGGCGGCAGCGATGAGCCTGATCTACTTCGCCATCACGCTGCTGGTGTCGTGGCTCTTCTACACTCTGATGACAAAGGACGACGCAGAATGAAAAAGCGGTCCATCATCCCGATCCTCTATATCGCGTTCCTGATGCTTCCGATCTATTGGCTGGTGGCGATGTCCTTCAAGACCACGAACGAGATCCTGTCGGGCTTTTCCTTGTTTCCCCAGACTTTTACGCTGGAGAACTATATTACCATCTTCACAGACCCAACCTGGTACTGGGGTTACATCAACTCGATCACCTATGTGACTCTGAACACAGTGCTTTCCGTCTGCGTTGCCTTGCCTGCGGCTTATGCGTTCTCACGCTATCGGTTCCTCGGCGACAAGCAGCTGTTCTTCTGGCTGTTGACCAACCGCATGGCCCCGGCGGCCGTGTTCGCCCTGCCATTCTTCCAGCTATATTCGTCGATCCACCTTTTCGACACCTATCTGGCCGTGGCTTTGGCCCATACGCTGTTCAACGTGCCGCTGGCGGTGTGGATTCTGGAAGGGTTCATGCGTGGTATCCCAAAGGAGCTCGATGAAACCGCATATGTGGATGGATATTCGTTCCCGCGCTTCTTCGTGACAATCTTCCTGCCCAACATCAAGGCAGGTGTCGGTGTCGCGGCGTTCTTCTGCTTCATGTTCTCATGGGTTGAAATGCTGCTGGCTAAGACCCTGACAGCGGTTGAAGCCAAACCCATCGCTGCCGTGATGACCCGCACAGCATCCAGTGCCGGGTACGAATTGGGTCTGCTGGCCGCCGCGGGCACCCTGACCATCATCCCCGGTGCCATCGTCATCTGGTTTGTTCGCAACTACATCGCGCGTGGCTTCGCGATGGGACGTGTGTGAGGTTCGACATGCGAAAACTGCTTCTCACCCTCCCCTTCGTGCCCTCAGCAGCCTTTGCCCAGGCCAAGGCCGGATGGGGCAATGTCAGACAGGAGGCCGAAAAAGGGTTCTCGTGGACGGACCCCTTGTGGCCTGATTTCTGGATGGCATGGACACCTGCCACGCTGGCCGTGTTTGTCGGCATCTTCTCGGCCATAGCATGCATTGGCTTGCTGGAAGGCTTCAAATTCCGCGACGGGATTGAACGACGCGGGGTTCTGGGGCTGACAACCACGCTAGGGGATCGCCTGTTCATAACCCTTCTGGGGTCCGCGTACATTTTCCTGGCGTGGCTTGGATTGGTCGGGCAACCGGTCTGGACACCGCTATTCCTGTCAATTGGCTGGGGCGTTTTTGTGTTCTGGAAAGTTTAGACTTTGAGAAATCGCGAAAGGATGCTTGTCTGTCAGGCATAATAACCATGACGACACCGAGACCGATGCGAAAGAAAAAGACGACAAATCTGCTGACCGAGGTCGAACTGGAGTTCATGAACGAGCTCTGGGCCCTCGGGCAAGGCTCGGTGCGTGATGTCCTGGACCGCCTGCCGTCAGAACGCAACCTGGCCTATACATCCGGGGCCACGATCCTGCGCATTCTGGACGAGAAGGGTTTTGTGGAAAGCCAAAAGTCGGGAAAAACCCTGATCTATACGCCGCTTCTGGAAAAGGACAGATATCAGGCCCGTTCGCTGCAAAATCTGTCGCGCACGCTTTTTGACGACACCCCCGCCACACTGGTGGCGCGGCTGGTCGACGACGCGGGGCTGAGCGAAGCCGACCTGGAGGAAATTCGAGCACTGGTAGAGAGGAGACTGCAAAATGACAGCGGTTAGACCGGTTCTCGACGCATTCATCGAACTCAACATCGTGCTGGCCTTTTCGGCGGTCATCTGGCTGATGACCCGCACGGCCCTAAGCCGCACCGCACTGCGCAATGGCTATGTTGTACAGTTGCGGGCCCTCAAGACCCTGTGCATCTGCGTCCTTGCCAGCCCGTTTCTGGCGGTTTGCGTGTCGTCGCTGACGACCTACGCTTGGCCGGGCAGTGCCGTGGCCCTTGGTGATATCGCTGTTGCGGCCTATCTGCGCGGTGACATCGCAATGCCTGCGACGCAGTTTGAAGCACTGCTGAACACCCGCGAAAGATGGGTTGATCTTGCATTGTCGGGACAGCAACCTGTAATCACCCTCGTTGCCGCCATATTTGCCTGTGTCGCAGCCGTGTACGCCGCGCGTGCCTTGCGGGACGCAATGGCGATCCGTCTGACTGTCAATTCCAGTTTTCTTTGGCGGCGGTCTGCCAAGGTGGATATTCGCCTGTCCGATCGCATCACCGTGCCGTTCGCCGTGCGCGGACTTCGCCGCCGCCACGTCGTTCTGCCTAGCCATCTGTTGGACACCCCGCTCGAGTTGCGTTTTGCGCTCGCTCACGAGTTTCAGCATATCCGCACGGGTGATGTGGAATGGGAACTGGGGTTTGAGCTGCTGCGTCCGCTTTTTTTCTGGAATCCTGCCTACCTGATGCTCAAGTATCAATTCGGCCGGCTGCGCGAGTTGGCCTGTGACCAGTCGGTTGTTGCGCGCAAACGGATTGATGCGCGGGAATACACGGCGTGCCTGCTGGACTATTGCGCCCGGACAATCTCAACCAACAGCCCACGCGTTCTGAATGTTGCTTTTGTGACAGGCGGCAAGGCAAAGCGCGTACTGCGGCAACGCGTAATCGCGCTGACCGATGTTCAGCCATCGGTACCCGCCTTGCCAGCATTGTTCCTCGGAATGACGCTGATCTTTGGTGCCCTTTTGGCTCTGGGGTCGGCCTCAATCCAGCAGACACGGGATTGGAGCCATGACCGCCTGATGCTGTCGACGGTGGTCAACTTGGAACGACTGGAGGCACGCAATCAGGGGAACTGACCTGATCGCTTACCAGCCGCGACGCCCGAACAGCGAGTGAAGCCGCCCCTGATCGGTAAAAGGCTCGGGCGATTGCACGCGTTCCAGCCGCGCAACAACGCGCGCGACAAGAACCCATCCTATGACAGCAAAGATGACGCCCCCAAAAGCCTGCCCCAACAGAACGCCCGACGCCCCGGCGATTTGTGAGCCAATCGTGGCAAACACCCATGTGCCAATGGTGTGACGACCCCAGTTTATCCACGTGGAATAGACCGGATGGCCTAGATTGTTGAAACTGGCATTTGTCACAAAAATCACACCGTTGAAGAAAGAAGCCAATGCCAGCGGGCCACAAAACAAGTAAATCAGTACGCGCGTTTCCCCCTGGGCTGCGAACAAATTTGCAATTGGGGACCGCAGCAAAAACAAAATAGCCGACATGCAAAGAACATAGATTGCGGTGAACTTGATCCCGGCCAGAAACGCAGTGCGCACGCGATCAAATTTTTCTGCCCCGAAATTCTGCCCGATGATTGGCCCTATCGCGCCGGACAGCGCAAAGATGACCGAAAACGCCACCGGCAACAGCCTCCCGATCACCGCCATGCCCGCAACTGCATCCGTTCCGAACTGCGCGATTTCCCGAACAACGATGGCATTCCCGATCGGCGTGGCGACGTTCGTCAGAACAGCAGGGATTGCGATGGCCCGCACGGGCCGAAAATCCTGTGCCACCTGTTTCATCGATGGGCGTGCAAACCCCTGATGCACCCGCAGCGCGGGCCATAAGGCTGCGCCCAACATACATAGCCGCGCCAGAACCGAGGCTATCGCGGCCCCATCCAACTCCAGTCCAACGGCAAATATCAAAATCGGGTCAAGAACTGCATTCACAACGCCGCCGTAAATCGTTGCCATCATTGATCGGCGCGCATCGCCGTGGGCGCGCAGCACAGCCATCGCCGCCATCGCAATCGACATCACCCACATGGTCGGCAGAATGATAGAGACATAGCGCGTCGCCAGCCGCAAAACCTCGCCCTTTGCGCCAAGCAGCGACAGCAGAAAGCTGACGTTCAGCAGCACCAAAACTGAGGTTACCAACCCGACGATCAGCCCCAGCACGGCGACACTGGACGCGTATTGCCTTGCCTGTTCGACCCGCCCGCCGCCCAACTCACGCGCGACCAGCGCCCCGGCAGAAATCGACAGACCGATACTGATGGCGTTCGTAAAAAACAGCAGCGTCCCGGCATAACCTACCGCTGCGGCCAGCGCGTCGTTGCCCAGCATCGAGATAAAGACCATATCGACAAAATCGACAGCAAAGATCGCCATCAATCCAATGCTCGTGGTCAGCGACATGCGCGTCACATGCAGCATCAGGTTGCCACTTAGAAAGATTGCCTTACCTGATGATTTTTCCACCAATACTCTGGTCGTCCCATCTGCGCGACCCAGACGGGCCCATGATGCCACTGCGTTCGACAAGGGAAAGCCCCGGGCAACGCCTAAGTAAACTCACGCGTTTCCGGGGCTTTGTACACCGATTATTTCAGTTCAGGCTGAGCCGACAGGAATCACACAAAGCGGTTCACGTAATTCTCAAGCACTTCCTGACGCCCCGAGCGTGGCTGAGGATTGAGGTCTTCGGCAATCACCCGCGCTGCAATCTCGTCGAGGCCAGAGGTTAGCATCGCCTGAGCTTTAGGCGTTCTCCAGCCTGCATACCGGTCGGCCAGCGCCTGTTCCAGACCACCATCTTCAAGCATCGCAGCTGCCGCTTTCAGGCCCCGGGCACAGATATCCATCCCGCCCACATGCGCAGCGATCAGGTCTTCGGCGTCGATGGATTGCCTGCGAAGTTTAGCGTCGAAGTTGGTGCCACCCGTGGTAAACCCGCCCGCTTTCAGGATGTGGTAATAAGCCAGCGCGACTTCGGGCGTGTTGTTGGGGAACTGATCCGTATCCCACCCGGACTGGTAATCGTTCCGGTTCATGTCGATGGACCCAAGCATACCCTCAGCCGCAGCAACAGCGATCTCATGTTCGAAACTGTGTCCTGCCAGGATTGCGTGCCCTTGTTCCAGGTTCAGCTTGACCTCATCCTCGAGGCCGTACTTGCGCAGGAAACCGATACAGGTTGCCGCATCGAAATCATATTGATGCTTGGACGGCTCCTGCGGTTTGGGTTCGACGAGGATCGTGCCTTTGAAGCCGATCTTGTGCTTGTACTCGACCACCATGTTCAGGAACCGGCCCATATGATCCAGTTCGGCCTTCATGTCGGTATTGAGCAGCGTCTCGTAGCCCTCGCGTCCACCCCAAAGCACATAGTTCTCGCCGCCCAGTTTGTGGGTCGCGTCCAAACAGGATTTCACCGTGGCGGCAGCGAAAGCAAAGACGTCGGGGTCGGGGTTGGTGCTGGCACCCCCCATCCAGCGACGGTGGCTGAACATGTTGGCCGTTCCCCACAACAGCTTGGTGCCGGATGCCTGCATCTTTTCACCGATATAATCGGTGATCTCATTCAGCGTGCGCAGATTGTCGGCGAAGTTCCCCTGCTCAGGGCGGATATCCGCGTCATGCCAGCAGAAATAGGGCTGTCCCAGGATCTGAAACATCTCAAAGGCGATATCGGCCTTCATCTTGGCGCGGCCCATGTCGTCTTGCGGATGCCATGGGCGTTCAAAAGTCGAGCCACCAAACGGATCCCCGCCTTCCCAGGCAAACGAGTGCCACCACGCCACGGCAAAACGCAGGTGATCCTCCATGCGCTTACCCATCACGATCTCGTCCGGGTTGTAGTGACGGAATGCGAGCGGGTTCTTACTGTTCTCGCCCTCGAATTGGACCTGCTCGATCCCCTGAAAGAAACCGCTCGTCATCTCTTTTGCCTCATTCCGTCTTTTCACCGGGCTTCTTGCCCAGAATGATCATCGACAGCAAATCGTCATCCGTGACATCGGCGATGTCGACTGTGCCAACCAGTTGCCCGTTTTTCATGACCGAAGCCCGGTCGCACAACTCCATTACTGCATGCACATCGTGGTCGATCAGGAAAATTCCGATCCCTTGCGCCTTGAGCTGCTGGATCAGGTCCGCCACCATCTGTGTTTCGTGCGGGCCAAGCGCGGCTGTGGGCTCGTCCATGATCAGGATGCGCGCATTGAAATATACCGCACGCGCGATGGCCACCGACTGCCGCTGACCACCGGATAGCGCCGAGACCGGGTCGTTGAACTTCTGAAAGTTCGGGTTCAACTGTGCCATGATCTTGCGGCATTCGGCCTCCATCGCGGCATCGTTGACCAGCCCGAAAGGCGTTACCATTTCCCGCCCCAGGAAAAGGTTCGAACTTGCATCCAGATTGTCCGCCAAGGCCAGCGTCTGATAGATCGTCTCGATATTGTTGGCACGCGCATCGCGGGGGTTGTTGATCTCAACCTTCTTGCCGTCGATCAGGATCTCTCCGTGGTCCTTCTGATAGGCACCCGAAAGCACCTTGATCAGCGTAGATTTACCGGCCCCGTTGTGGCCCAGAAGTCCCACAACCTCGCCCGGGTACAAGTCGACCGAGACACGGTCCACCGCCTTGATGCCGCCGAACGAAATCGAGATATCGCGCATTTCGACAAGCGGAGGCTGGCCGGACCCTCGGCCCGAAGTTTGGTTCTGTGTTTCTTGTGCTTGCATCATTTCGCTCCCAGACGTTTGCGATAGACGATGTCGATATAGACGGCCAAAACCAGAACGGTGCCCACGACGATGTTCTGAAACGGTGCGTCCACGCCAACCATAGCCATGCCCGATTGAAGCGCCTGCATGATCAGCGCGCCAAGGATCGCGCCGTAGATCGTACCGATACCACCGGACAGCGCCGTGCCGCCGATTACGGCCGCAGCAATCACGCGCAGCTCATCCAATGTGCCGATATCGTTCGAGTGGTTGGCCAGGCGGGCCGAAGCCACGACCGCCGACAGCGCACACAGGAACCCCATCAGGGCAAAGATCTTGACGGTCATCATGCGAGTGTTGATGCCCGACAGTTCCGCCGCATCCGGGTTGCCCCCCGTGGCAAAGATATAGCGGCCAAAGCGGGTTTTGCGGGCCACAACAGTCAAGGTTACCGCAACAAGGATCAGGATCAGAACCGAGATCGGGATACCATAACCCACAACAAGCCCCTCAGGCAGGGCCTCGCCACGCGCTTCGAACATACGTTCCAGCCTGCGGGTGGGAATCGAGTAGCTGTTGACGATCAAGACATAGCCCATAATGGCGATGCCAATGATCCCCGCCAATGTAGTTTCAGCCCAAACCGGTTTCACAGGAAACCCATGGGCAGCCTTGGAGCGGCGACCGCTCCACAACGCCCAAACCGCAATAGCGGTGGCGGCAAGGCCGAACAGAAGGCTGACCGTTGTTCCCAATGTCCCGTTGGTTCCGCCAAATATCAGGAAGGTGCTGTCCAGCGGGCCGATAGTCTGGCCATCGGTCATGTACCAGGCGACGTTGCGCCAGACCAGAAAACCGCCAAGCGTCACGATAAAGGCCGGTATGGTCAGATAGCCGACCATCCAACCGTGGAATGCGCCGATCAAGGTTCCAACTGCAAGGCCGACAACAAGGGTGATTGCCCAGGTGGCCGGGTGATTCAAACCTAGCCCCAGCACGTTCGGCAGAAGCTCGGTCTGGGTCATCGCCATGACGGCGGATGTGGTCGCCAGCAGCGCGCCGACCGAAAGATCAATGTGGCGCATCACGATAATGAACACCATGCCACAGGCCATGATCGCGACCGAGACCGTCTGAATCGACAGGTTGAACAGGTTTCTGGGCGTCAGAAAACGGCCATCCGTTACGATGTTGAAGCCGATGCACAGGATGATGAAGGCGCCGATCATGCCCAATAGCCGCATGTCCAGTTCCAGTTGCTGGAACAGGCTGGCCTTTGCTTTTTGGGGTACCGGCTGAGACGAAGTTTCGGTCATATCCGATCTTTCATGTTCAGCTATGGTCTCTGGCCCGACCTTGCGGGCCAGAGACGTTATGGTTTGGACACTTGACTTAGTTACAGGGTGCAGGACCGTTTTCGACGCCCTGGCACAGGTGTTCCAGCGGAATCCAGCCAGCATCGACCACAACGGATAGGTTGTCTTTGGTGATCGGCACAGGTGCCAGGAAGACTGACGTCATCTCGGTTCCACCTGGCGAAGTCCAGCTGACCGCGCCTTCAACGTCTGCTGCAGCCGTTCCGCCGCTTAGCGCGACTGCGATTTCACCTGCGGCCTTGCCCAGCTCACGTGCGTCTTTCCAGACCGAAACGGTTTGTGTGCCTTTGGCCACCCGGTTCAGCGCCGCATGGTCGCCATCCTGACCTGACACCGGAATGCCGTCCATACCTTGTGCGGTCAGTGCAGCAACAACACCGCCTGCAGTTCCGTCATTTGACGCGACCACAGCATCGACTTTGTTTTCGTTGGCCGTCAGGATCTGTTCCATGTTGCGCTGCGCGTTCGCAGGCAGCCAGCCATCGGTATAGGCTTCGCCGACGATCACAATGTCACCACTGTCAACAGCGCCCTGGATGATCTCCTGTTGGCCACCGCGCAGGAAATCCGCGTTCGGGTCGGTTGGCGAGCCCTTGATCATCACATAGTTGCCCTTGGGCATCGCGTCGAACACCGCGCGCGCCTGCATACGACCGACTTCGACATTGTCAAAGGTCAGGTAGAAGGCCCGATCATCTTCGATCAAACGGTCATAAGCGATGACTGGGATACCTTCGTCGGCCGCTGCCTGAACAGCTGGACCGATGGCCTGGGAATCCTGCGCCAGAATGATCAGCGCATCAACACCCTGGGCGATCAGGCTTTCAATATCCGACAATTGCTTGGCCGACGACGATTGCGCATCTGCCGAAATATACTTGGCACCGCCTGCCTCAAGCGCGGCTTTGATCGCCGCTTCGTCGGTTTTCCAGCGCTCTTCCTGGAAGTTCGACCAGCTGACACCGACCGTGGTTTCTGCAAACGCAACCGTCCCCATCAGGACGGCCACAGCAGAAGCGCTGAGAATTCGTTTCATGATTTCCTCCCGGTTTATCGAGCCATCGCTTCATGATTCGTGGCTCTCACAATTCTGAGTATCATATTTATTTCAGTCAGTAAAATATTTATGCTACCGGAAAGAAGAAAAACCGCTTACGCTTAGGAAATCACCAGATTCGCGAGGGCAGGATGCTGAAAAGCAAGGTTTCTTCAAACGCTACGGATCAACGAAACATCACCCGTTTGCGTGTGCTGGAACAAATCCGGTCGACCGGCGCGATATCGCGGATCGACATTGCAAGCGCGCTTGAGACCAGCCCAGCGACAGTGACGGCGGCAACGTCAGATCTGCTTTCAGCTGGTCTGATTCAGGAAATCGAAAGCGAAACACCGTCAAAATCCGCGCGCCGCGGCAGACCACGTGTGCTGCTGAAGCTGCATGGCGGATGTCACCTGATTGCCGGTGTAAAAGTGGCCCGGCACCAGATTTCAGTCATCTTGGTCGATTTTGAAGGCACCGAGATCACCTCTTACACTCATCCGCTGGAGGAGGCCCGGATGGCCCCGGAGGCGTTTGCAAAAAAGATATGCGCGGCGCTGGAACAGGCCTGCGTCTCTGCAAGCAAGTCCCTGACAGACGTCTCCGGCGTCTGCATAGGCATTGCCGGACTGGTCGACGCAGAGCGGAACTTTGTACATTGGTCGTCTTCACTGACAGTGCGCAACGTGGATCTGAGCCCGCTTCTGTCTCAAGTGCTCCCCTGCCCCGCGTTCATCGAGAATGACGCTAATCTGGTTGCAAAGGCCGAACAGCTTTTCGGGCTTGGCAAAGGGTTGAAGAACTTTCTGGTTGTCACGATAGAACACGGCATTGGTCTGGGCATTGTGTTGGATGGCAAGCTATATCGCGGCGAGCGCGGCTGCGGTGCGGAATTCGGGCATGTCAAAGTTCAGCTGGATGGCGCGTTATGTCAGTGCGGGCAGCGCGGATGCCTTGAAGCTTATGTTGGGGAATATGCCCTGATCCGCGAGGCATCCATTGCCAGCCAGGCTACTGACCCGCACACTCTTGCTGATATTCACGCAGCTGCCCAATCCGGTGATGCCCGGTCCATTTCCGTTTTGTCGCGCGCTGGTCAGATGTTTGGAATGGGGCTTTCCAACCTGATCAATCTGTTCGATCCGGAATGTATCATCCTGTCCGGCACCCGAGGCAGCTTTGAATACCTGCATTCCGACGCAGTGATGACCCGCATCAATAACGGTGTTGTCAGCGTTGACGCGCCGCTGCCTGAAATCAACGTAAACCATTGGGGGGATTCAATGTGGGCAAAAGGGGCGGCGGCCTATGGGATCGAACAAGTCTCGATTTTGAAAGTCAGGGAACTGGCGGAAAATGCGAGTTGAACTGACGATCCTGCTAGCGACAGCGTCTGCCGCCTTGGCTGACATCAGCCTGCCACAGTTTCACAGCATCGACGTCCCCAGCCATGTTTACGACGGCGGGTGGGAGCACTTCGTCGGCGGAGGCGTTGCCGTTTTTGACTGCAACGACGATGATCGGCCCGAGCTGTTTGCCGCAGGAGGAACTAATCCGGCTCAATTGTTTGTCAACACATCAGGACCCAATGTCAGTTTTCGGTCAGAAACGCCAAGCGCACTGTCTCTGACCGGCGTGACCGGCGCTTACCCACTGGATATCGATGGAGACGGGTTTGTGGACCTGGCAGTATTGCGCGTTGGTGAAGACGTTTTGTTGCGTGGCAAACCAAATTGCGCATTCGAACCGTTCACCTCGTTGAATTTCCAGTCTCAGGATCACTGGACCACCGGATTCTCCGCCACTTGGGAAAGCGGTCAAACCCTGCCGACACTGGCTTTTGGAACATATGTCGACCGAACCAACCCCGATGGCCCGTTTGAAGCCTGCGGGCCGACGCTTTTGTATCGCCCCGAAGGGGCGGCCTATGGCCCACCTCTCCACCTGGCACCGGGACATTGTTCCTTGTCCATTCTGTTTTCCGACTGGGCGCGCAGCGGGCGCGCGGACCTGCGTGTCAGTAACGACCGCCATTACTATGTGCGCGGCGGGCAAGAGCAGCTTTGGGCTATGGAAGACACGCCACGCCTTTACGCGCCGGAAGATGGGTGGCTGCCCTATTCGATCTGGGGCATGGGGATTGCATCAAGGGATATATCAGGGGACGGCTTCCCGGATGTTTACCTGACCTCGATGGGGGACCAGAAGTTTCAGATCTTTGATCCCACTGCCGAGGGGCCGACATGGCGCGACGCGACTTATGACCGGGGAACAACGGCGCACAGGCCGCATGTTGGTGGCGATGGCCGCCCCTCAACCGGCTGGCATGCGCAGTTCGGCGACGTCAACAACGACGGGCGCGACGACATATTTGTCGCCAAGGGCAATGTCGAACAGATGCCCGATGCAGCGCAAACTGACCCCAACAACTTGTTGCTGCAATCCGCAGATGATCAGTTTTTCGAGGCTGCCTCAGCGGCGGGTGTCGCCTCTATGGGCAAGTCCCGCGGTGGAGCCCTGGCGGACCTGAACGGGGATGGATCGCTTGATCTGGTCGTGGTCAATCGCGGGTCAGCGCTTGAAGTATTTCAGAACGAACAACAACTTGGAAACTGGGTTCAGGTTGATCTTGGCCAGGATCGTTCCAACCGCGCAGCTGTCGGCAGCTTCATCGAGGTCAAAACCACCGACGGAATTCAAACACGGGAAGTGACCATTGGCGGCGGTCACGCAAGCGGCATCTCAGGGCTTCATCACTTTGGCCTGGGCAACGCGGACGAACTGGCGCTGCGGGTTATCTGGCCAGACGGCACAGTTGGTGATTGGCAGCCCTTCAGAAGCAATCAGGTGCTTCGCATCGACCGCTGATCATTGATCAACAGGCAAACCGCTGGGCACATGCGCAGGCACACCCAGCCGGACTGCCGGGTCTTCCAGTGTGCTGAGGAAACTTAGAATGGCGTTCACCTCGTCATCACTCAGGCTGATTGGGGCCAGTTCATTCGACGCTGCAATCGCCTCGATCAACGTGGGGTCGAGCAAGGCTTTTTGATCTTCCGCGCCCGGAAACTCTGGCAACGCTGCTTTTTCGATCGAGTAGCTGCGCAAAGCTGCGACCGGATCCAGATGATGACGGACAACATCTTCAAGCCGCGCGTAGGCTCCGTTGTGACCATAGGGTGCCGTCAGGGTTACATTACGCAAGGATGGCGTGCGAAATGTGAAGGCGTCATCCGCATTGCCCGTCACACGCAATCGCCCGTCATCGCGAACATGGTTCTCGAACCGGGCGGCTTTTCCCGGCCCGATTTGCGGCATGGCGATAGAATGAAACCCATGATCCGTCTGGAACCAGCCGGAATGGCAGGTGCTGCACCTGGCCTTGCCGTAAAAAAGGTCGAGCCCCATTTGCGCCTGCTCGGGCAGCACCTCTTTTCCTTGCAGCGCACGATCAAACAGGCTGTTGTCAGCGCGCCATTCAAAAGCGATGAAATCAGCAATGATATTGGCGATTGCGGTAAAAGTGATCTCTTCTCCGGGCGCGAGCTGGTCAAAGCGTGTCCTGTATTCCGGGATTGCGGCAACACGCGCCGCGATAAGATCCCATGCGCCATCCTTTTGGGTCAGCAAACCAAGACGTACGGCTTTGCTCACTTCGTTTTCCGAATAGTGGCCCGCCATTTCGTCAGCCGACAAGACCGGGAACATCGCTTGCGCGGCCAGTGCAGATTGGAAGCCCGGCCTCATATCTGTGCCCAAGGGCGTTCTGAACCCGTCAGGCTGTGACGGGTCTGCCTCAAGACGCCCGTCATGAAAGAAGGTGGTGAATTCCAGCGCCCCAAGGTTCCACAGCCCCGGTGCATTTCGGGGAATGCGCTGCTCGGGCATGTTTTCCTGATCAAGCCTGCGCGCTGCCCCCAGCCCCACACCGCCTTCACCGATACCCAGAGACAGCGCGTCTGACGTTCCCAGTTTCGGATGATGACAAGTGGCGCAGCTGATGTTTTTGTTCCCCGACAGGATCGGGTCGTAAAACAGCAACTGTCCCAGTTCGACCTTGGCAAGGTCCGGTTCTACAAATTGAGGAAGCGGCCCGAGGTCCTGCGCCTGCGCCGCCGACAGTGTCACGCAAAAGGCCAGAGCATACACCGATATCCCAACTCTCATACCTGATCCCCTGAGATTTCCAACGTCAGAACTTGTTTATAGGGTTTGTCCGGAGAATAGATGACGGACGGAAACAAGGGGTGGTTCACAGCGTCCGTGTAACCGGAAGGCTCAATGCAAAGCCCTGCGCATGGCGTGAAAGGATCAGACAGGTGCGCGGCGGAATAGACCTGCGCGCCGGGCTGATCAGAGTAAACATTCATGCGCAAACCTGACGGTGTTTCAACCGTTGCAACCGGTCGATTTGATTTGCCCGCCTCTTCAAACACGAAGTAGTGGTCAAGGCCACGCCCCTCATCACCGATAACGCGCACGGATGAGAAATCCAGCCCTTGGTTTTCGATCTCATTCACGGCGCCTGTCGGAATGGAGCTGTCGTCCAGTTCCAGTACCCGCTTTGAATTCAGGGCCAACCGGCTGTCAAGAATACCGCTTTGGCGCCCAAGAGTATAGTAATTGTGCTGCGCAATGCTGATCGGCGTAGGCCGGTCCGGCCATGCGGTGATCGTGTAAGTCAGCCGTGGAAAAGCCAGCTTGACATGAATCTCGAACCTGATTTCTCCGGGAAAACCATCATCGCCGTCAGGTGACGTCAAGGAAAGAACCGCACGGTTCGGCTTAGTCTTCCTGATAATCCAGTGGCTGCGCGACAGCCCGAGCGCACCGCCATGCAGCGTGTTTTCCCCCTCATTCGCTGTCAGGCGATAAGCGGCATCCTGCATTTTAAACTTTGCGCCACCGATCCGATTGGCGACGCGACCCACGATTGCACCCAGATAATATGGGTCCGTCAGATATTCCTGCGGGTTTGGATAGCCCAGGATCAAGGGCGTTTCACCGATCCACCAACCTTGTGTGATCGCCCCATAGCTCAGCAGGGAAACCGACATCGCACCATCTTCCAGAACAACCTGTTCGATGGGTAGGGAAGTGACGCCCTTCATCATGGCGCAGACAAGGGGGATAGTGCCGCATAAAACTGGCGGTATCTTTGATATTCAGCCTCATAGGCGTCGAATAACCCCGCGCGGGGCTGAACAATTTCAGAGATTTCTGGCGATGTCATGAGCTCCACCGGGTCTGCGCCGTTTACTGCACAGGCAGCAAGGCGCGCCGCGCCGATGGCGGCTCCGAATTCACTGCCTTTGGGCAAGGCAAGCGGGACGCTCAGAACAGTTGCCAGCGTCTCGACCCAGAACCGTGATCGTACGCCCCCGCCGACAACCATCAGGCTTTCAGGTTTTGTTCCCGTGCTCCTGAGGGCTTCAAGGCAATCACGCAGCGCGAATGAGACACCCTCCATCACGGACTGTGCAAGATCCGCTGGATCCGACGCAATATCCAGCCCCATAAACGCCCCCCGGATGGCGCTGTCATTATGAGGGGTACGTTCCCCCGACAGGTATGGCAGGAACTTGGTCTTCGACGGCCCGGTGACGGTATCCGGCAAAGCCGATGCGAGTGCACCAACGGATTGGCCGAGATTCCGGGACAGCCAGTTCAGGCTGTTGGTCGCCGACAGGATGACGCCCATTTGGATCCAGCGCTCCGGCACCGCGTGGCAGAAGCAGTGAACCGCCGTTTCCGGTGCGGGCGCGTAACTGTCCTTGGCAACCAGCAGCACACCGGACGTTCCCAGCGATAGAAAACCGCGGCCTTCGGCGATGCTTCCAATACCACAGGCCGCCGCCGCGTTGTCGCCTGCCCCGCCCGCAACGACTACGGGTCCGGTCAGGCCCCAGTGCTGCAAAATCTCCGCCCTCAGCTCGCCCCCGGCGGCGCTGCCTTCGACCAGTTCGGGCATCTGATCCCGACGCATATGGCTGAGCTCAAGCGCTTTTTCTGACCATTCCCGACGTCCGACGTCCAACCACGCTGTACCCGCGCTGTCAGACATGTCGCTGATGTATTCTCCGGTCAACCAGAAGCGCAAATAATCTTTGGGGAGCAACACTTTGGCAGTCTTTTCAAAAACGTCAGGTTCATGCCTGCGCACCCATTCCAGTTTAGGCGCAGTGAAGCCGGGAAAAACGATGTTTCCGGTGATCGATCGCATCGCGGAAAGCGCATCCAGTTCGGCAGCTTCACGGGCAGACCTTGTGTCGTTCCAAAGGACACAGGGCCTCAATACGCTACCATTTCGGTCCAGAAGCGTTGCGCCATGCATATGCCCGCTCAGACCTATGCCCCGCACTGCCGAAAACGCAGCGCTGTTTTGCCCCTGCAACTGGGCAACGACCTTTTGACACGCTTCAACCCAATCCGCAGGTTCCTGCTCTGACCAGCCCGGATGCGGTGTCGATGTGTTCACGCTCGCTTCGGCCTCGGCAACGACGTCACCGCCTTCACTGACCACAATTCCTCGAAGACCTGACGTCCCCAAATCAAGACCGAGATACACCTGCTCCTCCCATTTGTAAGCCGCAATACTGAGGCAACAGAAACCCAGTTTTGCAAAGGCATCAGGTTTCACTGGCACAGTTTGCGCTAACATCACAAGGTGAAACAAGACAAGGAATATAAAAATGATGTCGTCCTGGACAGCACTGAATGACCCGGACCCAGACAGCGACCAATACGAAGGTGCCCGATAAGAGGTGACCTGAACTAAGCCGCGGGAGAAATTTTTTGCGATTGTCTGGCAACATGTTTCCGTAAAAACTTCGGAACGTTCTCATCTTACTGATTTCGGGCAGGCAGAGCTTCTGACACCATGATCAGCCGCAAGAAGGAAATCGGCGAATGAAATCACATGCCAAAGTTGTTGTCGTTGGCGGCGGATGTGTGGGCGCGTCCCTTCTGTACGGTCTGACACAGCACGGCTGTAGCGATGCGGTGATGCTGGAACGAACCACGTTGACCTCAGGCTCGACCTGGCATGCCGCCGGTCTGCTGGTCACCTTCGTGCGGTCCCATAACGTGTCGAAGATGACGATAGAAACCATCCGCATCTATTCAGAAGTCGAACAGAAGATGGGTACGTCGGTAGGCTTGCGTAAAGTGGGTCAGCTGCGCGTTGCCAACACACAGGAACGTTGGGATGAATTCCAGTCATATATCTCGATTGCCGAGGCTGCAGGTGTGCCCTGCAAACTGCTGACGCCCGCGGAAATTGCCGATGTTCATCCCCTTCTGAACCAGTCCGAGCATATTCGCGGCGGTATCCTGCATACCGAGGACGGCTATGTGAACCCGGCCGACATCACCATGGCAATGGCAAAGCTGGCGCGGGATGCGGGCGCCACAGTCTATCAGAACACCGAAGCACAGGCGTATGAAAAGCTGGAAAGCGGTCATTGGAAAGTGACCACCAATCAGGGAGAGATCACGTGCGAGCATCTGGTTTTTGCCACCGGCAACTATGCCCGTGAAAATGCCCGGCGCGTTGGGCTGGACCTGCCCTGCATTCCCATCGTTCACCAGTACTGGACCACGGAAACCGTTCCGCTGCTCAAGGAACGTCGTGCGCAGGGTTTGCCCGAGTTCCCGATCCTGCGGGATGAAGATTACGGCGCATATATGCGCGAAGATGTCGGTGGCATTCAGTTCGGGCCCTATGAATTCACTAAGGACCTAAAACTGTTTGCCGAAGACCGCGTGCCACCTGACTTTGGCGCAGACCTCTTGCCCGAGGATTTCGATGCCGTGGAAACCCAATGGGCACGGGCAATCGAACGGGTTCCAGTCCTTGGAGAGGTGGGCATCAAAGCCAACACGCGCGGCCCCTTCCAAATGACGCCGGACGAATTGCCACTTGCCGGGCCAGCGCCGGGGTACAAAAACCTGTGGCTGGCCGAAGGGATGCCCGGTGGCATTCTGTGGGGCGGCACCGTGGGCGAACGTCTGGCCCGCTGGATCGTCGACGGTGATCCGGGCATGGACATGTCGGAACTGGACCCGCGCCGTTTCTCGGACTACGCCTCTAAACGCTGGACCATGGACAAGGTTCGCGAAACCTGGGGCACACATATGAACGCGCATATCCCCGGCGAAGATTTCCCGGACGCGCGCCCAATGAAAACCGTGGGGTCTTACGATCTGCTGACGGCGCATGGCGCAGTCTGGACCAGCTTCAACGGCTATGAATTCCCGCGCTGGTTCGCCAAATCGCCGCAAGAGGCGATCCCTGAACATTCTTTCCGCCGCACCAATCACATGGAACGCGTTCAGGAGGAAGTGCACACCACCCGCGAAGAGGCCGGGTTCATCGAGATGTCGCCAATGACCAAGTTTACTGTACGCGGTCCCGGCGCCGCGCGGTGGCTGGATGGTCTGATGGCAAACAAACTGCCCAAAGTGGGTCGCATGAACCTGTCGCTCTTGTTGAACGCAAAAGGTGGCATGGATGCGGAATACACAGTTGTCCGCTATGCCGAGAATGATTTCTATCTGGTCTCTACCCCGAATTGGCGCGCCTATAACTGGGATCAGCTGCAACGTCTGCTACCACAAGATCAATCGGTTATCCTTGAAGACGTTTCAGAACAGTTGGGTGTGATCGCTCTGGCGGGTCCCAAGGCGCGCGAGATTTTGCAACCGCTGACCGACAACGATTTGACGAACGCAGCTTTTCCCTGGCTCTCTGCACAAAAAGGTGAAGTTGGTTATGCCAAAGACGTTCACCTGCTTCGGGTATCTTACACAGGCGAGCTGGGCTGGGAACTGCACCATCCGGTCGGGTATAACCGCCATCTTGTCGACCTGCTTTTGAAAGCCGGTGTAAAACCCTTCGGGCTTGAGGCGTTGGAGTCCATGCGCCTTGAAAAATCCTATCGCGCCATCAACCGTGAGATTTGCAAGGACATGACACCATATGAGGCCAGCCTTGATCGGTTTGTCGTCACCGAGGGACGCGAGTTCATCGGAAAAGCGGCGCTGGAGAAGCAGAGATACGAGGGCAATCACAAACGGCTGGTCACGTTGAAACTTCCCTTTGGCGAAACTTCGGTGATGTTCGATGAAGGTGTTTATGCAAACGGTGAACTGATTGGTCGCGTTACATCGGGTGGGTTTTCTTATTATTGCAACCACGACATAGCGATGGCACTTGTACCAAACGATATGACCGCGCCGGGTGCAAAGATGCAGGTGTTGGTCCATAACGAAATGCGCGATGCCGAGGTGATCGATACTTGCGCCGTTGATCCCACCAACGCACGTGCGCGTGCCTGACCCCTGAAGTAAGAAGACTGGATTTGAAAAGATGACCGAACACTCGATCAAAACGCTTTCTCTTGCCGAGGTTCGGGCGCTGGCGAAAGCCGTACTTGTTTCTGCCGGAGTTAATGCACAGGGCAGCGATATTCTGGCCGACATTGTTACCCGGTCCGAGCGGGACGGCCCGCGCAGCCACGGATTGCGTATGCTGCCGGTCTATGTCCAAAGCTTCACCTCGGGCTATGCAAACGGCAATGCGAAGCCAAAGATAGAAAAGGCTGCCCCGGGCGTTCTGCGCTGTGACGCCGATAACGGGTATTATCAGGTCGCGGCAGCCGAAGCCCGCGACATGTTGATCGAAATGACGCGGGAAAACGGCATTGCCGCTTTCACCTGCGCAAATTGCCACCATCTGGGCGCGTTAAGGTTTGACACCGAACCGCTTGCCGAAGCTGGTCTGGTGGCTTTCGCCGTGATCAACTCATTGTCCATGGTGGTGCCGCAAGGCGGGGTGCGCCCGGTATTTGGCACCAACCCGATGTCTTTTGCCTGTCCGCGCGAGGGCGGTGCGCCGATAGTCTGGGATCAGGCGTCTTCAATGGTTGCTTTGATGGATATCCGCATGGCCGCAGCCGAGGGGCACGACCTGCCCCACCCTGCCGGTCTGGACCCTGACGGCGCACCCAGTACGGACCCGAACGCTATCCTGGAAACCCGCAGCCTGTTACCTTTTGGCGAGCACAAGGGCGCCGCAATCGCTTTCATGGTTGAAGTGTTGGGTGCCGCCCTGGCTGGTGGAACCCTTTCCGTGAACAATCAAGAACGTGAGGCGTTCGGAGCCCTTAACATCAAAGGCGGTGCAACACTGATTGCGATTGATCCGACGCGGTTCGGCAACGAGGCCTTCAATCAATATATCGCGCGCATTTGCTCAGAAATTGTCGGTAATGGGGACGCCCGTGTTCCGGGTGATGGGCGTCTGGCCAAACGGGCGGCAGCCGAGGCTGACGGTGTTGAGGTCAGCGCCGAGGTTCTGGCCACGTTAAACGCGTCCTGAAAAACCTGCGCTCAGCTTTCTGGCTAGAGGGCCTTCCTACGACACGGGCGGATTCAAGCGCCAATCCAGCTTTGAACAGGCGGTAATCTTGCCGAACCAAGCACGGATGCGACAGTCCATTCTCCCCTCGTAACGGCGGTCCGTTGGGGTCTGAGTCGTCGCACTTATCGACCGCCGCCCGCAACAAATAGCCTGGAAAAGAAGTCAAACAGGTCAGCGTGACACTCTAATGGCAGGATATGCGCCACATATTGGTCCGGCCTGACGACGACCATACAGCCCTTTGTCCGGTCAATTCCGCGCATTTCGTAGATGTCTTCACGCCTCTTGTGATCAACGCAAAAAACCTTCTCGAAGTCGCGCAGGCCATACCTGCCCTTCTCGGGTTTCAAAAGAGACGGCATATCCTCATAATTCAGCGATATGAAATCCTCCGGGAAGATGGCCCGTAGGTCTATCAAACCGTCGATGTCTTCGTCAGGGCGCACAAACCGTCGCAGAGGAGAGTTCGGATCGCTTTGCAAAACCTCGCAAAGCTGATGGATCGATCCGCCTTGGGTACCTGCGTCTCTCTGTCCTGCGAAGGCATAGAGCCTCCAGCGCGCATCCGCTTCGGCCACATGCCCCAATTGCATGGGCATGGCATCTGCAAGCCGGACAACTGGTGCTGAATGAAATCGCTTGCCTATAACCAGCCCACGCGCCAGATGCTGGTGAACCGGTTCGGCGACCAAGTCCGAAGGCCCATAGTGAACCGAAAGCCCGCCGGTGAACTCCAGATTTTCGATAAACTGTTTTTGAAATCGGGGCATATCGGTGCCGTCAAGCTCTGACTCGCCCGGAGGCGCACTTATGATCCGGGCCCATTTATGGTCGGTTTCGACCAGTCTTTTGGCCTCTTGCAAACGCTCGGCCGAGTAGCTGTGAAGAAGATCAGGCTTTGACCTTCCTGTCAGCACATGCACCAGTTTCCAGCCCAGGTTGAAAGTATCGCCCATCGACACGTTCATCCCCTGACCCGCCTTGGGGCTATGCGTGTGGCAGGCGTCGCCCGCCGTGAAAACGCGCGGGGTGCGTGTAGCAACTTCATGCTTAGGAACATCGTCGAACTTGTCGGTCAGCCTGTGGCCAATCTCGTAGACCGACCACCAAACGACTTCTTTTACGTCGATGGAATAAGGACGCATGATCCGGTTCGCGGCAGCGATGATATGGTCAGCCGTCAGATTGCGGTTGGCGATCCGCTCATCCGGGTTCAGTTTGTCAAGCTCAACATACATTCGGAACAGGTATCCGCCCTCGCGCGGAAGGATCAGAACGTTTCCTTCCGATGCCGATTGAACAAGGCATTTCCGCCGCAAATCGGGAAAATCGGAATTCGCCAGAATGTCCATAACGCCCCACGCCTGATGTGCGGCATCGCCTTGCAGCTTACCCCCGATGGCCTTGCGCACATTGCTGCGTGCACCGTCACAGCCTACGACATAGTTGGCACGCACTGTAAGCCGTTCAACCACGCCACCATCATCGCCCAAGCGTTCAAGCTCTGCCGTGACGGGGTGATCCGTGGAACCGGTATCAATTGTGAAATCGCTGACACGAAGCCCGTAATGGGGTTGCAGCCGCGTTGGAGCGTTTCTCATCACATCCAGAAACAGCTCATGAATCCGGGCCTGATTCATCAAGGTATGTGGCATCTCGGATTGATCGTCGGCAACGTCCTGCACCGTGCCCACCCGGCGGATGTGGTCCGGGTTTGTAAGATCGGGCGTCCAGAATGCCGTTTGGTTGACCCAATATGCTTCGCGCTTCACTTTCTCAGCAAAACCAAACGCCTGAAACATCTCCATCGAGCGGACGTTGACGCCATCCGCCTGGCCTTTCTCCATAGGACCCGGCTTTTGATCCACGATCATTGTCGAAATTTCGGCGAACCCGGCCAGCTGCGCCGCGAGGCAAAGCCCGGCCGGTCCACAACCCGCGATCAAAACATCAACCTTTTCGGGGATGGATGCGGGGTGGTCGTGGTGATCGGGGCGACCGAACGCAGCCGGTTTGATATCCGGGTCACCCGGACGAAATCCATCAACGTAGTATTGCATTGTCCCCTCCTCCGCAGGTTCACGCAACTTTAATAACTATACTTACTATTTGCCGTCAACAAAGATATGTACACTCACTAATTGCCGCGGTAATTCTGGAATAAGTGACGGCGTAAAGTGATTTCGGAGGTTTTGCGTGAGTATTTACGGAATGGCGGGCCACCTCATCCGCAGGCTCAACCAGATTTCAACCCACGTGTTCTCGGTCCGGATGCAGGAGGCCGGGATTGACCTTACATCCGTTCAGTTCGCAGCACTTGAAACAATTCGCGCCGAACCCGGCATTGATCAGGCCACAGTCGCGGCAAAAATCGCCTATGACCGCGCAACAATCGGCGGGGTCATCGACCGGCTGGAGCAGAAAAACTATGTCAAACGCTCGGTCAGTAAACGTGACAGACGCGCGCGCGAGGTCACCTTATCCGAAAAAGGAAAAGACATCCTCGCGGCGGCTATGCCAGTCGTAATTGACCTGCAAAACGAGATCCTCGGAGGGCTAACTCCGAATGAACGCGAAACGTTCCTGAAGCTCGCAGGCAAGGCAGTTGATGCTGTCACCGACGATAACACACGGCCTTGAATTTCATGACGGACGCTGGTTCAATTGAAACAAGGAAAGCAAATCCACCGTTTTTGAGCTTTAGTTTCCGAAACCAGAAACTAAAATCTAAGAAATCTCAATTTACCTTTGAGCCAACCGAGGGCAATGTAATCCTGAGAGGATAAATTGCGTCCGCGCATGACCTGTCTGATGCGTAGCGTTTCGACGAAAAGGTTCACATGTGTGAACATTCTGTTTTCCGAAAAGGACCTGAAACCAAACACTGAAAAAGTGGATATAACTCGTTATAAAACATAACTAATATGAGCAATCATGAACAGGGGATGATACTCATAGGTCATCTAGGGAGGAGACCATGACCAACTTGCGCAGAACCATACTCAAATCTGCAGTGGCGGCGATTGCTTTCGGTGCCATGTCAACCACTGCCATCGCGGCCGAAGTGACACTGCGGATGCACCAATTCCTGCCGGCACAAGCCAACGTACCCAAGAACGTTCTGGATGTCTGGGCCGACAAGGTCGAAGCGGATTCGGATGGCCGGATCGAAATTCAAAGGTTTCCGTCCATGCAGCTTGGGGGCAAACCCCCCGAACTGATCGACCAGGCCATTGATGGTGTGGCAGACATTGTCTGGACTGTGTCCGGATATACACCAGGCCGCTTTCCCCGAACCGAGGTGTTCGAACTGCCGTTCACCATGACCAATGCCGAAGCCGTCTCACGCGCCTATTGGGATCTGGCCGAAGAAACCATGATGGACGATGACTTCAAGCAGTTCAAAGTACTCGGTCTCTGGGTGCACGGCCCCGGTTTGATCCATTCAAAGGAACCGATCGAAAGCATCGAGGATCTGAACGGCGTAAAGCTGCGCGCACCGACACGCGTAACCAACGGCCTTTTCAGCTCGCTTGGAGCAACCCCGGTTGGCATGCCTGTTCCTGCGGTGCCTGAAGCGCTGTCCAAAGGCGTGATCGACGCCACCGTGATTCCCTGGGAAGTGACTGGCGCCCTGAAGGTCAACGAGCTGGTCGGAAACCACACGACCTTTGGCGATGACACGCTATACACCACCACTTTCATCTTCGCGATGAACAAGGACCGCTGGGATGCACTGCCGGATGATCTGAAGGCCGTCATCGACGCCAACTCGGGCGCTGAATTCTCGGCCTTCGCAGGCAAGCAGATGCAGGCCGATGATGACGGGCCTCACAAGCAGGCGATGGAACGCGGCAACAACATCATCACGCTTAGCCCGGAACAGGTTGCGGAATGGAAGGCAGCATCACAGCCGACCACTGACGCCTGGATCGCCGAGATGGATGAAAAAGGTCTGGATGGAACCGGCTTGCGCGCCCGCGCGCTCGAACTGATTTCGCAATACTCCGGCAACTGATCCGGTCGCTCTTCCGGCGCTATTTCCCGCCGGGAGAGCAATCCCTTTGGAGTTGATCATGCGGAAACTGGTAGAGCGCATCGCGCGCTTCATGGCCGTTCTCGGCGGTGTGGTTCTGACTGCGCTGGTCCTGCTGACCTGTGTCAGCGTGCTGGGGCGCGGCCTGAATACGCTGGGCCACTCGGACGTCATGACGTCACTGTCGGAAGCAGCGGCAAATGCGCTGATTGCATCGGGCGTCGGGCCTGTGAATGGCGATTTTGAACTGGTCGAAGCCGGCATTGCATTCGCCATATTCTCGTTCCTGCCTATATGCCAGCTCTATGGCTCTCACGCCACAGTCGACGTATTCACCAACACGCTTCCGGCAAAGGCGAACAAAGTGATAATCACATTCTGGGAAATCGTCCTGTCGCTTGTCATTCTTTTGATCACGTGGCGCTTGTTTGTCGGCATGCAAAACAAGCTGGACTATGGTGAAACGACCTTTCTGCTGCAATTTCCGGTTTGGTGGGCCTATGGGCTAAGCTTTGTTGCCGCCCTTGTCGCATCACTTGTTGCTGTCTATTGCGCCGTCGCGCAGGTCATCGAGCTTGTCACCGGGCGTCATATCCTGCCCTACCGCGGGGAGGCCGCACATTGACCATGCTCGAACTGGGCTACGTGTCCTTTCCCGTACTTCTGATCATGATCTTTCTGCGCGCACCGATTGGCCTTGCCATGTTGCTGTGCGGGATTGGCGGGCTGTATTTTGCCATGGGTAGCACCAGCATGTTCATGGCCAAGCTCAAAACCGAAACCTACTCAACCTTTTCCAGCTATTCGCTGACGATCATTCCGATGTTCCTGCTGATGGGGCAGTTCGCGACATTGTCGGGCATGTCTTCAGCCTTGTTCAAAGCTGCTGAAAGCTGGCTGGGCCACCGCAAAGGGGGCGTCGCCATGGCGGCAGTCGGCGCTTGTGCCGGATTTGGCGCAATCTGCGGGTCCTCCCTTGCCACTGCCGCAACGATGAGCCGTGTCGCGCTGCCCGAACTGCGCCGCTACGGCTATTCCGGCGGGTTTTCAACCGCAACGCTTGCTGCTGGCGGCACATTGGGCATTCTGATCCCGCCTTCGGTGATCCTTGTGATCTATGCGATCCTGACGGAACAGAATATCGCCAAGCTGTTTCTCGCGGCCTTTGTCCCCGGCATTTTGGCAGCGCTCGGCTATATCATCACGATTTCGATCTATGTGCGCATGTATCCTGACGCCGCGGGCACCCGCGAAGCGATCCCATATCCTGAACGCGTTCGGGCACTGCTGGATGTCTGGCCTGTCCTTCTGGTTTTTGGCCTTGTTGTCGGTGGCATCTATCTTGGCTGGTTCACCCCAACCGAAGGCGCAGCCGTGGGGGCGGCGGGAACCGGGCTGATTGCTCTGATCTCGGGCAATCTGAACTGGCAGGTCTTCGTCGAAAGCATCATTGCAACGGCCTCAAGCACGGCGATGATCTTCTTCATCGTGTTGGGCGCAGGGCTGTATAACAGTTTCCTAGCGCTCACTCAGGTACCGCAGGAACTGTCTGGCTGGGTCGTTGGACTTGGGCTCAGCCCGTGGATGGTGTTGTGCCTGATCCTGGTGTTCTACCTGATCTTTGGATGTCTGATGGACAGCCTGTCAATGATCCTGCTGACTATCCCGATCTTCTTTCCGGTCATCAGCGCACTAGATTTCGGCATGAGCCCCGAGCATGTGGCCATCTGGTTCGGTATTCTGGTTCTGATCGTTGTCGAGGTCGGGCTGATCACCCCTCCGGTCGGGATGAACCTGTTCATTATCAACGCCATGGATCGTTCAACCCCGATGACCCAAACTTACAAGGCAGTGATGTGGTTTGTCACCTCTGACATCATTCGGGTCATGATCCTGGTGCTGTTTCCGGCCATTACCCTGTTCCTGATCCCCTAGCGAAATCACCATCAGCGGTCCGGGGCGGGCCCATCCGAAAATAGATATGAGACACAACAATGATTGAACATACTAAAATGGAGAGAGCGCGATGCAGTTAAGTGGATGTGTCGCCCTGGTCACCGGCGGCGGAAGCGGGCTGGGTGCTGCAACGGCTAGGCATTTCGCCGCCAGCGGAGCAAAGGTTGCCGTTTTGGATTTCAATGCTGAAGGTGCGAAGGCAGTTGCTGACGAAATTGGTGGTCTTGCCCTGCAAGCCGATGTCAGTGACGAGGCCGCCGTCAGTGCCGCGTTTGAGACGGCAATAGCCCATTTCGGGTCGGCACCCAGAATCGCTGTCAGTTGTGCGGGCGTCGGCATGGCGGCCAGGATCGTCGGGCGCGAAGGCAAGCTGTCATTCGACGTGTTCGAGAAAACTCTGCGCGTGAACCTTTTTGGCACCTACAACGTCATGAGCCACGCGGCGAGACACATGGCCGGTCTCGACCCGTTGGCTGACGGTGAACGCGGTGTGATCATCAACACGGCGTCGGTTGCGTGGCAGGACGGTCAATTGGGTCAAGCCGCTTATGCCGCATCCAAAGGGGCAATCGCCTCGATGTGCCTGCCTGCCGCACGGGAGCTCGCGCAGTCGGGGATTCGGGTGATGGCCATCGCACCTGGCCTGTTCCACACGCCAATGATGGAAGGCTTGCCGGAAGAGGTCAGTGCCAAGATCACTGCGAACATTCCCTTCCCGGCCCGCCTTGGCGAAGCGCGTGAGTTCGCAATGCTCGCCGAACAGATCGTTGAAAACCCGTTTTTGAATGGCACCACTATTCGACTTGATGGCGCCGTTCGTCTGCCGCCCCGGTAAGGAGTTCCCCATGGACAGCCAAATCCTGAACATTGAGGTCAACGGATCCATCGCGACCCTGACCATGAACCGCCCTGACAAGCGAAACGCGATGTGCGAGGAACTGTTAGGCGCGCTGGATGATTTCTTTTCAGCTCCACCCAAGAACGTGCGCGTGGTGATCCTGACCGGAACTGAAGGGCATTATTGTTCCGGATTGGACCTGTCCGAGCATGTTCATCGTACGGCCGAGGAAAACCTGCACCATTCCCGCCACTGGCACAGTGTCATGGACAAGATCCAGTTGGGTGGGCTTGCGGTTGTCTCGGCCATGTTTGGCGCCGTGATCGGCGGCGGGCTGGAGCTTGCAGCGGCAACACATGTTCGCATCGCTGAACCTTCGACGATCTTTCAGCTTCCCGAAGGCCGGCGCGGAATATTTGTCGGTGGCGGTGCGACCGCGCGGGTCGGTCGCCTGCTGGGGGCCGATCGGATGACCGAGATGATGTTGACCGGCCGCAAATATGGTGCCGATGAAGGGGTATCGCTGGGGCTTGCACATTATAGCGTGGGTGAAGGCGAGGCTTTGGCGCTGGCCCAAAAGCTGGCAGGTAAGATTTCCCGAAACGCGCCACTGTCAAACTATCTGATGATTCAGGCGGTCGCGCGGATCAATGAAATGTCGCAGAACGACGGACTGTTTACTGAATCGCTGGCCGCGGCCCTGTCGCAAACAACACCAGATGCGCAGGAAGGACTGCGGGCCTTTCTTGAAAAGCGCGCCCCGAACTTCAGGTGAACACATGAAAAGGAAACATGAACACACGCCAGAAGACGGCGCGCCTAACACGATCAGCGATGCCACGCTGCGGGGGTTTGTCGGGTATCGCATGAAACGGGCCTTCAATGTGGTGCAGGAAGACCTGACAACAACTCTGCGTCCCTTTGGTCTGCGAATGCTGACTTATTCGGCACTGGTTCTCATCGTCGATAACCCCGGTTTGCGGCAGTCCCAACTGGCTGACGCAATGGATATCGAGCGCCCGAACCTTGTCGTCATCATTGACGAACTGGAGCGCAGGGAACTGATCGTCCGCGACCGGGTACCGACCGACCGGCGCGCCTATGCGCTAAGGACGACACTGGCGGGCAGGCAATTATATGAAAAGGCCGTCGCCGCGGTTACCGCCCACGAAGGCAAGCTGCTGGCCGGTTTGGATGACGCAACCATCACCACCGTTTTCGATGCCCTCAGGACGATCGAAAAAGCGAGGAAAAGGGGCTGATCATGCAACGCACATCGGAATACCTGGTGCATTCTGTTTCGCGCGAAGATCGGGCCGACGGTTCCATCCTGCTGAAATCGAACCACACTCTTGGTCCTGTCGTCGACAAAACCGGTGTCTGGCTGCACGCCTGGGCCTCGGACGCGCCTGACCGCACGTTCATTGCTGAACGCAGCGGCGCAGGATGGCGCAAGGAAAGCTATGCGACCACGCTTGAAAAGGTGCGGGCAATCGCAAGCTCGCTATTGGCGCGTGGGATGGGGCCTGACACACCGATCCTGATCATGAGCGGCAACGGCTTGGATCATGGTCTGCTGAGCCTGGCTGCTCAGTACATTGGCGTACCGACTGCGCCCGTAGCCGAACAATACGCCTTGATCCACGGTGCACATGGCCGCCTGCGCCATGCCATCGAACTGGTGCGCCCGAAGATGGCCTATGTCGTCGATGCGGATCAATACCGAGAGGCGCTGGAACTGGATGCGCTTCAAGGGGTCGAAATCGTAGCCAGCCGACAAGGCAGGAACAGTCAGGTCACAGCGTTCGACGAACTTCTCAAAGGGGATGTCAGTGTCGATCTGGAGGCAGCCTATGAACTGGTTGGCCCCGATTCCGTCGCCAAGATCCTAATGACCAGCGGTTCAACCTCGGCCCCGAAGGGGGTCATCACGACCCAACGCATGATGTGCGTGAACCAGACCATGCTGGCCGACGGGTTGCCATTTCTGCGCACGCGTCCGCCCCGTGTGGTCGATTGGCTGCCATGGAACCACGTCTTTGGCGGATCTCATAACTTCAACATGATGCTCGCCAACGGCGGAAGCTTCTACATCGACGACGGCAAACCGGTAGCCGGTCTGTTTGAGAGGACGCTGGAAAACCTGTCCATGGTCACCGGCACGCTCAGCTTCAATGTCCCCGTAGGTTACAGCATGCTGCTGGGCGCATTGCAGCGGGATGGCGATTTGCGTCGGCGGTTCTTCGAAGAACTTGATCTGATCTTTTATGCGGGCGCTTCACTGCCACAGGACATCTGGTCTGGATTTGAACAGATGGCGCTGGATGTCAAAGGTGAGATACCGCTGATGACCTCGTCCTGGGGACTGACCGAGACAGCGCCCGCCACAATGATGCAGTCCGAGCCCATTGACCGTTCCGGGGTTGTTGGCGTTCCGATGAACGGCGTGACACTCAAGCTGATACCGGATGAAGACATGCGATGCGAAATGCGCATCAAAGGGCCAAACGTGATGCCTGGCTATTTCAACGAGCCGGGCAAGACAGCCAGTGTTTTCGATGAAGAAGGGTTTTTCATTACCGGCGACGCCATGCGGTTCATCGACCCGCAGGACGTAAACAAAGGTATGAAATTCGATGGCCGGATTTCTGAAGATTTCAAGTTGCTGACCGGTACATGGGTGCGTGCCGCGCAATTGCGGATGGACTTATTGACCTGCCTTGCGCCTCTTGCCTCAGATCTGGTCATTACAGGTGCCGACAGAAATGAGATCGGCGTCATGGTCTTTCCCGATGTTGCCGAGCTGAAGCGGGAAGGATTTGACCTGAACGACGACAGTGGCGCCTACTGCTGCAAATTGCTGCAAGGCGAAATTCACCGCCGCCTGGCAGAGCGCGCCCGCGAGTTATCGGGCAGTTCCACACGGGTCGGGCGCGCCATTGTCCTTAGCGAGCCCGCCTCGATGCCCGAGGGCGAAATGACCGCCAAGGGGAACCTCAATTTCCGCAAAATACTGACACGGCGGCAAAATTTACTTGAGCGTCTTTATGACGACGCCGACCCGGCAATCGTAAAGATCTGAGAAAGGAACGAACAGATGGTCGATATCACCAAGGTTCGCGCAATCGACATTCACACCCACGCTGAAGAACCCTGCGGGTGCCACTCGGATGACGGCTATGACGATCTGCAGGCAACCATGGCCAACTACTTTGGCGCTCCGTGGAGCCACCCGCCTACGGTTCCCGAAACTGCACAGCACTATCGCGAGCAAAACATAGCCGCGGTGATCTTCCCGGTCGATGCCGAGCGGGAGACCGGCTATCGGCGCTACAAGAACGAAGAAGTTGCCGCTTTGGCGGCGGAAAATGACGATGTGCTCATCCCGTTTGCGTCAATCGATCCGCACAAGGGCAAGATGGGCGCACGCGAGGCGCGCCGCCTGATCCGCGAATTTGGTATCAAAGGGTTCAAGTTTCATCCGACGATGCAGGGGTTCTACCCCAATGACCGTATGGCTTATGAACTATACGAGGCAATCGCCGAGGAAGGCTGCATCGCCCTGTTTCACACAGGCCAGACCGGTGTCGGTTCGGGCATGCGCGGCGGTAACGGAATGCGGCTTAAATACTCGAATCCGATGTTCATGGATGACGTCGCCGTCGATTTTCCGGATATGAAGATCATCCTCGCCCATCCGTCGTTTCCCTGGCAGGAAGAGGCTCTGTCCGTGGCACAGCACAAGCCCAACGTCTATATCGACCTGTCCGGTTGGTCACCAAAGTACTTCCCCGAGATTCTGGTGAAATACTGCAACTCGATCCTCAGGAAAAAGGTCCTGTTTGGGTCCGACTGGCCAATGATCACTCCTGAACGCTGGCTGTCGGATTTCGAGAAGATCAATATCAAGGACGAACTGCGCCCGGACATCATCAAAGGCAATGCCGCGCGCCTGCTGGGACTGACCCCGTGATGCTGCCCCCCGCCCCATCGCGCCCCTACCCAGTCACTTTGAACTTCGACAGTGCCAAACCGCCAGAACCGGGCCGCGTCGTGGTCGTCGAAGTCACCAGCTATCGGGTGATATGATCATGAAGCCATTCGAAGCCCCACTTGCGGACATCTTATTCACGTTGAACCATGTAGCCCGGGCTACCGAGCTTTCAGATTGGGACGCTGACCTGGCTGGTGAGATCGGCGAACATTTTGCCGCCTTCGCGCAAGGTGAAATTGCCCCGCTGGACGAGCCGGGAGACAGGCAGGGATGCACGCTGGAAAACGGTCGCGTATCCATGCCGGCTGGCTTTGCCCAAGTTTATGCCAAGTATTCGGAACAGGGCTGGCCCTCGCTCACCGTGCCTGAAGAATATGGCGGTCAAGGGCTTGGAGCCCTGATGCTGGCAATCACCTCCGAGGTGTTTTCGGGCGCAAACCACAGCCTTCAGATGGTTACGGGGTTGGTTCCGGGCGCGGTGCGTACCTTGTTGCGCTTTGGCACAGAGGATCAGCAATACCGGTACATTCCGTCTCTGGCCTCGGGTGAAACTCTGGCCACCATGTGCCTGACCGAACCCGGGGCCGGATCTGACCTTTCACGCGTGCGCTGCCGGGCGGAACCTGCCGAGGATGGCTGGAGGGTCACGGGCGAAAAAATCTTTATCTCTGGCGGTGACCAGGACATGAGCGATCACATCCTGCATCCTGTGCTTGCGCGCACGTCCGATGACGGCGTCAGAGGTTTATCGCTGTTTCTATGCCCCAGCTCCTGCACAGACGGCAGCCGCAACCAGGCTACCGTAACGCGCATCGAGGAAAAGATGGGCCTGCATGCCTCGCCCACGTGCCAGCTGGCATTTGATGGTGCCAAAGCCGAATTGATTGGGGCCGAGGGTGAAGGTCTGATGGCCATGTTCACCATGATGAACCACGCCCGGCTTGATGTCGCCCTACAGGGCGTCGCGCACGCCGCGCGGGCTTATGACATTGCCAGTACTTATGCCAGTGAAAGGGTGCAGGGACGCAATCCCGACGGTCAACCGGCAACACTGGATCAACATGCCGACATCCGCCGCATGCTGGATCAAATCGATTGGCTGGCGGTCAGTAGCCGCAGTCTTGCACATCTTGCATTTGTCACCATGGAACGGGGCACATCGCCTGACCTGGTCGATTTTCTGACCCCGGTCGCCAAGGTCTATTGCTCCGACGCCGGTATCAAGGCCGCCGAATTGGGTATGCAGGTTCTGGGCGGCTATGGCTATTTGCGCGAATACCGGCTGGAGCAGACCTATCGTGACGCCCGAATTACCTCGATTTACGAAGGGGCCAACGGCATACACGCGCGTATGCTGGCAACACGTCTGGCCGCAGGGCCTGCGGGCGACGCCTTTGCCGAATTTGTTTCACAAGAAGCCGAGCATTGGACATGCAATGCGATTTCGGACGCACTGGACACTTGGCAATCCGCTCGCAGAAAGCTGAAGCAGGGTGACAGCGCGGCGATGGCGCATGGGTTCATGCAAACGACGATTGATACCGCTCTGATCTGCCTACGGGCGCAGCTGCGCAACGCCGCGAGCCTTCATCCATCCCCGGAACGGATCAAACGCATTTGTGGTTGAGGGTTTATCCACACGCGCCGATTATCGACAACCAATTCCCGCCACCAATCGGACTGAAAGACACACAACATGACAGATCCAAAAGTGCTTATCGCGGGTGGTGGAATTGCCGGGTTGTCGCTGGCACTGACACTGCATCAGATTGGCATCGACTGCACCGTCTTTGAAAGCGTTCGGCAACTGTGCCCGCTGGGTGTCGGAATAAACCTGCAACCCAACGCCGTGCGCGAGTTGTACGATCTGGGTTTCACGGCTCAGGATCTGGACGGGTTCGGCGTCCCTGCGCAGGAATGGGCGCTTGTTGGTTTGAATGGGCACGAGATTTACTCGGAACCGCGCGGAACATTCGCTGGTTACAACTGGCCGCAATACGCGGTGCATCGCGGCGCGTTTCACATGGCGCTTTACCAGCGGTTTGTCGAACGCGCAGGCCCGGATGCCGTACGCCTTGGTGCTCGGGCCACTGGGTACCAGACCAATGCGGATGAGACGGTTACAGTGCGGTTGCAAACTGACCAGGGGGACGTCCGCGAAACCGGTGCCATTCTAATCGGCGCCGACGGTATCCATTCAGCCATCCGAAACCAGATGCATCCAAGCCAACCTCCGATCCATTGGGGAGGCGCCGTCATGTGGCGCGGCACAACTTTGGCAAAGCCCGTGCGCACGGGTTCTTCCTTTGTCGGACTGGGTACGCATAAGAAACGAATGGTGATCTACCCGATCTCACACCCCGATCCCGGAACCGGCATGGCGCTGATAAACTGGATTGCCGAAGTCACCTACGATGACCCGGACGCGCATGCGGCAACCGGGTGGTTCCGGCAGGTCGAGGCCAAGGATTTCGCGCACCATTTTGACGGATGGACCTATGACTGGCTGGATGTTCCAACTCTGATCCGCGGTGCGGATGTGACATATGAAAACCCAATGATCGACCGCGATCCGGTTGAAACGTGGGTTGACGGGCCGGTTGCCCTGATCGGAGACGCCGCACACCCGATGTACCCTACCGGATCGAATGGGGCCAGCCAAGCAATTATGGACGCCCGCATATTGGGGGCCAGTCTGCTCAAGCATGGCGTGGGCCCAACCGCGCTGGCGGCCTATGATGACACGCTGTGCGGTCCGGTGTCAGACCTTGTCCTTCGCAATCGGGGTGCCGGGCCTTTTGGCCTGTTGAATTTGGTCAACGACCGCTGTGGCGGTGTGTTCGACGATATTGAAACAGTCATTCCCTTGGCTGAAAGGGCCAGTTTCATGGCCAAATACAAAGCTGCCGCAGGTTTTGCGCGCGACGCTCTGAACAGCGCACCGCCAACGATTGCGCCCGGCTCGCAGCTGGCTTTGCAGGCGTGATGGAAAAGCCATCGGTGGATTGAACACCTGCGCCCATGTCAACAGCGTTTCGCCGGACCTGTGTATCGCCCGCAAAATCATGTGCTGCCGTGAATGATTTTGCTGCATACCAGCTTGCCCCTCTGAATTTTCGTTTGAGGAGAAACGACCAACAGCTAAACGGAAAGAATGCACCGGATCGGACCTGTCTGAACGCCAGACATGTTTTGATCGAAGAAAAATAATTTCATTGCACCGCCTTCTCATGTTCAATTGCACGCAAGGCGACAGGGCCATCTAAAAGGATTGAATATGCAGGATCATGGATATGCGTCAGGTCGACTGAACCTACCTTTCGTTGGAATATCGACCTTTGGAAAATCTCCGTATGTCGAGGATTGGGACAATATTGATGCGGATGTTTGCGTCCTTGGTGCGCCATTTGATTTCGGCACGCAATGGCGGGCCGGGGCAAGGTTCGGCCCTCGGGCCGTGCGTGAAGCTTCGACCCTGTTCAGTTTTGGACATGCCGGTGCCTATGACCACGAAGACGACGCAACCTATCTGGACAGTTCCGTGCGCATCGTGGATTTGGGGGATGCGGATATCGTCCACACAATGACCGAGGCCAGCCACGAAAACATCGCCTATGGTGTTCGCAAAATTCTTGCCGCCGGGGCGCTGCCGCTTGTGATCGGCGGCGATCACTCTGTCAACATTCCCTGCGTTTCCTCGTTTGAAGATGATTGTGCACAAAACGGCCCGATCCACGTGGTTCAAATTGATGCGCATCTGGATTTCGTGGACGAGCGTCACGGTGTCACCAATGGCCACGGCAACCCCATGCGGCGGGCGATCGAGAAAGACTACGTCTCGGGGATGACCCAGTTGGGTATTCGAAACGTCTCGTCAACCGCCAAGGAAGGATACGAGGACGCGCGCGCACGTGGATCAGACATCCTGTCCGTGCGTCAGGTGAGAAAGCTGGGAACCGAGGCTGTTCTTGAGCGAATTCCCGAAGGTGCTCGGTACTATGTGACAATAGATATCGACGCCTTTTGCCCCTCTATCGCGGCAGGGACGGGGACGCCCAGCCATGGGGGTTTTCTGTATTATGACGTACTGGAAATCCTTCAGGGCCTCGCTAGGCGCGGCAATGTCGTCGGCATTGACCTTGTCGAAGTGGCGCCAGCCTATGACCCCAGCGAAAGCACGCAGATACTGGCCGCGCAGCTATTGTTGAATTTCCTGGGTTTTATCTTTCACGAACGCGCCGGTCGCGAGAAATGAAGGGGGGAGCGTTTGCTCCCCCCCTCTTTGTATCAGGCATCGATGATGTTGTGGCCAGGCCCATATGGGAAGCCGGTGATGTTCTCGGCGCCGTCTTCGCCCACCACCAGAATATCATGCTCGCGGTAGCCCCCTGCACCGGGTTGCCCTTCGGGGATCCACAGCATGGGCTCGATTGAAACGACCATGCCAGGTTCCAGCACGGTGTCGATATCCTCGCGCAGTTCCAGACCGGCCTCGCGCCCGTAATAATGGCTGAGGATGCCGAAAGAATGGCCATACCCGAACGAGCGGTATTGCAGCAGCCCCTCATCGGCAAAGAAACGGTTGATCTCGGCAGTGATGCCTGAACAGGTCGCACCGGGTTTGATCAGGCTCAGACCCAGTTCATGGGCCGCCACATTGGCCTTCCACAGGCGCAGGCTGTCGGCGTCCGGCTCGCCCAGAAACAGGGTACGTTCCAGCGCAGTGTAATAGCCTGAGATCATCGGGAAAGTGTTCAGCGACAGGATATCGCCTTTTTGCAGGGCGCGTTTTGTCACCGGGTTATGCGCGCCATCGGTGTTCAGCCCGGACTGGAACCAAACCCAGGTGTCGCGATATTCGGCATCTGGATAGGCGCGCGCGATTTCCTCTTCCATTGCGTCACGGCCCGCCATGGCAATCTCGATCTCAGTTGCGCCTTCACGGATGGCCGCATGGATTGCCGCCCCGCCAACATCCGCGGTGCGTGCCCCACCCTTGATCAATTCAATCTCTTCGGCGGATTTGACCATGCGGGCGGTCATTGTATCCGGCGCGATATCAACCAGCTCGGGGGTACCCAGCATCCGCAGGGCAGTGTCGCGGGCGGCCAGCGTCATGTGGTCGCCTTCAATGCCGATGCGCTTGGCGTTGCCGATCAGGCTTGCAACCGCACGCCAATAATTGTCGCGCTTCCAGTCAGTATAAATCACGTTGTCTTCGACCGACCGACGCCACGGTTGCCCGGCGTCGATGTTGGCCGAAACGGTGGTGCAGGCCTCTTGAGTGACCACGCAGCCATACGGACGGCCAAAGGAACAATACAGAAAGCCCGAGTAGTAGGCGATATTTTGCATTGATGTCAGCAGAACCGCAGGGATATCACGTGCGGCCATGATGCTGCGAAGCTTGCTGAGACGGCGATCATATTCACCCTTGCTGAACGGCAAAGGCGCTTTGTCACCATTGTGGCAGGTAAAGAATTCGGGGCGTTTTGTTGTGTCGGTCATCACTTGGTCTCTCAACTTTGCCGGGCGACAAATCCCGGCCACATGTCCCGGCGTTCAGGACAGGCGGTCTCGGGGTCCGAGAGCCGATCACCCCCTTACGTGCCGCGACGCCATCGCAGCGAGGGTGAACAGGGAAATCGTTAGATCAGACGATACGATCCGTCAAGCGGGGGAAAGCCCCCGCAGGCGTTCCGAACGACGCCGCAGCAATTCAACCGTGGTCAGCAGCGCAATCGACAGAACCACAAGGATTGTCGCAACCGCCAGAATGGTCGGGCTGATCTGTTCCCGCAGGCCGGTGAACATCTGCCACGGCAAAGTCTTCTGACTGGCTGAGCCCACAAACAGAACCACCACAACTTCGTCGAACGAGGTGATGAAGGCGAACAGACCACCCGAGATCACTCCCGGCAGAATCAGTGGCATCTGGATCTTGAAGAAGGTACGTACCGGCCCTGCCCCCATATTCGCAGCAGCACGCGTTAGTGAGCGATCAAAGCTCACAAGCGTGGCGGTCACAGTGATGATCACGAATGGGATACCCAGAACGGCGTGCGCCAGGATGACTTTCAGATAGCCCACAAAGTTCTTGTTCATGCCCAACGTCCCTTCAAGGAACCGACCGATATCGCTGTAGAAGAAGAACATGCCGGTGGCCGAGATGATCAGCGGAACGATCATCGGCGAAATCAGGATTCCCATGATAGCACGGCGACCGGGGACGTGGCTCTGGCTGAGGCCAATGGCCGCCAGAGTACCAAGCGAAACCGAGATGACTGTGGCAATCGGGGCAATGATCAGCGAGTTCTTGAAGCTGCGTTGCCATTCATTGTTGGTAAAGAAATCGCGGTAGTGCTTCAGCGAATACCCTTCAGGGTCAAGCCGCAACATCTCGGGCGTGAAGGTGAAAAAGTCTTGTGCGTTGAACGACAGCGGCAAGACCACAAGGATCGGTGTAATCAGGAAGACGAAGATCGCACCGCAGATCACCCGAAACAGGTAGTGGTAAAAAACTTGCTGCGCGGTCAGGTATGGCAGCAGCTTGCGCCGGTATCGCCCTTCGTACAGCCAGTAGGTAAACCAAATAAAGAACCAGCCGCCCAGCAGGCCAAGAACGCCTCCCATAAGACCTGACAACAGGAAGCCTACGATGCCAAAGCCGAGAATATTGATCCAGCGGGCCAACTGCTCGTTCTTCAGAATGTTGATGTAAATCCATGCCAGTCCGGCGATCACGATGGCGCCGCCCAGGACCCCCAGCAGAACCGAGCCGTTTCCGGCGCCGACAAAGATACCAGCGAATGCCCCGGCCAGTGCGACGCTGGGCAGAACCATGGACAGAGGTTTGCGGGATATCGGAGTAAGTGCGGCCATCTTGATTATCCCAACTTCACGTTATCAATGCCCACGATCTTGTCGTAGACCCAGTAGAGCAGCAGAACGACCGCCAGCAGTATCGTTCCCAGCGCCGCCGCCAGTCCCCAGTTCAGTGAAGACGAGATGTGATAGGCGATCCGGTTTGAGATAAAGACACCTTTGGTACCACCCACAATTTCAGGCGTGATGTAGTAGCCAATCGCCAGAATGAACACGAGGATGGAACCAGCGCCGATGCCCGGAATGGATTGCGGGAAATAAATGCGCCAGAAGGTCGTCCAGTTCGTCGCCCCCATGGATTTCGCAGCGCGTGTATAAGTTTCCGGAATGGTCTGCATCACTGAATACATGGGTAGGATCATGAATGGCAGCAGGATATGCGTCATCGCTGTGATCGTACCGATCTGGTTGTTGATGATCACCAGCCGTGCATCGTCGGCTACTAACCCCAGCCAGACCAGCGTTTCGTTGATTACGCCTTGCTGTTGCAGCATGACTTTCCAGGCTGATGTTCGGACCAGCAGCGACGTCCAGAACGGCAAGAGCACAAGGATCATCAACAGGTTCGACACCCGCATCGGCAGGGTGGCCAGCAGGTAGCTGACCGGATATGCCAGAAGAATACAGGCGCCGGTAATAACCAGTGACATGAACAGGGTCCGGCCAAACAACTTGATCAGGATCTGCTTGTCTTCAGGCTGAGATTGCGCGCCGTCAGGGGTTCTGCGCATATCCACTGCATTCAGAAAATACCCGTTGGTGATCTTCGGCGAATGGGTTTTGATCACGCGCCACGTTTGTGGATCGCCCCATCCGTCGTGAATATCAATTAGTTGCTCCTTGAACGGACCATCCGTTTCAGGATCCAGTTTCTTGATCTGACGACCTGACTTGCGGAACATCGAAGACATACCGGTTTCTTCGTAGTTCAAACGCGAACCAAGCCGTGTGTGCTCTTTGTTGTCAATCGCAACAATCATATCCCGGACAAATGCGTTATACACATCTTCGCCCGGCAATTCGCCAGACTGCTCGTCCCAATTTTGAAGCGCCTCGACAGTTAGAGGCAGTGTTTCCGAAACGATGCTGTTCTCGACCGATCGGAAAAGCATCGCCGCGATCGGCACAATAAAGGAAAACAGCACGAACAAAAGCAAAGGGGCGATCAGAAGAAGGGCGCGCAGCTTTTGCCGCCGCAGCGAGCGTGCCAGCGATAGTTTGAGCGGCGTTCCGTCCGCTGCCAGCATGGGTCCGGCGTTTTGGCTTGCGTCAGTCATTCGAGCCCCTCGGGTATGTCTTGGTTCAGGGGCGGCGCACCGCCCCCGACTGTGTCATGAAATCAATCGCTTACTGCGCCAGCCATGCCTGGAACTTGGCGTCGATATCGTCGCGGTAATCCGCCCAGAATTCGTAGTTATACAGGAACGTGTTCTTGGCGTTTTCCGGATCGGTCGGCATATGCGGTGCCATATCGATACCCAGATCGGCGTGCTGACCCACAAGTGGAGCTGACGAAGCGCGGGCCGGACCGTACGAGATGTACTTGGCCTGATCCGCCAGACGCTGAGTGTCGGTTGCGAACATGATATAGTCCAAAGCGCGCTGCTTGCGCTCATCGCTCAGTCCGGCAGGGATGATCCAACCGTCCAGATCGAACACCTGCGCGTCCCACAGCATTGCAACCGGCTGTTTCTGCTCTTCGATCACACTGAACAGACGACCGTTATAGGTCGAACCCATGACAACTTCGCCGTCAGCCAGCAACTGAGGCGTGTCCGCACCGGCGGACCACCAGACAACGCTGTCTTTGATGGTGTCCAGCTTGGCCAAAGCCTGATCCTGACCTTCCGAAGTCGCCAGAACGTCATAGACATCATCCTTCGCGACGCCGTCACACAGCAGCGCCCATTCCATATTATTAATGGGGCGCTTTTCCAGCGAACGCTTGCCCGGATATGCCTCCAGGTCGAACACTGCACAGATGTCGGTTGGTGGGGTGTCACCTACCAGATCGGTGCGGTAGCCGAATGTGGTCGAATAGACGATCTGCGGAATAAAGCAATCGCTGACTAACAGTTCCCCGAAATCTTCAGAAGCCGGCGTGCCATCCGGAGCCGGAGCCAATTGGCTGTCAAAATCGATTTCAAGCGCCAGACCTTCGTCGCAAAGCCGGATTGCGTCAGCGGCCACAACATCCACTACATCCCATGTGATGTTGCCCGCTTCATTCATCGCGCGCAGTTTGGCGACGGCCTCGTTCGAGCTGTCATCGTTCAGAATCGTGATGCCGGTCTTTTCCGAATAGGGCTCGTGATACGCCTTCAACTGCGACTTTGAATAGGCACCGCCCCAGGAAACGATAGTCATCTCCTCGGCTGAAACAGTGCCCGCAGCCGTCGCAATTGCAGCCGCAGTGAGCATGATCTTGGTTGGTTTCATGTGTTACTCCCAGTTCATCCCGTTTTATGTGGTGGTCAGCCGATGCACGGGTTTTCACCGGCCGGTCCCTCAGCTTAACCGCGCTTGTCCCGCGCGGTTTGGTCTATGCGTCGAGCGCACGACAATCCTGTGCCAGCCAGCCGATCTCGATCTCCTGACCCGGGGTCAGGCGTACGGCATCAGGCGCATTTCGAGTTTTGGCGATGAATTCGTTGTTTCCGGCAACGGACATGCGGAACCGAAATACGTCGCCCATGTAAATGAATTCTTCGACCCTTGCTTTCAAAGTATGCGCGTCGGCGTGCAGGCGGTCTTTGTTGAATTCCACACGTTCAGGGCGGATCGAAACTTTGGTCCGGTCGCCTGCGTTGTGGACGTTGATCGGAACCGCGTCGATTTCCGATCCATCATCCAGGCGTACGACGCAAGTGTCGCCATCAATCGATTTAATAACACCTTCCAACGTGTTGTTTTCACCGATGAATTGCGCGACGAAACTGTTTTCCGGCTCTTCGTAAAGCTGATCAGGCGGCGCAAGCTGTTGAATGCGGCCATCGTCGAAGACAGCCACCCGATCTGACATGGTCAGCGCTTCGGTCTGGTCGTGGGTCACGTAGACAGTTGTGATCCCAAGCTCATGGGCCAGACGTGTGATTTCGAACTGCATATGTTCACGAAGCTGCTTGTCCAATGCCCCCAAAGGCTCGTCCATCAAGACCAGTTCGGGCTCGAATACCAGGGCACGGGCCAGAGCAATCCGCTGTTGTTGCCCGCCCGACAGCTGAGCAGGACGTCGGCCACCAAAGGCGCCCATCTGAACCATATCTAGCGCGCGCTTGACCTTTTCATCCCGCTCCGACTTGCCCAGCTTACGGACTTCAAGTGGAAACGACAGGTTCTCGGCCACCGTCATATGCGGGAACAAAGCGTAGTTCTGGAAAACCATGCCAATACCGCGCTTGTGCGGCGGGATATTGTTGATGGGCTTGCCGCCCAGGAGGATTTCACCGTGCGTGGCGGTTTCAAATCCGGCGAGCATCATTAGGCAAGTCGTCTTGCCCGAGCCTGACGGCCCAAGCATTGTCAGAAACTCACCTTTGGGCATTGCAAGGTTTAGGTCTTTTACGACGAGGTTCTCGCCGTCATAAGACTTCTGTACGCGTTGGAATTCGACAAACGCGGCGTCGTTCATTGTATCGGCCACAAGACCCCCTGTTACGTCAAATGATTATCCGTCTTCTGCGGATTTCATTGATCTGTAGCCGTTAGTTAAGACCAAGCGATGTTCACATTGCAACAGTGAATCCCGGTTTTGTTACACAATATCGGGATTTAACAGCTCACCCGGCTTCGTTCAGAACCCGCATATGCCACGCAAGACTTTGATTACTGGACAGAACCGGCTTGCCGATACGAGCGCGTATCTCAGGAATAGCCTGTTGCGTGCGAAGGTTTGTACAACTCAGAAAAACCGCATCAACCGACGGGTCCGAGCCCAGTTTCGTGGCAGCGTCGATGACGGATTGCACCGAAATCCGAACAACTTTGGCCTCTTCTGATTCCCCGAATGTCCCAAAAACATCCATCTCCACTCCGCCTTGTGCAAAGGCCCGGCGCAGGGGAAGGTTTACCTCTTCAATATAGGGCGACAGCAGCGCGAATTTCGAAACTCCCAGGTGTCGCGCACAGGCCGTAGCCGCACGCAAAGGGTTTGTAACTTCGGCGGTCTGGCATGTCTGTTTAACAAGTTCCGCTACACGGTCGGACCCGATAACCGAGCTTGCAGACGTGCACCCGTACCCGACAACGCGATAAGGTCGCGCGCTGGGCAGCAATCCGGCGGCGGCTGGCAGCGCCTTCTCCATTTCCGCAAGGCTTTCCGTCGTCACCTCAATCCCGCTGGGAATACGCGTCACGTAGATTGGATACTTGCGGTCCGAAAAATACGAGCTGAACTCAGGCTCCAACGTTTCATCGGTCTGCAACACGATCAGACCAAGTGGGGTGGCCTTGGGATCGTCCTCATCAAGGGCGTAATGTATTCGGGTCATATCTCGATCACCTCTGGCCCGATACGCGGGCTAAGAAAACATGGAGCGCCTTCGGTGATGACAATGTTTTCTTCATGGACAAGTATTTTTGTACCAACGGCGATGCCCGGCTCCAGTGTCAAAACCATGCCGGGTTCCAGCACGGTCTGGTCTGCCGGAATAATGGATGGCCATTCTGTCAGTGACATCCCCAACCCATGACCCAGCCGCCCTGCATCTGTGCCTTCAGCATCTTTGGTAAGCACCTTGTTCATAGCATGGAACAAATCTGAGGCTGTTGCACCGGGTCGGGCGATTTCGAACGCGGCATCTGAGGCTTCCACCAGTCGGGCGTGCGCTGATCTCACTTCGGGCCGGGCTGGGCCTACAGACCAATTGCGATCAAAATCACAGAAATAGCCATCCCAAACCAGACCTGTATCCAGCATAAGTACGTCGCCAGGTTCCAACGGCGCCGAAGTTGCAGGTGATATTACATCACTGTAGCCGCCCTGCTCTGCCCCGCCTGCTAGATACGGCACCCAATCGGCCCCTTCCTCAAGGCAGAGCATCTGGAAGCGGCGAAAAACCGTGTCCAGAGGCACCCCTGCGCGGGCAATCTCGGGCACGCGGGTGAAGGCGCGTCCCGCAATACCACAGGCTGTTTGGATCTTGGCAATTTCAGCCTGGGATTTGATCATGCGCAGCCGGCGCAGGATACCCTGATCTCCGGTGATGCGTCGCGTGCCGAGAGCGCCGCGCAAGCGTTCAATGTCCGCCATGGGCATACGCACATGAGTCTCATGGCCGTCCGGCATTCCGACATTGCCTGAAACGGGCGTCAGTTCGGCCAGGACATCGGCCAGAAGCGAGATACCGTCGTCCTGCAAATCGGGCGCGCTCCAGGTTCGGATGTCATCGATCCAGGTCTGCCCCATGAGCGCGGCCCCGATCGAAGGGATCACGGCCACCGGTTTGCCCGTGGCCGGTACGACCAGAAACCATGGCCGGGTTGGGCTTTCCCAAAATCGGGTCAGATAGCCGGTAAAGTAACGCACATCAGTTTCTGTGGTCAGCAGCAGCGCCGACAAATCCGCGGCTCGCATCAGCTCCTGCGCGCGTTTGGTGCGCGCCTCGAACTCTGTCTGATCGAACCCTCTCATTCCGCGATCTCCGACAGAAAGCACAACACGCGTGAGTTTTCGTCGATCCCCATGGCTTTCCGTGCGGTTTCGTTCATCACCGCCGCAAGGCCTGCCCCGCCTGACGCCGTGGTGGCCAGCCCGACCTTTGCCATCGCGTCAAGCTTTGTCGCCACATCGTCATCTGAAAGGGTCAGGAACAGGTCTGTGTCGCGGGCCAATCCGTTTAACGCGATCAACGACGGTTCCTTGCAGTCCAGACGCCCCATGATGCTGTCCGGGCCATCCGCGAAAACACATTTTCCGGCAACTATGCTGGCCTGCAACGCGGGCGCCGCTTCGGGTTCAACCACAACGATCTTCGGTGCGTCGCCCCAGATGTGTCGTGCATAGGCAGCAACGGCACCGGCCAGCCCGCCCACGCCTGCTTGCAACAGAATATGCGTCGGAATCTCAGGGCACTGCCTGACAGCCTCTGCCGCCATTTGCAGATATCCTTCCATGAGCGTCCATGGCAGGTCATAATATCCATCCCACGAACTGTCCGACAGCAATATCCATCCGTTGTCTTCGGCAGCCGTTTTCGCGGCCTCCATGCTGGCGGCATAGTCAGCACCACTTCGAACAACTTCGGCTTTTTGGCCTTTCAGACGTTCCGCAAAGGTTTCGGGCACAGTTTCAGCAATGTAAACAACAGCCTTCGCACCGAAAACTCTGGCACCAGCCGCAACACTCATGCCGTGGTTCCCGGCGCTGGCAGTCACATAGGTTGCGCCTGCCAGAGCTTGTTCACCCGGCTCGCCTGTCTTCTCGGCCGCATGACGCGCAATTACATAGGCTGCCCCTAAAGCTTTGAACGAACCAAGGTTCATCCGCGCCCGCTCATCCTTTACCCAAAGCCTGGCTACAAGGGCCAGTTTCCCGGCATCAACCAATGGCGTTTCTTTCGCGACAGGGCACCGAGAAATCAAGTCTGCAACACGGGCAGCGTTTGTAGAAGGATACGGCGCAGACGGTGCAAGCTTTTGGCCCCCCCGATGTGGATTGTTGATGATCTGCATACGCCCTCCCCCAATTGTTCATCTGGTGACGTGACCCTATCGATGGAACACTGTCAATCAACCTCTGCCGTCAGCCAGAGACGTCGACGACCTTCGGGGTCTGTTCTGTTATCAGGGCCAACACCCAGTCGTGAAACAACCGGGCAGCCGGATTGGCGGCGTTTGACGAGAGGTAATAGCCTTCGTTGCTGTCAACCGAACATTCATGCGCGCGTATGACCAGACCTGCGGCAATCGCATGAGTCGTCAGCAATTCGCTGACCAACGCGACACCGCTGCCGTGAACGGCCAGTTGCAGTGCCATCCCAAATGTATCGACAAAAACACCAGGTTGGCGGCGCAAGTCCTGTTTTTCAAACCATGTGCCCCACCCACTTGATGTCCCGACAGCCTCGATCAGAGGCAGGTCAAACACGCCGCCCGCGACCGTCGGAGATTTCACGGCAACCAGACGGTCAGGCATCAGGCGGACAGCGCCCTGCCCCACCTGTTTCTTTGATCCGAACCTAACCTGAACATCAGCGTGGGATGCGTGGAAATCGTCGGGCCAGATCGCACTGAGAAGCCGGACGCGAACTTCAGGATGGCGTCTGGTAAAATCTGACAGATATGGGGCAATAACCCAATGGGCGATGCTAACAGACGTGGCGACAGTCAAGATGTCTCCGGACGCGCTGGCGTCCACGCGCCCGGCAGCCGCGGCAAGCGCTTCAAGCGCGCTGCCAACCTCGGGCAATAGTTTACGCCCCGCATCCGTCAGCGCCAAGCTTCTGGGGTGCCTCACAAAAAGAGCTGTCCCCAAACGCATCTCGAGCGATTTCACTTGCTGACTGACCGCCGATTGCGTCAAGCCAATCTCTTCGGCAGCCGCCGTAAAGCTAAGCGTTCGTGCAGCCGCCTCAAAGGATCGGAACCAGGTCAGTGGTGGAAGAGATTTACCCATTTGGTCAAGCTGTCCATTAATCTTTTTAATGGCAAAGCACATAATTCAATCATTTGTCAAAAACCCTGTCCGTTTTTAACGTTTGCGAGCGCGACAGGAGAGCTTTGATGCAACCGGAAATACGTAAGATCGTCACCTACGATGAGGAGGTCCTTGTCGAGGGCTTCCGAGCCGCCAAAACCCCATGGCGCATGTTTGCCGTGGCGGCAGTGGTTCACAACCCCTGGGCAGGACGGTTTGTGGAAGACCTTAAACCCGAGATACAGGCCTATGGCCCTGTTCTGGGTGAGATGATGACAAAACGTATGATCAAACTGGCCGGGAGTGGTGAGGCAATCGAAGCCTATGGCAAAGCCGCCGTGGTCGGGCTGAATGGTGAGGTCGAGCACGCTTCGGGCCTTATTCACACGTTGCGCTTTGGCAATCACTACCGTGAGGCCGTCGGTGCGAAATCCTATCTGGCGTTCACCAACACACGTGGTCCGGCAAATGCGCCGATCATGGTGCCGTTGATGGATAAAAACGATGCCGGGCGGAGGTCGCACTACCTGACAATTCAGTTCTCAATTTCTGACGCACCGCGCGATGACGAAGTTGTGGTCGTATTAGGCGCAGCAACCTCGGGCAGACCGCACCACCGTATCGGTGACCGTTATCAGGATCTCAAGGATTTGGGCCATGACCTGGACAACCCGGCCGCGGTCTGAGATCGGCGGGCTGGCGGCTATCCAGACTGGTTCGGGTCAGAATATCCTTCTGTTGCATGGTGTTGGTTTACGGGCTGAAGCCTGGGGTGCGCAATTGGACGGGCTTGAGTCCGAGGGTTGCATGACCGCTCCGGACATGCCCGGTCACGGAAACAGCCCATTAACTGACCTCAGCATCGGGCTTTCGGCGTACACCGAAGCGGCTCGGGGTGTTCTGGACTGCATGAGTGGAGCGGTCGTTTTGGTTGGCCACTCGATGGGGGCCATGATCGCGCTTGATGTTGCCACCAAAGCGTCAGACCGGGTTTGTGGGGTCGTCGCATTGAACGCGGTTTTTGAGAGAGCCGCGAATGCGGCACAGGCCGTGCGCGACCGTGCGGCGCAGCTGGATGGCAAGACGATCGCTGATCCCACCAGCACATTGCATCGATGGTTCGGAGATGTCGCCTCGGCTGAGCGCGATGCCTGCCGTAGATGGCTGACGGCCATGGACCCGGCTGCGTATAAAACGGCCTATTCCGTCTTCGCCCACAGCCAGTGCCCCCGACGCGATGCGTTGGAGAAACTAAGCTGCCCGGCGCTTTTTCTAACCGGCAGTCTTGAGCCCAATTCAACCCCGGAGATGTCACGCGCCATGGCGGACGCCGCGATGAACGGGCGCGCGCAAATCATTGAAGGCGCTGCACATATGATGCCGATGACGCATGCAGATCAGGTCAACGCTGCGATTTCCAGCTTTCTGAGTGAGCTGCGCCCATGACCGCGCTTGATCCTCGTGACCTTCGTCGTGCATTCGGTCGGTTCATGACCGGTGTGACGGTTGTGACGACGTGTGATGACGTAGGCAATCCACTTGGCTTTACGGCCAATTCCTTCACTTCGGTTTCTCTCGACCCGCCGCTGCTTTTGGTCTGTCCGGGAAAAAACCTGTCTTCTTTCGACGTTTTTGCAACCTGCGCCCGTTTCGCGGTGAACATTCTGGCCGAGGGGCAGGAAAACGTATCCAATACGTTTGCCGGGTTCAAAGGTGATCGATTTGCCAAAGTCGATCACTACTTTGATAAGAATGACGTCCCTTTGATCAGGGGGGCAGTCGCAACGTTTTCCTGCCGCACTCATCAGGTTGTCGAAGCCGGCGACCATTGCGTTTTGATCGGTCAGGTCGAAACGTATTCTCAGGACGATGCCACCGGACTTGGCTATGCGAACGGGCAGTATTTCAGCCTCGGACTGGAGCGTGGCGCGCTGGAACCATCCGGGCGAAATGTGGTCTGTGGCGCGATCATCGAACAGGACGGGCACGTCTTTCTGGAGAAAACAGATGCCGGTTTCCGCCCGCCGCAAGTTACGCTGTCAGATCGGCAAGATCTGCGAAGCAGCCTTATGCAGAACCTGACGGCAAGGGGTATCAATGCGCGCCTTGGCGTCGCGTATTCCGTCTATGACGATGCGACCACGCACCATGTTTACATTCTTGCGTCTGCGCCCGCCCTGCCCCGGCATGGCCCGTTTCACGCAGTCGCAACCAAAGACCTGGCGACCCTGCCTTACGCGTCAGCACCCATCGCCACCATGATGGCTCGTTTTGCGCTGGAAAGCCGAACCCGCAATTTCTCGCTTTATCTGGGTGACGCCCAGCGGGGCGATGTGCACAGCCTGTCGGAAAGGACCTGAGGAATGGAGTTTTCCCTTTTTGCCCATATGGAACGGCTGGGCCCCGAAGAGTCGCATGAGAAGTTGTATGAAGAGTTCATCGAGCTGTGCAAGATGGCTGATCAGGCAGGGATGCGTGCGGTCTGGACCGGTGAACACCACGGGATGGATTTCACCATCGCACCCAACCCGCTGATGTCGCTGGTGGACATCGCGCATCATACCAAAAACGTGCGCCTTGGCACCGGCACTGTGATCGCACCGTTCTGGCATCCGATCAAACTGGCGGGAGAGGCAGCCGCGGCGGATATCATGACCGGTGGCCGGATCGAACTGGGCATAGCGCGCGGTGCCTACTCTTATGAATATGAGCGGCTTATGCCCGGTCTGGACGCATGGACCGCCGGTCAGCGAATGCGAGAGATCGCTCCTCTGCTGCCCAAATTGTGGAAAGGCGACTGCGCGCATGACGGAGCGTTCTTTCAGTTTCCCGCCACCAGTTCGGCGCCAAAGCCGGTGCAACCCGGCGGGCCGCCCATCTGGATTGCCGCGCGGGATCCGAACAGCCACGAGTTCGGCGTTCAGAACGGGTTCAACATTCAGGTCACCCCGCTGTGGCAAGGAATCGAAGAAATTGAGACACTGATGACCCGTTTTGAGACCGCCTGTGCCAATCACGGCGGAGCGCGCCCGAAGATCATGCTGCTTCACCACACCTATGTCGGGCGCGATGACACTGAACTGGATCAGGCTGCGCGGGATTTGTCCCGGTTTTACAACTATTTCGGCGCGTGGTTCCAAAACAAGCGACCAGTCCGACAGGGATTGATTCAGGCGCTAACCGAAGAAGAAATGGCAGCCAACGCAATGATGGCACCCGAAAATCTGGCGCGCGATCTGACAATCGGCACGGCGGACGGGGTAACAGAACGTCTGAAACGCTATGAAGACCTTGGATATGATGAATACTCGTTTTGGATCGACAGCGGCATGAGCTTCGAACGCAAACGCGCTTCGCTTGCCCGTTTCATCGACGATGTAATGCCAAAGTTTCAGTGAGGGGCCGCAATGCACCAGAAGCCACATTACCAGCTATTTATCGACGGCGCTTGGACCGAAGGGGCACGTGGGCAAGTGATGGCCTCGTTGAATCCGGCAACGGGCGAGGAATGGGCCAGTTTCGCCTGTGCCGCAGCCGAAGACGTAGAGCGCGCCGTTTCTGCAGCGCGCCGGTCACTTGATGATCCGGCGTGGCGGGACATGACGCAAACTGCACGTGGCAAACTGTTGTTCCGGCTTGCAGAACTGATCGAACAGAACGCAGGACGCCTTGGCGAGATCGAGACGAAGGACAGTGGTAAGCTACTGGCGGAAACCGCGACCCAAACGGCATATGTCGGCGATTACTACCGCTACTATGCGGGGTTGGCGGACAAAATCGAAGGCGCGGTCCTGCCGATCGACAAACCGGACATGCATGTCTTTACGCGGCGCGAGCCCATTGGCGTGGTGGTCGCAATTGTCCCCTGGAACGCGCAGATGTTTCTCACGGCTACCAAGCTTGGGCCAGCTCTTGCCGCGGGTTGCTCGGTTGTGCTGAAGGCGTCAGAGGTTGCGCCCGCCCCAATGCTGGAATTTGCCCGCTTGATCGACAAAGCGGGATTCCCACCCGGCGTCGTTTCCGTCATTACCGGGGACGCAGAAAACTGTGCGATCCCTCTCACCCGACATCCTGACGTAGACCGGATCGCATTCACTGGCGGCCCGGAAACGGCGCGTCATGTGGTGCGCAACTCGGCTGAGAACTTTGCCGTAACCACGTTGGAATTGGGTGGAAAATCCCCGATCATAGTATTCGATGATGCCAATCTGGATGGTGCGGCCAACGGACTGATCGCGGGCAATTTCGGCGCCTCAGGTCAAAGCTGCGTCGCAGGATCGCGCGGGCTGATCCATCGCCCAATTATGGAATCCCTTATTGCCAAAATCGAAGAAAAGATGTCGGGCATTGTCATCGGCGATCCATTGGAACCTGAAACTCATATTGGCCCGCTGTGCACAAACGCCCAGATTGTCAGAATTCAGGCGACGCTGGCCAAGGCCAAGGAACAGGGCGCCCGTATTCGTTTCGGTGGCGCGCCACTGGATCAGTCAGGTTATTTCATGGCCCCAACGCTGGTGGAATGCACCAATGCCGAGACGGAGACCCTGAAGGTGGAAATGTTCGGCCCCGTCATGTCCTTGCTGCCCTTCGACACTGAAGAAGAGGCAATCGCCCTGGCCAATGACACGCCGTTCGGGCTTGGCTCGGGTATCTTCACCGAAAATGTCGCCCGTGCTCACCGTGTTTCATCACGCCTGAAATCGGGCATCTGCTGGATCAACACCTACCGCGCCGTCTCACCCATCGCGCCCTTTGGCGGTTTAAATCAATCCGGTTATGGCAGGGAAGCGGGATTGGAGGCCATTCACGATTACACGCGAACCAAGACCGTTTGGCTGAATACATCGGACAAACCGATGTCGAACCCATTTGTTATGCGCTGAGGTGATCTGCAAGACGATCAACGATCACAACTGCACAGCAGCGCTGCCTTCCAGCCTTATCACTTGCCCCACTTTCAGCAGGATCAAGAGTGGGTGCGATTTGCTTGGGAAAACGCGATGATCGCATCAACCAACAGGTCAATCGTATCAACGGCTATTACGTCCGCGGCGACACTGTCGGCGATTAACGACAGCTCTGAACACGCGATAAGTTGCATATCTGCCCCGGCACCAATCAGTTCCGCAGATACGGTATTCAGAGTTTCGCGTGCCTCATTGTAAGGATCACCGGCCTTGATCCTGCGGATGGCCGCAAGCATCTTGCCCTCATCTGCTGGCCAGACAACTGACATTCCCCGCGCTTGAAACGCGGTGTCGAAAAGACCTACGCGCCGCAGCGCGGGCGACGCCAGCATCCCGATACACCCACCCGGTCCGATTGTCCGGTCGGCACGATCCACTGCCAGTTCCACCATGTTCAACAAGGGAATAGTCGCGGCATCCGTAATCGCAGCAGCATAGTAATGTGCAGTGTTGCACGGCATGGCCAATGCCACAGCCCCGGCAGCTTGAAGACGACGTGCCATCGCGGCAAGCACAGGCCCCGGATCCGCGCCCGTTCCGTCAATCAAGTGAGAAATGCGAGACGGCACCTGCGGGTTCATATCGATCAACAACGGGATATGGTCGCGATCGTCGTCTGCTGGCACAGTCTCCACCAACTTGCGCTGGAGGAGGATAGTCGCCTCAGGGCCCATGCCACCAAGAATACCGATCGGGGCCCGCGTCATTGGTCAGATATTGACCCAGCGGTTCTGATGATCAAACACAAAGTCATACCCCCCCAGCGCCGCTGCACCGCCGGTATGCAGGAATACGACTCGCTGGTCCTGGAACTCGCCTTTGCGTGCAAGATCAATAAGACCTGCCGCACCTTTTGCCGAATAGCAGGGATCCAAAAGTATCCCCTCCAGCTCGGCGAACATCCGGATTGCCTCGATACCACTTTCGGTAGGCAAGCCGTAACCCTGTCCGACGTAATCTGTATTGGCCATCACGTCTTCGCGGTTCACGACGCCTGCACATCCCAGCTTCTCGGCTGTTTTACAGGCAAGATCGTAAACCATCTGTTCTTGTTTAAGTTGGGGCGCCCGGGTCCCGATCCCCAAAACCGGCACCTTCGCGTTCATGGCGCACATACCGGTCACCAACCCCGCCTGCGTTCCCGAAGAGCCGGTCGCGTGCACCAGCCGGTCAATTCTCAAACCGCGGTCGTTGGCTTGGCCCAAAAGCTCAAAAGCTGCGTTCACATAGCCAAGGGCACCTGTCGGATTTGATCCACCACCGGGGATGAGGTAGACGTTGCGTCCTTCTGCCCTTTTCTTTTCTGCTGCTTTTTCCATCTCGGCCGGCATGTCATGCCCGCCGGGAAATTTCTCGGTGGTTGCACCGTGCAGGTGATCCAGCAGGACATTGCCGTTGGTGTTGTAGTTTCCGTCCTGATAACCGGTGCGATCTTCCAGCAGAATATGGCAATCAAATCCCAGCTTGGCTGCAAAAGCGGCTGTCTGTCGGCCGTGGTTGGTTTGAGTTGCCCCTTGCGTCATGACCATATCCGCGCCCTGCGCCTCAGCTTCGGCCATCAGGAATTCCAGTTTGCGCGTCTTGTTGCCACCGGTCGACATACCAGTGCAGTCATCGCGTTTGATCCAGATTTCCACCCCCAGTTCTTTGGACAGCCTCTTCATCGGTTCCAACGGCGTCGGCAGATGGGCAAGATGCACACGGGGAAAGCGGGCGAGATGCATGTGGAGGCTCCTAACATTGAATTTCGGCAATTTATCATCGCTTGAACCGCGTATCTAATTCGAAATTCAACTCATAACTTGCATGAATTGCATATTAGAAATGCTTGGTCTATTTAAACCCCATGCGCTTGGAATGGATCGATGACATTTTGGCTGTTTTGGATGGCGGTTCCTTGACACGAGCCGCTGAAAAGCGGCTTCTCACTCAATCGGCCTTCACCCGGCGTATACGGCTTATCGAAAACAGCGTCGGAGCCACCCTGTTTGACCGCCGCCGCAAGCCCGTATCACTTATGCCTGGCATTCAGTCATTGGAGCCCGAACTGAGAGAGCTTAGTACGCGGCTGCACAAACTGCGACATGTGCTGAAGACAGCGAATGACCAAACCGGGAAGTCACTGTCGTTTGTGTGCCAACATGCTTTGACGACCACGATTTCGCCAAGGATCGTGCAAACGCTGACCGAGAATGACGATATCTCAATTCACGTGCGATCGGGGAACCAGGACGAATGTCTTTTGAACCTGATCTCAAAACAGGTCGATTTCGCGATCATGTATTCGGTTCCGGGCGACGAAATAAGCAGTATTGGTGACGCATTCGAAGCCAAGACACTTGGCGCGGACACTTTGATCCCCGTTTGCGCACCCTCTGTTCGCAACAAAATCACCAGCGCGGCACTTCCGGTCATAGGCTATCCGTCCGATGTGTTTCTGGGGCAAGTTTTCGCTCGGAAAATCGCGCCGCGATTACCAGAGGAAACCACACTTGTGACCAGAGCTGAAACGGCCCTGACATTTGCGATGCAACAATATGCCATCAATGGAATTGGCGTTGCCTGGTTACCTCATTCTCTGGTTGCTGCGTCCCTGGCAACAGGTCAGCTTCAACGCGCTGACAGCACACTTCCTTCACAGGAACTGACAATCAGGATGGTTCGTTTTGCAGTTGCTCAGTCCGAATATTGTGAGCAAATCTGGCAAAGCTTTGATGCGCTTCCACTCGATTTCGCTACGTTGCATTATTGATCTGACGTCGAAGTAAACAACTTCCAGAACGCGGATGAGTGCGGCCCAAGGCAGCCCACCTATTCAAGGTGAACCCGAGTATTAAGCCCGCATCGGAACTTCTCACGGGATTCTGGCCCTAATTCGGCTCTGGTTACTCTGCCGCTGATGTTACCCTGTCCGGTGCGGTCAACCGCTGCCATGCGTCGTACTGGGCGAGAAAGATTTGCCCGTTGAGGTCGTCGAGGAAATGCGACTGTTTCAGGCGGTCCATCACGGGGCCTTTGACTTCGGACAGGTGCAGACCAACGCCCATGTCACTCAGGCGGTGGTTGATGGCCTCAAGGCTTTCAAGGGCTGAAAAGTCGACCTCGTTCACCGCCGAGAACATCAAAACCACGTTGCGGATTTCGCAGCCCTCGGTCACTCGCGCTTGGATCAGGTCTTCGAGGAAACGGGCGTTCACGAAATACAGGCTTTCATCCACCCGCAGCGTCACAAGTGACGGCTCGGTGTCGACTTTGTGGCGATTGATATTGCGGAAGTGCTGCGTGCCCGGCACAAGCCCGACCTCGGCCACATGCGGGCGCGAGGTTTTGTAGAGATGCAGAAGGATCGAAATCGCAACGCCGCTGGCCACACCGGTTTCGACCCCGGCCAGCAAAGTCAAAACGATGGTGGCGGCTACGGCGGTAAAATCGGCGCGCGAATATCCCCAGGTCTTTTTCAGGATCGACAGGTCCACAAGGCTTAGCACCGCAACAATGATCGTCGCGGCCAGGGTGGCCTTGGGCAAAAAGTACACCAGCGGTGTCAGGAACAGCGCGGCAATCGCCAGACCACCAGCGGTATATATGCCTGCCGCCGGGGTTTCCGCCCCCGCATCGAAGTTCACGACCGAGCGTGAGAACCCGCCGGTGACCGGAAAGCCGCCGGTAAATGCCGCGCCCAGGTTGGCTGCGCCCAGACCGATCAACTCCTGATCGGGGTCCACGCGCTGGCGTTTCTTGGCAGCCAGCGTCTGCGCAACCGAGATGCTTTCGACAAAACCGATGATCGAGATCAGGATCGCAGGCACCAGCAATGCACCGATGAGGTCCGAGGACAGCCCAGGCAAAGTCAGTGGCGGCAGGTTCTGGGGCACGTCGCCGACGATCTTGACGCCCTGCGCATCCAGCCCGAACCCCCAGACGACAACTGTGGTCACCACCACGGCAGCCACTGGTCCGGCCTTGGTCAGCACGTCAGCCAGCAAGGGCGTCACCCCCATGCGCCGCAACGCGGGTTTGAGGTTCTTGCGCACCCAAAACAGGAACGCAGTGGCCAGCACGCCGATGATTACCGTCAGCCAATTGGTCTGCCCAAGGTTTTCGAAGATTGAACCCAGCATCCCCGGCAGGGTATGCCCATGCGCGCTGACACCCAGAATGTGCTTTAACTGGCTGGTCGCTATCAGGACACCCGACGCGGTGATGAAGCCAGCGATGACAGGATGGCTGAGGAAATTGGCCAGAAAGCCCAGTCGAAAAACGCCCAGCAGCACCAGAAACCCACCCGAGAGGAAAGCCAGTGTCAGTGCCGCCACCATGTATCCAGCTGTGCCCTGCTCGGCCACCTGCCCCACGGCGCTGGCTGTCAGCAGCGACACAACCGCCACCGGCCCCACCGCCAAAGCCCGGCTGGTGCCAAAAACTGCATAAAGGATGATCGGTAGAATCGAAGCATAGATCCCGGCCTCAGGCGGCAACCCTGCCAGCAAGGCATAGGCCAAGGACTGTGGGATCAGCATGATCGTGACGATCACGGCTGCGATCAGATCATTCGACAGCGACGCACGTCTATACTGGCGACCCCAGTCCAGAATAGGAAGGAAACGTAAAAGGCTCTGCATGGGTTCACGTCCTGAGAAAGCGGCGGCCAGAGCGCGGAAGGCTCTGACCGCCATACCGTGGCCCGTCGCACATTTAGTGAAGGCGGGACAGGCCAGATCTAACACCGGTTCTTCCGGTGTCAGTTTCGAAGGGAGTTAATCGGTCGCCACCTTCAGTGGTTCGGGCTTGGCCAACCACTCTTTGCCCTTCAGCATCGCGGACCAGTAGATCGGCGGCAGCAGCTTCTCTTTCAACAGCCACGCCAACCGGCTGGGTTTGGTTCCGTCGATCAGGAATTTCGGGAAGCTGGGTGTCATCACTCCACCATAAGCGAACTCGGCCAGAACGATCTTGCCACGCTCGACCGTCAACGGGCACGAGCCATAGCCGTCATAGGCGGCAACCGGGCCGCGGCCCTGAATATCGGCCACGATATTATCGGCCACGGTCGGTGCCTGTTTACGCGCCGCCGCCGCGGTTTTGGCGTTGGGCGCGTTCATCACGTCGCCCAGCGACCAGATATTGTCGAAGCTCTTGTGGCGCAGTGTCGCCTGATCAACATCGACCCAGCCCGCCGCGTCCGCCAGCGGCGACACGCGAATAAAGTCTGGCGCGACCTGTGGCGGGCAGACATGCATCATGTCAAACTCGACCGTGACCAAATCCGGCTCGGCGTCGGGCACTGCAACCTTAAAGGTCGCTTTTTTCGCCGCCCCATCTACCGACACCAGATTGTGAAAGAAATTCAGCGAGGCGTCGTATTTCCTGACGTATTCCATCAGCGCCGGGACATAGTCCTTGACCCCGAACAGCACACCGCCAGCGTTCATGAACTGGATGTCGATATCCTTCAGAACACCGCGCCGGAACCACGCATCGCCCGACAGATATAGGGCTTTTTGTGGCGCACCCGCGCATTTGATCGGCATCGGCGGCTGCGTGAACAGCGCCCGGCCCTCCTTAAGCCCTTCGACAAGCTGCCAGGTGTAGGGCGCCAGGTCATAGCGGTAGTTCGAGGTCACCCCGTTGCGGCCCAAGGTTTCTTCCAGCCCTTCGACCGCGCTCCAGTCCAGCTTGAGCCCCGGAGACACGACAAGACGGTCGTATTTCACCACGCGACAGCCATCCAGAATAACGGCATTGTTCAGCGGCTCGAAGGCAGCAACTGCCGCCTTGATCCACTTCACCCCGCGCGGGATCAGGGATCCCATCGTCTTGGCGGTCTGTTCTGCGGAGAAGACGCCCCCGCCCACCAACGTCCAGCCGGGCTGATAATAATGCACGTCAGACGGATCAATGATGGCAATCGACAGGTCGGATTTGCGCGCGTGCAGGCTGGCCGCAGTGGCAATACCGCCAGCCCCACCGCCCACGATAACCACGTCGAATGATGCGTCGCCCGTGTCGGTCGGCGTTTTCCCACCATTGGCAATGCGGCGGGCGACGCCGCTCATGTCATAACCGGCGACCTTGGTGGCAGACAGGATCTCGGATACCGGACGCTTGTGCGCCGCCTCGTTCAACGACCACAAAGTGGCCGAGCGCGTGCCGGTCCGGCAATAGGCCAGAACCGGACCCGGCAACTCGGTCAGCGCGCTGCCAAAGGCCTCGGCGTCCTCGTCCGTGACGATCCCGGTTTGCACTGGAACATAGCGCACCTCGAGACCCAGTTTTTCCGCAGCTACCTCGATCTCCTCGAAAGTCGGCTGATCGGCACCTTCGCCATCGGGACGGTTGCAAATGATGGCACGAAAGCCCGCGCCTTTTATCGCCTCGATGTCATTTGGCGTAATCTGCGGCGACACCGAAACTGCGCCTGATATCTTTCTGATGTCCATGGGTGCCTCTTGCGTTCAGAGCTTGTTGACTGGGACTTTGAGCATCTGGTTCCCATCCTGGTCCGTTGGAATGCCGCCCGCCCGGATGTTGACCTGAATCGAGGGGACGATCAGTGTCGGCATTGCCAGCGTCGCGTCGCGCTCGGACCGCATCTTGATGAACTCGTCCCTAGTCTTGCCGCCGCCCACGTGAATGTTGTGGGCCTTCTCCTCGGCGACGGTGGTTTCCCACTGGATGTCACGCCCGTTGGGACCATAATCGTGACACATGAACAGCCGGGTTTCGTCCGGCAGGCTAAGCACCTTGTGAATCGAGTCATATAACGTCCCCGCGTCGCCCCCGGGGAAATCGGCCCGCGCCGAGCCACCGTCAGGCATGAACAACGTGTCGCCCACAAAGGCTGCATCCCCGACAACATGCACCATGCAGGCGGGTGTGTGGCCCGGCGTATGCATGGTAAAGGCGGTCATGTTGCCGATCTTGTAGGTCATGCCATCGACGAACAGGGCGTCAAACTGGCTGCCGTCCCGCTGAAACTCGGTGCCTTCATTGAAGATCTTGCCAAACACGTCTTGCACGATCTTAATGTTTTCACCGATGCCGATCTTGCCGCCCAGCTTTTGCTGGATGTAAGGCGCGGCTGACAGGTGGTCGGCATGGGCGTGGGTCTCAATGATCCATTCCAGCTTGAGGCCCCTCTTCTCTACCTCGGCAATCAGCATGTCGGCATGGCCAAACGTAATGCGTCCAGCGGCATAATCGATGTCCATGACACTGTCGATAATCGCACAGGCATTCGAGGTCGGGTCCGCAACAATATAACTGATCGTCGCCGTCGCCTCGTCGTAAAAACCCTGAACATCGGGCTTCACGCTCAGATCAACTGGGTAGCTTCCAATCGGCGTCGCTATCGCGTCGGCCATCTTTTTGTTGTGCATCTCGATTGACTTCTGATCATTCATGATCTTGCCTCCTAACTGGCGCGGATCCGTTACCCGTTTACGCCGCGTGTCATCATCATTTCGTGGACGGCGTCCATGCCGCGATCCGCCATCGCGCTCACTTCGGCCGCATGGATATGCATGGCTTTGGCTATTTCCGGATCGTCAGATGTTTGCACCACTACGATCCCTTCAGAGGTCACTTCGATATCCGAGGTGATCTTGTCGCCATGTTGAAAAAATATGTCGAGGGTCGGGCTCTGAATGATGATCATCGGATCATCCTTGCGACTCACCCGATCGATCATCCCGGCAACATGGGAGACCAGAGCATCCATGACATCCGGGTCGGAAGATCTTGTGACAGTGCGAATACCGTTGGGAAGGTTTTCAACCTCGCGTGTGATCGTATCGAAATTGCGGAACATCACAGCCAGTTCGGCACTTTCCTCGGGCGTCGCGTTCTCGCCCCTCAGCCCCGGCATGTTGACCTCGTCGTGGCCTTGCCCATCTGCACCGTGACGATGCTCTGCCCGTTCACCGGCCATTCCCTGGCGGTGCCCGTGCCCGGAAATCAGAAAGATGTAACTGCCAGCCGCGCCGACCAAAGCAGCAACAAGCAACGCAATGGCGATGCCGCCGAACGTCCGGGCGGGAATGCGGTCATTCATCTTTGTCTCCTCCGTTTCTGCCAACCCTCATCCGGCCTTCGCGTGAGACCTGCAATCACCATCGCGGTATGATAAGTTGAGGAGTAAGTATAACTTTGAAACCCCGACTTCAGTGACAAAGTCACGAAACCGGAAAATTTCCCGAAATGGTCAGGTGCTTTGAGCCAACTGTTCCAAAGCCGCCTTGTCGGTTATCGTAATGCGCCCCCGCGATTGGGTAATCATCTCGCGTTTTTGAAAGTCCTGCAAAATCCGCGATACGACTTCACGCGCGGTGCCCAGTTCGCTGGCAAGTTGCTGATGCGTTGCCTGAATGTCTTCCCGACCCCCGGACAGAACCAGAAGGCGTTCAGCAAGGCGAATATCCAGGTGCCCGAATGCCACGTCATCGACCACCCGCAACAGATCAATCAGCCGGCGTGAGTAGGCCTCGAACACAAACTCGCGAAATGCGTCTTCTTCCGAGACCAGACGGTCGAAGGCATGTTTCGGCAAGGTCACCGCCGTTACGTCGGTTTCGGCAATACCTTCAGCGTTATATGCTTCTTCTGCCAGCATGCAGGCCGTCGTCAGCACACAGCTTTCCCCCGCCTCGACCCGATAGAGCACGATCTCGCGGCCCGAATCCGAACTTTGAGAAATGCGAATCCGTCCGTCATACAAGAACAATAGGCTGTCGGGGACGTTGTCAGGGCCGAATACCTGAGCGCCTTTTGGGCACCGCACAATACGGGCCGCCGTACGTAACCTTTCACGCACAGCCTTCGGAAGGCGGCTTGTCCCGTGAAATCGCTCAGTCCAGTCCAAAATTGTCATCTTGCGTTGCGCATGGGTGCCACAATGCCCTCCTCAATCGGCGCGATACGGTTCAACAACTCGTTTCTGTTTGAGGCGATGTCAGCCAGCGTCAGATCATCAAGCACAGCCATGAAAGCCCCTGTTGCCTTTTGGATCGCTTGGGACAGTTTGCATATACCGATCAGAGGGCAGGTGTTTTTTTCAGGGTTAAAGCATTCGACCACATCCAGGGGGCCTTCGGTCAGGCGAATTACATCGCCGATTTTGATCTGTTCCGCCGGTTTGGCCAACCGGAAACCACCACCTCGGCCCCGTGCTGTTTCCAGATAACCGGCCCGACCCAACTCGTGCACGATTTTTACGATATGTGGCCGGGCAAGGCCATGCACCCGCACGACATCGTCAACGCGAATGCGGTCCGGAGCCTTGAGCGCAGCCAGCTGCAAAGACCGTAGCGCATAGTTGGAATAGGATGTCAGTTTCATGCGTACCTCCGGCAAAAGCTCTAGGCACAATATAACTTACTTTCAATTTCAGTGTTTTTTCACTGACCGGGTGTTTCGCTGAATGTGAAGTCAGGCCAGCCTAACTGAACTTCACATGGACTGGGTGGATGACTGGGACGCAGCGTACATCGCGTCATCTCTGGTCGGGATGCTGTTGGCGTCCGGTCGGAACGGCAGTACAATTCACTGCAAAAAACTCAGAGCAAAGACGGTATGAGTGGCGGTGCTGTCAGACGAATTCGAACCAGTCTCAGTTTGCCGCGGAAACCGCGAACCTATCCGGAACAAAGTTGACGCCACTCGGCGAGAGCGGCGGTGCGGGTCAGCTTGAAGGTGTCTCGACTGGCTAGCGATCTTTCCTGGCTGAAGTGATTGTAGACAGAGGAATGGACGGAGGCGAATTTCTGCAAACTTCGCATTCGCCTGAAACGCTGCATCGCGCGTTCGCGTCGTCGAAACGGCAGGTGCGAATTCTCGACGCGGTTGTTGAGCCACCTTCCCGTCTGTTGTTTTTCGAGCGCGCCCATTTCTCTGAGCGCAGCCATGTAGGAAGCGAATCGATCTGTGACGATCTCTTCAGCGCGACCGTGCCGCTTCACCAATTTCCTGAGGAATTTCAGTGCTGCAGCCTTGTTTCGACGTTTGGTGACAACGGCTTCCAGCACCTCGCCTTCATGATCCACAGCCCGCCAAAGATAGTGCCGCTTGCCATTCACCTTCACGAAAACCTCGTCCACGTGCCACTTCGATTTTGAAAAGGCTCTGAGTTGCTGAACACGCTTTCTTCGGATCTCAGCGGCAAACACCGGCCCAAACCTATTCCACCAATACCGGACAGTTTCGTGACTCACGTCGATGCCTCGCTCGTGCAGCAGATCTTCGACATTTCGAAGCGAGAGTGGAAACCGAATATACAGCATCACCGCAAGGCGGATGATCTCGGGGCTGGTTTTGAAGTATTTGAATGAGGCAGGTCTGGTCATGGGAAAAAGCTACGCAACCGCCCTGCTCCGCTCAAGCAAAGTTCTTCTGACAAGACCGCTGCAGGCATTGGTTTTGCTTTCATGCCTGAGTATTCGGTTACTCTGCCGGGCTTGTTGCAGCGCCCGCTTGTGGAGCCAGAAGTTTCAAGAACTATCGCGGCCTTTACAGTCCCTGGCCGAAAATACTCGCCGGCTCTCGATGCGCTGATGAGGTTTTCGCAGACTTTTGCATGGCCGGGATAAAAAACTTCGGTTTTGGGCCTGCTCTGAAACCCGATTTTCCTGCCGTTTGTAGTTAGAGTTTTTCGCTCGTATTTTCCTTTGGTCGTTCCAAGAGTTTGCGACACTTTCATCAAACGGCAAGTTAACGTGACAACCCCCGTCTGCCCTATGCCCACAACCAGATTCTAAGCTAAGTCGATCCAAGCCGCATTCCTTGAAGAGCTTTGCACGCACGCGGCCACAAATTTAACGCCATTGAGCCCGTCATAGACTGTTGGATAAACAACCGAAGCGTCAGGTGAAATACCATTTCGGAAAGCTTGGATCGCTTCAGCAGCCTCTCCATAGATATTCGCGAACCCCTCAAGATATCCCTCGGGATGTCCCGGAGGAACTCTACTCAACCGGTTGGCTGCATCAGCAGCACTAGCTCCATTTCGTGTGATTAGACGCTTTGGTTCGTTGTATGGCGTGAACCACAGGTAATTGGGATCTTCCTGAGCCCACTCCAACCCACCTTTTTCGCCATAGACGCGCAAACGAAGTGCGTTTTCGTTGCCGGGAGCCACCTGAGAAGACCACAGCATACCGCGCGCTCCGCCTTTGAAGCGAAGCAAGACGTGGGCGTTGTCATCGACTTTGCGCCCCAGCACAAAGGCCTGCAGGTCCGCCGCAAGGCTTTCCGCTTTAAGCCCGGTCACGAAGCAGGCAAGGTTGTATGCATGAGTTCCGATGTCACCGGTTGATCCACCCGCGCCCGAGCGATCGGGATCGGTTCGCCATTCCGCCTGTTTGAAATCCTGCTGCTCGGTCAGCCAATCCTGTGGGTATTCAACCTGAACCACGCGGATCTTGCCAATGTCGCCGTTGGCAACCATTTCACGCGCCTGCCGAACCATTGGATAGCCTGTGTAATTGTGGGTCAAAATGAATAGGGCATTCGCGCTTTCTGTTGCTTTGACCAGCTTTTTCGCATCGGCAAGGGTCGAGGTGAGTGGCTTGTCACAAATTACATGAATACCGCGTTTCAGGAACTCACGTGCGGCTGCATAATGAACGTGATTTGGCGTGACAATTGAGACTGCCTCGATCCCAGATTTCAGTCGGGCTTCCCTAATCGCCATTTGTTTGAAGTCTTCATAGACCCGTTCGAGCCCCAATGCCTGACCACTTTCAAGAGATTTCTCTGGCGTCGAAGACAAAGCACCGGCAACTAGCTCGAACTTGTCGTCCAATCGCGCGGCGATGCGATGAACACCCCCTATGAAGGCATCATTTCCGCCGCCAACCATGCCAAGCCGAATGCGTCCTGAGGTTTCTTCACTGCGTCCTGTGACCATCACTCAATCCCCAGCATTTTACGATTGGCGGCTTCGTCAGCGCCACCGTCGGCGAAATCATCAAAGGCTTTCTCGGTCACACGGATGATGTGATCTGACACAAATTGAGCACCTTCACGCGCTCCATCCTCGGGGTGTTTGAGGCAGCATTCCCATTCGACTACAGCCCAGCCATCAAAGTCATTCGCGGCCATTTTTGAGAAGACTGCACCGAAATCCACTTGGCCATCACCAAGTGATCGGAAGCGCCCGGCACGATTGACCCAGCTTTGATACCCGGAATAAACACCCTGCCGCCCGGTCGGGTTGAACTCGGCATCTTTGACATGGAACATCCGAATTCGATCTTTGTAGATGTCGATGTTGTCCAGATAGTCGAGGCATTGCAGCACGTAGTGCGACGGGTCGTATAGCATGCAGGCCCGTGGGTGATTTCCCGTCCTTTCCAGAAACATCTCGTATGTCACACCATCGTAGAGGTCCTCTCCGGGGTGAATTTCGTAGCAGACATCGACACCGCAGTCTTCGGCGTGATTCAGGATGGGCACCCAACGACGAGCGAGCTCATCAAATGCCGTTTCTATCAAGCCAGCAGGGCGCTGAGGCCAGGGGTAAACATAGGGCCATGCCAACGCGCCTGAGAATGTCGCATGTGCCGAAATGCCTAAATTTTTCGAAGCGGATAGCGCTTTGTTGACCTGGTCTACGGCCCATTCTTGACGGGCTTTAGGGTTTCCTCTGACGCTTTCCGCTGCAAAGCCATCAAACGCACTGTCATAGGCTGGGTGAACGGCAACAAGCTGACCCTGAAGATGCGTTGAAAGCTCAGTGACTTCGACACCATTTTCTTGGGCCTTGCCTTTGAACTCATCGCAGTAACCGACGCTGGACGCGGCTTGCTCCAGGTCGAAAAACCGCCCATCCCAACTGGGAACCTGAACGCCTTTATATCCACAGTCAGCCGCCCATCTAGTGATCGCGTCCCACGAATTGAACGGCGCTTCGTCCCCGGCAAATTGTGCAAGAAACAAAGCTGGACCTTTGATTGTCTTCATTAAATTTCCTCCCCAAAACCTGAGCCTCTATGGCGGTAAATTTTCCTTCAGATAAATGTCGATACGGATACGTTCCTGGGCTTTGTTGAATGGCACTTTGTCTGAAGTTGCACGCAGCAGACGGACGGCTGAACGAACAATGTGCCCAGTGTCTTGCGAGATAAGAGCGTCAAATGTACCTAGCCTAAGCGCCTCACGACTAAGCGGAGTAAGCTCATGAGCTATGATCACCAGATCTTTGCTGAGCTTGTTTTCTGAAAGAAATTGAATCAGTCCTGCATTGCCTGCTGCGGAGGAATAAATTCCAACAAGATCCGGGTAGGTTTCAAAGATCTCGGGCATCATCTTGTAAATCAGATTCGGGTCATCCCGGCCCTCGACAGACGCTACGACTTCGAGGTGTGGAAATTCCTCAGCTACAACTAGATCAAAGCCTTGACGGCGCTCTAGGTGGTCACGTGCCAAACGGGATCCTGTAAGTACCAAAACCTTGCCGTCGCGATGCACAAATCGTCCCATCAGCTGAGCTGCGGTTCGCCCTGCCGAAACGTTATCAATTCCTACAAAGTGGTCTCGCTCAGAACTCGGTAAGTCAGACACCAAAGCAACGACCGGAACGTCTTTGTCCCGGAGCCTTTTTACGGCGTCGCGGACAGAAGGCGTTTCAGGCCCGAAAACGGCGACTCCGTCAATATCCAAACTGTCGATAGCATCCAGAATGTAGACGATTTCTTGCGGCTCGAACGGAGCGACCTTCTTTATCGCAATGCGGGTCCGCTCGATAAATTGGTCACGGGATTGTTCTGCGATCCGACTGCTGATTGCCTCAACAAACTCGTTGTCCGTGTCGGGTAAAACAAAGAGGAAGTTGTAAACTCGGTTTCGCGCTAGGTTGGCCGCGGCCGTATCGCGCACATATCCCAGCTCATCAATCGCCTTTTGGACTTTCTGCACGGTCACTGCCCGCACGCCGGGGCGCCTGTTCAAGACCCGGTCAACAGTCGCCAGACTGACACCCGCAACGCGCGCGATGTCGTTGACGGTTGGCTTTTTCACCAATTCTAGTTTTTGTTTTTGGTTTTCCACGTGTTCTTCAGTCCTCAATCTCCCGCGCTAAGCCTTCAAATAACAAGGCAACGGCCTCAGCCCCCGGATCGTTATGTCCAACTAGATTTTCTTCGGGAACATAAGCTGCACGACCCGCCTTCGCACGACGAATTTTTGCCGTGTTGTCCGCGCCTTCGCGAGCAGCCTTGGCCGCATCGGTTAGGCCAAACGGGAGAGCGGCAAGTGCGGGTGCCAGAGCGTCAATCATCGTTCTGTCGCCGACCTTGGCACCCCCAACCTGGCTCACGCGATTCAGGCCTTCGACCAGAGACTTCGATACCGAAGCCCCGCTTGCACAGGCATCTCCGGCTGCATTGAAGAAGATTGCGAGTATCACACCGGACGACCCGCCCATTGTCTGGCTTAACTCATTGCCCAACGCCGGAAACAGTTGCGTCAGATCAGCAAGAGGCATGCGGTCAAGGCTACCTTGCAATGCTCTTGCGGCGGTGGCCAGTGTGCTTCCTGTATCGCCATCTCCGGACTTCGCGTCCAGCTCGTTCAGAGACTTCTCTGCGTTGATGAGCAGCTCAGATAAGCGGGTGATCGTTTCCCTCGTGGTGGGATTGTTCGAAGGGATTGGATCGATTGGTGTCAGGCCATCAGGCAACGGGGCTACTTTGATCGGGTCGATGGAATTGACGCCGGGCCATGCGGCCAGATCAACAGGTGCTTCAAGAGCTGACAATTCGTCCTGATCCACAGGCAGAATGGATACCGAAAACCCGTGCATATCCAGCGACGTCATCATCGGTGCCGGGCCAATGATATGGTGGGCAATACCAGTTTCGGACAACGCATGCGTGAGGACAGCCATTTCCAGAGGAGTTGTAGAGCCCAGGTTGTTGACCAACGCTACACAATGCCCGGCACCCACCCTTTGCTTCAGCTTCTCCACCACCGTGGACATGGCCGATACAGCATTTGAAAATTCGACTTGTTGTACACCGGGCTCGCCGTGGATGCCCAAGCCGAGTTCCGCTTTGCCAGGGGCAATCCGGTCTTCTTTTGGAGAGCCCGGAACAGTGCAGGTGTCCAAGCTCATTCCGATGCTGACAACCTTTGCTATGGTACTTCTTGCTGCTTTGGTAACGGTGTCCAGATCGGCACCCCCTTCAGCAAGCGCTCCGGCAATTTTGTGCACCAATAACGTACCTGCCACGCCACGTGGTTGCGGAAGGTCGGGCAAGGCGATGTCATCATCAACTACGACCATCTCTACTTTGCGGCCCAATGCACGGGCGCGTTCAGCCGCCAGTCCAAAATTCAATCGATCACCGGTGTAATTTTTGACGATGAGCAGGCACCCGGCCTCACCCGTGACCGCAAGAATGCCCGCCAGAACTGCCTCGACCGAGGGTGAGGCGAAAACTTCGCCGCAGACCGCGGCTGTCAACATACCGGCGCCAACGAAACCTGCATGGGCGGGCTCGTGACCAGACCCTCCGCCAGAAACCAAGGCGACTTTCGACTTGTCCCAATCCGATCGGTAGACAACCTTGATATGCGGGTATCCGTCCAGCCGGATAAGCTGCCCGCCAGAGGAAGCCAGAAGGCCGTCTATCGCCTCGGTTACCAGGGTTTCTTTTGTGTTGAGGAACTGGGCCATGCTTTTGCTCCTTAATTCACCCGCGCGCCGGACGCGTCAAAATACAACGGGTTGTGGGGGCGGATTTTTATAATCTTTCCAGATGGGTAATCCTGATGAATTTCAATCAAAGTCACAACCGGGTGACCATTCAGGTCCAAATGCAGCCGTGTTTGATCGCCCAGATGCTCGGCACGTATCACACGCGCCTCGCTGCCTTCGCCTTCAATGATGTTTTCCGGGCGAAGACCAATCTGCGAGCCTTTGTGATCGCCTCCGAACAACTCGGACGGCAGGATGTTGATTCGCGGCAGACCCAACCTGCTGGCAACGTAAACACTGCCCGGGTTTTCGTAGATATCGCGAGGGGTACCGTATTGAACCAACCGGCCGTTCTCTAAAACGCCGATATGCGTAGCCATTGTCATGGCTTCGACCTGATCGTGGGTCACGTAAAGCAAGGTTGATCCCAGATCGGCCTGAATCCTTTTCAGCTCGACCCGCAAATCCGCCCGAAGCTTGGCGTCCAAAGAGCTGAGCGGTTCGTCCATCAGGAAGATCTGGGGATCGCGCACCAGCGCCCGTCCGATTGACACACGCTGCATTTCGCCGCCGGACAATTCGGTGGCTTTGTTGTCCAGCTTGTGCGGGATCTGCAGGATCTCCGAGACTTCGTTGACCTTCCTGGCGATCTCATCCTCTGACGTTTTCAGGATCGGCGATCGCAGAGGGAAAGACAGGTTTTCACGCACTGTCATATGCGGGTACAGCGAATATTGCTGGAAGACCATCGCCACATCGCGCTGGGCGGGTGTATCCATCCCGACGTCGCGCCCGGCAATGCGAACAGTGCCTGAATCCAGTTTCTCAAGCCCGGATATCAATCTCAGCGTTGTTGTTTTCCCCGCGCCCGTCGGACCCAACAACACCACAAAGGCACCGTTGGGGATCGTCATTGAGATATCATCCACCGCTTTGATTTCGCCGAATGACTTCGAAATGTTTTCCAGAACGACTTCAGCCATTGCTTAGTACCTCGTCGTTCAGAGCGGACCTCAACGCGCGTCCGGTAGAATTTTCAAAAAGGGTCACTGCGGATGAGCGGAACTTCAAGCCAACCGTCTCGCCGGGGTTAACGGTTTCGCGCGCATCAATGCGGGCTTTCAGCTCTCCGTTCGGGCTTTGCAGCGTCACGATCTGGGTGGTTCCAAGATATTCTGCGGCCAGGACCTTGGCTCGGTAGGCGCTGGCATCCGACAGAAAAACATGCTCAGGGCGAACACCGAAAACCAAGTCACCTTCCGCCCCTTCCAACAGTGTGGGTACGGCTTCGTCGTGACCATTCAGTCGCACCGTTTCCGAGCCAGGCGCGACCTTTCCCTGAAACGGCAGGAAGTTCATCGAAGGAGACCCGATAAAATCTGCAACGAACATCGTAGCTGGTTTGTCGTAGATTTCCTGAGGTGTGCCGAATTGCTCGATCACAGCGTTGTTCATCACCACGATCTTGTCCCCCATTTGCATGGCTTCCAGCTGATCATGTGTGACGTAAACAGTGGTCGCCCCCATGCGATCATGAAGCGCGCGCAGTTCTTCGGCCATGTGCTCACGAAATTCGGCATCCAGGGCACCAAGAGGTTCGTCCATCATGAACGCCTTGGGTTCGCGAACAATCGCGCGTCCAAGCGCCACGCGCTGCCTATCGCCGCCTGACAACCCACCTACCGGGCTATCGAGGATGTCCTTGATCCCCAGAATTCCCGCGACTTCTTCTACTTTGGCTTTGACAGCAGCACGCGGCATGCCCTGCGATATCAGGGGGTAGCTGATATTTTTTCGCACGTTCATGTGCGGATACAGCGCAAACATCTGGAACACGAAGGCAATGTCTCGCTCCGATGGGGGGCGCTGGCTGATCTCCTCGCCGTCCAGGTAGATTTCACCCGACGTCGGAAGTTCCAAGCCTGCGATCATCCGCAGCGTCGTCGTCTTTCCGCAGCCGGATGGCCCTAGCAACATGAAGAACTCACCGTCCTCAATCGTGAACGAGCTTTCGCGGACAGCCGTGAAATCGCCGAACATCTTCTTTACGTTTTTAACTACGATCTGGGCCATTTCTACTCCGGGAAATGGCTGACGATGATGAACATGACGGTTCCGATCAGCGTGACGATGAAAGAATATGTGAAGGCCCAAAGGACAAAGGGCTGCATAAGCATGAAGACACCCAGAGCGATGAGGATGGTCGCGATCATCTCCCATGGGCCCCGGCGAAAACGCATCAATCCGGTAAGAAACTCGCTCATTTGCGCACGGCTCCGAATGTGATCCCACGCAGCAGGTGTTTGCGCATCAGGATGGTGAAAATCATGACAGGGATCAGGAAGATCGTGGCACCTGCCGCCACTGCAGGCCAGTCCAGGCCGCCAATACCGATAATGGTTGGGATGAACGGTGGTGCAGTCTGCGCGTTCGCGGATGTCAGCAGCACGGCAAACGCGTACTCATTCCAGGCGAAGATCAGGCAAAAGATAGCTGTTGAGGCTATGCCGGTCGCGGCTTGCGGCAGCACCACTTTGTAAAACGCCTGAAACCTCGTGTAGCCATCTATGAGCGCGGCTTCTTCGTACTCTCTTGGGATTTCGTCGATGAAGCCTTTTAGCAACCAGACCGCCAAGGAAATATTCACGCCCGTATACAGCAGGATCATCCCCAGATGCGTGTCGCTTAATCCAAGGTTTCTGAACATCAGGAAGATTGGGATGGCGACAGCGACCGGTGGCATCATCCTTGTACTCAGGATAAAGAACAAAAGGTCGTCCTTGAGCGGGACCTTGAACCTGCTGAACGCATAGGCGGCCAGCGTACCAAGGAAGATACTCAAGAACGTCGAGCCAAATCCGATGATAACCGAATTCATAAAGCGCTCGCCAAACTTTGATGGCCCGACAATCACCATGTCGTATTGGCGGACGATCTCATCGGCCCAGTTCTGCGGCGGGTTCGCTTCCAAAAACTCCTGCGTCTGCCGCGTGCGCGTGGTGAAGAGATTTACATACCCTTCAAGCGTTGGGTCAAAGACCACTTTGGGTGGGTAGCTGATCGCATCGGCTGGAGACTTGAAACCTGTCAGTAAAATCCAAACCAGCGGGATCATTGTGATCAGCGCATAAGTGATGACCAGAAAACCGGCGATCCACTTGGAACGGTTCGAAGGTTCGGTTACGGAAAAACTGCTCATCTCTGTTTCACCTTGTTCAAGGCTTTGACGTAGATCGACGCAAGGCCGAACACGGTGACGAAAAGGATGATCGCATAGGCCGAGGCGTAGCCCGTACGCCACTTCTCAAACGCCTCCCGCTTGAGATTGATTGAGGTGAGTTCCGTTACAGAACCTGGCCCTCCGCCGGTTAGCTGAACCACCAGGTCGAACATCTTGAAGTTCTCGATCCCTCGAAACAGCACGGCAAGCATCAGGAACGGAAGGACCATCGGGATGGTGATCGTAGAGAACTGCCGCAGCTTGCTGGCCCTGTCGATCTCAGCCGCCTCGTAGATGTAATCGGGAATACTGCGCAGTCCGGCCAGACAGATAAGCATCACGAAAGGTGTCCACATCCAGGTGTCGACAATCACGATCGCCCACGGGGCCAACGTGACGGATCCCAGCATTTCAAAGCTCGATGGGTCTTTGCCTGTGAACCATGACACGATGTAGTTAAACAACCCGATCTGAGGTTGATAGAGGAACTTCCAGAAGTTCCCGACGACTGCAGGAGACAGCATCATCGGCAGCACGATGATCGTGGTCCAAAGATCGTTGCCCTTGAATTTCTTGTTGATCAGCCAGGCCAGAGTAAACCCGATAAGGACCTGGAAAAAGATCGTCCAGAACAGGAAATGCGCCGTCGCCTGCATATTCAGCCAGGTGTCCGAGTCTGTCAGGATACGCTCGTAATTCCTGAGCCCGATATCTTTGACTTCACGCCCGATCCTGTTGGCCTTGTAGTTGGTAAAGCTCAGTTGGATGGTCCAGATCAACGGAAAGATGTTGATCGCCAGCAATAGAAATATCGTTGGGGAGATGAATATCCAGGCGATTGCGCGGTCGGATAAACCTCGGATTTTTCGCGCAACTCGCTCGGGCGTTGCCTGGGCAACGCGATCTACGGTCCGGTCAGACATCTCTTTGCCAGTTCTTGTTGGTTTAGGACTCATGGGTGAAGGTGGAGCGGGATTGCGCCCGCTCCTGCCTGTGTCCGGACTACAGCTTTCCTTCGTCTTCGAAGACTTCAGTCCAATCTTCGATCAAAAGATTAAGCGCTTCTTGAGCTGTACCTTGATCAGCAACGACGTAGTCGTGGATGCGTTTCTGCATGGCCAGCAGGAGTTCTGCATAGGCAGGCTCTTGCCAGAAATCCTGAACCCCAGCCATTGCTTCCAGGAAGTCACCGGCAAACGGTTGGCTGTCCACGAAACCAGGATCTTCCAGCACAGAGTTATGCGCCGAGTAGCCGCCTAGCTCCCACCACTTGGCCTGCACTTCAGGCTGTGCGAACCACTTGATGTACTCAAGTGCAGCGTCCTGTTTGTCAGAGTAGCTGACAACAGAGATACCTTGTCCGCCCAGTGTCGAACCTGCCTGATTTTGCGGTGGGTTCACAAAGAAGTCGATCTTGTCACCGCCGGTATTGGGGTCAGCATAGAGACCTGGGAAGAACGCAAACCAGTTCATGGCCATGGCGACCTGACCGGACTTGAAGGCGTCCAAGCTCTCACCCATGTAAGAGTTGGTATATCCCGGAGGCGTCGCCGTTTCGTAGAACTCCTTATAGAATTCCAGCGCCTCTACCGCTTCGGGTGAGTTTACGGCGCCTTCCATGTCATATGAGCCTGGGGTGTTTTCGTATTTAAAGCCCCAAGGATACAGTGCTCCGGTCACACCCATGGTGATCCCTTCCGAGCCGCGTTCGGTAAAGATAGCTGCCCCGTAGACTGTCTTGCCGTCGATCTCACGGCCCTGGAAGAACTGCGCGATCTGCAACAACTCTTTCTGAGACTGAGGTTCACGTAGGTCCTGACCAGTCGCCTCCTTGTATGCAGCTTGGATTTCGGGGTTTTCGAACCAGTCCTTGCGATAGAACCAGCCGTTTGCATCGCCCATCGCAGGCAGCGCGTAGTAGTTTGGCGTACCCTTGGGCCAGGTCGAGTAAGCGTAAACAGTGGCCGGCGCGAAATCGTCCATGCTGATGCCTTCAGCATCGAAGAAGTCGTTCAGCTGGACATAGTGACCATTCTCTGCGCCACCGCCGATCCATTGGCTGTCACCGATCAGTAGGTCGCAGAGCTTACCCCCAGAGTTCAGCTCGTTCAGCATTCGGTCCGCAAAATTTGGCCAGGGAACAAATTCGAAGTTCATCGTGTGTCCGGATTCTGCTTCGAATTCTTTTGATAGCTCAACAAGTGCGTTGGCCGGGTCCCATGCAGCCCAACAAAGCGTCAGATCTTCAGCATTTGCCTTGGTAGAAAGAGTAGTAGTGGCAAGGACTATTGCGCTGGCCGAGGCCAGTTTTGTGTAAGTCATCCATTCCTCCCTTTTTGCGCCGTCAATCGAGGATGTGCGAATCGCGGCATACCTCCAAGGCTATTTGAGGTACGCACCTCATGTCCAGATTTTTTTGAGGTTCGTACCTCAAATTGTCAGAAGAGGCCGTCAAATATTCTTTTAGCTGTTGATTGGCTTTGTTGCGCAAAGGCTGGGTGAGGGATTAATCTCGTGAATCCAGCATGGTAGCTGGCTGTATGAGCAGACCTATCCCACCGAGCTACAAGACCAAGAACTGACCAGCCTACAATGAAGCCCGCCAACAACTTGGCAATACCGGCCTATGTGGTCATCGATGCCGCCATCGACACGCCCTGGACCCGTATGCCCTTCAACCCGGACGCGCCCGAAGATTTCTTCAGTAAACCCGATACCATAGCAGAGGAAGTGTTCCATATCGCCCATCAAGACCGATCTACTTGGTCGTTTGACGTAGAACTGCGACCCTACGGTGAAAAGTGGTGAGCGACGGACGGCCCATAGCCGTCGTTCGACCTTGATCACCATCGCTGCGGTGCGGCTCATCAGAGGAGACATTCGCTGCGCGAGCAAAGCTCGAAGACAGGCGGAGTTCAGAAGAGCGGACAATGCTGTCGATTGCAAAGAAGGTGAGAAAGTCGGGGAATCATCACGCGCCACAATTGCTTTGGAACGAGGCGGCGGACTTGAGCGCTCTTCCGCCCTGCGAGCTACGCTTGTTCCTTCAACCAATTCCTGACTGTTGCCACAACTTCAGGTTTCCTGGGGGCTCGAGGGGCCACCACGTAATATCCCTCTTCCGTCGTCACCGAGATATCGAACGGCTGGCAAAGCCGGCCAGATTGAAGATCAGCTTCGACAAATTCCCGGTTCGTCAGCGCCACGCCTTGTCGGGCAATTGCAGCATCAATCGCGAGCGACGTTTGGCTGAACGCCATTGTCTTGAGAGCCGAAACAGGCTGATCGCCAAGTGCGGCTTCGAGAAACAGGGGCCATTGGCCATGAGTGTCTTCCAGCAGTACCTGGGTCAACAGGTCTTGTGGGGAACGGATCGAGTTAGAGCCATCGGCAAGGTCCGGATGGCAGACCGCAATCAGCTCTGCATTGAACAGCGGCTCCGCCAGAAGGCCCGGCCCGAAGGGGGGCTTGCCCTGACGGATCGCAATGTCGACTCCATCTGTCTGGAAATTCGCAAGCGCGTTCGATGCGTCCATGCGAACGCGAATCTCGGGGTGATCCAGGGCAAGTGTCCCCAGTTTTGGCACCAGCCACTTTGTTGCAAAAGAGGGGGTTGAGCTGATTGTCACCACGGTGTCCTGAGGCGACAGATTGGCTGTTGCTTCGGCCATCATCTCGAAGGCGCGGCGGATCGGGGGAAGGTATTTCCGGCCTTCATCCGTCAATGACAATCCGCGGGCTTGTCGTTCAAACAGTTTGATTTTCAACAACTCTTCAAGCGCGCGCACCTGTTGCGCAACGGCACCCTGGGTGACACCAAGCTCTTCCGCGGCAAGCCGGAAATTTAGATGACGCCCCGAAGCCTCGAAAGCCTTCAAAGAGTTCAATGGTGGTAGCTTGCGCATGGTACTTGCTCCAAGGGAGTAGAATTTCTACAGCGTTAAGACAGAATTACTGATTGGTCAAATGCTGTGATAGGCCCGATGTTGGACCCAGACGGATACAACGAGGTTCACGGAGACGGAAAATGGCTGACAAGAAAGTAGCGATCATTATGGGCGGCGGCAGCGGCATGGGAGCAGACAGCGCCCGTCGGCTTGCGGCTGACGGCTTCAATGTCGCCATTCTGTCTTCGTCGGGCAAGGGCGAGGCTCTGGCACAGGAATTGGGCGGTATCGGCGTGACCGGCACCAACAAATCCAGCGCGGACATGCAGAAGCTCGTCGATGCGGCCATGGAGAAATGGGGTCGCGTCGATGTGCTGGTCAACTCGGCCGGTCACGGTCCGCGGGCGCCGGTGCTGGAAATCAGCGACGGCGACTGGCATGAGGGCATGGAGGTTTACTTCCTGAACTCTGTACGTGCCACGCGGATTGTAGCGCCGATTATGCTTGAACAGAAGTCGGGCACGATCATCAACATCTCGACCTTTGCCGCGTTTGAACCCGATGCGGTTTTCCCGACCTCGGGCGTGATGCGAGCGGGGCTTGCGGCCTATACCAAGCTGTTTGCGGACAAATACGCCGCCGACAACGTTCGTATGAACAACGTCTTGCCGGGCTTCATCGACAGCCTGCCGGAAAACCCGGATTTCCTGGCGAAGATCCCAATGGAGCGGTACGGCAAATCGTATGACGAAGTTGCCGCGACCGTGGCTTTCCTGGCCTCGGAAGGCGGCGCCTATATAACTGGCCAGAACATCCGCGTGGATGGCGGCATTACACGCTCGGTCTGATCCGAGTTCCAGCGCGAAAGACAAAATCATGAAACCGACTTCGAAAGACTCCTCTTGGGAGATGGATCTCCCTGTGTTTTCAGCAACCCCGAAGCATGATGCCTATGACGTCGTGATTATCGGCGGTGCCACGATGGGGGCCTGCACTGCGTGGTTTCTGGCCTCGAATCCTGACTTCAAGGGCAAGGTTCTTGTGGTTGAGCCCGACCCGACCTTCTCAAAGGCCCAGACCGGGGCCTCGAACAACTGCATGCGCCAGCAGTTTGCCAACCCAATCAACGTGAAGATTGGGCAGTACGCGGCAGAGTTCGTGCGCGATTTTCGCAAAAACCTGGGCGGTGACCCGAAGGTGCCCGAACTCAGCATCCGCAACTTCGGTTATCTCTATCTCTCTGACTCCCCGGATTTGACCAAGGTTCTGCAACGGGACCAAAGCGTTCAGGAGGAATGTGGTGCAGGCACCAAAATGGTGGCGCCCGAAGAGATTGCGGCAGCGTATCCGTTCTACAACCTCGATGACATCGAAGCGGGCAGCCTGAACACCGTCGACGAAGGCTATTACAACGCCCCTCTGATGATCGAATGGCTTATCAAAAAGTCGGTCGAAGGCGGTGTCGACTATGTTCAGAACACAGTCACCGCGATCACGCGCGACCGCAACAAGGTAACCGGCGTGACCCTCGCCACAGGCGAAGTCATTGCGGCGGGCGCCATCGTCAATGCCGCAGGAACCCGTGCCGGAACGATCGCCGGTATGGCCGGTGTCAAACTCGATATTCAAGCCAAGCGGCGCTATACGTTCATTTTCCGCGCCAAAAAACCGCTGGATCGCGACCTGCCCCTGACCATCGACCCGACAGGCGTGCATTTCCGACAATTCGGCGATGATTACCTGGTTGGCTGTCCGCCTCTGGGCGAGGATGCAACCGTCGACCCAGACGACTTTTCGGCAGAGGAAACCATCTGGGAAGACAAGGTTCACCCGATCATCCGCAACCGTATTCCACAGTTCAAGGATGTTGAAGTCATCGACTATTGGATTGGGCACTACGATTTCAACACGTTCGATTTCAACGTGGTGATAGGTCCGCATGACGAGGTGTCGAATTTCCATTTTACCAACGGATCATCAGGGCATGGATCGCAACAAGGCCCCGCAGTAGGTCGGGGTGTCGCCGAGCAAATCATCTATGGCGAATTTCGTTCGATGGACCTGTCACCGTTTCTCTATGAGCGCTTTGCCAAAGGCGAACGCGTCATCGAACGCGCCGTAATCTGAGGAAGTTGATATGAGCTACAATGTGAAACTCTCGGGTGTCATGCCCGCCTTGGTCACACCGTTTGATGCGGCGAACAAGATCGACTTTGACGCCTTCGAAACCCTCCTGACCCATTTCCGGGATGCGGGCGTGACGGGCTGGGTGCCAAATGGCTCGACCGGCGAATATTTCAGCCAGTCGACCGAGGAACGGCAGCAGGTTCTGCAATTCGTCAAGGAGTTCGCCAACGATGACGAGATTCTGATCGCCGGCACCAACGCGCCCGCTACACGGCAAGTGATCGAACAGACCGCCATGGCCAAGGAGATCGGCTATGACAACGTGCTGTTGGCGCCGCCTTTCTACACCCGTCCGACGCAGGACGAACTGATCAGGCACTATGAAACTGTGCTGGCCGAGGTTGATGTGAATCTGGTGCTTTACAGTTACCCGGCCAAGGACGGCAGCGATATCAGTTTCGAGCTGATGGATCACTTCGCAGACAACCCGCGTGTCATCGGAATCAAGGAGAGCTCGGGTGTGTTGCAGCGCGCAATCGATATTGCCACTCGGTATGAAGGCAAGATCCAACTGATCTCAGGCTCGGACGACATCGCTTTGGACTTTATGTTCTGGGGCGCGGACAGCTGGATTTGCGGCCCGTCGAATTTCCTGGCCAAAGCCTGCTGCGATCTGGATCGCGCCTACAAGGCGGGTGAGCTGACCAAGGCAAAGGAAATCATGGCCAAGCTGTACCGTGCGATGAACATCCTCGAAAGCGGCAAGTTTGTGCAAAAGATTAAGTATGGTTGCGAACTGCAGGGCTTGCCGGTGGGCGAATGCCGTGCACCTCTGGGTCCGCTGACCAATGAAGAAAAGGCCGCTTTGAAAGAGGCGTTGGAGCCGATCCAGGCCATGTGACTCTTGTGCTTGGGGTGGCCGCCGCCCCAAGTCCAGCATTTTAGGTAGCGTGCCATGAGCACATCAACTGCAACAACCACAATTGTCATCGGGGCCGGAGTGATCGGCGCCGCCATCGCCTATGACCTGCAGAAGCGAGGGCGAAACGTGACGCTGATCGACCGGGACGCTCCCGGTTCAGGTGCATCCTTCGGCAACATGGCGTCGATTGCGGTGAGTGAATTCATGCCCGTGGCGCGCCCCTCGACATGGAAGCAGATTCCCGGCTGGATGATGGACCCGGAAGGACCGATCCGGGTCAGTCCGCGCTACATGCCGCGTCTGATCCCTTGGTTCATCCGCTTTTTGGCTGCAAGCCGCCCGTCCACTGTTAGGCGATTGGAAGCGGCGGGCGCGGCGCTTTGTCAGCATTCATTGGCGGACACGCAGAGCCTGATGGCCGAAATTGGCATGGAGGAGCAGCTGTCGCAAACAGGGTGCCTATCCCTTTACGCCAATGAGGCCGAGTTCCAGGCTGACCGCGAACGCATCGATATGTTGGAACGGTTTGGCTTCGACTATGAGGTGTTGGACGCCGCGGCCATCCGTATTCTCGAGCCGGAAATTACCCATCAGATAACCAAAGCCATCCTACTGCCAGACAATCGAACTTTGGCGGATCCCTTTAAGTTCGTGGAGCGGCTTGTAGAGCGTTTCGAAGGCTTGGGCGGTATCGTACGCCGCGCTGATGTGACCGGATTTGAACGCAGCGCCCGGATAACCGGTGTTCAATTGGGCGTCGCGCGTCTGCAAGCAGACGAAGTGGTTCTTTGCGCGGGCGCCTTCACATCGCGGCTCTCTAAGCTTTTGGGTGAACCAATGCCCCTGGAGACTGAGCGTGGCTACCACACCCAGATGCTGGCGCCGGGGATCGACATGGCGCATTCCATCATTTAGCCTGCAAAAGCCTTCATGGTCAGCCCGACGGCAGGCGGCATTCGAGTGGGTGGTACAGTTGAAATGGCGGGCCTTGACGCCGCCCCGGATTATCGCCGTGCCAAGATCACAGTGCGTCGGGCGCGTGAGGCCTTGCCAAACCTACAAGTCGAAGACTTCACCGAATGGATCGGCCACCGACCGGCCTTTCCCGACACGATTCCGGTCATGTCAGCGTCGGCCAAGACCCCGGGCGTGTTCTATGCCACAGGGCATGGGCATCTGGGGCTTACCTATGCTGCGACTTGCGCTCATCTGATGGGCGACCTGATTACGGGAAGTCGGCCAGCCATCGACATGTCCCCATACCGAATTGACCGTTTCTGAAGGAAATCAAGCCATGCAAAATCAGCTGTTCATAAATGGCGAGTGGGTTGCGCCCGCATCTGGCCAAATGTTCGACGTGGTCGACCCTTCTGACTGCACTGTGATTCATCAGATTGCGGCTGGCAGTGCCGTCGATGTGGATGCTGCGGTGAAAGCCGCTCGCACAGCTTTCGACAAGGGGCCATGGCCGCGGATGAGCGGCGCAGAACGTGCCGCTATACTTCGCAAAATGGGCGACGAGATCACCGCCCGCACGGACGAACTTGCGCGCATCGAGGTGCGTGACAACGGTAAACCTTTACCCGAGGCTGTTTGGGATATCGAAGACACCGCAGGGTGTTTCCATTTCTACGCAGACATTGCGGAGCGGTTCGACAACAATTCCGAAGAAGAAATCATCCTGCCGATGGATGAGTTCAAATCCAAGGTTGTCAGAGAGCCGGTAGGCGTGGCCGGGGCGATCATCCCGTGGAACTTCCCGATGCTCATGGCCGCATGGAAAGTGGCACCGGCGCTGGCAACAGGATGTACGATGGTTCTGAAGCCGTCGGAATTGACGCCAGTTACTGCGCTGGAACTGGGCGTGATCGCCAAAAAGGCGGGCCTGCCCGATGGCGCTTTGAACATCGTCACTGGGTTCGGTGCGCAAGCCGGGCAACCGCTGACTGAACACCCGGAAGTCGACAAGCTTGCGTTCACAGGGTCCGTTCCAACCGGATCACGCATCATGGCCACCGCTGCGCGGGACATCAAAACCATTTCGCTGGAATTGGGCGGCAAATCCCCGATGGTGGTGTTCGAGGATGCAGATATCGCCGAGGCGGTGGAGTGGATCCTGTTCGGTATCTTCTGGAACCAAGGCGAAGTCTGCTCGGCCACCAGCCGGGTGCTGATACACGAAGATATCTACCCGGACTTGATGGAGCGGCTAATCGCGGAGACTCGCAAGATTAGGATCGGTCACGGGCTGGACGACGGTGTTTTGCTTGGACCTCTGGTCAGTCCATCGCAGCACGACAAGGTGTTGGCGGCCATTGAGAAGGGCAAGACCGAAGCCACCCTCGCCGCCGGGCGCGGCGTGCCGGAAGGGTTGGAACATGGCTGCTATGTCGAGCCCACCATCTTCACCGATGTGCCAGCAGACGCTTGGATCTGGAACGAGGAAATCTTTGGTCCGGTGGTCTGCATCCGCCAGTTTTCAACCGAAGAAGAGGCCGTGGACCTGGCCAATGGCTCGCGCTTTGGTCTGGGCGCGGCGGTTCTGTCCAATGATTTGGACCGCGCCGAGCGCGTAGCGCGCGCCTTTCGCGCCGGGATCGTCTGGATAAACTGCTCACAGCCGAAGTTCACCGAGGCGCCCTGGGGTGGCTACAAACAATCAGGCATAGGCCGAGAGCTGGGGGAATGGGGGTTTAACAACTACCTCGAGACCAAACAGATCACCACATATGACCGCTCGGCCCTCTGGGGCTGGTACATCAAGGAGTAAGGCACATGCGCTGGAAACGCACACTGCAGACCGTCGATGTTCATTGTGCAGGGGAAATCGGGCGGGTCATCTCCGGAGGCTTTCTGAGCATTCCCGGTGACACCATGGCAGCCAAGCTGGCCCATATCAACGAGGTCGATGACAGCCTGCGCCGCTGGCTCTGCTCCGAACCGCGTGCGGCGGCAAATCATTCCTTTGTATTGATCCCCCCGGCCTGTCATCCGGAGGCAGATTTCGGGATGATCGTGCTTCAAACAGATCAAGCCCATGCCATGTCCGGCTCAAATTCCATGTGTGCCGTGACCGCCATCTTGGAAACCGGAATGATGGAGATGGTTGAACCGGAAACCGTGGTGACATTGGATACCGCCGCCGGGCTGGTGCGGGCGACAGCGACGTGCCGGGACGGCAAGGTCACGGGTGTCAGCCTGGACATGCCAGCCTCGTTCGTGGCCGCTTCTGACGTGGTTGAGACCGAGCGCTGGGGCCCTGTGGCCTTTGACCTGTGCTACGGCGGCGTGTTCTATGCCTTGGTTGATGTGGATCAGGTTGGCATGACGATTGCCCCGGAAAACGCGCGTGCCCTTGCCGAAGCGGGGGTTGTTCTGCGCGACCAGATTGCCGAAATAACAGATGTCGTACATCCTGAGATCGCCGAGGTGCACGGGCTCGCCTATGTCATGTTCCTCTCGCGAGAAGCGGACGGGGCGATGCGCCATTGCACGACCCTGAAACCTGCGCGCGCCGACCGGTCGCCTTGTGGGACCGGCACCAATTCTACGATGGCGGTGCTGCACGCCAGGGGAGAGATTGCGAAAGGCGATCAGATCACCACCAGGTCGATAATCGGCGGGGAATTTTGCGCCGAACTGATGGGAGAGGCACAAATCGGCCCTTACCAGGGAAGCCAGGTGCGGGTGACCGGGCAGTGCTGGATCTATGGCATGTCCCAGATCGGGTTGGACCCTGGTGATCCCTTCCCAGGCGGATTTATCCTGTCAGACACTTGGGGCGGTTGACGCAGATCAGCCGAGGGCGACTTTTCGAATGCCGCCTTTCGCCGCGCGCAGCATTGTGCGAATTGGGCTTCTTGCAGACGTTGGAGCAGGTGCAGCATCAGATCGAAATTAAATCTTGCTCGGATGAGGACGGCCCATAAGAGACATTCATCATCCAGTTCCGATGCTGCGGTCGCAGTCCGCTTACCGGCCATTCGCTGCAGGCGCACAGTTTTGATTAGATCGAACTCACAGACCGCGGACTTTGCAGCCATCCGCATTCTTGCTCTAAAGGACCACAATCAGCCCAAACCGGACATTCAACCCAGGACTTTGCAATTCCGGCTTGGCGGGCTTTTTGGTCGAAGAAATTTCTTGCACCAAGGTGCTGAGCCCAAAAAGTTAACAAATCAGACCGTTCCTCTAAGCCGATGTTTTTCCTATGGTTGGTAAGAAGTACCAAGTCGGGAGGTCTTAATGAACAAGCTTATCTCAGTAACGGGTGCCGTCTGCTTTGCTTTCACTGGAGCTTGGGCCGACGAACATACCCCGCCCAACATTCTTGTCATCATGGCAGATGACGTAGGTTGGGCGAGCGTCGGCGTTTACCACGGAGGTGTCAAAAGCATCGAGACGCCGAACTTGGATCGCCTCTCCTCTGAGGGTGCTCGTCTCACAGATTATTATGCCGAGCCAAGTTGTACTGCCGGTCGATCAGCTTTCATGACCGGACAATTGCCAATACGGACTGGTATGCACACGGTTGGACTGCCGGGAGATCCGGTAGGTTTAAACCCAGATGACCCAACGCTTCCGATGTTCCTGAAAAAGTTGGGGTATACGACGGGGCAGTTCGGAAAAAACCATCTAGGCGACCTCAATGAGTTCCTACCGACTGCAAAAGGTTTCGACGAGTATTGGGGTTGGCTCTATCACTTGAATGCTATGGAATATACGTCTGATCCGGATTGGCCAGACGACCCAGAATTCAACGCGCAATTTGCGCCTCGCAACATCATTCATTCATTTGCAACAGAGGAGGTAGACGAAACAGTCGACCCGCGATTTGGAAAAGTCGGGAAGCAGCGCATTATTGATGACGGGCCTGCGCCTCCTGAGCGCCAAAAGACTTTGGATGACGAAGTGACATCTTACACGAAGGACTTCATTTCTCGTGCAGTAGAGTCGGACACTCCGTTTTTTGTCTGGATGGCTCCAGCCCGTGCACACGTCTGGACCCACCTCAGCCCCGAATACGAAGCTATGTTGGGCAATGGGCGCGGACTTCAGGATGTTGTCATGAAGGAGTTGGACAACAACGTTGGTAACGTTCTCAGCCACCTTGAGGATCTGGGAGTCGCCGATAATACCATAGTGATGTTCACCGCAGACAATGGCCCGGAAACACTGACGTGGCCTGATGGTGGTACGACACCGTTTCATGGGGAAAAGGGTACTACTTGGGAAGGTGGCTTTAGAGTTCCTGCGATTATTCGCTGGCCGGGCAAAATTCCAGAAGGTCAAGTCTTGAATGGCATCTTCAGCGGAATGGACTGGATGCCAACATTTGTAGCTGCGGCTGGAGGTCCGACAGATCTAAGAGAAAAGCTCCTAGAGGGATATGAAGGCTATAAAGTGCATCTCGATGGCTACAATCAACTATCTTACCTGACGGGTGAGAATGAAGAGAGCATTCGCCGCGAGCTGATTTACTATCAGGGTACAGACCTCCAAGCAGTACGCTACAACGATTGGAAAGCGCACTTTGTCGTTCAAAACCACGGCTGGTCAGGCCCGAAGGAAGAATTGGTCGCCCCCTTGCTTTTCAACCTCCGCCGCGATCCCTACGAAAAAGCTGCGGAGGAAAGCGGTATGTACGTCCGCTGGATGGGTGAGAAAATGTGGGCATTCGGCCCAGCCGCCCGGTTAGTGCAGGCACATCTCGCTACTTTCGAGGAGTTCCCTCCGCGCGGGAAGCCGGTCGCCAATCAAGACCATGTTGAAGAACAAACATCAACCGAAGGCGGCATCTCTCAGTAGAGGAAGCGAGGCAACCAATACGCCTTTCCCACCGCAGCGTGGGCATCCGGCTCGGATCATCGGATGCCCAAAATAACCGACTAGGAATTTCGCAAAAAGCGAAACCTCTACGAGAAGGAGTCCTCCATGAGTGCTAGATTAGTCCTTCTGCTTGCTGCCGTCGGCCTCGTGCCAATTGCGTTGTCATACGGTCTGATGCCCGGCCGTTCGATCCCAGTTTTGCTGGGATTTCCAGTGGAAGGGACGAACCTGACGCATGTTTTCCGAGCGATTATGGGTCTTTACATGGCAAACGCTCTGTTTTGGTTGGCGGCTGCTTCGAAACCAGAGTTACAACGCCCCGCGCTGTGGGTTCTATTTTTGTTTATGTCAGGACTGGCCGTTGGGCGCATACTAAGCATCCTTATCGATGGAGTTCCGAACGGGGTACTTCTCTTTTATCTTGCAGCCGAGATAGCTTTTGCAGCTCTGGCGGCGGTTTCTCTGAAAAAAGTACGAGGAAACAGGAAGTGGTAAAATGGTGAGGTCTGGCTTTGTTTTCTCGATGATCGCAACTTTATCAGTTTCGGCATCCGCTTTTGCACAATCTTCATCTGTCCAGACCGCGGTGGACGAAAACTTCTTAGAGCTTGAGACTGCCGTTTCCGAAGCGGGAGCTGCTCCAATCGCATCGATAGATCACGCGCGCCTGGCCAAGGCCGAAGGCGTCGAAATGCCAGCATCTCGTGTACTCGTTTTCTCTGATCCAGAGGTAAACACACCTATACTGGAGGAGAACGTACGTGCAGGTCTGGACCTTCCTTTTCGCGTTCTTTCATTCGATCAGGATGGTCGACCGCAGATCGAATACACAGACTCTCAGTTTCTCAAAGTTCGGCATGGTCTAATCAATACCCAAGCGTTGAATGCATTTGAGAACAAGTTGCTCGAAGTCCTGAACGACTTGGATGCAGCACCAGCGCCGACCAAAGGATTAGTTGCAAACCATGGCATCATCGAATTGCGATCTGAGCTCAGCGTTCCAGAGGCAGTGGAACGTGTCAGGACAGCTGTGATGGGACAGGACGATACAGTCTGGTTTGGGGAGATCGATTTTGCGGCCGAAGCGTCCCAACTGGGGACGGAGCTGCCGGATGCTGTTCTCTTGCTATTCGGCGGACCAGCGCCCGGTGGTGTGGCTATGGCGGACTTTCCGGCAATTGGTTTGGATGCCTTTTGCCAAAAACTATTGGTTTACGCGAATGAAGAAGGCGGCTCCGTAGTCATTTTCAATGACATCGCTGCTTTGGCGGAGTTGCACTACGGTTCTTCAGCCGAACCTCATCACGGTTTGAACAAACGGCTGACGGAGACATTTCGCAAGGCAATTGAGTAGCCGCTGTTAGGAAAACGCAAAAAACCTTTGCCGATTGGCCATCTTTTCGTCGTCCGCTTTGGGTTGATTTCAGCGGTTCTCAACGCAACAGGCCTACCACGCTTTGGGCCGTTCGTTAAACTTTGCAAAGGCCGCTTTCTGCGCATTGCTGTCATTGGGGCATAGAGCAGCATCGGTCAAAGTGGGCTCGAAGCGGACAGTCGGCAAATTTGGTGGAGCGTCTGCTTCGCGGATGGGGTGGATGGCGTCTGCAGCCAACCGTCGCGCTTTGCGGCGAACTGCAGAAGACATCTTCTGCAAGGAAAGGAGCCCCACCATGGAAGTCACGACAATAGGATTGGATCTCGGTAAAGACGTCTTTCAGGTCCACGGGATCGCTGATGACGGTACGGTTGTCTTCAATCGTTCGATCCGCCGCAGACAATTGCTGAAGTTCTTTGAGACCCTGCCGAGCTGCCTCGTCGGAATTGAGGCGTGTGGGTCGGCACATCACTGGGCGCGTGAGCTGACTGAAATCGGCCATGACGTGCGCCTCATGCCGGCGACTTACGTAAAGCCCTACGTGAAGCGTGGAAAGACGGATGCGGTTGATGCCGAGGCAATCTGCGAGGCCGTCACGCGACCGACCATGCGGTTCGTCGCTGTGAAATCGAAGGAACAACAAGCCCTTCTTACAATGCATCGCGTGCGCCAGCTTGTCGTGCGCCAGAAAACCCAGATGCTGAACGTGATCCGGGGTCTTCTTCGAGAGTTTGGTCATGTGATCGGGAACGGGCCGGTGGCGGCGATGCGCTTCGTCAAAGGGTTCAAAACCAACGATTGCCCGGACATGCCAGACGTTGCGAAGAGCATGCTCAAAACCCTCTGCGAGCAGGTTGTTGCACTCGACGAGCGCGTGGTGTTCTACGACAAACTGATCGAGTATCATTCGCGGATCGATGAACGGGCCAAGCGGATCAGAACCGTCCCTGGTGTTGGTCCAATCACCGCCTCTGCCATCGTCGCCACCATCGGCGACGGCAAACAGTTCAAGAACGGGCGCGAGTTTGCTGCTTGGCTTGGTCTCACCCCATTGAACAGATCGAGTGGTGGCAAGGAACGCCTCGGCCGGATTAGCAAGAAGGGTGACCGTTACATAAGAAGGCTTCTGGTGATCGGTATGACCTCACAAGTACAGCGCGCCCGCGGCTATCCAGAACGCGTGCATCCTTGGATCATGCAACTCCTCGAGCGCAAACCCGTCCGACTTGCCACGATCGCGATGGCAAACAAAGCCGCACGGATCATCTGGGCGATCCTCACCAAAGAAACATACTACCGGCAATCAGCGGCATAACCGGAGGCACTGAACAAAAAAGAATTGCAAGACGAATGCCATGATGGCACGTGCGGTCATCCGAGAACCCGGAAAACCCGAGCTTCGTCCTGAACTCTCAGGTTCGCTTTGCCGATTGGGACCAGGTTCACGGAACCCATCAAGGCCAGCGGCTCAAGCAAATGCCGCAATCAAAGGCCGGACACAGGACTGTACTGACCAGCCGCGCAATCAGAGCATTTTGTCCTTGCAAAGCAGACGCCATCCACACAGGACCAAGCGGACTTGTGCAAGCGCAGCGAACGTGAGTGTGAGAAATATTCGCGGATGCAGCATTGCACATTCGGCGATGCAGCAAGTTTCCCCAGACTGATCTTTTGAAGCTCTCGAAATTCGTTAGAAAGAGTCTAGCTTTGCGCGGCGATGTATTCGTCCGATTGGGAGAATGGGACGACAACGACCATGGTGTCGCCAGTTGCTGGCTGCGCAGACCCGGACCGGACTGCGAATTAGTGATCGCATAGAGTACTCCACCGCAACCAGAACATCACCGTCGGGAAGATCGGATAGATCAATTTGTCTAACGGTCGCCTTTGTCTTGCCATCGGCGTCCCTGTCGACGACCAGTGCGTTGAAGCTCATTGAGGTTCCCTCCGAAGAAATAATGCTTGGCTTGGTCCGATACTCAGCTGGGGCCGTGCCAATTGATCAGGCAGATCTCCGCGGATCGGCCGTCAAAGTCCCAGACCCGGCCATAGGCACGAACGCGGCCCTTGCCAGCCTGAGCGATCGTAATGTCCGGTCCCATCCAGTATCCGGTGTTTGACACCACGACATCTTGGTTTTGATCCGGGCCGGAAATCGGGGTGACTTCGCCCTGGATCTTCTTGCCCACCATCAAGCGGCGTGTCTTGCCTTCGGTGGTGTACTCGACCGGGGCCCGTTCGGCACCCAGGAACTCTGACACCATGATCGAAAACAGCCCGGTCGTGCCTCGGACCTTTCCGGAAAAAATCTGGATCAGCCCGTCGTAGGCAGCTTCAGAAGCACGTTCATCAATATATGCGGCAGCCTTCCAGTTTCCGCGTCCCATGTTGCCCGGAATGTCCATGAGCAGGCCGACATTCAGTCCGGCAAGGCTTTCGCCTGCGAAATGGCCTTCGTCGATCCGGACGCCCACCCAGGCCTGGCAATAACCTTCGGTCGGCGGGTGCTTGCCCAGCGAAACGACGCAGGGACAGAACACGGTGCAGTTGCAATTGAGGATCAGCTCCCCCTTTATGGCCCATTCGGGCAGCGTTTGTGACATGTGATTTCCTTTCATGAGGTCAGCGCCATCACCATGACCAGTCCGGACGATCCCAATAGCAGGACGCCCGCGGGTCGGGTCAGGGGTTTTCCGATTTCGGGTAGTTTTTCCAAGACCATGAACAGGGTCGCCGCCCCCATCCAGATCAGGTTCATGATGCCGCCCACGAAGGCCAATGCCATCAGGGCCCAGCAGCAGCCAAGACAATAGACACCCAGGTGCAGACCCATCCACAGCGACTGGCGCAGCCCCGGCGCCCAACGTTCCATGAAATAGGTCAGCGGCATCCGGCATTTTGCAAGACACGCGGCCTTCGCTTGAGTGAACTGGTAAAGACCGGCGCCAAAAAGCAGCGCGGCTGTCAGCCAGAGCGACAGACTGGAACCATCAGGCGCCAACAGGCCGAGACCTGCGAGAAATCGTTGTGCGACAGTGCCAATGAGCGAACCCCCAACCCAAATCGCGCCATAACCAATGACAAGGGCCAGCGCCTCCGTGGGGCGCGCTGCGCCTGCATGTCCAAGGTCAAGAAATACGCGCAAGGTCGGCACAAATGTCGGCATCATCATCGCCGCTGCCATGATCAACCACATCGCAAAGAGAGCGCCAAGGCCGGTGTCTATGGCCCCGCCGCACAACGCGCGCCAAAGGTCGCGCGGCACCCCGAACAAGGGCGACGTCATTGTCATGAAGAACAAGGCGGCCCATGCGCTCAGAACGATTGCAAAGAACGCAATCCAAACAATTGCGGTTCCAGCTTTCGGATGATTGAGACTGATCTGTAGCTTCGAAATCATGCCGCCGCTCCAAGTGTCCGACCGGCGATTCCTGCCATCCCTTGCTGCTGTAGCACGCCGGCCAATGTCTCACCGTTCACATCCTGAACCCGCAAAGCGCCCTCCAGTGCCATCGTGGCAGCAACACCCGTCGCCTGCCCCATTGCCATGCATTGCGGCATGCCCCGGACCGAGGCAAAGGCCACCGGATCGGCACAGATGAGGCGACCGGCGAACAGTAGATTCTCGATAGTTTCGGGAACCAATGCGCGGTACGGGATGGTGTAGTAGGCACCTTGGTCGACTGCCGCCTCATGGGTCATCTCCGCGCTGACGCGCATCACGTCGTCGATCGGGTTGTCGCAGGCGACGATGCCATCTGCGAACCTGGTACCCTCGGCGATGTCCTCTCCGGTGATGCGATAGAGCGCCTGCAGCTTTCGGGTTTCACGCACGCCAACGGTCGGGCCGAGCCCCCACATCTGCGCGTTTTGGAAGCCGGGCACATCCTGGATCAGAAAGTGCGCCACCTGGTGGCAGCGGCGGCGGCCCTCTTGCGTGGCACGGGCGATGGCCGCCGGGTCGGTGCCGTCGACGCCCCGGATGGTCACGGTGTTGCAGAACACGGTGCCGGGGTGGAAGCCACGCATCAGGTAGAGCTTGTGCAAATCGGGGTGTAGCCGCCCTTCGGCGATGCCTCGTGCGGCGAAGCGGCGGAAATAGGGGTCGCCCTCGGCAAAGGCGGCCTGCGTATCGGCACCGACCATGTGAAAGGTCAGGCTGACCGCCATCATGTTGCCCCGGTCGTCTCCCAGAGTATATGGCACGCCAGCGCGCGCGGACAGATCGCCATCGCCGGAACAATCGATCACCATGCGCGGGAGAAAGCGCAGCGGCCCCAGTCTGTCTTGCGCCGATACCGCGCCGATGCGCTTACCGGCCATTTCGGGCAGGCCCGAGAAGGTGTTCAGATGCAGGATGACGCCCGTCTGATCCATCATTTCGAACATGACCAGCGTTGCGGCCTCATGGTCGTATTGAACCTCAGGGCCGAAGTTTTCCAGCGCGCAAGGACGAACCTCGGCGGCGGGCGGCGCCATGGCTGACAGCCTGCCCGTCAGTTCGGCAAAGATGCCGCCGATACTGTGGCCCAGAGGATAGCCGCCGCCCCAGGGCATGCCAGGACAGGAGGCCATGACCCCGCCGATCTTGGGCCCGGCCTCGATCAGGCGGACGCGCAGCCCCTCTCGGGCCGCGGCAAGCGCCGCCGCGAAGCCGGCGGTGCCGCCACCCACCACCAGCACATCGGTTTCGATCTCGCGCGTCGGCTCTGCCATGGTCAGGCGATCCTCACGCCCTGGCGGAGCAGTTCGGCCTGAACCCCAGTCATGTCCACCTGTGCCACATCGCAGTCCGCCTTGACCGCCCACGCCGCGGCGACGCCTGCGCCCTGCCCGGCGACGGCACAGCAGGCCATGTTGCGTGTTGCCGCATGGGAGATCCGGTCGCCGCCAATGGCGCGGCCCGCAACCAGCAGGCCCTTGACCTTGCCCGGCAGCATCGCCCGGTAGGGGATCTGCATGTAGCGCCCGGTGGTCGGGATAATCAGCACGCCATAGCCGTCGATGAACTCGGGGTAGATGCCGATGGAATCCTCGAACCGGCCCTGCTGGCGCACGTCGGTTTCGGTGATGTTGTAGGCCGCATCGATCTTGCGCGTGTCGCGGATACCGATGGTCATGCCAAAGTTGCGTAGTCGCACACCGACGCAGCCTGGCATGAAGCGGCGCAGCGCCTCGATTGCCAGCATGGCCTGTTTACGCCCCTCGATTTCGCCCCGCGTCAGACTGTCCGGGTCGGTCCCGTCCACCCCCGCCAGGTGGACGAGGTTCATGTAGGTCAGTTCGCCCGTGTCATGCATCGCGCCCCATGTCCCGGCGATGGTGTTCAGATGCGGCGGGATCACGCCCGCCTCGATTGCCTTGGCAAAGGGTTTCTTGAGGAAGGGAGAGAACATGTCGTCCTCTTTCCCATCGGTTTCCACCGTCCATTCGCCGGTGGACCAGTCCTTGTAGGTCTGCGGGTCGCGGCGCACCTCGGCCATGAAGGCGGCCTTGTCCACACCGGCCAGGTGGAACATGACGCTGGCGGCCTGCATGTGTTCGGCGGGTGTCTTGTGGGTGGGTGCACCGGCCCGGTGCGCCACGTCGGCGTCGCCGGTGGCGTCAATCACGACACGGGCCAGGATCGCCTCGCGCCCGGCCTTGGATTCCACGATGATCCCGGCGATGCGGTCGCCCTCCATCACCGGGGCCACGAACTGGCGGTGCAGCATGCCGTGGACACCCGCTTCTTCGACCAGCCGATCGGCGACGAGCTTGAAGCCCTCGCTGTCGATCTCGTAACTCAGCGACTGGCTTTCGGGCACGGCGGCACCCATGTCGCGTGCGCGGTCTTCGAATTCGCGTCCGATACCGCCTGCCTCTACAGTGGCCTCGTGGCGATACCAGGCAAAACCCTCGACTCCGACAACGGTGATGTTGCCGCCGAAACAGCCAAAACGTTCCACCAGACAGACCTGGACCCCGGCCCGCGCCGCCGCAAGAGCTGCGGCAAGACCCCCGGGGCCGGATCCGACCACAAGCACGTCCGCATTATGGATGACCGGCGTCTGCCGGGCGGGTTCCGTGATGACAGTCATTTCGCCCTCAGAGGAACGGCAATTCACAAAGGGTACCTTCGACGGCTCCGGCCGCGCGCCTTACGACGACCCGGTCACCGGGTTTCGCAGAGGTCGCCACAAGCGCGAACCCGATGTTTTTCTTCATGCGGTAGGACCAGACACCGGTGGTCATGTCGCCAATGCGCGTGCCATCCTTGTCGATGCCGTTCCAAGTGAACTCCGCCTTCACCGGTTCCGAATTGTCCAGGACGACTCCCAGCTGATGCCGTTTCGGCCCCTCGGCCGCGATGCGGCGCAAGGCCTCGATCCCGATCGTGTCGTCGGGCACATGAAGATCGACATACTTGCCCATCCGAACCTCGAACGGATTGGTTTGCCCATCCGAGTCGCCGCCATACGAGACCAACCCGCTTTCGACACGTTCGCACCAGTTGGGGTTGCCTGGGCCGATGCCGTGGGGCTGTCCGGCTTCCTTGACCATGTTCCAGAGTGCAGTGCCCTTAGTGCCATCCATCAGGTAGATTTCGAACCCACCCTGCTTGGACCAGCCGGACCGGGCCACCGCCACGGGGATTCCGTCGATCTCTGTTTCGCGGAACCAGAAGTATTTCAGGTCGTGGACCCAGTCGCCGAAGATCGAGGCGACAACGGTTTCTGCCTTTGGCCCCTGTACGGCTAGCGGCGATACGTCTGGCTCGCTCACCTCGACATTCAAACCGCGCTCGCGCGCGATGGCCTCGGCCCAGAACCAGATGTTGCTGTCGGCGATGGACAGCCAATAGCGGTCTTCGTCCAGTTTCAGCAGGATAGGATCATTGATCAAGACGCCGTGGTGATTACACAGGGGGACATACTTGCCTTGCCCGATCTTGCATTTCGACAGATCACGGGGCGCAAGGATCTGCGCCAGCCGCCCTGCGTCCGGGCCTTTCAACTGCACCTGGCGTTCAACCGCCACGTCCCACATCGAGACGCCGTTGATGATGCGCCAGTATTCCTCTTCGGGGTGGCCGTACGAGGTAGGCATCAGCATGTGGTTGTACGTCGTCATGGCACAGACGCCGTCAGCCAGTGTCGCTTCGTAGAAGGGAGAAGGACGCAGACGTGTGGAAGGCGAGATCGAGAACATGGTAGCCCCGGAGATTGAGTGGAACGAAAACGAAGGGCCGCCGATCCGGGTGGACCGGCGGCCAGGAGTCAGTCGGCATAGGCCTCTGACAGGGAGGATGTTTGCTTAGGCGAGCCAGACGTTCCGCAGCGTCTGTCCAAACCCACCCATCGCGCCGACGGAATGAGGCGTGTAGCCCATAACGTTCTTTGCCGTTGCCTCAAGCTGGTTCTGGAACACAGGGTTCACGAAGCCGCCGTCGTCGTTCATCATGTGCAGCATGTCGCAGTACATCTGCGCGCGCTTGGCCTCATCCAGTTCGGCACGGGCGGCAAGGATCATGGCGTCGAACGTGTCCGATCCCCACATGGTTTCGTTCCAGCTGCCGCCCTTCATGTGAGCGATGGTCAGGAAAGCATCGACTGTCGGACGCGCCTGCCAACCCGACATGGTCATCGGTTTCTGCATCCAGATGTTCGACCAATAGCCATCAGACGGGGTCTTGATTACGTTGATATCTGCCGCGCCCTTCGCGGATTGCTGGAAGGTCAGCGCGATGTCGTTTGCGGTGCTGCCCGCGGTCTCGGACGTGTAGAGATCGACCGCGTTGACGCCTGCCTTGTCGAAGTAGAATTTCGCCTTGTCGAGGTCGTATTCAGCGGGCTTCACGTCCTCGCACCAATATTTGTAGGTGGGCCCGATCGGCGTGTCGGCCGAGATCGTGCCGATACCCTTAAACACCTGGTTCAGGATGAGTTCCCGGTCAAGCGCATGCTTTATGCCCTTGCGGAAGTCCGCGTTGTCGGTCGGCGCGCGGTCGACCATCATCACGATATTGGTGAAACCGCCCGTGGGCGTATTGTGCAGCGTGATGGAGTCGTTGCCACTCAACTGTTCCACGGCGAAGGCGGGTACGTCGCGGATGGCGTCGACGTCACCGGCCAGCAGCGTGCTGAGCGTGGCGTTGGCATCCGGCACAGGGATGAAGTCGATCCCGTCGAGATAGGGCTTGCCCTCTTCGTAGTAGTTTTCGAAACGTTCGAGGACAACACGTTCACCGGGGATGAACTCCATCACCTTGAACGGGCCCGAACCGATGGCCATTGCGAAATCGGTATGGCCTGCAGGGTGAATGGCAAGATGGTAGTCGGACATGATCACCGGCAGGTCGGCACTACCCGAGGACAGGGTGATCTTGACGGTCGAGGCGTCCGGTGCGTCGATCGCGGTGACGGTCGAGAGTAGCGCCTTGGCTGGAGATTCCGAGCCCTCGGCGATGTGCCGCGACAGGCTTTCGACGACATCAGCGGCGGTAACCGGCTGGCCGTTGTGGAAGGTCAGACCGCCACGCAGCTTGAAGCTCCATTCGGTGGCCGCGTCGTTGACGCTCCATTCTTCAGCCGCGTCGCCTTCGACCTCCAGCGTCGGCGTGAAACGGGTCAGGCGCTGATAGACGCAGTTCGAATAGATGCCGTCATCGGTATCGACCATGCGCACAGGTTCAAGCGTGTTGTCGGTGTTGCCCTGTGCGATCCGCAGCCAGCCGCCGCGCTTCGGTTCTTCGGCACGGGCCGGTCCGGCCATCGCAAGGATACCGCTTGCCGCCGGCACCAAAAGGCCGAATGCGCCCGCGCGCTTGAAAAAACCCCGGCGGCTGAGCGCGCCGGCCTTGTATTGCCGTACCAGGCTGTCGATGTCGGACATATCTTTCCTCCCAGATGACCGATGACGGGCTGCCCCGCTATTCCTTGGACATTGCGAGGGACAAGCGCAGTGCACAAACAACCGATTTCATGACTTTGCCATAACTGAGGTTATGGGTCCGACTTTCACCGCTCGCGCGTCAGGAATGGTTCTGCGGTCATGCCTGTTGGAACTGTCACACCCATTCGCGTCAGAATCGATGGCGCAAGTGCCAGCTGATCCAACATCGTCTCTTCTGGAGGCAAGCCACTGTCACCGAAGTAGTAGAAGGCAACGTCCTGTTGATCCTCTCCGGCACCGCCGTGATGGCCAAGGTCATCCTGACCATGATCTGCTGTGATAATAACGTCATAGCCAAGGTCGCGCCAACGAGTTACGTAGGGCGCAAGTGCTGCGTCAAGATAGTAGCAGGCGTCGCTCATCTCTCGTTTCCCATGGCCAAACCGGTGTCCCATGCTGTCAAGTGTCGACGTATGCAGCAGTCCGTAGTCGATCCCCTTGGCCTCGCAAAGATATGTCAATGTGGCGAACAGATCGGCATCGGACGGGCTCATCTGGTTGGCTTCCGTCGCATCGGCCATGGTGTGGAAACGGCCATGGTGGATCGGGCCTTGCGGGCTGTCGAGTTCGATGTCGCGCACGGGGTCGAACGGCATCCGGTGGAACAGTTCACTCCACCAACTCAGCGCCACGGCACCGGTCTTGCGCCCCGCCCCAGATAGTTCCGAGAACACATCCGGCGCCTCAAGACGCTGGCGGTGCTTGTTCCCGGTGACGCCATGGACGTGCGGCGGAAGGCCTGTGTGCATCGACGCATAGCAGGCCGAGGAAGTGGACGGCAGGACCGACCGCATCCGACGCACCCGTGCCTCACCCGAGGCGACCCAACCTTCGAGATTGCCGAACAGGCGTCGGAAATTCCGGTAGGGAACGCCGTCCAGGATGATGAGAAGAAGCTTTTCGGGATTCGTCATCAGGCTACCTCGAACAACCCGGCAGCCCCCATTCCGCCGCCGATACACATCGTGACAACAACGTATCGGACGCCGCGTCGTTTGCCGTCGATCAGTGCGTGGCCAACCAGCCGCGCACCTGTCATCCCGTAGGGGTGACCCACGGAAATCGCGCCGCCGTTTACGTTCAGCTTGTCGGGATCGATCCCTAGTTGGTCACGGCAGGGAATGGCTTGCGCGGCGAAGGCCTCGTTCAGTTCCCACAACCCGATGTCGTCGACCGTCAGCCCGGCCCGCTCAAGCAAGCGCGGCACGGCATAGACCGGGCCCATGCCCATTTCCTCCGGGGCGCAACCGGCGACGGCCAGCCCTCGGTATACCCCAAGCGGCGACAGCCCGCGCTTTGTGGCCGCTTCTGCCGACATCAGGACGCAGGCAGAGGCACCATCCGACAACTGGCTGGCATTGCCCGCGGTGACCAGCCCGCCCTCGACCACGGGCTTCAGGCCCGCCAGCGTGTCCGCCGTGGTGCCTGGGCGGTTGCCCTCGTCCCGCGTAAGGGTGACGGTTTCTTCGTGCACCTCGCCGGTTTCGCGGTTCTTGATCAGCTTGGTGGCGGTCACCGGGACGATCTCGTCATCGAAGGCCCCGGCGGCCTGCGCGGCGGCGGTGCGGGCCTGCGACAGTGCGGCGAATTCGTCCTGTGCCTCACGCGTGATGCCGTGCAACTGCGCCACGTGCTCGGCCGTCATTAGCATCGGCATATAGGCGTGCTCGGCCGCGCGGGTCACGGCGGGGTCTTTCTCGGCCATAACCCAGTCGAAATAGCGTGCCTGGATTGCCGAGATGTTTTCCTGACCTCCGGCCACCACGACGCCCATGCCATCGAGAGCGATCTGCTTTGCGGCAGTCGCAATGGCCATCAGCCCCGAGGCACATTGCCGGTCGATGGTCTGTGCGACCGCCGTGGCGGGCAACCCGCCCGCCAGCGCTGCTAGCCGAGCGACGTTTAGCCCGGCAGTGCCGGCAGTCAGGACCGAGCCCATCACGACGTCTTCAACCTCGGCAGGATCGACGCCAGACCTCTCGACAGCCGCTCGGATCGCGTGCCCTGCCAGCGTGGGTGACTTGATGTTGTTGAAGGCCCCCCGGAAGGCAGAGCCTATGGGCGTGCGGGCAGTCGAAACGATGACGACGTCGTTCATGGCGAAAGTTCTTTCCTAACAATAGCGGGTTCTCAGGGCTTTCTTGTCCAGTTTCCCGACCGAGGTCTTGGGCAGCGCTTCGACAACCTCGATCCGGTCGGGCACGGCCCATTTCGATAGCGCCCCGTCCGCGACCGCCCCGGCAAACGACGTGCGCAGTGCTGTCACAATTGCCTCCGGGGCATCGGTGCAGGCGACCACCAAGAGCGGGCGTTCGCCCCATTTGGGGTCCGGCACGCCGATGGCGGCGGCCTCAGCCACCCCCGCGACCCTGCTGGCAAGGTTTTCCAATTCGAGCGAGGAAACCCATTCCCCGCCGGTCTTGATCACATCCTTCAACCGGTCGGTGATCCGCAGGGTTCCACCTTGATCGAACAGCCCCACGTCGCCGGTATGCAGCCAGCCGCCGCGCCAAAGCGCCTGCGTGCCCTCCTCATTCTTGAGATAGGCCTGCGTTAGCCAGGGGGCGCGGGTGACGATCTCGCCGGTGGACTTTCCGTCACGTGGCACGTCGTTCATCTCGGGATCCACAACCCGGATCTGGACCATCGGCGCCGGTTTGCCGGTCGCAGTCCGCACCTCGATCGGCGCCTCTGGGTCGCGCGTCGCCATCATGTCAGCCACGGTAAGAAACGGACAGGTTTCCGACATGCCGTAAGCCGCGTGAATGTCGACGCCCCGCGCCAGTGCCTGGCCTGCCAGACCCTCCGGCAAGGCCGAGCCGCCGATGATAACCTTCCAGCGGCTCAGGTCCGTCTCTGCCGCCTCCGGCGCGTTCAGCAGCATCGCCAGGATCGTCGGCACACAATGCGAGAAGGTCACGCCATGCTCGGCAATCAGCGCTAGCAGGCGCGCGGGATCGTAACGCCCCGGATATACCTGCTTGAGCCCCATCAGCGTCGCGACGTAGGGAATGCCCCAGCCGTGAACATGGAAAAGCGGTGTGATCGGCATGTAGACATCGCCACGGTTCAGCCCGCCTCCGGGGATCGGACCCAGGCCCGATGCCACAGCAAGCGTGTGCAGCACAAGCTGGCGCTGCGAATAGCTGACCCCTTTGGGGTCGCCCGTCGTGCCCGTGGTATAAAACAGCGTCGCACGGATATTTTCGTCGAAGTCTGGAAAATCGCTGACCGGCGTGGCGGCGTCCAGAAGGGCCTCATACTCGCCCTCGGCTTTCACATCCGGGGGCGTCTGGCCGTCATCACTCATCACCACCAGGCGCCAGGGCCGCTCGATCCGGTCGGCGATCCCCATGAGCATCGGGAGGAAATCGACATGGCAAAGGATCAGGTCATCCTCGGCATGGTTGATCGTGTAGAGGATCTGTTCCGGCGAAAGTCGGATGTTCACCGTGTGCAGGGTTGCCCCTATCATTGGCACGGCAAAGAAGCATTCCAGATAGCGGTGGCTGTCCCAGTCCAACACCGCGACAACGCTGCCTTCGCAAGCGCCAAGGGCGCGCAAGGCCCCGGCCGCACGTCCGATCCGCTCTGCGAATATGCGGTAGTCGTAGCGCATAGTATCGGCATGAACGATTTCCTGCCCGGGCGCATGACAAAGGGGCGCGGTCAGGATCTGCTTGATCAACAAGGGGTAGGCATAGGCGGTCATGGGCTTCTCCGGTTTCAAAACTTGTGCCGCCTCAAGTCGGCATCGGGCAAACAACAAAAAACCGGGCTTTGCCCTGATCCAAGGCAACCCATGCCCGACCTATAACGAAAACACACCCATCATGTCTTCTATGGTTGTTTGTCGAAAACGACGCTTGCCCTGAAACTGCGAGCAGCCTTGAGGGAGGAACGAGGTGTATCGCATCATATTGACGCGCCTGGCGCAGGGTTTGCTGACCTTGCTGCTGGCATCCATCATCATTTTCGGCGCGACCGAAATCCTACCCGGCGATGTGGCCGAGGCGATTCTGGGACAAAGCCGCACGGACGAGGCGCTGGCCACTCTGCGTGAGGAGATGGGCCTGAACCGCCCGGCCATCGTACGCTACTTCGACTGGCTGGGTGGGATGGTGCAGGGTGACCTGGGCACCTCGCTGGCAACCAAGCGTCCCGTGGCCGACATGATAGAAAGCCGGATGTGGAACACACTGCGACTGGCGCTGCTGGCGGCGGCGATCTCGGTTCCGCTGTCGCTTGCGCTTGGCCTCTGGTCGGCGATGCGGGCCGGAGGCAAGGTCGACAAGACGCTGGCCATGACTACACTCGCGCTGATCGCGGTGCCCGAGTTCTTTATCGGCCTTATCCTGATGAAGGTCTTCGCGGTCGAGCTGAAATGGTTGTCCGCCTCTGCCAATACCCGACCATATTTCGATTTCTGGCAGAATTTCCGCGCACTTGCCCTGCCGGTCGCGACGCTCAGCTTTGCGGTTCTTGCGCATATGATGCGGATGACGCGGTCATCGGTGATCAACATTTTCACCTCGCCATATCTCGAGATGGCCGCGCTCAAGGGTCTGCCAAAGCGCCGTCTGGTCATCCGCCATGCGCTGCCCAATGCGCTGTCCCCGATCCTGACCGTGATCGCGCTGAACCTCAGCTATATGGTGTCCGGCGTGATCATCGTCGAAACCGTGTTCGGCGTCCCGGGTCTGACTCGCCTGCTGGTCGATGGCGTCACGCTGCGGGACATCCCGCTGATCCAGGCCTGCGCCATGATCTTCGGCGCCGTCTATATCCTTCTGAACCTGCTGGCCGATGTCCTGTCCATCATGGCCAATCCGCGCCTGAGGTACCCCAAATGAGCGACGCAACCGAAATTGCCAAGCCGCGCGCTTCGGTCTTTGCGGGCCTGCGCCTGACCTGGACCGCCACCATCGCGGGCTCGGTCCTGCTGTTCTGGCTGGTCCTTGCCCTGTTCGGGCCATGGATCGCGCCGCATGGCGAGGCCGAGATCATCTCGGGCACGACCTTTGCACCAATTGGCGAAGGCGGACTGTTGGGGACGGACAAACTGGGGCGTGACGTCTTCTCGCGCCTGATCTTCGGGGTGCGCACGACGCTTCTGCTTGCGCTGATCACCACGGTGATTTCCTTTGCCTTCGGCGTGACGCTGGGTTTTGCCGCCGCGATCCTCAAGGGCTGGTTCGACATCGTCGTCAGCCGCATCGTCGAAGCCTTCATGGCCTTCCCCTCGACCCTGCTGGCCCTCGTGGTGATCGGCGCATTCGGGACCTCGATCACGGTTCTGGTGCTCACGGTCGGATTGGTGCTTTCTACCAGCGTCTTCCGGGTGTCGCGCGCGCTTGGCTATGACATCGGTGTGATGGATTTTGTCGAGGCCGCCCGCGCCCGCGGCGAAGGCACCTGGTGGATCCTGACGCGCGAGATCCTGCCAAACTCCATGGCCCCGCTGATCGCGGAGTTCGGACTGCGCTTCACCTTTTCCATCCTGTTCCTGTCGGGCCTGTCCTTTCTGGGGCTCGGCGTTCAGGAACCGGCCGCCGACTGGGGCCTGATGGTGCAGGAAAACGTCGGCGGGCTGTTCCTGGGATCCTCCGCTGCACTGATCCCGGCCGCCTGCATCGCCTCGCTGACCGTATCAATGAACCTGCTTGTCGACTGGTTCCAGCAGCGTCAGCAAGGTGAAACCGTTCTGGAGAAGATCGACCAATGAACGATATCCTGACCATCAAGAACCTGCACGTCGAGGGTCGTCCGCCCGGGGGCAGCTATGTGCCGATCGTCAAGGGCGTGTCGCTGAACGTTGCCAAGGGTGAAGTGCTGGCCCTGATCGGTGAAAGCGGGTCAGGTAAATCCACGATCTCGCTGGCGTCGATGGGGTTTGCCCGGCCCGGCTGCCGCATCGCGGGAGGAGAAATCTGGCTGAATGGGCGCGACATCATGAAACTGTCACCGCATGAGCGCCATGCTCTGCGCGGTGACGAAGTGTCCTACGTTGCGCAATCGGCGGCAGCCAGCTTCAACCCCGCGCTTCGGATCGGCAAGCAGGTGATCGAGGCACCGCTCTGGCATGGCGCCGGCGATGCCGCGACGCTGACCGCCACAGCCGTCGATCTTTACCGCAAGCTGGACCTACCGAACCCTGACACCGTCGGCGACAAGTTCCCGCACCAGGTTTCGGGCGGGCAGTTGCAACGACTTATGGCGGCGATGGCCATGTCCTGCGGACCGGATCTACTGATCCTTGATGAGCCGACAACGGCGCTGGATGTGACGACGCAGATCGAGGTGCTGAAAGCCTTCAAGGACATCATCCGCGATCAGGGGACGGCGGCCATCTATGTTACCCACGACCTGGCGGTCGTGGCGCAGGTGGCGGACCGCATTCTTGTTCTCAAGAATGGCGAAATGGTCGAGGAAGGCCCAACCGCCCAGATCCTGAATGATCCGACGCACGAATATACCCGCTCGCTGATGGCCGCCGTCCGGCCCGCACCGCATCTGGTCGACCATGTTGACGGCAGCGCGGCGCAAGCGCCCGTCGTCTCCGCACGAAACATCACGGCGGGTTACGGGGCGCTTACCATCCTGTCGGATGTATCAGTTGATGTCCCTGCGGCATCGGTTGTGGGGGTGATTGGTGAAAGCGGCTGCGGAAAAAGCACACTGGCGCGCGTCGTCGCCGGCCTGACGCCGTTGCGAGAGGGAGAAATCAAACTTGATGGGAAGGTTGCGGCTCCAAGCGTGAAGGATCGACTCCGCACTACGCTCAAGGATTGCCAGATCGTCTTTCAGATGGCCGATACCGCACTGAACCCGCGCCAGCGGATTGGCGATATCCTGGGCCGCCCGCTGGAGTTCTATCAGGGCCTCAAGGGGCGCGCGCGAGCAGACAAGGTGGGCGAGCTTCTGGAACTGGTCGACCTGCCACGCAGCTTTGCCTCGCGCTTCCCAGGCGAATTGTCGGGCGGGCAGAAACAACGCATCAACCTCGCCCGTGCATTGGCTGCCGACCCCAAGGTGATCCTGTGTGACGAGGTCACCTCGGCGCTGGATACCGTGGTCGCGGCAGGGGTGATCGAGCTTCTGAAGTCGCTCAAGGACAAGTTGGGCGTGGCCTATATGTTCATCAGCCATGACCTTTCGACCGTCGCCTCTTTCGCGGATGAGGTGGTGGTGCTCTACGCCGGACGGGTGGTCGAGAAGGGACCGTCAAAGGCCGTCTTCAGCCCGCCTTTTCACCCCTATACAAGGCTGCTTCTGTCCTCGGTACCCGAGATGCGGCAAGGCTGGCTGGAAGGGGTGGCCGATACCGGCGAGGCTAAGGCCGCGAGCGCCGGAAGCGTGATCATTGGCGCCAAGGGCTGCCCCTTTGCAAATCGGTGCACACATGTGATTGCCGGCACATGCGACGGGGTCACACCGCCGCTGCGCGACCTTCCCGGCGGGTTGTCTGTCGCTTGCCACCTTGACGCTGATTCACTTCCGAGTAATTAAACGGTCAGCTGACAAGCGCCTGATAGCTCAGTACACGTAGCTGACGACGCAGGGTAAAGGCGCTCGAGGGAATGAGCTGGGTCATCAGGATCACGGTCATTTCCTCGACCGGGTCCACCCAGAAAGCTGTCGAGGCCATGCCGCCCCAGGCGAACTCCCCGGGTGAACCGACGATCTTTGCCCGCGCCGGGTCGAGCATCACCGAAACCCCAAGGCCGAACCCGATCCCTTCGAATGTGGTTTCGCTGAAATGCGCCTGCCCACGGCTGGCCAGATCGCCGCCCATGTGGTTCGACACCATCAGATCGAAAGTCTTGCGGCCAAGTAGCACCCCACCGTCAAAGGCTCCACGTCGCAACAGCATCGTCGCGAAACGCTGGTAATCCACCATCGTCGAGACCAACCCTCCCCCGCCGCTTTCCAGCGTCACCGGCGCGATGCAACGGTCCTGGTTCGCCGATGGAGTAAAACCCGCGGAGCTGTGGTCATAGAGCGTGGCCAGTCGGCTAGCCTTGTGGTCGGGAACAGAAAACCCTGTATCTATCATGCCAAGAGGGTCAAAGATCCGGCCCTTCAGGAAAGCGCCTAGCGTTTGCCCGCTGATGACTTCGATCAGATGGCCCAGAACATCGGTCGACAGACCGTAGAACCAGCGTTCGCCCGGATGAAACGCTAATGGAAACTCGGCCAGCGCCTCGACGGCTTGCGATATGGTGACAAAACCGCGGTCGAAATCGAGCCCGGCTGCCGACAGGCCCTGTTCCAGAGCATTGCCCTGCTGGTCTCCATAGACGATACCGGCCTGATGGGTCAGCAGGTCATGGATGGTCACCTGGCGTCGTGCCGGCTCGGTCGCGTCCAGAGCATGGCCCGGCCCCTTCCATACCCGGGGCGCACCGAAGGCCGGCAGGAAATCGGCAATGGGCTGATCCAACTGGAATGCCCCTTCCTCATACAGCATCAGCAGTGCGAGCGAGGTGACCGGTTTGGTCATCGAATAGATCCGCCAGATCGTATCGGGTGTGACGGGCTGGCGCGTAGCCGTGTCGGCATACCCCGCGTGTTCGGAAAACGCGACCTCCCCCCGTCTTGCGATCTGTACCGCCAGACCGCTCAGCCGCCCCTCGCGGACATGGGCCTCCATCCACTGCGAGATGCGCCGCAGGCGCTGCGGGTCAAAACCCGAGATTTGGTCGATGGGCAAGGCGGTACCTCCAGTGGATTCCGGCTCCATCCTGCGCCTGTTCGATCAAGGCTTTCAAGCGACCTATAATCACCCTATAACTAAACAATATTTATGCATGAGTTGGCCATGAGCACCCGACGCCTTCCACATCTGACCTGGCTGCGCGCTTTTGAGGCATCGGCGCGGCATCTGAGTTTTACCAACGCCGCCCAGGAACTGAACCTCACCCAGGCCGCGATCAGCAAGCAGGTGAAGCTTCTGGAGCATTACCTGCGCGAACCGCTGTTCGAGCGCAAACCTCGCAGTCTTGTTCTGACCAAAGTCGGCGCGGCCTATTTGCCCAAGGTCCGCGACGGTTTCGAACGCCTTGCGGCGGGCACCGAAGAGGTCTTCGGGCTCAGGCGCTCCGAGGTGCTGACAGTGCGCGCGCCGGTCGGATATTCCGTGAACTGGATCGCGCCCCGGCTTCAGGGCTTTTTTGATCGCCACCCAGATACCGAGGTCCGTCTGGTCTCCAGTGTCTGGGGCGACCAATTCGACAACGAGCGATTTGACCTCGACATCCAGTACGGCACGGGACGCTGGCCCGGTTACAAGGCTGATCGACTGACCTGGGAAGTGATCAAACCTGTTTGCGCACCATCACTTTTGGAAGGTGAACACGCGATCAGGAAGCCGGCGGACCTTGCTCACCATCGTCTCCTGCACGTGCTTGGCTACGAGGAAGGCTGGGCCGATTGGCTCAGATACGCAATGGCAAGTGGCATCAATTCGGGTCAGGGGCTGCAATTCGATACGTCACTGTTGGCATTCGAGTTTGCATCACGCGGTGGCGGGGTGGCATTGGCCCGCTCCTCGATGCTTGGCATTGAGATAGAGCGAGGCCGACTTGTCGAGCCATTCAGTATCGAAGCGCCTTTACAGGAAGCCTTCCACCTCATCTCGCCAGAAACAGGCCGCGACCATCCGGATGCCCAGAAATTCCGGGAGTGGTTGATCGAAACGGCTGAAAACGACCCGGAAAACAGGCGAAACCGCGAGACTTATCGCGCCTGAAGCCGCACGCCGGCATCAAGGCGAATGATCTCGCCGTTCAGCATCGGATTGCGGATGATGTCGACGGCCAGTCTGCCGAATTCGGCGGGTTCACCGAACCGGTTCGGAAACATTCGGCCATCCAGCATCCCGTCGATGACCTCCTGTGGAATGTGATCGGAAATTGGCGTTTTGAACAGACCCGGCGCGATCGTCATGACCCGGACACCCCGCGGCATGAATTCCCTTGCGGCCTGCAGGGTGAGGCTGGCGATTGCCCCCTTGGAAGCCACATAGGCCCCCTGCCCGATTTGCCCTTCAACGGCGGTGATCGACCCCGTGTTGATGATTATCCCGCGCTCACCATCCTCGTTCAGTGGCTCCAGCGCCATCATTCGGGCCGCACACTTTGTCATGACGCTGACGGTTCCCATGAGGTTGACGTCGATGACGCGCGCAAAGGCGGCCATGTCCACCGGACCGTCGCGCCCAACAAGACGCATGCCACCAGGGATACCAGCGCAGTTCACATTGATGCGGATCGGTCCGTTGTGCCCTTCGGCTTTTGCCAATGCTTCTGACACCGCGCCCGGGTCGGTAACGTCACAGGCGACACCCACGCCGCCGATCTCATCGGCCACCAGCGACACCTTCTCTTCGTTCAGGTCCAGAATTGCGACCTTGGCACCTGCCTTTTTCAAAGCCTCGGCGGCGGCCAATCCCAAACCCGAAGCCCCGCCAGTAACCAGCGCTGAAAGACCGTCAACCTGCATCACACATCACTCCTGTTTGTCGTGATGTGATAGCCCGGCGTCTCCCGATATTCACCCGACGAGTGTTTACCCTTTGGCCAACCAGAATTACTAGGATGAAGCTAACCAATCACAATGCCAGCACGTTAAGGTCTCGAAAAGTTCGCCCAGTGGGACCAGATCGAATGCCCGGTAGAGAGTGTTTTCTGATCCAGTGCGGCCTGATCCCTCAAACTCTCTGGATCGAGAACGGATGGCCGCTAATCACGCTGCACGGCAGCGCTGAAAATGATGGATTCGAGGCGATTTTCGTGCTGCGAGCGCACGCAGCGAAAAAACGCAATGACGGGGTTGGGCTCAACGCTGTCATCTGAGTCTATTTGTCAGATGAATGGTAACCCTTCGTAACCTGTCACTCATGACAGATCCTTGCCGCGGCAAAGTCCGGTTTTGCGCCGCAACGACTGCTTTTACCAACTTCGGCCATTCGCTGCAGTTGCGTACGATGTCTCACATGCGGACAAAACTGACCTTGGAGTCTACACCTTCGCTGACGCAGGATCCACCGCACTGGCAGCAACAGTTTTCCCCTCCAACAGGGAAAATCGCCAAAGCGGCCGTTCCACAGAGGGCTTGGGAGCTCCTTGATCGCTCTTTGACCAGATGGCGCTCCGGCATGGAAACTAAGGGACTTGGCCCAGCCCATAATCAGAGCTGGCAAATAGGCGTCAGGATCATAAAATTGGGCTTCTTCGCGCAAGGAAAGCGAACACAGGCAACATTGTTACGATCCAGACCACGCTATAAATTGCGGATGGGATGGCATATTCGCTTAACCCATTGGTGTTAGGCAACAGCAAGGTGGCAATTGCGATCCCCAAAGCTCCGTTTTGAACGCCGGTCTCAATTGAAATCGTCTTCGCCTCGATGTCTGTGCATCCGAGCATCCCTGAACTCATGATGCCAATAAACGTGAGTGACGCACCTACAACCAAAAGTGCGGGTCCAAGCCTAAGGAAGTTATCCGCGACCACCACCCAGTTTGAAATGATCGCGCCTCCAATGACCAGCGCAAAAAGTAGCATAGAGACCTTGCTAAAGACTGGTTCGACAGCGGCTACAATACGCGGCGCCAATGACCGCGCGGTCACCCCGACTAGGATTGGAGAAGCTGTTAAAAAAAACATTGCTAAAGCCGTCGAAGAGATGTCGATAGCGGGCGCAGTTGCCCCCATGAACATCTGCATCGAAAACCCCAGGATAAGCGGTACGGTAACGACACAAGTCAGACTGAAGACTGCTGTAAGAGTAACGGACAAAGCAACATCCCAATTCGAAAGCTTGGTTACGATGTTACTGATCGCCCCGCCCGGACAGGCCGCTAAAATCATAATGCCAACGGCTGTCTCGGTGGAAATCCCAAAGATAAAGATCACCATCAAAGCGATGCAAGGCAGCAAAATGATCTGGTTGAGAGCCCCGACGCAAAAGGCACGTGGACGTCGTCCGATGCGTTGAAAGTCAGCCGCTGTGAGTCCGAGGCCAAGGCAGAACATGATGACAACAACTGCGAGCGGCAGCAGCACAGATATAAAAATTTCGCCCATCTACCATGACCTCTATGACTGCATGCTTCTTCACGCTTTCGGACGATACCGTTCAGAAAACCTGATGACGAGTTTTATCAGTTTGGCGCATTTATCCTCAAGCGCCCGAAGATCGAGGCTGTCTTTATTTATTATACCTATCACTGGGTGGGACGATCTGGTGTGAAAGAGCATTCCAGTGCTAATCTCACTGTATGGCAAGTGTAACTTACGCATTCGCCCGCGCGATGGCCAACGCCGCCGGGATGACGCTGAACGACGATGGCGCCCTGATTTCGAATGGCGCTGTCGTGCTGCGTTTACCAGAAGCTCAAGACGGCCAATTGGCGGATGATGCGTATTTCGATTTGATAGATTGGATTCGTGCGCAACAAGCGGATGAGGTTGCGTTGGTTGAGGCCTATGCGAACGCGATTGCGACCGATGATCTCGGCGTCCTTGGCCTGGCTGTAAAGACAGCTCCCACCTTGCGGGAATCTTTGCAACGGATTGAACGTTATTTTCGTCTCGTCACGGACACCGCAGTTTACAGACTTGACGAAACCGGCGATCCGGTCCTTTGGATATTTGAAGGGCAAACGCCACATCGCGCCGCCTTGGAATTGCGCAACGAATGCGCGCTTGCCGCCTTTGCACGGAATATGTATCGGTTTGTGGGTGCTGGATTGTCGCTCGAATATGTCGCGTTCAAACATGCGTGCCGACAAGAGCATGAACGTTACGCCCAGCATTTTGCTTGTCCCGTGCAATTTGGTACTGACCACAACGCCATTGCTATGCGCCCTGCTATGCTGGAAAGCGAAAATCGTCTTGGCGATCCGGGCTTGTCAGATTTCATGACGAAGCACCTGGATGAGGAGTTCAACTCTCGCGATGACGACACCTCACTGAGCCAAGCAATTGTCCACCGGCTTACGCCAGCCCTAAGTAACGGCGCACCGCAGGCGGCGCATGTCGCCCAAGAGATGGGAATGAGCGAGCGCACTCTTTACCGCAGGTTGGCCGAAGAAGGGCTGACCTATCGCGACGTTCTTGGTCAGGCACAAGTTGCACTCGCTCGTGACCTGCTCCGTGACGGTAAGGCTTCCATAGCCGAGATCGCCTTTATGACCGGGTTTTCGGAACAGAGCACGTTCAGCCGCGCCTTCAAGCGCTGGGTTGGCCAGGCTCCGGCACGATTCAGGCAGCAGGCGACCTCCGACTAGGCACACACCTCAAGACCACATGGCAGGTTCGGCCAAAACCTTGGCAGGGCGGGCCGATACCTCAATCGATGTGGCGCCTAACTTCTTCTTTGTCAGATCCACCTGGGGCGCTCCCGAGTAAAGCAAACCCATTTGCCCCTCTCAGACAAAGGAAATTTGCAATGAGCAATCATGACCACAAACATGGAGCAAGCTGCGCTTGCGACGTCACGCCCGAACGCGTCGATATGGCGCGCCGGCGACTCTTGCAACAAGCCGCCGGTGCGGCCGCGGCAGGTACAACAATAGTGGCTGGCGGGCAGGCCCTTGCCGCGACCGACGAAGCACGCGCCTACTATGCTGACCCGGAAAATCCAGGCCTTCCCCAAATCGACATGACCATCGAGCCGGGGCGTACTGCGCTTGTGGTGACCGACCCCCAGATTGATTTTTTGTCAGAAGACGGTGTGACGTGGGGTGTCGTTGGCGAAAGCGTGACCGAACAGGGCACGGTCGATAATATCGAACGGCTTTTCATTGCCGCCAAGGCTGCGGGGATGCCGGTCTTCATCTCGCCCCACTATTACTACCCGCATGACCACAAGTGGGAGTTCGAGGGCACTCTGGAAGCCACGATGCACAGCATCGGCATGTTTGACCGCCTGGGACCGCTCAATTTGGACAACTTCGAGGGCTCAGGTGCCGACTGGATGCCGCAATACAAGAAGTACATCGAGGATGGCGAAACCATCATTTGCTCGCCACACAAGGTTTATAGCCCTGCTCAGAATGACCTGAACCTGCAATTGCGTAAACGCAAGATCGACAAGGTGATCCTCGCGGGGATGTCGGCGAACCTGTGTACGCAGGCGCATCTCTACGAGCTGCTGGAGCTGGGCTACGAAGTCGCTGTCGTTCGCGATGCCACAGCCGGGGCCAAGGTGCCTGAAGGTGACGGGTATCTCGCCGCCATAATCAACTTCCGAATGGTCGCCAACGGCGTCTGGTGGACCGACGACGCGGTTGAGCGCATTGGCCAATCGGCCTGACCCAAATCGATCTTCAAATTTGATCCCGACATCCTGAAAGGACATATCATGACACGCATCTTTACATTTCCCGCACTTACAACAGCGTTGACTCTCGTCCTGGCGGCGGCGGCATTGGCTGACGATGAATACAACGTTTCGAACAGTCTTACCTTGACCGGGCAGCCCCTCGGCATGCATGGCGTCGATCCTGTATCGATGTTTGAAGCCGAAAAACCCGAAATGGGCAACGCCACTTTTACATCGGCCCATGATGGAGTGGACTACTATTTTGCGTCGCAGGCAGCGCAAGCCACATTCGAGGCGGATCCGACGGCACATCTGCCTCAATTCGGCGGGTTCTGCGCCTTTGGCGTCTATGTAGGCAAGAAGCTTGATGGCGATGTTCGGTATGCCGATATCGTGGACAACAAGCTCTATCTCTTTGTGAATGAGGACATCTTCAAGAAATACCTTGAGGACAAAGAGACCGTGATCCAAGGCGCCCATGCCAAGTGGGCAGACATCCACCACACGCCTGTCAGCAGCCTTTGATCGAGGAATTTGGTGGCTTTTGCCGGTCGGAGCCACCGCTGCCTCTCCCCTCCCCAAAAGGCCGGCATTTCTCCAAGACGCCCTGTCCGCAATGACAATTCGCGAGCGTCGAAAACTCTTCCCAAAGGAAACCAGACATGACTGATTTTGAGACCTATACAATCGCCTCAGCCCCTGATGCCGCGAAACCAATTCTGGAAGCATCGCTGAAAGGATATGGTTTTGTGCCCAACCTTTATGCGGCCATGGCCGAAGCGCCCGCAATTTTGGAAGGCTATACGACACTTTCCAACATCTTTGGAAAGACCAGCCTGTCAGAGACTGAGCGCCAGATCATCCTTATGACTAACAACCGGTTGAACGGGTGCAAGTACTGCATGGCCGCCCATACCACTCTTTCACAGATGGCCGGTGTCCCCGAAGACGTGATCGCAGCGTTACGCGATGGCAGCCCTATCGCCGACCCCAAATTGGAAGCACTGCGCAAATTCGTCATCGTGATCAACGAAAGCCGAGGCTGGCCCAGCGACGCACAGGTCGAGGCGTTTCTGACGGCTGGCTATACCCGCCAGACCATGCTGGAAGTCATCCTTGGCACAGCGTTGAAAATCCTGTCGAACTATACGAACCATGTGGCGGAAACGGCTTTGGATGATGCGTTTGTCCCAAATGCATGGACCGCCTCATCCGCGGCGGCGGCTGAATAGCGCGATATTGCCTAATTGTTGGTCTTGCGCTTAGGCCTGAGTTTGGTTCTGGCCAATAAGGGAATCCGATTTGAGACGTTCGACCGCAAAATCAACAAAAGCGCGTACCTTCGCAGACACGGTTCGACCCTCTTGATGCACAAGATGGATGGGAACCTCGGGTGGCTCATATGACTTCATGACAGTCTTGAGCCGCCCATCTGCAATGTAGGGTGCCACCTGATACGACAAAAGCCGTCCGATCCCATGACCTTGCAACGCCAACTCAATCACGGCGTCATTAGTATTCATGCTGATGCGTGGGTTCACTCGTTTGGTTATGCTCTTTCTACCGCTTTGAAAATGCCATTGGGCGGATGCATTCAGGGCAGTAGAATTAATGATCGCCGACCTTGTGGCTCTCCACAGCCCGGGAGGAGTGGTTTCCGAGGCACTGTCCATTGGTAAGCAGGTGAGAGGTGCTGAGCTTTCTACAGCCGTTCTAGCTGGCTCGATGTGCGTGTCGTCATGTCCTTACATCCTTGCAGGCGGTGAGGAACGCCTCGTCTCTCGTCGAGGCATTGTGGGTAGGCCCGGAATACTGCGAAAATAGGCTTCTGTTGCTACCCGTACCAAAGACTTTGCAAAGTCCGCTTACTGCGCATCGCTGACATTGGTGCTTTCAGCAACATCGGTTGGTTTGGGCTCATAGCTGGCCTCGGGCGCAACGCAGCATCAGGGCAATAGAAACAACTTCCACCGGCGAGAACGGCCCCTAAGCGGACATCCAGCAGCCAACCGATTTGCTGCGGTTGCAGCCCGCTTTCCGGACATTCGTCGCAGGCGCGAAATCGACCCTCGCTCGAACAGGAACTCTGCGGACTTTGCTTCCGTTCGCTTTCTCGAACCGAAGGTCTGCTTCACTCGAATTCAGACGCAATCCAATCAACGATCCGCTTGATGCGCGTCTGGCCCAAATGGTGCTTCGCCCATGAGATATAGAGCCCATCATCAGAGGGCTCCGGATCGACCCAAATCTCCACCAGTTTCTTGGCCTGCAGATCATTCTCCACCATGTAGGTTGGCGCGATGGCAACGCCGTGACCACCGATGGCGGCATCCAAAGCCAAGGCAGAGCGGTCAAAATTGAGCAGCTTGTTCGTGTCTCCATATCCCGTGGCCTTGATCAGCTTTTCCCACCGGCGGTGTGCATCCTGAAGCAGCGGCAGCGTCAGCAGGGTTTCCAAACCCATGGGCCAGTCGGGGCGTAGGTAATCGGGGCTGCACACAGCGATAAGACGAATGTCGGTCAGTCGGCGTGATCCGTGGGCCGGGTTCGCGTCTCGCGTTTTGCCGGGCCAGATCGCGATCTCGTTCCGGCCCAGGCTGCGCGCCAAGCTCCGCTCGTGAACCTGTGTGGTCAGGGAGACAGTCGGGAACTTGGCCGCGAAAGCGTCCATCCGGGGCATCAGCCACTTAGTTGCTGTGGACGAACCAAGATGCATCGTGACGCGATCATCCTCCTCGCTGAGGCTCACCAACGCGGTGTCGAGGATCGCTAAGGCTTTCTCTATGGCCGCGCGGCAGCGCTCGCCTTCCGGCGTGAGCGAGACGCCGCGTGCGCCCCGCACGAGAAGAACCACCCCCAGCTCTATTTCGAGCTGTTTGATCCGTTGGGAGACTGCGCCACGCGAGAGGTTCAGCTCTTCGGCGGCGCGTTGCAGGTTCCCCTGCGACGCGACAACCGCGAACACACGGAGCGCGTTCAGATTCACGTTCTTCATTCGACGCTCCAAAGGCGATAGTTTTTCTAAATGCTTATGGAGTTAACCTGCTTTGTCAATCTAGTGCAGGCGGTCGATACAAGCGGGGAAGCAGCACTCAGCGATAGCCAAGGGACGGAGTGATGACCCAGACAATTCGACCAGCCACACCCGACGACATACCGCGCCTGGTCGAGCTTCTGATGCTGGACGCGGGCGAACGCCACGCGCAGGACGCAACCCTCTGGAAGTTGGCGGACGATGCGTCCGCGCAGATCGAGAAGGCGCTGACCTTCGCGTTGACCGCCGAACAACAGCCCTTTCAGCAGATTTGGCGGGTCGCGGAGGATGGCGGTCAGGTCACCGGCGTAATTCACGCGATGATGCTGCCTGTGCCGCCGATCTACGCGGGTTCCTTCGGTGAGCCAGGTCTGATCCTCCCCGACTCTTTCGTGGCACCCGATGCGCCGCGCGGCACGGTCGAGGCTTTGCTGTCCACAGCCGAAAACGCCCTTCATGAAGCCGGAGCGCGGATCAATTTAACCTCTTACGTCGCAGGCGAGGACTGGCGCAGCGCCTTCGAGGCAAACGGGTACGAGTCCCTTACGCTCTACTTTTCGCGCACCGACCTTGGTGACAGGGGAATGCCAGCCGACATTCGGCAAGCGACGGAAGACGATGTTCCCGGTATCGTTGCGCGCAGCGCCGAAAACCGGCAGGTTCTTTTCGACATCGACCCCTTCTGGGAAATCCACCCCGAAGCTGATTCACGGTTCTCAGCTTGGATGACGCGAAGCCTTACACTCCGGGATCGGGACATGATGGTTCTGGGCGCGTCCGAGGATTTGCAGGGATACGTCATCGCACAGCCCGCCTCACGGCTGCATTTTCCCCCTGCCCACGACATCACAGGGACGGGTGTGATTGATGACTATTATCACCCCGAGCTGGCCAACCCGGCGGCTCTCGACCAAGGCAGTGAAGGTGCGAGCGCGCTGTTACGCGCCGCCGAGACGGCGTTTGCCAACCGTGGAACGGGAGCCGCATTTGTCGTCTGTCCGGCGGTATGGATGTCCAAGATCGAGTTGCTGGAATCCGCCGGTTACGAGACAGCAATGGTTTGGTCCATCAAGCGCTAGGCATTTTCTAAGCTGCCATTCGGTCAGTCCGCAGCATCGGTGAAATTGGGCTCGCTACTGCCGTTAGATCAGTCGCAGCATGTTAGCCTAGGGATTGATGTTGCAACAGCAAGGACGGCCCCTAAGCGGACCTTAGGCCAGGAGGTCTTCGCTCCATTGCGGCTTTCCCAAAGCGGACATTGCAACTTCAATAGTCACTTATTGCTGTAGGGTGCCAATGAGCGTGCTTGCAAGCGCCTCCTCTAAGGCAGGAACGAGATCGGTGCTATTGTCCACAACGCCCACGTCGCTATTGATCTGGAATGCAATTGTGAGGTCGTGGTCCGCATAGTGTCGGAGGCTCGAAACGTAGCCGGGAATCCAGCCGCCGTGACCGAAAACCGGACCGCGCGGGGTTTCCTGATAGATCGCAACGCCAGCTCCGTAGAACACGCCCGGGGCGTCCGGATGGACTGCCACCCCGTCCAGCAGAGCGTCCAAATAATCCGTGTCCATCGCAGCACCTGAGAACAGCGCATGACCCCACAGAGCGAGGTCCGCTGAGGTGGAGGCAAATCCACCTCCTGTCCATTCGACCACGGGATTCCACGTCAATCGACCGCTGCTATCCATCGTACGTGGCGCGAGACCGAATGGATTGTCGTTGACTGTATATCCTACGGCAATGCCTTCGAGCGTCGTTGTATCTGATGGGACCGTAGCAGTGAGGCCAAGCGGAACCAGCAGACGCTCAGTGGTAAGCTCAAACACACTTGCGTCCGTCGCAGCCTCTATGACCAAGCCCAACAGAATGTAGCCCGTATCGGTGTAGCTCCAAGCTGTCCCGGCCTCAAAGAGCGCGGGCTCGTCCAACACAAACGACACCAAGTCCACAGGATCAAAGGCTGCTTGTTGGCCCAACACGATCACGTCGGACGCAAATCCTTCCATGTGAGCTTGATCCGGCAGCCCCGATGAATGCGTGAGAAGATGTCCGATCGTGATGTGATCCGCGTTTGGCACCCGGGCAAACCAAGGCTCATCTCCGAGGTACTCCGACACCAAGTCGGATCGGCTGATCACGCCATCACCCTCGAGAGAGAGCGTGAGAGCCCCCCAGATCGTCTTTCCGATACTGGCCGCCAGCATCCGTGTTTCGGACGTCATCGGAGTGACTGCCTCGACGTCCGAGAGGCCAATCGCGAAGCTTTGGACTTTGCCGTCCACGCCGACATAGGCAAGCGTCGCGCCCGGAAACCCATAGGACTCGTGAAAGGATTCCAGCAGCGCTTGAACGTCCGATCTTCTGTCCAATGGTTCTGCAATGGCGGCTTGGAATAGTAGGGACAGAAGGACAGGAACAACCGTAACTGAGCGAAAGAGCGATCTCATGGGTCGGCCCTCCCGTCGACGGGGATGACCTCAGTGACGGCACCCTGTCGTTGCAGCATGGTCTCCCGGTTCCACCAGACAACCACCGCCGCCACAATGACGAGAAGCCATGTGTCATAGGGCTGCGCATCCGGCCAGACGGGCAGGATCAGCTGCCAATGAAACAGCATGGGCCAGAAAAGGCTGCCGCGACCTGAATTAAAGATCGGAGTCACAAGGACGGCCAGAGTGATGTTGCCGACAAGAAACGGAAAGAAATTCCATGCTGCAAAGACCGTGCCGGAGAGGAAGAACGCCGGAAGGTGCCAGATGCCCCAGATGGTTCCTATGATCATGCCTGCCCAAAGAGGGGCTAAGTGCCGTTGCAGGATGGGTTGCGCGAAACCGCGCCAGCCGAACTCTTCAATCGGTCCAAGGAAGAGCATCATGAAGGTGAGGGCGATCATAGCGCCGAGGCCTTCGGGTGGAATAGGTGCAAACAGCGGGCCTGACTTGAGAGACGACCCGATCATGAAGACAAGCGGAATGCCGATCCCAATGAAGGCGACCCAAACTGGCGACAAACGCCATAAAGTCAGCCGGGAGAAAAAGGCTTTGAGCCCTGCAATACCGCCAAAGTAAAGCACGAGCGAAAAGGCCGAGATCGCCGGCGCCCAGGTCGCGAGAAAGAAGAACGGGTGCGATCCGCTGATCTCGCCAAAGGTCGATGACGCCCATTCAGGCGCGATGATGTACAAGCTGACAACGCCCCAGGTGATGGCGAAGGTCAAAACGAAGAAAACTGTCAGAGCATGGGATGGAACCGGGTAGGTCCTTGTTGGTGCAGAAATATCTGCCATGGGAAATTCCCCCGATTATTGAGATGCGTTTCCCTGCTCATGCCTCTACTTCACGACCCGAATGGGGTTCATGAAGTCAAAGCTTCCCGGTTTTGCGCCGAGTGCTTTTTCTATGATTGTCTGCATCGCCAAGCGCCGCGCGCGCAGCTCGGCTTCATCGAAGCCGAACATGTCGCCGTCCGTCAGGAACTGTGCGCCGGTGAATAGAAACTGGATGGTCTCGAGGGGCTTGTCGACATCGAAGACCCCCTCTCCAATCCCTTGCTCCACAATCTGGGCAAGGATTGGCGAGAGCTGCAGAACTGTCTGGATATTGGTGAGTTCGTGAAGCTCGCGGTTTTCGGGCAAGTGCAGCATCTCGGCGACGTCCAGGCTGTCGTCATCGCCGATGTGGCTGTTCCCCAGAAGCGCCTCCATCTTTTGCATTGCTGTGAGCGATGGCTCTTTGGCAACGCTGCTTGCCATCTCGACGATCTGGGTGAGCGCCTTGTCAACGATGGCTTCAAGAATGTCCGGCTTCGACTTGAAGTAGTAGTAGAACGTTCCTTTCGCGACCCCAATTTCACGAATGATCATCTCCACCGAGCACTTCGCGTAACCATGCTGCCGAAACAACCGATCCGCTGTTTCGATGATTTCCGCGCGCCGTTCCTCTGGGGCTTTGACGATCCGTGCCAAGGTGAGTCTCCAATTTGCAATCTTCTTACTGACTGACGGTCAGTCGGTCAAGATGGTGAACACTCGAAGAACTCCTCCGGCATGGCTCTAGCGCCGGAGAATTTTGCCGGAGTCGGTGATATCGAAGGTCAGCAACGTTGGGTTGTAGATGGGAAGGGCATAGTGGATCGGAGGATCAGCCATGGAAATGGCACCAAATAGGCCCTAACCGGACATTGACCAAGCACTCGGAATTCTGCGATTACATTCCGAATTTCTGACACTGGTGTAGGAAGGCACATTGCCGGGGGCAAACGCCAGATCACACGCCAGGTGCCGCCAAGAAAATCATTATCTTGATAGCCGCGCTGAGCTCGCAATCACACCTCAGATTTTTAGTTGAAACAGTGATCAGGTCTCTGAAAATCCCAAGTCTTTGAGAGCCAGATGCAGGTCTTTTCTGACCACCGGGTCGTGTATCGGGATGGCGGAAAAGAACTGCGCAATCGAAGCGTCGGGACGGCGTGCGAGTGTCTGGTCGTGCCAGAACTGCGCCTGCGCATTCCTTCCTGCAACCTTGTTTACGCCGGCTGCTATTGTCGTGACGATGTAATGCGCACCGGGCTCACGCGCGCCTTTGTCGGTACTTTCGCAGGCTTGCTCGTGTTCGCCAAGGTGCAGATGGGCGAGGGCCTTGGCCTGATACATGGCATAGAGAAATGGGTCCAGCGGACTGAGCGATATTGCGTCATTCGCCGAAACCAGAGCGGGAGCACCGTGTCCGACAATCATATCGGCATGCGACTTTGCATATAGGCCGTGAGCAAAGCTGGGGCTCATTCCTACGGAACGCTGCAGGTAGGATTGGCCTGAATCGTGATCATCATTGAGCCAAAACGATCGACCGTAGTTGAAATTTCCGAACGGATCCAACGGGTCGATTTCAAGGCACTTCTCTGCAAACCGTCTTGCATTGTCGACCTCTTGGGCGCGGTCCGTGGAATACGTCATGAACGCGGCCTGAAAGGAGGTGAAGGACCGCGCTGCAAAGGCGCGGGCAAAACCGGGATCGAGTTTGGTCGCCTTGGCAAAGTGCTCGGCTGCGATTGCGTTATCCTTCTCGGTGAACCGATACATGTGATGAAGGCCAAGATGAAACAGGCTCCAGGCGTCGAGGCTCTCAGGCGACCGCAATCGCGCACGTTCGGTCTCGTGCATGTTGATGTGAAGTTCGAGACCCGAACAGACGAGCCGGACAATGTCGGTCCGGATTTGGTGTACGTCGTCAATGGCGCCCGCCAATGTCTCGCACCAGATGACTCGGCCATCGCGTGTGTCGGACAGCTCCACGGTAATCGAAATGCGGCGTCCGATTATTTCGACATCACCCACAAGGCTATAGGTGGCACCGAGGGTGGTGCGGATGACGGACATGTCCGGTAGCGGGTCGCGAAACCGAAAGGTGGACCCTCGCGCCAGCACTCGGAGCCATCTGAGGCGCGACAGTGAAGAAATGAGTTCCGCCGGAACTGCGTCGGCCATTGCGGACCAGCCTTCCAGCTGACCAACACTGCGAAACGGGAACACCGCAATCGACGGACGGGACGTTTCGGTTACCGACTCCTCGCCGGGCAAAATCACCTCAGATTTGGCACGTGCGGGAATGCTCTGGCGCAGCGGACCCACAAAGCGAAATCCGCGCCCGTGGATCGTGCGGATAAACCGCTGAGACTTGCCATCGTCACCCACCGACCGACGCACGGTCTTTAGAAGCGTCGAGATCGCAGCATCAGTCACAATCCTGCCGTCCCAGATGACCTCGACCAGTTCGTCTTTGGTCACCAGCCGGTCGGCGTTGGCCACAAGGTGGCACAAGAGCGCGAAGGCGCGCGGCTCGACTTGGACCTCTTGCCCCGTCTGCGAAAGCTGCCCTAGGGCTGTATCCAGAGTAAAATCTTCAAAATCGTATCTCATCTTCCCAGACTACGATTTCCTCAGAACTTCGCCACGAAATTCTCAGCTCTCCCTCAAGCACAATGGCCCGACCTCCGTCAGGTTGATCTCGAAATGGATCACGACATGGAGACTAGAAATGAACCAACAGACCTATATCCCGGAAGCCGAGCCCGCATCGCCGCTGGTCGATTTCTGGAACGACGTACTTGCACCGAAGTTCGTTCGGTACCGCCACATCCTTGAAGGCGGGTTGTCGCGTCATTCCGAGGCGGTCTTTCCGATGCTTCCCGTCCAAAAGGGCCAGCGCATCCTGGATGTCGGCTGTGGGTTTGGCGATACCGCGATAGCGCTTGCCAATGCGACCGGCTCGCAGGGCGCAGTGCTGGGCGTCGATTGCTGCAACGCTTTTCTCGATATCGCGCGGCAAGAAGCAGAACAACAAGGGATTGAAAACATCCGCTTCGGATGTGCGGACGTCGAACGCGGACTTAACGAGCCACCGTTTGACATGGTGTTTGCGCGTTTCGGGACGATGTTCTTTGCCAATCCTGTCGCAGGACTGCGGGCCATGCGGTTTTGTCTGAAACCCGGCGGTCGGCTGGCCCACATCGTCTGGCGTGATCGGTCCGACAATCCCTGGCTGATCGAGGCGCGCGATATCGTTCGTCGGTATCTGCCACCGCCCGGAGAAGACGCTGTGACCTGTGGTCCCGGACCGTTTTCCATGGCCGATGAGGCCGTGACACGGGCGCAGATGGAGGCCGCTGGCTTTGAGGACATCGTCTTCCAGCGCGTCGACGCCAAGGTCCTGGTCGGACGCGACATTGCCGATGCAATTGCCTTCCAATTGGCCATTGGCCCAGCCGGGGAAACGTTCCGCGAGGCAGGCCCACTTGGCGAAGCGAAGCGGCCTGAGATCGAAGCTGCACTGGGTGAAATGTTCGAGGCCGTCATCGCCCGCGAGGAGGGCCTCTGGATGGACAGTTCATCGTGGCTGATCACGGCCCGCAACCCGGTCTGATCCCATTTTCACCAGCGGCCGCATGTGCGGCCATTACCAGGCGCGGGCATCTATCGCCGTCCGCGCCGACCGACCCGGCTTTGCCGACAAGAAACCAGAAAGGAAAACGACCATGAACTACACGACCACACTTGCAACAATTTTGGCCGCGCTCACCGTGGCAGGGACCGCCCAGGCCCAGGACACGCATGCTCCTGCTCCTTACCTGGCCGAGGCCGCCGAATGGGCGCCTGCTCCGCCGGTATTGCCTGCTGGCGCTGAAATCGCGGTCGTGTCCGGCAATCCGTTCGGCGATGGCTGGTATGTCCTGCGGCTCAAGCTGCCAGTCGGCTACGATGTGCCGGCCCACATTCATTCAGGCGATGAACTGATCACGGTGATCTCTGGCGAATTCAACGTCGGCCATGGTGAAAAGCTGGATCGGGGGTCAAGCCAGCTTTTGAAAGCTGGCGGATTTGTCGAAATGCCGGCAGGCCACCCGCACTATGCCTGGACCACTGCTGAAACGGTCCTGCAGATCCACGGGCCCGGTCCGTTCGACATCACCTACATGGACCCTGCCGACAATCCCGTCGGCCAGTAGACCAGGCAATCCTCTGCAGGGCTGCCCGCAGCCCTGCATTCTTCCAACCACCAGACCAACCCAAAAACCGAAAGGAAACGAAAATGACATATCAATCTGAAATCAAGGCCAACAATGGAGTCGATACCGAAGCCCTAATGGGCGCGCGCGGTGCATTCGACCAAATGCCCGAGGCCGCGGCCTTTACCTTCCGCAGCGATTGCGCGTGGATCGAAGGCACCTACAGCACGAACAGCCTGAATGGTTATTTCGGGCTGGGTCAGGAGCACGAGCGCAAGCAGACCTACAAGATCGAATCCGATCACCCAGAGGTCTTTCACGCCGCCGATCGCGCGCCAACACCGCCGGAAATTGTCTTGGCCGCTCTGGCATCCTGCCTGACCGGCGGCGTTGCTTCGGTTGCGCAACACCGCGGCATCCAGTTGAACGCGGTCCGCGTCATGGTCGAAGGAGACATCGACGTCCGCGGCATTCTCGGCATGGACCCCGATATCCGCAACGGTTTTTCCGCGATCCGTGCGTCGTTCGAGATCGACGCGGATGCATCGCGTGAAGATATCGCCGCCCTTGTGGCGCAATCGCAGAAGCGCTCGGCCGTGTTCGACATCCTGACGAACCCAACCAACGTGAATGTCACTGTCGCCTAAGGCGCGGATCAACAAGAGAAGCGAGTGTCATGAAATATATCACGACCGTCATCATCGGCGCCGGGCATAGCGGACTCGCCATGAGCAAAGAGCTTGCCGCGCGCGAGGTGGATCATGTGATCCTCGAACGCGGCAAGATCGCCAACAGCTGGCGCACTGAACGCTGGGACAGCCTGCGCCTGTTGACCCCCAACTGGATGAACGATCTTCCCGGCACCGCTTATTCAGGATCGGACCGAGACGGATATATGACCTGCGCCGAACTGATTGCCCAATTCGACAGGTCCGCTGCCGCAATCAACGCTCCGGTGATGACTGAAACGACAGTTCTTGGCGTCTCACCTCAAACGCGCGGATATCGCGTTATCACAGATCAGGGCACGATCTTTTGCGACACTGTCGTAATCGCGACGGGCGCGACGTCTACGGCAAGCCGACCCACGTTTGCAGATGCTCTGCCGGCAGACATCGCTCAATTCACGCCTTTGGACTACAAACGACCCACCGATCTTCCGCCGGGCAAGGTCTTGGTCGTCGGTGCCTCGGCATCGGGTACGCAAATCGCGCGCGAGCTGCAGATTTCGGGACGAGATGTCACCTTGTCGGTTGGCGAACACGTCCGGATCCCACGCCGCTATCGCAATGCAGATATTCTTGCGTGGATGGAAATGACCGGTCGGTGGTCGGACAGTTATGAGGATGTCGAGGACATCGACCGCCAGCGTCGCTTGCCATCGCTGCAACTGGCGGGTTCCCACGACCCAATAGACCTGAACGCGCTGCAGGATATCGGTATTGAACTAATTGGGCGAATGGCGGGTCTGTCCGATGGACAGGCACAGTTTTCCGGGTCGCTGGCCAATATCTTTGCATTGGCAGACCTCAAAATGGATCGCCTGCTCGCATTGTTTGACGCGTGGTCCTTGAGGACCGGTCTGCAAGATTTCATGGACCCGCCCGAGCGACCAGTCCGCACCCGTATTCCAACATCGCCGCGCTTGGCCATTGATCTCAAGAAGGAAGGGTTCGGATCTGTTGTCTGGGCAACGGGCTACCGCCCGGACTTCAGTTGGCTTGAGCTGCCGGTATTCGATCAAAAGGGCCAAGTACGCCACGACGGCGGGGTGATTGCCGACGGACTCTATGTCATGGGTCTGCCCTTTCTGCGTCGTCGCAAGTCGACATTCATCGACGGCGCAGCCGACGACGCTGCCGATTTGGCAGCCCATCTGACCGCGCGTCTGGTCAGCAAATTCGCCGCATAATCGGAAGGAACAATCATGCTGGACCATCAGTTGGACGAACGCGATCTGCGCATTCAGACGTCACAATCCCGCGCAATCGCAATCATGCAGAGTGATCCCGCGAGGGCCCGTAGCAAGACAACCACAACTGGTGTTGTTGGTGAGGGTTTGGCTTGCAGGATTACACAGGGTCCTTTTGCCTTTACAGCAGATTTGGGGCGAGGCATGGGCGGCGACGCGGCCGGGCCTTCGCCCAGCTTTTATGCCCGTGCTGGCATTGCGGCGTGCATTGCAATCGCAATCAAGATGCATGCGGCAAACGAAGGTCAATCCTTTCGACAGGTTGCTGTAGACGTGGAAACTGACATGTCCGACCTAGCACTTTGGGGTATTGGCGAGCACTCCGCGGCGCCGTTGCAGACCAACATCCGCATTGTGATCGAGACAGATGCAGCCCAGTCAGTCGTCAATGCGATCGTAGATACCGCGCTGTCCAGAGATCCGTGGTATCTCGCGCTTCGCGACGGACAAGCGGTAGAAACCGAAACGCTCCTCACCGGTTTTGAAAGCTAGGCCGAAATGACTATTCCGCTCATGAGCCTTTTGGGCTTCGCCATCTGGACGTTGTTGTTACTTGCGTTGACCGTCGGTGCGTATAGGTGGATTCTGGTTTTGTCAGGGCGCGCGAGCGTTCGGCAATGGCGCGCAGACCGGCCCGAGGGCCCGGATTGGTATTTGCGCGCCATGCGCGCCCACGCCAACTGCGTCGAGAACTTGCCAGTGTTTGGTACGGTTGTCGTTGTCGCGCATCTATGCGGCGTCACAACCCCGACGTTCAACGAATTATCCCTTCTGGTCCTATTTGCGCGCGTCCTGCATTCACTCACGCACGTGGCCCTAATCCAGAGCGAAGTGGTATCAACTATCCGCTTCGGGCTCTTCTTTGCACAATTTCTCGGTATGATTGGTATGGCAGCGTTAATTGTTCTCAATCTCTAACCCCGATTAGAATGATGCTCTGGAGTAGAGGCTTGGACAGCTCGAAACTGACCGGCGAACTTGCAAAGAAATTCCCGGACGCCAGCAAGTTTGAATGTCGGCTTTTGGCAACCTCCACAGCCCGCCGCTGCATTGCAGCGAAGGTCTGCTTCCCGCCGATTCTGTTGAAAAACAACGTGTTGCTGGTGCAGAAATGGCGGCCTGAGCACTGCACGAACGCCTTTCTGGTCAGGCTTTTCGCGTTTGCTGCGGTGCAGGAAAGATTTTAGCCAATTTGCGGAGGTTTTGGGCGGTGGCGGCGAGGAGGAATTCGTCATTTGCGCCACATGGTCCACGTAATCGGAGGCGGCCCAACCCGAGAATGCGCTTGAGATGGGCGAAGAGCATCTCGACCTTCTTCCGGAGCTTCATCGAGATCTGGTAATGGCGGGTCTTGGCAATGTCGCGGGCAACCTGCCGGGCGTCTTCGTGCTCTTCACGTGTGATCTTTCGAGCATCGGCGTTCGGGCAGCACTTGGCTTTCGACGGGCAGGTCTGACAGACGTCTTTCAAGGCGCGATAACGGGCCGTCCCTTTGCCGGTTGGCCCTCTGTTCGGATCCGAGTAGTTGCGCCGGAATTGCTTCAACGCATGACCTTTGGGACAGATGTACTGATCGTTCCCGGCGTCCCATTCGAAGTCCGCACGGGTCCAGGTTCCGTCGTTGCGCCCGGATTTATCAAAGACAGGAATGTGCGGCGCGATCTTGCGGTCGACAAGCCAACCCAAGAGCGGCCCGGTGCCATAGGCGGTGTCCGCGATCAGCCGTTCTGGATGCAGATCGAACTTGTCCGCTACCCGGTTCAGCATGGTTTTGGTTGATCCGACCTCAGCTTGTCGGATGGACCGTGTAGCTTCCACATCGACGATGACGCCATGGTCCGTGTCGATCAGATAGTTGTCGGAATAGCTAAAGAATGCTGGGCCCTTACGGGCCGCCGTCCACTGGCTGGCAGGATCGGAATGGGATGTGAACTTGGGTTGGACTTCGCTGGCGGCACCGAATGCTGCTTCATCTAACGTATCGAGATACTCGCGAACGGCGCGAGGCGCATCTGCCGGGTCGATGTCGGAGACGCACCAATCTTCTTTGGGTGTCGAATTCTGCTTGTTGGCATCCGCCTCGATCAGACTGGTATCAATTGCCAGGCGCTGGCCGCTGACCAAACCTTCCGCGATGCAACGCGCTACAGTCGTCTCGAACAGATGACGCAGCAGCTCACTCTCACGGAACCGGCCATGCCGGTTTTTGGAGAACGTCGAATGGTTAGGCACGCGGTCAGTCAGATCGAGACGACAGAACCAGCGATAGGCCAGGTTCAAATGCACTTCCTCACAGAGCCTGCGCTCCGAGCGGATACCGAAACAGTAGCCCACCAACAGCATTCTGATCAGCAGTTCAGGATCGACTGAAGGACGGCCTGTGTGGCTGTAGAAATCTGCCAAATGCGCGCGCATGCTGCTCAGATCAACAAAGCGGTCAATCGATCGAAGCAGGTGATCTTTGGGAATATGGTCATCCAACGAGAACTCATAAAACAATGCCGCCTGCGCTTCCTGTCTCGGTCCCATCATGGCTGATCCCCCCGCTCGTTGAGAGAATTGAATCAACGACGGACGTCTCAATCAAGCAGGAGTTTTTCAACGAAATACGCCGATATTGTTGAAAAACAACGTGTTGCTGGCGCAGAGAGAGGCGTACCGAACTGAGCGCGAGTGCCTTTCTTGTCAGGCTTTGCTCGTTTGCTGCGGTGCGGGAAAGATCTTGGCCAGTTTTCGGAGGTTCTGGGCGGTGGCGGCGAGGAGGAATTTGTCGGTTGCACCACAAGGGCCACGTAATCGGAGTCGTCCCAGCCCGAGAATGCGTTTGAGGTGGGCAAACGGTGCTGTCAGACGAATTCGAACCAGTCTCAGTTTACCGCGAAAACCGCGAACCTATCCGGAACAAAGTTGACGCCACTCGCTAAGAGCGGCGGTGCGTGTCTGCTTGAAGGAGTCTCGGCTGGCTAGCGATCTTTCCTGGTTGAAGTGGTTGTACACGGAGGAATGGACGGAGGCGAATTTCTGTAGACTTCGCATGCGCCTGAAACGCTGCATCGCGCGTTCGCGTCGTCGAAACGGCAGGTGCGAATTCTCGACGCGGTTGTTTAGCCACCTGCCCGTCTGTTGTTTTTTGAGAGCACCCAAATCTCTAAGGGCAGCCTTGTAGGAAGCGAAGCGATCTGTGACGATCTCTTCGGCGCAGCCGTGCCGCTTCATCAATTTCTTGAGAAATTTCAGTGCTGCAGCTTTGTTACGGCGCTTCGTTACAACTGCTTCCAGCACCTCGCCTTCGTCATCCACAGCGCGCCAAAGATAATGCCGTTTGCCATTCACTTTCACAAAGACCTCGTCCACGTGCCACTTCCGTTTTGAAAAGGTTCGGAGTTGCTGCACACGCTTCCGTCTGATCTCAGCGGCGAACATCGGGCCGAACCTATTCCACCAATAGCGGACTGTCTCATGGCTTACATCGATCCCACGTTCATGCAGGAGATCTTCGACATTCCGAAGCGAGAGTGGAAATCGGATGTACAGCATCACCGCCAGGCGGATGATTTCGGGGCTGGTTTTGAAGTATTTGAAGGAGGCAGGTTTGGTCATTCCTAAATGCTATGCAACCGCCCTGCCCCGTTCAAGCAAAGTTCTTCTGACAAGACCAATGGTTGATCTGCTACGCTTCTCGGGAATTGCAAAGTCTAATTGCGAATGTCCGTTTTGGGCTGTCTGCGGTCCTTTGGAAAAAAATGCGGATGGCAGCGTTGTCCGCAATGCAGTCATTGAGCGTAGGTGAGCGAACGTCTGCCTCGAGCCCATTTCACCCAATGCTGCGCATTGCACCAATGGCGGAAAACTGTGAAAGCCGATTGTGGCAATCAATGAGCCACCAGAGCTTTTGCAATCTCCCGCAGGTGCGTGTGTCCGGTGCCGCAGCACCCACCAAATATATCCATATGCGGATAGCGTTCAAAAAGGTCTCGTATTTGCGCGCCGAGCTCGATCGGGTCACCGTCCTCGATATGCCCAAGCTTGCAGAGGGCAAGTTTTTCCATCTTGGAAGCATTGGGGCGGACCCCGCGCAGCCGCTTGATCCACTCCCGGTTCTCTAGGGCGGGTTCATATTCAAGCGGATGGGAGCAATTGACCATGTAGAACTCCGGGGCGGCATGTTCGGACTGACGATCAATTTCTGTGATCGCTTCTGCCAAAGTCGGTCCCGACTTCAACCGGTATGAACTGTCGAGCGTCAACGACACCGAGAGCGGCACCCCAATCCGGTCCGCCGCGCGGAGGGCGCCGACCGCTTCCGTTACATTGTTGAATGTGGCGGCGCATGCGAAATCCACATCTGCCCGTTTCAACGTTTCAAGTTGAACGGCATGGTATTCCTCCGAACTCTCGGCTGTAATCTCCTCGTTGAGGCTGTATGCATCCCCTCTGGGACCAAGAATCCCTCCGATCAAAAGTCGTGGAATCTGGCTCCGATACCCTTTCGCAACATCCCTGAGAAACTCAATCGCGGCGAGATTGGCATCCGCCAAGCCGGTGGGTGAATAGCCGAGTTTGGCACCCCAGTCCGGGCTCGCGCGATAGTCGAGCCCGGTCAGCAGAAAGGACAAGCCAAACTCTGCGGCCACATCAAGCTGCTGCGAAAACACATCCCGCATCGCGGAAACGGCCTTTGGATTATCCAGCAGCGGTAGCATACAGAATTCAGGCAGTTCGAACCCATGACGGTACATGATCTCGGTTTCGGTGCCGCCCTCGGTGAGAAAAATCTCACCCGAGCCCATGGCGGGCAAAGGGGATTGAATGGTCATGTCAAACCCCCGGCTTAATATTTTGATTGAAGCGAAATCGGTTGTCCGGATCGTACTTGGTCTTGATTTCCACCAATCGCTTGAAGTTTTCACCGAAAGACGCCTGGGTCAGTGCGTCGCCGTCCTCACCATGGCCCGGAAAATTCAGATAGGCCCGGCCATGGTGCCCAAAGCGCGCGGAGCTTTCCCAGCCATCGCGTGACCAGGCAATGTTCTGGGCATCGTCTGCCGGGTCTGTCCAGACCCCATCCAGCGAGTACATCCAACCCATCGATCGATCCCCAAAGGCTGTGGCAGCCGCTGGAACCTCTGCAGTCGCACCGCCAAAACTCCACAAAGAGGAAATCGAATTGTCAGAAGGTGCTGAAAGTGCGTTCTGCATGGCAAGATCAATCATCTCGTCTGAGAGATCGGTCAGATACCGTGCTTTCCAGTAGCATCGAAAATCACCCGCAGGCATCAGGGTATCGAAGAGTTGCTGAACCTCGCAGTAGTTCATTCGGCCGGAAAAGTCGGCGACCATCGTGCCGAGTTCTCGTAGCGGCTGCAACAACGCCTCGCCTTCGTCAGCATCTCCATTGAACACGCACGCCAGCGTATAAACGCGCTTGCCCTGATCCTTCTCCGCGAAATCCTCGCCACCGGCCGTCGAAAATTCGCAAAGCGATCCGACGAGGCCGCCGTGCTTCTTCATCATTTCGCGCCAGGCACGGATTGGCTCCGGCCCGTCTTCAACCGCATAGATTGGTGCCGCGAACATGATTTCGGGACCAATGGGATGCAGGGCGAATTCGAACCGGGTGACGACGCCAAAATTGCCGCCACCGCCCTTGAGCGCCCACAACAGGTCTGCATTTTCATCCTCGCTGGCCCGAACCAGTTGTCCTTTGGCCGTCACCACCTCTGCAGCGACAAGGTTATCAATCGAAAGCCCGTGCTTTGCGCGCAGCCAGCCGATCCCACCTGAAAGCGTCAGCCCTGCAACGCCCGTATCAGAAATCAGCCCGCCGGGTGTGGCCAAGCCGTGCTTTTGGCTTGCGGCATCGACATCGGACCACAATGCGCCAGCGTCGACCGACGCAATTCGCTTGTCCGGATCAATTGAGACCGCGCGCATACCACTGAGATCAATCATCAACCCATCGTCACAGACCGCGTGACCGGCAACATTATGTCCGCCACCACGGATCGAGATTGGCAGATCATGGGCGCGCGCATGATTGACTGCCGCAATGACGTCCTCGCTATTGCGACACCGAACAATCATGCCGGGGCGACGGTCAATCATGGCATTCCAAACAGCGCGGGCGGTGTCATACGTCTGTGACTTGGGCAATATGACTTCCCCGGAAAATCCCGGGATGTCTTCTATACTCGTTGTTTCAAGACCGTCCATGTCATCCCTCCTAACGTTTGCTTCCTGTACAGTAAGGAATTTGAGGACATGGTATCAGTGGCAACTTCGCCAGATACGTGGCATAATAGACATAAAGAGAATCCAAATCCGACAAAACAGTGCCAAATATGACAGGAATGCCTATGTCATCCCAACGCAAACCGACAATTGCCCTTCTTGCGGCACCAGAAACATCAGCATCCGTTCTTTACGGGCTTTACGATGTTCTGCTCTCCGCAGGCGCTGTTTACCCCGACATGGTGAATGGTGCGCCTGGGGATGAATTGCTGGACATCAAGATCGTGTCTGCAGACGGAAAGCCTTTTCACTGCATCGGCAACATACCGGTCGAACCTCATGCCGCCATTAGCGATCTGGCCCCGCCGGATGCAGTGGTTATTTGCGATATGTATACGTCGATCTACGATGTTCCAAAGGGCCGCTATCCACGTGAAATCGCATGGCTCAGGAAAATGCACGCCGATGGCGCACTGCTCTCCTCCGTTTGTTCGGGGTCCTTGCTGCTGGCTGAGTCCGGGCTTCTGAACGGACATGAGGCAACTGCCCATTGGGCATATCGCGACATGTTTCAACGACATTTCCCTGAAATCACCTTTCGAAATGAATCCGTTCTGTGCCTTGCTGCCGAAACCGACCGGATCGTCACTGCTGGAGGTGTCAGCGCATGGCATGATTTGACGGTCTATCTGATCGCCCGGTTCTGCGGATACAAAACCGCGATAGAAACAGCCAAGGTCTTTCTCATCAGCGGTCACTCTGAAGGACAGTCGCCTTATTCGGTGATGACCAGACCTATGGAATCCAGCGATGGTCCGATTTCGGAGTGCCAACTGTGGATCGCTGACAATTACGCCACAACCAATCCCGTCGAGAAAATGGTTGAGCGGTCAGGACTGAACCCCCGAACATTCTCCCGACGCTTCCGTGCAGCAACGGGTTTCACACCGATTGAATACGTACAAGCGCTGCGCGTCGAGGAGGCCAAGCAAATGCTGGAGACCGCTCAACAAAAGGGTGACGATGTCGGCTCTGCTGTCGGCTACGATGATCCCGCTTCCTTCCGGCGCGTGTTCAAACGCGGAACAGGAATGTCTCCCGCAGCGTACCGAAAGAAGTTTCAGCGCATCTCTCAGATCGCCAGCGCTGAGAACTAGGTTTCGGCTCCGTCAACAGAGCAGACGTCCAACTAGCAATATCAAAAGTCTGCTATGTCCGCGATGCAGTCATTGCCGGGTTTTTGAACAGCGTCTGCTCACACGCTAAGCGGTCGTTCGCGGCTGAAAGTTTGAAATCTCTGCGCCCAGCGACCGCTCACCGACGCTTAGCTGTCATCTGAGCAAAACAGCCAGATGACCGGGTCGAGCCCAACCTGTAAATTCGAATTTCTTGCCGCGTGCGCACGCAGCACCAGAAATGCAGCATGCACGTGAATTTCGGTGCCGCCGCGCAGCGGAAGGGCCGGTCATTCATGTTGACCGCAGCGAGGATCAGACGCCGAATTCACCAGGAGCGGGACAAACCAGCCACTCGTATTGAAACGGTCTTGTCGGCGGCGACTGCCTGAAGAGAACGACGCTGTCGTTACCGACCCGGCTGCGGATTGCATTTACGACGAACTGGATCGAAAGGCCGTCGGTGTCATCCCGGTTTGGGACTTAAAGAATCGCGTGAAATGGGCCTTGTCCACATAACCCAACTTCGCGCCGATTTCAGCTGCGGTCCTGTCGCTGTTACGCAAAAGGTCTTCGGCAAGATCGATTTTTAGGCGCTTGATTTCGCGAGGCAGGGTCGTGCCATGATGCTTCAGGGCTTTGTGCAAACGATTAGTCTGAATACCCAGAAAACCCGCGATAGCGTCAGAGCTAAGATCTGGTTCATCAAGCTTGTCGCGCAAAATGGACCGCATGGCCGCAACGATCGTTACCTCGTCGTCAAGGGCTAGCCGTTTCGGCGGTGTGTTATCAGGCATCTTCGACACGTCCCGAAACAGCCAATCGACGGGAAAACTTAGCTGCATGCCAGGGTCAGGCATGAACCGGGTTTGGACACCGGCATAGTTTGGTGGCAGGCAGGCAATATAGCGGGTTTCCCATACAACCTCTGCGGGGTTCCATATGTCGCCGGCCACAGATTGCAACAGCCGGACATATATCGCCGCTCCGAAACCAGTGACTTGGACAGGGGCGACCGCGGGTTCCTGAAGTCGCGAGATCCGGTAGATCGCTCGTTCTGCCTCCACGATCAAGCTATGGCGCACAGAACTCGACTCTTGTGGGACAAGGCTTACAAAACTGGCAAGGAACTCGAACAGGGTGGTTGCTGATTGCAGGGACGTCGCGAAAGGAGGCCAGGCCTGCAGGTTGAACGCTTCGCCCACGCGAAGGCCGAGATACTTGTCGCCAGCCAGGTCCGATAACCCGTTCAAGAGCCCGAAGACGAGTTCGGAGTGGACATAAACGCCCGTGTCATTGATTTGATCGGCACTTAATCCAACCTTGTCCAGCGCCGGACGCGGGTGGATGCCGCGCTCTTCCAGGTAGTTCAGAAAGGGAGCCACCAGCGCGAGGCGAATGAAGCCTTCCCGGTGCAATTCGTAGTTGGTCTGAAGTGGCATTGGCGTCTCCTGAGGAAAGCCTAGCATGCATGGCTGAAAGAGTGTTGCCACTTTTAGGGTTAAGAATCGACTTTTTGGAATCGAAACTGGCAACCGGCTTGAACGCTTTCTCGTCTATCCTCTTTGGAATACGCCACAAAGGAGGCCAGAGTCATGCCCAGTTCAATCAAATCTGTTTTGCTCGCGACCGTTTTCGCTTTTTCCCCTGTCGTCGTCGCGCATGCGCAAGAGGGGCCACCACCGATCCTGTTCACAAATGTGGATGTGTTCGACGGGTTCGGCCCGGACCTGATCGAGGATGCCAACGTGCTCGTCGAGGGTAACGTCATCACGCAGGTCTCGACCGATCCGATCGAGGTAGAGGGCGCCTTCGTCATCGAAGCAACTGGAAAAGTGATGACGCCCGGTCTGATCGATATGCACCAACACGTGATGCTCAACCCGCCCGAAGGCACAGCAGCCTATCAGACCCGCTGGGACGGCGCGGCTGGTGGAGCAATTGCCATCCAATACATGAACGATCACATGCTGATGAAGGGGATCACGACGGTTCGGGACATCGCCGGCGATCCGCTGGATGTCGCCAAGGCCATCGATATGGGCCTCATTCGCGGCCCGCGGGTTTATTCCTCCGGTGGCGCGATCGGCCAGACCGGCGGTCACAGCGACTGGGCCGGGCGGAACGTTCCGCCGTCGACGCTCGAGAACGGTCAGGATATGGGGCAGGCGACCGGCAACACCTGGGTGGTCGACGGAGTGGATGATGTCACGCGTGCTGCGCGTCTGAACTTGCGCCGGGGCGCAGCCTTTCTCAAGGTCATGGGTGGCGGAGGAGTTGCAAGCGAGTTCGATCCGCTCGAGATTCTTGGGCTCGCCGAGGACGAAGTTGCCCGGGCAGTCGAAATCGCACGTGACAACGGCACTTATGTGGCCGTGCATGCGTACCACGACGAAAGCTACGAGAGGCACCTGAGGCTCGGTACCCGCTCTTTCGAACATGGCTTCCTGATCTCCGAGGACATGGTGAAGAAAATGGTCGCAAAATACAATGAAACCAAGGACATTGTCTGGAGCTTCCAGTGCTTTATGAGCGTCAAGTCCTTCGGTAGCTATGATTCCATGCCGGCATTCTTCACACATGAACAGAAGCTCAAGGGCGTAGCGGCCGGCGAAGGCGTGCGCCGGATGTCCAAGTGGATGAATGAGTACGGCATGTTCATTGTGGGGGGGTCGGACATGTTCAGCCCTGGACTGGTCGAGAAGATCAAGGAGGACATCACCTGCAACGTCGATGCGGGTTTCAGCCCTGCGCAGGCCTTGAAGCACTGGACCGGCAACGCGGGGATCGTGCTCAAGTGGTCTGGTCCAAAAGACCCCTATCCGACCTATAACCTGGGCCAGATCGCACCTGACAGCTATGCCGACATCCTGATCTGGGACGGCAACCCGCTTGAGGACATCAACCTGATCCTGGATGAGAGCAAGCTGCAACTCGTGATGAAGGATGGCCGCGCCTACAAGAACACCATGGTCGATACCGACAGCATCATGTACCGGCCAGCGGTTCGGGAACCGAAAACTTATCCGTAAGTCTTGAGACAAGCGCTGGGGCGACCTCTTAACGGGTTGCCCCGTCTGATCCTTCTTAGGCCTTGGGACCGCTCGACATGTGCCACTTAGATGTGTGCCTCTTCCGTGTCGTTTCAGTTTTCGCAGAGCATCAATGCGCTGCGACGACGCGAAATCGCCCAGGAAGTTGAAAGACAAAATCAAATCGCGGATAAACCAGCGCCCCGAGAAGTGATCCGCAGAGGAATCGCAATGACTATCCTTCGATCAATCGTGGCTGTTGCCGCCATGGTCCTTTTTCCGGACGTCTCGTCCGCGCAGGGACTATCTGGCCCATCATCTACCCAAGCGGATCTGGCCCCCGGCGACGGTCTGACCGATCCGCAGTTCCGCTCGGACTTTCCCCGCAATATCGCGCCCGGCTGGTTCGCCTGGAAAGAAGGTCTGGCCGAAGACGGTTTCAAGTTCAATCTCGATTACTTGTCTCTTGGACAATGGTCCAACGCAGACCTTGGTGAAGAAGAAACCGGAGGTGGTATCGCCCGCTTTTACGGCAGTTGGCAAGCAACGGAACAAGGCTCTTTGACCTTCAAGATTGAAAACCGTCATGCCTATGGCGCTGTTGCTCCGCAGTTCTTCGGGCTGGATGGCGGCGCTCTCTCAATCACCGGCACGGCGTTCAATGACAATGGCACGATGCTGACCAACCTATTTTGGACACAGCGGGCGCAGGACGGGTCGTGGACATTGCAATTCGGCCAGATTGACGTCACCGACTTTGTGGATGTCTATGGTTTGGTAAGCCCTTATTCCGGTTTTCAGAACCTCGCCTTCAACACCAATCCCACCATCAACGCGCCTAATCCGGGACTTGGGATCGCCGGAGGCCTAAAGCTCAACGACAACTTTTACCTCGTTGGCAGCGTCGCCGATGCAAATGCCGATCCTTCCTCACCCGATCTGGATGTGTTTAGCCATGGCGATCTCTTCAAGAGTATCGAGATCGGCTACACCAGTGGAATGGACCGCATCTATTTCGACAACATCCATCTCACGCTTTGGCATTCAGATGCCGCGGACGACGGCAGCCGACCTGAGGACTACGGTGCGGCGTTTTCCGCCGCTTGGTTTGTCGACAACAAATGGATGCCATTCGTGCGCGCCGGAAAATCAAAGGGCACCGCGGCTCTTTACGAAAACTCAGTCTCCATCGGTCTGGGCTACTATGGCCGCAATACAGATCTAGCTGGACTAGGGCTGAACTGGGCCGAGGCGAATGGCATTCCCGGCAGCCAGACAACGCTGGAAGCATTCTATCGCTTCTCGATTTCCCCTAACCTCCAGATCACACCGTCGGTCCAGCTCATCAACAATCCGCTGTTAAATCCGGGGCAGTCCAGCATCACGATCGTGGGTCTGCGTGCACGGGTTGTCTTCTAGCAGCTGATACGACTTTTGAGGATGGCCATTTCGTTGGGCGAGGAGCGGCCGCTTCGGGCTCAAACCAGCCCAATGCATCCGCGGCGTTTCCCAAAGAACACGCAAGCTGACAACGGCCATTCAAACCACCAGTAAACTGAGGCGTCAGCGCTGTGCTGATGTCTGGGATTGGCGGGAGGATTGGAGGGCGCACAATGCCAAGAGTCCAACTTCCCGCTGTCACCCCGAAACGAAGAGCCTGGAACAAGGGCCGGATTATCGGCCAGAAACGACCACTGTTGCCGAAACAGGTCTGGGCAATCCGCGCCCGGCTCGAACTGGCGGGCAACCTGCGCGATCTTGCGCTGTTCAATGTTGCAATTGATAGCAAGCTTCGGGGATGCGATCTGGTGAAACTGGCCGTCACCGACCTGGTGAGGGATGATCGCGTTCGCGAACGCGTGTCCGTGATCCAGAGCAAAACCAAGCGGCCCGTTCAGTTTGAACTCTCTGAAAACACGCGGAATACCATTGCCGCATGGATCAAGTCGCCAGAGATGCTCGGTTGCCGGTTCATGTTTCCCAGCAGGTTTCATGACCGCCCGCATATCTCGACACGCCAATATGGTCGGCTTGTGAGGGATTGGGTGGCCGCGATTGGGCTGGAGCCCAGCGGATACGGCACCCATTCGCTGCGCCGGACCAAAGCAGCGGAAATCTACCGCAAAACCGGGAATCTCCGGGCGGTTCAACTCCTGCTCGGACATACCAAGGTGGACAGCACTGTCAGATACCTTGGCGTCGAACTTGAAGATGCGCTGAGTATCGCCGAGCAAATCGACATTTGAACCACCATGGCGGGCGGCTCTTGCCGTTCGCCAATTCAGACCAGACCTACGGTCGCACCGCGGCAGTGGTTCGGTTCGAGCCCAGAGTGCCGGATGCTGCGCAGACGTAATTGCCGGACAACCATTGAAACCCAACGTTAGCGATATTGAGGACGGCCCGGAGCTGCCGTCCATTGGACAACTTCGATGCTGCGTTGCGGTTCGTCAAACCTGCAGCTCGCTGCCAGCGCGAGACAGGGGGAAGGCCAGTCGAACAGTTCGCGGATTTTCCGGGCCTTCAGCCAAACGCCTTACACGCGCGCAAACAGTCCCAGCAGTTTCAAGGCCGCATCTGAGCTTGGCTGAAGCGGCCAATAGTCCAGTTCGGACACCGAAGTTACGAGAGGTTGAGTACACGTTACTGAATCTTGGGTGTAGTTTGCTATCTGCCCCCAAGAAATCCAATTCTATATCGCTACACAGTACTCAAACCGACCGCTCAGACCTAGATCCATCTATCTGTTCAATATCGATCTCGGCCAGCGAAGAAACGACGCAGTCCGCCGCCGTTAGTTCACCCTCGTGATCTTCATGAAGAAGACCTACGCAGTAGAAACCACCATTCTTTGCCGCTTCGACCCCGGAGGAGGAATCCTCGATCACGACACATTCATCCACTTTCAGCCCCATCCCGCTGGCGGCGGTGAGGAATATATCAGGGTTGGGTTTCCCTTTTTCGACATCGTCGCCCCCGATAACAACCGGAAAGGAATCCAACAAACCGGCTTTTTCCAGAACGGCTCGGACATTGGCGCTGCTGGAAGCGGCCGCCAACCCGTAGCCCTCTGACTGGCATTGTCTAACTAGGTGCACAGCAGCATCGAAGACCTGGAACTCGCCTCGCTCGATCATTTCAACATAATAGTCATTTTTTTTGTCTGCGGCGGTTCTGACTTCATTCTCCGAATGTCGGGTCATGACCGCTCGCGCCCCATCATAACGAGGGCGCCCATCGACAAGCCTCCGGTATTCCGCCATTCCAAACTCATACCCGTATTCTTCGAACATGCGTTTCCAAGCAGCAAAATGCGCCGGTACGGTGTCGACCAAAACACCATCGAGGTCAAAGATCAGTCCTTTGATCGGCATGCTGAATCTCCTGGTTCGAGCCTGTGCAAGAAACACGTAGCATGTAAGGAATTTTCTTCAATCGGCTGGCATGTGAATGATTATCTGGCATAATTATTCACGCTGTCAGGATCCTGCTAACGAACAATATTGAACAAATGATCGACGTTAAAAAACTTCCATTTGAAGAACGCGCCCAGTGCGCTGCCTATATGCGCGCAACGCACAACATGTCACAGGTAGAGATAGGAGCAATTCTTGGTGGCCTGTCTCAACCGCATGTATCGCGGTTACTCAAACACGCTGAACGCCAAAACTACTTGGTCATCGAACAACGCTTCGTCAAAGAACAATTCTCAGACGAGTGGATTGCCCAGATGGACGAATTGCTGGCACCTTCTGGACTTAATTCTGATCTGAAACGATATTGCAACAGGAACAACCTCAGACCGCCTCGGCTTGGGGTGTTTGAAAGCGGCCCGGGGAACACCGAGGCTGCGCTGTCACAGCGACGGGCCAGATTTGGGCGAACGGCATCCGGGCGATTGATGAAACTGATCGAGAAATCGAACGTCGTAGGTGTTGCGTGGGGGCGAACGATTAAATCGCTGGCAGAAGGAATTGCCGCCTCAAGGCAACCCATAGATAAAACGAAAAAGACGGAGTTTGCAGCGGTTTGCGCAGAATTGATGTCGCTGGCTCAGCATGGATACTCTGCCAGTCGGCTTGCCGGAACTTTTGATGAGCTATTTAACGATCAGCCGGAGGATAGCCCTCAGCTCACTGGTTTCCCGGCATACATACCCCGTCACTACGATGAAACCATGCGCCGTTCCATTTGGCAGTACATCTCTGACACCCCAGGATTTCACCGCGTGTTTTCGGGGCCTGACGCGTTGATTGGCAAAATGGATATGCTGATTTCCAGCGTTGGGTCTTCAAGCACTCCGGTTCTGGGCAGTTTTGAAGAGTTGGTTCAGGCAGGCGGTTTAAGGGCTGATGATCTCCGGCAATTGGTCGTCGGAGACCTTGGCGGCATTTTGATCCCAAGGACGGAAATATCACAGGCCAAGATGGACCTGATTGACGAACTGAACGGGTTGTGGACCGGGATCAAAACAGAGCATGTCAAGGCCATCGCGGACCGAGCATTTGACGATCCTGACCAAAGTGGTGTTGTGGTCGTCGCGATTCAGAAGGAACGAGGTGATACGGTATTTGAACTGATCACCCGGGGGCTTGTTAACGAATTGCTCATCGATCACGCGGCGGCGGAACAACTGCACATGCGCGTTGTCGAGGCTCTTGCAGACTGACGATAGCACCTCGGCACACCTTGACCATTCCTGCGAGAATAAACTTGGTTGTCACGCTGGCTGCGGCGCAAAGACCACTTCCTCTCCTGCAATCAAGGTAACAGGATGACCCATTACCTCGATCGTTTCTTTTGTGCCAGGCGGAGCGATGAACTTAAACAGGCACTCGTCGTGGGAAATCGCGACCATGACGTCATTCCCTTTCCATTTCAGGTTAAACCGGATTCCGGACCATGCCTCGGGCAGCCAGGGTTTGAACGTCATCTCGCCGTGCTTGACCCGGAACCCGCCAAATCCACAAACAAGCGACTGCCAGGTACCACCGGCCGAAGCGATATGCATACCGTCTTGCGTGTTACCCTGATTGTTGACCAGATCAACAAAGGCAGAGCGTTCGAAATAGCGATGCGCCGAAGAGATGTCGCCGACTTCAATCCCCATGATCGAATGAATGGCAGGGCTAAGTGAAGACTTGTGCATCGTACGTTTCTCGTAAAACGCGTAGTTTGCCGCTTTGACCTCATCCGAGAACTCATCAGGTAAGAGATAGTTCAACATGATCACATCCGGTTGTTTAAGCAGCATTGAACCATTCAGTGAAAAGTGATCATGCCCCTCGGGGTAGACCGGCATACGGTTTTTGTCCCATTCGGTGATGGGAATGTCATTGAGCTGGAAATACCCTTCAAATTGCTCAATCAGATTGCGGGACGGGTCAAAGGGAACATAGATTTTTTCGGCCGTTTCCAACCAATTATCCACTTCCTTTTCTGTTAAGTCTAACCGAATCCGCAATTCGTCATGAACCGCTGACGAAGCCTTGCTGAACTCTTTGAAAACACGCACCGATTGCTCCAGGTGCCATTTCGCCATTCGGTTGGTGAACGTGTTGTTGTCGACATGTTCGTGGAACTCGTCCGGCCCGATAACGTTTGTCAGCTCGTACCGGTCCTTGTCATTGTTCCATTCCAGCCGACTGATCCAGAACCGGCTGGTTTGATACAAAACCTCGGCACCGAAATCGCGAAGGAAATCTCTGTCTCCGGTCGCCGCAACATAACTGAGGATGCCATATGCCACGCATGCGGTGACGTGAATCTCTTCTTCTCCGGTCCAGATACGGTTCGCACCGTCTGCTGTCCATTTTGGCGTTGTCTCCACTCCGGTATCGGCAGATTCCCATGCGTACTGCGCGCCCTTAAGCCCATTCATTCGGGCGTTCTCAAGTGCGCCGTTCAACGTGTTGTAACGGTATTTCAGAAGGGCTTTGGCCGTCTCCGGCTGCGTGAAAATGTAGAATGGCAGCAGGAATATCTCGGTATCCCAGAAAACGTGACCTTTGTATCCTTCCCCAGACATGGATTTGGCGCCGATATTCGCGCGCGGGTCGTTTTCGTTAGCTGCAATAAGCAAATGATATATGTTGAAGCGCATCGCCCGCGTTGCTTCAGGATCACCGGTCACCACACAATCACAGGAATCCCATTTTTTGCGCCAGGCTGCGGCACTTTCGCTTAGACATGCGGAGAACCCTTTGGCATGCGCGGTCTCAAGGGAGGCTTCGCACTTGGCCGCCAATTCCGCGCCGTTCAGATCTCGCGATGTATAAATCGACACAAGCTTTTCGAAGGTCAGGCTTTGCCCGTTGAGCGCCTCGACAGAAACGGTTTGCGAAACCCGCTCATAATCACGGTTTGCGCCTTTGAACTCGCTGAAGGAAGGACAATCCAAGGCAGACGCCATGCCAATCGAAATGCCAGTGTCCAGAGTTAGAGCTTCGATATAGGACGCATAGCTGCTTGCATGTGACTGAGTGACCTTCAGGTGTCGGCTTTTGGCCCATTTTTCCCATTTTACCTCGGGGTGGAAGACCGGATTTCCCTGATAAGCTGGCAGGCGGTCCAGATTGTACCGTTGGGCATCAAGGGCGCTTTCGACAGTGATCTCGGACGAGTGATTTTCGGGAGTGACGATCAGGCGAATGCCACAGATGTGCTGATCGGCAAAACTGGCAAAGCGGATGCTGGTGATGCGAGTGCGACGGCCTTTGCTATCTTCAAACACCGTATCTCGGTGGAGAAATCCGGTCTGCAGATCCAACACGCGCTTGTGCTCGACCACTTTACACGTTTGGACATCCAGAATTTCACCTTCGACACGGACCCGAAACGGCAGCCAGGTAGGCACATTGACCTGATCGATCACCGTCGAGTCATGGTGATCGTAAACACCGGCCAGATAGGTGCCAGACAGCTCTCCTTTGTGACCCTCTTCCAGCGACCCGCGTGTGCCCTGATAGCCGTTGCCGACCGTAAAAATGGTCTCCCTAAAGTTCGCTTCATCCAGATTGAATTGGGTTTCTTCGATCAGCCAGTCGCTACTGCTCAGCATTGTCTGCATGTCAGGGCTCCATTCGGGTGATATTTCGGATAATTCAGTCGCCGTAGGTTTCGGCAATCTGACGTTCGGTTTCTTCCAGTGATCCGTAGACATCCAGCTCGCTGCTCGAGCAGCGCTGCGCTCCTGCACAGTTTCCGAACTGGCAGGCTTTGACGAAATCGCCAGTCTTGAGGTAGCCAAAAGCCAAGCCACCAGCAAAGCTGTCACCGCAGCCCGTGGTGTCGACCACATCCTCGACAAGCACCCGCTTGACCAGATGTTCCCGCATCCGACCGGTTGCATCTTTGTGGTAGACGGCGCAGCCGTGTTGATCCAGCGTGACGTAGAGCGCCTTGACGCCCAGATCCAGGCAGTGTTGGGCGAACTTGGGTAACTGGTCCATCGTGAGTTCGCTTATGTCCTGCAACTCGTCAGAACCGTATTCTCCCTTGAACCAACTGCATTGAGCCTCTTCCAAATTCATCTTCAGAAGGTCGATATGCGGAAGCCAGCGATCTCTATCGATCCAGAATTTATGATACCGTTTACCATGTGCTGAACACCCGCTGGTGGGACCATGCGCATCAAATACAACCAGACCATCGCTGTTGGCCTTGATGTATCGGATCGTTTCCAACGGAACCTCGAAATCCGTGATCGGAACGAAAACGAAAGCCTCGCAATCCATCAGGTCTTCGATGTCGTCGGGTAGGATCGGGTTCATGAAACCCGTTTGCTTTTCGTTGCGATGGTTCTGATCGACGTAAACCAGATCGATCACCGCGCCCTGATCTGCATCGCCTGTGATATGACTGACATCCAGATGCGGAAACTCAGACAGCAAGGAGCGAACATTGTCGACGTCAGACCTGCGCACATGGCTGACAACGTTGATCCGCGAACCCGGGCCGGCCAGTGAGGACATACAGACCGCCGTGTAAATCGCGCAGCCAAATTTATTGAATTTCTCACCCTGATAGCTGGTGATATTGTCCCTTGGGATTGGGCCAAGGACTGCGACATTGATCTTGTCAGACATTTCGGTCCCTTGCTTGTATTCGCTGTTTTGCCGACGGGCGTATACGTGATTATAGCAGCTTCAGTTCTGATAGATCTGTTCGCTGGTATAGAACCCGCCGTCGATCACCGTGCTGTCGATCGTATCTTTTGACACTGCGAAGACAGGAGTGATGACCGTCGGGATCTCCGCGAAACCATTGTCGATCAGTGTATATTCACCGATCAGTTCGCTGATTTCGGCATCCGGAGACTGCGCTATTTTCACGGCAATATCCGCCGCCTCATAGGCCAAAGGTTTGATTTGCTTCCAGATTTCCAGCGCTTGCACATCATTGGCGACCATCTGGACATTCCGCAGATCAGCGTCTGAACCAGCAACAAAGACCTTATCCGCCGATGCCAGATCCTCATCCGACAATGCGGCCAGAACCCCAAAGGCAAGCCCGCTGTTATTGGCGATGAACGCGTCGATGTCGTTGTCATATTCGACCAAAAGGTTTTCGGCAGTGTCTCTGGCCATATCCGGAGACCAGGCCACGTGGCTACGATCCGCAACAAGTTCGAGCCCAGGATGATCGGCAATTACTTTCAACACACCACTGCTGAGCGCTTCGGCATTGGCATCACCGGGCTGACCGCGGATCAGGGCGACGCGGCCCACCACTTCACCATGGGTGTCGTTCAGCCACTCGACCATTGCTTCGGCCTGCAACTGCCCAACGGCCCAACTGTCCTGCATGACCATGACGTCAAGCGGCCCTTCCTGCAGCATCGAGTCATATCCGACCACTTTGACGCCCTGTTCGTGGGCCAGATCAACCAGTGCTCCGGCGGTTGCGGTGTTGACAGGTTGCAGAACCAGAACGTCCACCCCCAATTCTAGCATTTCCTCAACCTGCTGCAACTGGCGCAACGGATCATTGCCGCTGCTGTCAAAGATCACATCGACACCTTGGGCTTCCGCGCGTGCGATGAACAGGGATTTGTCTGTTTGGTACCTGTCTTCCTGCATGGTCTTGAGCAGGAACCCGATCTTGGCGTTGTCCTGCGCTGCCGCGATCATTGGCAGCAATGCGGATAGAAGGCCGACCAAACCCAAAGCTTTGAGGCCATATGTGCGTAAGGTTGCTAAAATGGACTGGACCATCGCTTACCTCCCAACTGTCATTCAAGTTTTCGGGGATTTTGGCGGTGCCCCCGGTGCATGTGACCGGGGGCAGGCCTGAAGCTTTATTTTTTCTGCATTACATCGAACCAGACGGCGAGAATGATGATCAAACCCTTGATGATCAGCTGATAGAACGTGACCACACCAAGCAGGCTCATGCCGTTGTTCAGGACACCGATCAGTAGGGCACCGATGATGGTTCCACTTACCTTGCCAGAGCCGCCTGCCAGGCTGGTGCCGCCGATAACGACCGCGGCGATCGCGTCAAGCTCGAACATCGTTCCAAGATTGGGCGAAGCACCGTTCAGACGCGAGGCCAGGATAATTCCAGCTAGGGCCGACAGGACCGAAATGACCGTATAGACAATCATCTTGGTGCGGACGACGTTGATGCCGGACAGGCGAGCCGCATCCTCGTTTCCGCCAAGCGCATAGAGGCGGCGACCAAAGCGGGTGCTGTTCAGCGTATAGATCCCGGCAAACGCAATGACTGCAAAGATCGCAACAGGAACGGGGATCCCTTTGTAGCTGGTGAACACGTGGAAGGCCAAAGCAAAGCCACCAATCATCACGGCCCCGTTGACTAGCAACTCTTGCATGTTCACTTCGACGCCATGCGCCTTGCTTTGCTGAACATCCCGGAAGATCGAATAGACAGCAAGCGCAGCACACACGATTAGCACAATACTGGACAACATCGGCGGGATATAAGCCCCACCAATCAATGGAAATACATTACTCGTTACCGGTACAGAACTGCCATTGGTCAGGGTCAGTGCCAATCCGCGTGCGATAGTCAGCATTCCAAGGGTTATGATGAATGGGGGTATGTTGAACTTGGCTATCCAAAACCCGTTCCACAGACCTATTCCAACACCCACGATCAAAAGGGTTGCAGGTACCGCCAATATGGTCGGCACGCCCCATTGCATCATGAGTGTACAGACGACCGCTGATAACCCGACGACAGAGCCAACGGATAGGTCAATACCCGCAATCAGAATGACCATCGTCATGCCTACGGCAATGATCCCGATGATGGTAACCTGACGGGATAGGTTGCTAAGGTTCCTTGCGGTGAAAAACGCGTCGTCGGCAAAGCTGAGCCCGACGACAAGCACGATCAACGCAATTAGCGTCGCGTTGTCCTTTATAAAGTTTATCAGGTGGTTTTCTTTGGCGCCATTGACGCCAACACCTGCAACGTTGCTGTCAGCACTCATTTGCTTCCTCCCTTATGCGCTGCCTGTGGCATACGCCATGATTGCTTCTTTCTTCGCATCGTCCCGTTCAAAGTTTGACACGATCTCGCCTTCGCACATCACCAGAATCCGGTCACACATGCCCAAGACCTCAGGCAGTTCCGAAGAAATCATGATGACGGTGACACCTTGTAGGACCAGTTCGTTCAGCAGCTTGTAAATCTCGACCTTGGCACCGATATCGATCCCACGTGTGGGTTCATCCAGAATGAACACATCCGGCCGTGAGTTCAGCCACTTACCCAGAATGACCTTCTGCTGATTGCCGCCGCTGAGTGTACCGATAACGGTGTCAATCGACGGTGTTTTAACGCCCAACTGGTCGACATATTCCTTAACGATTTTGCGCTCCTGCTGGGTGTTGATAATGCCCAGAACCTTTGAACTGATCGTCTCAAGCGAGGAAATCGTCGTGTTGAAGGAAATGGATTTGTCCAAAAACAGCCCCAAAGCCTTACGATCTTCGGTCAGCAGCGCGATGCCGGCATCAATGGCGTCCTTCGGCGATTTGATGTCCAGCTTTTGCCCGTTCAGCTTCACTTCACCGGTGGTCTGGTCCGGATAAGCACCGAATACACCGCCAACCAGTTCGGTCCGGCCAGCGCCCATTAGCCCGGAGATGCCCAATATCTCGCCTTTGCGGGCAACGAAGCTGGCGTTCTTGACCAGATAGCTGCCAGGCAGGTCGGGGTTTGTGACCGACAGATCGTTGACCTCCAAAGTCACCTCACCCGGTATGAAATCGACCTTGGGGAACATATCCTTGATGTCGCGCCCGACCATTCGGGCGATTATCTGATCAAGCGTGATATCCGCGATAGGCGTGACGTCACCGATGGTCTGGCCATCGCGCAGAACCGCAATCCGGTCGGCAATCTGCTCGATCTCTTCCATCTTGTGCGAGATGTAGCACATACAGACACCGTCGGCTTTCAGCTTGCGGATGATACGGAAGAGATCCTTGACCTCCTTATCCGTCAGCGCCGACGTCGGTTCGTCCAGCACCAGTATCTCGGCCTTGAGCGACAGGGCTTTGGCAATCTCAACCATCTGCTGTTTGCCCACAGTGATATTTTGCACCAGATCTGTCGGGCGAATGTCGTTGATACCCAGTTCAGTCAGCAGTTTCTGAGTTTCGGCAAAAGTCTGGTTCCAGTTGATCCTGCCCTTGGCATCGGTGAACTGGCGATCCAGAAAGATGTTTTCTGCAACCGACAAACCCGGGATCAGGTTGAGCTCCTGATAGATGATGCCAATGCCGGCCGCCTCAGCTTCTTTCGTATTCGAAAACCGGACTTTTTCGCCGCGCAAATAGATATCGCCTTCGTACGTCGGATAGGGCCAGACCCCGCTAAGAACTTTCATCAACGTGGATTTGCCCGCTCCGTTTTCTCCCATCAACGCCAAGAGCTCGCCCGAGCGGGCTTCGAAATTGACATTGTTCAGGGCGCGGACACCGGGAAAATCCTTGATGATACCCTGCATTTTCAGGACGACTTCAGACATGCTTTTTCCCATCACATTCAGAAAGGTATTTCGGACATTCCCCACCCTGACCGGCAGTTTTGCCGCAAGGGGTTTAAGGAAGGAGGGCACCATGAAGCCGCGCGCGGGGAGTACACGCATAGGAAGCCAAATGGCGAAACGCCCTCCTTCAGGAAACAGTCCCGAGGATCAGTTCCCGTAGACTTCTTCCTTGGAGTAGAATCCGCCAGCGATGATCGTGTCATCGATGTTGTCCTGCGTCACAAGCGTGATTGGGGTCACGATTGTCGGCACGTCGGCGAAGCCGTTATTGATAACCTTGTCCACCTCGACCAGATCAGCGGGCGCGGTTTCCGGCGCTTTAGCCAAAGCCACTGCAACTTCTGCCGCGGTTTCAGCCAAGGGATCGATCTGTTTCCAGATTTCAACGGCTTGCTTGCCTTGCGCGACGTATTGGATGTTGGCCAGGTCGGCATCAGATCCGGCTACAAACACTTTGTCTGATGAAGCCAGCCCCTGTGCTTCCAATGCCGCGATAACTCCACGGGCCATGCCACTGTTGTTGGCGATAAACGCGTCGATGCTGTTGCTGTTTGAGGTCAGCGTATTTTCCGCAGTCGCCATGGCCTTTTCCGAGGACCAACCTTCATGCGCCTGATTTGTTACCAGTTCCAACCCCGGGTTCGCTTCGACAATCTCCAACACACCGCTGCTCATAGCAATCGCGTTAGAGTCGCCGGGTTGACCTTGAATCAGGGCAATCTTGCCGGACACCTCTCCGTTTTTCTCCTGCAGCCATTCGACCATGGCTTCGCCTTGCAAGCGGCCCACGGCCCAGCTGTCTTGCATCACCATCGCATCCAGCGGCCCATCCACGAGCATCGAGTCGTACCCGACAACGCGCACACCTTCGCTGTTTGCCATGCTGACCATGCTACCAGCAGTGCCGGTATTCACGGGCTGCAACACGATGACATCTGCTCCCTTGGCGAGCATGTTCTCAAACTTCGCGAGCTGCGTCAGCTCGTCATTGTTCGCTGAATCAAAGATAACTTCGGCGCCCAATGCCTCAGCTTTCGCAGTAAACGCGGCGCGGTCGCGCTTGTAGCGCTCTTCCTGCATGGTTTTCAGCAGAAAGCCAATTTTGACATCGCCTGCATACGCTGTCCCGGCAGTTAGTGCGACAGCGGCGACAGACAGCAAGGCGGCTCTACGGGTAATGGTCTGCAAAAGGGACATATTTCCTCCAGTGTATGTTCCTTGGCTGCCGGTCCAATTGGGTCGGCAACGCTAAATGCTTCGCAAATTGTGCTGGGTGCCGGCTAACCGGTAAGAACAAGCATCAATCCCAAAGCGATAACGCTAACATAGCGGTGAAGATTGAGAGGAGAATTTGTATATTTAGAAAGCATAAATATTCACAATACCATTGAGACTCCTGCGCCCAAAGGAATTTTACATATTTAACAACACTATAATAGATTGCCACTCACTAATTGAATACATTGAATCCTCTTGGACAGGCCGCGACAGAGCTGTGCCATAATCGCAAAGCGGGTTGCAAAGCCGCGAATTCGGCAATCAAACAACCTGATGACATAGCCAGGCCGACACCGTATGGTGGTTTCTCTGTTTGCGTGCTCAAGCGGACCAATAAGTTAATTCACGCAGACGTCGTCGAATGACCGCTAAGCAAGACTGGGAATGGCTTTTCGCGAGAGCAGCGAAGGTCCGGTTTGTCTAAGATTTTTTGATGCGGGCCAGTGCGTTAGGTTTGTGCTGGGTGGCGTGGCCCGCGTTGACAAATCTGACAAGTTGGAAGCCGCGGGACGCTGGCGCGAAGGACAAAAGGCGGCCGTTCAGATCACGAACGCCAATGACGGTATATTCCCGCTTCTCGTTAGTCGGTCGTGGTTGCAGCGAAAGGGCGGTTCAAAGTTCGCGCCTCAGACTGGCATTGAATGACCGCTCTGACGACATCGGCTGCATCGCAGCGATGAGCGTGCCGCACCTGCAATAGAATGCTGCATTAGCAAACACCTGAAATGGCAATGGCAGCAAAGTCCCGCAATTCGGACATTGATCGATTTTCCCCAAATAACCGCTCTGCGGACAAACCTGACATTGGCACCAAAGGGGTATTGGACAAGGCAATAAAGGACCGTTTCGGCAACTAACCTCAGAATTCAACTGGATCGCATGTCGCTGCGGATTTCCTTAAGAAGTGGAAGCATTTCGCAGGACTTCGCCAGCTCCACGGCTTCTTGGAAAGACTGCTTTGCCGCTCGTTGTTGACCATGTTGAGACAGTGTTCGCCCAAGAGCCCCGAGAGCATACGCCAACATTCCTTTGTCTCCATTCTGTCTGGCGCGCGATACTGCGACCCGGGCCTGATCTTCGGCCTTTCGAAGGTTCCCAAGAGCCGCCCAACAGGACGCCAGATGAACCGCTTGTGTCCCGCGGCCCCCGCTGCCTTTACCACTTGCCTCTCTTGCAACGGCCTCCTGCAGGAGAGGCAGCGCAGCTTTGGCCTTATCGAGCCTGATAAGAGCCAACCCAAGTGGAGATGCTACCGAATGAAACCATGCTGCATTTTCGTCATCTTTTGTCAGCGGCAAAACGGATTGAAGGGTATTGGCTGCTAGCTCGCTGTTTCCGTAGCGCAACCAGAATACTCCAGTCGCCACGCCTGCAAGAATCCGAAAAAACGGTGGGCGATCCTGTGACAGATCATTCTGACAGTCGAGTACCTCGATTTTGACCTCTTCGAAACGCCCCAGTTCGGCTGCGCACCACACCAACCATAAACGAGCAAGTGCGTATGTGATGGGCGACAACTCATGCTGTGACCCTCGATACTTAACGCAGGCGTCCATAACCGCACGGCTAGATCCAAAGGCTTCGGCATATTGGCCGGTGGCTGCGAGCATCTGGGCCTGCAGGAATCTGAGTTCAGCAACTTCTCGAAACTCGTCCACCTTTTCGTTTTCGACGATCAAAGCCCTTACTTGAGTTAAGGCATCGCCAATGTCACCTTGCGCGACCATGTTGCCAATTATATGACGCCGCACCAGGCGCGATCGTTCGTCATCATGGATCCGATCACAAATGGCCATGGCTTCATTTAGTCTCTTTCCGATCTCGTCAAACTGGGACGTTGCGAAGAGGGCATCACGCAGCATCAGTCGGACATCGATTGCAAGTTGATCGATTTCTAGCGTCCGCACTTTTACATGGCCTTCTGACTGTAGCGCGAGACAAAGCAGCTCGGTGCTTTCGGTATAAGCCAGGCGAGATTCAGCTCGCTTGCCAGCGGAAAAATACGAACATGCGGCTTGTTCATACAAACCGGCACGGAATGCTTGTCTGCCAGTTTTGGCATCTTGTCTGCGTCCACGTGCGGTGTCCCGTAGGTACTCATAGATTGTCGTATGAAGCTTACGCCGTTCATCGCGAAGCAAGGATCTGTAGGCGGCTTCACCCACAATGGGGTTTACGAACGCATATAGCGTGCTGGGCAGAAAGCCGGTTTCGCGCACCAAACCGGCATCAATAACTTGTTGGAGCAAATTGAACGTGTCTGCTTCATTGTGCCTGGTTAACGCGACCAGCGTTTCGAGAGTGACAGGGTTTTCGAAAGCTGCGCCTACTTGAAGAAGTTGTTTCGCTTCAATAGGCAGGCGGTCAATCCGCTCTTCAAAAAGATCGACAACGCTTTCAGGAATACTCAACTGAGTTGTTTGATTGTCCAGTTCGTCCGGTCCACTTTCAGACAAATGCCGGGCGAATTCGGTAAGAAATCTAGGGTTGCCGTCAGCTCTGGTGATAATCTTTTCAATCAAGTCCTTGGAAAGGGGTCTGTCTGCGAATTGCTCAGTTAACAATTGCAAAGCAGCGCGGTGCTCCAGCGGTCTAACTTGCAAAACCTGCCGGGCCGTTGACCGGAAATCAGACAGATCTTCGCGACTGAATAGCAAAACCAAAAGTGGCTTCGTGTCTACAATTCCAGAGGCCGCCTTAAGGAACGTTCGACTCGAGGCGTCAGACCACTGGAAATTGTCGATCAGGATTATTAGTGGCCCCTGATCTGCAAGCGTTTCGAACATCAATTGTAGCGCGCTTAGCGCTGCGAAGCGCCGGCTTTCGGTTTCTTTCTGATCGACCTCTTCACTTTCTGACATGAGGAGCCAGATCACATCGTCCGCGTGCTCGCCAATTTTTTGATCCAAGAGCGCAAGTTTTTGCGATAATTCCTGAGCAGGATCATGCGAGACATCTTGAGCGATGTTTAGCAACGACATTACAAGGCGTCTCAGGAGCGCATTGGGGTCAGAATGGTCTTGTGCTCGGTTTGATGCGACAGCAATGCGCGCGTTTGTCGGTTGCAGCTGGCGAATGAACTCCAACAGCAGGCGCGTTTTGCCAACTCCCGCTCCTCCGAGCACGGAAATTACATCCCCGATGCCATCGTCCAGCTGTTCGTAGGCGCCCATGAGAAAGTTCATTTCACGATTGCGGCCTATAAACGGAAACTGCGCGAGCGCATCTTCTGGAAGCAAATCCTGTGGATTGCTGCCCACAGAAACCAATTGAAATGCGTTCAAGTCAGAAACGGGACGCACTTCGATGGAATGCCCGGCCAGAAAACGCGTTGATTCAGTGATCAAAACAGTTCCTGGGGTAGCTTTTGCCTCCAAATGCGCGGCAACATTAACCACATCACCGATCGCGTCGATTTTATATGCTCCATCGCCTTCTGTGACGTTTACAACGGCAGTTCCGGAACTAAGGCCAATGCGCAGTTGAAGCGATCCACCAGCAGGCGTTTTCAATTGGTCAGCTGCTGCCAACATGTCCAAAGCCGCATGGCATGCTCTGTAAGCGTGGTCTTCTTGCGCCAGTGGAGCTCCGAAGACGCAGAAAATGCCATCGCCCATAGTCTTAGCGACGACTCCACCGGCCGCTTCTATGCAGGGGCTCAGGCCCTCAATCGACCGCTTTAGAAAACCCTTAGCATCTTCCGGGTCCAGCCCTTCAACTAGTCTTGTGGAACCCACGATATCGGCAAACACAACCGTAATGTGCTTCCGGGCCTCAGTATCAGCGGGTCGCGAGTTGGAACCCTTGCCGCGGTCGCGCGCCGATGAGTGATTTGGCATTACGCCCTCGCCATCATTTTGCGGTGCTGGAGATCCACAAGCGTGGCAAAAACTAGCGTTGGGCTGCAGCTCCGTTCCGCAAGAGGAGCATTGCACTATTTGCGATACCCCGCAGCTCGGGCAAAAGCGGGCTCCTGCAGGTAGGCTGCTTCCGCACGCTACACAGCCTCCCTTAAGTTCCTTTTGGGTCACGTTCAACCTATGGCGTTAAGTCAAGCGCCTCTACAACCCGTACATAGGGAATTTGTGCTGCTTTGTTTACTTCTTCCACGTCATCCGCATTTTCGGCTTCAAACAGGCACATCGAGCGGTCTTCTCCCGGAACAAAGGTCGTCCGGATATAGCGCACAGATCGGCCATCCTGGTTGAAGCCATCAGAGAATTCGATGGCCCGTTGTTGCGCGGCAGCCAGCTCGTCCATCGTGATGCCAGACAAATCGCGTTCGACCATAAAAACAGACATCTTTAGTCTCCTCCCAAATAGCTCATCTGAAAAGAAATGCTAGCAAGAATAAAGGTGCCGATAAAGCTTCGAGTCCGCGGGCCACAGTAGCATTTGTTTGCATGATCATAAGCTCTCGGATTATGTGGATTGGTTTGGATTAGCTCTACTGCAATAGTCTAGAAAACCCACACCTCTTGGGACCGCTTTGGGCTCAAAGCCGTCATCCGACGGCATTAGCGATTAGACCGGTTTGTGGTTGCGAGCGGTCATTGGGGCCGCTCTCAGGATTGGTCCGACATCGGCCCTCCCAGTACTATTCAACGAGTTTTCAAGCTCAACTCCGAGATCCTACCGTCGCCTGACCCTCTCTCGATTACGCTCCCGACGTTCGATGTTGATCCGGTGGTCGCGGCCCAATGCCCGGTAGAAGCCCGGTCCCTTGGACCAGTTCAGAAAGTGGGCAAAGCTGTCGACCTGATCGTCGTTGCGTCCGCGTGGAAAGGACTGAAGCTCCCGTTTGAATACCGGCAGCCAGGGTGCATCTGCAGGCAGATAAACCTTGCCCTCTTCGACAGGACCGCAAGCGGACTGGAACCGGGTTTCCTTGTCCTTGTCGGGTTTAATGCGTTCGTAGCGCCGACGGTCATCACGAAACAATTCGTCCAAAAGAGGTTTGCCGGAGGCCGCATCTTCGATCAGGACACGATCGGGATCCCAACGGCCGACAAGTTGCAGTGCCTTGGCTTTCAGGTCTGGGTAGTCTACCTGCCCGCGCCAGACGTCGATAAGATGCCACGCATTTTCGCGGAACCCCCAGGTTGTACAGACAGAGAAATCAGACCGGGGGTCTGCCGACATGCCCGTATCCCAGCTCTGAACCACCAGTTGGAACCAGCGGCGATCTTCGATGGTCTCGTAGGTGCCAAACCACTCCCAGCGCAAGGGCGACCCGTCGGGAGCAATGGGGTTCTGCTGATACTGGCAATTGAACACGGCCGCGCCCATTTCGCGACGCTTGGTATCCAGCGTTTGCTGATCCAAACGGGACGGGCACAGGAGATCACCCGGTTTGCGGCGCATGACCCTTCCACGCCCAAGAGGAACCACCTCATGGCCTTCTGCGATGGCAGGCAGATTCAGATGCCGGTAGGTCCCGCGTTCGAGCAGATAACCCGGCGGATCCATCTCGTGCAACCGTTGCGCAACCATAACCACACGCCCTTCGGCCGGATTGTCGAAGCGCGACAACAAGGTCCCCTCAATGAACTCCTGCGCCTTGACCAGCTCGGCTTCGGAGCCGGCATCTCCGGCTTTCAGCAGGTCATCGATGATGATGTAATCGGCGCCATGACCGGTGACAGAACTTCCAATGGAGACAGCCTTACGGCTGCCTCCCTTTGTGGTGCGGATTTCTTCTGAGGTGTTGCCCTTTTTAGCCAAGACCGTTTCAGGGAACATTTCCCGGTACCAGCGCGCAGACATGATCCGACGACAATCTTCGGAATGTTTGCGCGCCAGATCCAACCCATAGCTGGCAACGATGATCTTGGCGCTGGGGTTATGACCGAGAAGATAAGCGACATATGCAACGGCCACGGTGACCGATTTCAGGCAACGTGGCGGGATGTTGATGATCAGTCGCTTGTTTTCGCCTCGACGGACATTGTCCAACTCATGGCACATGGCCCGCACATGCCAGGCCGGATCAAAGCTGCGGTCAGTTCCCTGGTGCAGCGTGCCAAACACACGCCAAACGAAGGGAAAGAAATTGTCCCGGCAAACCTCGCGAGCGGCTTGCACGACGATTTTTGGATCAGGAGTCGTCATCTTCCGCCTCCTCGTTTTCCAGATCACCGTCACCGTCCAGTTGGCTGGAAAAGAAATCCCGGAGGATGTCGTAGTCGACAGCGTCGGGCTCAACCGTACGGACGCTTTCTTGCGCGTCCAATTCACTTGCGTTGAACAGATCTGTGTCCAGCTTAAGCAGCGCCATCAACAATTTCGTGTCGCCCTTCAACGCGCCTGCCGTGAACCGCTTGGCAATTGCCTCAGCCTTGGAAATCCGGATTTCGTGGCTGCCTTCGCGAACCGTAATCTTGGTTTCCAATTCACGTTTCAAGCTGGCATTCACCCCCTTGGCACCTTTCGGCCGCCCTTTCGGATTGCCGGATCGGCCTTTTTTGAATTGGGTCGCTTTGGGCGGTTTGCCGTAGCCGACCTCATACTCTTTCGTATCGTCAGACATGACCCACCTCCTGTTCTGAAGTGGTATCGTTGGCCGCAAAACGCGCATCGAACGTCTGGCCTGTTACCGCGTGCACGGCGCTATCACCGGTCATCTCCTGCCAACGGCGGATGGCCACATCGACATAAGCCGGGTCGAGCTCAATAAGCCGCGCTTGGCGCCCGGTTTTCTCAGCTGCCAGCAGAGTCGCGCCGGACCCGCCAAAGGCGTCCAGCACGACATCGCCGCGGTGGCTCACATCCATGATGGCATCTGCAACCAGAGCTGTCGGCTTCACCGTGGGATGATCCGCGAGATCCGCCTCGCGCCCTGCCCCAAAGCTGTTCACACCGGCGTAATCCCAGACGTTGGTCCGGTTGCGCCCGTGTTTGCCCAGCTCGACGTTGTTGATGTGCGGCGCACCAGGCTTCTTGAAAATGCAAATCAGCTCATGCTTTGAGCGACAAAGGCTGCCCATGCCTCCGTTCGTCTTGTTCCAGACGCAGAGATTGATGAGGTCCAATCCAGCTGCTTTGCCCGCCGTAATCAGTTCTTCGATATGACGCCAGTCCATGCAGATCATCGCGATGCCTCCGTTCGGCAGGCAGTCAAACAACTGCGTGATCGCGCCTGAAAGAAAGCCGCGGAACTCGCTATCCGTCATTTCTCCCGACGCCATGGCAAACTCGCGGTGTTCGGCGCTATTGCCGGACCGCACATGCCCATTGACAGGCACGTTGTAAGGCGGATCGGTGAAGACTATCTGCGGGGTCTCGCCTTCCAGCAAGGTGTCGTAGCTCTGGGCTTGAAGGGCGTCCCCGCAGAAAATGCGATGATCTCCGAGAACCCAGAGGTCGCCCGGCTCCGTGACTACGGGTGCCGCAGGGTCCGGCGTCTCAACAGTTTCCGCTACAGATACCGTCACCTCACCGACGCTGTCGATAATGATGTCGATCTCCGGTGTTTCGAACCCTGTGATGTCCAGATCAAAGTTCAACTCGCCATCAAGGCTGAGGTCCATCAGCTCGGCAAATTCGATCTGCAACGCCGCTTCATTCCAGTCCGACAATTCCGCCAGCTTATTGTCCGCAATGCGCAGAGCGCGCACTTCCGCTTCTGACAAATGATCCGCGACAACAGTCGGTACGGAATTCAACCCCAGGGCCTTAGCGGCCTCATAGCGGCCATGACCCGCGATGATTGTGCCCGAACCATCCAACAGGATCGGAGTGACAAAGCCAAACTGGGCCACCGATGCTTTCAGTTTGTCGACATTCTTGGCCGCGTGCACGCGGTTGTTGTTGGCGTAGGGCTTGATCTGGCTGATCTGGGATTGGATAACTTTTTCGGCCATCCAGATAGGCGTATTGGACGCCCGAACGTCGCTGTGTGTGTTTTTGGCAGGCATAACCGCCTCCTTTTGCGTGACGCCGCGCGGACGTCGAGATGGAGGGATCGCGCTGGAAAATCGGAGAGAGCACAAATCGCAACTCCCCGGACCAATCGATCCGAGACGTTGCTCCTTTGAATGCTCTCTGCGGAAACCTGTGTTTCCAATGAGTGCTGCCTGCGGGAGCAGTTTCCCGCCCTGATAGTCCGGGCGATTAGGTCGAATGTAGGTGCCATCAATACGAGACGCAACCCCCCAAACTAAAAGTAACCAATTAAGATTGTTGACGAATAATCGGGGGTACGCCAGCAACGCCCTTCAAAACACACGCCTCAAGTAATCGCTTCAGAAAGAGCTGGACTGTTGCCGTCAACCACGCATCACTGAACCCACGCCCGAGCCATTCGGGCGCTCCTCGGTACCGGGGTTCGGCATCTAGCCAGCCCCAAATCAGAGGAGACAATACATGTCCAAGCGGAAGCAAACCAAAATTGACAAAGTGCAACACTTGTTGCGCCGCCCGAGCGGCGCCAGCCTTGAGGCGCTCTGCAAAGCAACGGGATGGCAGCCTCATTCGGTCCGAGCAGCTCTAAGCGGTCTGCGGAAAAAAGGCGTCACAATTGAACGGCGGACATCCGACAAACCAAATGGACCATCCACATATCATCTGGCGGCGGGAACTGGAGAAGCGTCATGACCAAGACGAGCGATGTCGCCGATCTCGCCGCCATGGGTCGATCGGATCTGGTCACGCTTTGGCAGCAACTGTTTGATCAACCCGCCCCCGCCATGCTCAGCCAACCCTTTCTGCGCCGCTTTATCGCCTTTGAGATGCAGTCCCGCCGTCATGGCAGGCTACCCCGCCAGGTCAAAGCCACGCTGGAAAAGGGCTCTGGGAAGAAACCCCGGCCTACATGCCCTGCCCTAAAACCCGGCGGGCGCCTGCTACGCGAGTGGAATAGTGTGACCCATGTAGTCGACGTTACAGAAGACGGCTTCACTTGGAACGGTCGGTCCTATCGCTCACTCTCGGCCATCGCCCGAGAGATTACCGGCGCGCATTGGTCAGGGCCGCGTTTCTTTGGGCTCACCGGCAAGGCGGCCAAATGAGCCCGCGCCGTAAAATCCGATGCGCCATCTACACGCGCAAGTCCTCAGAAGATGGTCTGGATCAGGACTTCAATTCGCTGGATGCGCAATATGAGGCCTGCGCGGCCTATGTCGCAAGCCAGCGACATGAAGGCTGGACCCTGTTGTCCGGGCGCTACGATGACGGTGGCCTGTCGGGCGGCACCCTAGAGCGACCCGCCCTTCAGCGCCTTCTTGAAGAGATCGATGCCGGGCGTATTGACATGGTGGTGGTCTACAAGATTGACCGGCTGACCCGGTCGCTTGCCGACTTCTCTAAGCTGGTCGACCGGCTGGAACAGGCAAACTGTTCTTTTGTGTCCGTCACGCAGGCCTTCAATACCTCATCTTCCATGGGCCGGTTAACGCTGAATGTGCTGTTGTCCTTTGCTCAGTTTGAACGGGAAGTCACCGCCGAACGTATTCGCGACAAGATTGCAGCGTCGAAGAAGAAGGGGCTTTGGATGGGTGGCAACCTGCCTCTGGGCTATGATCGCCACCCCGATCCGAAGGCAAGAACGCTGGTGGTGAATGAAGAGGAGGCCAGAACGGTCCGGCATCTCTTTGGGCTTTATGACGAGCTTGGTTGCCTGCGCAAAGTAGAAGAACGGGCAACGGCAGAAGACCTGCGGTCAAAACGGGTTGTTCGGACAGATGGCAGTGTGAAGGGGGATTGTCCGCTGTCACGGGGTCAAATCTATTACCTGCTGCGCAATCCGGTCTATCTCGGAAAAATCCGCCACAAGGATAAGATCTGGGACGGACAACATCCGGCGATCATCGATCAGGACATCTGGGACCGGGTGCAGGAAAAAATGCGACAGGCCTCCAACCGCTCGCGGGCACGCGGCGACTCCGATGCGCGCCAACACTCCACTGACCCCGGGGCCTGGCTCACCGGTCTGCTGTATGACGAAACTGGTGATCGGTTGACGCCGACCCACACCACGCGCAACGGCCGACGGTTGCGCTACTATATCTCCAATCGACTGATCTCAGGCGGCAAGGATATCTCTGGCTGGCGACTGCCCGGCCCAGCGCTGGAAAACGCGGTCATTGATGTCATCGTCAGACATTTGCAAGACGCCGCCGCGGCGCACCAAGTACTGGCGCAGCCGGAGGCCGGGTCAGCCGAGGCAGTTCAGACTTCAGTTGCGGATTTAGTAACCCGGCTTCTAGGCCATGGCTGTCAGATCGGCGCTGCTCTTCTGGCCAAAGGCAAACTTGCACGAGGACAGATCGACCTCGAATTTAACCCCAAAACTCTGGCAAGCGCACTTGGCATCGCGGCCGATCATCTGCACCCGGATCTCACCCACGTCACCGCATCTTTCGATCTGTGCCGCCGCGGCGTCGAGGCCAAGGTCATCGCCGGAGACATGGCACCCCAACCTGATCCCCACCTCCGGTCCATGCTGATCCGCGCCCATGGCTGGGCCCGTGATCTGAAGGCCGGAGTTCAACTGATGGAGATTGCCCGCCGCGAAAGCGTCCCTGACGCCTTCATCCGCACCCGTGCTCAGCTCGCCTTTCTCTCACCAAAGATTCAAACGGCGATTCTCGACGGGAGCCAGCCGCCCGAACTCACACTCAAGCGTCTGGTCAGCGTGACCCACCCACTTGAATGGTCCGAACAGGAACGCCTGTTCGGCTTCTGACATCTCCAGCTCCTGCGTCCCTGATACAGACTTCGCCCTCCCTGATCCGGCGGAACAATTCCCTGTTCGCACGAGGAAATTCCCTGTTCCACCTTTTAGGGAATTTGCAACATAAACCTCTGAGAAACATACAGTTCTGATAGAAGAAATGACGGAAGTCAGTCCCGGTTTGCGAATATTCCCTGTAAATTGCAGGTTATCAGGGAAATCCAGCCCAAAGCGACCCCGCTAAAATGCGACACTGAGACTCGCGCCTGAATTGTCCTCTGAATGTACGGTTTGCTTCGTCTCTGATTGAAAGCGCATGCGCCAACGCGCGGGAATTGCGTAACAATTCCGGATCAGAAAATACAACTGAAGTGAGACAGGTATGAGTGGCGGGGAGACAGGGATTCGAACCCTGGGGACGCTCTCACGCCCAACGGTTTTCAAGACCGCCGCATTCGACCACTCTGCCACCTCCCCGTCGAAGGCAGGGTCTAAGCGCAAGTTCTGCCAGAGGCAAGTCGAAATCGGGATTTCTTGCCGAAGCCCGCGCAGCGGTCTTTCCATGACTCTTCAGCCGCGTTATGATCCCCGAAATAGACCGAAACAGGCTGGCAAGCAGAACCAGCAGACCGGCAGCGGGGTTCCGAGAACGAGACCCCTTCAGGCAAGGGATAAGCAGATGAAGCGAGCGATCATGACACGCCCGGGACCAAAACGGTTGGCGTATCTGGCGTTGACTTTGACAGTTCTGAGCGGGTGTGAGGACATTCTTCAAGAGGCTGAAAAACCTGAAGAAAACTCAAACAAAACCGAACTCCTTCCCGAGGCGGCCTCGGGTTCGCAGCGTGACGTCGAAGCCCCTGATGTTTTTCAGGTCACCGAAGCGGGGCTTTGGGATGGCAGACCCTCGCTGGGTGGGATCTGGGTTGCCTACCCGGATGTTTCACAGCCCGAGCGTGTCGTGATTACGAACACCGCAAACAACAAGTCCGTAACAGGGGCCCTGTTCCGACGTGAACGCAACCTGCCCGGCCCGGCACTTCAGGTGTCATCTGCGGCTGCGGAACAGCTCGGAATGCTGGCGGGCGCGCCGACAAAGGTCAGTGTTGTCGCTCTGCGCCGTGAAGTTGCAAAGGAATCACCACCAGAGGACGCGCCCAAACCGGAAGACGAAGCGGCGGATACGGCTGCGGTGTCGGACGCCGCAGCCACCGACGATCCATCCGCGGCAGATAGCGAAAAACCTGCCAAGCCGAAATGGTGGCAAAAGAAGGCGCCAGCGGCAGCAGCCGGTATAGCAGTGGTTGCGGCGGAAGCGGCAAGTTCTGCCAACGAAGCGACCGAAGGTACGGATACGACCACCGACGCGGCATCAGCCACTGAGGATCCGACAGAGCCCGCTGAAGAAAAACCCGCCAAGCGGAAGTGGTGGCAGAAACAAGAGCCAGCAGCGGCGGCTGCGGGAGCCACCGTGGCTGCGGCGGATGTCGCGACGGACAGTGTTGATGTGGCCGCGGATGTAGCGGTAGCCGCAGCTGCACCGGCGTTGTCGGATGCGCCTGTCGAAGCCCCCGCTGAAAAACCCGCGAAACGGAAGTGGTGGCAAAAGAAAGATCCCACTGAAATCACCGAAACGCCGCTGGACCCCATCGAAGGCGCGGCAGCCGCGATTGACGCGACCGAAGCGATTCCGGCCGCGGCAGCAGCAACAGGCGCTGCGTCTCCGCTGAGCAAACCATTCGTGCAGATCGGGACATTCAGCGTCGAAGCAAATGCCAATGCCGCTGCTGAGAAAGTGCGCCGGAATGGCATGTCGACTGTTGTGCGGGAACTGAAAACCGAAAACAAAACAGTATGGCGGGTCCTGGTTGGCCCTGCCACAACCCGGGCCGAACGCAAAGCCATTCAAAAAGATGTAAAGGATCTTGGTTTCAAAGATGCGTTCACCGTGTCCGACTGATACAGGGAGGCATAACATGCTATCCTCATTGCGAGTTTCTGTTCTGGCCTTTGGGCTTGCCGTGCTGGCAATCCCGGCTCAGGCTTTTGATACATCCGCCCGCGCGGCATATGTGATCGATCAGACCACCGGTACGGTGCTTTTAGCAAAAGACGCTGATCAACCCTTGCCGCCTGCATCCATGTCCAAGCTCATGACGCTGTATGTTGCTTTCGAAGCGCTGCGTGACGGAAGACTGACGCTGGACGAAACCCTGCCCGTGTCTGAACACGCGATGAGCTATGGCGGCTCGACCATGTTTCTGAACACGCAGGACCGGGTTCGGGTCGAGGACCTGCTGCGCGGCATCATCGTTCTGTCAGGCAATGACGCTTGCGTGGTGCTCGCCGAGGCGCTGAGCCCCGACGGGACAGAGGCCGGGTTTTCCCGATACATGACCCAACGCGCCAAGCAGATCGGTATGAACAACTCGAATTTCGCGAACTCGAACGGTTGGCCTGCCGCCGGACATATGATGTCGGTTCACGATCTGGCGGTTCTGGCCGACAGGCTGATTACCGACTTCCCCGAATATTACCCCCTGTTTTCAGAAGAGGAATTCGAATTCGATGGCCGTGCGCCATCGAATGCCCGTAACCGCAATCCGTTGCTGAAACTGAGCATCGGCGCGGATGGCCTTAAAACCGGCCACACGCAGGAGGCCGGATACGGCCTCGTCGGCTCCGCCAAACAGGGCGACCGCCGTGTCATCTTCGTCCTCAGCGGGCTGGACAGCACCGGCCAACGGGCAGAGGAGGCTGAGGCCGTGGTTAACTGGTCGTTTCGAAATTTTGTCGAGAGGACAGTTGCCAACGCGGAAACGCCGATAGCTGAAGCCAAGCTGTGGATGGGCGAGAAAAAGACCGTAGGTCTTGTACCTGACGGCGATCTGACGGTTCTGTTTCCAGTTCTGGGCACACAGAACGTCAAGGCCGAAGTTGTCTATCAGGGTCCCATCAATGCGCCGGTCAAAAAAGGCCAGCAACTGGCCGAGCTTGTCATCAAGCCTGAAGGATTGCCGGAAATAAGACGTCCGCTGGTGGCAGCGGAAGACGTTGCAATTGGTGGATTTGTCGTTCGTATGCTGACCGTTGGTGGCATTGTTCTGAAAGACGTGATCAATAATCCGCTGGAGTCGATGTGACCAGGGCCGGGTTATTTCTGACTTTCGAAGGCATTGACGGATCAGGCAAGTCAACTCAGGCGCGGATGCTGGCAGATCAACTGCGCGCGCAGGGTCATGAGGTCGTTTTGACGCGTGAACCGGGCGGCTCGCCTGGCGCGGAAGAAATTCGTAGTCTGGTGTTGGAAGGTGATCCCGACCGCTGGTCGGCAGAAACGGAAATTCTGCTTTTCACGGCCGCCCGCCGCGACCATCTGGAACGTACGATCGAACCCGCGCTGGCCGCAGGGCAAGTCGTGATCTGCGACCGTTTTGCCGACAGCACACGCATGTATCAGGGCCTATCGCGGGGAGATCTGCGCGGCCTTGTTGATCAGCTGCACAGCCTGATGATCAAGCGCGAGCCTGACTTGACGCTGCTGATCGACATGGACCCCGATACCGGCCTGTCCCGCGCCAAAGGGCGGCAAGGCGCGGAAGAACGGTTCGAAGATTTCGGCCCGGACCTGCAAAAGAAAATGCGGGCGGGCTTTCTGGCGCTGGCCCGTGAGTTTTCCGACCGTTTCCGCGTTGTGGACGGCAACCGGGACATGGACAGCGTTGCACAGGATGTGACAGAAATCGTCCAGGCTGCATTGCGATAGACGATGAATGACGAAATCCCCTCTCCGGATCAGGTGCCCGGTGCGCCACATCCCCGCGAGACCGTCCGGCTTTTTGGTCAGGATGCGGCGGAACAGGCGTTTCTGACCGCCTACAACTCGGACCGGCTGCACCACGGCTGGTTGCTGACCGGGCCGCGTGGCGTCGGCAAGGCAACGTTGGCCTGGCGGATTGCGCGGTTCTTGCTGGCAACACCTTTGGCAAACGACGGTGGGCTGTTTGGCGCGCCGCCACCGCCAGAGACGCTCGACATTGATCGCGACCACCCGGTGTCACGTCGCATACTGGCCGGGGCCGAGCCGGGATTGGCCGCGATAGCCAGGTCACTGAATGATCAGGGGCGGCTGCGCAACGAAATCGTTGTGGACGACATCCGAAAGCTGGGAAAGTTCTTTGGCCTGTCCTCTGCCGATGGCGGGCGCCGGGTCGTAATCGTGGATTCGGCGGATGAGATGAATGTCAGCGCCGCCAATGCACTGCTGAAGATGCTGGAGGAGCCTCCGGCGCGTACAACTCTTTTGCTGGTATCGCACCAACCCTCGCGCTTGTTGCCGACCATCCGCTCTCGGTGCCGGACCTTGCGTCTTGGGCCCCTGAGTGCCGGGGATATGCAGGACGCGCTGTCGCAAACCGGGACGACCTTACCGACGCATCCCGAATATCTCGCCGCATTGGCTGCTGGCTCGGTCGGGGAGGCCGTTCGCCTGATCAATCTGGGCGGGCTTGAAATCTATGCCGAACTGATTGCCATTCTGGGCACCCTGCCCCGCCTGAACCGGCAGCGCGCGCTGGCCCTGGCCGAGGCTGCGGCACAACGCGGCGCGGCCGAGCGCTTTGATCTGCTGCTGACACTGATCGATATCGCCTTGTCTCGGCTGGCCCTGACCGGGGCAACCGGAGCACCGCCGACCTCTGAGGCCGCCCCAAACGAAGCTGAAACGCTGGCCAGACTGTCAGATTCTTCGGATCAGGCCCGTCGCTGGGCCGAAGTCGCAGCGACAATCAGAGCCCGCACGCGACATGGTCAGGCGGTGAACCTTGACCCTGCCGCTCTGGTCCTAGATACGGTGTTCAAGATACAGGAAACCGCCGGCCAGGTCAGATGAGCGACACCCCCCAGATCACCGACAGTCACTGCCACCTGGACTTCCCGGATTTTGACGGTCAGTTGGACGACATCATCTCGCGCGCGGCCGAGGCTGGCGTGACCCGGATGGTGACGATTTGCACCAAGCTGCGCAATGAACCCGCAGTCCGTGCAATTGCCGAAGCCCATGCACCGGTATTCTACGCCGCAGGCACCCATCCGATGAGCGCCGCTGACGAGCCTATGGTCTCGGTCGATGAATTGTTTGCGTTGGCACAACATCCCAAATTTGTGGGCATCGGCGAATCCGGTCTGGATTACCACTATACCGCCGACAGCGCTGAGCTTCAGAAGCAATCCCTGCGCATTCATATCGAAGCAGCCCAGCGCACAGGGTTGCCTTTGATCATCCATGCCCGCGCCGCAGACGACAATATGGCCCAAATTCTGGCCGAAGAGTATCGCAATGCGCCCTATTCCTGCGTGATGCACTGTTTCTCGTCCTCGGCCGAGTTGGCCAAGGCCGCGCTGGATCTGGGGTTTTACCTGTCCATGTCCGGCATTGCGGCCTTTCCCAAAAGCCAGGAGTTGCGCGACATTTTCGCAAGCACGCCAGTGGATCGCATTCTGGTGGAAACCGACGCGCCCTATCTGGCACCGCCCCCTTATCGTGGCAAGCGAAACGAACCGGCCTATACCGCACATACAGCCCGAAAAGGGGCCGAGCTGTTCGGGTTGGAGTATCCGGCTTTTGCCGCCCAAACTCAGGCGAACTTTGACCGGCTGTTCAGCAAGGCGGCAACGTACAGGGCCGCTGCATGACCGAATTGCGATTTACCATTCTGGGCTGCGGATCGTCAGGCGGCGTACCCCGGTTGGGTGGTCACTGGGGTGATTGCGACCCTGCAAACCCCAGGAACATTCGCCGACGCTGTTCCCTGCTTGTCGAGCGTGACGGTCCAGGCGGCACAACCTCCGTGTTGATTGATACGACCCCGGACATGCGCAGCCAGTTGCTGGACACGGGCACCGGGCGGCTTGATGGTGTGGTCTATACACATTCTCACGCGGATCATGTCCATGGAATCGACGACCTGCGCATGATCGTGTTCAACATGAAAACCCGTGTTCCGGTCTGGGCTGATGGTGATACTCAGAACGCCCTGCTGGGGCGGTTTGGATACGCCTTCATTCAACCCGAAGGGTCACCCTATCCTCCGATCCTCGACCTCAAGTCCATCGAAGGGCCGTTCGAAATCAACGGACCCGGCGGTTCCATTCCGTTTCGACCGTTCAAGGTGAACCACGGCTCGATAGATTCTCTGGGCTTTCGTATGGGGCAGCTCGCCTATTTGCCGGATGTTGCCGAAATTTACGACGACGCATGGCCTGAAATGGAAGGGTTGGAATATCTTATCATCGACGCCCTGCGCCGAAGCCCTCATCCCACACATGCACATCTGGAAAAAACGCTGGAGTGGATTGGGAAGCTGCAACCAAAACAGGCGATACTGACCAACATGCATATCGATCTGGACTATGCGACCGTCGATGCAGAAACTTCGGACAATATCACCCCCGCCTATGACGGAATGGTGATACATCACGCGTTTCAGGCCCCTGTTCCCTTTGCATAAGATATCGCAGCTTGGCAGCTGCATGGGGGCCAAATGCTGCAAAGCCTGATTGACGTCATTCTTCCTGTCTTTCTTGTGATCGGTGCCGGTTACACGGCAACACGAACAGGTTATTTCAAAGAAAACCATGTCGACGGGCTGATGAGATTTACGCAAGGGTTCGCGATCCCATGCCTGTTGTTTCTGGCCATCGCGCATCTGGACCTCAGCGCCAGTTTCGATCCCCGGCTTTTGGCCAGCTTCTATTCCGCCGCTGCCTTGTGTTTCACCACGGGTCTTTTTGGTGCGCGCATCATTTTCAACCGCGAATGGGAAGACTGCGTGGCAATCGGGTTTTGTTGCCTGTTCTCAAACTCGGTTCTGCTTGGATTGCCGATTACCGAACGCGCTTATGGTCCTGAGAACCTGACAGGCAACTATGCGATTATCGCCTTCCATTCCCCGTTTTGTTACGGCGTTGGGATCACGGTGATGGAGGTTGTCCGCAATCGCGGAAACGGTGGCGCGCGCATGGCACGTTCTGTTCTGTCTGCAATGTTCAAGAACGCGCTGATCCTTGGTATTGCACTGGGGTTCGTGGTCAATCTGTCCGGTTTGACCATCCCGGCTGTGGTGGACGAAGCCCTTGGTCTTATCACTCGGGCCGCCCTGCCCGGCGCCCTGTTTGCACTGGGCGGGGTACTGGTCAAATACAAACCCGAAGGCGATCTGCGAACTATCGCCTTTGTTTGCGCAATCTCGCTGATGCTACATCCCAGCCTAGTGTGGATATTCGGCAAGTCCACGGGGCTGCCGCAGGACCTTTTCCGCTCGGGGGTGTTGAACGCAGCCATGGCGCCCGGGTTTAACGCCTATATCTTTGCCAATATGTATGGCCGCGCCAAGCGGGTCGCAGCTTCTTCTGTTCTCATTGGGACAGCCACATCCATCCTGACTGTCTGGCTTTGGCTAACGGTTCTGGGCTAACAGTAGTGTTGACCTCAGTTCGCACAGAGGCACGTAACGCATATCGTGTCAGGAGATCCAAATGCCACATGCCATCATCGTCGCACATGGCCAGCCGTCCGATCCAGAACCGGCTGAGGCTGCTTTGGCTGCATTCGCGGCTACGGTCGGCGCCCTGACCGAGCATGTAACGGTGCATGCTGCAACTCTGGCCGCGCCCGGCGCGTTCGAGGCTAAGCTGAACAGCCTGCCGGAAAACACGGTCATCTATCCGCTTTTCATGGCAAACGGATGGTTTGTCACCAGCGCACTACCCAAGCGATTAGGGGATCACAAAGCGCGCATACTAGATCCATTGGGTGTTGATCCAGAGCTACCGGAATTGACCGCGCACGCCCTGCAATCCGAGTTGTCCGAAAGGAATTGGGCAACTGCGTCGACCGATCTGGTCATTGCGGCCCATGGGTCGGGGCGTAGCCGAAACCCGTCGGTCGTGGCTCTGAATTTCGCATCGCAGCTTCAAGAAATGCTGGCTTTCAAATCTGTCCGCGTTGGGTTTGTTGAAGAACCGCCATCCATTTCCGAAGCCGCGACTGGCATGGGGGCTCAGGCGCTGTGCCTTCCGTTCTTTGCCTGCACCGGGGGGCACGCAGTGGACGACGTGCCCGCCGGATTGCGCCAAGCAGGCTTCAAAGGCGTTCTGCTGCCTGTGGTTGGGGAACTGCCACCCATCCGGCACCAGATTGCCAAGCAGGTAACGAAGGCCGTTCAGCTCGCGTAAAAATTCGCCTGAGTTCTTTGCCCCGGAAACAGGCAAAACTCAGGTTTGCGCTTTGATCAGAGTGGAATACAGGCGGTGGCAGGACCGGCCATCTCGCTTGGCCTGATAAAGGGCGACGTCGGCGGCGTGAAGGATGTCGGCGGCTTTGGGAACCTTGAACTGGGTGGACAAGGCCGTTCCGATACTTGCAGAGATACAGCACGGTTGGTCCTGAAACATTATGGGTTCATTCAACCTCGCGATCAGGCGCCCGGCGATGGACTCCAGGGTTTCTTCCCGCGTCAGACCTTTGAAAATAATGACAAACTCATCCCCGCCGACCCGCGCGACCGTATCGTCTCCACGCGTCTCTTCAAGCATGATGCGGGCCGCCTGTTGCAGGACGTAATCCCCGGCAGCATGGCCCAGCCGATCATTCACGGATTTGAAGAAGTCCAAATCCAGATGCATAAGGGCGAATGTAGAATTTGTCAGGATCAGATGCCCCAGCAAATGATCCATCGCGCGGCGGTTCTTCAATCCTGTCAATGTATCGGTATATGCCTGCTCTTCCGCGGCTAGCATTGCCCCCTGAAGCCTGAGATTAAGTGAACGAGACGCTTCCATCGCGGCGGATTTGGCTTCGACCAGATACAACAGCTCGATCGCCAGGTCGGTGCCGGAAAAATCAGCGCTTGTCAGGGCGTAATCCCGAACCGCATCCAAAATCGAAATACCGAATGACAGATTGATGACTGCGCCGCCCGAGTCGGGCAAGGGCGCGACCAGGCCTTTCAGGGTCGTACGCGGTTCATCGCGAAATCTCAGATGCAGTTTGGCACCGGCCATCGACATCAACGCGGGAAGGGTGGTGACTGTTCTGGGGCGGATCAGCTCGAACACGTCCAGAACCCCCAGCCCGACCAAAGGCAATTCGGGCCGCAGCTTTTGCAGTGTCGGACCCGCTTGTTGAATGCATCCGCTTCGGTCCACCAACAGGAACATCGGGCAAAGCGTTTCCAGAAGATCTGCCAGTTCCTGAGCATGTGTCATCTGTTCCGAGCCCCCAGATCAAAATGGCGCCCCTCGGCAAAGGCGCTTTCGACCAAAATGATTGAAATAATTTCACAACACTCCTGACGACCCTCATGCGACAGCATCACCAGCGCACCATAATCATCGGCCATCGCGCGCAGGACCCCGACCATAACACTGGAAAATCCCGGTAAGTCCGGAAGGCAGCACAACTGGTATTCCGTGGCTGAAAGCTCTCTCAACTCAAGCGCAGGCAAAGTCAGATCAGAGACAGCCAGTCTCACGCGATCCGCAAGATCATCTAGGGAATGAAGAAACTCGACATAGGTGACACCCCCAAACCTGAGCAGTCGGCGCAGCCCTTCCATGTTCGGATGGGACACCAGATATGTTCCTAGATCTTCAAGGATTTCCGCCTGTGGTCGGTTGAGGTCAATACTCAGGGCCTCGAGCAACCGGGTCGTCATGTCATCGTCATAGATGAGCATGGCTTCAAACTCGACAAACCCAAGCCGCGCACCTTCGGTCACGCGAACCCAGCAGGATTGCCCGTAGGTCGCGCCGACAAAGGACTGTATCGCCCGATTGATCAGACCATGCATCGGATGCCTCAGATTGGTGTCCTTGGCACTGTGGTCTGAGAAACCTTAACAAATAGCCAAAATTCGCCCCGAGTTGCTGTGAATGCAACTGAGTATCAAGACGACTCTACCCACCTTGTCAGAAGTCCGTCGGCGCGCCGCCTTCGGCCTTGCGGCGTTCGACGAACTCGGCCAGTTCCTCGCGAATACCATCGTCCATCGGAGGGGCCTCAAAGCTCGAGATGATCTCTTTGAACATGTGATGCGCACGCTCAGCCGTCCAGATGCCTCCGGCGGCCTCCCAGCCTTCATAGTTCTTCCAGTCACTCAGGAAGGGCTGGTAGAAGGCCGTGCTGTAGCGATCCTGTGTATGCTGGATGCCAAAAAAGTGACCGTCATTGCCAACCGCTCGAATGGCATCCAAAGCAATCTCATCCGGCCCGGTCGCGGTCAGATCAGGGTTCATATAGCGCTGAATTTGCTGCAAAACCTCGCAATCCATGATGAATTTTTCCGGGCTGGCGATCAGGCCACCCTCCAGCCAACCGGCGGCGTGGTACACCATGTTGGTGCCCGACTGTACGGCCGCCCAGAGCGAGTTCGAGGTTTCCCACACGGATTGCCCGTCTGGCACATTGGCCGCACACACACCGGATGAACGCAGCGGCAGCCCATAATATCGCGCCATCTGCCCGGTCATCTGTGTCGAGCGCATGTATTCCGGCGTCCCAAAAGCGGGCGCGCCTGATTTCATGTCCACATTGGATGTGAAAGTTCCGATTACACAGGGGATACCAGGGCGCACATATTGGAACAGAGCGATGGCGCACAAGGCTTCGGCCAGGGACTGTGCAACCGCACCCGCCATCGTTACTGGTGCCATTGCCCCCGCCAGCGTAAAGGGGGTTACGACAATCGCCTGCCCGCGCCGCGCCAATCTAAGGCAACCATCTATCATCGGATGGTCATGCTTCAACGGCGAGGTCGAGTTGATGTTGGTGTACATCCGTGGCGAGGCCTCGAATTCCTCGTGGCTGAGACCGCCCGCGATGCGCACCATCTCCATCACATCTTCAACACGTTCCTTACCCAACGAATAAGCGTGCATCGCCTTGTCGGTCAGGGTCAGCTTGTCATACAGCACATCCAGATGCCGGACACTGGCATGAATATCGACGGGTTCTACAGGATATCCGCCTGCGAAGTGAATACAGTTGAAGTACTGCGTCAGTTTCAGAAGATTCTGGCACATCTCGCGATTGCCCGGCACTTTCTTTCCGATTTCCATGTCCCAGTAATTGGGCGGAGATGAAACGTTGCCAAACAGGATATTCTTTCCACCTATCTCGATCCTGTGGTCAACATTTCGGGGGGTAATGGAAAACTGGCTGGGCGCCTTGGCGATCATCTCCATGACAAAATCGCGCCCCATGCGGACGTTGTCACCATTGATCGTGCACCCCGCTTCGCGCAGGATGCCGATTGCCTCTTCGTTGTAGAATTCGATCCCGATCTCTTCCAGAATACGCATGGCCCCTTCATGGATCGCTTCGATCCCGGCCTGATCCAGCGGTTCAGTCGGGCGATCTATATTGATGGGTGGGTCCCACGGCATCTGGTCAATCACCGCACTGCCCCTGCGTGCTGCCGCACCTGCGCGTCCTCCGCCGCGGCGTTTGCGTGTGTTGGTCTCGGCCATGGTTGCCTCCGTTCTGGCTTGATACAAGCAAGACCCGAAGACGCATTTCTGGCCGCTCCATCTGCGACAGAGCTTGTCGGTTTTCTATAATTGTGCGTCGATTTTCCGGATCAACGCATCATTTTTCGGCCAGCCATGCAGGAATGTGACCGATATCCGGCAGGACCACATCCGCCATCGGTGCCAGCGCATCTGCTTCTGCCAATCCGGTCAAAACGCCAATGGTGATCATCCCGGCTGCGCGCCCCGCTTGCAGGTCATGAACACTGTCACCCACCATTGCAATGCGCGACGGCTCGACCCCGACCTGTGCGGCAAAGGCCAGCAACTGACCTGGCCCCGGTTTGAACCCATGACCACTGTCATACCCAGCGATAAAATCAAAGTGTTCGCGTATTCCAGCAGATTCCAGATGCTGCAATGCCGGGTGCTCACTGTCATTTGTCGCAACGCCCAGTTTGATCCCGGATTGCTGCAACCCTTTCAGGAATGGACCCAACGGCACGGCAGGGGATTGAGGAGCGGCTGCGGCCTCGGCATTCATCATGTCCACAACTTCCTGCAATGTCACATCGTCAACATGCGCAATAAGCACCTCGGCGATTTCTTCGACCGTTGCGGCGATCACAATGCTATCCGTGGAATACCGCTCTTGCTCGAAGTCAAATCCGATGATGCTCCCGAGTTCCACCGCCCGGTCTACATCCCCCTTTGTCAGACGCATCAGCAACGACCGCCCGAAGGTTCCCCAGGTTTTGGCAAAATCGAACAAAGTGCCATCCTTGTCGAAGACGATTGCTTCTATTGGCATCGCGTGCTCCTGCGGAAAAGGTGTTCAGGTCCAGTGTACATCGCCACCGCCTGACAGAACCGCCCGCGCTTGGGCAGGGTGATCATAGGCGATCGAGTTGGCGTCACAAAACGCCATGACCCACGAATCGTCAAGCACTAGAAAATCGAGAACCGAAGCCAGAAAGTCCCGGTCACCGGCCCGATTGCGAACATCCCCGATCGAAGCACCTGTCGAGCCAAGAAAGACAGGCAAAAGCTCGTCATTGCTGACCAGCCAACCCAAGGCCGTCAGAGCAAGAGTCTCGGCTGAATCGGGCGAAATGGACATAAACAGTGCTCGGATCAGGTGATGGAAAGAGTTTGTTAACCAGACTCATAAACAATTTGTTCACGCATGCAATCAACGGTGAACGACTATGTCTGTGCAAGGCACCATCCTTGTCCTCGACGGGGTATCAACCAACCGCATAATGCTGAAGGTTCAACTGACCGCTGCCTGGTATCACGTGGTACAGGGTGGAAAACTTGAAGGGCTACAAGCCCTTGCGCGTCGCGTTCAGCCGGACCTTGTACTGACGGCACAGACATTGCCCGACGGAACAGCCGCAGATGTCAAGAAAGCCCTTACCGAAGTATCTGGCCTGGATGACGTGCCCGTTGTCGTACTTGCAGCACAGAATGACAAAAACGCGCGCCTGCGTGCCCTGAAAGACGGGCTGGACGATGTGTTGACGCATCCTTTCAAAGATACGTTGCTGCTGGCACGCATTCGCAGCCTTTTGCGTGCGCGCGCAGTTACTCAAGATTTGCAGGTCAGCAACGGATCACAACCTATTGGATTTGGGGAACCCGCCCCTGTCATGATCACCCCCCCGAACGCGGCCCGGGTTGATATCTTGACCAATACTGTCCGAACCGGTGCCCTTTGGCACAAGGCCTTGCAAGGCCAGCACCATTTCGATCTGTCCTGGCACCTTCAATCGAACTTGCAGGGCGTTTTGTCCGGACCGATACCGGACGCGATTGTGGTCGAACTGAGCTCGCACCCGTCCGCGCTGAATATCCTTGCAGATCTCAGGTCACGGGCAGCAACCCGGAACACTGTCCTGATTGGCGTCTTGCAAGACTACGATGCCGTGCAGGCCTCAGAAGCGCTGGACAGAGGAGCAGACGCCGTGTGCCTGGGGGGATTCTGCGCGCAAGAGATCCTGTTGCGGCTGAACAATCAGATTGCGCGCAAGGCGCGGCTTGATCATTTGCGCGTATCATTGAGAAAAGGGATCGCCGAGTCCTGGATTGATCCGCTGACCGGGTTGCACAATCGTCGTTACGCCATGCGGGCATTGGATCAGATCGTGCGCCAGTCTGCCCGTACCGGGTGTGGCTTTGCCGTCATGCTGGCGGATCTGGACCATTTCAAGGCCATCAATGACTGCCATGGCCACGGCGCCGGTGATTGTGTTCTGACGCTGGCCGCAAAACGCATGCAAAGCGCACTTGGATCCAAAGGTTTTGTCGCCCGTATCGGCGGTGAAGAGTTCATGTTCGCGGTGCCCGATGTGTCACAAAAGCAAGCCAGAAAACTGGCTGAGACCATCTGCGACAGCATTTGTCGCGCCCCGTTCCTGCTATCGGACCAAGGTTTACAGGTTAACGTCACGATCAGCATTGGGCTGGAGATGCCGCAATCGGGTCAGCCGGGAAAAGAACGCACGCCCGTTCCTGTAGAAGATATCCTGAAAGCCGCCGATAAAGCCCTTTACGCAGCAAAAAAAGCGGGGCGCAATCAGGTGAGTATCAGGCAAAGCGCCGCCTGAACCCGTCAATCCTTTTTCTTGTGTCCATGCGGCCCGCGTTCGACGATCTTTTGCAACCTGTCCGCATAAGACTGCCGCTCTGCGTCGCTCATGGCGGTGACGCGAGCCAGCCATCGTGTCTGCAAGGCTAGTTGCAGTTCTGCCGTTGCCTGCGACTGTTTCTGCAACAACACTTCAACGGCGACTGGTTCGAAGGGCACTGTGCGCAGTGCCAGGCTCAAGGCTTCAAAGTCCTGTCTGCGCCCCCTTAGGTCTTTTTCGCGTAGCGCAGACAGTTCCCCTCGCATCGCTTTTCGATCATCTTTCGGCAAAGAGCGATATAGCGCCGGGCCGAATCCCGGCGGTGCCTCGGTGTGATCTCCATCCTTCAGGCGCAGCACGGTTCCGACTGCAACACCGACAACCAACAGGTTCAGAGCCAATGACAAGACCAACAAAACCGTCATCCACCGGCGTTTCGGTTTAAGGGCAGCGTTCATTCTGTGCTCTCCAGAAAACTCGTGTCATATCCAAGGTCCGCCACAAAAAATGCCGCCTCTTGCGATGTCAGCAGATTGGCGGGATCGGGCAGGAACCCCGGCGCGGAAAAACCGATCCAGAGCCCCGCCGCACTGGCGGCGATCAAGCCGCCCACCCCCTGCCAGCCACCTACGTTGTCCATCATTCGATGCCAGATCGAAGATTGAGGTCGAGGTTCAGGCCCTAGGCGACTAAGACGGAGTTTTTCAGCATCTGTCTGGATGCGCACGGCCAGATCGTCGGGCAGCGCCGGTCGGTTCTGCCGAGCCTGCGCAAACAAATGATCCAGTTCCAGGTTTTCATCCGTCATCGTCATACCCCAGTTCTTCACGTCGCCCGGCCAGTATCGCGGTCAGACTTCGTTTGCCCCGCGCGGTCAAGCTTTCGACCGCTTCTACTGAAATTCCCATGATCCCGGCAATTTCAGGGTTGGGCAACTCTTCGATGTGGCGCAGAATCACTGCCTGCCTCTGCCTTTCCGGCAGCTGAGACAGGGCAAGCTGCAATGCATCCACGCGGGCCTCATCCTGCAGTCGGTCGGCTACGCTGGCTTTGCCATCTTCTGGCTCAGGAATATCCGACAACCTGCCGGGGGCCTTCCTGCGCCGGATGTCCACACACAGATTCAACGTCACGCGATACAGCCATGTCGACACTTTGGCCTGACTCGGCACCCATTCCGGCGCCATCTGCCACATCCGCATCATCGCCTCCTGCGTTACGTCTTCTGCCTCGGCCCGATTGCCCAACATACGCAACGCGACGGAATAACAAAGCGGCCCAAGGCGATCGGTTAAGACCCGCGCAGCCTGTGCGTCACCCTCAGCAAATTGGCTCAGCAACACATCGTCGCTGAGAGAGCTCGCGGTGCAACCCGCACCGCGAACATTGTGTAGGTGGGAGGTCAGGTTCTCCACCCTGCATCAGTTGTCGATTGCACCCGACTTGTGGTGCTTTTTCTTATGGTGCCGTCCCATCCGGTCTTTGGCATCGGCAAATTCCTGTTCCGATATTCCACCACTGTTATCTGCATCCATCCGGTCAAACATCTTGTCACCCCGGCGCGGTTTCGGCAACTCGTCCTGGCTTAGGAACCCGTCTTTGTTCGCATCGTTGTTTTCGAACATTTTGGTGACGCGGTCGTTTGCTTTTTTCTGAGCGGCGGCCTGCATCTCCTCAAGGCTGAGCTGGCCGTCCCCATCAGTATCCGCGGCCGAGAAACGCTCGGTGCGATGTGCTTCCATTTCCTGCTGTGTCACTTGACCGTCGCCATTGGCATCCAATTCCTGAAAGGACACTGGCTCACGACCACCCGGGCCAGCCGCCAGAACAGACGTGCCGGTGATTGCAACACCCGACAGGACAATCGCCGTGATGAACTTTGCGTTTTTCATTTCGGTTTTCCCTTGTTGACGCGGCCTGAGTGCCGCGGCTCATATCCATTCAAACGCGCGAGGCAGGGAATTCCGTCGCAGTGTCAGCAACTTTTTTTGAACCATCTCGGTATTTCACAACGTGGTTCACCCTAGGTGCGTTGCAAAGCGACGCACCCCCCTTTAAAAACCACCCGTTCAGGCGCATTATCCGCCAAAGATTACTGCGCGAGTTATATTATGACGGATCAGACGATCGACACCACAACCCAGAGCGAGCGTGAAACCTGGCCCGCTTTGGTCAAAGGGTTTCGGTGCAAGTGCCCTAGTTGCGGCGAAGGCAAGCTGTTGCACAGCTACCTGAAAGTGAATGACACCTGCTCGAACTGTGGACAGGAACTGTTTCATCATCGCGCCGATGATGGGCCCGCCTATCTGACGATCCTGCTGGTCGGGCATTTGTTGGCCCCGGCCCTGCACGTCTCGTATGTGAACTGGCGCCCGGACCCATGGGTAATGGCCATCGGGTTTTCCATTGCTTGCATTGCACTGTCGCTGTTTTTGCTCCCCCGTTTGAAAGGCGCTGTGGTCGCCTATCAGTGGGCGCGTCGTATGCACGGTTTTGGCAACGATTCATGAGCCGGAAGAAGCGATTGTTCTGGGCATGATGACCGACAAGACCGCCATCCGCGACGCCGCAACCGTCATCGTTTTGCGGAACAGGTGGACCAATCCGTCGATCCTGATGGGTCAACGTGGGTCCAAGGCTGTGTTCATGCCCAACAAATTCGTGTTCCCCGGTGGAGCGGTCGATCCGGCGGATGCGGATGTACCGCTTGCGACCGCACTGCCTGACCTGTGTTCTGAGCGGTTGGCGGAACAGGCGGAATCCGGAAAACAACACGCCCTTGCCGCCGCAGCAATTCGCGAGCTTTGGGAAGAGACAGGACTTGTCCTTGGCCAGACAGGACACTGGCCGGGCAGCATTCCCGACGACTGGCAGAGCTTTTCCGCCATGGGTTACGTGCCGTCGGCAGCTGCGCTACAATTTGTTTTTCGCGCAGTCACACCGCCCGGTCGCCCCCGCCGGTTCGATGCGCGGTTTTTTCTGGTCGATGCCGATGCGCTGCAGGGCGATCTGGATGATTTCAGCCATGCCTCGGACGAGCTGTCGCATCTGCAATGGGTGGAACTGGATCGGGCGCGCGACCTAGATTTGCCGTTTATCACCGAGGTTGTTCTGGCCGAGGTCGCGGCCCGGGTGACCTCACCCGAGCCGCCAGTATCGGTTCCGTTCTATCAGAACAACGAAGAAGCCAATCTGTTCCTGCGGCTCAGAGGCTATCCGATGCCCGAGCACGACTGACCGATCAGTTTCACCGCATCCGGCTGACAACCACCGTCACTTCGGGTTTTTTGCCGATTTCCGCTTTTGCCGTCTGACGCACAATCCGGCGCATTTCGTCTTCCAGCTTGTCGTCATCCCGTAGGGTCTTGGCTGCCGCCCGCATCAGGAACTGGTTCAGGTCTTCTTCCAACACCTCGACCAATCCGGCCCGGGACGTTCCAACCTCGGGCAGACCCATCGTATCGCACCACGGTTCGCCCAGCGGCTCGTCTTCTTCGTCCAGAACGACTGTCACAGTTACGTGGCCGTTCAGCGCCATGCGAATACGGTCCCGTACCACACCGTCCATCGCACCGATTTTCACTGTACCGTCCAGATAGGTACGCCCGGTTTCGACATAGTCGATCACCACGGGTGCATTGCCGCTGAGATCCAGCATGGTGCCGTTCACGGCCAGCACACCCGTTCTGCCACCCTGCTCAGCCAGTTTGACATGTTCGCGCAGGTGCCGGTGCTCTCCATGCATTGGGATCACAACTTGCGGATCGATCAGCGCGTGCACCTTCTCAAGATCGGGCCGGTTCGCATGGCCAGAGACATGATAGAGGCCCGAGCTGTCATCCACCACATCCACGCCCTTTTCACTGAGCTGGTTCATGATGAAAATCACGCCACGTTCATTTCCGGGAATGGTTTTTGACGAGAACAGGAACAGGTCGCCTTCGGACAGTTCCAGACCACGGTACTTGCCGCGGGCCAGTTGCGCGCTTGCCGCACGGCGCTCGCCCTGGCTGCCGGTCACGATCAGCATCAGGTTCTGGCGCGGCAGGTCCAGCGCCTCTTCCGCGCTGATCACCTTGGGGAAGTCCGACAGGATACCGGTTTCAGTCGCGGCCTCGATCATCCGCCGCATTGCGCGCCCCAGCAACACAACTGAACGCCCCGCGCGTGCGCCCGCCTCGGCCAATGTTTTAACCCGTGCCACGTTCGACGCGAAGGTGGTAGCCACAACCATACCCTCGGCGTTTTCGACTAGCTTTGTAATCTCTGGCCCAACCTCGGATTCCGAACGGCCCGGATGCGCCGAGAAAACATTCGTGCTGTCGCAAACCAACGCCTTGACACCCGGCTTGGAAATCTCGGCCCACAGGTCGGGATCAAAGGCTTCGCCCACGACTGGGTTTGCATCTAGCTTGAAATCACCCGAGTGCACCACGCGCCCTGCGGGCGTGTCGATGACCAAAGCAGCACTTTCCGGTATCGAATGTGAAACCGGAAGGAAGCCCACCGTAAACGGTCCGACTGAGACCGTTTCGGGCCAAGAGGACACGGTTGTCACCGCATCGGTCGGGTGCGCGTATTCTTCCATCTTGCGACGTGCGATATTGGCCGTGAAAGCCCGGGCATAAATCGGTGCTCCCAGTGCCTCATAGCAATGCGCCACGGCGCCGACATGGTCTTCATGCGCATGGGTGATGAAAACGCCATCCAGCCGGTCGGCCCGTTCTTTCAACCAGGAAATATCCGCATAGATCAGGTCGACGCCCGGTGTTGTGTCCATATCGGGAAAGGTGACACCCAGATCCACCAGGATCAGGCGTTCCTGCCCGGGCTGACCATATCCGTACACATAGACATTCATGCCAATTTCGCCCGCGCCACCCAGCGGCAGGTAGATCAATCTTTCACTGCTCATATCGAGCCATTATCCTTGTTATAGCGATGAATCACGGTCAAGCCGTGCATCGTCAAATCATCTTCGATTACGTCGAACCCCACGTCGGCCTGATCGAACAAGGGGGCCAACCCTCCGGTTCCCACGACTTTCATCGGCATTCCATATTCGGCCTTGATCCGCGCGATCAGCCCCTCGATCAGGCCGGAATACCCCCAATACACGCCTGACTGGATACAACCAACCGTATTCGTACCGATCACCTTCTCGGGACGCGTGATGTCGATATGCGGCAGTGCGGCTGCGCCCTGATGCAAAGCCTCAAGGCTGAGATTCACACCCGGAGCGATGACGCCCCCAACATAGGCACCGTCCGCGGCGACAACGTCGAAATTTGTTGCAGTACCAAAGTCCACCACGACGACATTGCCGCCATGACGGTCAAATGCACCAACTGCATTGGCCAGTCGATCCGGGCCCGGCACAGTCCCCTGATCCACGCGCGGCGGCACGGGCAACAGGCAATCCGGCCTACCTACCACCAGCGGCCTGCACCCAAAAAAGCGATCGGCAAAGATGCGCAGGTTGAACACCACGCGCGGCACGGTCGACGCAATGATGACATCCGAGATATTCGCCTCGATCCCGTAATGTTTCACCAGCGTCGAATACCAGGTGAAATAGGCGTCCGCCGTGCGTGCATGATGGGTCGAGGTGCGCAGGGTGCACAGAAATTCCTGACCGTTCCAGATCGAGAAGACTGTATTGGTATTGCCGCAATCAATGGCCAGAAGCATTTGCGCCCCTTTCAGAAATAGACATCCGCCGCAGGAATGCTCACGCGGCCTTTGGCGGTGTTTAAGACAAGGTTACCGCCTGCGTCTACCGTTTCGAAGGTCCCAACCGTCTCAGACGTGCCGGTACGGGCCGTAATAACCTCGCCCAGCCGGGCAGCACGGGACAGCCACGCGGTGCGAATGGGTTCGAACCCGTAGGTAACAAACTGAGTTTCATATTTGGCATAGGCTGAAGCAAGCTCGGTCAGAAAATCCTCGGGCGTGACGTTTGCACCGGTTTCCGACAAAAGAGAGACAGGTCGGACCGCGCCCGGTTCCACCGCGTCGGCGTCTGGGGCGTTGGCCAGATTCACACCAATACCGATCGACAGATACGCCACACCACGCCCCTGCCCGGCGCTTTCCAGCAAAATACCAGCAAGCTTGCCACCGTTCAGTAGTACGTCATTGGGCCATTTCAACGACAGCCCCGCCGCACGCCCCGTCACAGAGACACAAGCGTCAAACAGAGCCAGTGCCGCAACAAAACTGCGCAGAGCCGCCTGTTCTGGAGCACCTTCAGGGCGCATCAAAAGGGTCGCGGCAAGGTTGCCCATAGGGTTGGCCCATGACCGTCCGCGTCGCCCACGCGCAGCCGTCTGATGATGCGCCATGATCCACACAGGACCACGGGCATTGGGGGCAATCCGCGCTGCTTCGTTGAGTGTGCTATCAACTTCCTGCACCTCGTGCAGGCCATAGCCTTGTGGCCACTTGGTCATATCAAAAAGGCCCGGTCACGCGACCGAGCCCCCTCTTTCAGATTGTGCAAAACGTTCAGTTGACAAGAGTTGCCGCCGCAGCCGCCGCAGCGCCCTCGATCCCAAACTGATAGAAGACCCCGATCAGCATCAGCGCCGCGGACCCCATCAGGGCGACCCACAGAACGGGTGTCGACCGCGTTTCAATCGGGTCTTCGTTCTCGGCCCCGAAATACATGTAGAACACAATCCGCAGGTAATAGAAGGCGCCAATTACCGATGCGATGGCTGAAACTACAACAAGGCCGGTCAAATCGGCACTTACACCAGCCCGCCAAACACCAAACTTCGCAAAGAAACCCAGCATCGGTGGCACACCGGCAAGCGAGAACATCAGGATCAGAACAGCAAGGGCCTTGCCCGGATCACGTTTGGAATACTGGCGCAGCGCATCAATGTCAGTGACGGGTTTGCCGTCGCGTTCCATCATCAGGATAAACGCAAACGTGCCGATGTTCATGGTCACGTAAATCGCCAGATACATCAGCATCGCCTGAATACCCAACTCGGTGCCAGCCGCCAGACCGATCAGCGCATAGCCCATATGGGCAATCGACGAGAACGCCATCAGTCGCTTGATGTCGCGCTGACCAATTGCGGCAACCGCCCCCAGCAGCATCGACAGCACCGACAGCAAAACGATCACTTGCTGCCAGTCTTTGACCACACCTCCGAAGGCGTCATGCAGCAGGCGTGCAAACAAGGCCATTGCCGCGACTTTCGGGGCGGTGGCAAAAAAGGCCGTAATTGGCGTCGGCGACCCTTCATAGACATCCGGTGTCCACATATGGAACGGAACAGCCGAAACCTTGAATGCCAGACCCGAAATCAGGAAGATCAGGCCAAACAACAGACCAACCGAGACGTCCCCATGATGGACCGTCTGAATAATGCCCGAGAACAGTGTCGTGCCTGTGAACCCGTAAACCAGCGAAGCACCATACAGCAGCAGACCTGAACTGAGGGCGCCCAGAACAAAGTATTTCAGCCCTGCTTCGGTTGATTTCGCGCTGTCACGACGCAGCGCGGCAACAACGTACAGCGCAAGGGATTGCAGCTCGAGTCCCATGTAAAGAGACATCAGATCGCCCGCGCTCACCATCATCATCATACCGACGGCTGCAAGGGCCACCAGCAACGGATATTCAAAGCGCAGCAGACCCCGGCGCGCCATGTATTCCTGGCTCATCACCAGAACGGCACCTGCCGACAAAAGGATGGCAACTTTGGCAAAACGCGCGAACCCGTCATCCACGAACATGCCATTGAAGGCTACGTTGGTGCCACTGCCCTGGGTAGCGATCCAGATCGCCAGAACCGCCATCAGGCCCGCCGTAGTCCAGACCAGAACCGAAGCCAGCCCGTCTTTCGAGGTGTAGACAGCCCCCAACAGAGCCACCATCGCATAGATCGCCAGAACGATTTCCGGCAGGATAATTGTCAGATCAGCCTGGATCATGTCTCCAAAGCTCCCTTAATGCGAAGCGGCAGTCTGGGTCGCAGCCTTAGCCGCGGCCAGAGCCGTGTCATAGTTCGAAATGAGTGCCGTCGTCGATTGGCCGATCACATCGGTCACCAGTGACGGGTAAACGCCCAGAAGGATCGTCATCACGATCAGCGGGGCAAAAATCAGCCGCTCGCGCGAGCTCATGTCGGTCATCGCCTTCAGGCTTTCCTTGATCAGATCCCCGAAGACAACGCGACGGTAGAGCCACAGCGCGTAGGCTGCCGAGAAGATCACACCGGTCGCCGCAACAGCAGTCACCCAGGTGTTGACCTGGAATGTGCCCATGAGTGTCAGGAACTCACCAATAAACCCGCTGGTGCCCGGCAGGCCGACATTGGCCATGGTGAACAGCATGAAGACCAGCGCGTAGGCGGGCATCCGGATGACCAGACCGCCATAGGCATCGATATCCCGTGTGTGCATCCGGTCATAGATCACACCGACGCAAAGAAACAGTGCGGCAGAGATAAAGCCGTGGCTCAGCATCTGGAAAATCGCGCCGTCAATGCCCTGCTGGTTCGCAGCAAAGATTCCCATCGTGACAAAACCCATATGCGCGACCGAGGAATACGCGATCAGCTTTTTCATGTCTTCCTGCACCAGTGCCACCAGCGAGGTATAAACAACCGCTATAGCTGACATCCAAAGCACAAGATCAGTCATCACCGCCGAGCCAACTGGGAACATCGGCAGGCTGAACCGCAGGAAGCCGTAGCCGCCCATCTTCAACAGGATCGCGGCCAGCACGACCGAGCCCGCCGTCGGCGCTTGAACGTGCGCATCGGGCAACCAGGTGTGCACCGGCCACATCGGCATTTTCACCGCAAAAGACGCGAAGAAGGCCAGGAACATCAGCGTTTGCATACCGCCGGTGACATAGATGCCCAACACGCTGAAACTCTCGGATGCGAACTGATGGGCCATCAGCGCTTCGATATCCGTGGTGCCCGCGTCAGCATACATTGCGACCATGGCCACCAGCATCAGCACCGAGCCAAGGAAGGTGTAAAGGAAGAACTTGAAGCTGGCATAGATACGATCCTTGCCGCCCCAGATACCGATGATCAGGAACATCGGGATCAGACCCGCCTCGAAGAACAGGTAGAACAGCACCAGGTCCAGCGCCATGAACACGCCCAGCATGAGCGTTTCCAGCAGCAAGAAAGCAATCATGTATTCTTTGACTCGGTCCGTCACATTCCAGCTGGCCAGAATGGTCAGCGGCATGATGAAAGTGGTTAGCAGCACGAACAGAACGCTGATGCCATCCACACCCATCTTGTATTTCAGGCCCATCAGCCATTCACCCTCTTCCACCATCTGGAAACCGGTGTTCGAAGGATCAAAGCCTGTGTAGATGCCAATTGACACCAGAAACGTCACAGTTGTCGCCAGCAACGCAATCCACTTGGCGTTGCGCTGCGCTGCAACGTCGCTGCCGTGCAGGAACAGCGCCAGAATGCCTGCTGCGATGGCGGGGATAAAGGTGACAATAGATAGGATATTGTCCATTAGTGTGCGCCTCCGCCGATCGACATCCAGGTGACAAGGGCCGCAATGCCCAAAACCATCCAGAAGGCGTAAGTAAAGATGTACCCGGTCTGCGCCTTGCCTGCGAGGCGGGTGAAGAAGGGAACCACGCCCATAGCAACCCCATTCAGGAAGCCGTCAATCGTGTTGCCGTCACCGCGTTTCCATAAGAACCGGCCAAGGGCGACAGTGGGTTTGACAAAGATCGCGTCGTAGATTTCGTCGAAATACCATTTGTTCAGCAGGAACAGGTACAGCGGACGCTGGTTTGCTGCCAAACGTGCGGGCAGAGACGTGTTCACGATGTAGAACCAATAGGCCACGATAAAGCCAAGCACCATCGCAACGAATGGTGAAACCTTGACCCATTTCGGAGCCGCATGCGCATCGTCCAGAATGTGGTTGTCCGGCGCCATATAAAGCGCCCCTTCACCCGGCTCGCCCGCAAACACATAATGGTGGTCCCCGCCCTCTGCGGCATTCTCACCATGCGCGGCGTCATCAGCATGGCTGTCATCGGCATGGCTGTCTTCGCCGTGCGACGCATCCGCCGCCGCGTGATCACTGGCCTTGGCATGCTCTGAGGCTTCTGCAACCGGAATACCGTAGAATTTGCCGACCTTATCCGCATGGCCAAAGAAGTTTCCGTACCAGATCATGCCCGCGAATACCGCACCCAGCGACAGTACACCCAGCGGCACCAGCATGACCATCGGGCTTTCATGTGCGTGATCATGCGTGTGCTTGTCGCCGCGCGGCTCGCCATAGAAGGTCAGGAAGATCAGACGCCAGCTGTAGAACGAGGTGAACGCGGCAGCAACAACCAGCAACCAGAAGCCATAGCTTGACCCGCCCGCATAGGCGCTTTCGATAATTGCGTCCTTTGACAGGAAACCGGCAAACCCAAAGGTGGTCAGCGGGATGCCAACACCGGTAATCGCCAGAGTTCCGATCATCATCGCCCAGAAGGTATAGGGGATCTTCTTCCGCAGACCGCCATATTCGGTCATCTCCTGCTCGTGATGCATCGCGTGGATCACAGAACCGGCCCCAAGGAACAACAACGCCTTGAAAAAGGCATGCGTAAACAGGTGGAACATCGCCGCCGAATACATGCCCACGCCCGCCGCCACAAACATGTAGCCTAGCTGCGAACAGGTCGAATACGCGATGACACGTTTGATATCGGTCTGAACCAGACCAACAGTAGCAGCGAAGAACGCGGTTGAGGCGCCAAGAACAGTGATGAACCCTGTCGCGCCCGGTGCGAACTCCATCAGCGGGGACATGCGGCAGACCAAAAAGACGCCTGCGGTCACCATGGTCGCAGCGTGGATCAGTGCTGACACAGGCGTCGGGCCTTCCATCGCGTCCGGCAACCATGTGTGCAGGATCAACTGCGCCGATTTACCCATGGCACCGATGAAGAGCAGAACGCAGATCACTTCGATCGCGGTCCATTCCCCCCACAGGAAATGCAGCTTCTCTTCTGCCAGCGCAGGAGCAGAGGCAAAGATATCCGAGAAGTTGATACTGTCGGTCAGGAAGAACAGCGCGAAGATGCCCAGAGCAAAACCAAAGTCGCCAACCCGGTTGACCACAAAGGCCTTGATTGCCGCCGCATTGGCCGAAGGCTTGCGATAATAGAACCCGATCAGCAGGTATGAGGCGACGCCCACACCTTCCCAGCCAAAGAACATCTGCACCAGATTATCCGCCGTCACCAGCATCAGCATGGCGAAAGTGAAGAAGGACAAATAGGCAAAGAAACGCGGCTTATAGCTTTCGCCTTCGCGCCATTGCGGATCGTGATCCATGTAGCCGAAGGAATACAGGTGCACGAGCGCCGAAACGGTTGTCACCACGATCAGCATGATCGCCGTCAGTCGGTCCAGACGGATGGCCCAGCTTGTCGAAAGCGAGCCGCTTTCGATCCAGCGCATGATCTCGATCTGCTGTGTGTGCCCGTCGAAGGTGAAGAACACGATCCAGGACAGCAGACAGGCCAGGAACAGCAGGCCCGTCGCCGTCCACATGGCAGCTTTCTGGCCAATGAACTTCCAGCCGAACCCGCAAAGCAGCGCGCCCACCAGCGGGGCAAAGAGGATGGTGGTTTCCATGTTCCCTTACCCCTTCATCATATTGACGTCTTCAACCGCGATCGTACCGCGGTTGCGGAAGAAACAGACCAGAATGGCCAGACCAATCGCCGCCTCGGCTGCTGCAACGGTCAGCACGAACAACGTGAACACCTGCCCGACCAGATCGCCGAGGAAACTGGAAAACGCCACAAGGTTGATATTCACCGCCAGCAGCATCAGTTCGATGCTCATCAGCAGGATGATGACGTTCTTGCGGTTCAGGAAGAGACCGAAGATGCCGATGACGAACAGCGTCGCCGCGACCGTAAGATAGTGTTCAAGTCCGATCATAGCTTCGCTCCTGGCGAGTCGGGGTAGTAGAGTTTGCAGCCGCAGGTGTAGTCGATGCGCTTGTGGTTTTTGGTTCGAGCAAAGAACTTCCGGATATCTTTCGTGAATGAATATCGATGTTCGGATGCAATCTGCTTCAGTTCGGCTACTGTTGTCTCAGCGGTTAGTCCGATGGGACCTTCTGGCTTTTGTATCAGATCAATAGAACTTGGCACGTAACCGGCGATGTTGGTCGGCCTATATTCTCCATAGATAACGATACCTTCTCCGCTGCCGCAGTTTTGAAAGAACAGGCTTTGTTTCGGGCTGCAACCGTCTCCGGCATTCACACGTTGTCCAATGCGTCCATTGCCAATATTGACTACGGCTTCTCCGGAGAACGTTTCAAATTGCCCTCTACCGCCATTTACAAAGCTGCAATCGGAGTTCATTCGATTTAACTTGTAACCCTCGTTCTGCGGCGCACTCTCACACGCCAACAGCGACGCCGGAGCTAGCGCAAGACAAGCCGTCATGGCTATAACTTTCAAAAGTTCGCCTCTCACAACCCCTGCCCCGGTTTCACGTCCTTCAACTCCATCGCCTTGGCCGGGTCACGCATCATCTGGCCGATAATGTCCTGACGCTTGATGTCCTTGCGGTGGCGCAGCGTCAGAACGATGGCGCCGATCATGGCCACCAGCAGGATCAGGCCCGCCAGTTGGAACAGAAGGAAATATTGATCGTAAAGGATGAGGCCAAGCGCCTCGGTGTTGTGGCGGTCTGCCGGGACCGGCTGCGCCAGATTGGCCGCAGCACCCTGTGCGCTGTCCCACGCCCCGAAAGCCATGACAAACTGCATCAGGATGATCAGGCCAATCAGCAGTGCCAGCGGCATATAGCGCGCCATTTCGGCCTTGAGCTCGGCAAAGTCCACGTCCAGCATCATCACCACGAAGAGGAACAGAACCGCGACCGCGCCGACATAGACGATAACCAGCAGCATCGCCACGAACTCGGCCCCCAGCAGCACGAACAACCCTGCCGAGGACAGAAACGCCAGGATCAACCACAGGACCGAGTGCACCGGCTGGCGGCTGATCACCGTGAACAGCCCGCCGGTGATGGCGCTGATGGCAAACAGGTAGAAGGCAAAGACGGTCATTGATCCTCATCCTCGTTGTCGCCCATGACCTCTTGCGCCAGATCCAGCGCGCGGGTCATGGCCGGGATGCCGGCAAAGACCGACATCTGACCGATCGTTTCCACGATCTCTTGTTTCTTCGCGCCCGCTTCCAGCGCATGACGCACGGTCTGGCGCACGGCCGAATCCGCCTGAGCGCCCTGACAGGTCAGCCCGGCCAGCGTCAGCAACAGGCGCGTTTTGGCATCCAGCCCGTCCTTGTTGACGGTGTTGCCGAACATCATCTCCATGACCTCTTTGGGCATGGTCGGCCACAGCGCCTCGAACCCTTTGGGCGAGAAGCTTTCCATCGCCGGGTTCATCGCCTTGGCCATGTCCTGAGCTTGCTTCATCATCAGCTCGAACGGATTTGTCGGGCTGTCACTCATCGGTACGGTGCGTCCAGTTCCAGATTGCGCGCGATCTCGGCTTCCCAGCGCTCGCCGTTCGACAGGAGTTTTTCCTTGTCGTAGAACAGCTCTTCCCGGGTTTCCGTCGCGAATTCAAAGTTCGGGCCTTCGACGATGGCATCGACCGGGCATGCCTCTTGGCAGAAGCCGCAATAGATGCACTTGGTCATGTCGATGTCATAGCGCGTGGTGCGGCGGCTGCCGTCCGCGCGGGGTTCGGCATCGATGGTGATGGCCTGTGCCGGGCAAACCGCCTCGCACAGTTTACACGCGATGCAGCGCTCTTCACCGTTTGGATAGCGGCGCAGGGCGTGTTCACCGCGAAACCGCGGGGACAGAGGGCCTTTTTCGTGCGGATAGTTCAGGGTGGCCTTGGGCGAGAAGAAATACTTCATCCCCAGTTTGAAGCCGACCCAGAAATCCTGAAGCAGAAAGTACTTGGCAGCGCGGGTATAGTCGATTTGGGTCATATCAGCCTCCTACGCTCCAACGGGCGAATGCGCCCCAGAACCAGTCGAATTTCGCCGCAAAGGCCACAAAGACTACCCAAACCAGCGAGAACGGCAGGAAAACTTTCCAACCCAACCGCATCAGCTGGTCATAGCGGTAGCGAGGCGTGATGGCCTTGACCATCGCGAAGATGAAGAAGAAGAACGCCATCTTGGCGACCATCCACAGTACGCCATCGGGTAGGCCCGGGATTGGCGACAGCCAGCCGCCGAAGAACAGCAGCGAGGTCAGCGCGCACATCAGGAAGATCGCGATGTATTCACCGGCCATGAACAGCAGGAAGGGTGTGGCCGAATATTCGACCTGATAACCCGCCACCAGTTCCGATTCCGCTTCGGGCAGGTCAAACGGCGGTCGGTTGGTCTCGGCCAGCGCCGAAATGAAGAACAGAAAGACCATCGGGAAATGCGGCAGCCAGTACCAGCTGAAGAAGCCGAACGACCCATCCTGCGCGCGGACGATGTCACCAAAGTTCATCGACCCGGTCGAGATGATCACACCGATGATGATCAGACCGATGGAAACCTCGTATGAGATCATCTGCGCGGCTGAGCGCAACGAGCCGAGGAACGGGTACTTTGAGTTCGACGCCCAACCGCCCATGATCACGCCATAAACCTCAAGCGAGGACACGGCGAAGACATAGAGGATTGCGACGTTGATGTCCGACAGGACCCAGCCATCATTGAACGGGATCACCGCCCAGGCGATCATCGCCAACACGAAAGAGGTGAGCGGCGCGAGGATGAAAACCGTGCGGTCGGCCCCCGCGGGGATCACGACCTCTTTGACGACGTACTTCAACGCATCCGCCACCGATTGCAGCAGGCCGTAAACGCCGACCACGTTAGGGCCGCGGCGCATCTGGACAGCGGCCCAGATCTTGCGGTCGCCATAAACAAGGAACAACAGCGAGATCATCACGAAGGCAACAACAGCAAGCACTTGCGCCAGAATGATGATGGCTATTCCGCCGGGGGTGTTAAAGAATTCAGCCATTGGTCCTCACACCGTGGGTATTCCGTTTTTCGCGCGCGATGCAAAGGCCAGATGCCTGCGCAAACTGCGGCTGGGTCGGCGCGTTGGTGTAAACAGCATCTGCCGCCATTGCGCCACCCTTTTTCTTTCGTTTCACGCACATTTCCGGCGCAGTCAGGTGCCACCCGACCACAGCGCTGGTTTGCGATATGAAACTGCTTTCGTTCATTCCGCCGCAATCTTCTCAGCTTTGCGGGCTTGCGCCTGCGCCGAAAGCTCGGCCATCAGTTGCGAGGCCCGTGCGATCGGGTTGGTCAGATAGAAATCCTTGATCGCATTGCGGAAGGCCGCCTTGCCCAAAGACCCGGCCTCCAGCGCTTGAACCTCATTCTCAATCACCTCGTCGATGCGGGCCAGATGGGGAACCGCATCGATCAAGGCTGTGCGCAACTGCGCCAGTGAGTCATAGGGGAGCGTCGCCTCCAACTCGGCCGACAGCGCACGCAGGATGGCCCAGTTTTCCTTGGCCTCACCAGGCGCAAACCCGGCGCGCATCGCCAGTTGCGGGCGGCCTTCCATGTTCACGAACAGACCGTTTTCCTCGGTATAGGCCGCGCCCGGCAGGATCACATCTGCGCGGTGCGCGCCCCGATCCCCGTGGCTGCCCTGGTAGATCACAAAGGCGCCTTCGCCGATTTCGACCTCATCCGCACCAAGGTTATAGATCACATCCGCAGCATTGATTGCTTCCATACCGCCATCGTTGGTGGCGTCCACATCCATCGCGCCCACGCGCGACGCCGCAGTGTGCAGAATGATCAGGCCGCTTTCCGTATTTGCGGCAATTGTTTGCGCGGCAGCCAGAACAGCTCCTCCATCCGCCTCCTGCAGCGCTCCCTGCCCGACGATAACCAGCGAGCGTTTGCCCCTGATTTCATCATCGCCGCCCATGTCAACAACCTTTTGCAGCGCTGCGCGATCATCGCCCACATGATGGTACCCATAAGTCAGATCGATCGCTGGACCCACCAAAGCGACTTCGGCCCCGTGCGCCCACGCCTTGCGGATACGCGCGTTCAAAACCGGTGCTTCATCGCGCGGGTTGGTGCCGATCAGAAGGATGCGTTCCGCGTCGTCGATGTCTTCAATCGCGGCGGTCCCGGCATATGCGCCACGGTTTCCGGCCGGAAGGTTGGCCCCATCGGTGCGGCACTCAACAACTCCGCCTTGCCCTTCGATCATCTGTTTCAATGCGAATGCGGCCTCGACCGGTACCAGATCACCGACGATACCGGCTGGCTTCTCAGCACCTTTCAGTGCTTCTGCGGCCTTGGTCAGTGCTTCCGACCATGAGGCCGGGCGCAGCTTGCCGTTTTCGCGGATGTAAGGTTTGTCCAATCGCTGACGCCGCAACCCGTCCCAGACAAAGCGGGTTTTGTCGCTGATCCACTCTTCATTCACTCCGTCATGATTGCGAGGAAGGAAGCGCATCACCTCGCGCCCTTTGGTATCGACACGAATGTTCGATCCCAGCGCGTCCATAACGTCGATGCTTTCGGTTTTGGTCAATTCCCACGGGCGCGCCGTAAACGCATAAGGTTTCGAGGTCAGCGCCCCAACCGGGCACAGGTCGATAATGTTGCCCTGCAGGTTCGAATCCAGCGTCTGGTTCAGATACGAGGTGATCTCGGCATCCTCACCGCGCCCTGTCTGACCCATCTGAGTAATCCCAGCGACTTCGGTGGTAAAGCGCACGCAACGGGTGCAACTGATGCAGCGGGTCATTGCCGTACCCACAAGCGGTCCCAGATCCAGATCATCAACCGCGCGCTTGGCTTCTTTGAACCGCGAACCGGACAGGCCATAAGCCATCGCCTGATCCTGAAGATCGCACTCTCCGCCCTGATCACAGATCGGGCAATCCAATGGGTGGTTGATCAGCAGGAACTCCATCACCCCTTCGCGGGCCTTCTTGACCATGGGAGAGTTCGTCTTGACCACCGGTGGCTGCCCTTCTGGCCCCGGGCGCAGATCGCGTACCTGCATCGCGCAGGATGCAGCCGGTTTCGGCGGACCGCCCACCACTTCAACCAGACACATCCGGCAGTTTCCCGCAATCGACAGACGCTCGTGATAGCAGAAACGCGGCACCTCGACCCCGGCCTGCTCACAGGCCTGTATCAGGGTCATCGCACCTTCGACTTCGATTTCCTGCCCGTCGATATTGATCTTGCGGAGGTCAGACATGGCTCTCAGTTCGCTCTCAAATAAACGCCAATGGCGCTGTTTCTTTGGATTTCCTTCTGCCCCAAAGAGCAGAATGTTTTGGGGTTGTCGTAGGACACGCCGTTTTTCGCCAGATAAGCCTCGCCCTTGGCCCGCATCCGATCCTTTTCAGCATCCGACTCGACATATGAGCGGATTTCCGTGTCCGAGTACCCCAGATTATTCGCTTTGGACCGCAGTCCCCACATCACACTGATCGCTTTCAATCGCCGCCCGCTGATCGACGGGCAGAACTCGGAAATCTCATTTGCAATGGCGATGTAGTAGAGTTCGTTGTCGATCTCTTTGACATCCCTCAAGGGCGGCTTTGCTTCTACAACCGTCGGCAAGGCCATCAGCGATGCGAGGGCGACCAATTTTACAACAGACATGGGTTTTCCTTTCGTCTTGGACTGTCCAAGACGAAGCGGTTCGCAGCTGCTAGGCAATAACACCCTGCCCGCCCACCAGAGATATGGAAAAACACCGGTCATGGCCGCTGGCAGGTTCCTGCAAATGTCAGTTGATCATTGCTGATGCTAAGGTTCTGCGGGTCTGTATCCGGACCCACCGTCCACGAAATCCGAGACGACCCGAAGTTCTGGATGCAGAATTTGGTTCCTTCATGACGTCCGGCCTCGCGCGCACCATCGAGTGAAGCAGAGACGCCTTTGACGACAACCGTAAAGTCCGCGGGCGAGGTCTTCTTGTCGACCACCTTCGCCTTGGTTCTGAACGACTTGCCATCAAACAAAAGCCGATCTGCCGACGGCTTAACCAGACCGCAAGCGGAAACACCAACCAATGCCAGCGCAACAATAAGGGCTTTGGGGGCCTTCATACTTTCCCTCTTTGTTTTCTGTTCCGCTGCGTCGCTATCAAAACGCCGCGACCAATGCCATGAGCCCGATTACGACCATGCACGCCCATCCGATCACATACAAAATTGTCCGCGGGCCGCTGGTTGGCTTGCCTATCCCCTTCAAGTGCACCACCAGCATCGCCAAGCGCGCAACCAGCGCCACCGAGGCCAGCAGGTTTACCCAGAACGGGCTGACGCCCAGCAGAATCGCCGCTGTAATGACTGTCACAAACGCAGGAAGTGTCTCCGTCCCGTTCAGATAGGCCCGGTTCAGACGATACGCCTTGTCGGCATAATCCTGGTCAGGTGTCGCACCGGGTGCCAGCCCCTTGGCTTGTTTGGCCAGTGCCGAAAACGGCGCCAGAAACAATACAACCAGCGTGAATAGCACAACCGACGCAATTGCGTGGCTATATTCTGCAAACACTTCCATCTTCGTTCACTCCGCTGCCATCGCACCCATACGGCCCGATTTCTGAGCCTTGATGCGGTCTTCGATCTCTTCCCGGAAATTCCGGATCAGGCCCTGGATCGGCCAGGCGGCCGCATCGCCCAAGGCGCAGATCGTGTGTCCTTCGACCTGTTTGGTCACGTCAAACAACATGTCGATCTCTTCCAGCTCAGCTTCACCGCGCACCAGACGATCCATCACACGCATCATCCAGCCGGTGCCTTCGCGACACGGCGTACACTGACCACAGCTTTCATGCTTGTAAAACTTCGACAAGCGCCAGATCGCCTTGATGATGTCGGTGGACTTGTCCATCACAATCACCGCTGCCGTACCCAGACCCGACCCCAGATCGTTGCGCAGGTAATCGAAATCCATGATCGCGTCGCGCATGTTTTCACCGCGCACGCAGGGAACCGAGGATCCACCAGGGATAACCGCCAGCAGATTATCCCACCCGCCGCGAATGCCGCCGCAATGGGTTTCGATCAGCTGTTCGAACGGGATCGACATCGCCTCTTCGACGACGCAAGGGTTGTTCACGTGGCCCGAGATCGCAAACAGCTTGGTACCTGCGTTGTTCTGACGACCAAATCCAGCGAACCAATCCGCACCCCGTCGCAAGACGGTCGGCACCACCGCGATGGATTCCACGTTGTTCACAGTGGTCGGACATCCGTACAGCCCCGCGCCCGCCGGGAACGGAGGTTTCATCCGCGGCATACCCTTCTTGCCCTCAAGGCTTTCGATCAGGGCGGTTTCCTCGCCACAAATATAAGCCCCTGCCCCGTGATGAAGGAAAAGATCGAAATCCCAGCCCGAACCAGCGGCGTTTTTGCCAAGAAGCCCCGCGTCATAGGCCTCGTCAATCGCGGCCTGCAATGCCTCGCGCTCGCGGATATATTCGCCGCGCAGGTAGATATAGCAGGTATGCGCGTTCATCGCGAAAGAGGCGATCAGACACCCTTCAATCAACGTGTGCGGATCATGGCGCATGATCTCACGGTCTTTGCAGGTGCCGGGCTCGGATTCATCGGCATTCACAACCAGATAGGAAGGGCGACCGTCGCTTTCCTTTGGCATAAACGACCATTTCAGGCCAGTTGGGAAGCCCGCACCGCCGCGTCCGCGCAGCCCGGAATCCTTCATTGTCTGAATGATCCAGTCCCGGCCCTTTTCAATCAGGCCAGCTGTGCCGTCCCAATGCCCGCGGGCTTGCGCGCCTTTCAGCGTGCGTTCGTGCATCCCGTAGATGTTGGTAAAGATCCGGTCCTGATCCTTCAGCATCATTCGTTACCTTCAGCTGTCCTGACGCATGCGCCAGAGTTGAAAAATGTTCACACCCGCATAAATGAATGCCGCCAGAGCGGCAAAATCAAACAGCAGCGCGTGCCGGGCCGTCAAACCCAGCGCGGGGCCAATGAACAGGTTCATGGCAAGCCAGATCACCATCGTCACCGCAATGACGATGCCGATATGTCGGCCCTTTCGGGCTATGGCCTGATCCTTATCCTTGTCCATCATCCCCCGATGCCCCGATGGGGCACCCGTTTAGTCTTCGTAAGTGCCATCTTCCTTGGCACGTTTGGCAAATTCGGTTTCCTCACCCGCCGCAAGCTTGGCTGCCTGTTCAATCCAGCCATCGCGCTCGATCCGGCCCTTGAACTTCAACCGAGCATCTACCCATGCGACCTGTTCCGGCGTCCAGGCTGCGATCTGATCATAGTGGAAGAAGCCCAACTCGTTCAGGGTCTGCTCCAGCTTGGGGCCTACGCCTTTCAACAGTTTCAGGTTATCTGCCTTGCCGTCGCGCGCGCCTGTCAGTGTTTCGGGCTGGTCCTCTTGCGCTGCCTTCGCCTCAGCGGCCTGTTTCACAGCAGGTTTCGCTGGGGCTGGCGCTTTGGGCGGCTTCGGTGCAGCTTTGGTCGCAGCCGCTTTGCCATCCTTGCCCAACCAAGGGGTCAGGATCGGAACCTCGGTCCCATCAATGCGCCTGACCGTATCGCCAATATCGGTGGCCAGTTCGACGCTGGCGTTGTACTGCGTTTTGCCGCTGTCATACTCCGTCAGGCTGGTCAGCCCCTTGAGCGGTTCAGCCGCATAGCGACCATTCTGCGGGCCCGGCGTCGGAACTTTCCCCGCCACCAGATCATCAAGGATCTTGCCAAAGCTCGCAGCGGTCAGGTCTTCGTAGTAATCCTTGCCGATCTGCGCCATCGGCGCATTGGTGCAGGAGCCAAGGCATTCGACCTCTTCCCAGCTCAGCTTGCCATCGGCGGACAGCACGTGTGGCTTGGCCGCGATCTTCTCCTTGCAAACAGCGATCAGATCCTCGGCCCCGCAAATCATGCATGAGGTCGTTCCGCAAACTTGAACATGGGCCACAGATCCCACCGGTTGCAGCTGGAACATGAAGTAGAACGAGGCCACCTCTAGCACGCGGATATAAGCCATACCCAGCATGTCGGCGACGGATTCAATCGCCGGGCGGCTCAGCCAGCCTTCCTGCTCCTGCGCACGCCACAGCAGAGGGATCACCGCACTGGCCTGACGGCCTTCGGGATATTTGGTTATCTGCGCTTCGGCCCATTGCTGGTTGGCAGCGGTGAAGGCAAAGCTTTCAGGTTGTTCGGGATGAAGACGGCGGAGCATTAGCGGTCAATCTCTCCAAATACGACGTCCATAGTGCCGATGATGGCGGCGACGTCGGCCAGTTGGTGGCCTTTGGCAACGTGGTCCATGGCTTGCAGGTGCAGGAAACCCGGCGCGCGCAGTTTGGCGCGGTAGGGTTTGTTGGTGCCGTCAGCGACCAGATAGACGCCGAACTCGCCCTTGGGGGCTTCGACGGCGGCATAAACTTCACCGGCAGGAACGTGGAAGCCTTCGGTGTACAGCTTGAAGTGATGGATCAGACTTTCCATCGAGGTCTTCATGTCCGAGCGTTTCGGCGGAGTGATCTTGCCACGCGCCAGAACGTCACCCGGGCACTCGCGGATTTTGGCGATGGCCTGACGGATGATCAGCAGCGACTGGCGCATCTCTTCCATGCGGACGAGATAGCGGTCATAGCAGTCGCCGTTCTTGCCAACGGGGATCTGGAACTCGAACTCGTCGTAGCACTCGTAGGGCTGCGCGCGGCGCAGGTCCCATGCCAGACCCGATCCGCGCACCATCACGCCCGAGAAGCCGTACTTCTGAATGTCATCCTCGGTCACCACGCCGATATCTGCGTTGCGCTGTTTGAAGATGCGGTTTTCGGTCAGCAGCCCGTCAATGTCATCAAGGACGTTGGGGAATTCGTGGCTCCACGCCTCGATATCGTCCAGCAGTTCCGGCGGCAGGTCCTGATGTACACCACCCGGACGGAAATAAGCGGCGTGCAGGCGGGCACCGCAGGCACGCTCATAGAACACCATCAGCTTTTCACGCTCTTCAAAACCCCAGAGTGGCGGGGTCAGTGCGCCGACGTCCATCGCCTGCGTCGTCACGTTCAGCAGGTGGTTCAGGATGCGCCCGATCTCGGAATACAGAACCCGGATCAGCGAGCCACGGCGCGGCACCTCGACCCCGGTCAGCTTTTCGATGGCCAGACACCAGGCATGTTCCTGGTTCATCGGTGCTACATAGTCCAGACGGTCGAAATACGGCAGGTTCTGCAGATAGGTCCGGCTTTCCATCAGCTTTTCGGTGCCACGGTGCAGCAAGCCGATATGCGGGTCGCAACGCTCGACGATTTCACCGTCCAACTCGAGCACCAGACGCAAAACTCCGTGCGCCGCAGGGTGTTGCGGGCCGAAGTTGATGTTGAAGTTGCGGATCTTCTGCTCGCCGCTCAGCGCGTCCGTGCTGCCGTCATCGTATCTTGAGCCGTCCATCAACGCCCTCGTTTTTTCTTTGCTTCGGCCCGAACCCGGACCTTTTCCGCCTCGGTCGCCTTGACCGCAGCTCCGGCCAGTAGAACCCCTAACGCGCCCAGAATGATCAACTCACCCATCATCTCAGCGTCGCTCCAACTCTTGCAGTTTCAGCCCAACCCACCACAGCAATGCGATCGTGCCGAAAGGAACCAGACACAGCAGGCACCAGTATTTGTTGATCCCGAAAAACGGCAAAATCTTCACCATCGGAATGATGGTCAGCGCAGACAGGATCAGCCACCAGATGCCACCCATTATTCGGTCTCCTGCTTCTCATCCCCCGGCAGAATGTAGTTCGCACCTTCCCATGGGGACATGAAATCAAACTGACGATACTCCTGCACCAGACTGACCGGCTCATAGACCACGCGTTTCTGCGCCTCGTCATAACGCACCTCGGTATAGCCGGTGGTCGGGAAATCCTTGCGCAGCGGATGGCCGCGGAAGCCATAGTCCGTCAGAATCCGCCGCAAATCTGGATGTCCCGAGAACAGGATGCCGAACATGTCGAACACCTCACGCTCGAACCAGTTGGCCGAGGGGTGGATATCGACGATCGAAGGCACCATGTCATCTTCGCGGATCGAAACCCGCAGACGGACACGCTGGTTCTGGTACATCGACAGGAAGTGGTACACCACATCGAACCGCTTGGCACGTTCGGGGTAATCGACGCCGGTGATATCCACCAATGTTGAGAACTTGCAGTTTTGGTCCGACCGCAGGAATTCTACGAATTCCACCAGGTTCGACGGCGCCACATCGACGTTCAGCTCGCCATGGGTCACATCCCAGGACAGAACGCAATCGGCTCGTTTCAGTTCAAGCTGGGTGCCGAGTTCTTTGAGTGCTTCGCTCATCTACCCTTCCCCTCAGCGTACAATTGTGCCGGTGCGGCGGATTTTGCGTTGCAGCTGTAGCAGACCGTAAAGCAGCGCCTCGGCGGTTGGAGGGCAGCCAGGCACGTAAATATCCACCGGAACAACCCGGTCACAGCCACGCACGACGGAATAGGAATAGTGGTAGTAGCCCCCCCCATTCGCGCAGGATCCCATCGAGATCACATAGCGCGGCTCGGGCATCTGGTCGTAAACCTTGCGCAAGGCAGGAGCCATCTTGTTGGTCAGCGTGCCAGCCACGATCATCACGTCAGATTGGCGCGGAGAGGCGCGTGGCGCGATGCCGAAACGTTCCGCATCATAGCGCGGCATCGAAGTGTGCATCATTTCAACCGCGCAGCAGGCCAGACCAAAGGTCATCCAATGCAGCGAACCCGTACGGGCCCAGTTGATAATATCCTCGCTCGAGGTCAGCAGAAAACCTTTGTCCTGCAACTCGGCATTCAGGGCCTGAGTGGCGACTTCTTTGTCGACGCCAGCGGTATTTGCACCGGTCATCACTCCCATTCCAGGGCCCCTTTCTTCCACTCATAGGCAAAGCCGATGGTCAGCACGGCCAGAAACACCATCATCGACCAGAAGCCGACATCGCTGATATCGCGGAACCCGACAGCCCAGGGAAACAGGAATGCGATCTCAAGATCAAAGATGATGAAGAGAATCGAGACCAGATAGAATCGGACGTCAAATTTCATTCGCGCATCGTCGAATGCATTGAAGCCACATTCATATGCGCTGACCTTTTCGGGGTCGGGATTGCGGACAGCCAGTACAACGGCGGCAAGAATCAGGACGATTCCAAGGCCTACGGCAACGGCCAGAAACACCAGAATCGGGAGATACTCCCGCAGCAGGTCTTCCACGAATAGCTCCTTTCTTGCGCACGCATCTTGTCGGGTGCGCCGTCAATTGGCGTGTTGACTGGACATTCTCTATCCCCGCCGGGTCAGAGGGTCAACCGAACACAGCCCCCTCTGCCATCAAACATACGCTTGACAGCGCGGCATAGAATCGCATCACGAGCGATTTGCATTGGCTTACGGAAACTCGGTAAACTTACTTATTCCATGCAGGTTTACGTTTTTCGAAGAACGCCGCGATCCCTTCACGTGCCTCTTCCGTTTCCCAGCGCTCGACCAGTTCGTTGATGGTCTGGTCGATTGTGGCATCATCAATACGAGGTCCCAGAGTTCGAACCAATGCCTTGGCAGATGCAACTGCCCCCGGCGCGCACGAAAGATAGGGCCGGAGTTCATCTTCTATCGCAGCCGCAAGCTGCTCGGGAGGCACAGCCTTTGCCAGCAATCCCAAATCAACCGCTTCGGGCGCATCGAACAACCGGGCCGACATGAATACACGCCGTGCCCGCGCCTCACCCATACGAGCGATAACATAAGGGCCGATTGTCGCTGGGATCAGCCCAAGCCGGGTCTCGGTCAGTCCCATCTTCAGACTATCTACACCGATGGCGACATCGCACACGGCCGCCATTCCAACACCTCCGCCAAAGGCGTTGCCTTGTAGCGCCCCGATCAGGGGTTTGGGCATCGTGTTCAACGCCTGCAACATCTCGGCCAGCTTGCGCGCCTCGACAAACCGCGTCGCCTTGTCGGCCGCCATCTGGTCCTGCATCCATCCCAGATCACCACCAGCGCAAAACGTCTTTCCCGCAGCAGCCAGAACGACCGCTCTGACAGTGCCATCCTGACCCAGTTGCGACGCGGCCTGTGTCAGCTCGGCAATCATCTGACCCGAGAGCGCGTTGTGCTTTTCCGCCCGGTCCAGAGTTAACGTGGCAACACCGCGTTCGTCTGCTGAAATCGAGATTGTTTCGAACATGTTAGCCTCTCAACGCCTTGGCCATCTGCGCGGCCTCTTCGACCACATCGATATCCAGACCGGTTTGATAGCCCAACCGGTGCAAATGCGCTGCAACGGTTTCAGTCGCGACATTACCCGCAGCCCCCGGAGCATATGGGCAACCGCCAAGCCCACCCACGGCCGCGTCGAACACACGCACACCCAGCGAAAGTGCCGCATCGATATTGTCGATTGCACGCCCATTGGTGTCATGAAAATGCCCGGCAAGCCGCGTCACAGGAACCCTTTCCCGAACCGCCAGAAGCATATGCGCAATCTTGTCTGGCGTGCCTTGCCCGATCGTGTCCCCCAATGACACCTCGTAACAGCCCAACGCAAACAACCGGTCGGCAATTTCGGCGACTTTCTCGGGCGGGGTCGGGCCATCATAGGGGCAATCCGTCACGCAAGAGACGTAGCCGCGAACCGGAAGGTCGATATGACGCGCCGCTTCGAGAATCGGCGTGAACCGTTCGATTGACTCGGCGATCGAGGCATTGATGTTTGCCTTGGAAAACCCCTCGGAAGCCGACGCGAAAATGGCAATCTCATCCGCTTCGGCAGCCAGCGCATCCTCGTATCCGCGCATATTCGGCGTCAACGCCGCGTAGCGCACGCCGTCCGCGCGGGTAATACCGGCCAGAACCTGCGCCGACCCCGCCATTTGAGGCACCCATTTGGGAGAGACAAAGCTTGCAACTTCGATCCGTCGAAACCCGGCGCGGCTGAGGCAATTGATCAGCGCCACCTTGTCGGCAACCGGTATCTCACGTGTTTCGTTTTGTAGCCCGTCGCGCGGTCCAACCTCGTAGATTTCGACCAGATCACCCATGTCAGAACCCCTTATGGCTTGTTCTCATTCCAAATACGGATCGCGCGACCGTGCCACGTCAAGCCGCGCGGGTACAGATCACTCTTCTTCCAAACGCACCAAAGCTGCCCCAGCCTCGACCTGCGCGCCATCTTCGACCAGCACCTCGGCCACCACACCATCGCGCGCGGCCAGCAACGAATGCTCCATTTTCATCGCTTCCAGAATGGCCAAACGGTCGCCTTCCTGAACGGTCTGCCCCGCGGTGGCAAAAACTGCCTTGACCAGACCCGGCATCGGCGCCTCGATCACGTTGGTGTCACCCGTCGCGCTGGCATCCCGGTCCAGCGGGTCGATAACGTCGAAACTGTGACCGTAGTCGGTAAATACGGTCAAAGTTGTTCCGCTGACAGCGACCCGCGGCATCGGTGCGCCGTTCAGCGTCCACTGCCCCGAGATCCGCTCGGCCACGACACGGTGTTCGCCCAGCTGCCAAAGCTGGCGATCCGACCCGTCGACTTGCACGTCCAGATCAAGAACCTCTCCCTGATCGGACAGCTGCACCGCCCGATGCAACGGAGCCCAGAGCGAAAACCCGGTGTCAGGCGTGACATTAACCAAATCCAGTGCGGTCATAGCAGCCGCAACTGCGGTTGTGGCCGGAGTCGGCGATTCCCGCACCAACCCGTCAAGATCGCGCCCGATCAGGCCCGTATCCACATCGCCCGAGGCAAATCCGTCATGGCGGGTCAGCGCGCCCAGAAAGGCGAGATTCGTAACGGTGCCCGCCACTTCGGTCTGCCGCAGCACTCGGTGCAACGTCTCAAGCGCAACCGCGCGGGTCGGACCATGCACCACCACTTTGGCAATCATCGGGTCATACCAGGGGCTGATCGTGTCACCTGTGCGAACACCACTATCCGCTCGGCAGTTGGCCGGGAAAACCAGATGGGTCAATGTACCTGTCGCCGGCAAGAACCCCTTTGGTACATCCTCGGCATAAAGCCGGGCTTCGAAGGCGTGACCCGAGATCGACAGATCATCCTGTTGCCTGGGAAGTCTCTCTCCTGCTGCTACGCGCAACTGCCATTCCACCAGATCGATGCCGGTGATGGCCTCTGTAACCGGGTGTTCCACCTGCAGGCGGGTGTTCATCTCCATGAACCAGAATCTGTCGGGGCGCAGCCCGTCCGAGGTATCGACGATGAACTCCACCGTGCCTGCACCCTTGTACCCGATCGCCTCGGCGGCACGCACACCGGCCTGCCCCATCGCCTCCCGCATCTCAGAAGTCATGCCCGGGGCTGGTGCCTCTTCGATCACTTTCTGATGGCGGCGTTGCAACGAGCAATCGCGTTCAAACAGATGCACCGCATGGGTACCGTCACCAAATACCTGCACTTCGATATGGCGAGGTTTGGCCACGAATTTCTCGACCAGCACTGCGTCATTGCCAAAAGCGGTTTTGGCTTCGCCCCGTGCGCTGTCCAATGCGGGACGGAAATCCTCGGGGCGTTCGACCAGACGCATACCTTTACCGCCGCCGCCTGCAACGGCCTTAATCAGCACCGGATACCCAATCGCATCCGCCGCACCCGCCAAATGTTCGGGATCCTGATTGTCGCCGTGATAGCCGGGCACCACGGGCACGCCAGCCTGTTCCATCAACACCTTGGCCGCATCCTTGAGGCCCATTTTGCGGATCGCATCCGCTGATGGGCCGATAAAGGTCAAACCCGCAGCCTCGACCGCGTCGACGAAATCGGGGTTCTCTGACAGGAAGCCATAACCGGGATGGATCGCCTGCGCGCCCGTATCCAGCGCAGCCTGAATAATCACATCGCCCTTCAGATAGCTTTCCGCCGGGGCGGGGCCGCCGATATGAATGACCTCATCCGCCATCTGCACATGCTTGGCCGCAGCGTCCGCATCGGAATAAACAGCCACACAGGACACGCCCATCCTCTGAGCGGTTTCCATAACCCGGCAAGCGATCTCGCCCCGGTTGGCAATCAGGATTTTGTTGAACATAGCTTACCCCTCAACCGCCAGATCTTCGACAAGGCGAAATCGTTCGCACAGCAGCTCCATCTCGGGATCAAACCCGCCATTGCGTTCGAAATACTGGCGATGCCCCTCTCTCCATCCCTCGAGCGTTTCATTTTCGCCCTCTGCCAACGCGAAATCCTCGGTTACGTCGCAGTATCGGCAGGTCGAGACGTCGACCGTTTCGATCACCAAGGCCGGACGATCATCCCATTCCAGCGCAATGTCTCTCCGCCCGACAACAGGAGTGTCAGGGCTACCTTCGGGATAGTCGCGCAACGCACCGCAGGTTGCCGTTTTCCGCCCTGATCGTACCAGAGCCAGCAGTTCAGCACTCAGCCGGGCATTGTCACCAAACTTGAAAGTCTGGGCACCAGGATAGCGGGCCATGACGTCATTCAATGAAACGTTCATCTTACATCCTGAACACGCCGAAACGTGTCTCCTCAATCGGGGCATTCAGCGCCGCACTCAGCGACAAGGCGAGCACATCACGGCTTTTGCGCGGGTCGATGATGCCATCGTCCCAGAGACGGGCCGAGGCATATAGCGGGTGCGATTGCTCTTCGAACATGTCCAGCGTCGGACGTTTGAATTCGGCCTCTTCCTCGGCCGACCAGGTACCGCCCTGTCGTTCGATCCCATCGCGCCTGACTGTCGCCAGAACACCAGCTGCCTGCTCGCCCCCCATCACCGAAATCCGAGAGTTCGGCCACGTCCACAGGAACCGCGGCTGATAGGCCCGCCCCGCCATGCCGTAGTTCCCGGCCCCGAACGAGCCGCCGACCAGCATCGTGATCTTGGGAACGCTCGTCGTTGCAACCGCCGTCACCATCTTGGCGCCGTGGCGGGCGATCCCCTCGTTCTCGTATTTGCGGCCTACCATAAAGCCGGTGATGTTCTGCAGGAAGACCAGGGGCGTTTTGCGCTGCGAACACAGCTCAACAAAATGCGCGCCCTTTTGCGCGGCCTCCGAGAACAGCACGCCATTGTTGGCAATGATCCCGACTGGGCACCCTTTGACATGGGCAAAGCCGGTCACCAGTGTCTCCCCAAAGCGGGGTTTGAACTCATCAAACCGAGAGCCATCGACCAGCCGTGCGATCACTTCACGGATGTCATAGGGCGTGCGCAAGTCGGCGGGAACGACACCCAGAATTTCATCCGGATCATAAGCAGGCTCCTCAGGTGCTTCGAACTGTAGGCCGGGCTTCAGCCCGGCACCGCCCAATGACCCAACCGCGCGGCGGGCCAATGCCAACGCATGCGCATCATCTTCGGCCAGATAATCTGCCACACCCGACAGGCGCGTGTGCACATCGCCACCGCCCAGATCCTCGGAGCTGACAACCTCACCCGTTGCAGCCTTGACCAAAGGTGGCCCTGCCAGAAAGATCGTACCCTGTTCCTTCACGATGATCGTCACATCGGACATTGCTGGAACATAGGCCCCACCCGCCGTGCACGACCCCATAACCACGGCAATCTGAGGGATACCCTTCGCGCTCATCCGCGCCTGATTGTAGAAGATACGCCCAAAGTGGTCGCGGTCTGGGAACACTTCATCCTGATTGGGCAGGTTCGCGCCGCCACTGTCGACCAGATAGATGCAGGGCAGATGGTTTTCCTCGGCAATCTCCTGCGCGCGCAGGTGCTTCTTGACGGTCATCGGATAATAGGTGCCGCCCTTCACGGTGGCGTCATTGCACACCACCATAACTTCGCGCCCCTGCACCCGGCCAATGCCCGCGATGACCCCGGCACAGGGCGCGGCATCGCCATACATCCCATGCGCCGCCGTCGCCCCGATTTCAAGGAACGGAGACCCCGGATCAAGCAGGTTCGCCACCCGCCTGCGCGGCAACATCTTGCCCCGAGATTCATGCCGCGCGCGGGATTTCTCGCCCCCGCCCATGCGGGCCGCTTCGGCGGCAGCAGAGATTTGCGCCAGCGCATCAAGATGAGCGGCGCGGTTTGTCTTGAAGCCCTCGGAGCCGGGCATGGCTTTGGATGTGAGTTTCATATTATTCTCCCAGAGCCTTCCTTAGCTGAGAAAAATCGTAATGACCTTGCGCTGAAGCTCGCCAATGATCAAACTTGGGGTTTGGGTATTCTTCATTTCTGACTTTGGACCGACCATTCATCCAAATACTTCTATTTCCAGCATTTTTTCCAGAAGAAGTAGTCACGCAATTTTCTATGAAGTCTGGCGACGACATGATCCACATCTCGTCAAGGCGCTCCGAGTAGAACACAAAGAAGAAGCCGTCACGCTCGTTGGGGTGTGATTGGCCAACACCAAACAAAGCAGACGAGCCGAATGCAACCCGGTTCGAGCGCGCCTTAATTTGCAAGTCCAGTTTCTGACCTGTTTTACCTCGAATAATCGCGTCGATACCATCGTCGTCGACCAAAGGGACAAAGACGTCGAAGCCGTCCTTCAGAAGTAGCCCTACTACCCAATACTCTATACGTTTCCCGAAAGAGGCTGAATTGCGAAAGGTCAAGGTTTCACCTCCCCCGCCGCCCGCGCCTTCAATTCCTTCCGAATAACCTTCCCGGTCACCGTCATCGGCAACTCGTCTAGAAACGCCACTTCGCGTGGATAAGAGTAATGCGCCAAACGGTCTTTGACCCAATCCTGCAACTCCTGCTCCGCAGCCTCGGCTCCCGGCTTCAGCACCACATAGGCCTTGACAATCTCAGTCCGTAGCGGGTCAGGTTTTCCGACCACACCCACCGTCGCCACTGCCGGGTGGGTCAGCAGGCAGTCCTCGATCTCGGCCGGGCCAATGCGGTAACCCGCCGAGGTAATCACGTCGTCATCGCGTCCTACGAAACGCAGATAGTCGCCCTCCCACACGCCGCGATCACCGGTGATCAGCCAGTCGCCCCGGAACTTCTCGGCGGTTGCTTCGGGGCGATTCCAGTACTCCAGAAGCATCGAGGCCGAGCCGCGCCGGATGGCCACGTCGCCCTCGTCCCCGGTCGGGTTGCCGTCCTCATCAATCACCGCAACCTCATGCCCCGGCACCGGTTGGCCGATACAGCCGGGGCGCACAGGGAAATCTTCGGCGCAGGAGGATACGACCATGTTGCATTCGGTCTGGCCATAAAATTCGTTGATCGTCAGGCCGAACGCCTTCTGACCCCATGCCAGCATTTCGGCCCCCAGCGGTTCTCCCCCGGATGCGACCGAGCGCAGACCGGGGATCACCTGTTCCGCTGCCTTGAGCATTCGCAGCGCCGTTGGTGGGAAAAAGACGTTCCGCACCCCGCCACGCGCGATGATGTCAGCGCAGGCCTCGGGGGTGAATTTCTCAAGCCGCGCGGCAACGACCGGAATGCCCAGCGCAAGACCCGGCATCAGCACATCGAACAGCCCGCCGATCCACGCCCAATCCGCCGGAGTCCAAAGACAGTCACCTTCGCGCAAGTGATTATGGCTGATCGAAACTCCAGGCAAATGCCCGGTCAGAACCCGGTGTCCATGCAGCGCGCCCTTCGGGCTGCCGGTGGTGCCCGAGGTATAGATCAACACAGCCGGATCATCTGGGCTGGTCGCGGCGAATGGTACAGCAAGGCCTTCCTCGCCAATTTCCGACGCGATCAAAGGCGCAGCCAGATCACCCAACAGATTAGCCCCTTCGGCGTCGGTCAGCACAATCCGGACACCTGCGTCACTGACCCGCGACCGCAACGCGTCCTGCTTGAACAGTTTGAACAAAGGGACCGACACAGCCCTGATCTTCCAGATCGCCAGATGGGCCGCCGCGCACCAGGGAGATTGGCTTAGCAATACTCCAACGCGATCACCGGGCTGCACATGGCGCAATAATGCTCGGGCTAATCCGTCCGTCATTTGCGACAGCTGCGCATAGCTGATGCGCTGCGGGTCCGGTCCGGTTAAATCGATCAGCGCAACCCGATCCCCCGCATGCCGCAGGCACTGCTGCGCCATGTTCAGACTGTCCGGCAGATCCCAGCCTCCATCCGGGCGCAAACCCGGTATGCGCTCAGCGCTTAGCACGGTGATTATTCCCTATATTTCCTGCACTTATCGATTCATCTGCAGCCAGTTCTTTCACGTTTACTTGATGCAGATCAGAGTGGGCAATTTCAGTCGCTGCAACACCAAGGTCATCAACGAAACCAAAGGCAAGACAATGACCAAGAAACTCGCCGCTTTGACTCTTTCCACCGCGTTGGTGGCTCTGGCCGCCCCTGCGTTTGCCCAATCTCAGGGGGATTGGACTCTCGGTATCGGTGTGGGGTACCTGGACCCGAAATCCAACAACGGAACACTGGCCGGCCTTGGCGCCGATATCGACTCGGATACGCGCCCGATCTTCACCGCCGAGTATTTCATCCAAGACAATCTGGGGATCGAGCTTCTGGCCGCGACCCCGTTCAAACATAACGTCACCTTGGGTGGAAGCGTGGACGCTGGCAGCGTCAAGCATCTGCCGCCCACCTTGTCGCTGAACTATCACTTCCCGACCAATAGCGCCTGGAAGCCCTATGTCGGTGCCGGTCTGAACTATACCATCTTCTTTGACGAGCAATCTGCCCTTGGCAACCTCAAGGTCGATGATTCCTTCGGCGTATCGCTGCAAGCCGGTCTCGACTATATGATCACCGACAAAGGTGCAGTCCGTCTGAATGTACGCTGGTTCGACATCGACTCGGACGTCACGCTGAACGGAGCCGATATTGGCACTGCAAACATCGACCCTTGGCTGGTCGGTATTTCCTACGTTCATCGCTTCTGATCCTTTGATCGAAACGCCCCGCTGTAACCTCGTCTGCGGGGCGTCTTCACTCAGCGCATTTCGTTCATCATTTCCCGGCCGATCAGCATCCGTCGAATCTCGCTGGTGCCTGCGCCGATCTCCATCAGCTTGGCGTCCCGGAAAATCCGACTGACCGGTGCATCCGACAGAAACCCTGCCCCGCCCAGCGCCTGAACCGCCTGATGCGCCTGAACCATCGCCTGTTCGGATGCGTAAAGACAGCACGCCGCTGCGTCCTGCCGAGTGACGTCTCCTCGATCACAGGCCTTGGCCACCTCATAGACATAGGCCCGTGCCGAGTTCATCGCGGTATACATGTCGGCAATCTTGCCCTGCATCAGTTGGAAGCTGCCAATCGGTTTGCCGAATTGCTTGCGCTCGGCCAGATACGGCATCACCTCATCCAGACAGGCGGCCATGATGCCGGTTCCGATCCCGGCCAGAACCACGCGCTCATAGTCCAGACCTGACATGAGCACGGCTACGCCCTTGCCCTCTTCTCCCAATACGTTCTCGAACGGCACTTCGACATCTTCAAAGATCAGTTCAGCCGTGTTCGACCCGCGCATCCCCAACTTGTCGAAATGGGGTGAAGTCGAAAAACCCTTCATCTCTTTTTCAATCAGAAATGCAGTAATACCCTTCGATCCGGCATCGGGGTCTGTCTTGGCATAAACCACCAGTGTATCCGCGTCTGGCCCGTTTGTGATCCAGTACTTGTTGCCGTTCAGTCGGTAATGGTCGTTGCGTTTTTCCGCCCGCAGCTTCATCGACACCACGTCCGAACCTGCGGAAGGTTCCGACATCGCCAGCGCACCCACATGTTCTCCCGATACTAGGCGCGGCAGGTATTTCTGTTTCTGCTCTTCCGTACCGTTCAGCTTGATCTGGTTCACACACAGGTTGGAATGCGCCCCATAAGACAGCGAAACCGAGGCAGAAGCGCGCGCAACTTCTTCGACAGCAATTGTATGCGCCAAATAGGACATGCCCGCACCGCCGTATTCTTCTGGCACGGTGACACCCAAAAGACCAAGCTCTCCCATTTCTTTCCACAGTTCATTCGGAAAGCTGTTCTTGGCATCAATCTCAGCCGCCATCGGCTTGACACGCTCCTGCGCCCACCGATGCACCATCTCGCGCAGGGCGTTCACATCCTCACCCAGATCAAACTTCATCGTGGCCATGAACATCTGTGTCCTCCCTCCGCATTAATGAACAAGTGTTCAATAAATCTCTAACAGCGAATCTGTCTTCGGTCAATCTTTGTGAAAGCCCGGACCAAAACGCGAAACGCCGCCCAAACCGGGCGGCGCTCTCAAGGGTCGAGTGCGCGCTGAAAGCGCACTCTGTTTTGCTAGGATTGATAAACTGCGCCCACTTCGGCTCGGATGATGCGCGCGATCACTTGGCAATCCTCCAGTGAAAAGGTCAGCGGCACACGCATATCCATGATGCCTGCCAGAACACGATCACTTTCCGGCATTCGTTCGCTTTCAAAATATCTCCAGCTGTCATAGCGCGACGTGAACCCTGTTGGCTCAGCCCCGCCAAACCATTTGATCTCGACCCCACGCGCGGCGCAACGGCTGATAACGTCGGCTATCCGCTCAGGCGACCAATCCAACAGCAGGAACTGGATCGAAGACCCGACATAGGTTTCCTCTTCGGGTCGCTCGACAATCGTCAGGCCCGGAGTGCCGCGCAGCCCGGTCTCGATCTCGCGATAGCGCTCGTTCCACCGTGTCACCTGCCGGTCCAGATCCCGCAACTGAGGGCGTAGGATGGCGGCACGCAAATTGTCCATGCGACCGGACACATTGGGTGTGGTGTACTTTATCCGCTCGAACACTTCAGGTCCCGGCGCTGCCAGATGGCGTTCATACAGCATGTATGACCCCGACAGCATTGTGGCCTTGGCCGCCAGTTCCGCGTCATCAGTAACCAGCAAACCGCCCTCGCCCGAGTTCACGTGCTTATAGGTCTGGCAGGAATAACACCCGATCGCCCCCTGCCGCCCCGACAACTGACCACGCCAGGCCGCGCCCATCGTGTGTGCGCAGTCCTCGATCACGATAACGCCTGCCGCGTCACACATCTGCATCAGACGATCCATGTCACACAGATGCCCGCGCATATGGCTGAGCATCAGGACACGGGCCTGATCCAGTTTGCCCTCAAGATCCTCCAGATCGATGGTCAGGTTTTCGGTGACGCCGACAAAGATCGCCCGCGCTCCGACCGATGCAATTGATCCCGGCACCGGAGCCAGAGTGAACGCATTGGTCAGAACCGGGTCGCCCGGCTGCACACCGACGGCCCGCAACGCGGTGGCAAGCGCATAACCGCCAGAGGAAACCGCCAAGCAATACTTGGCCCCCATCTGTGCAGCAAACTCCTGTTCCAACAGGGCCGTTTCCCCCAACTCACCGGGGACCACGTTATAGCGATGCAGCCGCCCGTGACGCAGGACAGCCAGCGCTGCCTCGATTGCGTCGTCTGGAAGGGGTTCCTGCTGCGTGAAATTACCAATGAATGTTTCCGTCATGGTCTTTTTCTGGATCTCCGACAGGGTCCGGTCAAGGTTTCAGGCTGCCGCACCGATCAGATCAGGCACAAGATCGGGCAAGTCGTCAAAGTGATGCAGCAGGGCTTCGGGCTCCAGCGCTGCCATGTCCTCCCCTGACGGCCCGAAAGTCACCAAAACCGATGGGACCCCTGCCGCTCGGGCGGTATTGCGGTCGGTATCCGAATCTCCGATCAGCACGCACCAGGCTGGATCTCCCCCGGCCCGTCGCGCAGCCTCGCGCAGAGGGGCCGGGTCCGGCTTGCGCACCGGCAGCGTATCCGCACCTACCAACGAGGCAAAACGATCCCGCACTCCCATGCGCGTCAGTAACAATTCGGCCAGATGTTCCGGCTTGTTGGTGCAAATGCCGACACCGTAGCCCGCGTTACTCAGCATCTCGACGGCCTGCAACGCTCCCGGATAGAAACTTGTGTGGGTGTTGATATCTTGCGCGTAAGCCTCAAGCAGAACCGGATAATAGGCCTGAACGGTGTCCTCGTCGTAAGCTCCAACGCGTTTCAGCCCTTGGGTTAACATCATGCGCCCGCCACGCAGCGCGATGCCTGCATCCTGCCCATGGACCAGCACATCACCATGCCCCATTTCGCGGAAACAATGGTTCGCTGCCGCCAGCAAATCGCCTGATGTATCCGCCAAAGTGCCGTCCAGATCGAAGATGACGGTCCGCATGTTGCCTCCTGTTTCGGCAGGTTTTCGCCGTGTCCTGTTTCAATCGGCAATCTTGTTTGATGGCCGAACAGCTTGCGCCTTTGCCCCCAGCGGATAAAACGGTCGGCAACAAAACACAAAGAGAAAACGATTTCATGACCATTGCCCTTGTCATCCTTGCCGCCGGAAAAGGCACCAGGATGAATTCGGACCTTCCCAAAGTCCTACATCCCATCGCTCAGGCTCCGATGCTTGTTCACGCGATGCGTGCAGGGTCTGTTTTGTCGCCCGAACGCACGGTGATCGTCACCGGCCACGGGTCCGAAGCTGTAGCAAAGGTTGCTCAGGACGAAGACGAAGATGCCCGGATAGCCGTTCAGGAGGAACAATTGGGTACAGCCCATGCGGTTGGTCAGGCCCGGACAGCACTGGACGGGTTCGACGGTGATATCGTAGTTCTTTACGGCGACACCCCGTTTTTACAACCCGATACGCTGGAGCGGATGGTCGAGGCACGGTCCCGAAATGACCTGGTCATCCTTGGGTTCGAAGCGGCTGATCCGGCCCGCTATGGCCGGTTGGTCATGAATGGCGACACGTTGGAACGCATTGTCGAATTCAAAGACGCATCAGATGATGAGCGCGCCATAACATTTTGCAACTCAGGTCTTTTAGCTTGTGATGCCCGGTTGCTTTTTTCGCTGATTGACGCCGTTGAAAACAACAATGCCTCAGGCGAATACTATCTGACAGACGTAGTCGAGATCGCCCGCAACCGCGGTCTGAACGTAACCGCCGTCGCCTGTGACGAGGCCCAGACGCTGGGTGTGAACTCTCGCGCTGATGTGGCCGCCGCCGACGAGGTGTTTCAGGCACGCGCTCGGGCAGAACTGCTGGATATGGGTGTCACATTGATGGCACCGGAAACGGTATACTTGGCTGCAGACACAGTGATTGGGCGTGACACAGTAATCGAACCCAACGTGGTCTTTGGCCCCGGAGTGACCGTCGAAAGCGGCGCGACCATCCGGGCTTTCTCCCACTTGGAAGGGTGCCATGTCAGTCGCGGTGCCGTCGTCGGCCCCTACGCGCGGCTGCGTCCGGGCGCAGAATTGGCCGAAAACACGCGGATCGGCAATTTCGTTGAAATCAAGAATGCCGAAATCGCCGAAGGCGCGAAGGTCAACCACCTCAGCTATATCGGGGACGCATCAGTGGGTGCTGCGACGAATATCGGCGCGGGAACAATCACCTGCAACTATGATGGCGTGATGAAGCACAAGACCACCATTGGTGCGAATGTCTTTATCGGCTCCAGCACCATGCTCGTGGCCCCGGTCACGGTGGGCGATGGCGCAATGACAGCGACAGGCACCGTGGTGACCAAAGACGTACCGCCCGAGGCGTTGGCCGTGGCGCGCGCCAAGCAGGAAAACAAACCCGGCTACGCGCGAAAACTGTTTGATATGTTGAAGGCGAAGAAGGCTCGCCGCGATAACGAGGCCTGAGATATGTGTGGAATTGTAGGTGTCTTGGGGAAGCATGAAGCGGCCCCTATTCTGGTAGAAGCCCTGAAACGGCTGGAATATCGCGGCTATGACAGTGCCGGGATTGCAACCGTTAATGACGGTGTCCTGGGTCGTCGGCGTGCGGTCGGCAAACTTGTCAACCTCAGCGATCTGTTGGTGCATGATCCGCTGCCGGGAAAATCCGGCATTGGTCACACCCGCTGGGCCACGCATGGTGCGCCTTCCGTCAACAACGCGCACCCCCACAAAGCTGGCCCGGTGGCCGTGGTTCACAACGGGATTGTCGAAAACTACCGCGACCTGAGGGCGGAACTGGCCAAACACGGCGTGGCCTTCAAGACCGAAACCGACACGGAAACCGTCGCGCTGATGACGGAACATCACCTCAACACAGGCATGTCCCCGGTCGAGGCCGCTTTCAAGACCATCGACAAGTTGGAAGGTGCCTTCGCCCTTGCATTCCTGTTCGATGGTGAGGACGACCTGATTGTAGCCGCCCGCAAAGGATCACCTCTGGCCATCGGCCACGGGGATGGTGAGATGTATGTGGGTTCGGACGCCATTGCCCTTGCGCCGCTAACCAACCAGATCACTTATCTTGAGGAAGGCGACCGCGCGGTTCTGACCCGAACATCATTGGAAATCCGCAACGAGGCCGGTGAACTGGCCAACCGGGAAAAGCGCAAGATCAAGCTGGATCATGCGCGCGCCGACAAGGGCGAGCATAAGCATTTCATGGCCAAGGAAATCGCTGAACAGCCTATCGTTGTGGCTGAGGCCATCCGATCCTACCTGCCCACGGGCGGTGATCGCGTAGTGTTACCCGACGCCGAGCTGGATTTCAGCAAGTTGGACCGTCTGACCATGGTCGCCTGCGGTACAGCGTTTTACGCCTGCCTGACTGCGAAATACTGGTTCGAGCAACTGGCAAAGATGCCGGTCGAGGTCGATATCGCCAGCGAGTTCCGCTATCGCGAACCTCCGATCACGGGTCGCACACTGGCGCTGTTTGTCAGTCAGTCAGGCGAAACCGCCGACACCCTGGCCGCGCTGCGCTATTGCGAGGGCAAGGCGGACAAGATCGTTTCTGTCGTCAATGTCCCCGAAAGTTCGATTGCTCGGGAAAGCGATATCGCCCTGCCGATCCATGCTGGCGTTGAAATCGGTGTGGCTTCGACCAAAGCCTTCACCTGTCAACTAAGTGTTCTACTGATGCTGGCGCTCAAGGCAGCGGCCGACCGCGGCACTCTGACCGATGAGGAGATTGCCGATCATGCCGCTGCGCTGCGCGGATTGCCGACCGTGCTGAACACGGCATTGGATCAGAACCGGGCGATCCGCAAAGCAGCCCAACGCCTGTCCGAGGCGCGCGACGTTCTGTTCCTGGGCCGTGGCCTGATGTATCCTCTGGCAATGGAAGGGGCGCTGAAGCTCAAGGAAATCAGCTATATCCACGCCGAAGGATATGCATCGGGCGAGTTGAAACACGGACCCATCGCCCTGATCGACAAGCATATGCCTGTTGTCGTCATGGCACCCCGCGACACCGTGTTCGACAAGACCGTGTCGAACATGCAGGAAGTGATGGCGCGCAAGGGCAAAGTGATCCTTGTGTCTGATGATGATGGAATTGACGAGGCCGGAGACGGCGTCTGGAGCACAATCCGGATGCCTCATATTCACACCAGTCTTGCGCCGATCCTTTATTCGGTTCCCGCACAGTTGCTGGCATACCACACGGCTGTAGCCAAAGGGACGGATGTAGACCAGCCGCGCAATCTGGCAAAATCAGTGACGGTAGAGTGACCCATGTCCAAACAGTTTTCCCAGCTTGATGACGCGCATCAAAAGTTCATCGAAGATCAGCATATGTTCTTCGTCGGCACTGCCGGGACCGAGGGAAAGGTCAATATCTCGCCCAAAGGTATGGACTCGCTGCGGGTGCTGGGACCAAACCGCATCGTCTGGATGAACTTGACTGGCAGCGGAAACGAGACGGCGGGGCATCTGATGCAAGTCAACAGGATGACACTGATGTGGTGCTCCTTCACCAAACGCCCGCTGATCCTGCGCACATATGGCACTGCCCGCACTCTGCACGTCGGAGATGAGGGCTGGGATGAACTGGCCAATCTTTTCCCCAACCACCGCAGCGCCCGGCAGATCTACGACCAGTCGATCGAAATGGTTCAGACCTCCTGCGGGTATGCAGTGCCGTTCATGGCATTCCAGTCCGACCGCGACACGATGCAGAAATGGGTCGATGGCAAAACGGACGGCGACATCCGGTCTTATTGGGCTGAAAAGAACAGCCAGACGATAGACGGCGAACCAACAGGCGTTCCGGTCTGACCCCGATGCTGACCACTTTTCTTGATCAGATCAATGCCCATGCCGACCCCGAACGTGCGGGTCAGATGGCCAGTTATCACAAGGCGGATCGCGTCTATCTTGGCGTCGCCAACCCGGTTCTCAACGATCTGACCAAAGCATGGCGGCAAGAGCTGGATGTGAATAAACGCGTCGCGCTGGCCAAGGCGCTGTGGCAAACCGATATCCACGAAGCGCGCCTTGCCGCGGCCAAGCTTCTGACCCAGGCCCGCATCCGGCCCGACGATCAGGTTTGGGACCTGCTTCAAAGCTGGCTACCGGATTTTGACGCCTGGGCCGTCGCCGATCATGCCTGCATGGCGATGCAAAAACGACTGATGGCCGACCCCGAGAGACTGATTGTCGTCGAACAGTGGACTCAGTCCGATCACATGTGGACCCGGCGCGCGGCCCTTGTCGCAACACTGCCCTGGACCAAACAGAACCACCCCAAGCCCGAAGACCTGCAACGTCGCGACTGTATCCTCGGCTGGGCCGCCGGATATGTCCCTGACCGCGACTGGTTTATTCAGAAATCAATCGCCTGGTGGCTCCGGGAACTGTCCAAACCCGACCCCGAACGTGTGATCGCGTTTCTGGACAAACACGGTGATGCCATGAAACCGTTCGCCCGACGCGAAGCAGCCAAATACCTGAAAAGTCAGTCGGCATAGACCGCGACTTCGACCAGTTCGTCTAATGGCACCAGAAGGGCCCGCATGGCATCCAGCGACAAGCGGCTGCCGCTACTTTCCGGGCCTGCGGCAGGAACCAGGGTGATATAGGCCTGCGCGCCGGTTCTGGGCACAACAACTCGCGCCGTTACCTCGCTATCGACCAGCGGCGTCTGCATCCAGCGCCCTGGTGTGGTCGGATCACCAAGCCCGGCAATGGTTGTTTTGGCCCCGACCCAACTGGGGCGTGCCGCAACCGGCTCGGGCTGAAGAACCTCCTCAGCGACAACTGGCGCAGTTTCAACGTCCGATACGGCCGCAGCCGCCTCATCCCCCGACCCGAACACACGTTCCGTCGTTGCCCGGACAGAATCGCACCCGGTCAAAACAACGCATAGAAAAACAAATACCTTTTTCATGCCCGGAAACTACAACCCCATGCGGGTGTGATCCAGTGCAAAGCGCAGTTCGCACTTGTCGCAGGCTGGTTACAGCTTTACCTATGTCGCATGTCTGCTCCGCTCATCGACCCGTTTGCTCGCGCCATCACGTATCTCCGCGTCTCCGTTACGGACCGCTGTGATTTTCGCTGTGTCTACTGCATGTCCGAAAACATGACTTTTCTGCCCAAGAAAGACCTTCTTACGCTGGAAGAGCTGGATCGCATGTGCTCGACCTTTGTGAGAATGGGCGTCGAGAAACTGCGCATTACCGGCGGTGAGCCATTGGTTCGTCGCAATATCATGACCTTCTTCAACGCCATGACCCGCCACTTGGAAAGCGGTGCGTTGAAAGAGCTGACGCTCACGACAAACGGTTCGCAGTTGCATCGCTTTGCCGAAGATCTTTATGCCGCCGGTGTGCGCCGTGTGAATGTTTCCCTGGATACGCTGGATGACGACAAATTTGCAAAAGTCACGCGCTGGGGCCGCCTCAAACAGGTACTGAACGGCATCGACGCGGCGCAAAAGGCCGGGCTGCGGATCAAGATCAATGCTGTTGCGCTCAAGGGATTCAACGAACCCGAACTGCCGAAGATCACCGAATGGTGCGCCGAGCGCGACATGGACCTGACCTGGATCGAGGTCATGCCGATGGGCGATATCGGCAACGAGGATCGACTGGATCAATACTGGTCTCTCAAGGATGTGCGCAAAGAGTACGAAAACCATTACACGATCACTGATCTGGCCGAACGCACAGGCGGACCGGCCCGCTATATCAGGCTGGAAGAAACCGGTCAGAAGATCGGCTTCATCACGCCCCTGTCCCACAATTTCTGCGAAAGCTGCAACCGCGTACGCCTGACCTGCACCGGCGAGCTTTATATGTGTCTGGGGCAGGAGGACATGGCGGATCTGCGGGGCGCATTGCGGGATCACCCCGATACCGAACAGCCGCTTGAAGATGCCATCCGTGCGGCGATTAACCTGAAGCCAAAAGGTCATGACTTCGACTATTCTCGCCAGTCCGTTGATGGTCGGATGAGCCGCCATATGAGCCATACAGGCGGCTGATATATGCCGGATCACCAAGACCGCCCCACAGCACTGTACCACCTGTACTGCGCCCTGATTTCTCTGGCCGCACCTCTGGTCTGGAGAACCGTCCGAAAGAAACTTGAGGCTGCCGGTGTACCAGCCAATCGCCAACAGGAGCGTCTTGGCCATGCCAGTATGCCCCGCCCCGCAGGGCAGTTGATCTGGTTCCACGCCGCCAGTGTCGGCGAAAGCCTGTCAGTCCTCACTCTGATCAATCGGCTGGCCGACCGCCTTCCCAAAACCGAGTTTCTGATCACCTCAGGAACGCCAACCTCAGCGGCCCTGATCGAAAAGCGACTGCCGCCTCGCACCCGACACCAGTACCCACCGCTTGACACAGCCGGCCCGGTTCAACGCTTTCTGGACCATTGGCAACCCGATGCCGGGATCTTCGTCGAAAGCGAGATCTGGCCGCGGCTGATTGTCGAAAGCGCGGGGCGCGACATTCCGCTGGCTCTGCTGAATGCTCGATTGTCGGACAAATCTGTCGCCGGATGGAAGAAGCGCCCTAAAACAGCAAGGTTTGTCCTGAATAAATTTCGCCTGCTCTTAACGCAAAACAACAAAACAGCAGCCAACCTGATTGCCATGGGTGCCCCAGCCCAACGGGTGCAGCCCGGCACCAACCTCAAGGCCATGTCCGATCCTCTACCTGTGGACCAGAGCACGCTGGACGACATTCGTGCGCAAATAGCCGCCAGACCTGTCTGGATCGCCAGTTCCACCCATGCCGGAGAAGAGGACAGCGTTCTGACAGCCCACAAGGCGTTATTGCAACATTGGCCCGACCTTCTGCTGCTACTGATCCCACGCCACCCCGAACGACGCGGCGAGGTTGCAGAACTTCTGAACAACGCCGGGCTCATGGCATCCTTCCGGTCAAAAAATGCACCGATCACAGATACGACGCACGTGTATGTTGCCGACACGCTGGGCGAAACCGGAACCTGGTACGCGCTTTGCCCGATCGTGTTCCTTGGGGGCTCACTGAAAGAGATTGGCGGACACAACCCGTTTGAACCGGCACAGGCTGGGGCCGCCGTGGTCACCGGCCCAGGGTATTTCAACTTCGCAGAAACGTTTGCCCCGCTGATCGACGCCAAGGGCGCTGTCGAGGTCCAAACATCCACTGACCTCTCTGAGGCCGTTTCACATTGGCTGTCGGATCAAAATGCCCTTCAAGCCGCCAGAACGGCTGCACAATCCTGCGTCAATACGCAGTCGACCGCCTTGGATGCCGTCGTCGAAACCCTCTGCACGGTGCTTGATCTGCAAGCAAAGGATCCCGCTTCATCTGGCTAGAAATATCCCCGGGGGTGTGGGGGCAGAGCCCCCACCCTCACCATCAGGCGGCTGGCATCCGCTGTTCAACAATCTCTGCCCACCAGCTGCATCCGGCCGGAATGGCTTCGTCGTTGAAATTGTATTCCGGGTGATGAACCATTGCGGTGTCACCGTTGCCCACAAGAATATAGGCGCCTGGGCGCTCTTCCAGCATGAAGGCAAAATCTTCGCCCCCCATGACCAACGGTGCCTCGTCGCAATCACCGGACACCGACCGGGCCACATCCGCCGCAAACTCTGTTTGCTCGTCGCTGTTCACCATTACCGGGTACCCGCGAATGTAAGTCACGTCAGCGGTGCCGCCAAACGTGGCCGCTACACCGTTGCAAATCTCGTTGATCCGCTTTTCAGCCAGATCCCGCATGCCCTTGCTCATTGTGCGCACGGTGCCTTTGATCTGCACGGTCTGAGGGATCACATTGAATGCCTTGGATGACGTCTCGAACGACGTCACAGACACCACGACCTGGTCTATTGGGTCGGCATTGCGCGAAGAAATCGTTTGCAACGTAAGGACTGCCTGTGCTGCCAGAACTGTAGTATCCACAGTCTCATGCGGCTTGGCGGCATGTCCGCCGCGACCCTCAAAGGTGACATCGAACTGATCAGTTGCCGCAAAGAACGAACCCGGCCGGATTGCGAACTTGCCAACAGGCTGCCCCGGCCAATTATGCATGCCGTAGACTTCCTGAATGTTCCAGCGGTCCATCATTCCGTCTTCGCACATTTCGCGGCCCCCGCCGCCACCTTCCTCAGCAGGTTGGAAGATCACGACAACAGTGCCGTCAAAGTTGCGGGTTTCCGACAGGTACTTTGCCGCCCCCAGCAACATCGCGGTGTGCCCGTCATGGCCACAAGCATGCATCGCACCCGGCGTTTTCGAGGCATAGTCCAACCCCGTTGCCTCATGTATCGGCAAAGCATCCATATCTGCGCGCAGGCCGATCACCTTTCCCTTGCTGTCCGACTTGCCTTTGATCACCCCGACAACACCGGTACGTCCGATACCGGTCACAACCTCATCGCAGCCGAACTCCTTCAGCTTCTCGGCCACCTTCGCGCTGGTGCGGTGGGTTTCGAACAGGATCTCGGGATTTTCGTGCAGATCCCTTCGCCATTCCGTGATTTCATTCTGCAATTCGGCAAAGCGGTTCTTGACTGGCATGTCTTTTCTCTCTCCTGATTCAGGTCAAGCCGCTGGCATCCGGCGCTCGACCATTTCCGCAAACCACGAGCACCCAATGGGGATGATCTCGTCATTGAAATTGTATTCGGGGTGGTGCAGCCCAGCACTGTCACCGTTGCCCAAAACGATGAATGCCCCGGGCCTCTCTTCCAGCATGAACGAGAAATCCTCGCCCCCCATCACCATCGGCGCTTCAATGCAACTGCCCCCAACCGACACCGCGGCCTCTGCTGCATATCCCGTCTGAGCTTCGGCATTGATCGTCACCGGAACACCGCGTTTATAGGTGACGTTCACAGACCCGCCAAATGTTGCAGAGATCCCTTCCGAGACTTCCTTCAGCCGTTGTTCGATCAGGTCGCGCAACTCGTTGGAATGGGTCCGAACAGTGCCGCGGATCCGTGCTGATTGCGGGATCACGTTGAACGCTTTCGAGGACGTCTCGACCGAGGTCACAGACAGCACGGCCTGCAAAATCGGATTCGCATTGCGCGACACAATCGTCTGCAACGCCACGATCAGCTGCGACAGCATCACCGTTGTATCAATCGTCTGATGAGGTTTTGCCGCGTGGCCGCCGCGCCCTTCAAGATGGATGTCAAACTCATCCGCTGCCGCCAGCAACGGCCCCGAACGAATGGCAAACTGCCCGGCAGGAATACCCGGCACATTGTGCATCGCATAGACTTCCTGAATGCCGAACCGATCCATCAGACCGTCCTTGCACATGGCCTCGGCACCATTTCCACCCTCTTCGGCAGGCTGAAAGATCACGATTGCCGTGCCATCAAAATTGCGGGTTTCCGCCAGATACTTGGCGGCCCCCAAAACCATCGCCGTATGGCCGTCATGACCACAGGCATGCATCGCATTCGGTATTTCCGAGGCATAGTCCAACCCGGTCTGTTCCTGCATCGGCAGGGCGTCCATATCGGCGCGCAAGCCAATCACACGGCCCCGTGTGTCGCTTTTGCCGCGAATGACGCCAACGACTCCGGTACGACCGATGCCAGTCACGACGTCGTCGCAACCAAACTCGTTCAGCTTTTCCGCAACCAGCGCACTGGTGCGGTGAGTGTCGTACAGAATTTCCGGGTGTTGGTGAATGTCACGCCGCCAACCGGTGATCTCATTATGCATCTCTGCGAGACGGTTCTTGATCGGCATGTCATTCTCCCTGTTTCATACGACAGGCAATCGTCGTTCCACAAGCTCGGCAAACCAGCTGCAACCGGCGGGGATCGCGTCGTCGTCAAAGTTGTATTGCGGGTGGTGGCACATGGCCGTATCCCCGTTCCCGATAAAGATGTACGCGCCGGGGCGTTCTTCAAGCATATAGGCAAAATCTTCGGACGGCATGATAGGGTCCGTGCTGTCGTTGACCTTGCCCGCAACCGCAGCTGCCGCCTCGGCCGCATAGCCCGTTTCGGCCTCGGAATTCACTGTCACCGGATATCCGGGTGTCCAGATAACCTCCGCCTTCGCGCCAAAGGCCGAGGCTGTATCCTCGGCAATCCGGCGCACGCGTTCTTCGGTGATTGTACGATACTCGGGGTCAAGTGTCCGCACGGTTCCCTGCAAACGCACCGTATGAGCGATCACGTTCGACGCAACGCTATCCGTCACAAACGTCCCAACGGTAAGGACAACTCGCTTGATCGGGTCAACGGTCCGGGACACCACCGATTGCAAGGCAACAACGATATGCGAGGCTACCAGAGTTGTATCCACCGCCTCGTGCGGTGCAGCGGCGTGTCCGCCCTTGCCAGTGACCGTGATTTCAAACTCATCGGACGAGGCCAGCAACGCGCCGGGGCGAATTGCGAACTCGCCCACCGGAAGACCGGGCATATTGTGCATGCCATAGACCTCGTGAATGCCCCAGCGGTCCATCAGCCCGTCCTGACACATGGCCAGACCGCCGGCCCCGCCTTCCTCGGCGGGCTGGAAGATCAGAACCACAGTGCCATCGAAATTGCGCGTCTCGGAAAGGTACTGCGCGGCCCCAAGCAGCATCGAAGTGTGCCCGTCATGTCCGCAGGCGTGCATCTTGCCCGACACGGTCGAGGCATAGTCCAGCCCTGTCGCCTCTTCAATCGGAAGCGCGTCCATGTCTGCACGCAGGCCGATGACGCGCCCCTGTGTATCCGTGCGCCCTTTGATCACCCCGACAACGCCCGTTTTGCCAACGCCCGGAGTGATCTCGTCCACTCCGAATTCTTTCAGACGGGCAGCGACAAACGCCGCAGTTTCATGGACGTCATACATCAGCTCCGGATGGGCGTGCAGGTGGCGACGCCATTCGGTGATCTCGCCATGCATTTCCGCAAGTCTGTTTTTCACGGGCATCTCAAGACCTTTCTCTCAACCGCTGGCACCGTATTACACCGGGCTAGACGCATAGTTTTTCAACCAATCGCTGCATGAATTTATGACCGGCTTCGAATTGTTCAATCGTAATGAACTCATTCGGCTGATGGGCCTGCGCTATGTCTCCGGGTCCGCATATCACGGCAGAATACCCGGCCTCCTGAAACTGACCTGCCTCGGTCCCGTAACTGACCACATGGCTTGCGTTGTCTCCGGTCAGGGCGCGTACCAGTGCTTCGGCTTCACCATCCTCTTCCGGGATCAACCCCGGAATCGCGAAGTTTTCAGTCAGTTCGATGCGGGTATCCGGGTGAACGGCCTGCATCTGAGCCTCAATGTGCCGAACCTGTTCGAAATAGGCATCGCGCCATTGGGCCTGAGTTTCATCGGGCACAGTCCGGAAATCCATCATGAACCGGCAGTCTTTGGCGGTAATGTTATGGGCTGTTCCGCCTTCAATCATACCGACGTGGCAGGTTGTCCAGGGTGGATCGAACACGGCAGCAACGGTACTGGGTTGCGCCGCCATGTTTCGCGCGTTCTGTTGGTTGGCCCAGTCGATCAGTGGGGCCGCCGCCATGATGGCGTTGACGCCTGTGTGCATGATCGAGCTGTGAACTTCGAACCCGACGATATGAGTGTCAAAGCCGAATCCGCCCTTGTGACCCGTCACCGCCTGCATCATCGATGGCTCGCCCACAACCACCGCTGAGCCTTTGGGGAGAACGCCCTGCATCGCCTCGATCATCGGCGGCGCCCCGGTACACCCGACTTCCTCATCAAAACTCAGCGCAAGTTGGAGCGGTCGTTTCACACGTGCGTAATGCGCCTCGACCAGCGTCCAGATGGCAAGCGCATCAAATCCCTTCATGTCGCAGGTGCCGCGCCCGATATATTTGCCGTCCTTCTGGGTCACGGTGAAGGGGTCGGTGTCCCAGGGTTGCCCGTCAACCGGTACTACATCCGTGTGCCCGGACAGCACAACTGAGCCTTCTTCCAAAGGGCCGACATGCGCAAAGATCGCCGCCTTATGCGGCTGATTCGGATCAGCCCAGCGGTGCGACGTGATCCCATGGCTTTGCAGGTATTCGTCCACCCAGTCGACCAACGGCAGGTTGGTGTCACGACTCACGGTTGGAAATGAGATCAGCTTGGTCATGATCTCAAGCGGCGTCAGGCGCTTGCCCATCGGGTCAGTACCCACTGTCTGTGGTCAGGATAAAGTGACCCGGTTCAACCTCGTGATATTGAGAGGGTTCCGGCTTGAAATCGACAGGGTGGATTGGTGACGGGATCGGTTTGAAGTTCAGGTCTTTTTCAGTCTTTCGCTTGTTCGGGTCAGCAATTGGAACTGCCTTCATCAACGCCTGCGTATAGGGGTGTTGTGGGTTTTCAAACACACGCGCACGCGGGCCCAGTTCCACGATGCGACCCAGATACATAACGCCGACATAGTGGCTGACACGTTCAACCACGGCCATGTCATGGCTGATGAACAGATAAGACAGTCCCAAATCGGATTGCAGTTCCATCATCAAGTTCAGAACCTGTGCCTGAACCGACACGTCGAGGGCCGAGACCGCCTCATCCGCGATGATCAGCTTGGGGTTCAGGGCCAGTGCGCGGGCAATCGCGATCCGCTGACGCTGCCCACCGGACATTTCATGCGGGAAACGACGCATGAAGCTGCGCGGCAGCTGCACTTTGTCGAACAATTGTGCTACGCGGTCCTGCAACTCGGATCCCGACGCCACGCCATAGTTGCGCATCGGCTCGGCGACCTGATCGACCAGCTGCATCTGTGGGTTCAGTGAGGCGAACGGGTCCTGAAAGATCATCTGCATGTCCAGCCGCGCCTTGCGCAGGCCGGACGGGTCCAGCTTCATGATATCGACACCGTCCAGATTGACCTCACCCGCCATCGGCTCGACCAGCCGCAGGATCGAACGCCCGGCCGAGGACTTGCCGCACCCGGATTCGCCCACAAGGCTGAGCGTCTGACCTTTGTTCAGTGTGAATGACACATCCTCGACCGCATGAACGTTCGAGATCGTGCGCCGCAGAAGACCACCTTTGACCGGAAACCGCGTGGTCAGGTTCTTTACCGTCAACAAAACTTCTTCGGTTCCGGGGATGGGTGCAATTTTCTGCCCCTCGACACCCAGCAACTTCATCGGTTCGGGCGCCGACTTACCCTGCATTTCACCCAGCTTCGGCACTGCGGCCAAAAGCGCCTTGGTGTAATCATGCTGCGGGTTTTCAAAGATTTCCCTGACGGTCCCCTCTTCGACCTTGTTGCCGCGATACATGACGACAACACGGTCAGCCATCTGCGCCACAACCGCCATGTCATGGGTGATGAACATTACCGCCGTACCGGTTTCACGCTTGAGGCGATCCATCAGGGCCAGGATCTCGGCCTGAATAGTCACGTCTAGCGCCGTGGTGGGTTCATCCGCGATCAGCAAGCGGGGTTCGCAGGCCATCGCCATTGCGATGACGACACGTTGGCGCATCCCGCCCGACAGCTCATGCGGGTACTGTTTCAAACGACGCTCGGGCTCGGGGATACGAACCTGGCGCAGCAACTCAAGTGCCCGGTCCTCAGCCTGTGACTTCGACATCTGCTTGTGGATGCGCAGACCTTCGGTCAACTGGCGACCAACGGTAAAAACTGGGTTCAGCGCCGTCATCGGCTCCTGAAAAATCATCCCGATCTCGTTGCCGCGAATCTGTTTCATCAGATCCGGATCGGCTTTGGACAGGTCCATTTCGCCCCCATCGCGGCGATCGAACAGAAGTTCACCACCCGCGATTTCGCCGCCTCCAAACTCGACCAGCCGCATCAGCGACAGCGACGACACCGATTTCCCCGAGCCCGATTCGCCAACGATACAAACGGTTTCACCCGGTTTGATCTCGAACGAGACATCCTCAACACCGACAACGGGGCCATCCTTCGTCTGAAACTCCACCCGCAGTTCTTTAATCTGTGCAATAGGCTGATCCAGCACGCGCGCGCTCCCTTGACGACGGTATTCTTTTTCTGAATTCCGAACGCTAAGGCGGGCCGCCGGGAAAAGTCAAACCCATTACACATTTTCGCGACGGCACTACTTGCAATTTTCTCAGGTTCTGTTTCGATACGCCATGTAACCGACCTGGGGAGGCGGCGCAGACTGAAATCGTTAGCGCTATTATCTTTGTTGATCAAAACCTTACCTTGGGGCGGCAACGCCAAACCCGCAGGCCTTGCGGAGATAATCGAGACACGAACGTGTCCAACTTGGGAGTAACTTATGAAAATCAAAACCCTTTTGCTTGGTGCGATTGCAAGCACGGCGATGGCCCCTGCGGCCTTTGCTGAGCGTGGATCGGACGGCAATGTCAGCATCATTTACTGGCAGGCTCCGTCGATCCTGAACCCGTACCTGTCCTCGGGCACCAAAGACATCGAATCGGCTTCGTTGGTGATTGAACCGCTCGGTCGCTATGACCAAGACGGGAACCTTGTAGCCTATCTCGCCGAGGATATCCCGACCGTGGAAAACGGTGGTGTTTCGTCGGATCTGAAATCGATCACGTGGAAGCTGAAATCCGGTTTGGTCTGGTCCGATGGATCGCCCGTGACGTCGGCCGACGTAAAGTTCACCGCGGATTATTGCATGCATCCGGAAGGTGGTTGCGCCCAGCTTGCCAAGTTTGAAGGCGTCGAAAGCGTCGAGGCAATCGACGATCTGACCATCAAGGTCAACTTTGCCGAACCAAAGCCGAACCCCTATGGCCCGTTCATGGGTGGTCAGTCGCCAATTATCCAGATGGCCCAGTTTCAGAACTGCATGGGCTCCAAGGCGCCTGAATGTACAGACCAGAACTTTGGCCCGATCGGAACCGGCCCGTTTGTTGTGGACGAATTCAAGCCAAACGACGTGATCACCATGTCGGCCAACCCGAATTATCGTGACCCAAACAAGCCCGCTTTTGCCACGCTGACCTTCAAAGGTGGCGGTGACGCAACGGCGGCTGGCCGTGCTGTGATGGAAACCGGCGAATTCGACTATGCGTGGAACCTGCAGCTGGCGCCCGAAGTCATCGAGCAGATGAAGGAAGGTGGTAAAGGTACTCCCATCGCGGCATTCGGGACCCTGGTTGAGCGGATCGAAATGAACATGACAGATCCGTCCCCCAGCCTGCCTGAAGGCGAACGTTCAACCGCCAAACATCCGCACCCAGCCTTATCGGAACTGGCTGTTCGCAAGGCCCTGTCGATGGCAATCGACCGTGATCTTCTGGTTGAGATTGGCTACGGTCAAGCCGGTCGCCCGACCTGCAACCTGGTACCGGCCCCGGCATTGTACGCAAGCGACAACACCGAGTGTCTGACGCAGGACATTGACGGCGCGAACCAGATGCTGGATGAAGCCGGCTGGGTGAAAGGCGCTGACGGCGTCCGCGCCAAGGATGGTGTAAGACTGTCGCTGGTCTATCAAACCTCGACCAACGCTGTTCGTCAGGACTTCCAGGCGCTGATCAAGGAATGGTGGAGCCAAATCGGTGTTGAAACCGAGCTGCGCAACATCAACGCGTCGGTCTTTTTCGGCGGTGACCCGGGCAGCCCGGACACATTCCAGCGTTTCTATGCAGACGTTGAAATGTACGCCAACAACTTCGATGGCACCGATCCGGAAAGCTATCTTGCGCAGCACACCTGTGACAAGGCACCCAAGCCGGAAAGCCAGTGGCAGGGTGAGAACATCAACCGTTACTGTGACGCCGAGTATGACAAGCTGGTGGCCGAACTGGGCCGCACCGGTGAGCTTGAAAAGCGTGGCGAAATTGCACGTAAACTCAACGATATGCTGACCAAGGACAGCTATGTCGTGGTTCCGCTGGTTGATCGTGGACGGGTCTCTGCACATTCCAACACGTTGGGTGGCGTGATCCTGAACACTTGGGACAGCGAGCTTTGGAACGTTGCGGACTGGTACCGCAAAACCGGCTCCTAAGCGTTAAACCTGCCAAGCCGCGCCCCGATCTTCGGGGCGCGGTCATTTGCAGGCCGTTCCAACAAGAAGACGCATCAACAAAGGCGCCTTTGAATGCTCAACTTTACAATCAGACGACTGGTGTTGGCGGTGCCCACACTGCTGTTCATCAGCCTCGTCATCTTCCTGCTGCTCGAGCTTGCCCCTGGCGACCCGATGGCACAGGTTCCGCTCACCGTTCCCCCGGAAGTCAAAGAGAAGATGCGCGAGGCGCTTGGCCTCGGCCAGCCGATGCATATCCGGTTCTGGAAATGGATCGTGCAGTTCTTCTGGATAGAACCACAGGTATTGGTCGACTCTGTATTCGGTACAACCTTCTCCGAAGGCGACTTGCGTGTGATTTCGTGGCAGACCCGCTCACCGGTCATGGACATCGTCGTTCAGCGTATCCCGCAGACCCTGTGGGTTGTCGGCACCGCCTATGTGGTCGCCATCCTGATCGCGCTGCCCATCGGCATCTATTCGGCCTACCGCCAGTATTCGTGGTTCGACCAGATGGGCACATTCGTGTCGATGGTTGGCTTTTCCGTTCCACCCTTCTTCTCGGGTGTTCTGGTGATCGTCATATTCTCGGTCCAGCTGGGCTGGTTCCCGTCGATCTATGACACCACGCTGGTGGTCAACAGCTGGGACAGTTTCGTTGTGCAACTCAAACAGATGATCATGCCGGTCATGGTTCTGGCCTTGCAGATTACAGCGCAGCTCAGCCGGTTCATGCGCGCGTCCATGCTGGATAACCTCAATCAGGATTATGTTCGCACCGCCCGCGCCAAGGGTCTCAGCGAATATACCGTGGTCATGGTTCACGTTCTGCGAAACTCGATGATCCCGGTGGTCACCGTGATTGCGCTGGGTATTCCGTCCATCTTTGGTGGCGCCATCATCACCGAGCAGGTGTTCAAAGTGAATGGCATCGGTCAGCTGCTGATCGGAGCGATTCAGGCCAATGATCTGCCGATGGTGCAAACCCTGACCTTCATCTTTGCCGTACTGATCGTGCTGTTCAACCTGATCGCTGACGTACTTTACGGCATTCTGGACCCGAGGATTCGATATGACTGATCATGATCGTACCGATACACTGGTCCCGGACGAAGGATTTGCACCTGCCTCGACAGCCTTGCCAACGGCCGGCGTGATGGAAGAACTGGCCACCCCTCCCCGCAGCCAATGGCGCGATGTGTGGGATCAGTTCAAGACCCACAAAGGCGCAATGGTCGGTGCGATCCTGTTTATCATCATCGTCGCCGGTGTTTATTTGGGCCCGTATCTGTGGAGCATCGATCCAACCCAGATCGATATCCGGTCGCGCAATCAGGGCCCCAGTTGGGCGCATCCCTTTGGCACCGATCAATTGGGTCGCGACATTCTTGCGCGCATGATGTCGGGTGGTCAAACCTCAGTCTCGGTTGGCATAACCGCGATGTTGCTGGCGCTGTTTCTGGGATCGTTCATCGGCGTTCTGGCAGGATTCTTCAGACGGCTCGATGGGCCGCTGATGCGCCTGACCGACCTGTTTCTGGCCCTGCCCTTGCTGCCGTTGTTGCTGGTTATGATGCTTCTGTTCCGCGAGCCCCTGTCAGCGGCTTTTGGGCTGGAGCGCGGGATATTCATCCTGATCGTCTGCGCCATCGGCATCACCTCATGGATGCCGACTGCGCGGATCGTGCGCGGTGATGTGCTGGCCATCAAGGAACGTGAATTCGTTCTCGCCGCGCGCTCCATCGGCACCAGCAACAGCCAGATCATCACGCGGCATATCCTGCCGAACGTTCTTTCGCCAATCATGGTGTCGGCAACGCTGGGGATTGCCACAGCGATCATCACCGAAAGCGCGCTGTCCTTCCTTGGGTTGGGATTCCCGCCCGACTTCCCGACATGGGGCCGCCTGTTGTTTGATGGTGTCGACTATCTTCAGCAATACCCCGAGCGTGTATTCTGGCCCGGCCTTGCGATCTCGCTGACGGTGCTGAGCGTCAACTATCTGGGTGACGGGCTGCGCGACGCACTGGATCCCCGCATTCGCGGACGCTGAAACAAGTTTAGTCGGCGCGCCTCAGCGCGCCGGCCAACAGCACGATCAGAACGGCCAATGGCAACAGCACGGCGAACGCCAGACGCAGGCCGAACAGTTCCGCCAAAAATCCGATCAGCGGCGGCCCTATCAATAACCCACCATATCCCAGCGTAGCTACACTTGCGATGGCTTGCCCCGGCGGGACAAGCGGATCGCTGGCTGCATGGCTGAACGCCAGCGGCATTATCACCGCATACCCTATGCCCATCAGCGCAAACCCCGCCAATGCGGGCAAGGGCGCAACCGAAGAAACCACAGCGAAAACGCCCAACGCCGCGCAGATCCCGCCGAACCGGGCCGTCGCAGCAGGACCAAACCGCATAATGACAATCGCGCCTGCTAGGCGAAACGCCACCATCGTCACGGAAAACACGGCATAGCCCAATGCGGCAACACTTTCGGGCGCTCCCGAAATGTCTCGCAGGAAAATCGCGCTCCAGTCTGCGACGGCGCCTTCACCCAATGCACCGCACATGGCCGCGAATCCGACCAGTATCAGCGCGCCCGAGGGCAAAGCAAAAACCGAGCTTTTTGACCGTTCGGACCGATTCGACGTCCAGCGCACCCACGACAAGGCCAGCGCGAAGGCAACAACCGCGCCACCCGCCAATAGGAAATGCACCAGAACCGTCAGCCCCATCTGAACAGCCACGTACCCGCTGAGCGCGCCAAGACCGGCCCCAAGGCTCCACATGGCGTGGAATGACGACATTACAGGTTTGTCATATGCCTGCTCGACCTCGGCGGCCCAGGCATTCATCGCCACATCCATCGATCCGTGAAAGGTGCCAAAAACAAACAAACAAAACGCCAGCGCCCAAAACCCGCCAGCAACAGCAAGCAGGACCAGCGACAGCGTGTACAGAACGGCCACAATCCGGGTTATCGCAACTGCGCCATACCGATCCGTCAACTGCCCTGTGACCGGAAACGAACAGACGGCGCCGGCCGCCATGAACAACAACCCGTACCCCAACGCATCATGGGACAGCTCCAACCGGTCGCGCACGGCCGGTATGCGCGAGGCCCAGATGCCGAACAAAGCCCCGTTCAGGATGAACATGGCCGCAACTGCCCGCCATGCCGAGAAAACACCAATCAACAGAGAACCTCGTGCTGTCTGCCCGCCTCACCCGTTCTACAGGTTGGGCGCAAATTGGCAATTGCAGCTTAACCCAGGCGTTTGCGGATGCGCCGAACGGCGAACCATACGCCCGCTACAACCGGGATCGTCGCCGCCGCCGTCAGCATTCCCTTGCTTATGCCGGCGGCAGTCAACGGATACAGAAGGTAGCCGACAAGTGAGACCGCGTAATAACTGATGGCCACCACAGAAAGGCCCTCAACCGTGTGCTGCAAGCGCAAGGCAAGATCGGCCCGACGATCCATGCTTTCCAACAGGGCCTGATTTTGTGCACTCCGCTCGACGTCCACCCTTGTGCGCAACAACTCACCCGCACGTATGGCCCGGTTAGACAGCGCCTGCAGGCGGCGTTCTGTTGATTTCACGGTACGGATCGCAGGGTCATAACGGCGCATCATGAAATCGGCAAAGCTTTGGCCGCCTTCGAACCTTTCCTCGCGCAGGACATCGATCCGCTGATTGACCAGCGCCTCGTAAGCGCCGGTCGCACCGAATCGGAACGAACTGCGGGCCGATATGGTCTCGAGCTCGGTCGATATGGCCAGCAATTGAGGCAACAGCGCATCTGGTGGGGTGGTGTCATCCGTCATTTCAACCATCAGCTTCGCCAGCTGGGCATCCAGTTCCTCGATCCGGGGGGCCAATTGTTTGACGCGGGCAAAGCCAAGCATCGACATCGCCTTGTATGTCTCGATCTCGCACAGCCGCTGGATGATACGCCCTGTGCGGCGCGTGCCCGTGCCTTCGGTCACGAACAAAGCAAAACGCATGTGACCAGCCGGGTCGATACGGAAATCACTGGCGCAAATTGCCGAAGCATCCAACACCCGCGACACCGCCAGACTTTCAGGTTCGAACCAATCAGCCAGAGCGACCTTTACAGCCGCATCTTCCGGGCGCGGCACCACCCGCATCAGCAGCGAGGTGATCCTCTGGCCCGGGCTGGCCATCAGCCAATCCGGGGGAAAAACTTCGAAATCAGCCGGGTTGAAGGGACGGCCGCTGACGTTCGGCACAATCGCCGTATACGTGACAAACTCAGTGTGCTGCTCCCATTTCAGCCAATGGCGTCCTATCTGCCCGGCATAATGCGTGGCCCCCGGCTGCGGATGTTGCGCCCCATGTCGGTCAAGCAGATCGATCAGATGGGCAATATCCTGACTGCGGTCCCGAGCGACGGCTGCTTCAGGCTTCTTGATCGCAAGAAAGGCGACCGTGCACGGCGTATCGGCGGCCGGAAACGGGCGGGCATGAAGTTCATTTGCCAGCGCATAGCGCAGCGGGTGATCATCGATTGGCGTCATTCCGAGGCTCCGATAGCGGTGTCCGCACTATACGTCACAACTCGGATACATCAATTCTTATTTTATTTCATATACTTACACGAATACAAAGGTATACAAACCGACTATCTCATTGATTTGGCTGCCACAGCTCGATCGGATTTCCCTCCGGATCGTGAAGCCGAGCGAACTTTCCGATCTCGCTGTCCCAGTCTGGGCGGGTCTCAACAGCGATTCCGGCAGCTTCAAGCTGCTGTATCATCGCGCCCAGATCGTCGACCCGAAAATTGATCATCCATTGCTGATCCGGGTTTCCGAAATACTCAGTGTCTTTAGCGAAAGGCGCAAACACCGTATACCCTTCGCGCTGCTTCCAGGGCACCGGATCATAGTGGTTTACGCCCAGATGTTCTTCGTACCAGCGGCTCAACGCCTCAGGATCACTGGCCCGAAAGAATACGCCCCCTATACCGTTCACTTTCTGCATGTTTCGCTCCTACCACACGGCATCGAGTATATCACAACCCGCCCGCTTCATCTGGCCATAAATATCCTGGGGGTTTGGGGGCAAAGCCCCCAACAGCACAAAAAAAGAAAAGGGCGCCCAAAGGCGCCCTTTGCAAATGGATCAAACCGGTTAATCACTCGATCATCGGCAGCAGCTTGTCCAGAGACGCTTTGGCGTCGCCATAGAACATGCGGGTATTTTCCTTGAAGAACAGCGGGTTTTCGATACCCGAATACCCCGTACCCTGACCGCGTTTGGACACGAAGACCTGCTTGGCCTTCCAGCATTCCAGAACTGGCATACCGGCAATGGGACTGTTGGGATCTTCCTGCGCCGCAGGGTTCACGATGTCGTTCGAGCCGATAACGATGGCCACATCCGTGTCCGGGAAGTCATCATTGATCTCGTCCATTTCCAGAACGATATCATAGGGCACCTTCGCCTCGGCCAGCAGCACGTTCATATGGCCCGGCAAACGGCCCGCGACCGGGTGGATCGCGAAACGCACCTCTTTACCTTTGGCGCGAAGCTTACGAACCAGTTCACTGACCGATTGCTGTGCCTGCGCAACCGCCATCCCGTAGCCGGGAATGATGATTACACTGTCGGCATCGTTCAGGGCTGCAGCCACGCCATCAGCCTCAATAGCCACCTGCTCTCCCTCAACAGCCATCTGTTCACCCTGCGGGCCACCAAAGCCGCCCAGGATCACGCTGACAAAGTGACGGTTCATCGCCTTGCACATGATGTAGGACAGGATCGCACCGCTTGAGCCCACCAGCGCACCGACCACGATCAGCAGGTCATTGCCCAGCGAGAAACCAATCGCCGCCGCGGCCCAGCCCGAATAGCTGTTCAGCATCGACACAACCACCGGCATGTCCGCGCCACCAATGCCCATGATCAGATGATAACCGATGAACAGCGCCGCCAATGTCATCAGGATCAGCGGCAACAGCCCGCCAGACGCGGTGTACCAGATCAGACAGATCAGCGAGAGGCCCGCTGCCGCCGCGTTCAGCGCATGACCACCGGGCAGCTTTGTCGCCGCCGAGGTCACTTTGCCCGCCAACTTGCCATAGGCCACGACCGAACCGGTAAAGGTGATCGCACCGATAAAGATGCCCAGGAACAGTTCCACATGCAGGATTGCCAGCTCGGCCGGTGTCTTCTTGGCGATCAGTTTGGCAAAGGTGCCCAGATCATGCAGATCCGCCTCTTTCGCCGTATCCGCAATCGCCATGACCTGTGCCACGTTGCCGATTTCAAAATGTGCATTGAAACCCACAAACACAGCGGCCAGACCGACGAGTGAATGCATCGCGGCCACCAGCTGCGGCATCTCGGTCATCTGGACGCGCTGCGCCACGTATTGACCGATCAGACCGCCGCCAATGATCAGCAGGATCGACAGCAGCCACAGGCCAGAACCGGGGCCAACCAGTGTGGCAAAGACCGCCAGCGCCATACCGACGATACCGTACCAGACCGCGCGCTTTGCGCTTTCCTGGTTTGACAACCCGCCAAGGGAAAGGATGAACAGAACAGCCGCAACGACGTAGGCGGCAGTGGTGAAGCCAAATTCCATGTGCCCGGCCTCCTTAAGATTTCTGGAACATGGCGAGCATGCGCCGGGTTACGAGGAAGCCGCCGAAAATGTTGATCCCGGCCATGAAGACGGACAGCGCCGCCAGCAGAATGACCAGGAACGACCCCGATCCGATCTGCATCAATGCCCCAACGATAATGATCGACGAGATCGCGTTGGTGATCGCCATCAGCGGCGTGTGCAGGCTGTGCGAGACATTCCAGATCACCTGGAAGCCCACGAAAATGGCCAGCACGAAGACGATGAAATGCTGCATGAAGCTGGCCGGAGCAACCAGCCCTACCAGCAGCATCAGCGCGCCGCCAACACCCAAAAGGGTGAACTGCTGCTTGGTCTGCGCCTTGAAGGCCGCAATCTCCTGCGCCTTTTTCTCTTCCGGGGTCAGTTCCTTGACCTCGGGCTTTTTCTGCGCCGCAATCGCCTGAATCTTGGGCGGTGGCGGCGGGAAGGTGATCTCACCCGCATGGGTCACGGTTGCGCCGCGGATCACGTCATCTTCCATGTTGTGATTGATCTGACCGTCCTTCTCGGGCGTCAGGTCAGTCATCATGTGACGGATGTTGGTTGCATAAAGCGACGAGGATTGTGCCGCCATCCGGCTGGGGAAGTCTGTATAACCGATTATGGTCACGCCATTATCGGTTACAACTTTCTCATCCGGCACAGTGCCTTCGACGTTGCCGCCACGCTCGGCTGCAAGGTCGATAATGACCGAACCCGGCTTCATCGCCTTGACCATATCCTCCAGCCACAGCTTGGGCGCCGGACGGTTGGGGATCAGGGCGGTGGTGATCACGATGTCCATCTCGGGCGCAAGTTCGCGGAACTTGGCCAGCTGGGCGTTGCGGAATTCTTCCGACTGGACCGAGGCATAACCGCCTGTGGCCGCGCCATCCTGCTGCTCTTCTTCGAAGTCCAGATAGACGAACTCCGCCCCCATCGATTCGACCTGTTCGGCCACTTCAGGGCGCACGTCGAACGCGTAGGTGATCGCGCCCAGCGACGTAGACGTCCCGATTGCGGCCAGACCGGCCACACCGGCCCCAACGATCAGCACCTTGGCAGGAGGAACTTTACCGGCGGCGGTCACCTGACCGGTGAAGAAACGGCCAAAGTTGTTGCCTGCCTCGATCACGGCGCGATAGCCCGCGATATTTGCCATCGACGACAGCGCGTCCATCTTCTGCGCGCGCGAGATGCGTGGCACCATCTCCATGGCGATCACGTTGGCGCCCTTGGATTTGGCCAGCTCCATTCCTTCTTCGTTGCCCGCAGGATTGAAGAACGAAATCAGGGTCTTGCCCTTGGTCAACCGTTTCAGTTCGGCCTCAGTCGGGATCCGAACCTTGGCAATGATATCCGCGGTCTTCCACAGCGACGCTGCGGTCTTGACCACCTCAACGCCTACGGCCTCGTATGCGGCATCCGAAAAACCGGCAGCCGCGCCCGCGCCTTTCTCGATCAGGCACTCATAGCCCAGTTTCTGCAATTGCACGGCCGAGTCGGGCGTCATTGCAACCCGGTTCTCACCGTCCAGTATTTCCTTTGGCGTGCCTATCTTCACTGGCAGTCCCCCTAATTTTTACTCTGTCCGAGCGGGTGGTCGGTATTCTTTGTTAAGCAAAGATGTATCCTGCGCAACATTATTTCGCAAGTGCAGCATTTTTTACGTGACATCACGAAATCAGCCACCTTAGATCCAACGCCGCGTCTTGTGTTCATAGCGTGCGAAATCCGTGCGGAACTGCCGGCGCAGGCGGTCTTCTTCCGGCAGGATAAACCGGCGCTCCAGCACCCAGACGAAGACCGGAACCAAAACCAGTGACAACACGGCGTCAAACCGCAGGATCAAACCCGCAAGAATCAGAACGTCACCGACGTAGATCGGGTTTCGACTGCGTTTGTAGATGCCCGATTGCACCATCGCGGTCGGCGTCTCATGGGGAATGACGGTTGTTTTGTGGCGACGAAACTCGACAATGGCCAGAACGGCCATCAGAACGCCGCCGCCGATTAGAACTCCGCTGAGAAGGTCGGTCAGGCCGCTCTCAAGTGACAGGCCCAGCGCCATGTATCTGGCTTGCGCCCATGCCAGCGCCGCGAAAGCGATCAACCAAACCGGCGGTACATCTATCCAGCGCATTCTAAGCCCTCATGAGCGACGACAATTTCGGGTATATGTCGCTTCTGACCGACGTCCTATCGTTTTTCGACCAGATTGGCAAAAGACCAGTATGTCGCATCGATAGACAGACATGTCAGGATCGGCTACCCCAAATGCAACAAAAGACGACCACACAAGTGAGTGAACCTTCATGACCGATTTTGCAGCAACCAAAGCCATGTTCGACCTGCCCGAGGGCGTGATTTATCTGGACGGCAACTCGTTGGGTCCGCTGCCTAAAACGGCTGCGTCTCGTGTGCAGAACATGCTGACCGAGGAATGGGGGCAAATGCTGATCACCGGCTGGAACAAGGCCGGTTGGATGGGCCTTCCCACTGGGCTTGGAGATCGAATTGGCCGCCTGATCGGTGCCGAGCCGGGCAGCGTCGTGACCGGCGACACCCTGTCGATCAAGGTTTATCAGGCCGTGTCCTCTGCCCTTGAACTGAACCCGACCCGCAAGGTTGTGCTTTCCGACAATGGGAACTTTCCGTCAGACCTGTACATGGTCGATGGCCTGCTGCGATCCCTTGGGGGCGCATACGAACTGCGCGTCGTCGACCCGCAGGGCGTCGCAGATGCAATCACAGAAGAGGCCGCGGTCCTGATGCTGACCGAAGTGGATTACCGTACGGGACGGATGCACGACATGAAAGCGCTGACGGAACTGGCCCATGCCAATGGTGTCGTGACGGTTTGGGATCTGGCACATTCCGCAGGTGCCATCCCCGTTGACCTTGCAGGGTGCAATGCCGATTTCGCAGTCGGGTGCACTTATAAATACCTCAATGGCGGCCCCGGTGCGCCCGCTTTCATCTATGTTGCGCCCCGACTGGCAGATAGTGTGCGCCCGGCCCTGTCTGGTTGGCTGGGGCACGAAGCGCCCTTTGCCTTTGACCTAGACTATCGGCCCGGAAGCGGGATTGAGCGTATGCGCGTTGGAACACCTCCGATCATCCAAATGACCGCACTTTCGGCGGCCATGGACATCTGGGATATGGCCGACATGGCGGATGTGCGCGCCAAATCCATTGAATTGACCGAGCTTTTCATCCGTCGGGTCGAGGCGACCTGCCCAGACTTGCAATTGGACAGTCCGCGTATTCCCGAGCAGCGTGGCAGTCAGGTTTCATTCCGCTTCAAGGAAGGCTACGCCGCGATGCAAGCGCTGATCGCGCGTGGTGTCGTCGGAGATTTCCGTGCTCCTGACACAATGCGGTTTGGTTTCACGCCGCTGTATATCGATGAAAGCGATGTCGAGCGTGCAGTCGGGATTCTGGCGGATGTGATGCAGAACAAGCTTTGGGACACGCCTGAGTACAAAACGCGACAGCGCGTTACCTGATTTCCAGCCCAGCTCCGATCAGGGCCGCCAACTGGTTCGTGCGCCTTTCAAATTCCTCGGCGTCTGACGCGGTCAGCTTGATCCCCTTCAGCGTGACCGTAAGTGTTTTCGCCGTCTCTTCAGGCGTGTCGAATAGGCGAACGCGGCCAGCATCCTGCTCTCGCCTCAGCCATTCGGCATAAAGCGCGGCAAGTTCCCCTTCGCCCCGCTCGACAATATCGATGGCCATGGATTTGGTTGTGTCCAGCATCTCAAGCCCATGCGGCGACGCCAAAATCGCAGCCATGCCCTCGGTCTGGGCATGGATCGCCTTCCTGGCAATGTCCGAAACCGAGCCTTCGCTGTTCAGCGCCTCGGCCACCGTTGCGGACTTTTCCTCGTAATGCCGTTCAGTCAGCTTGCGAACGATCGCTTCCTTGTTCCTAAAATACAGATAGACCGCTGGCCGCGACATCCCCGCACCGCGCGCAATGTCATCCATCGAGGTCTTGCGGAACCCGTATGCGGAAAAAGCCTGAAAAGCAGATGCAAGGATCGCTTTCTGCCGGGATTCGTCACTCGTATCTTTCATAAGAAAATCTCTGACAGTTATTGTTTAATTTGTCAATTGACAAACTGACACTTTGCACCCATTATGTCAGAACCTGCCACAGATACAAAAAGGTGCGCCATGGCGACGGCCCTTAAGATTAACGGAACTCCCCATCAGATCGACCTGCCGGATGATGTCCCCCTGCTTTGGGTTCTGAGGGATGAGGTTGGCCTGACCGGCACCAAGTTCGGCTGTGGCGTCGCCGCTTGCGGGGCCTGTACGGTTCATATCGATGGCGAGGCCGTACGCTCATGCCAGGTGGCGCTGTCGGATGTCTGGGGCGAGGTGACCACAATCGAAGGCGTCGGCACGCCAGAAGCGCTGGCTACGATCCAGCATTCTTGGGCTGATCATCAGGTGGCGCAATGTGGCTATTGCCAGTCGGGCCAGATCATGCAGGCCGCTGCCCTGCTTGCGGAAAACCCTGCGCCCACGGACGCAGAGATCGATGAGGCGATGCAGGGAAACCTGTGCCGCTGTGGCACCTACCCCCGCATCCGGGCCGCGATCCACGACGCAGCATCCAAGTTGAAGGAGGCGTAAGAGATGGCTTCTGTTGGCAAAATTATCCGCCGTACGTTCCTGATCGGCTCAGCCGCAATTGTTGGCGGCGTCGCCTTTGGCGCGTATTATGTCACCCGCCCTGCCCCCAACCCGCTGAAACCGAAAGAAGGTGAAGCGACACTGAACCCCTTCGTGCTGATCGATCAGAATGGCGTCACCCTGTTCGCGCCCCGTGCCGAGATGGGACAGGGCGTGAAAACCACGTGGGCCGCGCTGATCGCCGAAGAACTGGATGTCGATCTGGATCAAATCACCGTCCTGCACGGTCCGGCAGCAACCGCCTATTACAACTCAGCCATGATGGGCGAGGGACTGCCAAACAAGGGCTACGACATCTCGGACTTCCAGCACAACTTAGGTGAAGCACTGGGTGTTCTTGGCAAGGCCCTAAGCCTGCAAGTCACAGGCGGCTCAACCTCGATGAAGGACGGGTTCGAGAGGATGCGGCAAGCCGGCGCTTCGGCCCGTGAAACGCTGAAACGCGCCGCCGCTGATCGGTTGGGGGTCGCGCCCTCGGACCTGAAAACAGCTTCAGGCCATGTCATCGCCCCGAACGGTGACAAGATCGCTTATACCGATCTTGCAGTGGAAGCGTCCGGACTGGAACCCGTCGAGGTACCTTTGCGAGACCCGTCCCAATGGCGTTATCTGGGCCGGACACAACCGCGACTGGACATGATGGGCAAAGTGACAGGCACTGCCGAGTTTGGCATCGATGTTCGCCTGCCCGGTATGAAATTTGCTGCCGTGCGCATGAACCCCAAACTGGGTGGCGCGATGAACAGCTTTGAAGACAGTGCTGCAATCTCCATGCCCGGGGTCGAGAAGGTTGTTGATCTGGGCACTGGTGTTGCCGTGATCGCGAACAACACATGGCTGGCCAACCAGGCGGTTGAGGCTGTTGAGATCGACTGGGGCGATGCGCCATATCCACCTGATACGGACGGCATTTTCTCAAAGATTGCCGAGGCGTTTGACGACGCGCCGAACTCGACTATGCGCGACGATGGCGATGTCAGCATGACGCCGGATGGCGCGACCGAGATCACTGCCGAATACCAAGTGCCCTATCTGGCGCACGCCACGATGGAGCCGATGAATGCCACCGCGCTCTATACCGGAGATGCTCTGGAGCTGTGGTGCGGCAATCAGGCCCCGACGCTGATCCGTTTTCGCGCTGCGAATACCGCAAATCTGGACACTGAGGCTGTTCAGATTCACACCACCTATCTTGGGGGAGGGTTTGGCCGCCGGGGCGAACTGGATTTCGGAGAAATCGCCACCAAGGTCGCGATGGCCATGCCTGGCACACCGGTCCAGACAACTTGGAGCCGCGAAGAAGACATGCGTCACGACTACTTCCGCCCCGGCGCCATCGCCCGGATGCGCGGCGCTGTTCAGGACGGCAAAGCCGTTCTCATTGACGGCAAGGTTGCGGCACAGTCCTGCACGCAACAGGCGGTCGAGCGTTACACCGGCTTCCCCGGAGGCGGACCCGACAAAGTGCTAGTCGAAGGGTTCTTCAACCAGCCTTACGCCGTGCCAAACTACCGGATGAGCGGCCACGTCGCTGATCTGGCGGTCCCGGTGGGCTTCTGGCGTTCGGTCGGCAACAGCTACAACGGCTTTTTCCACGAGACTTTCTTGGACGAATTGGCCCATGCCGCAGGGCGCGACCCGCTGGACTTCCGGCTAGAGCTAATGAGAACCGAACACGCCCCGTCTGCCGGATGTCTGGAAGCGGTCAAGGAAATGTCCAACTGGACCGGGAAAACACCTGACGGCGTAGGCCGTGGCGTAGCCTTCACCTACAGCTTCGGCACGCCGGTGGCTCAGGTTATCGAAGTTGTCGACGAAGACGGTGCCATCCGCATTCACAAGGCCTGGATCGCCTGCGACATGGGGCTGGCGCTGGACCCGGAAAACGTCAAGGCGCAGATGTTTGGCGGCATGATGTATGGCCTGTCTGCCGCATGTTTCGGCGCGATCACCTTTGCCGGCGGGGAAGTCGAGCAGTTCAACTTTCCCGACTATGACGCCCTTCGTATGCATACTGCGCCACAAGTCGAGGTGCGCGTTCTGGAAACCAACCGCCATATGGGCGGCGCTGGTGAGCCCGGCACCCCCCCCTCGATGCCCGCACTGGGCAACGCCCTGTTTGATTTGACGGGAAACCGCGCGCGCAGCCTGCCGCTGGTCAATCAGTTCAACCTGCTGGTCTGATTGCCATTCACCTTCCCCTGCACCGGTCCGTCGCGCGCCCGCACGGTCCGGTGCCCAAGTCAGGCTGATTTCTGAACTGCCTGACAGGCAATCCCCGCCGCCCATCCCCGCACAGCCATGCCGAAGGCTTCGAACAAGGGGCGTGAAACCGGGTCGTTGATCGCATCCCATTCGGGATGCCATTGCACGGACAGCGTAAATCCGGGCGCGTCCTTGATGTAGATCGCCTCGGGCGTTCCATCCGGCGCATGCCCATCGATCACCACACGCTGTCCGATGCACTTGATCCCCTGCCCGTGCAGCGTGTTTGTCATGACCTCCTGCGCACCAAACAAGTCGTGGAACACACCGTTTTCCGTCAGTTTCACCACGTGGCGCAGCGCAAATTTTTCCTCAAGTGTACCATCGGGCGGCATCCGGTGGTTCATCCGCCCCGGCAGATCACGAATTTCCGGATAGAGTGTTCCGCCCATGGCCACGTTGACCTCTTGAAATCCGCGGCAAATGCCCAGAAACGGCTGACCCCGTTCCACACAGGCCCGAACCAGCGGCAGGGTGATCGCGTCACGCGCGCGGTCAAACTCTCCATGCGCCTCGGTAGCCGGTTCACCATATTCTTCGGGATGCACATTGGGGCGACCGCCGGTCAGAAGAAAGCCGTCGCAAACCTCCAGCAACTCCTCAACCGACACATAACGGGGATCGGCGGGGATCAGCAGCGGCAAACATCCCGATACGTTCGCCACAGCGTCCGAATTCATCGTCCCCCCTGCATGGGTCGGGTATTGATCGTTCATGAGGTATGAGTTGCCGATAATACCAACAACGGGTCGAGACATTCCGCTTTCCTTGTTATACATCCCCTTGAAAAGGAAGCTAACCGCAGCTTCACAGTCGTGCAAGAATACACCTCCTGCGTGACAGCGCAGGGACGTGTTCAGGGGTGCACAAATACCCCCCGCGATCAGTCAAGTCACGGCTCGTTTTCCCCGCCTAAAACTTCAAGTCGGAAACATGCGCCAAGTCATTGCTTTGACGGAGCTGCTCTCAATGGTCGGACTTAAATCTCGCCGTCCAACCCAGCGGCCTCAATTCCCGCCATCGCAACGGCAGCATCGTTTTCTGACGTGTCGCCGGTTACCCCAACGGCACCGATCACGTCGCCCTTTCGACCCCGTATCAAGACCCCGCCCGGAACTGGTACGACCTGCCCGCCATACACTCCGTTTACAGCCGCCATAAAGTAGGCTTGCGCCTCGGCCCGTTGCATCTGTGCCGTGCCCGCCATGCCCAGCATGACAGAGCCATATGCCTTGCCATGCGCAATCGCAAAGCGGCCCGGTGCTGCATCATCCTCACGCTCGAACGCGATGACGTGGCCGCCTGCGTCCAGAACAACCACCGAAAGTGGCTTCAGCTCCATCTCGCGGCCTTTCTCAAGCGCTTTGCGGATAATGGTGCGGGCTTTGCGAAGGGAAACTTCCATGTGCATTCCTGTGTCTGCATGTCGAAAGAAGAAAGGGGGCGGATCGCCCCCTTCGTTTTACGCTGTGGCTGCCTTCAATTCCAGACGGCGTGCGTGCAGGACCGGCTCGGTGTAGCCCGAGGGCTGCACACGGCCTTTGAACACAAGGTCACAAGCCGCCTGAAAAGCAATTCCGTTAAAGCCCGGCGCCATCGGGACATAACCCGGATCGCTTTCATTCTGGCGGTCCACGACAGCCGCCATTTTCTGCATCGCAGCCATCACCTGTGCTTCGTCGACAATGCCATGATGCAACCAGTTGGCCAGTGCCTGAGACGAAATTCGGCAGGTCGCACGGTCTTCCATCAACCCGATGTCATTGATGTCGGGGACTTTGGAACATCCCACGCCCTGATCGACCCAACGCACGACATAGCCCAGAATGCCTTGTGCATTATTCTCGACCTCGCGCGAGATTTCTGCGTCGCCAAGATTGCGCCCCCCCAGCAGGGGAATGGTCAGCAAATCGTCAAGTGTTCCTCGGGCACCCGCCATTGCGATCTCGTCCTGACGGGCCAGTACGTTGACCTTGTGGTAATGTGTGGCGTGCAGCGTCGCAGCTGTGGGCGACGGCACCCAGGCGCAGGTCGCACCAGCCAGCGGGTGACCGATCTTGGCCTCAAGCATGTCGCCCATCCGGTCCGGCATCGCCCACATGCCTTTGCCGATCTGCGCCTTGCCCTTAAGGCCACAGGCCAAACCGATATCGACATTGCGGTCTTCATAGGACGCAATCCAAGGCGTGTTTTTGATGTCGCCCTTGGGCAGCATCGGCCCGGCCTCCATCGAGGTGTGAATTTCATCGCCAGTGCGATCCAGGAAACCGGTATTGATGAAGGCGACGCGTGATTTCGCGGCGCGAATGCATTCTTTCAGGTTCACCGACGTGCGGCGCTCCTCATCCATGATCCCCAGCTTTACGGTGTTGCGCGGCAGACCCAGAATGTCTTCGACCATGTCGAAAATCTCGACCGCAAAGGCAACCTCTTCCGGCCCGTGCATCTTGGGCTTCACCACATAGACCGAGCCGGCGACCGAGTTGCCCCCGTCTCTTTTCAGATCATGCATGGCAATCAGAGTGGTGCAGAGCGCATCCATCAGGCCCTCGCCGATCTCATTACCCTCGGCATCCAGAACGGCGGGGTTGGTCATCAAGTGACCCACATTGCGCACCAGCATCAGTGAACGGCCTTTCAGGGTCGCCTGCTCACCTGTCGGTGTGGTGAAAGTCAGATCCTCTGCCAGCTTGCGGGTAAACGTGGCGTCGCCCTTGGTGACGTCTTCGGTCAAATCACCCTTCATCAGGCCCAGCCAGTTGCTATAGGCCACGACCTTATCCGCCGCATCAACACAAGCGACCGAGTCTTCGCAGTCCATAATCGTTGAAAGGGCGGATTCCAGCCGGACGTCTGCTATACCTGCGGGATCAGAGGCGCCGATGGCTCCAGTCGGATCGATCATGATCTGAATATGCAGGCCATTGTTTTTCAGAAGCACAAAAGCCGGCTTGTCTGCCGCGCCACCGAAACCAACAAATTGATCGGGGTTTGCCAGTGCCGGGGAAAGAGCACCTTCTTCGACATGCAGTCCCGACACGTCGGCCCAAGACCCACCAGCCAGAGGTACAGCGTCATCCAGAAAGGCTTTCGCCCATGCAATCACCCGTGCACCGCGCGCCGCATCATACCCACCGCCTGTTGGCAGATCGCCTATCGCATCGGTGCCATAAAGCGCATCATACAGGCTGCCCCATCGCGCATTCGCCGCGTTCAGCGCAAAGCGTGCGTTGGTGATCGGCACAACAAGCTGCGGCCCCGGTGTCAGCGCGATCTCGGGGTCGACATGCGTCGTGTCGATTTGAAACCCGTCGCCTTCCTCGACCAGATAACCAATTTCCTTTAGAAAAGCCTGATAGTCAGTGGGATCAATGCTCTGACCCTTGCGCGCAATATGCCAGCCATCGATGCGCCCTTGTATCTCGGCCCGCTTGGCCAGAAGCGCGCGGTTCTTCGGCCCCAGTTGAGACACCAGTCGCGCCAGACCCGCCCAGAAATCCTGCGCCGACACACCCGTACCCGGCAATGCCCGCGTCTCGATAAACTCTGCCAGTATTGGATCGATCTGCAGCCCGCTCAGGGTTTGTCTGCCACTCATCTTCCTGCTCTCCCGCGATTGTGTGCCATTGTATGCGTAAGTGACTTAGGCCGAAAGTTTCCGATAGGCAACTTTCGACTTTGCGTTAGGGTTATTCGGATCGAACGGAAGCTGTTTCAAAAACAACAAGGGAATGGCGGGGGCCAGTTGCAGCTCTGGAACGATGCCCCTAACGTCGCGCCAGACACGAACCGATGCGAGGCCCCCATGCGCGACGCTGCCCCCACCACGATCTTCCTGAAAGACTACACTCCATTTGGTTATCTGCTGGACAGCGTGCACCTGACCTTCGATCTGTCGGCACATGCAACACGGGTCACGTCGCGTATCGCGTTTCGTCCAAATCCCGACGCGACCGATCGCACCTTTTTCCTGCATGGCGAGGATCTGAACCTGATCCGTGCCTCCATCAACGGAACCGAAGTTTCGCCCGACGTCACGGACAAGGGCCTGACCGCCGATGTTCCCGACGCCCCGTTCATCTGGGAAGCCGAAGTTGAGATCGATCCGGGCAACAACACCGCGTTGGAGGGGCTTTATATGTCGAACGGCATGTATTGCACCCAGTGCGAGGCGGAAGGTTTCCGCAAGATCACATATTACCCGGATCGCCCCGATGTCATGTCCACCTTTACCGTGCGTATCAATGGCGACCTGCCGGTTCTGCTGTCGAACGGCAACCCCTCGGGCAAAGGCGAAGGATGGGCCGAATGGACCGACCCCTGGCCCAAGCCTGCCTATCTGTTTGCGCTTGTCGCTGGGGATCTTGTGGCCCATCCCGGCCGGTTCACCACCAGATCAGGCCGGGATGTGGCGTTGAACCTGTGGGTGCGTCCGGGGGATGAGGGCAAATGCGCCTTCGGCATGGAGGCGCTGAAGAAGTCCATGAAATGGGATGAAGACGTCTATGGCCGGGAATACGATCTGGACGTCTTCAACATCGTCGCCGTCGATGACTTCAACATGGGCGCGATGGAAAACAAGGGGCTGAACATCTTTAACTCTTCGGCTGTTCTGGCCAGTCCCGAAACCTCGACCGATGCCAATTTCGAACGGATCGAGGCGATCATCGCGCATGAGTATTTCCACAACTGGACAGGCAACCGCATCACCTGCCGCGACTGGTTCCAGCTGTGTCTGAAAGAAGGTCTGACCGTCTTCCGCGATGCACAGTTCACATCCGACATGCGCTCGGCCCCTGTGAAACGCATCCACGACGCCATCGAACTGCGGGCGCGGCAATTCCCCGAGGATAACGGCCCGCTCTCGCACCCGGTCCGGCCCGAAAGCTTTCAGGAGATCAACAATTTCTACACGGCCACCGTTTACGAAAAAGGTGCCGAAGTCATTGGCATGCTAAAACGGCTGGTCGGGGATGAGGCCTATGCAAAGGCGCTGGACCTCTATTTTGACCGCCATGACGGGCAGGCCTGCACGATCGAGGATTGGCTGAAGGTGTTCGAGGACACCACAGGCCGCGACCTGACCCAGTTCAAACGCTGGTACAGCCAGTCGGGCACGCCGCGTTTGACCGTATCTGAAGATTGGGCCGACGGGACCTATACCCTGACGCTGAAACAGCGCACCGATCCCACACCTGGTCAGGCAGAGAAACTGCCCCAGGTGATCCCGGTCGCTGTTGGCCTGCTGGGGCCAAACGGGGATGAGGTCCGCACGACAGAAGTGCTGGAACTGACAGAGGCCGAGCAGAGTTTTCAGTTCACCGGGCTTGCGACAAAACCCACAGCCTCGATCCTGCGCGATTTCTCGGCACCGGTCATTCTGGAACACGATCATTCAAACGCCGAACGCGCGTTTCTGCTGGCGCATGACACAGATCCGTTCAACCGCTGGCAGGCTGGCAGATCGCTGGCGCAAAACACCTTGCTGCGGATGATCTTGGACGAGGCAACCCCAGACGCCGATTACCTTGACGGGCTGCTGGCCGTGCTGCGCGACGACACGCTGGACCCGGCCTATCGCGCCTTGATGCTTGGGCTGCCGACGCAATCCGAACTGGCTGCGGCTTTGCATGAACGCGGTCACACGCCAGATCCAATGGCAATCTGGTCGGCGGTCGAAACGCTGCGGCAGGCCACGGCACAGCACGTGCAGGATCTGCTGCCCCGTCTGCACAGCGAGGCGTTGGTGGATGGCCCCTACAGCCCGGATGCCGAGCAATCCGGAAAACGCGCCCTTGGCAGCGCGGCACTGGCGCTGACTTCTCGTCTGGACGGAGGGGCAATGGCGGCCACTGTGTATGCCAACGCGGATAACATGACCCTGCAACTGACAGCCCTGTCCTGCCTGCTGCGCGCCCGCAAGGGCGAAGCCCAGCTGACCGCCTTCTATGACCAATGGCAGCATGATCGGCTGGTCATGGACAAATGGTTTGGCTTGCAGGTGACCATGGCCGCACCCGAGGCGACACCGGAAACGGCAAAGGCATTGACCGGGCATCCCGATTTCAACTGGAAGAACCCGAACCGGTTCCGCGCTGTCATGGGGGCCTTGGCGATGAACCACGCAGGGTTCCACCAGCCGGATGGTGCCGGGTACAGCCTGCTGGCCGATTGGCTGATCCGCCTTGATCCTGTGAACCCGCAAACCACGGCACGGATGTGTTCAGCTTTTCAGACCTGGAAACGGTACGACACCGGGCGTCAGGGCCAGATGCGCACGCAGCTTTCTCGCATTGCAGAAACACCGAACCTGTCGCGCGACACGACGGAAATGGTATCCCGCATCCTCGGCGCATGACACCCTACAGCTTTACCCGCCGCAACCGGAACACACGAACACTGGTCATTCTGGCCAGTGTCTACGCGACCCTGCTGGCGCTGGTCATCCTGTTCGACGCGGCTTGGTGGGTTGTCGGCCTGCTGTCTCTTGCCACTCTCCCCGCAATCTGGGACGTGATCCAGAATACCAGCGCTGGCGTGCATCTGGACCGGGATGCGGTGCGCTGGTTCACGGGCAATCGTAAGGGAGATATCCCGATGCGGGATATCGACCATTTCCGATTTGACACCCGGTGGGACTTTTCCGTTCGCGTATCCATCGTCCTGAAATCCGGGAAACGAATCCGGCTGCCAGATGAGTCTCTGCCGCCGCATCGGGATCTGGAAACCATTCTGAAACAGGCAGGTTTTCGCGTAAACCGTCATCATTTCACTGTTTTCTGAAACACTGCGTGATCTAAGGGCGCATTGGACACAAAAAACAAAGTTTATTAAGCAAATTACTTGAATTGAGCCTGATACCTCGCCAGACTTCAGACTCAGTTAAGTGTTTTTACAGTTTTGAGTTTTACCATGTTTCGGTCGTTAAGGGCGCTGTTTGCCCAGCCCATATCCAATCCCACGGACGCCTCAGAAGATCTGTGCGCAACGAAATCTGCGCTGGCCGCTGCCCTGCCTGAACATGGGCAGCTCAACATTCCTGTTGCAACGTCGAATTGCGACAATCTGATTGGACATTCTACAATCGAACATGGGCGCTATCTGGCCAGACAGGATCGCTGGACCGAGTTGTCCGATGAAATGCGTGCAGCGGATCAGGATCGTGCCGCCGTATCAGATGGTATGCCGATTGCCGATCTTTTGGCGTTCGGGGCCAGATCTGACGTGATTCTGGCTGCGGAACATGCGCTGTCGGACGGCAAGGCCATATCTGATTACGATTTGCTGGGTGGTATTTCGGAACTGGAAGGCGAGTTGTCTGACAATCCTGGTGATCCGATGATCGCTGCCGTTGTGGCGCTGGCCCATATCGATCTGGCCTGGGCCTGGCGCGGGAACGCCAAGGACACGGCCTTGCCGCCCTTGCACCGCTCGCGCTGTGCCGCTCATTTCGACCGGGCCGCTGCGATCCTGCCCAAGTGCAAGGCGGATGCGCCGGACAGCCCTCTGATTGCGGCCGCCGGTTGTGCCCTGTTGGCCGGGCAGCGCAAGTCAAACGCCCGCGTTGCTGATGAGTACGAGCACCTGATCACACTGGACCCGCACAATCAGCGTCACATGCGCGCGATGGGCAGCCATCTTTTGCCCCGGTGGTTCGGCAGCTACGCAGAACTGGAATTACAGGCACTGCGCAATGCCGTCCGGACACAGGATATCTGGGGCGCAGGTGGATATACGTGGGTGCAATTCGATGCCATCGCTTTGGACGAAGAGGCCTGCGCACAGGTCGATGTCGAATATTTCCTTGAAGGATTGCGCGATATCGTCGGTCTGCGCCCTGATCAGCAGATGATCAATATGTTGTCGGCCTATTGTGCAATCACCATTCAGAATGGTCACGGGCTGAACGAAAAAGCAGACAATGTCCGCGCCCAGATGCGCGACACCGCAAACTGGCTGATCCGCGATCACCTGACCGAGCTTCACCCCCTGATCTGGGCCCATGCCGCCAACGGGTTCAACAACTCGGTCCGCATCAACTCGCCCGAGCGGTTTGCTGCGCGCGGTCAGCGCGACGCGCTGCGCGCTATCTCGGATCTGTTCCGGGATGAACTGCGCAGCGGCAAGGATGTAACCTTCACACCGTCTGGTCTGCAGTTTTCCAAGAACTGAACGCGTCAGGATTCCCCCTTGCCCCTAGGCCCTGCCGGGCCTAATACGCAGGCTTAGACTTCTGCGGAAATGAGGCGCGCCATGCTCGACCTGACATACGAAATGCCCAAACCCAAAACCATTGCCGGAGCCAAGCACGATTGGGAACTGGTGATCGGGATGGAGGTGCATGCGCAGGTCTCATCCAATGCCAAGCTGTTCTCGGGCGCGTCCACCAAATTCGGGGCCGAGCCGAACTCGAACGTGGCTTTCGTGGATGCGGCAATGCCGGGGATGCTGCCGGTGATCAACGAGTTCTGCGTGGAACAGGCGGTGCGCACCGGGCTGGGCCTGAAAGCGGATATCAACCTGAAATCGGCCTTTGACCGCAAGAACTATTTCTATCCTGACCTGCCGCAAGGTTACCAGATTTCCCAGCTTTATCATCCTATTGTGGGCGAAGGCGAAGTGCTGGTCGAGATGGGTGACGGCACTGCGCGCATGGTGCGGATTGAACGTATCCACATGGAGCAGGACGCAGGCAAATCGATCCACGACATGGACCCGCACATGTCCTTTGTCGACCTGAACCGGACCGGTGTCTGCCTAATGGAGATCGTCAGCCGCCCTGATATTCGCGGGCCGGAAGAGGCCGCCGCCTATATCGCCAAGCTGCGTCAGATCATGCGCTATCTGGGCACCTGCGACGGCAACATGCAGAACGGCAACCTGCGGGCGGATGTGAATGTCTCGATCTGTTTGCCGGGCGCGTATGAGAAGTATCAGGAAACACAGGACTTTTCGCATCTGGGCACCCGTTGCGAGATCAAGAACATGAACTCGATGCGGTTCATCCAGCAGGCCATTGAGGTCGAGGCCCGCCGCCAGATCGCCATTGTCGAAGCCGGTGGCAAGGTCGAGCAGGAAACCCGTCTGTATGATCCGGACAAGGGCGAAACCCGGTCGATGCGGTCCAAGGAAGAAGCGCATGATTACCGCTATTTCCCCGATCCTGACCTGCTGCCGCTGGAGATCGAACAGGCATGGGTGGACGATATCGCCGCCCATCTGCCAGAGCTGCCTGACGACAAAAAAGCGCGCTTTATCAGTGAGTTCGGCCTGACCGACTATGACGCTTCGGTGCTGACGGCCGAAGTGGAATCGGCGGCCTATTTCGAAGAGGTCGCGCAGGGCCGCAATGGCAAACTGGCCGCGAACTGGGTGATCAACGAGCTGTTCGGGCGCCTGAAAAAAGAAGACCACGACATCACGGAGTCGCCGGTTTCTCCGGCGCAACTGGGTGGGATCATCGACCTGATTTCGTCTGATGCCATCTCGGGCAAGATCGCCAAGGACCTGTTTGAAATCGTCTATACCGAAGGCGGTGACCCGGCGCAGATCGTCGAGGATCGCGGGATGAAACAGGTCACCGACACCAGCGCGATCGAGGCTGCACTGGACGAGATCATCGCGGCCAATCCGGCCCAGGTCGAGAAGGCCAAGGTGAACCCGAAACTGGCGGGTTGGTTCGTGGGTCAGGTGATGAAAGCGACCGGCGGCAAGGCCAACCCGAAGGCCGTTAACGATTTGGTCGGCAGGAAGCTGAGCTCCTGAACCTTACAATTTGTACAAGCCTGCCAGTGGCAGTTGTCAGGTTTGTACAATCAGATCTCCACGATTTCTTAAGAAATGGGGTCAGCTCATCGGCTTGACTTCGCCTGTGATTGCACCCTTTCTTCCGACCCAGAGAGGTGAGGTATCATGCAGAACAGATTTGATCAGGAACTCGAAGATCGGTTGGTGCGTTACGCGGCGATCGACAGTCAGAGCGATGAGACCTCGGCGACCACGCCGAGCACACAGATACAGTTCGACATGCTGAACCTGCTGAAGCAGGAACTGACCGAGATCGGCGCCAAGGATGTGACACTGACGGGTGACAGCGTGGTCGTCGCGACCATCCCCGGCACCGCACCCGGCCCGACGGTTGGCTTTCTGGCGCATGTGGATACGGCCCCCCAGTTCAATGCAACGGGCGTCAAGCCGCGGGTGATCAAAGGATATAACGGTGGCGACATTTCCTTTCCGGACAATCCGGATTTGGTGTTGTCCCCGGACGAGAACCCCTATCTGGCCGAGAAGATCGGACATGATCTGATCACGGCGTCGGGTACCACCCTGCTGGGCGCGGATGACAAGGCCGGGGTGTCGATCCTGATGACCATGGCGCGGCATCTGATCGAAAACCCGGATATACCGCACGGCCCTATCCGCATTGCCTTTACCCCAGATGAAGAGATCGGGCGCGGCGTTACCGAACAGCTGCCCAAGGATCTGGGGGCGGATTTCGCCTATACTCTGGACGGTGCCGAAGTGGGCGAGATCGAATATGAGAGCTTCTCGGCCGACCGCGCCGTGATCCGGATCGAAGGGGTATCAATCCACCCCGGACTGGCCAAGGACAAGATGGTGAACGCGACCCATCTGGCGGCGAAGATCGTGCAGACCTTGCCGCAGGCCACCATGACGCCCGAAACAACCGATGGCCGCGACGGGTTCATCCATGTCACCGACATGAGCGGCGGGTCGTCCGAGATGGAAATCAAGCTGATCCTGCGCGATTTCGAGATGGAGGGCCTTGAGGCGCAACGTGACATCGTGCGGCAGGTCTGTGCGGCCGTGCAGGCCACGGAACCGCGCGCGACCATCACCTGCGATATCAGCCACCAGTACAGGAACATGCGCTATTGGCTGGAAAACGACATGACACCGGTTGATCTGGCGCGCGACGCCTGCCGCGAGCTGGGGATCGAGCCGCTGTCGGTGCCGATCCGCGGCGGCACCGACGGGTCGCGCCTGACCGAGTTCGGCACCCCCTGCCCCAACCTGTTCACCGGAATGCAGTGCATTCACGGGCCGCTGGAGTGGATTTCGGTGCAGGACATGGCAGTGGCGACCGAGCTGTGCCTGTCGGTTGTGACCAAGGCGGCACAGGCTAACGGCAATAATCAGGGCTGAAAACCGCCGCTCGGGCGACGGCCCTTTCACCCCGGGGTCAGCGTGGTAAGTTGGCGCGAACAGGTATTTAGGAACACTTGATGCAGCTTTTTGAATACAAGGTCGTCCCCGCGCCGCAAAAGGGCGTGAAAGCCAAGGGCGTGAAAACGGCCGAGGGCCGCTTTGCGGTCTCGGTCGAACAGGTTCTGAACCAGATGGCGCAGGACGGCTGGGAATACCAGCGCGCCGAGCTGCTGCCCAGCGAGGAACGCTCGGGCCTGACCGGATCGACCACAAACTGGCGCAATGTGCTGGTGTTCCGGCGGGTCGTGGCCGAGGAAGTCGATGCGTCGGTGATCGGAGAAGTGCCCGAGTTTGACGACACCCCGTTGGCCCAACCGATCCCCGGCCCCGGTGTGGTGGCCGCGCCGAAACCAATCTCGGAAGAAGCGAATGAACCGCCTTTGTCGTTGAAAAGCCGGGACCAGGTTGACCAGGATACGGATACCGCCAATGACAAGAAAGACGCCTGAGACGGATCAGGGTTTGACGTGCGGTTACACCTGCAACACGGTGTGCACCGCAGTTTGAGCAGCCCGCCCGCGGGCAGGTTTGGCGCTGCGGGCGCGATATGTGCTTATCAACCCAGCGAAATCTGTGGCATGTTAACCGGAAAACCGGGAGGGATTTTGAAATGGGTATTCGGCAGACACAGGGGCGGGCACGCCTGTATGACAGCATCCTTGATACAGTCGGCGACACGCCCTGTATCCGGATCAACCGGATCGCGCCGGAGCATGTGACCGTTTATGTGAAGTTCGAAGCGTTCAATCCGGCGGGGTCGGTCAAGGACAGGCTGGCGCTGAATATCATCGAGGCGGCAGAACGGGACGGGCGGCTGAAACCCGGTCAGACGGTTGTCGAGGCGACATCGGGCAATACCGGGATCGGGCTTGCCATGGTCTGTGCGGCCAAGGGATATCCGCTGGTCGTGACGATGGCCGAGAGCTTTTCGGTCGAGCGGCGCAAGCTGATGCGCTTTCTGGGCGCCAAGGTTGTTCTGACCCCCAAGGCGCAAAAGGGGTTCGGCATGTATACCAAGGCCAAGGAACTGGCCGAGGAAAACGGGTGGTTTCTGGCCAGCCAGTTCGAGACCGCAGCCAATGCCGATATTCACGAGAACACGACCGCGCGGGAAATCCTTGCGGATTTCGAAGGCAAGCAGCTGGATTACTGGGTGACAGGCTATGGCACCGGCGGCACGGTCGCCGGAGTGTCACGGGTTTTGCGCAAAGAGCGGCCCGATACGAAAATCATCCTGACCGAACCGGCAAATGCCGCCATCGTGTCATCAGGCTATGTAAACACGCGCAACGACGATCACCAGCCCACCGAAAGCCACCCCAATTTTGAGCCGCACCCGATTCAGGGCTGGACGCCGGATTTCATTCCATGGGTCCTTCAGGAAGCCATCGACAACGCCTATTACGACCAGCTGATCCCTGTTCCGGGGCCGCAAGGGATTGAATGGTCACGCCGCCTTGCCTCGGAAGAGGGGATATTCACCGGCATCTCGGGCGGGTCGACCTTTGCGGTGGCGATGAAACTGGCCGAAACCGCAGCACCGGGATCGGTCATGCTGGTGATGCTGCCGGATACGGGCGAGCGTTACCTGTCGACGCCTCTGTTCGAGGGGGTCGAAGACGTCATGACGGATGAGGAATATGCGATCTCGGCCTCGACCCCATCCGCGCAGATGAGCGCAGAATAGGGCGCAGCGTCAGGTTCCAATATCCAGCGCCAGCGCGTGGATGCGGGGCACGATGTCGCCCAGCGCCTTGTGCACGGCCCGGTGGCGGGCGACGCGGGATTGACCGGCGAATGCGGCGGCGCGGATGCGGACGTTGAAATGGCTTTCGCCGCCTTCCCTGTGGCCTGCATGGCCGCGATGGCTTTCGCTGTCGTCGATCACGTCAAGTTCATGCGGGTCAAAGGCGGCTTGCAGGCGGGTTCGGATTTCGTCGGTCACACTCATTTTTTTGCTCAGCGGCAAAATTTTTGCCGCCCCCCTCTTCTACTTTCGGCTGCTTAGACTAAACTGCTGCCTCCGAGTCGAAAAGATGCGTTCGTGAGGATAGAGCATGGCGAAATCAGACCCCTTCGGATTCGATATGTCCGTTTCCAGCGCCAAGAAAAAGAACCCGCGTGGGCGCCGGGGCATGTCAGGCGCGTCCGAGACCTCGGTCCGGATCTGCGATCACGACGGGTGTGACGAGCCGGGCAAGTTCCGCGCGCCAAAGGCACCGGATGTTCTGGATGACTATTTCTGGTTCTGCCAGCAGCACGTGCGCGAGTATAACCAGAAGTGGAACTTCTTCGATGGCACCACTGAGGCCGAGCTGAACGCGCAACGCTCGAAGGACAAGGTTTGGGAACGTGAGACCAAGCCGATGGGAGACCCGGAGGCGCGCGCCTGGGCCCGTCTGGGCATTGAGGACCCGCATCAGGTTCTGGGCGCCAACAGCACGCAGAACAAGGGGCGCACCTCGGGTGGTGGCGGACGTCGCCTGCCCCCCACTGAACGCCGTGCAATCGAGATTCTGGAAGCCCATGACAGCTGGTCCAAAACCGAAGTGCGCAAGGCGTACAAGAAGCTGATCAAGGTGCTGCATCCGGACATGAACGGCGGCGACCGGTCGCAGGAAGAGCAGTTGCAAGAGGTCGTCTGGGCCTGGGACCAGATCAAGGACAGCCGGAATTTCAAGTAGGGCCGCCGTCAGTCGCCAGCTGTTTACACAGTTTGAACGGATTGTGAGGATGCTGTCTGGAAACCTGTTTCAATTCCCGCAATAGTAGTGGGAATTGAAATAGTGCTTTTCCCGGAGCAACCGCTGTGCGTATGCCTTTCTTTTTGCTGCTTGCCTCACTTTGCGGGCTGGTCGTGGCGCAGTTCTATCCAACCGAGATGGACTGGCTGTTCCTTTTGGCCCTGCTTTGTGTGTTCGCCAGTACGATCCTTCTGATCCGGGCCTGGTTCGGCTGGCGCAGGGCCAACACATGGATCATCGTGGACGGGTCGAACGTGATGCACTGGAAAGACGGCGCACCGGATCTGGCAACGTTGCGGCAGGTTCTGGCCAGCCTGAAGCAAGCCGGGTTCAAACCGGGCGTCGTGTTCGATGCGAACGTCGGGTACAAGGTCGAAGGGGAATACATGAACGACCGGGCGCTGAGCCGCGCCCTGGGCTTGCGGGCCAAGCGGGTCATGGTCGCGCCCAAAGGCACGCCGGCAGATCCGTTGATCTTGCAGGCGGCGCGGGACAGCAAGGCACGTATCGTTACAAATGACATGTTCCGGGACTGGGAGGACGAGTTTCCGGATGTGTTGAAAGCGGGTCGTCTTGTGAAAGGCGGTTTTCGCAAGGATGAGCTTTGGTTTTCGCTTTGACCACGCGACCATAGCTTTACGCATCGATCCGGGTTTCGTAGCGTTCAGGGATGACACTGACGTGGCCTTGCCCCGACAGAACAGTTTTGGATGCAAGGACCGTGGTACGCAAAGAGCAGAAACCACCAAAAGCCAAGATCCCGCCGGATCATCCGTTTTCTGACATCGTCAGCGATGCGTACAGGGTTTTCGCCTATCCAAAGCCGAGCAGTATAGAGGTTTGCGAAGGCTGCTGCATGGACGCCGATATTGAGGCGGACTTCTTCACGCCGTCCATTGCCGAGCTGCCCCTGCATTACGTTCAGGATTGGTTCTTCGCCGCTTGTGATCCCGCGGGGATAGCCCGCGAAACATGGGGGTACCTACTGCCCCGGATCCTTGAGATTCTGTCTGTGGACGAAGACCCCGCCAGTGTTGGGCTGGAGGTGAGCCTGAACCGGTTTGAAACCGGTAACCCGGATAACTGGTCACCCGAGGAATGGCAGATTCTGGACCGGTTCCAGCGCGCGTATCTGAAACGCGAGATGGCACGGGAACGCGGCTGTCTGGACGATACGCTTTGCATGTTCGCCCTGGCAGGGTGGCCGCTGGAGTCGCTGTTCGAACAGGTCGCCGCAAGCCCGGATACCGAATTGGTGCTGCGCCTGTGGCGCGATTGGTGTGCATATTGCGTTCCGGGGCGAGACTCGATCTGGATCACCGCGTTCTGGAACAGCCCGGGCAATACGCGAGCCTTTGAGTTTTACACCTCGGAAGCGATGCACGACAGGATGACCCGCATCGCGTTCGCCGAGGACACTCCGGAGGATATCGCGGAAAAGGCGCTGGCCGTGGCCAGTGTTATCGAGACCCATGCCGATTGGGGCATAGGCGGGTTGAACGGCCCATAATGCCCGTGCCATGCGCGAATGATGTTGGGTCGATGTCCCGGAGGATGAAGGCGTCAAACCTTGTTCGGTTGATCCCCGATTAGCAACTTCTGCACTTATGCAGGTAACAGCGGGGCGTGATCCGGGCGCGCACCAACAGCGGCGCCACGATTTCCGTTATGTGGGCCTAGTCTGCGAACATGTCTCGCAACGCGCGTGCCTCACGCCCGGTCAGGCAGCTTAGGCACGTTTGGGGGTGCGGTCCTGCGTCTGAAAGTAACCCCGGAAAGAGCGCGCGCAGTTCCTCGACATCGTCGCGATGCAGTGATTTCAGCGCCATATCGCCCGGAAACAGGCTTTCGCTTTGCAGGCCGTGCGAGGTGAGGATCACGTGTTCGGCGCAGGCGATGTGGTAATATGTCACCGCTTCGCCCGTCGTCACCTGCCGGATGGTATCATCGTTGACCAGATGAATGGCCGCGCAGAACACACTTGGTGCGCCAAAATAAAGCTCGGCCCGCCAGCCCCCCAGCACGACCCGGTGTTGCGGAGAAAGGTAAAGATCCCTGTCCGGCAGGCCCTTGCCCATCGCATCGCGCCGGATGCAAACCGGGTTGAATTGGGGCCGGACGCGCAGGATTTGCGCACTGAGCGTTCGTTTGCCGATCCATTCGATGGGCAGCGTGGTCCCACCGGCCACGCAAACCCGATCGCCCACGGCCAGATCTTCGACCGGGCGCGGACCGCAATCCGTTTCGATCAGGGTGCCCGAGACAAAACAGGGTGGATCGGTCGGGTTCAGATCAACCGGGGTGATCTTCCAGTTGCCTGTGGTCATCGGGCCTGTTGGGTTATTGGCATCCCAGGCGTAGATCTGCCCGCCGACCTGAATGAACTCTCCGGATTCCCCGGTTCCGCGATAGTTTCCCTGGCCAAGATAGGTGTAGGGCTGGAAGGTCGTGCCCCCATCAAACGACACCATCGAACCGCTGATGATCGCGGGTTGTGTCGTGTTCTGGACGATGAGATCGTTCTGGCCCGTCGTATTGACGGTGTGGAGAAGAGCGTTAAATGCCACCGGGAGTCACCGCGGCTTTGCAGGCAATTTCTAACGTCTGCCTGTCATTCGACACGGAGCGACACCCCGGTAAGGCCTGCGCTTGGCATTCCTGCTTCACCAACACCCGATCACTTACAAAACGCCCCATAAGACCATATTATATGCCTGATAAGGTCATCCTCTACAACATGTAGATTGTTGAATACCTACCTGCGTGCAGCCTTTCGGACACATGGTTTGGCGGGTGCGTCCGAATGGCAGCACTGTCATTGTTGATGAACGCGGCTTGATCTGCGTCTTGTACCCATCGCGACCAAGGATCGTCCGCGCGTCAATAGGGCCAGTTTGAAAGAAAAACCTGCTCACCTTTCGGAGCGGGCCGCTTTCCCTTGCCCTTGTCCGCAATATGTTGCACCACACACGGGTTCAAACCCGGTGAGCGGGGCAAAGGATAAGGACAAGGCGCATGGCTGACGGATCGATCGATGTAAACGCAAAACCCACCGAAGATATCTCGGTCCGTGACGTATTTGGCATTGATACGGACATGAAGGTCAAAGGGTTTGCCGAAGCCACCGACCGTGTGCCCGTGATCGACCCGACCTACAAGTTTGACCCCGAGACAACATTGGCGATCCTGGCGGGCTTTGCCCATAATCGCAGGGTGATGATTCAGGGCTATCACGGCACCGGCAAATCGACCCATATCGAGCAGGTCGCCGCCCGTCTGAACTGGCCCGCTGTGCGCGTGAACCTGGACAGCCACATCAGCCGGATTGACCTGATCGGCAAGGACGCAATCAAACTGCGCGATGGCAAGCAGGTGACCGAGTTCCACGAAGGCATCCTGCCCTGGGCCCTGCGCAACCCCGTGGCCATCGTGTTCGACGAATATGACGCGGGCCGCGCCGACGTGATGTTCGTGATCCAGCGGGTGCTGGAACATGATGGCAAACTGACCCTGCTGGACCAGAACGAGATCATCACGCCGAACCCGTGTTTCCGCCTGTTTGCCACTGCAAACACCGTGGGTCTGGGCGATACCACAGGTCTGTATCACGGCACGCAGCAGATCAACCAGGCACAGATGGACCGCTGGTCGCTGGTCTCGACCCTGAACTATCTGAGCCATGACGCCGAGACGATGATCGTGCTGTCGAAGGCGCCGCATTACAACACCGCCGAGGGCCGCAAGACCGTCAGCCAGATGGTCACCGTGGCCGACCTGACCCGGACCGCCTTCATGAATGGCGACCTGTCCACCGTCATGAGCCCGCGGACCGTGATCAACTGGGCGCAGAATGCCGAGATCTTCCGCAACGTGGGTTATGCTTTCCGCCTGTCGTTCCTGAACAAGTGCGACGAGTTGGAACGTCAGACCGTTGCCGAGTTCTATCAGCGCTGCTTTGACGAGGAATTGCCGGAAAGCGCGGCGAGTGCGAGCTTGGGCTAAGCGCCCGGATTGCGCCCGTTCCGGGCGCAATGCCTCCGGCGGGGATATTTTTGGCCAGATGAAGTCGGATCCGTTATTGTTTTCCGCGCCGGGCAGGTCACTTTGATGAGGGCTTAAGGACATGGCACAGAAGAACGACAACCCTGCCGATCCCTTCAAGAAGGCCTTGGCCGAGGCCACCAAGGTCATGGCCAACGACCCTGAGCTGAACATCTCATACACGGTCGACCCATCAGGTCTGTCGGGCGAGGCGATGCGGCTGCCGCAGGTGTCTCGGCGTATGACGCGGGAAGAGGTTCTGCTGGCGCGCGGCACGGCGGATGCGCTGGCCTTGCAGCGCCGGTATCATGATGACGCCACCCATGCGCGCTATGCGCCTCCGGGGGATATGGCGCGGGACTTGTACGAGGCGATGGAGACGGCGCGTTGCGAGGCGATGGGTGCGCGGGATATGCCCGGCACCGCCAGCAACATAGACGTCAAGATCGGGCATGAGGCGATCCGGCGCGGCTATGACCAGTGCAAGCAGCCTGCCGATGCGCCCTTGTCGGTGGCGGCGGGTTATCTGATCCGGCATCTGGCCACCGGGCGCGATCTGCCGCCTGCGGCCGAGAACATCATGAACCTGTGGCGCGGGTTTATTGAGGAACAGGCCGGTGGCGTCTTGGAGAACCTTGATGACGTGCTGTCGGATCAGGCGGAGTTTGCCAAGTTCGCGCGGCAGATGATCAAGGATCTGGGCTATGGCGATCAGCTGGGCGATGACCCCGACGAGCTGGACGACGATCAGGAAGATCAGGCCGAGGACGACGCCGAGGAACAGCCCGATCCTGACAGCACCGGTCAGGATGATCAGGACGATCAGGACGCGGATGCGACCCCTGAGCAGACACAGGAAGAGCAGCAGGATCAATCTCAGGCGCAGGTCTCGATGGATGAGATGGCCGAGGATGAGCTGGGTGACGAGGCGGAGATGCCGGATGGCGAAGCGCCGCTGGAGCCGCCTGCCCCGCCGCCCGCATCCGAGGCCGACCCGGATTACAAGGTCTATCTGAGCACGCATGATGAAGAGATTGCGGCCGAAGATCTGGCCGAGCCTGCGGAACTGGAACGGCTGCGGGCCTATCTGGATCAGCAGCTTGAACCTTTGAAAGGTGCGGTTTCGCGCCTTGCCAACAAGTTGCAGCGCCGATTGCAGGCGCAACAGAACCGCAGTTGGGAATTCGACCGCGAGGAAGGCATTCTGGATGCGGGCCGTCTTGCGCGCGTTGTGGCAAACCCCACCACACCGCTGAGTTTCAAGGTCGAGAAGGATACCGAGTTCCGCGATACGGTGGTGACGCTGTTGCTGGACAATTCGGGGTCGATGCGGGGGCGTCCGATCTCGATCGCGGCCATTTGTGCCGATGTTCTGGCGCGGACGCTGGAGCGCTGCAATGTGAAGGTCGAGATTCTGGGCTTTACCACGCGGGCGTGGAAAGGCGGACAGGCGCGCGAGGCATGGCTGAACGATGGCCGCCCGCAGCAACCCGGCCGCCTGAACGACCTGCGCCATATCATCTATAAGGGCGCCGATGCCCCATGGCGGCGGGCGCGGCCCAATCTGGGTCTGATGATGAAAGAGGGCCTGCTGAAGGAAAACATCGACGGTGAGGCGCTGGAATGGGCGCATCGCCGGATGATCGCGCGGCGCGAGCAGCGCAAGATTCTGATGGTGATTTCGGATGGAGCTCCGGTTGATGATTCAACGCTGAGCGTGAACCCCGCCAACTATCTGGAGAAGCACCTGCGCGATGTGATTGCCATGGTGGAAAAGCGCAAGATGGTCGAGCTGCTGGCGATTGGCATCGGTCATGATGTGACCCGGTATTACGACCGTGCGGTGACGATCACCGATGTGGAACAGCTGGCTGGTGCGATGACGGAACAACTGGCGGCCCTGTTCGACAGTGATCCGCGCGCGCGGGCGCGGGTGATGGGGATGAAAAAGGTCGGCTAGGCTGGCCTTGCCTCTGGCGGGAGTATTTCCCAAAAGATGAAAAGGCGGCGATATCGACCGCCCGGCTGAGGGAGGAGTAGTATGTTCCAGTCCTTTGAGGTGACCGCGCGGCCCGAGCAGGGGCCGCCGCGTCTGGCTGCGTTGCGCGCTGAGCTGGTGCGCGAAGGGTTGGACGGGTTTCTGATCCCACGGTCGGATGCGCACCAGGGCGAGTATGTGGCCCCGCGGGATGAGCGTCTGGCCTGGTTGACCGGGTTTACGGGATCGGCCGGGTTCTGTGCTGCGCTGACCGACATGGCTGGTGTGTTCATCGACGGGCGGTATCGCACGCAGGTCAAGGCGCAGGTCGCGGATGTGTTCACGCCGGTGCCGTGGCCTGACGTGAGTCTGAGTGCATGGTTGAAAGAGCAGTTGCCCGGTGGAGGCAAGGTCGGTTTCGACCCATGGCTGCACGCGGCAGGACAAATCTCGGCCGCGCTTGACGAGCTTGAGGGCACAGGCGTCGAACTGGTGCGCTGCGACAATCTGGTGGACCGGATCTGGGCAGACCAGCCTGAACCGCCGATGCAGGCCGTCAAGGCGCATCCGATCGAGTTTGCGGGTGAAACCGCTGACAGCAAGATTGCCAGACTGGCCGCAGACCTGCGGCAGGCCGGGCGAAAGGCCGCAGTAATCACATTGCCGGATTCGATCATGTGGCTGCTGAACATCCGGGGATCGGATATCGCTTACAACCCCGTGGCCCACGGGTTTGCGATCCTGCATGACGACGGCAGGGTCGATCTGTTCATGTCTGCGGCAAAACTGTTGGACGTGCAGGATCATCTGGACCCGAAGGTAACGGTGCGCAACCCTGCGGAGTTTCTGGATGCGGTGGCAGCGCTGGACGGTGCGGTACAGGTGGATCTGAGCACGGTGCCGCAGATCGTGGCAGACGCTTTGGGCGATGCCATGGTGGATGGCGGCGACCCCTGTGCCCTGCCCAAGGCCTGCAAGAACCCGGCCGAAATCGCGGGCAGCGCCGAGGCGCATTTGCGCGATGCGGTGGCGGTGGTCGAAACTCTGTGCTGGCTGGACACGCAGCCCCCCGGTAGCCTGTCCGAGACGCAGGTGGTCACGCGGCTGGAAGAAAACCGCCGCAGGGACAATGTGTTGCAGGATATCTCGTTCGATACCATTGCCGGGACAGGCCCGAACGGCGCGATCATGCATTACCGCGTGACGGACGAGACCGACAGCCGGTTGCAGGATGGTCATCTGCTGGTGCTGGACAGTGGCGGGCAATATCTGGATGGCACCACCGATATCACGCGGACGCTTGCCATCGGCTCTGTCGGGGCGGAGGAAAAGACCTGCTTCACCCGCGTGCTGAAGGGCATGATTGCCATGTCGATGCTGCGCTGGCCCGCAGGGCTGGCCGGGCGCGACATCGAATGCGTGGCCCGCACGCCGCTATGGGCGGCGGGGCAGGACTTCAACCATGGTGTCGGACACGGCGTCGGGGCCTATCTGAGCGTGCATGAGGGGCCGCAACGCCTGTCGAAGGTCAGCCATGTCCCGCTGCAACCCGGCATGATCTTGTCGAATGAGCCGGGATATTACCGCGAGGGCGCTTTTGGCATCCGCATAGAAAACCTAGTGGTTGTAGAAGAAGCCCCGGCCCTGCCCGGTGGCGATGCGGAACGCGCGATGCTGTGCTGGCGCACCCTGACATTTGTGCCAATTGACCGCAGGCTGATCATGGTGGATATGTTGACGCCTGACGAACGCGGCTGGCTGAACGCCTATCATCGCGACGTCGCGGAAAAAATCCGCCCAAGGCTGGGACATGACGCGCAACTGTGGTTGGATGCCGCAACTGCGCCGATCTGACACCCGCCTGTTACATAGAACGGGCAGAGGAGAGGCCCCAATACGTCGACGGAAGGAATAGAAATGACTGAGATCACGATCCAAAAAGCACCGGGCAAATGGACTGTCCGTTCGGGCGGTGCGATTCTGGGCGAAACGAGCAACGCGCTGGAACTGCACGAAGGCGACAAAGCTCCGGTGATTTACTTTCCGCGCGGCGATGTTGCGATGGCGTTTCTGGATCAGACCGACAAGGTGACGCATTGCGCCGGCAAGGGCGACGCGACGCATTTTTCCATCGTCAACAAATCCTCGGTGACCGAAAACGCGGTCTGGAGCTATGAAGACCCGATTTCCACCGTGGCCGAGATCAAGGGATACCTGGCGTTTTATCCGGTGGACTCGGTGAAGGTGGAGCAGATTTAGAGGCGCCGGACAGGGTTTCAGCGGAGGTTTCCGGAACGCTTGTCCCGGTCGCGGGAGCCTTACGAATGTTCCTCGGCCGCGGTGGCTGCAAGGGCCCGGTTGTAAGCCTTGAGCGCGTCGACATGGTAGAGCGCGCCAACCGGTGTCTCGGACCCGTCCTGTTCCAGAACGATAACCGGAATGCAGGGAATGTCGTCGCGGTCGAAATAGGGCATCGCGGCCTCAAGCGTGGCGCTGGCCTGAATGCACAGGCCCTGTTCGATCAGGGCTTGCGCCTCGTCCGCAGTGATCGACCGTTGATCCCCGAGCGGACGCATTACCGCCCCGGCACGGAGCATTGCCAGCAGATAGGCCTGCGGCCCGGCGGCCAGATGGACATCGCGGCGTTCCAGCTGGGTCAGGAAGAACGACCTGTCCACCAGGCGTGAGGCCAGCGCCGTGGACATGGACACACTGACCATAACAGCAAGGCCGATCTGCCAGTCGCCGGTCAGTTCAAACACGATCAGAGTGGTCGAGATCGGGGCACCCAGCACCGCCGCGGCCACCGCGCCCATTCCGGCAAAGGCATAAAGTGTATGCGTGCCGGACACATCCGGCAGCAGCCCAGTGGCGATCAGTCCGAACGCCAGCCCGGTCAGCGCGCCGATCATCAGGGACGGTGAAAACACCCCACCCCCCATGCGCCCGCCCATGGTGATCGCCACGGCGATAGTCTTGGTCACCGCAAACAGGATCGCGGTCGTCAGAACCAGATCACCGGTCAGGGCGCGGATCGTGGTCTGGTACCCGACACCGATGATATGCGGGAACCAGATCGCCATCAGCCCCAGCATCGCGCCGGACACGGCCGGGCGCAGCCAGCCCGGAATGGACAGGCGGTTCTGGATATGGCTGCCGATATCTTCAGCAAAGAAGATCGATCGCATCAGCAGCAGCGCGACAAAGCCGCAGATCAGGCCGAGGATCAGGAAGGCGGGAAGTTCGACATAGAATTGCAGCGATCCGGGCGTTTCCAGCGTGAACTCGGTAACGTCGCCATATTCGAGGCGGTTGATCACCGTTCCGGCGACCGAGGCGATGACGATCGGGGCAAAGGCATGCACGGCGAAGTGGCGCAGCACGACCTCGAGCGCGAACAGGGCCCCGGCGATGGGGGCGTTGAAGCTGGCTGATACGGCGGCGGCGACAGCACAGCCCAGCAAGTCGCGGCCCGTGATCCCGTCGGCATGGATACGGTTGCTGACCCAGGTGGAAATCACCCCGGCCATATGCACCACGGGGCCTTCGCGGCCCGTTGACCCCCCGGAACTGAGCGTGATCAGCGAGGCAAAGAACGAGGCGATGCCGGCCTTGACCTCGACCCGCCCGTCGGTGATGGCGGACCCTTCGATCACATCAGCGACGGACCTGACGCGCCCGTCATTGGTGAACCGGTTCAGGATCAGGCCCACGACCAGCCCACCGATGATCGGGATGATCAGGATCATGAACCACGGCAGTTTCTCGGCATGGCTGTGCAGCAGCAGAACGTCGTCGGTGTCATAGAGATAGGCCTGCAACGCGCGGATGGCTTTGCGGAACCCAAGCGCCATGAAACCGGCAGCGATACCGATGACCAGTGCGATGAACCAGAACTGGATCTGGCTTGGCCCCCGGCGCAGCATCACCCGCCACGCATCCTTGATCGCGGCCAGAGCCTGATTGAGCTGGTTGCGCAGAACGGTGCGGGTCGACTGGGTCATTGGCCCTCGGGGATCATCACGTAACCCTTAGTAAGCCACGGAGCACCCTAATAAAAGTGAGATAGCGACAGTGTGAGGCCAATTCGTGCCACGGGCGCATCAGGCCTGCAGCAGGGCCCGGGCGGCGGCGCGCGCCTCGTCCGTGATGGTGTCGCCTGCCACCATGCGCGCAATCTCGTCCACCCGGTCGGGCTGGGCCAGAGGGATGACGGTGGACAGGGTTTGCCCGTCCGTGACCTGTTTCTGCACCCGCCAGTGATGCGCCGCACGCGCGGCGACCTGCGGAGAATGGGTGACAACCAGCACCTGCCCGCCCTGCGCCAATGACGCGAGCCTGCGACCGACCGCATCTGCAGTGGCCCCGCCAACGCCGCGATCAATCTCGTCAAAGATCATCGTGCGGGCGCTGTCATCGCCCGACAGGCACACTTTGAGCGCCAGCAGGAAGCGGCTGAGTTCACCCCCCGAGGCGATCTTGTTCAGCGGCCCCGCAGGCGCGCCCGGGTTGGTGGCCACGGTAAAGGCCACCGCGTCGGTCCCTTCGGGGCCGGGTTCAGCCGGGGTGAGTTCGGTCCGGAACACCGCGCGTTCCATTTTGAGCGGAGCCAGTTCCGCCATGACGGCAGAGTCCAGCCGCCCGGCAGCCGCCGTGCGGGCCGCGCTTAGGTCGGCGGCGGCATTGTCATAAGCCTTTCGTGCCGCGTCCACGGCGGCACGCCTGTCCGCCAGGTCGGCATCGCCTGCTTCCAACTGGTTGAGGCGGGTGCGCAGAGTGTCGGCAAACGCGCCCAGGTCATCCGGGGCCACGTCATGTTTGCGGGCCAGTGCGCGGATGGCAAACAGGCGTTCTTCGGCCTGTTCCAGTTCCGACGGGTTGAAGTCCAGCGCCTGAAGGCAGGCGTTCACGCCATCCTGCGCCTCGCCCAGTTCAATCATGGCGCGGCCCAACGCGGCAATCGGTTCGTCCAACTGACCGCCCGCGTTGCCGGACACGCCTTCCAGCCAGCGGATAGCGTCGGACATCGCCCCTTCGGCACCGTCCCCGGTCAGCATGGCATAGGCGCGGGCGACATCATCGCGGATACGCTCGGCCCCCTGCATCATGCGGCGGCGGGCATCAAGTTCGGCATCCTCACCGGGCTGAGGATCAAGCTGATCCAGCTCGGAAACCGCGTGGCGCAGGAAATCTTCCTCACTTCGGACGGCGGCCAGCGCGGCCTCGGTCTCGGTCAGAGCCTTGCGGGCGCGTGACATAACGGTCCAGGCCGCACGAACGGATGTCAGCCGGTCCGAGACCCCGGCGAAATCGTCCAGCATGGCCCGGTGGCCGCGCGGGTTCAGCAACCCGCGGTCATCGTGCTGGCCGTGCAGTTCGATCAGGGTTTCCGACAGTGCGCGCAGCACATCGCCCGAGCAGCGACGGTCATTGACCCAAGCGGTCTTGCGCCCTTCGGCGGTGTTGACCCGGCGCAGGATCAGCTCATCCCCGCCTGGCAGGCCCGCTTCGGACAGTATCGCATGTGCGGGATGATCGGCGGAAAGCTCGAACTCGGCCACAACCTCGCCCTGTGCCGCACCTTGCCGTACCAGTTCCGCACGCCCGCGCCAGCCCAAAACAAAGCCCAGCGAATCCAGAAGGATCGACTTGCCCGCGCCGGTTTCACCGGTCAACGCATTCAGGCCCGGCTGAAAACTGAGTTCCAGCCGGTCGATGATCAGCATGTCGCGGATATCAAGGGCGCGCAGCATCGGGTCTTCAGCGTCCCAAGCCTAATGCCATGGCGATTACAACCACTCACCCTTGATGGTCTGACGATAGATCGTGCTGAGCCAGTTGTTGCCACGGCTCTTGAGCTGAAGCCCGCGTGAGGTCAGCAGCTTGTACGCATCGTCATACCATTCCGAGGATTGGTAGTTGTAGCCAAGGATGGCACCTGCGGTTTGCGCCTCATCCAGCAGGCCGAGGGAAAGATAAGCCTCGACCAGACGATAAAGCGCTTCGGCGGTGTGGGACGTGGTCTGGAAATCCTCGACCACGACGCGGAAGCGGTTGATGGCCGCGGCAAAGTGATCCTGACGCAGGTAATAGCGCCCGATCTCCATCTCTTTGCCGGCCAGATGGTCAAAGGCCAGATCGAATTTCAACACTGCCGAGGTGGCATATTCGCTGTCGGGATAAACCTCGATCACGGTGCGCAGCGATTGCAGCGCCTGAAAGGTCAGCCCCTGATCGCGCCCGACCTCGTCAATCTGGTCGTAATAGCTGAGCGCCAGCAGATACTGGGCATAGGCCGCGTCTTCGTCCGTTGGATAGAAGTCGATATACCGCTGGGCCGCGGCCCGGCTTTCTTCGTAGTTCTTGTCGGAGTGGAACGAGAACGCCTGCATGATCAGCGCACGCTTGGCCCAGTCTGAATAGGGATACAGACGCTCAACCTCGGAGAAATACCAAGCCGCGTCATCCGAGCGATTCTGCGACAGTTCGTATTCGCCACGGGTGTAGATCTGTTCCGGTGTGAACCCTTCCAGATTCTGTTCCCGGTCCGCGCCCTTGTTGCCGAAAAGGCCGCCCCCGTTACCGCATGCCGTCAAAACTGCTGCCAGAAGAACCGCGCCTGCGAATCTGACTGCCGCTTTGCTGCCAACCATACCGCCCATCCTTGTCGTCTTACTTAATGGGGTTCGCCCCGAATTGAGCCATGGTCTAGCACAGAATATTCCGGTGCAAAACGCCTTATGCAACATCTGGCGCAAATGTCGTCAGAGTTGATCTGATCAGGCGACTTCGGGAATTTCGTTTACGATCAAGCCCTGCCCGGGCAGGCGTGCGGCCTGTTCCGGCGTGCACAGAACCGGGCGCACCGCGCCGGGCGTTTCAAACAGATTGCGCAGCAATGTGTTGGTCAGCGAATGACCCGACTTGTCGCCCGTGAAACGGCCCAGAATCGGCCCGCCTGCCAGATAGAGGTCACCCAGAGCATCCAGCATCTTGTGGCGCACGGCTTCGTCGACGCGGCGGAACCCGCCGGGCGTCAGAACCTCGCTGCCCTGCACGACCACGGCGTTATCCAGAGTACCGCCCAGGGCCAGCCCGTGTTCGCGCATGGCTTCAACATCAATGCGGCGGCAGAAGGTGCGGCAATCGCTGAGTTCGCGCGCGAACGACCCGTTGCGCATATCCAGCGTCTTGGTCTGGCTGCCGATTGCGCTGTCTTTGAAATCGATGTGGAAATCGATGATCAGCCCATCCGCAGGTGCGATGCTTGCGCTGGCCCCTTCACGCGATGCGGTGACGGTCTTCAGCACCTCATAGGCCAGCACCGGGCTGGCCTGACGGCGCACGCCTCGGGCCATGATGCCGCGTACGAAATCGATCGAAGACCCGTCCATGATCGGAACTTCGGGGCCGTCGATTTCAATCAGTGCGTTGTGAACGCCGCACCCGGCCAAAGCTGCCATGATATGTTCGATGGTGGATACCGACACCCCGGCATCATTCACCAGACGGGTGCAAAGCGGGGTCCGTTCGACCACGTGATAGATCGCCGGGATCATCGCATCGCCCAGATGGATATCCGTCCGTTTGAACCAGATGCCATGACCAGCTGCTGCCGGTTTCAGGATCATGGTCGCAGGCTTGCCGCTGTGCAGCCCGACGCCTTTAAACGTGACCGGAGATTTGAGCGTATGTTGCAAAATGGGCCTCGGCGAGTGGTGTCCAGCCTGCTGGGGCTGTGTTGGACACTCAGTTAAGGAAGCCCGCGTCAAGGCTCAACTCACTCTTTGTAACCGAATGAAACATGTATGTAACAGATCGGCAAAACCCTGCTTACCCGTTCGTAAGCCACTGTTTTAAAAAGAATTAGGGCCGCCAAATGGCGACCCCTTGAGTGGATTTTGTTACCGCGATCAGTTGGCCTGACGGCGCAGGAAGGCTGGAATTTCGATACGATCCTGATCCGGGTCGGCCTCATCGTGAATCGGTGCCGTGGCCTCGGACTGGCGCAGAACGGGCTGCTGACGCGGCGGATGGGCCGGTGTATCAGAGGCGTGCCCGGTCATCCGGTCGATCAGCCGATTGAAGCCAAACCGCGAGCGTTCTTCGGGTTCGTGATGCGAAACCGCCGCTTGCGGGCGGGGCGTTGCGGCGCGCTGAGCTGCAGAGGGAACCTTCTGAACCGCTGCCTGCAAACGCTGGAGCGCTTCGGGCGACGGGGTGCCTGCGACAGGCGCGCGCGGGGCAACAAAAGCCTCGGGCGCCGGTTCTATTTGCTCGGGCTGCGGCTCGAATTCGGCGACGCGCGGCTGATAGGCCGGTGGCGGCAGATCGTCCTCATCCCGTTCATCAAACGGCTGGAACTTCGGCTGGGCGGGCTCTTCCGCGGCTTCAAACAACGAAGGTTCGCGGTCCTCTTCCATCTGCGGCGCGGGCTCTGCCATTTCGGCGGCTGCGGGCGCTTCTTCGCGACCGTATTCTTCGGCCGAAACGGTGCGGGTCAGCGGCTCGGACATCGAGCGGCGCGCGACCGGAATATCAGCCGTTTTTTCGGTGGCGTCGATGCCGGTCGCAACAACCGACACGCGCATGCCGCCTTCCATCGCGGTATCCAGCGTCGAGCCGACGATGATGTTCGCCTCGGGGTCCACTTCCTCGCGGATGCGGTTGGCGGCTTCGTCCAGCTCGAACAGGGTCAGGTCGTGCGAACCGGTGATGTTGATCAGTACACCCTTGGCGCCCTTGAGGCTGATTTCGTCCAGCAGCGGGTTGGCGATGGCTTTTTCCGCCGCCTGAATGGCGCGGTCTTCGCCAGTTGCCTCACCGGTGCCCATCATGGCTTTGCCCATCTCGTCCATCACGGCGCGTACATCCGCAAAGTCGAGGTTGATCAGGCCCGGACGCACCATCAGGTCGGTTACGCCTTTGACCCCCTGATACAGGACATCGTCGGCCATCGAGAACGCCTCGGTAAAGGTAGTCTTTTCATTGGCGAGGCGGAACAGGTTCTGGTTCGGAATGATGATCAGCGTGTCGACGACCCTTTGCAGTGCCTCAACACCGTCCTCGGCCTGACGCATCCGCTTGGCACCTTCGAACTGGAAGGGCTTGGTTACGACACCCACGGTCAGCACACCCAGCTCACGCGCGGCCTGCGCGATGATCGGAGCGGCGCCGGTGCCGGTGCCGCCGCCCATACCCGCGGTGATAAAGCACATATGCGCGCCTGCCAGATGGTCGACGATCTGTTCGATGCTTTCTTCGGCAGCAGCGGCACCCACGGCCGGGCGGGCCCCTGCCCCCAAACCTTCGGTGACCTTCACACCCAGTTGCACCCGCGCCGAGGACTGGCTTTGCTGCAGCGCCTGCGCATCGGTGTTGGCGACGACAAAATCGACGCCGTCCAGCTGTTTTTCAATCATGTTGTTGACAGCGTTACCGCCCGCACCGCCAACGCCAAATACTGTAATCCGAGGCTTCAGTTCGTCTTGCCCGGGCATCGAAAGATTCAATGTCATGCTCTGTCCGCCTGTATTTATGTTCCGCCAAAGCGGTATTTTTCTTACCTATCCTTGCTCGATTCTAGCGGGCTGATGCGAAAAGGTCACGTCAAAAATCGCGATTCACCACAAAATATGGAGGAAATAAGGCAGAAACCGGCGGCATTTCGCAGGTACTGCCAGATATAGCGGAAACAGCGGCGACCATCACAAGGCAGACGACCACGGCGCGAGGACTCAGCCGTTCGTCACGCTTTGGTCGACCATCATTTACACTGCGGAAAACTGCTCAGGTCCTGCCGCGAGGCCTCTGCCGGGCCTTGTGGATATCTTGAGGGATAAATCGGCGCGCCGCAACCGGATTTTTCAACTGAGCGGCGCACTTGGACAGTTCAGGCTGGTTTCGGTGATGCTGCGCACCTCCTGGATTTCGCTTTCTGCAAACGAGGCCAGACGCACCATCAGACGGCCTTCGTGCAGGAAGGGCCACCAGCAGACGGGAATACCATCCGGATCATTGTCATAGAGAAAGCAGATCTGACCGTTTGGCGTGGTGATCTGCCCATAGACACAGCCCTGCCCTTCTTGCCGCCAGACCGAAGCGTGACGGTTCAGAAATTGCTCGGTCCCGACGAAATAGCCGCTGCGAATCTCATGGAACGTGAGCGTTTTGCCGACGGCGGCATCCAGAAATGCCTCGGGCGTGATGATGGTCTGGGCCGAAACCCATCCCGGCAACAGGGCCGCACACAGCGCGGCCCGTTGCAGGTGTCTACCAATTGTCACGGAACCACCGGACGGCCCGCTTGAACGGGCGCGCGGCATATGTGTCGACCGGGATTTCGAAATCCCACCATTCGTCCTGCGGGTGCGCCGCAAACAGGCTAAGCCCCACTGAGGACGAGAACGCCGGTCCTGTCGCCGATTGCGGCAGGCCATGCACCCGCAGCGGGCGGCCCAGACGCACGCGTTGACCAAGGATGCGGGTCGCCAGACCGTCCAGCCCCATGATCTGACTGCCGCCACCGGTCAGAACGATCTGCTGGCTTGGCATGTGTTCAAACCCGGCCGCATCCAGACGCACGCGGACCTCTTCTAGAATTTCCTCGACGCGCGGACGCATGATGCCGATCAGTTCGGCCCGACTGACTGTGCGGCGGTCGTGTTCCCAGTCACCGGTATCGCCGCCGATATCGATCATGTCGCGGTCATCAGCGCCGGTCGCATGAACGCCGCCATTGAACGTCTTGATCCGCTCCGCAACTGCTGCGGGCACACCCAACCCCATCGAGATATCGGCGGTCACGTGATCGCCGCCCATACGCACGCAATCGGCATAGATCATGTGTTTCTTCATGAAGATCGAAACGCTGGTGGTACCGCCGCCCATGTCGATACAGGCCGCGCCGAGTTCCTGCTCATCTTCGACCAGCGCGGAAATTCCTGAGACATAGGCCGAGTTCGCAATCCCGGCGAGTTCCAGATCGCAGCGTTTGATACAGCGCACGATGTTCTGGATCGCCATCGCATCGACGGTCAGCATGTGCATATCGACCGCAAGACTTTGGCCCATCTGCCCGCGCGGGTCGATCAGGCCCGAGCGGTTGTCGAGCGCAAAATTGACTGGCTGTGCGTGCAGCACTTCACGCCCGTCGCCGTAATCCGGCACGTCGCAGGCATTCAGAACACGGCCCACTTCGGCCTCGGTCACCAGCTGGCCATCCAGATCGACCTGCGCGTCCAGCCCGTAAGAGCGCGGGTTGGCCCCCGAGAAACAGGCGATGACGTGATCAACACGGATATCGGCCATCTTCTGTGCGGCCTGAAGCGCGGTGCGGATGGCGCGTTCGGTTTCCTGCATGGCGGTGACTTCGCCAAACTGTACGCCGCGCGAACGTGTCGTTGCGGCCCCTATAACCCGAAACCCAGTCTGCCCCGCCATTGAGCCGATGGTGTTATCTTCACTCAGCCGGCCCGATCCGTCAAAACGCAGAACGAGGCAGGCAATCTTGGAACTGCCCACATCCAGAATCGCGATCACACCGCGTTGCAATGCCTGGCGCCGCATTTGACGCATGGCGCGTTGGGACTGATAAAGATCGGTCATCATGCTCGTTACTGCCCGTTACTCAGTGTCACTTTTGTATTCCACCAGTCTTCGCTGGCGGCTTTGGTCATTCGGATGGTGGGACGCTGGCCAAGGCGCATGTCGACCACGGCCACGTCGCGTTCCAGAAGGTCCTGCACCTCGTTCACCGCAAGCACGCGTTCCAGCGCGCGCACCGGGCGCTCGGTCGGCAGCATGATGCGCTGGCCACGGTCCAGGACCAGATCCCAGCGCCGTTCACCCACGCGCACCAGCCCGCGCACACGATTGCCCAGGCTGCGGGCGGTCTGAAAGATCTCGAGCGCCTGTGCCACATGTGCATCCGCGCCCGCGCCCGCGATCAGCGGCAGGTCGGCATGGTCCTTGCGAGAGGTGGTTTCCTTGACATGCGCGCCGGTCTCGTCGAGCAGTTCGAGCCCGTCATGCGTCCGCCAGACAATCACGGGCTGACGCTCGACCACGTTGACCTGAAGGATGCCGCCCGGACGGATACGTACGGTTGCCGATTTCACCGGATCAAGCCCGGTGATCGTGTCGCGCATCTGTTCGACATCCAGATCCCAGGAACTGATCGGGAAATCCAGAGGCACGACCTCGCGGATATCATCGGACAGGCTGGTGCCTGCCCCGTCGATGGCCATCAGGTTGACCATGAACTCGGGGCGTTCCTGAATCGAGGTGCGAATATCGGCAATATAGGTACCAAGCGCTTCGCGCCGTTCCTGAGAGGCAAAATAGACGCCAACTGCCGCGGCAATGGCGCAGATCGGCAGGCCAAGCTTGACGCCCAGACGGATGCCCGGTGTCAGCATCCAGCGCTGAAGACGATAGCTGAGGCGCGACGGGGCCGGATCGCTGCGGCGTGCGGTGCGGGAAAACACCCGCGCCCCGCGCAGACGCAGAATGGGCTGGGTGTCATGCGGTTCCGTATCTGCCGAGGCAAAATCGGCATCCGGCCCGGCAAGGGGCTTGGTGCGATGGATTTCCAGAGAGCGGCTGGCGATTAACGGTTGCATGAGGCGTCCTTAACCATCCAGGCGCAGAGCTGACCAAATGTCATGCCCATATGCGCGGCCTGTTCCGGGGCCAGCGAGGTGGGTGTCATGCCCGGCTGGGTATTGGTTTCCAGCAGAAACAGCCCATCAGCACCCGCGCTGTCATCCCAGCGAAAATCGGTGCGGCTGACACCCTTGCAGCCCAAAGCATCATGCGCGCGCAAGGCATAATCCATGCAGCGATCAAAGATATCCTGCGGGATATCGGCGGGGACCACGTGCCATGATCCGCCGGGTTTGTACTTGGCGTCATAATCGTACCAGCCGCCATCGGTCATGATCTCGGTCACAGTCAGGGCGCGGTCGCCCATGACGGTCACGGTCAGCTCGCGCCCGGCCACGTATTTCTCGACCATGATCTGGTCGGGCATGTCTTCGGACAGCTGCGGCGGGCCGTTGGCGTTTTCGTGAACGATGTAGATGCCGACACTGGACCCTTCGTTATTGGGCTTGGCCACATAGGGCGGTTCCATCACATGGGCGCGGGTCACTTCGGCCCGCGGGACGATCACACTGGGGACAACGGGCAGACCTTCGGCCTGATAGACGTCCTTGCTGCGTTGCTTGTCCATGGCAAGGGCCGAGGCCAGAATGCCCGAATGGGTATAGGGGATACGCATCCATTCCAGCATCCCCTGCACGCAGCCATCCTCGCCCCAGCGGCCATGCAGGGCGTTGAAAACCACATCCGGCTGAATATCCAACAGGCGCGCATAGAGGTCGGGACCTGCGTCCAGTTCGACCACTTCAAAGCCTTCTCCCACAAGGGCGGCCGCGCATTCGCGCCCAGAGCTGAGAGACACCTCGCGTTCCGCCGAGGGGCCGCCCATCAATACCGCCACTTTGGGGTTTGTCCTGCTCGACATACCCAATGTGCGCCTCAATGTCCCCGGACCTTATGTGGTGGCCCGTACTGCGTTTATGCCTTTGATCCGTCGCCTGAATTTGCCTGTTTTGGTCTGACGGTCGGGGCTTTATTCTTTTAGCGGATCACCGACCCGCATGATTTCCCACTCTAGCGTGATGCCGCTTGTTTCGTAAACCTTTTTTCGCACCTCTTCGCCCAGACCTTCGAGGTCGTCAGCGGTGGCGGTGCCGGTATTGATCAGGAAGTTCGAGTGTTTCGGGCTCATCTGCGCCCCGCCGCGTGCCGCACCGCGCATTCCCGCATCGTCGATCACTTTCCACGCCTTGAGGTCATGCACGTCATCGGCCTGCCCGGTCGAGGAAAACCCGGCCGGGTTGCGGAACGTCGATCCGGCGCTGCGGTCCTTGGTGGGCTGTGTTTCGTCACGCTTTTTCAGTTGCGCTTCCATTCGGGCATGAAGATCATCGGGATCGCCGGACGGGCCTTCGAACGTGGCCGAAATCAGAACGGCGCCTTCGGGCAAGTCGGACTGGCGATAGCGAAAGTTCAGATCCTCGGGCGTCAGGTCCCGCAGGTCGCCCTGCCGGGTGACAATGGTGGCCTTGCGCAGCACGTCCGCCGTGTAGCTGCCGTAACAGCCCGCATTCATCCGCACCGCGCCCCCGATCGAGCCGGGGATGGTGCGCAGAAAGGTCAGGTCCACACCCGCATCCGCGGCCTTGCGCGCAACATGCGCGTCCAGTGCGGCAGCGCCCGCGATGACCGTATTGCCCTCAACCGAGATGGCGTTGAACCCGCGCCCCAGCCGGATCACCACGGCCCGCAAGCCACCATCGCGCACGATGAGGTTCGAGCCGACCCCCATCGGGAAGACCGGCACACCATCCGGCAGATCGCACAGGAAGGCCTGCAAGTCTTCGATATCGGCAGGTTGAAACAGGTAATCCGCCGGCCCACCGACGCGGAGCCATGTGAGGTCAGACAGGTTACGCGCTTTGGACAGGCGGCCCCGGACGTCAGGAAGGACAGGGGGAAGCCGTGTCATGTAGTCGCGCGCACCGCCAGGCTGCGCCCACCGACCCCGCCCATGATTGCGGCGAAAAGGAAGGGGAGAACGCCGGCAGTCAACCAGACCAGCGGGCCGAACGCCTTGTCTTCTTCACCCGTTCCGACACCAGCCAGCACGACGATCAGCCCCAGACCAACCGCGGATGTCAGCCCGATCAGCCACAGAAGGCTACGCAGGCCAAGCCAGCGGCCCGCCGTAAACCCGGCAGCGGCACCCAGAACGAAGGAAACGAGCGGTAGATAGGCAAATGTGGCGATTGTCGCCATGACAGATCTCCTGAAGTTGGCCGGTTATTCTTTGGCCGCCTTCATGCCCTGCATTTTCGCCTTTGTCCAACGGGTCAGATAAATCACCGGCCAGCGCAGCACGGACATGCCCATTGCCAGCACCAGCAAACCGATCCAGGGGCCGTTTTCATAGGTGACATAGCCGACGATGGGAATGCCCACGATGATCAGGATATAGGCGCGCGTCCAGTGGTTGTCGGTACTGGGGATCAGCGCAAGGATGTTGGCGGCAAAGCCCCACAGGGCCGCCAGAGCGATAGACCATGTCATTCCGCGACCTCGTGCCCTGTCCATTTGCGCCAGTAATACCGGATGGGGTTGCGAAACATCGACACGAACCCGGCAAATGCCGCGACCGACCAGAACCAGCCATGGACATACCCAAGCCACACGACCAGCACTGGTGCGCAGATCAGCAGGACAAACCCCAGCGGGAATTGCAGCCGCATCGGCAACATTGCCACGATGGTGGCGCAGATCACCCAAAGCGCTGCAAAGATCATCGAATAGTCCATTCGCCCCTCCGAGGACACGCGACTGCTGCAGTCAGAGTATCACACTTTTAAGTTGTGCGACAAACAAATGACGCGTCAAACAGCTTGTTTTCTTTGCAATCTCTCGGGCAAGCCGTTGGCCCAGGCGCTGATCGTACCGGCCCCGAGGCAGACGACCATGTCGCCCGGACGGGCCTGTTCGCGCACGAGGCGTTCGAGATCGTCTTCATCCAGCAGCGCACGGGCGTGGCGGTGGCCGTGACGGATCAGGCCCTGCACCAGATCGTCGCGCGAGGCACCTTCGATCGGGTCTTCGCCAGCGGCAAAAACCTCGGCAATCGCCACAACATCGGCGTCGTTGAAGCAGGTGCAGAAATCATCAAACAGGTTGGACAGGCGCGAATAGCGGTGCGGCTGATGCACCGCAATCACGCGGCCTTCGGTCGCCTGACGGGCAGCCTTGAGAACAGCTGCGATTTCAACCGGGTGGTGGCCGTAATCGTCGATGATGGTGACACCGTCGATTTCTCCGACCTTTGTAAAGCGACGGTTGACGCCGCCGAAATTGGCCAGCGCATCGCGGATTTCCGCAGCTTTCATGCCCAGATGGCGGGCGACAGCCACAGCGGACAGCGCGTTTGAGACGTTGTGATCGCCGGGCATCGGCAGGGTGCAGCCTTCGATCATCTTGTCTTCGTATTGCAGGTGGATGTCGAAATGCGCCACGCCGCCCTTATAGGTCAGGTTCACAGCCCGCACATCTGCCTGCGCGTTGAACCCATAGGTGCGCACGCGGCGGTCGGTGATGCGGCCGACAAGGGCCTGAACCTCGGCATGATCGGTGCAGCAGACGGCCAGACCGTAGAATGGCAGGTTCGAGACGAATTCGTAAAAGCCGTCGCGCAGCCTGTCGAAATCACCCCAATGTTCCATATGCTCGGGGTCGATATTGGTGACAATGGCAATGGTTGCGGGCAGGCGGTTGAACGAGCCATCGCTCTCGTCGGCTTCGACCACCATCCATTCGCCCTGCCCCATCCGCGCGTTCGATCCATAGGCGTGGATGATGCCGCCATTGATCACGGTCGGATCGAAATCGCCGGCCACCATCAGTTCGGCCATCATGGTCGTCGTGGTGGTCTTGCCGTGTGTTCCGGCAATGGCAATGTTTGAGCGCAGACGCATGAGTTCGGCCAGCATGTCGGCGCGGCGGACAACCGGCAGCCCTCGGGCGCGGGCTTGGTCCAGTTCCGGGTTGCCCGGTTTGATCGCGGTCGAGACAACCACAACGGCGGCGTTTTCAAGGTTTTCGGCGCGCTGGCCGACGAAAATCTCGGCCCCCAAACTGGCCAGCCGGTTGGTGATCTTCGAGGCTTTCAAATCGGAGCCCTGTACCTGATACCCCAGGTTCAGCAGCACCTCGGCGATGCCCGACATGCCGATCCCGCCGATGCCCACAAAATGGATCGGCCCTACGTCCTGCGGCAGTTTGGTTGCTGGGTTCATGTGGTCTCCTTCTGCGCCAGCTGCTCGACCAGAGCGACCAGACGCTGGGTGGCATCGGGCGCCCCGACCGACAGGGCGCCATGGGCCATTTTCTGTGCGGCTTCGGGGTTCGTGAGAACCGTGGTGATTTGCTGTGTCAGCGTGGGAACGTCAAGCGCATTTTCCGGGATCATAATGGCCCCGCCGGCCTGCACCAGCCCGCGCGCGTTGGCGGTCTGATGATCCCCGGCGGCGGCGGCAAACGGGATCAGGATCGAAGGGCGACCGATGACCGAGATATCGGCCACGCTGGACGCGCCCGAGCGCGAGATCACCAGCTGCGCATCCGACATGCGGCGGGGAATGTCATCGAAGAAGGGCTGAACGTCGGCGCGGATACCATGATCTTGGTAGAATGCGCTGACCCGTTCGCCATCTTCATCCCGCGCCTGATGCGAGACACGGATATGCGCGCGAAGGTCTTGGGGCAGCGCGGCAATCGCTCCGGGCACCATATCGCTGAGGATGCGCGCACCCTGCGAGCCGCCCATCACCAGAACCGACATCGGATAGTCACCCGGCGGGATATACCCGGCGGCGGCGCGGTCCAGAACCGCGGCACGTACCGGGTTGCCAGTGTGGATGCCATGCGCGCCTTCAGGCAGATCCGTCGGCCAGACGCCGCAGGCCACCTGTGCAACGCGGGTTGCAAACAGCTGATTCACGCGGCCCAGTACCCCGTTCTGTTCATGGATCATCCGCGGAACTTTCAGCAGGGTCGCTGCGCCCAGCGCCGGGATCGAGGGATAACCGCCAAAGCCTACGACAACATCGGGTTTGTCGCGCATCATCTGGAAGACCATGCTGGTGACACCACCAGCGATAATCGGGCCAACCATCGCCTTGGCCGCCAGACCGCCACGGGCGAAGGTGGCCGAGGACGCCTCGACAATTTCAGTCGAATGGGGAAAGCCGCCGGTATAGCGCGCACCGCGCGGGTCGGTGGACAGGCGCACGCGCCAGCCCTTGTGCAGCATCGCCTCGGCCAGCGCCTGAGCGGGGAACATATGGCCCCCGGTGCCGCCAGCCGCAATCAACAGGTAAGGGTTCCCCATTATCCTCGTCCGCGCAGAATATCGCCTAGTTCGCCCTGTGGGCGGTTTCGGGTGAAGGCCAGCAGCATGCCGACGGCAATACCGCCTGCAATCAGCGACGAGCCGCCATAGCTGACGAACGGCAAAGTCATGCCTTTGGCGGGCAACAGACGTACCGCAACACCCATGTTGATCATCGCCTGAACGCCAAACATGCAGGCCAGACCAGTACCGGCCAGACGGATGAACATGTCGCGTTCGCGCATCAGCCGCAGCAGCGAGCGCACGACGATCAGCGCGTATAGCGCAATGATGATCATGACGAGGATCAGTCCGTATTCCTCGGCCGCGACGGCGATGATGAAATCGGTATGGGCATCGGGCAGCGACCATTTCACCTGCCCCTCCCCTACGCCGACGCCGAACAAGCCACCTTCGCGGATGGCGTTGGTGGCATAGCCAAGCTGGGTGGTCGGATCGACTTCCTGATTCAGAAAGCCGTCGATGCGGCGGGCAAAGTGTTCGGAATTCGAATAGGCCAACATCCCGCCCAAAACGACAACACCGGCCATGCCTAGCAACAGCAGCATCGGTGCCCCGGCCACGAAATACATGACGCCCCAGCCGAACAGGATCAGGCAGGCCTGACCGAAATCGGGTTGCATCACCAGCATGGCCACGATGGCCATGCAGAGCGCAAAGGACCACAACCGCCCCGGAGGGCCGTTGATTTCCTGCGAGGCGGCCAGCAGCCATGCAGCCACGACGACAAAGCCGGGTTTCAGAAACTCGGACGGTTGCAGCGAGGCAAAGCCCAGTGAATACCAGCGCACCGCGCCTTTGCCGAAATCCGTTCCAAACACCGGCAGGAAGACCAGAGCGACGAAGGCCCCCAGAAAACCCAGAACGGCCAGACGCCGCACCAAGGTTGGAGACATCATTGAGGTCAGCAGCATCGCGATCAGCGCCAATCCGCCAAAGAAGGCCTGGCGCTCGACATAATGGAAGGGATCGAACCCGTTACGACCGGCCAGCGGCGGCGAAGAGGCCAGCCCCAGCAACAGTCCGATGGTAAACAGGATCAGAACGCAGGACATCGTCCAGCGATCGATAGTACGCCACCATTTCGGTAGAATCGGTTCTCCGCGCTGGTCCTGGACCGCGCCATACACCATCTCAGTCATGAGATACCGCCACTCTCTGCCTCGTTAACGCCCCGTTTTCGGGATCTGGCTGAAAGTCTACATGCAATTTGGCGATCAGGCCAGCCTGTTCGCGGGCAAATCGGGATTTCCCGCCCAAGACCCGTGCCGCACACCCGGACCGCCGGTCAGCCGTGTTGCGACGGCCACCGGGCGGAAGGCGGCGGGCTGTCAGACTTTGGTCAGCAGCAGCGGCACATCCAGCAACCCCGCCACACCGAACAGTTCGGCCCTGGGGGGTGGCGTGTAACCGTTGATCGCGTCAACTTGCAGGGTTCCTGCGGCAGAAGACCAATACCAGTGGGTGTTGTCGAAACGCGTTGCAGATGTTTCGAGGTTCTTGAAGATGGCTTTGATCTGCACACCATTGAGAACATTGGGCGACTTTCGCTGCATCATCGCGATTGCCCCTGCAACGAGGGCCGAGGCCCCCGAAGTCCCGCCAAATTCAGTATAAAGCCCGGCAGGATCATCCACAGCCTTTTTTCGGGTTTCGACAGCCGCGGCAAGGCTGCCTTCGACATAGCCCCGCGGGCCCGGCACATCCAACGTCACCAACCGTTGAGATGCGAAATCGACAATCGGGATCGCGTCACCACTGCCGTCGCGTTTCAGGTGATGTTTCGGGTTTTCCAGATGGAAGTCAGTGGCCGAGGCTGCATCACGGTCCAGACGAATTTGATAGCGGTTGTATATCTCACCGTCATCCGAGGGGGCGGAAACGGTCAGATCTGCAGAGTAGTTCGAATACCCGGACCGGGTGCCATTATAGTTGACGGCCCCCACCGAGATGATCCCGTTGGCTGGATCACCGGACAGGCTGGCAGGATAAATCAACTCGCTTCGACCGTCGTTGCCAGCGGCACAGACCACCGGGATTTTCGTGCTGACCCATTTGATGATCTTGTCCAGCGCCGACCATGCCATCGAGATGTCGCGCGCGTCGCCGTCGGGTTCGTCGCGCCTCGTCTCGTGCAGGCGGGTCTTTTCGTGCGAGTCCAGACCCGGATAGAACGGCTCGGTGCCAGTGGCAGGGCGAAATCTATATCCCGGCCAATGAGCAGGGTTCGCGGCATCGCGCGGAAACAGGATGACATGCGCGCCTTTGTGGAGGGCATAAAGAAACGCCGCAATCAATTCTTCCGGGCTGGGCGAGATCGACGTCGTGATCGGAATAATCCTGCTTTTGGGATCGACCCCGTAATACGCCGCGATATTGCCGGTATTGCCGAATTGATCGGCTGCAAAGCTGGTTCCGCAGGCCAGCCCGGCACAGCTGGTGCCGTGCCCGGCATAGCGATCGTCATAGGCATCGATGTAACGTTTGACGCCAAAACCCGACCTCAGCCCGGCAATCACCCGCCGTTCCTGAGAGGTCAGGCCCGGAATGCCCAAGGGGTCCTGAATGCCCGACAGATGTTGCACCTGTTCTTCGATATGCTCGGCCCCTGCCGCAACAGTCGACCGGTCGATGTATTTGACGCCGAACGGGTGGCTGGCCAGATCAAGGGCGTCGTCCCGAATGACCCTGTCCGCCGGAACCGGTCCGGTGTCCGGCGATTTCAGGTTCGGGTGATGCGGGGCCACGCCCATGTCGATCAGGGCGATTTTCGCCTCGGCCAGAGCGGGACCTGTGAAATCCCAGGTCGCGGTATCGATTTCCGGGCAGGTCTCTCCGTCGGCTGGTAGGGGCGCCTTGACGGTCAAGGCTTTGATCGCGACCAGATGCCAGAGATAGTAATAGCGTGCGTAGTCTTCGTTTCCTGCGGTCATTTCGTCACCTCGCGTTGATCCTTAGCCCAGCCATTCGTCTTGTGCTTCGTCCATCAGTTCGTCCAGAACCTCGGTCAGGTAAGCCACGGTTTTTCTGGCCAGACTTCGCCCGGCGGCTGTGTCGCTTGGATAATGCAAACCGGCCCATTCGCGGTTTTCAGCAATCCGCTGGGCGCGGTGGAACAAAGCGACAGTGCCCGGATGTTCGGGGATCAGACGCGAGAACAGTTCGGCAATCGCGAAGGATTGGTAGGAGTGGTTCGAGGGGTAAGCCGCATGATAAGGCACCGGAAGAAAGGGCCGGATCAGCGGCTGGATAATATTGGGTCTGGGCCGGCTGAAGCGGTTCTTGTAGGTCAGGCCGATTTCATTCGTCAGTTCCAGCAGGATCGTCATCAGCGCGCGGGTCGCATCAAAGCCGCCCTTCTCGTCAATGCCCAGCGGACTGAGATATTCATCGATGCCAAAGCCTGCCTGCGCCACGATTTCCTCGCGCCGTGTTGCCTGATTTGACCACTTGAGCCGCCCTTGCAGGATCAGCAGGTATTCAGTTTCCTTCATGCTTTCGTCAGGCCCCGGTGGCGGCAGAAGATCGATATTTTCCCAAACCTTGCCCAGCAATCCGGATGCGGGCAGCATACCGATCCGGCACAGATCGCGCATCTCGCGCCAGCCGAAGGAGGCATCGCTGCCGCCGACGTCAAAATCGCTGCGGTTTCTGTTACGATTGCGATTTCTGTTTCGGTTCCGGTTTCTGTTCCGATTGCGGTTTCTATTGCGGTTTCGGTTCAGTGCGAATGCCGAAGATGCGCTCATCGCGACAGACGCCGCGCCGAGGGCAGAGCGTTTCCCGATCTCTTCGTCTTTCGCACCTTTTACGCGGCTGTCGGATCTGAAGGGATCAATGAAGTCTTCGTTCTGCATGAACTCGGTAAGCTCGCGCAGTTTTTCAATATCCAGCAACTCGGGATCCAGATCATGAATGGCATTGAGGTAATCGATGAAGCTTTCCCTCTGCGCGTCGTAAATGAAATTGTCCAACGCCTTTCGATTGTCCCCCGGTGAGGCACCGAGACCACCGGTTCCGGCAAGGTTCATCAGTTTCACCACTTTGCACGAGATCAGCTCACCACGTCGGACCATCATTCCGAAACCGTTGAGCGTGGACACGTAAGACATAAGTAAACCCCCTACTTTTACCCCTACTTCAAGCGTGTTGCGGCAACCCGATCCTGGACAGGCCGCTTTCCATCAGTTGCGCGCTGAACCGTGTTGGCACCGGGAACCGGTCCTGCTGGATGCAGGCCAGCGACATGTCCGGTTCCAGGCTGGTCAGCCGCTGCAAGGCGAACTCGCCTCGCTGCCGGTCACCTGCGTGCCCGTAAGCCGCAGCCAGATAGCGCATGACGGTTTTGAACTGCGGCTGAACCTCCATCACGGATTCTCCGAACCTGATGGATTTCTCGAACTCGCCATTGACCAGCGCGGCGACGCAACCGGCCCCGTCGAACAGGTGCCGGTATGGGCTGTGCCGCCCGATAAGCCTTGCCTTCTGTGCGGCTTCAACCGCCAGCGCCGGACGATCCGTGTAGCAATAAAGCATGGCGGCTGAATCCCAGCTCATCGCCCGATAAGGGCTGAGCTCGAGCGCGCGGTCGACCAGATCCTGCGCCACCGAAAACTCTCGGAACACGTAGGAATGCACGTGGGCGACAAGGCCCAAAACGGTGCCGTTATCCGGGTCAGCCTCGACCGCGCGGCGGGCCAGATCGCGCGCCTGCGCTTCCAGTGTGGCATCCCAGGTTCCGTACCGTTCGCCGACCTTGAAGGTCGTGACATAAGCCAGCCACGCAAGGTAGACCGGCTTGGGATCAAGCTCGTAAGCTGCAAGAATGTCCGCCTCGAGCTGGTCCAGCCCCGGCCCGGTCATGGTCAACAGGTGATGCACGGCGGCAACGGCGGTTTTCGCCGCGTGATGGGCGGCCGGGTCGCGCATGTGACGCCCGTTCAGCAAGGCCGTCAGCAAGGCGTCGGTGGCATAACTGATGAACGACGTCAGCCCAGAGCAGTTTTGACCCAGAAAGTCACCTTGATCGGCCACTACATTCTGGCTCCAGATCACTTTCCTGTCTTCCGACCGCATTGCTGTGGCGGACACTTGCAACATGCTGCCACAGGTCGAGGCGCGGCATTGCAGGAACAGGTCAGGCCCTGCCGACAAAGGTTCCTGCGGGAACGCAATCTGCGGCACCCGGTAATCATGAACCTCAAGCGCTTCGGTTTCGGTAAGGGATTTGGACAGCTGTTCCGCAACGATGTTGGACACGAATGCCGCGGTTTCGGAACCGCCCCCTACATCCGGAGACAACAGACCGATCACGAAATTCGGGCGCGGTAAGGTGAACGACAGCTGTTCTGACCGGAAAGCCGTTGGGTTGGCGGGAACAGGAACCGGCTGTTCTTTTCCGTCCTTCTCATAGGGGACGTCGATTGTCGCGCGTGCAACTTTAAACAGCTCGAGCGAGGCACCGATATTCTTGAGATTGGGCCGCCCGATCGAGTTGAACAGGAAATCCTGCCGCCCGCGCAGCGCATTGCGCACAACGCTTGAGACCAGAACCTCGCCGGATGACCCGACGCTTTCGATGCGCGCTGCCGTGTTCACGGCGTCACCGATGATCTGCTGGTCAACCTCGAACGTGTCGCCCAGATGTATCCCAATTCGATACCCTTTGGCGTACCGGTCGGGGGCATGGGTCAGGACATCCTGCACCCCCAGCGCAGTTTCGACGGCGGCACGCGCACTTGGAAAGACGGCGCATAGCCCGTCACCGGTCAGGCCGGTCACCCGGCCCCGAAAGCTGTTAACCAGATCGCTGACGCAGTTCAGATCGCGGCGGATTCTGGCCAGCGTTTCAAGCTCGGCCTCGCGAACGGCGGCAGAGTAATCACATGCATCAAGGAACAGGATCGCCCTGAGCCGCGCCTTGGGAAGGTCGCTTGGATTGTTCAAATTCAGATTAATACCCATGATCGTGTCTCGGAACTCTTTAACTTGTTGAAATGTGCCACCCCGAAAACAGGCGGGCTGGCACGCATCAGAGGCGTGTTGCGATTGCAAATGCAGCCGACGGGTGTGAATGGCGCTGCATTGCGCGGGACGGGCCACGGGCCTGAATGGAAATCACGAGGCATTAATCGGCCCGCTGATGAGATTTGGTTTCTAAAATGCGTTAAGTTCAAAATAATAAGGGTTATTGTATTGTTTTAGTGAACTTCCGTCGACATATTTTTATTTTTGCACGTATTTTTCGGTGCAATTTGGCCAATTTACCCGGCATCTGTGGCGCTTGGTGCTTGGCGGGCAAGACGGGCTGATGCGGCAAGACTTCCCGTTAGGAGTGCGCGAGGGCTGACCCCGGTCAAGTCCTTGGCATTGGACCTTCCTGTTGCCGCTGAACCGGGCGGACAGTACGACGCAACAGCGGCTGACAGGTACCGGAAATCGATTCTCCAAAAAGTATCCGAACGTTGCCCGGCCCTCACCGTTTCTGCCGGTCAAGCCAGTCACCACCCTGTTTGGTGGCCCACATGTGGCGGGATCAGGTGCCTCGCACAACCTGAACGGTGCCGCATTTTGACCGGACCCGAACGTGGTTTTCTGCGATCTGCGCCCTTCCAGCCCAGCCCCGAAACACCCGCGCAAAATCCCGACAACCAGCCCAAATCGGACCCCACGCAAGGGTGTCACCGCGCGCAAGCCCCGAATTTCCGGGAATCATTCACCTGACAACTAAATCCTTTGCCTCAGGCCCGATGCGCCGGGTTTCACCCTTGTCATCGCCGAAAATCCACGCCAAGGGCGGTGCATGAGGTTCGATACGATCATATTGGGCGCCGGAGCGGCAGGCATGATGTGCGCGGCCCGTTGCGGTGGGCGGGTGCTGGTGATCGACCACGCCAAGGCGCCGGGCGAGAAAATTCGCATCTCAGGCGGAGGGCGGTGCAATTTCACCAATATGTATGCAGGCCCGGACAACTTCCTGTCGCAAAACCCGCATTTCTGCAAGTCCGCGCTAGCCCGGTTTACGCAGTGGGATTTTGTCGATCTGGTGAACCGGCACGGCATCGGATGGCATGAGAAAACGCTTGGGCAGTTGTTCTGTGATGGCTCTTCAAAGCAGATCATCCAGATGTTGCTGGACGAGATGAGCCGCGCCGGCGCCGAGCTGTGGGTCCAGACCGCGCTGCGTGATCTGCGCAAGGATGGCACCGGATTCGCGCTGGAGGTCGAGCGTGAGGGGCAGCGCCTGCATCTGACCTGTGCCAATCTGGTGCTGGCCACGGGGGGCAAATCCATCCCCAAGATGGGCGCGACCGGGCTGGCCTATGACATTGCCCGGCAGTTTGGCCTGCGGGTGACCGACACCCGCGCGGCGCTGGTGCCATTCACCTTTTCGGATGGCCGGTTCAAGGACCTGTCCGGTGTTTCCCTGCCCGTGCGGCTTTCTAACGAACGCACAAGTTTTGACGAAGCGCTGTTGTTCACCCATCGCGGCCTCAGCGGGCCGTCCGTTTTGCAGCTGTCCTCTTATTGGCGCGAAGGTGAGGAGATCGGCGTGAACCTGATCCCCGAACTGCCCCTGTTCGATCTGCTGCGTGCGCAACGGCAAAACGCCGGGCGCAAGGCGCTGACAACGGAACTTGCGCGGCATCTGCCGTCCCGGCTGGTCGAGTATCTGAGCCAAGTCATTCCGATGTCCGGCAATCTGGCCGATCAGTCGGACGCGAAGCTGTCTGAACTGGTCGCGGCCCTGTCTGACTGGCGGCTGGTACCGTCGGGAACCGAAGGGTATCGCACTGCCGAGGTCACACTGGGCGGAATAGATACCGATGATCTGTCGTCGAAAACGATGGAGGCCAAGGATGTCCCTGGCCTCTATGCGATTGGCGAAGCGGTGGATGTCACCGGGTGGCTTGGCGGCTACAACTTTCAATGGGCGTGGTCATCAGGCCATGCCGCAGGTGTTGCCATTGCCGCCAGACATTAACCTACACTTCCGTTTGCGCGGCATTAACCTACGACGTTGTAGCCGCGACCGCGCATGCAGTTGCGCACGATCACTTCCTGGTTCTGGGTGTTGCTGATCGCACTGGCACCCACACCGACCAGAGCACCGGCCGCCGCCGCACGGCCAAGATCGCTGGCGCTGTTGTCGATAATTGCCGTGGTTGCCGCCGCACCAGCCGCGCCGATGGCGGCAGCGCCCGCGGTGTTGCTGTCCAGCGTCGGGCGGGACCGCGCCAGCGCCTGACAATTGGCCAGATCGGACTGGTAATTCGGCCCCACAGGCCCGTCGATGATAGGAACATAATTCGCCCCGCTATTGGCACAGGCCCCGGCCAGCGCAACGACGGGAAGGATGGAGAGAATTTTGCGTGCAGACATTTCCGCTTCCTCTTTATTGAACTTAAGGTGACGCAACCTCAATTCCAACAAAGTGTCAATCTGACTGAAAAATGTCCACACGTACCGGCAGGCTGTTGCAGGTGCGGTGTTAGCCCAGCCGTTTTTGCACCTGCGCTGTGAAATCGTCGCCACGCTGTTCGAAATTGTCATATTGATCGAAACTTGCTGCTGCCGGGGCCAGCAGAACGGTCTCGCCCGCCTGTGCATCCGCCATGGCCTGCGCCACTGCCGCCTCCATCGTGGTACAAACCTGTGCGTCGGACGTCAGTTGCATCGCAAAGCCCGCCGCCTCACGACCGATAACATAGGCTTTGATCACCTGATCCGCTGCTGCGTTCAGGGCTGCGACACCGCCTTCCTTTTCAAGGCCGCCACAGATCCATCGGATCTTTTTGAACGCCATAAGCGCTTTCAGGGCGCTGTCGACATTGGTCGCCTTGGAGTCGTTGACATAGGTAACCCCGTCGGCCTCGGCGATGATCTGGCTGCGGTGGGGCAGGCCCGGGAACGAGTGCAGCGCGTCTTCGATCACGCGTGGCGCAAGGCCCAGCGACCGGCAGGCCGCATACGCCGCGCAGGCGTTCTGGTGGTTATGGGCACCGGGAAGGCCCTTGATCGCGCGCAGGTCGATGGACCCGGCCTGCCGCCCCTTGCGGTATTCCGACAAAAACCCCTTGCGCGCAAAGACCTGCCATCCCGGCCCCGTCAGCTTTCGCGTTACCGAGATACGAATTACGCGGTCATCCGCTGGCCCTTCGGCCAGTTGGCCAGCAAGAAAGGCGCCTTCGGTTTCATCGATGCCGACGATCGCGCGGTCCGGGCCGCCTTCGGCAAAGAGGCGCCGTTTGGCCGCGAAATATCCCCCCATGCCGCCGTGGCGGTCCAGATGATCTGGCGAAAGGTTGGTGAACACCGCCACATCCGGGGTCAGCGCACGGGCCAGTTCCGTCTGATAGCTGGAAAGTTCCAGCACCACGACCGAACTATCGCCACCCGGATCGATATCCAGAACACCGCGCCCGATATTTCCGGCCAGCTGCGCCTCGCGCCCGGCCTCGGTCAGGATGTGATGGATCAGAGCAGCAGTGGTTGATTTCCCGTTCGAGCCGGTGACCGCGATGACCCGTGGTGGAGTGTCATAGTTGCTCCATTCCGGCCCCGCAAAAGAGCGGAAGAACAGCCCGATATCATTGTCCACAGGCACGCCTGCGTCCAAGGCTGCGGCAACCACGGGGTTGGGTTCGGGATAAAGATGCGGAATGCCCGGCGAAACGATGAGCGTGGCAATGGTGTCAAACGCCCCCTGTTTGCGCAGGTCGGCACAGGAGAATCCTTCGCCCTCGGCTATGGCGCGAGCTGTCGGGTTGTCATCCCAGCAGACCGGCTCCGCCCCGCCTGCGCGCAAGGCGCGTGCGGTTGCCAGGCCGGACCGGCCCAATCCCAGAACCGCAACTTTCTGCCCTGAAAAGCCTTTGACCGGGATCATTTCATGTGTCCTTTGCCTAGCTGCGCTTCAAGCCAGTCTGCCCGCTCGACCACGGGCCGTTTCGGGACAAGGACTGTCTGGAAACCAAGTTTCGGTAAGCGGTCGCACAAAGCTTCATATTCCGCAAGAGCGTCAGACAGATCATGCTGTCGCTCGCTGTCCTGAACATAGATTTCAGGCCATGGTGGAAACAGGAACACGCGGCAATCATAGCCAAGCCGCAGAATCTTATCACGCAGTGCATTTTCAAGATTTGTGCCCGTGCGCTCGAACCAGATCAGAGCATCCAGCGCCGACCTGTCAAACAGAACCAGACCAGCTGGAGCATGGGCCATGTCGTCAATAGCCGTGCCGATCACCTTTCTGCAAAACGCCTTGGGGTCATTCCACGGTAACGCGTTCCCACCGCTATGCTGCTCGGCCCTGACCACACGTCGACCAGGTTCAGGAACCGTTGCGTAGCCACGTTTCGCCATTTCCTGAAGCAGGGTTGACTTACCTCCGCTGGAACATCCTGACAAAACAACTCGACGGTTGGTCACCGGACTTTCAGCGTTGCCAGACCGATCATCGCCAGGATCAGCGAGATGATCCAGAAGCGGATGACGATGGTAGGCTCGGCCCAGCCCTTTTTCTCATAATGATGATGGATCGGGGCCATCAGGAAAACCCGCTTGCCGGTGCGTTTGAAGTAGAGAACCTGAATGATCACGCTCAACGCCTCGACCACGAACAGGCCGCCGACGACGGCCAGAACCAGCTCGTGCTTGGTGGCCACGGCAATAGCGCCCAGCGCGCCGCCCAGTGCCAGCGATCCGGTATCCCCCATGAACACCGCCGCCGGGGGGGCGTTGTACCACAGAAATCCCAGACCCGCACCAAAGAGCGCAGAGGTGAAGATAAAGATCTCACCCGTGCCCGGCACGTAATGCACGTCGAGATATTCGGTAAAGTCGACGCGGCCCACGGCATAGGCGATCACGCCCAGCGTCGAGGCGGCGATCATCGCTGGCATGATGGCCAGACCGTCCAGACCGTCGGTCAGGTTTACCGCGTTGGCGGCCCCTACGATCACGACAATCGAGAACGGGATATAGAAGATACCCAGATTGACCAGCGTGTCCTTGAACACCGGCACGGCCAGTTGATTCTGCAACGCTTCGGGGTGGTGCAACGTCGCCCAGAGCGCGGCCAGCACCGCGATGATCACGCCCAAGGCAAGGCGCATCCGCCCCGGAACGCCCTTGGTGTTCTGTTTCGACACCTTGGCATAGTCATCCGCGAATCCAATGGCCGCATAAGACAGGGTCACGAAAAGCACCATCCAGACGTAAGGGTTGTCCAGACGTGCCCAGACGAGGGTCGAGGTCACAAGAGCACCGACAATCAGCAACCCGCCCATTGTTGGCGTGCCTGCCTTGGAAAAATGCCCCTCGGGGCCATCATTGCGGATCGGCTGGCCCTTGCCCTGCTTTCTGCGCAGCACGTTGATCAGGGGCTTTCCGAAGATGAACCCAAAGATCAGTGCCGTCATGAAGGCACCGCCTGCGCGGAAGGTGATATACCGGAAGAGGTTCCAGAAATCCCCGCCATCCGACAGGGCGGTCAACCAGTACAGCATGACAATACCTTTCTCACACGAGGCGCATGGGCGTGATCACCCATCAAGCGCGCCCCCTTGCCCCATTTTGCGCAGACCGTCAACAATCGAGGCCAATCCCATGCTTAGAGAGCCCTTGGCCAGAACAGTATCGCCGTCCCTGACCAGCGACGGCAACCGTCCGGCCATCTCGGCGCTGGTTTCGGACCAGAGACCGCGTTTGGCAGGGGGCAGAGCGTGGTGCAGTGCCCGCATCAACGGGCCGATACAATGCACCTGATCGACATGTGCCATCGCTTCGGCATCGGCCATGGCGGCGTGCATCGCCACTTCCTGTGTGCCCAGCTCTTTCATGTCGCCCAGAATGGCGATGCGGCGTTTGCCTTGTGAGGCAGCGAGTACATCCAGCGCGGCCTCCATCGAGGTCGGGTTGGCGTTATAGCTGTCATCCAGCAGTTCGATCTGCCCGCCGCCGGGCAGAGGAATGCTTTCCCGTACGCCGCGCCCCTTGACCGGGGACCATGCGCGCAGACCTGCGACGGCGTCATCGAGATCAACACCCAATTCAACGCAGGCTGCCAAGGCCCCCAGCGCGTTCATGGCGAAATGCGTACCGGCAGAGTTCACCTCAAATCGGATTACCTGTTCACCAACGGCAGCCTCGGCTTTCACGGTGTTCGCCGCCTGCTGAACGTCGGTCAGCCGGTAATCCGTTGCGCCTTGGCCGAAATCCACGATTCCGGCCCCCTGCCCAAGCGCCGTTTGGCGCAGGATGTCTGCGTGGTCGATATCTGCGTTGACGATTGCCGCGCCACCGGGTTCGAGCCCTTCAAAGATCGCTGCTTTTTCATGGGCGATACCAGCGACGGACTCGAAGGCTTCCAGATGTACCGCCGCCACGGTTGTAACCAGCGCCACATGCGGGCGGGCCTGCTGGGCCAGCGGGGCAATCTCGCCCGGATGGTTCATTCCGATCTCGATCACTGCGAACTCAGTGTTACACGGCATCCGTGCAAGGGTCAGCGGAACGCCCCAGTGGTTGTTGTAACTGGCCACGCTGGCATGGGTTTTGCCTTGTGTTTCGAGGATCACGGCCAGCATTTCCTTGGTCGATGTCTTGCCGACACTGCCGGTCACCCCCACCACACGCGCATTCGTTCTGGCGCGTGCCGCCTGCCCCAAAGCCTCGAGCCCCGCCTGAACATCATCGACGATCAGCAGTGGTGCGTCTGGCGATACGTTGTCGGGAATATGCGAGACCAAAGCCGCGCCCGCGCCTTTCTCAAGCGCTTGGGCCACGAATTCATGCCCGTCCCGCGCCGCTTTCAGCGCAACAAACAGATCACCGGGTTGAAGGGTGCGCGTGTCGATGGAGACACCATCAGCGGTCCAATCGGTCGTGACCCGCCCGCCCGTTGCCTGAGCGGCCTCGGATGCTGTCCAGAGCGTCATGCGACCCTCCCGTCCAGCGCGGCGACGGAAATGCTGGCCTGTTCCACATCATCAAAGGGCAGTACCTGATCGCCGACGACCTGCCCGGTTTCGTGGCCCTTGCCCGCAATCAGCAGTGCGTCGCCGGGTTGCAGGGCATCGATGCCGCGCAGAATGGCTTCGGCGCGGTCGCCGACCTCGGTCACGCTGACGTCGCCCGCTGCCTCGAGTGCACCTGCCATGACGGCGGCGCGGATGGCGGCGGGGTCTTCGCTGCGCGGGTTGTCATCGGTGACGAAAACCATATCCGCATAGTTCGAGGCCGCCCTGCCCATCAGCGGGCGTTTCGTGGCATCGCGGTCGCCGCCCGCGCCGACAATGGCAATCAGGCGGCCCATCACATGCGGACGCAGCGCCTTGAGGGCGGTGGCCACGGCGTCGGGGGTGTGCGCGTAATCCACAAAAACTGTCGCGCCGTTGTCGCGGGTTGCGGCCAGCTGCATACGCCCGCGCACGGTGGTCAGATGCGGCAGTGTTTCAAAAACCCGTTCGGGGCTGTCGCCCGCAGCAATCACCAGACCGCAAGCCAGCAGGATGTTTTCGGCCTGGAACCCTCCGATCAGGTTCAGGCGGGTCTGGAAGGTCCGGCCCTGCCACGCAAATCGCAGGTCCTGCCCGGTGGCATCGAACCGCTGGTTGATCAGGCACAGATCGGCGTCGCCCAACCCGACGGTCAACACCGATTGACCGCGCGCCTCGGCGATCCGGCGGACCCGAGACCCCTTGGGATCGCTCAGATTGATAACCGCGGTGCCATCCTGTGGCAGAACCCGGTCGAACAACCCGGCCTTTGCTGCGAAATACGCTTCAAAAGTCTCGTGGTAATCCAGATGGTCCTGCGTGAAGTTCGAAAACCCGGCAGCGGTCAGGTGCACGCCATCCAGGCGGCGCTGTTCGAGGCCGTGGGACGAGGCCTCCATCGCGGCATGGGTCACGCCGTTTTCGGCGGCTTCCGCCAGACAGCGATGCAGGGTGATCGGCTCGGGCGTAGTATGGGCCAGCGGTGCTGTCCATGCCCCTTCGACACCGGTTGTCCCAAGGTTGACGGCGGCATGGCCCAGTTCGGTCCAGATCTGGCGCACAAAGGTGGCAACCGAGGTTTTTCCGTTTGTTCCGGTGACCGCGACAATGGTCTGCGGCATCGCGCCGAACCACAGGGCGGCGGCCCCGGCCAGCGCCTGACGCGGGTCTTCGACAACCACCAGCGCCGCATCCGACGCCGCAAGTTCAGCTGCTGCGATTCTCGCCCCTTCGGCATCGGTCAGGATGGCGGCGGCCCCCATGCGCAGGGCGTATTGGATGAACGAACCACCATGAACCCGCGTGCCGGGAAGGGCTGCAAACAGGAAACCGTCTTTCACCTCGCGGCTGTCGACGGCCAGACCGGTGATCTCGGGGTTTACCCCGCCTCGCGCGGTCAGGGCCAGTTGGCTGAGTTTCTTTGTCCTTGTGCCCATGACCCACCTCTTGCCGGACAGCCTAGTTTGAGGTCAGCGTTATAGCAGCGCCCGCCTCAGGCTCAAGCCGGGGACGCAAGCCCAGCAGAGGTGCCACGCGACCAATAAGTTCGGCAGCTACAGGCACTGCTGTCCAGCCTGCAGTTCGGCGTTTTTCGCCGTATGCCACGATCGAGGGTTCATCCAGCGTGACGATCAGAACATATTTCGGATCGTAGGCCGGGAAGATCGTTGCGAAAGTTGCGATGACCTTGTCTTCGTAATACCCGCCGCGTGGCTTGGGCTTGTCTGCCGTGCCGGTCTTGCCAGCCACGTCATACCCTTGCACTTCGCCAAAGCTGGCAGTGCCATCCGTCACCACCTTGCGCAGCATTTTCTGCGCCTGACGCGCGGTTCCCTGCGACATCACGCGGGGGCCGTATTGCGGGCCGTTCTGGCGCAGGATGGTCGGGCTGACATAGTGCCCGCCATTGGCAATCGCCGCATATCCCGCTGCCAGATGCATCGGGCTGGTTGACAGGCCATGGCCGTAGGAGATGGTCACGGTGCTCAGCTCGCCCCATTTCTTCGGCATCAGCGGCACACCACCCTTGGCTTCGACAATCTCGAACGGAGTCGGTTCGAACATGCCGAGCGCGTTCAGAAAGTCCTGCTGCCGCTGCGCACCGATCTGCAACGCCAGACGCCCGGTGCCGCGGTTCGAGCTGTGGACGATCACATCCGCCACGCTGATCTTGCCGTAATTCTTGCCGTTAAATTCACCAATCGGGAAGCGCCCGATCTTCATCGGGCCGGATGTATCGATGATGGTGTTCGAGTTTACCAGCCCAAGCTCGACCGCCTGCGCGGCGGTGAAAATCTTGAAGACCGACCCCAGTTCGTACACGCCTTGCACATAGCGGTTGAACAGCGGGCTGTCCGAGGGATCAAACCCCGCGGTCGGCGGGCGCGGACGATCATTGGGATCGAATGAGGGCAGCGAGGCGGCGGATACAACCTCGCCCGTATGCGCATTCATCAGAACCGCCGATGCACCCTTGGCATTCATGATCTTCATACCGCCATAGAGCACCTGTTCGACCGCGGCCTGAATGGTCAGGTCCAGCGACAGTTGCAGCGGCTTGTTGCCGTTGGCGGGATCGCGCAGATAGTCGTCAAACTGCTTTTCCACCCCGGCCACACCGATCACCTCGGCGGCGCTGACGCCCTCGCGGCCAAAGCCGGAGCCGCCAAGGATGTGCGCGGCCAGCTTGCCATTGGGATAGAGGCGCATTTCGCGCGGGCCAAACAGGATGCCGGGATCACCGATGTCGTGCACGGCCTGTTTCTGTTCGGGCGAGATGCGTTTCTTGATCCACAGGAACTTGCGGTTGCCGGTGAAGTCCTTGACCAGACGCTCTTTATCCAGATCGGGGAAGATCGCGACCAGCTGATCTGCTGCCGCAATCGGGTCGATCATCAGCGGTGGCTGCGCGTAGACGGAATAAGTGTCCAGATTGGTTGCCAGAATGCGCCCTTCGCGGTCGACGATATTGGCGCGCTGCATGGCAATCGCAGCCCCCGGCGCATTGGCCAGCGGCTCCTGCGCCTCGGACGTTGCCAACATACCCATGCGGACGCCAACCACCGTGAAAGCGCAAAAGAAGAACAACCCCAGCACCAGCAGACGCCCTTCGGCGCGGGCGCGGGCGCGGTCTTTCATGTCTTCGTGGCGCTTGCGGATGTTTTCACGCTCAATCGCCTTTGGGTTTTCGCCCCGGGCGCGGGCGTCAAGGATACGGGCCAGTGGGCGAAGGGGCGTGCGCGTCATGGGATCTGCACCTCGCCCAAGGCCTGAATGTCGGTGATGGCCTGCAATTCAATCGGGTCAACGATGGGCAGGTCAGGATCCTCGGCAAAGGCAATCTGGTCGGCGCGCCCGAACTGTTCGGCCCGCAGAGGCAGCAGACCAAGACGTTCAAAATTCAGGTCTGCCAGTTCTCGCAGCCGGTCCGGGCGGTTCAAATAGGCCCATTCGGCGTTCAGGACCGCCAGCCGCACCTGCGCCATGCCGATCTCGCGTTGCAGGGATTGCGTTTCCTTCACCACCTGTTGGGTGCGATAATTCTCCTGATAGGCCCAAAGCGCCAATCCGAACACGGACAGGGCAGTCAACACATACAAAACACTCTTCATCTTGCCCTTCCCCCCAGTTGAGGCGTTCCAATGGCGCGGGCCTCAATTTCCCCCGCCGGAGCATCGGTACGGATCGCAACACGCAGCTTGGCCGAGCGCGCGCGCGGGTTTTCCTGCAATTCCTGTTCGTCGGGCCCCACCGCCTTGCGGGTCTTCAGCGTGAATTGCGGCTGGTCCTGTTCCATCTCGGGCGCATAGCGGTTCGCACGCCCTGTCTTGCCCGCGCGCGACTGAAAGAACCGTTTGACCATCCGGTCCTCGATGGAATGGAAGGTGACAACGGCCAGCTGCCCACCAGGTTTCAGCGCACGTTCGGCAGCCATAAGGCCCTGAAACAGCTCTTCATATTCGGCATTCACCGCGATCCGCAGGCCCTGAAAACTGCGCGTTGCGGGATGCGATTGCCCCGGTTTCGGACGCGGCAGACAGGATTCGACAATCTCGGCCAGTCGCAGGGTTGTTGTGATCGGCGCCTCGGTTCGTGCCCTGACAATCGCCTTGGCAATCCGGCGGCTGGCGCGTTCTTCGCCATAGTGGAACAGGATGTCGGCCAGTTGCGCCTCGGTCGCGGTGTTCACCAGATCGGCGGCGCTTTCGCCTTGCTGGCTCATCCGCATATCCAGCGGACCGTCCTTCATGAAGGAAAACCCGCGCTCGGCCTGATCCAGCTGCATCGAGGACACGCCAAGATCCAGTACAACGCCGTCCAGGTCCTGCGCATATTCGTCCATTCGCGAGAATACGCCGGGCTGCATCACCAGCCGGTCGCCGTAATCCTGCGCCCAATCTGCCGCCATTTCAAAGGCCAGCGGGTCTCGGTCTACACCGATCACCTTGTCCGCACCGGCCTCCAACAGCCCGCGCGTGTAGCCGCCCGCGCCAAACGTGCCGTCCAGCCAGATGCCAGTGACCGGCGCAACCGCAGCCAGCAAGGGGCGCAGCAGAACGGGAATATGTGGTTTTTCAGATGAGGACGCAGCGCCGGCCATGCCGTTACGCATCCCCGGTGCCATCTAGGAACTGCATCGGATCAAAATCGTCCGGCAGATCATCCATCCATTCTTCGGTCTTGGCCAGTTCCTCGACCTCGTAGGTCTCGGGTTTCCAGATCTGAAAGGTGTCACCTGCGGCAATAAAGAACGCCTCGCCTTCCAGACCGATCTTGCTGCGCAGCTTGGCGGGCAGCACAAGACGCCCGGTTTCGTCCACGTTGGTCGGGAAGGACTGACCGTGGAACATGCGCTGCAACATCCGCCGCTGCATCGAGCCACGCGGCAGGGCATCGATCTTGGCATCAACCTCGTCAATCGCCTGCATGGTATAACATTCAAGGAACTTGCGGCGGTGGTCACCATAGACAATCACCAGTTCAGGGTTGTCACCGGGCTGCCAGTTGGGATCGGACGATTCAAGCACACGGCGAAACGAGGCCGGGATCGACACCCTGCCCTTCGTATCCACCTTGTGGTGGCTCTCACCTCTAAACCTGCGCGCCAAGACGACTGTCCCTTTCGCTTGCGCCCCACCTTGAATTCACGGTCCCCCCGGATGAAAAACGGCGGGTTGATCTGCTGCCACTGATCAACCCGCCGCATTGACCCGCTAAGCGGGATGTCCAGCTGCGCGCGCCACCTGGGGGGATGTCTGCTCGCCCGCGCGCCGGATCTCTTGGTTGATGAAAGCGAGATGCCTGTATGAAACCTGAATATTTTTGGTCGGGGTCGTTTGGTGCCCCTGCTGCCTCGTCCTCATCGGATGTATTAGGGATGACATGGGAATTCATGGAAATCAATAGGAAATTTGCGCAGCGTGTCATGAGGAACACGGCCAGAGCGGAATATCATTGAAGGATTCGAGCCCCACGACACCAGTTTTAGCGTGCGATGAAAAACACGCCCCTATATATAGAAAATTCTGCGGCCGAATTTTTTCCCGCGATTTCCCAAGAATTTTGCCTGCTTTTCTTTTGGACTGGAAATATTGGCCCCAAATGCACAATCAGCCCTTCGAATCGTTCAGAATTTCGGATCGCTTTCCAGTATTCTCCCCCGCGCGACCACATCGCCCCATGATTTCCCACGAGCGATTTACCCATGCCTTGTCAACATCAGAACGGATATGTTTTGCCCATTTTCCCGCCGAGTGCGCTCAATTCAAAGGCAGGCTATCGGGAAGGGCCAGATGCCGCCGACAAAGCTGACCTAGGGTCGACCCCATATTTTCAAGGCGCATCGCGGCAGGAAGAAAAAACTGAGCCAATCTATGCATTTGCTGCATAGCGGCATTGATGTCGTGACCTATTGTGCAATTGCAGCATTTGCCTATCTTCAGTCTCAAGCAAGGGCCGGACGATACCGGCAAGACAAAAAAGATACGGATGATGAGCATGGCAGTCGCAAGCACGCATACAGCAGTAAAGAACGCACCGGCGTTTGGTTTTGGCGCAGTTTTGGAAAACGCAAAGACCCGGTTCGTGCGCTATCGCCTGTACCGCCAGACCGTCAATGAACTGTCCGCTCTGTCGAACCGCGAGCTAGCCGATCTTGGCCTGCACCGCTCGATGATCCGCCGCGTTGCCATGCAGGCAGCGAGCGAACAATCCGGGCGATAAGCGCAACACGCATACTGAGATCAGGCCCTTCCTCCTCCCTTAGGGTCTGTAATCAGCGGCAGCGTCTTCCTCCTCCCTGACGTTGCCGCACCTTATACCGGCCTCAACCTGCCGGACACGGATACATCGGGGCTTCCTCCTCCCTGCCTTGATGTTGAAAGCGCGCGGCGATGTCTTCCTCCTCCCTGACATCGCCGCGTCTTCCTCATACCGGGTTCAAACCCGGGTTCGCATACATCAGGGCTCTCCTCCTCCCTGCTCTGATGTTGACAAGACGGCGGTTCCCTTTCCTCCTCCCTGGGACCCGCCGTTTTTTGTTTTTCAGACACTGGTGTAGGATGGCATCCTGACTTCTGATGCGGAGGACGCCATGGCCGCCTATTTCATTGCGCAGATCAACATTCACGACCCCGACGGGTACCAGGGCTATCTGGCAGGTTTCATGCCGATCTTCGACCGCCACGGCGGTCGCCTGCTGACGGTCTCATCCAAACCGGTCGAACGGATCGAAGGCGATTGGCCAGAAGGCGGGATTGTGTTGATGGAGTTTCCGGATCTTGCAGCGGCGAAAGCCTGGAAGGACGACCCGGATTACATCGAACTGGCGAAGATCCGAAAGGCCACCGCAACCACCAATCTGGTTCTGGTCGACGGGATATGACGCCTCAGAACGGGACGTCATCCTTGTTGGTCAGAAAACGCGAGACCACTTTCTTGATGCCCGCCTTGTCGAAATCGACCTCGACCTTGTCACCTTCGATCCCGATCACCGCGCCATAACCGAATTTCTGGTGAAACACCCGCTCGCCCAGCGTGAAACTGGCCAGTGCGGTGGCGTCGATCACCGTGTTGCGGCTTTCGCGGGGTTGCGACATGCCATATTGGCCCTGCCGCGCCTGCAGCCGTCTCCAGCCCGGCGAGTTATAGACGTTGGCTTCGGCCGCGCGGGTTTCTATGCCCGCCGTCTGATGACCGCCACCATAAAGGCCCGGAGGTGTCAGCACCTCGACATGGTCCTCGGGCAACTCGTCAATGAACCGTGACGGCATCGAGTTCTGCCATTGCCCGAATACCCGCCGGTTAGCGGCGAAGGAAATCGTACAAACCTCTTCGGCGCGGGTGATGCCGACATAGGCCAGACGGCGTTCTTCCTCGAGTCCTTTGAGGCCGGTTTCGTCCATCGACCGCTGCGAGGGGAACAGCCCGTCTTCCCACCCCGGCAGGAAAACGACGGGAAACTCCAGCCCCTTGGCCGCGTGCAGGGTCATGATCGAGACTTTAGCGCCGTCACCATCCTGCTCATTGTCCATGACCAGGCTGACATGTTCCAGAAACCCTTGCAGGTTTTCGAAATTGTCCAGTTGGTTGACCAGTTCCTTGAGGTTTTCCAGACGCCCCGGCGCTTCGGGGGTCTTGTCGTTCTGCCAATGGGCCGTATAGCCGGATTCGTCGAGAATGATCTGGGCCAGTTCGATATGGGTATGCTCGGGCGCGCCATATCGGATCGGCGAAACCCCATCATCGATAACAGTGTCATCATCGACCTCAATCCGGGGACCGCGTGTCATCGCATTCCACCGGGCCAACCCGTCGATCAATTCGCGCAGCGCTTTGCCGCCCTTGCCCTTGATCAGCCCATTGTCGACTGCGATCCGGGCACCTTCGACCAGAGACACGCCGTTCTCGCGCGCCACAATCTGAATGGCCTGCTGCGCCTTGTCGCCCAATCCGCGTTTAGGCGTATTCACGATCCGCTCGAACGCCAGATCATCCTCGGGGCTGGTCACCAGCCGGAAATAGGCCATGGCATCGCGGATCTCCATCCGCTCGTAGAAACGCGGGCCGCCGATCACCTTATAGGGCAGACCGATGGTCAGGAACCGGTCCTCGAAGGCGCGCATCTGGTGCGAGGCACGGACGAGAATCGCCATCTCATCAAGGTTCATCGGACGGATACCGCGCGTCCCGCCCTGCATCGCGTCGATTTCCTCACCGATCCAGCGGGCCTCTTCCTCGCCATCCCAATGGCCGATCAGGTTGACCTTGTGGCCGTCTTTGGCATCGGTCCAAAGCTCTTTACCCAAGCGGCTTTCGTTGCCCCGAATGACGTTGGAAGCCGCCGCCAGAATATGTGGGGTCGAGCGATAGTTTTGTTCCAGCCGCACTACGCAGGCACCGGGAAAGTCCTTTTCAAACCGTAGGATGTTACCCACCTCGGCCCCGCGCCAGCCATAGATCGACTGGTCGTCATCGCCCACGCAGCAGATGTTCTTGTGCCCCCCGGCCAGCAGGCGCAACCACAGGTACTGGGCAACGTTGGTATCCTGATACTCATCCACAAGGATGTAGCGGAACCAGCGCTGGTATTGTTCCAGAACATCTGGATGGGTCTGAAAAATCGTGACCATGTGCAACAGCAGGTCGCCGAAATCCACCGCATTCAGCTCGCGCAGGCGGGTCTGGTATTGAGCATAGAGCTCAATGCCCTTGTTGTTATAGGCCCCGGCATCCGCCACAGGCACCTTGTCGGGCGTCAGCGCACGGTTTTTCCAGTCGTCGATGATCCCCGCCAGCATCCGCGCCGGCCAGCGTTTGTCATCGATATTGGCGGCCCGAACCAATTGCTTGAGCAGGCGCAGCTGGTCGTCGCTGTCCAGAATCGTGAAGTTCGATTTCAGATCGACCAGCTCCGCGTGGCGGCGGAGCAGTTTGACGCATATGGAATGGAAGGTGCCCAGCCATGGCATTCCTTCAGCTGGCTGGCCCAGCAAGCGGCCTACTCGTTCTTTCATCTCGCGCGCGGCCTTGTTGGTGAAGGTCACCGACAGAATCTCGTTCGGGCGCGCGCGCGCCGTGTTGAGCAGATGCGCAATCCGGGCCGTCAGCGCCTTGGTCTTGCCAGTCCCCGCCCCGGCCAGCATCAGAACCGGGCCGTCCAGACGTTCGACCGCGTCACGTTGCGCCGGGTTCAGATCATCCAGATAGGGCGAAGGGCGCACGGCCATAGCCCGCGCCGACAGGGATGCGCCTTCGAAGGCGTCCATTTCGTCAAAACTGCTCATGCCCCCAAACTACGCCGGATGATCGCCAAGGGAAAGAGTTTGTTCACGGCTTGTTCGCGGGGATTTTTCACGTCTTTTTGCATTCAATTCTGAACAAAGATGCCGCTGCCCTGTAGGGCTGTTAACCCTCTGTCAAGTCCTGACCCGGATGCTGGTTCCATGGCTGCGGGAGTGGAACAGATGGAAGCGACGGAACTGGCGGGCGGGTCGTCACGGCTGAAACTTGTGGGTGTGACCTTGATTCTGATCGCGCTGACAGCGGCAGCGGGATGGGGCATCTATGCTGCCCCTGCCCCGGTTGTAGACCGCATGTTGGAATCGGACCTGCGAAAAGACGCCATGCGGTTAAGCCGTCAGGTCGAAAGCCATCTGAACAATCTGGATGCAACGTTTCGGTTCCATGAGTTGAACGAGCATGACGCGGAATTCCTGATGCTGTTGCCCGAAACCTCGGATATTTATCGGTTCAAGCTGTTTGACGCATCCGGTCAGGTGTTCTGGTCGACCCGTGCAAACGATATTGGGGCCGTAAATACAAAACCTTACTTCCAGTCGGTCGTCGCCGCCGGAAGGGTCTACTACAACCACGAAGAAAAGCCCGCGACAGAGGTTGATTCATTTGACAACGACCCCGCTAAGCGAACCGGCCCGGGCAGCCGCCATGTGGCCGAAGTCTATACGCCGATCACCGTGGATGGCGTATTCCTGGGCGCTATCGAGTTCTATTCGGACATCACCGATCTCAGGACCCTGTTCATTACCCGTGTGCGTTGGTCGTTGGTGTTTCTTAGCGGTGTCGCGCTGCTGGCACTGACCACTGTCATCCTGATTGTCCACCGCACCAACCGCCGCCAGATGCGTGATTTGCGCAAACGGGCCGTGAAAGAACGCGAACTGATGGGAGAGCAGCTTCGCCTGGCGCGCGAGGTGCGCCTGCTGGGCGAGTTGAACGAATGGCTGCAATCGAGCCGCTCACTGGATGAGCTTTTCGACATGGTGGCCCGCTTTATGACCCATATCCTGCCCGAGGCTGAGGGCAGCGTGTACGTCTATTCCAACTCGCGCGATGTGCTGGACGGGTGTGCCAGCTGGAACGGTGGAACGCATAAATCTCATATCCATCCGGAAGGATGCTGGGGTTTGAGGCGCGGCCGGACTTATGAGTTCGGTGCTTCTGAGATCGATTTTGTCTGCGAACATGCCGAACCGCATGACGGGCGGCCCTATTTCTGTTTTCCCATTCTGGCCCACGGGGAAACCGTTGGTCTGTTGCATCTGCGCGCGGCTGAGGGGCGAGAGGCCTGTTTCCATAAAAGCCGCAAGCTGGCGCAGCTGTGCGCCGAACAGATCAGCATGGCAATCGCCAATGTCCGTATGCGCGATCAGCTGCATGACCAATCGGTGCGCGACCCGCTGACCGGGCTGTTCAACCGCCGCCACATGACCGAGACATTGCGCAAGGCCATCAGCCGCAGCCAACAGACCGGCGCCGCACTGAGCCTGATTGCCGTGGACGTCGATCACTTCAAGAAATTCAACGACACGCATGGTCATGACGCCGGAGACATGGTGTTGCGCGCGGTCGGCGCGGCGCTGGAACAGGGTTGCGACCGGGACGAGATCGCCTGCCGCATCGGCGGCGAGGAATTCATGCTGATTCTGCCCGACAACAGCCCCGAAGATGCCATGACCCGTGCCGAGCAGTTGCGCCAGTCGGTCGAGGCGGTCATTGTCCGCTATGGTGAAAAGGCCCTGCCCCGTATCACAATCTCGGTCGGGGTCGCGCATTACCCCGCCCACGGCACCATGCCGCAGGATTTGATGCGTGCCGCGGATGATGCGCTGTATGTCGCCAAGGACAAGGGGCGCAATCAGGTTCACGTCGCCGCCGGGGCGCTGGTGCAGGCAAGGCTCGTTCCTGCAACGGGTAAACGCCCATCGCCGGAAGCCGCTTGAAAACCTTGCCGAATCGCCCCGCAGGCCGGATCAATCCTTATGGACCTGCACAGTACCTATCCCGGCATTCCCGATCTGAAACGCCGCGCACGCCGTCGGCTGCCGCACTTCGTGTGGGAATATATCGACAGTGGCACCGGGATTGAAACGACGCGGCATCGCAATCGAAAGGCGCTGGATGATGTCCGTCTGAGCCCCTCGATCCTGCATGGGGACCTTGAATTCGATACGTCAGTGAAAATCTTGGGCGTCACCTGTCCTTTGCCCTTCGGTATTGCGCCGATCGGGATGTCCGGTCTGGTCTGGCCTGATGCGGAGCGGTTGCTGGCACAGGCCGCCGCCAAAGCAGGCATTCCCTATTCGCTGTCGACGGTGGCCAGTCAGAGCCCAGAAGACCTGGCCCCCTATCTGGGCGAGACCGCGTGGTTCCAGCTGTATCCGCCAAGGGACCCCGAGATTCGCATGGACATGCTGAACCGGGCGCGCCGGGCGGGATTTCGAACTTTGGTTCTGACCGCTGACGTCCCTGTCGCCTCGCGCAGGGAGCGGCAAACACGCTCGGGCCTGCGGCAGCCGCCGAAACTGACACCGCGCCTGCTGGCACAGATCGTCCAAAGGCCCGCCTGGGCACTGGGCATGCTGCGCAGCGGCGTTCCACATATGCGCACACTGGACAAGTATATCGATGACCCCGGTGATCTGCCGCCGACGGCCCATGTCGGATACCTGCTGCGAACCTCTCCGAATCTGGATTACGTCAAATGGCTGCGCGATCATTGGGATGGGCCGTTTGTCGTGAAAGGCATCCTACGCCCCGAGGATGCGGACAGGCTGGGACAGGTGGGCGTGGACGCCCTGTGGGTGTCGAATCACGGGGGCCGACAGTTCGATGCAGCCCCGGCCAGCATCGAGATTCTTCCCGCGATCCGGAACGCGACGCGCCTGCCACTGATATTCGACAGCGGTGTCGAAGGCGGGCTGGATATCTTGCGCGCGCTGTCGCTGGGCGCGAATTTCGTCATGCTGGGGCGCGCTTTTTTGTACGGTCTTGCGGCACTTGGCGCAAAAGGCCCCGCGCATGTGATCGATATCCTGAGGCAGGATCTGCACGCGAATATGGGTCAGATGGGACTGGCCGATTTATGTCAGTTTGAGACGAAACGCTAAATTATTGATGCTGCAACGCGGCATCCCTATAAGTGTGCCGAGGCCAAAGGGCGTTTGCGAGCGATAACATGCCGGTTCTACCCAGAAGAACGGATGTACCTGTGCGTATTCTCCGCCCAATAAGACGCCCAAACACCAAAGACCGGGACCTGATATGACAGACTTCAACAAGATCCTGATCGCCAATCGCGGCGAGATTGCCATCCGCGTCATGCGCGCAGCAAACGAGATGGGCAAACGCACCGTCGCTGTTTACGCTGAAGAAGACAAACTGGGCCTGCACAGGTTCAAGGCGGACGAGGCCTATCAGATTGGCGAGGGCATGGGTCCGGTCGCGGCGTATCTGTCGATTGACGAGATCATCCGCGTGGCCAAACACTGCGGCGCGGATGCGATCCATCCGGGCTATGGCCTGCTGTCCGAAAACCCGGATTTCGTGGATGCCTGCGTCAAGAACGGCATCACCTTCATCGGCCCCCGGGCCGAGACCATGCGCGCATTGGGTGACAAGGCCAGCGCGCGGCGCGTGGCCATCGCGGCCGGTGTGCCTGTCATTCCGGCCACCGAGGTTCTGGGTGATGACATGGACGCGATCCGCAAGGAGGCCGCCGAGATCGGATACCCGCTGATGCTCAAGGCATCCTGGGGCGGCGGCGGGCGCGGGATGCGCCCGATCCAGTCGGAGGATGAGCTGGAAGAAAAGGTTCTGGAAGGCCGCCGCGAGGCTGAGGCCGCCTTTGGCAATGGCGAAGGCTATCTGGAAAAGATGATCATCCGTGCCCGCCATGTCGAGGTGCAGATCCTGGGCGACAAGCATGGTGAGATTTATCATCTGTACGAACGCGACTGCTCGGTCCAGCGCCGGAACCAGAAGGTCGTCGAACGTGCCCCTGCCCCTTACCTGAGCGAAGATCAGCGCGCCGAGATTTGCGAACTGGGCCGCAAGATCTGTGCCCATGTGAATTACGAATGCGCGGGCACTGTCGAGTTTCTGATGGATATGGAGACGGGCAAGTTCTACTTCATCGAGGTAAACCCGCGCGTACAGGTCGAACACACGGTCACCGAAGAGGTCACCGGGATCGACATCGTTCAGGCGCAGATCCTGATCGCCGAGGGCAAAACGCTGGCCGAGGCCACCGGCGCCGCCAGTCAGGCCGAGGTGCATCTGAACGGTCACGCGCTGCAGACACGGATCACCACAGAAGACCCGCAGAACAACTTCATCCCCGACTACGGGCGTATCACCGCCTACCGCTCGGCCACGGGCATGGGCATTCGTCTGGATGGCGGCACGGCCTATGCGGGCGGGGTGATTACGCGGTATTACGACTCGCTGCTGACAAAGGTCACTGCCTGGGCGCCGACACCCGAGAAGGCGATCAGCCGGATGGACCGCGCCCTGCGCGAGTTCCGTATTCGCGGCGTCAGCACCAATATCGATTTCGTCATCAACCTGCTGAAGCACCCGACCTTCCTGTCGAATGAATACACCACTAAGTTCATCGACACGACGCCGGATCTGTTTGCCTTCAAGCGCCGCCGCGACCGGGGCACCAAGGTTCTGACCTATATCGCCGATATCACGGTGAATGGTCATCCCGAAACCAAGGGCCGCCCCGAACCTCGTGCCGACCTGAAAGTCGCCAAGCCCCCCGCGCCGAAGGCCGAGCCGCGGATGGGCACGCGCAACCTGCTGGAGCAGAAAGGCCCGCAGGCCGTGGCGGACTGGATGAAAGCGCAGCGGCAGCTGCTGATCACCGACACCACTATGCGCGACGGACACCAGTCGCTGCTGGCGACCCGGATGCGGTCGATCGACATGATCAAGGTGGCGCCAACCTATGCCGCGAACCTGCCGCAGCTGTTCTCGGTCGAGTGCTGGGGCGGTGCGACGTTCGACGTGGCCTACCGCTTCCTGCAGGAATGCCCATGGCAGCGTCTGCGCGACCTGCGTGAGGCAATGCCGAACCTGATGACGCAGATGCTGCTGCGGGGTGCGAACGGGGTTGGTTACACCAATTACCCCGACAACGTGGTGCAGGAATTCGTGCGCCAGGCATCGAAAAACATTGATGTCTTCCGCGTCTTCGACTCGCTGAACTGGGTCGAGAACATGCGTGTTGCGATGGATGCTGTTATCGACAATGGCAAGATCTGCGAGGGCACCGTTTGTTATACCGGCGATATTCTGGATCCTGATCGCGCCAAATATAACCTGAAATACTATGTCGGCATGGCCAAGGAACTGCGCGACGCAGGCGCGCATATTCTGGGTCTGAAGGATATGGCGGGCCTGCTGAAACCAGCCTCGGCCAAGATTCTGATCCGGGCTCTGAAGGAAGAGGTTGGGTTGCCGATCCACTTCCACACCCATGACACGGCCGGCATCGCCAGCGCCACCATCCTTGCCGCCTCTGAGGCGGGTGTGGACGCGGTGGATTGCGCAATGGACAGCTTCAGCGGCAACACCTCCCAAGCGACGCTGGGCACCGTGGTCGAGGCCCTGCGCCACACCGACCGCGACACCGGGCTGGACATCAAGGCGATCCGCGAGATCAGCGATTACTTCGAGGCCGTGCGCGGTCAATATGCGGCCTTCGAATCGAGCCTGCAGGCCCCGGCGTCCGAGGTGTATCTGCACGAGATGCCGGGCGGTCAGTTCACCAACCTCAAGGCGCAGGCGCGCAGTCTGGGTCTGGAAGAGCGCTGGCACGAGGTCGCGCAGATGTACGCCGATGTGAACCAGATGTTCGGCGATATCGTAAAGGTAACGCCGTCGTCGAAAGTTGTTGGCGACATGGCCCTGATGATGGTCAGTCAGGGCCTGACCCGCGAGCAGGTCGAGGATCCGGCGACGGATGTGGCCTTTCCCGACTCGGTCGTCGACATGATGCGCGGCAATCTGGGTCAGCCTCCGGGCGGATTCCCGAACACCATCATCAAGAAGGTGCTGAAGGACGAGGCCCCCAACACCCAGCGCCCCGGCAAGGACGTGCCTGCCGTCGATCTTGAAGCCACCCGCGCCGAGCTGTCCAAGCAGTTGGAAGGCAAAGAGGTCGATGACGAGGATCTGAACGGGTACCTGATGTATCCCAAGGTGTTTCTGGATTACATGGGCCGTCACCGGATTTACGGCCCGGTCCGTACCCTTCCCACGCGCACCTTCTTTTACGGCATGGAGCCCGGCGAAGAGATCACGGCCGAGATCGACCCCGGCAAGACGCTGGAAATCCGGTGTCAGGCCATCGGCGAGACGGATGAAAAAGGCGAGGTCAAGGTGTTCTTCGAACTCAACGGCCAGCCGCGTGTGATCCGGGTGCCGAACCGGATGGTCACATCAACCACACAGGCGCGCCCAAAGGCCGAGGTCGGCAACCCCGATCATGTCGGTGCGCCGATGCCGGGTGTTGTGGCCACGGTTACCGTCACCGCAGGCCAGCAGGTCAAGGAAGGCGACATGCTGCTGACCATCGAGGCAATGAAGATGGAAACCGGTATCCATGCCGAGCGTGATGCGACGGTCAAAGCCGTGCATATCCAGCCCGGCGGCCAGATTGACGCAAAGGACCTTCTGATCGAACTGGAATAAGCCATAAAACAATCTAATGTTCATCAGGCCGTGCGGGAGACCGCACGGCCTTTTTCTATGATTGAGCGGAGACCCATTATGCTTGCAATCACCCCGATCTATGCGGCCCTGGTCGCAATTCTCTACGTCACACTCAGCGTCAAAGTGATCCTGCAACGACGCAGCGATAAGATCTCGGTCGGGGATGGTGGCAGCAAGCTGATGATCAAGGCGATACGGACACACTCGAACTGCGCCGAATACGCCCCGATTTCCCTGCTGCTGATTGCCATGGTTGAGCTTCAGGGCGCGGCCGGAATATTGGTCCATCTGCTGGGGCTGATGTTGCTGGCGGGGCGTCTTTTGCATGCGTACGGATTTGGGCGAACGCCGCAGATCGTCATCCTGCGGCAGGCCGGCATGAGCCTGACGTTCCTCGCCATTCTGGGGGCGGCTTTCGCAAACCTGATTCTGGCGCTTTAGGCCGTCTGGCGGGTGTTACCCTGCCAGAACGGTTGTTTCGATCTGCGGTGCACCCAGCAGAACCGGTGTGAACTGATCATGTTCATGCAGGTCCGGCTTCAGGATGGCAGCGCCGATCAGAATCATCGCGGCAAGTGTCACGATCTTCAGGTCTGCAACGGATATCATGACGGCACCTCCTGCCTGTGTTTTACTGATTTGCATTACGGGTTGAACGGATCACGGGCCGGATTCCGTCGAAAAGATTTTTCCCGCTTTTTGTGTTTTTCCGCTTGCAGCCCCGCGTGGGAATTTATACATCCCTCCTCACTCAACGGCGCGGGCGTAGCTCAGGGGTAGAGCATAACCTTGCCAAGGTTAGGGTCGGGCGTTCGAATCGCCTCGCCCGCTCCATTGAGAGGTCTTCGGACCACATATGTATCTGATGCGGGCGTAGCTCAGGGGTAGAGCATAACCTTGCCAAGGTTAGGGTCGGGCGTTCGAATCGCCTCGCCCGCTCCAGATACCAAACCTTCCAAACATGCTGGTTCTTCTGCCCCGGTTGCGGCATTCTGAATGCAATTCGCAACACGGGATGTTCGCATGTCTGATTATGTTATCCGCCCCTTGTCCGCTGATGAGTTGCAGGAGGCTGTGGATTGGGCCGGGCGCGAGGGGTGGAATCCGGGTCGTCACGATGCCGAGTGCTTTCGTACAACTGATCCCGATGGGTTCTTGGGAGGTTTTCTGGATGGCGAATTGATCGCGTCTGTCTCGGCGGTGAACTACGACGATGATTTTGCCTTTTTGGGTTTCTACATCGTCAAGCCAGAATACAGACACCATGGCCACGGGCTTGAGGTTGCGCAGCACGCGCTGGCCCACTGTGCCGGGCGCAACATGGGTCTGGATGGCGTGGTCGAGCAGCAGGACAACTACCGGAAATCCGGGTTCACCTTTGCCTATAACAACTACCGCTTTTCAGGGCGGGTTGCAGATATCCTAGGCGCGCTGGCACCGACCGCTGGTGTTGATGTGCTGAGCACCGTTTCAGATGCGTTAAGGGACTATGATCGTCAGCTTTTCCCCGCCCGGCGCGATGCGTTCCTGCATGGTTGGCTGAGCGCAAGCGGCCATGTGTCCCGCGTGTTTACCGAAGACGGGCAGATCAAAGGCTATGCCACGCTGCGCCCCTGTCGGACCGGATACAAGGTCGGGCCGCTGTTTGCGGACCGCGCCGACATTGCCGAAGCACTGCTTGCAAGCGTATTAAAAGCTCTGCCCGAAGATCAAAGCGGGCAAGAGGTGTTCATCGACATGCCACAACCCAACAGTGCCGCCTTTGCACTGGCCGACAGGCTGGGCCTTGCGAAAGTGTTCGAAACGGCCCGGATGTATTCCGGCGATCAGCCGGATATCGACCTGAGCCGCATCTATGGCGTGACAACGTTTGAGTTGGGTTAAAACGCCTTGAACGTCATTGTCGTCAGCGAGCGTTCGATATCGGGAATCACCAGCAGGTGCTCGTTGATGAAATGGCCCACATCCTCGGCTTCGGGGATGTAGAGCTTGAGCATCAGATCAAACTCACCGCTGGTGGAGTAAAGCTCTGAATGTATTTCGCGCAGGGCGATTTCCTCGGCGACCTTGTAGGTGGTGCCGGGTTTGCAGCGGATCTGGATGAATACGCAGGTGGACATGGCTTGGCCCTGTTGGTTCATGTTGTCTGCAAGCTGACATGGTGCCGGGCCGGGTGCAATCCCTTGCAACAGTTTGCAGCGATTGCAACGCATGGTCTGGATCAACCCGCCCCACCCCGTCTATAAGCGCGCCTGTAGCAAAAGGATTTCGCCCATGCGCACCGCTTCGATCAGCCGCAAAACCGCCGAAACCGATATTTCGGTCGAGGTCAATCTGGATGGCACCGGCACCTATGACAATCAGACCGGCGTCGGGTTCTTTGACCATATGCTGGACCAGCTGGCGCGCCACTCGTTGATCGACATGACGATCCGCGCCAAGGGCGACTATCACATCGACGATCACCACACGGTCGAGGATACCGGCATCGCGCTGGGTCAGGCCTTGACACAGGCCCTGGGCGACAAGAAGGGTATCCGACGCTATGGCGAATGCCATCTTCCGATGGATGACGCGCAGGTGCGCTGTGCGCTGGACCTGTCGGGCCGCCCGTTCCTGATCTGGAATGTCGATCTGCCGACGCAAAAGATCGGCACGTTCGACACGGAACTGGTGCGCGAGTTTTTTCAGGCGCTCAGCACCCATGGCGGCATCACCCTGCATATCGACCAGTTGCACGGGTTCAACAGCCACCACATCGCCGAGGCCGCGTTTAAGGCCGTTGCGCGTGCCCTGCGGGATGCGGTTGAGACCGATCCGCGCAAAGCGGATGCGATTCCGTCGACCAAGGGCGCGCTGTAGATGCTGACAGCCATCATCGACTATGAAAGCGGCAATCTGCATTCAGCGGAAAAGGCGTTTCAACGCATGGCGCAAGAGGTCGGCGCTGGTGACGTTGTCGTCACCTCTGACGCGGATGTGGTTGCGCGTGCGGACCGACTGGTTCTGCCCGGTGATGGTGCCTTCCCGGCCTGTGCCGCCGAGCTGCGCGGCCATAAGGGTATTTATGACGCGATGGTCGAGGCGGTCGAACAGAAGGGCCGCCCTTTTCTGGGCATCTGCGTTGGCATGCAGCTTATGGCAACCAAAGGCCATGAATACAGCGAAACGGATGGTCTGGGCTGGGTGGCAGGCGATGTTGTTCGGATCGAACCGTCAGATGCCGCGCTGAAAGTGCCGCATATGGGCTGGAACGAACTGGTTCTGGAAAGCGATCATCCAGTTTTCAACGGGGTGAAATCAGGCGATCACACCTATTTCGTCCATTCCTACCACTTCCGTGTAAGCAACCCGGCGCAGCGGTTGGCTTATGTGGAATATGGGCAGGACGTCACGGCCGTGATTGGCCGCGACACGATGGTTGGGATGCAGTTTCACCCCGAGAAAAGCCAGGATGTTGGCCTGCGCATGCTGGGCAACTTCCTGACCTGGAAGCCCTGAGGCTTACTGAACCCGCGTCCAGGTTTGCCCGCGACAGATCAGGCCGCCCGCCACGCATCCCTTGACGGTCAGCTTGTTCTGGCCGTCCAGTGACATCTTCGAGTTGTAGGTTTTGTCCCGGTCGGGGGCCCAGATTTTACCACTGTCATAGCTGCCGCCCCCTTCGGGAACCATGTCCCAGATGATCTTTTTGCCAAGGTTCTCATATTCCAGCTGCTGGTTGCCATCGGCGTCGAACGCGCTGTCGATGGTGCCGCAGATCGCACTGCCGCATTCGGCAATCGTCACATGCAGATAGCCACCCGTGTCGCCCGGCGCGGTTTTCCACAGGCCGTCAACCGGATCGTCTGCAAAAGCAGCTGTAGCAAGCAGCATCAGGCCCGCGGAAAGAGTAAAAGTCTTCATGATTTTCTCCCTGTTTTGAAGGCAGTCTGACCCGCCAGTGGGCGACGGGCAAGAATGACCCAGCGTCGCGTTGCATCCCCTGCCCTGCTTGTGCGATATCCCGCTCGTGTAACAGTGATATAGGGCCGCCCGACATGATCCTCTACCCCGCCATCGACCTCAAAGACGGCAATGCCGTACGCCTGCTGCGTGGTGAAATGGACAAGGCCACCGTGTTCAACGAAGACCCGGCCGCTCAGGCCCGTGCTTTTGTCGAGGCAGGGTGCGAATGGCTGCATCTGGTCGACCTGAACGGCGCATTCGCAGGCGAGCCGGTCAACGCAGCGCCGGTTGAGGCAATTCTGAAAGCGTGCAAGGTGCCTGCGCAACTGGGCGGCGGCATCCGTGACATGGCCACGATCGAAACCTGGATCGAGAAAGGGCTGGCGCGGGTCATTTTGGGCACTGTCGCTGTCGAAAACCCCGACCTTGTCCGCGAAGCAGCCAAAGCCTTTCCCGGCAAGGTCGCCGTCGGCATCGACGCACGCAACGGCATGGTGGCCACCAAGGGCTGGGCCGAAGAGACCGACGTTCAGGTCACCGATCTGGCCCGTAGTTTCGAAGACGCAGGCGTTGCGGCAATCATCTACACCGATATCAATCGCGACGGTGCCATGCAAGGCCCGAACATCGAAGCGACCGCTGCCCTTGCACAGGCCGTTTCCATCCCGGTGATCGCCTCGGGCGGTGTCAGTTCGCTGGACGACCTGATCGCCCTGCGCGATTGCGGCGTTGCGCTGAACGGCGCGATTTCAGGTCGGGCGCTTTATGATGGCGCGATTGATCTGGCCGAGGCCATCCACGCCCTGTCGTGATCGGTTATTGCGCGGCTGCGGCGGTCAGCTTGGCCAGCGCACCGCGCATCTTTTCGATGACCGGTGATTTGTCGACATCGTTCAGATCGTCCAATGTCTCTTTCGGGTCTTCATAGATCAGCCACACCTGGCCATTGGCGTCTTCGTAAGCCTGCACCTTGAGAGGCAGAAACAGCCCGGCACGCGGGTCGATCTGCATGGCTGGCGTACCCAGCGCAGGGTTGCCGAAAATCAGTACCTGATTGGCGGGAATGGGCGTGCCGATCTTTTCCGCCCCGGCCGCGTGGTCGATGCGGGCAAACACGGTTGCGCCTGCATTTCCGACGGCAGCTTCAAGCGCGTCCAGCGCCTCGGCCACGGATTTGTCGGTTTGAACCTTGATCAGATCATCAGCCATAGCGGTCAGCGCGCCTCCGAACGAAAAAACACAAGCCAGTATCAGTCTACGCATATCGATATTCCTTCTGTGAAATTCACTCCAATTTTCACAGATTTGAGACCGCTCACAATCACAAGTCTGGCATCGGCAAGGCTTTGCCAGAATTGAAAACGCCCATTTTACCCTTGCTTTCGAGAACAATCCAACCAGAAGCCAAACATTTTACTGCGTTGAGCCATAATTCGGGCGGAATCTCCGCTTAACTCCTTCGTCAAACACAACAACCCGGGTGGCAAACGTGAGTATTTCCAACCTAGACGTTCCCAAAACGTCCAGATTCGGATCGGCAACCATTGCGATCTTCTGTGCGGCGGTTTTCACAAGCGCCAGTCTGCTGTTCTTTGTCCAGCCGCTTTTTGCCAAACTGGTTCTTCCCAAAATCGGCGGTGCCCCGGCGGTCTGGACAACCGCAATGCTGTTTTTTCAAGTGGTGCTGATAATCGGGTATGTTTACGCGCACCTGTTGACCAAGTTTCTGCCCCTGCGCTGGCAGATCATCACCCATTTTGCCTTCTGGGTGGCGGCGCTGACTTTCCTGCCGCTGTCCACCCGCGAAAGCTGGAGCTATGACGCTTCGACCTCGACCGCGCTGCAAACGCTTGGCCTTTTCGCCGTAGGTGTGGGTGTACCTTTTGCGGTATTGTCGGCAAATGCGCCCCTGTTGCAGGCCTGGTACGCCAAGTCGGGCGGGCCTTCGGCGGATGATCCGTATTTCCTTTACAGCGCCAGCAATGTCGGATCCTTGCTGGCGCTGTTGGCCTTCCCCCTGGTTGCAGACCCGTTTTTTGGCGCTGCCGAGATCAGCCACGCCTGGCTGGTCGGCTTCGTGCTGTTCGGCGCGCTTTTGCTTGGCAGTGGCATGATCGCCTTGCGGGGATCACAGCATACAAAATCGTCGGTTCAAACGGCGCTTAAGGCCAGTTTTCCCACCCTGCGGCAAATCGCTGTCTGGGTGTTCGTCGCCTTCATTCCCTCTTCCTTGATGCTATCCTTTACAACGCGGGTCAGTACGGATCTGGGTGCTCTCCCGCTGATCTGGGTAGTGCCACTGGCAGTCTACATCCTGTCCTTCATCATCGCCTTCGCCAAATGGAAGCACCTGACGCTTGACGCCTTGAACCTTCCCATGCTGGCGGCATTGGCAGCGGGTGTCGTACTGGTGTCCGACGTGGTCAGCGAGCATGACGCGCCGGTGGTTATTCTGCTCTATGTCCCGGTGTTGTTCGTCATCGCTCTTTATGCGCACCGCCTGCTTTACGACATGCGCCCATCCGCCGAGCAGTTGACCGTGTTCTACATCGCCCTTTCCGTGGGCGGAGCGATTGGCGGGCTGTTCAACTCGATCCTTGCACCGATTGCCTTCACACGTGAGTTGGAGGTGCCAATCACCATGATCCTGGCCGGAGGATTGTTCCTTGTCCGCGCACCGGGATTTGCCTTTCGCCACGTCATCATGGGCATCGCGGCAAGTGTTTTCATCTTCGTCATCGCAGGTGCGACACGCGGCGTCGCGGCCCTGAGCGCGGACATCCCGCGTGCAGGTGCCCTGTTCGTGCTGATATTCGGAGTGCTGTACCTGTTCCGGGCACAGGCCATGCGTATCCCTGTGGTTCTTACCGTCGTTCTGCTGCCCGCATTTGCGGTAAAGAACAATCCTGTGTTCGAAGATCGCAGCTTTTTCGGCGTGCATTCGGTGTATTCAAGCGAGGGCTACCGCGTCTACAAGAACGGCACCACGGTGCATGGCTGGCAACGCGAATCCGAATATGGCACTCGGCCCACACCGCTGTCCTATTATCACCCCGAAGGACCGATGGCACAGGTCATCACGTCGGACTTCGGCAAGCAATCCAACAGCATCGGAATTGTCGGTCTGGGAACAGGTGCACTGGCCTGCTATCGGCAGCCTTCGCAAAACTGGGACTTCTTCGAGATCGACGCGACCGTAGACCAGATCGCACGCGATCCTTCACTGTTCACCTATCTGTCGGATTGCACGCCCGATTCCAAAACCCATCTGGGTGACGCCCGGATCGTTCTGAAGCAAAAGCCTTTTGCCTTCGATATCCTGGTTTTGGATGCGTACAGCTCGGACGCGATTCCGCTTCACCTGATCACACGCGAGGCGGTAGAGATGTATACCAGCCGCCTGACTGACGATGGGGTTCTGGTGTTCCACATCACAAACCGGTTCTACGATCTGGTCCAGCCTTTGGCCCGAATTGCCGACAGCTTGAACCTGACCGCAGCGCATCAGCGGCTGGCCGTGGGTGAAGAGCAGGTTGAAACCGGAGCCGCCACCAGCAGCGTTGTGATCCTGAGCCCCGACAAATCCCGAATTGAGAATTTTGCGCAGGATGGAAATTGGCGAATTGTCGAGACCGACGGAGCGCTGCCATGGACCGATGACAAGGCAAACCTGCTTTCGGCGCTGACGCTGCTGAAGAACCGGGATCACTAAGCCCCCCGCGCCGCCCATGGCCATTGCTACCAGGGCCAAGGATGGCAAAACGTCTGTGGCATCGGCAGCGCTTTGTCGGTAAAGGTCCGGCAACGAAGGACGATCAGATGCTGAAAACCCGGATCATTCCCTGCCTTGATGTTGCTGATGGCCGTGTGGTCAAAGGCGTGAATTTCGTGGGCCTGCGCGATGCGGGCGACCCGGTGGAATCGGCCAAAGCCTATGATGCAGCTGGAGCGGACGAGATCTGCTTTCTCGACATTCACGCGACCCATGAGAATCGCGGCACCATGTTCGATGTGGTACAGCGCACGGCGGAACAGTGTTTCGTGCCGCTGACCGTGGGCGGTGGGGTGCGAACAAAAGACGATGTGCGCGCCTTGCTGCTGGCGGGGGCGGACAAGGTCAGCTTCAACTCGGCCGCGGTTGCCAACCCGGACGTGATTGCCGAAGCGGCAGATCAGTTCGGCAGTCAATGCATTGTCTGCGCCATCGACGCCAAGACCGTCAGCCCCGGCAAGTGGGAAATCTTTACCCATGGCGGGCGCAAACCCACCGGCATTGATGCGGTTGCCTTTGCAAGAGCCGTGGTCGCCAAGGGGGCCGGTGAAATCCTGCTGACCTCAATGGACCGCGACGGCACCAAATCCGGGTTCAACCTGCCGCTGACCCGCGCCATTTCCGACGCGGTAGATGTGCCCGTGATCGCCTCGGGCGGTGTTGGCACTCTGGACCATCTGGTCGAGGGCGTCACCAAGGGCGGCGCAAGCGCCGTATTGGCGGCATCGATTTTCCATTTCGGCGAATACACCATCCGCGAGGCCAAGGAACATATGGTCGCAGCTGGCATCCCCATGAGGTTGACATGAGCATCTTGCACGATCTGGCCGCCACGATCGAGGCACGCAAGGGGGCTGATCCCGACAGCAGCTGGACGGCCAAGCTACTTGCGAAAGGCCCTGAGAAATGCGCCGAGAAATTTGGTGAAGAGGCCATAGAGGCCATCATCGAAGCCGTAAAAGGGGATCAGGTTAAGCTGACCTCGGAAGCGGCGGACGTGTTGTATCACCTTCTGGTCATGCTGGCCGCGCGGGACGTGGCGCTGGATGATGTTCTGGCCGAGCTGGACCGCCGTCAGGGCACCAGTGGTATCGCCGAAAAGGCTGCCCGCCCCAAAGGGTAAGGCCCGGGTTCCGCACCGTCGCCTGTGCCGTTATAATCGGATGCCAGACTGTCAGGCTGAAGGCGCGATATGATCCGAGTTTTGATGCTTGTGGCAACCCTTGCCATCGTGGCTGGCTGCACCCCGCCGCCGCGCTCGACCGGGGATGAGGTGCAGCGGCTCGCCTCGGAGATTCAGGGCCTTGGCCCGGATATCGACCCCGAGGAGGCCCGACGCGCGGCGGGAATTGCTTACGCCTATACCGCCCAGCTGGTCGAGGAATACCAGATCACAGACCCGCCCCTGATCCATAATATGAAGGTCAACAAGGGGCTGCGCCCGCGTGGGCTGTGCTGGCATTGGGCCGAGGATATCGAGCGGCGGCTGAAACAGGAAAACTTCCGGACGCTGGATCTGCACCGTGCCATCGCAAACGCGGACAACCCGACGCGGATCGACCACAGCACCGCAATCATCAGCCGTAAAGGCGCGACGCTGTATGACGGTGTCGTATTGGACCCGTGGCGTTATGGCGGCGTGTTGTTCTGGTCTCCGCTGGTCGAGGATACCCGGTATGACTGGGTCCCGCGCGACGTGGTGCTGGAAAAGCGGCGGAAGGAACAGGTCGCCCGCCTGAAACCTTACGTCCCCGCCAAACCCTAAAGCTTGGACGAAATGATCCCGGTCGAAAATCCACCCATGCGCAATTCGCCAAACAGGCGCTGATATTCAATTTTGGGGCAGCGGTTCATCACCACATCGACCCCACGGGCCTTGGCCTTTGCCGCCGCTTCAGGGTGTTCCACACCAATCTGCATCCAGATCGTACCGAGCGACGGAAACGCATCCAGCGCCTCGTCCACAATAGGTGGCACGGCCTCGGACCGCCGAAAAATGTCCACCATGTCCACAGGCTCGGAAATTTCTGACAGGCTGCCGCAAACCGTCTGACCAAACAGGTCATTGCCCGCGTGGCCCGGATTGACGGGAATCACCTTGAACCCTTTCAGCGACAAATAGCGCGCCACGTAATAGCTGGGTCGCACCGGGTTCATGGAAACGCCGACAACGGCCACCGTCTTGGTGCGTTGCAAAATGGCCTTGAGGTACTGATCGGAATAATCTGGCATGCCCTATCCTTAACAGCGTTCCAAAAAGAAAAAAGCGCCCAAGAAAGCTTGGGCGCCAGTTGTTGGAACGAGGGACAGTGAAATGACCCGCGGCAGTTCCGTTCCGCGGTCACTGTGACATTTAAGCATGGATCTATTAAAAAAAAGAGGGGCAGCGCATTTTTGTGATGACTTTTCACAATTAGCTGAACTTTACCTATCTTCCGTAAAGAATTGCGGGCCAATTTTCTTCGGCCATCGCAATGTACCCTGTTTGATCCTGCTGCCAGATTTCCTCGACCTCGGGCGAATGCGTCAGGTAAAGACGCCCATCGACCACCTGCCACGCATTGGGATCTGTGCTTTTCAGCACGCCCATCGCCATCCCGTACGAGCAATAGCCGCCGAACTGCGGCGCAAAGGCGCGCGGATTGCCCTCGAAGAGCTCACGATTTGTCTGCGATTTGAAATGCCACCGGGCACCTTTCCACATGACCGCATTTTCGGGCACCCCTTTTGAGGGCGCATCGCTGCCAAAATATGACACGGGATCATACCCCGCCAACGCCACACCATCAGTGGCGTAATACACGGGTTTGTCCTGCGCAAATACGGCAGGGGCAAGCAGCACAGTGCTCAGCGAGCAAAGAAGAGTACGTCGGTTCAGCATCGTCACATTGGAATCTGCACATTCAAGACCATCAAGATGCAACTTTTCGCGCTTTTCGAAACCCCTGTTGACGCGGTTGTGAATGAGTGTCCGCCAATTGAAACTTAGTCAAAGACGTCTTCGATCACGTCCCATGCTTCATCGAACACGCGCGCAAGCATGGTCTTTTTCCTCTTTTTGCGCTTTGTTTTCCGAGGGGCAGTATGAGACACAGCGGCGCGCATCGGTTCGGGTTTGAGTACTTTCCGCAAGGGCAACATCTTCAGGTCGTGCAGCGGTGCCCCACAGCTGGAACAGCTAAGCTCGTGCCGTTCCTTGCCTTTCAGGATCAGGGCAGCCCGGGTGCCGCAATAACAGCAGGTCGCGATTTTGGCAGGACCGGGAATGACGCTCTCCTTTATTCAGGGTCGCGATGCATATAAGGCGATTGCCGCAGCATTTGAGACGTTCAGGGAACCAAATCCCCCGGCTGCGTCAATTTTAACCAACTGATCCACGGTTTCCTTTGTCTTCTGCCGCAATCCTGGACCTTCCGCACCCAGCACAAGCGCGACTGGGCGGTTCCGGCCAGTGCCCAAAGCGCCTTCGATTGTCACGTCGGCTTCTCCGTCCAGCCCAAGAACCAGAAAGCCCATGCCCTGAAGCTCGACAATCGCGTCCGAAAGGTTGCGCACCCGCAGATAGGGCTGCCGTTCAAGCGCGCCACTGGCGGTTTTTGCCAGTGCTCCGGTCTCGGGCGCGGAATGGTGGCGTGTGCCGATCACAGCACTGGCCCCCAGAACTTCGGCCGAGCGCAGAATCGCCCCAACATTGTGCGGGTCGGTGACCCGGTCCAGCAGAATGACACGAGGGTTTTCACGACCGATGCAGTTATCGGCCAGACTACCCCATTCCAACGGCTTGACCTCTAGCGCTGCGCCCTGATGTACTGATCCGGCATCGATGGGGGCAGAAAACTTTCGCGGGTCGACTATCTCGGCCTCGATCCCCGCAAATTCAATAGCTTCCGCCAGTTTATCGCATGCATTCCGCGTCACCATCAGGTGTAGTTTTTGCCGTTTTGGGTTCATCAGCGCATCGCGAACCGCGTGCAGGCCAAACAGCCAGACGGTTTCTGCAGCGGTAGCTTTGCGCGCCTGTTCCTTTTCGACGACCCATTTGGGTTTCTTCATTTCAAGGGCCTCCGGGCCGGGAATTCGGTTTCCTGCGCCAAAGGGAAATTTTCCTGTTGACGCTCCTTTGGTGCGCTAGTAATCACGCCTCCACGTCAGGTGCAACGCCTGACAGTGGGCGACAGGCCGCAAGGTGTGGCAGGGGACTGTAACTCCCTCGCGGAGACGCACGCCTGGTTCGATTCCAGGGTCGCCCACCATCTTTCCAATGTATTTCGAAGATGGTCAGGACGTGTAGTCCGCACTGCTCTGTAATCTGGCAGCTGCGTTATTGCTTTTGGTCTGCCACCATTCTCAGATGCGACAGACCTGATCAGTTTTACAGATCTTAACCCGGGGCTAACGCGACTGGATCGTGGACGAAGGGTTCCGCGTGGTCTTCGCCACCGCATGTCATGACGTTCAGATCAACACGCCGGTCGATTGCCCACCTATTCGGCAGCCGGGCGCATCTGAGCTATGCGGTTGAACCAACGCACGATTTCGTCCAAGTCCGCAGGCAACTCCTCGGCCGCGCCTTCGGCGAAGGCGTTGAACTTTTCGGCGTTCAGCCCGTTCACGCCGACCAGCACCGGAATTTCCAGCGCCAGCGCTTCGCCGATCACCGGGCGGAACCCCCGCCCATCAGACTCATGTTTACCGAATTTGTTGATAATCAACAGGTCCGGCGCGTTCGCAAGCGAGGCGGTCACATACCCAACCGCCTGTTCCAGCGCTGCGGGGTCCAGACGGCAGCCACGGGACTGGGTGCCCAGTGATTGCGAGATACGGATGGTTTCGCCGTTAGGCAGCACGCGCACGTCCATATCGCATTTGCTGCTGTCGGCGCATTCCGTGTTTGTTTGCACGACACCGGCCAGTTTCGCGCCGGACGCCAGCAGACGTCCAGCAACAGCGCTGAGCAGGCGATCCGTCGCGCCGCGGTCGGTGGTGGTGACATAGGCCAGATGCATCTTGGACCTCTTGTAAATCGATTGTGACGTTTCAAATAGCACGCAAGGCGCTGCCCGACCACTCCCCCAGTCAAGGAAGCGGCGGCAGACCAATCACAGGTGCGTGCAGGTGAAGAAGAACCGCATAAGCGACCAGTGCGGTCAGCCAGACCCAGGGGCGTGGCCAGGGTCGCGGTGAGCGGAGTGAGAACCGCGACGTATTTCGGGACAACCGGACCCATTCAAAGCCCATCTCACGCGATTTACGCCTGTCGATCAGGTCCATGCCCATAACAGAAAATCCGGCAAACAGGCCGAACAGAATCACATGTGACAGGCTTCCATTGGCCAGAAGATGCGCCAAGGACCACAACAGCAGCGCGGCAAGGATCGGGTGGCGGGTGGTGCGCAGAATACCGGGGTGTTCGGGGTCAAAGGACCTGTTGCCCATCCCTCCGAAAGAAAACGGGTTCTGGATCGCAAGCCCGGTCACAGCCAGCCAGCACACCACGGGCATGATCAGTATCGGCACCCAGCGCAAGACTGCGAACGGCGGAATGACCTCGACATAGGGGGCGTTTGCAGCGGCAACAATCAGCCATGCCAGCACGGCCAAAGACAGAAGTGAATAGGCCGCGAAGTACCCCCGGCGGCCGAGCGTGCCGATCAGCCAACCCCGCACGGTGGGCCGTACAGGAATTGCATGGCTGAGCAGGAAAACGATGAGTGCTGCAAGGAACAGGCCCCAACCGGTCATGATATTCTCCAAACGTGTTGGGGTCGGTCTAGACTGGGAGGACAGCGACGTCCTTGCCCGAAATCAAGTTGGGCCGCAGGGGCGAACGCACCGTCCCTGCCTTGTATTACAGCCCAAGCGCCGCGCGGCGTTCTTCGGCAAAGCCCTGCACGATGCGGTCTGCGATCAGTGCCAGAATCGCCATCGCGGCCCCGGCAGATATGCCCAATCCTACATCCGCCTGACCCAGCGCCAGATAGATCGACTGGCCCAGACCGGTGGTCCCGATCAGTGCCGCGATGACCAGCATGGCGAAGGCGTAAAGGATGGTCTGGTTCAGCCCCAGAAGGATGGTCGGGGCCGCATAAGGCGCCCGCACATCGCGCATGATCTGCCACTCGGTCGCACCGCTTGAAATTGCGGCCTCCATCATCTCATCCGGTGTATTGACCAGCCCGTGCCGCGTGTAGCGGATCATCGGGACAATCGCATAGGCACAGATCGCCAGAAAGGCCGAGAACTCACCAATCTGGAACACCATCAGCACCGGGATCAGGAACACGAACAGGGGGATCGTCTGCAACATGTCGCAGATCGGGCGAACCACGTTCCACACAGGCTGCCATACCGCGCTGGCAAGACCGATCAGCCCCCCTGCCAAAGCGCAGGTAAACACCGCTGCACCACTAAGATAGAGCGACAGCAGCGCCCTTTCCCACAGGCCCGAGACGAGGATGGTGCAGAGCAGCCCCACGCAGAGCGCGGCCAGACGCCAGCCCCCGGCGACCCAGCCCAGCGCGGCAGCGCCGGTCAGGACAAAGGGCCACGGCAGGTTCGCGATGCCGGTTTCCAGCATTCCGATCAAGATCAGAACGACCAGCCCGCCAGTCAGCCGCCCGCGCCACGCCATCAAAAGCGCAATTCCGGCACCGGCCGCGAACAGACCATAGCTCATGCTCGACGTCCACTGGAAACCCCATGTGAAGGGCAGCACCGCCTGATCCAACCCGATCCGAAGCGGTAGCAGTACATAGAACAACGAGTTGTTCTTGAGGGCGTCCAGCCACTGGCCGTTGGCCTGCGTGAACGCGGTCAGGCCGCTGTCCACGACCTCGGCCATCGGGTCCAGCAGGGTCAATTCCGCAGGATTTGGCAACCACGCCCAGAAGGCGGCGGTGAAGACAACAGCAAAACCCAGCATCGCCCAGACAACGCGGCTGTCATAGCGTTTACGCTCGGTCGCCAAAGTGCCGCTCATCCGGTCGATCACCACCGCAAAGACCACGATAACCAGACCCGCCATCAGCGATTCGCCGAACTGCGCCTTGCGCATGGTCAGCAGAACCTCCCAGCCGATATCGTTGAACCCACCGATGACCGCGGCGATGATAACCATCGACAATGCGGCCATCAGACATTGGTTCACACCGACCATAATCTGAGTGGTGGCGGCAGGGATTTCGACCTGGAACAGCTGCTGGAACCGAGTGCCGCCAGACATGATGGCCGCCTCTTTGATTTCGGGTTCTACCCGTTCCAATCCCAGCATCACATTGCGCGCCATTGGCGGTGCGGCATAGATGGCCGAAGCAATCAGACCAACAACAGGACCAAATCCAAACAGCAGCAGCAGCGGTGTCAGATAGGCAAAGGTTGGCACCGTCTGCATGATGTCCAGCACGGCCTGCACAAAGGATTTCACCTTTGGCACTTCGTTGGCGAGGATGCCGATGGCGCCCCCAATGACCAGCGCCACAGGGACAGACACGGCGACAAGCGCCAGCGTATTCATGCTTTCGGCCCAATAGCCCGAGGCCAAAACAAAGCTGAGGCCCAGAAAGCCAAGTGCGGCCATGGACAAGCCGCCCAGATACCAGCCCAACGCGGTCACGATCCCGATCAGAATGGGCCATGGCGTTTTGCCCAGCACGAAATTCGCCCAGTTCATTGGGTGGGTCATCAGGTCCGAAAACAGCCGCATTGCCGGTTTGATCAGGTTCAGAAACCAGTCCAGAAACGCGCCAACCCATTGGGTTGCAGGCAGTTCCCACGCGGCGGGCCACTTGACCAGCCACGGGGCGATACCCTCGAGCGCAAGGCAAACTGCACCGACGATAACAGTTATCAGGGCGGCCTTCGCACCTGCCGTCAACTGCGCACTGCGCCGTGTCGGGAGGTCGGTTATGGCGGTCATGTCTCGTCCACCTGAAGAGCTGCGGCCAGATCGGACGGATGCACCGTGCCGACGACATTGCCCGCCTCATCCCGCACGGGCACGGGTTCATACAGCTCCATGCAATGCGCAAGGGCTGCGTCCAGCGTCATCGAGGTGGTGAGGCCGGGATCATCGGGGCCACATTCCGCCTCGCTCCGCATGACCGAGGCGACCTTGGCGTGTTGACCTTTGGCGACATCCTTCGAGAATTCGCGCACGTAATCATCCACCGGGCGCAACACGATATCAGTGGGCGTTCCGATCTGAACAATCTTGCCGTCGCGCATGATGGCGATGCGGTCGGCCAGCTTCAGCGCCTCTTGAATGTCATGGGTGATGAAGACGATGGATTTCTTCAGCGTCGCCTGAATACGCAGGAATTCATCCTGCAACTGGCGGCGGATCAATGGGTCGAGGGCCGAGAACGGTTCATCCAGAAACCAGATATCGGGATTTACAGCGAGGCTGCGGGCAATGCCCACACGCTGACGCTGGCCACCTGAAAGCTGGCGCGGAAAGCTGTCTTCGCGCCCTTCCAGACCGACCAGGGAGATCACCTCCTGCGCGCGCGCCAGCCGTTCCTTCTTGCCCACACCCTGCACGCGCAGCGGATAGGCCACGTTTTCAGAAACGGTCATATGCGGGAACAGGCCGAAATGCTGGAACACCATACCCAGTTTTTTGCGGCGCAACTCGGTCAGCGCCTTTTTTGAGGCTCCGATGACATTTTCGCCATCCACCCGAATCTCACCACCTGTGCCCGGCAGCAGCTGCGATATGCAGCGGATCAGCGTGGATTTGCCCGAGCCCGAGAGGCCCATGATGACGAAAAGCTCGCCTTCCTGAACCTCGAAATTGGCATCCTGAACGGCGGGGATCAGCCCCTGTTCCCGAAGGGCGGCGGCAGCCTTGTCGGCGTCATTCCCTGACCGAGACAGCGCGTCGGTCAGGGCTTTGTCAGCGCCGGGGCCAAACACCTGCCAGAGATTCCGGCAGGCGATGGCTGGCATAGTCGTGTCCGTCACCTACGCGGGCTCACTGGGTTGCCGCGTCAACAACCGGACGCCACTTGCCTTCGTTTTCGGCCATCCAAGCGGCGACAACTTCTTCGACCTTTCCGCCGTCAACGTCGATCGCGCCCATCATCGGCTGCTGATCTTCAACCGCCAGCTGATAATTGGTCAGGATTTCAAAGGCTGCTGGCCATTTCTCTTCCATACCGCTCCAGCCGGCCTTGAAGATGCGCGAGGGCGAGAAGTCGCAGTCATTGACAGCGTTCGGGTTCGGGCCCCAGGCCGGATCATTGAAGCACGCTTCTTCACCGGCGGGCAGTTCGACGAACTGAACGTCATAGGCCGACATCGCCCAATGCGGCTGCCAGAAAGTGATCAGCAGCGGCGATTTACGTTCGGTCGAGGCGCGCAATTCCGCGATCAGCGCCCCTTCGGACCCTGCTGGTACGGCTTTGAACGGCAATTCCAGACCGGTCATGCGATCCGCGCCCGGAGTACCCCAATCGGCCGGGTAGTCGACCAGACGACCACCGGGCAGAGTTTCCGCCGTCGCAAAGACCTGAGCGCAATCTTTCAGCGCTTCCCATGCGGGCAGGCCCGGGCACAGATCGGCCACATGCGCCGGGTATGCGATGCCTTCCTTGGCATCCAGACCCAGATCACCGATTTCAACCACAGTGCCTTCACCGATTTTCTTGGCGTATTCATCGGAAACGTTGGAAGACCAGATTTCCAGTGTCGCGTCGATGTCGCCATCGGCCAGCGCCTGGAACTGGTTCATCATGCCCGCGGTCACATATTCGACGTTGTACCCGGCAGCCTTGAGCATCTCTCCCGCCACATGCGTGGTGACATGCTGGCCGGTCCATTCGTTGATCGCCAATTTGATCGGTTCATCCACGGCACCCATATCCGCCGCCTGCGCTGCGCCTGCAACGCTCAGAGCCATTAGGCTTACACTTAGTTTTTTCATGGACTTAACTCCCTGTCATATTTGTTTTGCCCATCCCGGCAAGGATTCTCCCGCCGGTCTTTCTGTCTGATGACAATGCCATGCCGCAGCATGCACAAATTTGGCTGGAAAAGAACAGTGATCCGTTTCCAAATTGTGGAAAAGATCTTTCTGCCAGATTGTTCCCCCCTCCCGGCTCCCTTTACGCATCCAACCCGGCTTGCCTTGTTCCATTTCGCTAAGACGGGACGTTGACTGACGAGTCAATCAGAAAACATTTTGCCACCTTTTGTCGAGAACTTCTTTCGAAAATCCGCATTTTTCTGCGAATCCAGTTATTCGTTGGACTGCCTCAAATCTGGACACGGTCAGATTTTTCATTGCCAAACAAGAACAAAAGATAAACATTTATAGTCGGGCAACATCAAGGTTAGACAGATGCGAACGTTTGACGAAATCTTTGAAATCGCAGCCGCGCGCCACGGCGGTCCAGAAGCACTGGGCGCAAAACTGAGCAAACCGAAAACCCCTGCGGAACTGGCAGCGATGCCCGAGGATCGCTGGCTGTCGGTCATCACGAAATGCATCTTTCAGGCTGGCTTCAACTGGAAAGTCATCGAAAACAAATGGGACGGGTTCGAATCAGCCTTTAACGGGTTCGACGTGGGGCGATGCGCGTTCATGGATGATGAGAAGTTTGACACCCTGTTGCAGGATACGCGCATAGTAAGGAATGGAACCAAGATCGCGGCTGTACGGGATAACGCTGCATTCCTGCTTGAACTGCGTGAGGAAGGCGGCGCGGGTAAAGTGCTGGGCGGCTGGCCATCTGATGACTACGTCAACCTTCTGGCCATGCTGGCAAAACGCGGGGCCCGACTGGGCGGCGCTTCGGCGCAGTACACAATGCGGTTTGCCGGGCGGGACAGCTTCATTCTGTCTCAGGATGTCACCGCCCGGCTGATTGCCGAAGGTGTGATCGACAAGCCTGCCACCTCGAAGAAAGCGATGGAGGCGGTTCAGAACGCCTTTAATACATGGATGGGTCAGTCCGGGCGATCACTTACGGAAATCAGCCGGGTTCTGGCCATGAGTCTGTGAAAACGGTTTGCGGAATACCCGCAGCAGAATAAGATTCAACTTATGGTTCTGCGAATTTTCTTTGCTTCTCTTTTGTTGCTGGCCGCCTGCGGCCGTGAGTTGACTGAGCAGGAGCGCGATTTTGCGGAAACCATTCAGGGGGAAACCCTGGAACTGGATCACATCCGTCTGGTCGAAGGTGCCCCGGTTACCAACGTGACGTATTTCCGCGAAGAACGCCCGCGACTGGCCTGCCGCGAGCGCATTCTGCCCCCGGTGGACCCCGGGCCGGTGACGGGCAAACCTGCCGCCGTGGCCCTGTTCAACAAAGTCTACTTTGCCCGCGACTGGTATCTGGAGGACTATATGTCGGAATTTCCGGATCAGATGAACCTGCTGGCCGCGATGCTTTTGGCCCATGAGCTGACGCATGTCTGGCAATGGCAGAATCGCCGGACCACGGGTTACCACCCCCTGCGCGCTGCGGCGGAACATGGGGGCCGGAGGGATCCGTATCTGTTCGACCTCGAAACCTCTCCGGATTTTCTGACCTACGGGTTCGAACAGCAGGGCGCGATCGTCGAGGAATACGTGTGCTGTCGCGCATTGGCCCCCCAGGCCAAGCGTACCAAAAGACTGCACGACATGCTGGGCACCCATTTTGATCTGTCGCCCCTGCCGGAACAAGGGCGCGAGCGCCCGGTCCTGATCCCATGGAGCGAAGCCAGGATCGAAGGGATTTGCAGTTAGTTCCGTGCGCGCTGCACGGTTTCCAGATATGCCACCAGATCAACGATCGGCTGGCTGGTCAGGATCGGCTGACCTTCCGGTGTTTTCATGGATGTGTCCTGCCCGTCGAAATAAGGGCCATAGACCGGCATCGGGCTGCCATGGCTGACCAGCGGGTCCCTACCGTCGATGCGGGCGACAACGCGGGCGGTCGGGAACACCCCGCTTTCGCCGGACAATGCGGTCAGATCGGACGGCTGAACAACCAGCACGCTGGCCATCGGCCCCTGCCCGGTTGCGTCAATCCCGTGACAGGTCGCGCAGTAATGCAAATAGAGTTCCTCTCCGGTCGCGGCATCCTGCGCCCAGGCAGCTTGTGCGGCAGCAGCCGAAACCCCGAGAACCAGCATACCGATCGTTGCCTTGAACATCGTATCCTCCTGTCACGATTGACATTTGCAGGGTTGCCCGACAGGCATATGGGCGCAATGATCCAGATCAACGAAATAGGTGCAGAGGGTTCGGGCAATGACACAATACGCAGCCATCATGCTGGCCGCCGGATTTGGAATTCCGATACTGGCCGCTCTTAACGCGGCCCTTGGCAAGGTCATCGGATCACCGACAACGGCAGCTGTGGTGCTGTTTGCAATTGCCCTGGCCGCCTCGGTGCTGACCATGCTGTTGTTTCCCGGTTTTGCAGCCTTGTCCAAGGTTGCGCAAGCCCCGAAACACCTGTTGTTCGCTGGCATCCTGATTGCATTCTATGTGTTGTCGATCACCCATGTCGCCCCGCATTTCGGTGTGGGAAACGCTGTGTTCTTTGTTCTGTTGGGGCAATTGATCAGTGCCGCGGCAATCGATCACTTCGGCCTGTTCGGCGCACAGGTGGCACCCCTCACCCTGATGCGGGCAGGTGGTATCGCGGTCATGGCCATCGGTGTTGCGATCACTCAACTGGCCTGAGCACGCCGCCCTCAAGCCTGACCATGCGATCCATGCGCGCCGCCAGTTCGAGGTTGTGGGTCGCGATCAACGCCGACAATCCCTCGTCCCGCACCAGCGTCATCAGCGCATCGAACACCTGATCCGAAGTTTCAGGGTCCAGATTGCCTGTCGGTTCGTCTGCCAGCAAAACACGTGGCGCGTTGGCAAGCGCCCGGCAAAAGGCCACGCGTTGTTGTTCACCGCCCGACAGCGCCGCAGGGCGGTGGCTGGCGCGCGGGGCGACGCCCACACGGTCCAGCAAATCCAACGCCCGTGCCTGAGCAGCTTTTTCGGACGCGCCATTGGCCAGTTGCGGCAATGTGATGTTTTCCAGCGCCGTAAACTCGGGCAGCAGGTGATGGAACTGATATACGAACCCTATATCCTGCCGACGCAACGCCGTTCTGGTTCGGTCGCCCTTGCCGTTCACATTCTGTCCCCCGATTTCGACGGTTCCGTCGTCAGGCTTATCCAGCAGACCGGCGATGTGCAGAAGCGTTGATTTGCCCGCACCGGACGGCGCAACCATGGCCACGGCCTCACCCGCGCGCAGCTCCAGATCGACCCCACGCAGAACCTGCACCTCGCCCGGTGTACCTTTGAGGTAGGTCTTGGTCAGACCGTTCAGACGCAAGGTGACTTCATTCATAGCGCAGCGCCTCGACCGGGTTCAGCCGCGCCGCGCGGCGGGCGGGGAAATAGGTGACGATGAAAGACAGGCCAAGCGACAGGCACGTCGCCTTGAGCACATCGCTCAGATGCAGTTCGGCCGGCAGAGCGTAGATGCCGCGGATCGACGGATCCCACACGCCACCGCCCATCACGTAGTTCACGAATGAGAAGATCGGATCAATGTAGATTGCAAAGAGGCATCCCAGGATGACCCCCATTGCAGTGCCGATCAGGCCGGTGAACGCACCGCAGATGAAAAAGACACGCAGAACCGATCCTTCGCTCAGGCCGATTGTGCGCAAGATACCGATATCGCGCCCCTTGTTTTTGACCAGCATGATCAGGCCCGAAACGATGTTCATCGCAGCAATCAGAACGAGGATCGACAGGATGATGAACATCACGTTATCCTCAACCTCGAGCGCGCGCAGGAAGCCGCCGGATGCGTCCTGCCATGTCCAGATTTGACTGCGCTCGCCCGACGCCTCAAGAATGGGGATCAGGATCGGGCCGAGGTCTTCGGGCTTGTCCACCATCACTTCGATCTCATCCGCCACACCTTCACGGTTGAAAAAGCCCTGCGCCTGCGAAAACGGCATGTAGACGCGGGTGCGGTCGATGTCATAGCGACCGGCCGAAAACACATAGACAACGCGATAGGCATTCACGCGCGGTGACGTGCCAAAGGCGGTTTTGACCCCGTTGGGCGAGGTCAGTTTGACCACATCCCCGACAGTGACCCCAATACTGCGGGCCACACCCGATCCAATGGCGATTACATCCTCACCTGTCTGGAAGTCCGACAGGTCCCCCGCCGCCTGGTCCGCCTGCGCGATACCCGGCAGGTCGAACAGATCGTCTGGTCGGATGCCAAACACCTCGACCCCGCTGCTGCTGTCGCGGTTGGTGATCAGCACCTGCCCCTTCACCAGCGGTGCGGCACGTTCAACACCGGGCACCAGCGCAATGCGGTCAGTGCGTTCGTTGTAGTCGGCAATTGTCCGATCCACCCGGCCCTGCGCGTCAAATTCACCCGAGGAATAGACTGTCACATGCGCATTGGCGCCCAGAATGGTGCCGACGAATTCAGACCGAAAACCCGAACGGACGGCCAGCGTTGCAATCAGCGCGAACACGGCAAGCGTGATCCCGATCAGTGAGATCCATGTCATCACGCTGACGCCGCCTTCGGCCCTGCGCGCGCGCAGATATCGCCAGGCGATTTTCCATTCAAAAGGGGCAAAGGGCGGGGGTGTCTTGGCCATGCCTGCTCCGGGTTTTCTTGTTTGCGGCGACCCTTTCGGCATTTCGCCCAATGGTCAAGCCGGTTGTCACCCTGAACCGGTTCCTCAGCCTGAATGAGCCGAATCGTTTCGGGACATGACCAAAATACATGTGCAAAACAGGTGTCTTTCAATTCGGGCGCTACACCATGAGTTGTGAAGCGCATCACAGACAGAAGGTGATTGTTTCAGGTATGACGTTAATCATCGCGCATCGTGAGCCACTGAATCGTAAAGGCAACAATAAGTGCGAAATTTTATTACTCTTTTTGATTATTTTCAGAAACTTTGCCACCCTGACCATGGGGGAACACATTTAAAGAGCGGGGGTCGCTCAATGAATTTACAAATTTCAACCAATGGTGCGGGTGCAATTTCGACCCGTCAGGCTTCAACAGAATTAGATTGTGAAACCGCAGCCTTGCTGCGCGCGGCCATTCGGCCAATCTTTGTCACCGCGGCAAGCTGGGGCAATTTGGCAGACATCCTGAAAGACAAAGGATATCGTCTGGTTTTCCGGCAAGGCCGTTTGTGTATCACGGATCGGGCAACTGATGCGCGGATTTGCGGATTGCGCTTTCTGGATATCGAGTTTCGCGAACTGATCAGCCGCCTTGGCCGTCCGATTGTTGTGGCGACAGGTGACGGAGCCAACGGAGACGTCCTGGCCGAGCGCCCGACGTCGGATCAAAACTGAGAACCGACCGACTGACGCGGTCGGTATTCAGGTAGCTTGGGAAGGGCCGCCAGGTCTGAGCCTCCGGCACCCCATCCAGATCACAGGGTGAGTTTCAACACCACCTCGCAGCAGCAACTGATGGTCGCTTATGCGATCCGCTGGTAAATCTCAGCAACTTTGGTAACGGCCGCCTCGGGGCTCAGTTCCTCGTTTTCGCCAGTGCGGCGACAGGTCAGTTCAACCACACCATTCTTCAGACCACGCGGGCCAACCGTGATGCGCCAGGGCAAACCGATCAGGTCCATCGTGGCGAATTTGCCGCCAGCACGTTCATTGCGGTCGTCATAGAGCGGTTCCAGACCCAAAGCCGTCAGCGCCGTGTAGATCTTGTCACAAGCTGCATCGGCTTCGTCATCGCCCTGCTTGAGGTTGACAATACCGCAATTGAACGGGGTCACGCCCTCGGGCCAGATGATGCCTTTATCGTCATGGCTGGCCTCGATGATGGCTCCTACAAGGCGGCTGACACCGATACCATGGCTGCCCATGTGAACCGGAACCGGTTTGCCATCCGGGCCTTGGACAGTTGCGCCCAAGGGATCGGAGTATTTGGTGCCAAAGTAGAAGATTTGGCCCACCTCAATGCCGCGCGCCACGCGGCGGCGTTCTTCGGGGATCTGGTTGAACTGAGCTTCATCGTGGGTTTCATCAGTGCGGGCGTATTTCGAAGTGAACTCTTCCAGAATGGCTTGACACTGTTCGCGGTTGTCATAATCGATTTCACGATCGCCAAAGGTCAGGTCGGTGACGGCGCTGTCATAGAAAACCTCGGATTCACCGGTATCGGCCAGAACCAGAAACTCATGCGTGTCATCGCCACCGATGGGGCCTGAATCGGCGCGCATCGGAATCGCCTGAAGTCCCATCCGTTCATAAGTGCGCAGATAGCTGACCAGATGGCGGTTATAGGCGTGCAGCGCATCTTCCTTGGTCAGGTCGAAGTTGTATCCGTCCTTCATATAGAACTCGCGCCCCCGCATCACGCCAAAACGCGGGCGGATTTCATCGCGGAACTTCCACTGGATCTGGTAGAGCGTCAGCGGCAGGTCCTTGTAGCTGCTGACGTGGCCGCGGAAAATATCGGTCACCAGTTCTTCGGCTGTGGGCGTGAACAGCATGTCGCGGTCATGACGGTCCTTCATCCGCAGCATCTCTTGACCGTAGTCATCATAGCGCCCGGATTCACGCCACAGATCCGCCGACTGGATTATAGGCATCTGAATCGCGATGTGACCGGCCCGCGCCTGTTCTTCGTGGACGATGTTTTCCAGCTTGCGCAGCACTTTGAAGCCCAGCGGCAACCAGGAATATATCCCGGCAGAGGCCTGCTTGATCATCCCTGCACGCAGCATCAGCCGGTGGCTGACGATCTGAGCCTCGGACGGGGTTTCCTTGAGAACGGGCAGAAAGTAACGGCTCAGGCGCATGGACGGACCTTCAAAGGTAAGAATTCGACTGGACAGGTGATTATGCCAAAGCCCCGCCGGGGGCAATCGCGCATTGGTGTTTTCCGACCTTGCGGCAGTCGGTTTTTTGATTGACCCGCCAATCGGGACTGCCATGGTAGCGGAAACGCAAATTCCATGAGGCGCCGATGCAGACCATTCAGGAACCCGCACGCCAAATCCCCGTCATTCATCAAACCGATGTTCTGGTCGTTGGTTCCGGCCCTGCCGGGTTGGCAGCAGCGCTTGCGGCGGCACGTGCGGGGGCCGAGGTATCTTTGGTTGATCGTTTCGGCTGCATGGGCGGCAATATCACTGCCGTCGGCGTCGAAGGATTTGCCTGGTACCGGCACGAGCAAACCGTCGAGGCAGGCGGCATCGGGATGGAGTTTGAAACCCGCGCCAAGGAGATGGGAGCCGCCGTTCCGGAAAGCCAGTCCCTGAGCTATGAGCTGGACAGCGAAGGATTCAAACTGGTGGCCGACAAGCTGGTCGAAGAAGCGGGCGTGCATCCGATGTTGCATCGGCAATTCGTGTCCCCGATCCTGGAAGGCGACCGGATCACCGGTGTCATCACAGAATCCAAGGCCGGGCGCGAAGCGATTTTGGCCAAGGTCGTCATCGATGCCACCGGCGACGCGGATGTGGCCCATCGCGCGGGTGCGCCGACCCACAAAACTCCGCGCGAGGACATGATGGCGGCCTCGGTCATGTTCCATCTGGCGGGCGTCGACAAGCGGGCCTTTATGGAAGGTGTAAAAGCTGACCCGCAGACCTACAAGGACTGGGGCGGCGGCGGAGAGTGGAACATTGAGACCTCGGGTAAAGAGGACGACATGTTCTCACCCTTCGTGCACAAACCGTTCCAGCAAGCAATCGATCAGGGGCTGATCCCGCCGCATCTGAACACCATCGCCGGCACCTGGGGCGCGATGCATGACACGGGCGAGCTGACATACATGAACCTCATCCATCTGGCCGAGGTTGACGGCACCGATCCCGACAGCCTGACGCGCGGCGAGATTGAAGGTCGCCGCCAGACCATGCTGGCCATCGAGGCGCTGCGACGGTTCATGCCCGGTTGCGAAAACGCACGTTTGCGGAATTTCGGTATGACCATCGGCATCCGCGACACCCGCAAGATCGACGCGGTCTACAACATGACCGAAAACGATGCCCGCCATCAGGGCCGGTTCGAGGATACGATCGGCATCTATCCCGAGTTCATCGACGGCTATGGTATTCTGATCCTGCCAACTACGGGACGGTACATGCAAATCCCCTATCGGTCGATGCTGCCCAAGGGCATCAAAGGCCTGCTGGTTGCAGGACGGTCGCATGGCGCGGACCGGGTGGCACATGCCGCAACCCGAAACATGTCTTGTTGCGCGGTCATGGGTCAGGGCGCGGGCATCGCCGCTGCGGTCTCACTGAAAAGCAATCAGGAGCTGGACCAGCTGAATCTGGCACCGGTTCGCGCTGAATTGCAACGCCAGGGGGTGAGGATTCACTGATGGACAGTATCCCAACGATTGATATCGCGCCTTTGACTGCCCCGGGAACCGCAGCCTATGACGCGACGGTCCGAGACATCCTTGCGGCCTGTCAGGGGATCGGCTTTTTGTCGATCACCGGGACAGGCGTATCCCGGCAGACCGTGGATCAGGTACGCCAGATCACCCGACAGATTTTTGCCGTCGATGACGCGCAAAAATGGGATCAGGCCATCACCCGCGCCAACTATCGCGGCTATATACCCATGGGGTTTTTCACACCCAATGATGGCTCGGGCAAGGCCGACAAGTACGAGGGGTACAAACTGCATCACGAGGTCGCAGCAGACGACCCGGTGCGTGAGGATTGCGCGTTATACGGGCCAAACCTCTGGCCCGACGGTGTACCCGGTGCGAAGGAGGTCATTCTGGGTTACTGGCGGCAACTGGATCGCGTCACCGATCTGTTGCTGGGCGCGTTAGAGGCGGGACTGGATCTGAAAGCCGACGCGCTGCGCAGTGCATTCCGGGTCCCGATGACCAACATGACCCTGCTGCATTACCCGCCACAGGCCGAGGATGAGGCAGGCTATGGTATCCATCCGCACAAGGATACCGACGCCTTGACCATCATTGCCCCCGATCCGGTGGGCGGGCTTGAGGTGCAGACCCGCAACGGCGGCTGGATCACGCCCGACTGCCCGCCCGGTGGTTTCGTGGTGAATATCGGTGACATGCTGGAGCTGTGGTCGGGCGGGCGGTTGAAATCCACGCCGCATCGGGTTGTGAACCGATCGGGGCGGGAACGGTATTCTTTTCCCTATTTCGCGGTGCCCCGTCACGACATCGTCGTCGCGCCTTTGCTGCCGCCCCTGCCCGGCTTTGACCGTCCGGCGGTTCATTGTGGTCACTGGTCGGCCGAGATTTGGCGCACGAACTGGCCCGATGAGACCGCCACCGAAGACACACCTGAATTGGGAACCTTGCGCGGCTGACCCCTGCAAACCCAAGCGCCATGAACCGCTTGCATCATGGGCTTTGATGCGCCAAGAACACCTGCAAGGGCCTGAACAAGGGGATCGCCATGGCTTTGCCGGTTAAGGATCAGCTGAGATACTGGAGCATCGCCGCTGCGGTTTTCGCGTTGATCCTGTGGGCGCTTGGGGATGTCTTGCTGCCTTTTGTCATCGGCGGGGCCATTGCCTATTTCCTGGATCCGGTCGCTGACCGGCTGGAGCGGTTGGGCCTGTCGCGTATGGCCGCCACGGCAGTCATCACGGTCGTCGGTGTTCTGGGGTTTGTACTGGCAATTCTGATGGTGGTCCCTGCGTTGATCACCCAGTTGCTGGATCTTGTCGATGTACTGCCCGATCTGTTCAAACAATTGCGCAGTTTCATAGAAAAACAGTTCCCGTCCTTGCTTGACCGGGACTCGAGCACGCACGCGATGCTGGTGTCCTTTGGCGAAACGCTGAAATCCAAGACCGGGGACGTTATGCAGACGCTGCTGACCTCGCTGGGCTCCGCGATCAACATCGTTGTTCTGTTGGTCATTGTCCCGGTCGTTGCCGTTTACTTGCTGTTGGACTGGGATCGCATGACCGCCCGCATCGGAGAGCTGCTGCCACGTGACCACGCCCCCATCATCAGGCGGCTGGCGGGTGAGATCGACGCGGTTCTGGCCTCGTTCGTGCGCGGCATGGGAACGGTCTGCCTAATCCTTGGCAGCTATTACGCGGTCGCACTGATGCTTGCTGGCCTGCAATTCGGTCTGATTGTGGGCTTTATCGCGGGCTTGGTCACGTTCATTCCCTATCTGGGCGCCCTTATCGGAGGCTCGCTGGCCATCGGGCTTGCGCTGTTTCAGTTCTGGGGCGACTGGGCTCATATCGGGCTTATCGCGGGTATCTTTGCCATTGGGCAGGTCACCGAGGGCAATTTCCTGACACCCAAGCTGGTCGGCAGCTCTGTCGGGCTGCATCCAGTCTGGTTGCTGCTGGCCCTGTCGGTCTTTGGCGCGCTGTTCGGCTTCGTCGGCATGCTGATCGCTGTCCCGGTCGCCGCGGCATTGGGCGTGTTGGCCCGCTTTGCCACATCGCTATACCTCGACAGCAGATTGTACACTGGTCTTGAAGGTCTGGATCAGGAAACCGAGTAAATGGCGCGACAACTCAGCTTTGATCTGCCCGCCAAAACTGCGCTCGGGCGAGAGGATTTCTTTGTGTCACCGGCCAATGCGCTGGCGGTGGCAATGATCTCGGCCACGTCATGGCCCGGCAACAAGCTGGTACTGAGCGGGCCCTCCGGCGCGGGCAAAACCCATCTGGCCCATGTCTGGGCCGCTGAAACCGGCGGGCGTATCCTTCAGGCCAGAGACCTGCGATATGACGATGTGCCAGACCTGGCGCGTATGCCGATCGCGGTCGAAGACGTGCCTTTGATAGCCGGTGATCTCGAGCAGCAAAAAACGCTGTTCCACCTGCATAACCTTGTTCTGGCCGAGGGGCTCCCCTTGCTGATGACCGGCCGTCTTGCACCAAAATTCTGGGAGTTGCCGCTGGCCGACCTGCAAAGCCGGGTCGAAGGTGCCCATCACGTCGCACTGGATCCGCCCGACGACGCATTGCTGGGCGCGGTTCTTGCCAAGCTGTTTGTCGACAGGCAGCTCAACCCCGGCCCCGATGTCATCGCCTATCTTGTCAAGCATATGGACCGGCGGTTTGAAAGCGCAGCCGACGTTGTATCCCAACTGGACCAACTGGCCCTGGCGGAAAAACGCGACATTACACGCGCGCTGGCCATTCGCGTACTGAACACGGCTCCGGATGAGGTCGAGACCAATGATTGACCCGCTGACGTCAATTTCGCATCCTCAAACAGGACAATCTGGAAGGCACATGGATCAGACCGTCGAAACCGATATCCCGGACTGGGGAACAATCGGAAAGCCCCTGTTTGACAAACCGGATGCACGGGCACTATCCCGCGTCGGGGTTGTCGATGTCGGGTCGAACTCGGTCCGGATGGTCATTTTCGACGGGGCGGCGCGATCACCGGCCTATTTCTACAATGAAAAGGTCATGTGCGAACTGGGGGCAGGCCTGTCCGAAACCGGACGACTGAACCCGCGTGGCCGCGACCGCGCCTTGTCGGCCCTACGACGGTTCCAGCACCTGGCAATGGATCTGGATTTGCCCGGTTTGCATGTTGTGGCCACCGCTGCTGTGCGCGAAGCCTCGGATGGGCCCGAGTTCTGCGATCAGGTGCAGGCTGAAACCGGTTTGCAGGTTGCCATCATTGACGGTGACGAAGAAGCCCGCCTGTCGGCGCAGGGTGTCTTGTTGGGGTGGCCCGGAGCTTATGGACTGATCTGCGATATCGGCGGGTCGTCGATGGAATTGGCCGAAATAGGCGGTGGTCAGGTCGGCCGCCGCGTGACCTCGCCGCTTGGGCCGTTGAAACTGCGTGACATCAAAGGCGGGCGACGTGCGCGAAAAGCGCATATCAAGGAAACGATGGAGGATCTGCGCAATCAGATGGGCCAGCAGCGGGACCGTTTATTTCTGGTCGGCGGCAGCTGGCGGGCCTTTGCGCGGCTGGACATGCTGCGGCGGGGCTATCCGCTGAACGTGCTGCATGAATACCGCATGACCACCAAACAGGTGCGCGAGACGATCAAATACATCGAAAAACACGATAGCGAAAAGCTGCGTGCTCAGGCGGGCGTGTCCAGTTCGCGCATGGCGCTTATCCCATATGCGATGGATGTTCTGGCGCGGCTGATCCGCACGTTCAAACCCAAAGATATCGCCATCTCAAGCTATGGTATCCGCGAGGGCTTGTTGTATGAGCAGATGCCGCAGGAAGTGCGCGACCGCGACCCGCTGATCGAAGCCAGCCGGTTCTCGGAAGCAAAGGACGCCCGCCTGCCCGGATTTGGCAGCAATCTCTATGATTTTGTCATCCCGCTGTTCAGATCCGCACCGCCCAGCAGGGTGCGCCTGATCAAGGCGGCCTGCCTGCTGCATGATGTAAGCTGGCGCGCGCATCCCGATTATCGGGCCGAGGTGTGTTTCGACAACGTCACGCGCGCCAATCTTGGTGGCTTGAAGCACTCCGAGCGTGTCTTCATCGGATTGGCACTGCAACACCGCTATCGCAACAAGCGGGAAGGCAACCGGTTCTCTCGGCTTTACGAGTTGCTGGACGAAAATAGCCAGAAACAGGCCGAGATTCTGGGCAAGGCCATGCGCTTTGGCGCGATGCTGTGGATGCACAACGATGCCAATATGGGGCAGCTCAAGTTTTTCCCCAAGAAGCGAGAGCTGGAACTGTATCTGCCCGAAACCGCTGCCCCCCTGTTCAGCGAAGTGGCTGAAGCCCGGCTGAACGCTTTGGCAGCGGCGCTGAAATCTCAGACTCGCGTGATTGTCAAAGGCTGACTCTTGAGCGGGTCAGATATCTGTGGGTCCTTCGGGCACCTCGATATCTTGCTTTTCGGGCTGAGAAGGCTCTTGGGGCGGTTTTCTGCGGATAATGATATCGCCATTGGGCAGGATCTCGGGTGGTTCATAAACACTCCAGTCCTTGACCTCAGCCGCCAGTTCAGCAAGTGCCGGGCCCATCTGCTGCAAGAATGACTGCATTGCCGGGCCAAGCTCTTCCGCCAGACCCAGCAAGTTTTCCAATGCCGGTTCCATTTCCTTGCGCAGACCTTCGAAAAACAGTTCGGCCCCCTGCTCCATCAGGGATTTTTCATTGTCTTCCTGCGCCATCGCAGGCGCGGCAAGGAACATTGAGATCGTACCGATCAGCAAAATGCGTTTCATACCTGACATATAAGGCCCGTGTGGCAGGCTGGAAAGGTCACAGATCAATATCCAGCGTGACCGGAAAATGATCGGAGGCCGTCAAAAGCGCCTGCCGCAATTCCTGTTCAGTCCAACAGGTGGCATCCTGAAACGGGTGCCAGATACGCCAGGACGGGCGATATGCTTGCAGGTCCGCGGTAATCATTATGTAATCCAGCAAAGCGTCCAGAAATTTGCCTTCCTCAGGACGGGCAAAGCGCGCAGTGGCAGGCACCGGGCCGGGCCGAAACCTGTAGGCTGTGACGGCGTTCGGATCGAACAATCCGGCTTGCAGCAACACCTCGACCGACGAGCGGCCAAAGAGGTGTTCAAACTCATCCAGCCCGGGGCCATCGTTCAGATCGCCCAGCAAAATGACAGGCTGTTTTTGCGCAACATGCCATTCGACGCGCCGTGCAAGCCAGATCGCTTGCGCCAGCTGCTTGCGGCGATTGGCAATCGAGATCCGGATCGCCTCGTCCCGCGATTCGGCACCGTGCGGTGCCTTGGATTTCAGATGTGCCCCGATCAGGCGGATGTTGTGCCCGGCTTGCGTCGTCACCGCCAGTTCCATCGGCGGTTTGGAGAACCGCACGACGTCCTCGGTCGCATCAATATCGAGGTCGATTTTGAACACGCCATCGAACCGGGGGGCTGCCGTATCTGCAATATCTCCCTTGGGGTCATGGCGAACACTCAGCACCGTTCTGTCATAGAGCAATGCCAGTTCCTGATGTGTGTCGTTTGCATAGCCCATCACCGCATCAGACGTGCGCAAGTCGAACGCTTCGGCAAAGGTTTGCAGGGCCCGAACCGTGTTCTGGCGTCTGCCGGTGTTGGGCGCCTCGACGATTACAATCGCATCAGCGTCAATTGCGGTCAGCACCTTGGCAATCGCTTCGACCTGCTGCGCTTTGGTGACGTCGTGCCTGCCAGACCAGCTGTCATCGACGATCAGCCTGTCTTTCTGGTCAAACAGATTGGCGAACCATTCGATATTATAAGTCGCCAGCCGCATCTGATCAGGCCCGCGCGCCGTTGATTTCATCCCAGGCACGATTGATGTCGATCATCTTTTTTTCGGCCAGCCGGATCGCCTCTTCGGGGACACCCCGGGCCATCATGGCGTCGGGGTGCGTTTCCCGAACCAGCTGCCGCCAGACCTTGCGAATATCGGGCAGCGGCATGTCATGCGGAACGCCCAGTACCGTATAAGGATCGTTTGGCGCATCGGGGACAAAACGCGCCCGCAGTGCTTTGAACTGCGCGTCGGTTTGTCCGAAGATCTGGCTGACATCTTCGAGAAATGCGTTTTCGTTCGGATGATAGAAACCGTCCGCCATCGCAATGTGAAAAAGCCCCTCCATCAAGTCACACAGGGTTGTGCTGTCTTCCGAGAACATGCGTGCGATCTTGCGCGCGTAGTCCTGATATCCCGCCACGTCCGTACGGGCCATGTTGAAGACTCGGGCTGCACCTTCCTCATCTTCGCGCGCAATCTGAAACACGTCGCGAAAGGCGGTGACCTCATCACGGGTCACCTGACCGTCTGCCTTGGCCATTTTGGCACCCAGTGCGATGACCGCAATCGTAAAGGCCACGGACCGCTCCGGTGGCGAGCGTAGTTTTTCAAAAACTGCGGTCAGGCTTTCGCCTTGGGCAAGCGCGCTCAGCGCATCGGATATGCGGGTCCAGATCGACATGACCGCACCCTAGCGTCACAATTCGGGACTGTCAGGTGCAACAGGTCATTCAGCACCAAGAATTTTCTGCATCAGCACAAGGTCCAGCCGCTGGCCGAACTTAAAGCCGACTTCGGGCATCACCCCGACTTTCGAATAGCCAAGTGCGGCATGAAACGCCTCAGCCCCCGGATTGGCCGAGGATATGCCCGCGACCAGAACATGAACGCCTTGGGATTGCGCGATTTCCTCCAGCTCTGACATCAACGCACGTCCCACCCCTTTGCCCCACGCATCCGGTGACAGCTGGATCGTATGTTCGCATGTTTGCGCATAACCGGGCCCGGTTCGGAAAGGGCCATATGTGGCAAAGCCGATAACGTGGCTGTCGTGCTCGGCAACCAGATAACCAGGCACGCGTGCCTTGATATCTTCGGCAATCTGGGCGGCGCTGCGCTCGTCCGGCGTGAAAGTGACCAAAGTGTCCCGGATGATCGCATTGGTGATCCGGGCAATGGCTGGTGCATCTGACGCTGTGGCCGGGCGAATGTTCATTCCAGCACCCGAAGCCCATGAGCTGTCTCGATCTCTGCCTGCAAAGCCGCGGGGCCGGTATCGAACACAACAAGATCCAGCTCACCCAGTCGACGGGCCAGTGTCAGGGCATCGGGGTGATAGACAACCAGACGCCGCAACCGGCACGCGCTGTCCTGCAACATGTTTGCCGGGTGCAGGTCGCCCTGCCATTCGATAAGGGCGGGAAACAGATTGTCGAACGGCAAACGCCCCGTTGGCGGAACCGCCATGCGCCATTGCAACGCGCCGCGGGTCAGGTCGATGGGCTCTCCGGTGCCATCGGGAAAGATCGACAGTGTGGCCTCGATATCCTCGACCCGGCATATCCAGTTCGTCAAACGCGGGCCGCCCTGAAAATTGTCCAGATCGAACCATCGCGGCCTGCCCGGAGGCTGCGCCTGCGGATCGATGGCAATCGCTTCCAGATAGAGCCCGTCTCTGAGCCCCAGCAGCCTGTTATGTGTCCCGAATTTTTCGTGTTTCCCACCGGGTTGCAGTGCAACACCAAGCGCCTGTTCGATATGCGCAGACGCTTCTTCAAGCGTTTCGCCCGCGACGGCCAGATGATCGAGTAACATGTGCACCCTCCTGCGAAAACGACCGGACCCAAAGGGATCCGGCCGCATGTTTTCGCCATTGGCGCAGGATCACAAGAGCTTTCGTTGAAAGACTTGCCTTGTGTCAGGGCCGCGCTTCGCGGATCAGGCGCAGAATGTCCTGAGCGGCCTCGGGAATGTTGGTGCCCGGACCAAAGATAGCCTTGACCCCATGGTCATACAGGAACTGGTAATCCTGTTGCGGGATCACCCCACCACAGATCACGATGATATCGTCGGCCCCTGCTTTCTTCAGCTCTTCCACCAGCTGCGGTGCCAGTGTTTTATGCCCCGCCGCCTGTGAGGAAATGCCGACCACATGTACGTCATTGTCCACCGCGTCCTGCGCGGCCTCGGCAGGTGTCTGGAACAGCGGGCCAACGTCCACGTCGAACCCGATATCGGCAAAGGCCGTGGCGATAACCTTGGCACCGCGATCATGCCCGTCCTGCCCCATCTTGACCACCAGCAGACGGGGGCGGCGGCCCTCGGCCTCGGCAAAGTCCTCGATGGATTTCTGGATCGCGGCAAAGCCTTCGTCGCCTTCATAAGCAGCGCCATAGACACCGGCCAGGGTTTTCACCTCGGCGCGATGGCGGCCGAATTCTTTCTCCATTGCCATGCTGATCTCTCCTACGGATGCACGGGCGCGGGCGGCTTCGACCGCAGCGGCCAGCAGGTTTCCGCCCTCCTGGGCGGTCTTGGTCAGGGCGTCCAGCGCGGCTTGGCACGCGGCTTCATCACGGGTTGCGCGAATGCGTTCCAGCCGCGCCACTTGCGCCTCGCGCACGGCGACGTTGTCGACATCCAGAATGTCGATCGGGTCTTCCTGTTCCTTGCGGTACTTGTTGACGCCGACGATCACTTCGTCGCCCCGGTCGATCATGGCCTGACGGCGGGCTGCGCTTTCCTCGATCCGCAGCTTGGGCATACCCGAGGCAACCGCCTTGGTCATGCCACCCATCTCTTCGACCTCTTGCATCAGGGCCCAGGCTTTTTCGACCAGTTCATTGGTCAGGCTTTCAACATAGTAAGAACCGGCCAGAGGATCGACCACATCAGTTACACCGGTTTCTTCCTGAAGCACGAGCTGCGTGTTCCGCGCAATGCGGGCCGAGAAATCGGTGGGCAGCGCAATTGCCTCGTCCAGAGCATTTGTATGCAACGATTGGGTGCCACCCAGAACTGCGCTCATCGCTTCATAGGCGGTGCGGATAACATTGTTGTAAGGGTCCTGTTCCTGAAGCGAAACGCCGGAAGTCTGGCAATGGGTGCGCAGCATTTTCGACCGTTCGGACTTTGCCCCGAACTCGGTCATTACCCGGTGCCATAGCGTGCGAGCGGCGCGCAGTTTGGCGATCTCCATGAAGAAATTCATGCCGATGGCAAAGAAGAACGACAAACGGCCCGCGAACTTGTCCACGTCCATCCCGGCCTCAGTCGCGGCACGGACGTATTCGCGCCCATCGGCCAGCGTATAGGCCAGTTCCTGAACAAGGTTCGCCCCGGCCTCTTGCATGTGATAGCCCGAGATCGAGATCGAGTTGAACTTGGGCATCTCATTCGACGTGTATTCGATGATGTCCGAGATGATCTTCATCGACGGTTCAGGCGGGTAGATATAGGTGTTGCGCACCATGAATTCTTTCAGAATGTCGTTCTGAATGGTGCCGGAAAGGACAGACTTGTCGTGACCCTGTTCTTCACCCGCAACGATGAAACTTGCCAGGATCGGAACAACCGCGCCATTCATGGTCATCGAGACCGAGACCTTGTCCAGCGGGATGCCGTCAAACAGGATCTTCATATCCTCGACACTGTCGATCGCAACGCCTGCCTTACCGACATCGCCAACAACGCGCGGGTGATCACTGTCATAGCCGCGATGTGTCGCCAGATCGAAGGCAACCGAAACGCCTTGCTGGCCTGCTGCCAAGTTGCGTCGGTAAAACGCGTTCGACTCCTCGGCGGTTGAGAAACCCGCATATTGGCGGATCGTCCACGGACGCCCGGCATACATCGTGGCCTTGACACCACGGGTAAACGGTCCAAATCCCGGCAAAGACCCCATATGAGGCAGATCGGCGGTGTCTTCCTGGGTGTAAAGCGGTTTGACCGCGATACCTTCCAGCGTTTCCTTGGTCAGGTCGTCCAACGGACGTCCGCGCAGCTCTTTCTCGGCAAGCGCTTTCCAGTCCTTCGTGTCGGTCATTTCGATTTCCTCTCGTCAATACGGATGGCGGTCGCTGAAAGCGTCCGCGCCAAAGTCCTGCACTTGGCCTGTTCATTCAGGTGCAAGCGCGAAAATGTGGTCACCCGGCGCAAATCGCCGGTCGCAATCGCGGGCACAGGGGCTATATTTGAAAGAACAGGAGGCCACATGACACGCACGCTTGCCTTTGTTTTCTCGGCACTAATCCCTCTGGCTGCCCTAGCGGCAGACGGAACCGCGCCGTCTGATGACAGTTTTGTCCGCCCGGTGGGTGAAAGTGAACTCAGCGAGTTCTTGTGGGTCAAACGCCCCATCGTGGTTTTTGCTGACACGCCTGCCGATCCGAGGTTCCAGCAGCAGATCGATATGCTTGTCGCAGAAGAAGCAGCCATGCGCGACCGCGATGTCATCGTGCTAACAGACACGGACCCGTCTGCCCGGTCCCCGATCCGGACCAAGCTGCGACCGCGTGGTTTCCAGATGGTGTTCGTCGACAAAGACGGTGTGGTCAAATTGCGCAAACCCAGCCCGTGGAGCGTGCGTGAGATTGGCAGATCTATCGACAAGACCCCCCTGCGCGAACGCGAGATCCGCGACCGGCGCGAAGGGGGCTGAACGCTTTCGCCACACCCAATGGCCCCGGCGCGATGCGCCGAGAACGTTGGAATGTATATCGAAAGCGCCAACATGGTCACTCGAACTCGATGATTACGTCGTCCACAGCAAGGCTGTCACCGGGGCCTGCATTGACTTTGGCCACCACGCCCCTCTTTTCTGCACGCAGGATGTTTTCCATCTTCATCGCCTCAATCGTGCAAAGCGCCTGACCTTCCTGCACTTCCTGCCCCACTTCGACATCGACCTTCACGACTAGGCCCGGCATTGGGCAGAGCAGCAACTTCGAGGTATCAGGCGGCAGTTTTTCCGGCATCAGTTTGGCCAGTTCCGCCTGCCGTGGGCGGCGCACATGCACTTTCATGTCAGCGCCCCGGTTGCGAACACGGAACCCGCCCGAGACCTTGCCGATTTTCAGAACCAGCGGGCTGCCATCCACGTCCAGAACCGCCAGCTGATCGCCCGGCGTCCAGTCCGAGGCGACACGCAAGGACGGTCCGTCCTCAAACTTGACCGTTGACCCCTCTTTGTCGGCATTGACCTGCACGGCGAACTCCTGCCCCTGCAATGTCACAACCCAGCGCTTGCCTACTTTGCGTTCGTGATTGTCCATCCGCCCCGACACGCGAGTGCGCCGGATTTCGGCGACGCGGTGCATGGCCGCGCAGGAAGCAGCAATCCGGCGCAGATCAGCTTCGGGCAGCGTGACGCCCTCGAACCCGTCTGGGTATTCTTCAGCAATGAAGGCCGTTGTCATGTCACCGCTGACAAACTTTGGGTGATCCATAACTGCCGACAGGAACGGCAGGTTGTGACCGATGCCTTCCACTTCGAAACTGTCCAGCGCCACGCGCATCGCCTCGATAGCTTTTTCGCGGGACGGCGCCCAGGTGCAGAGTTTGGCGATCATCGGGTCGTAATACATGCTGATCTCGCCGCCTTCGTAGACGCCGGTATCATTGCGCACGGCGGTTTCGCCTTCTGGTGCTTCACCCTGCCATTTGCCGTTGACCAGCAACGGACCAGCCGCGGTTTCCTGCGGCGGGCGATACCGGGTCAGACGACCGATCGACGGCAGGAAGTTGCGATACGGGTCTTCCGCATACAGACGGTTTTCAATCGCCCAGCCGGTCAGGGTCACGTCATCCTGCGTTATCGAAAGCTTTTCACCCGCTGCGACACGGATCATCTGCTCGACCAGATCGACGCCGGTGATCAGTTCCGTAACAGGGTGTTCCACCTGCAGGCGCGTGTTCATTTCGAGGAAGTAGAAGTTCTTGTCTCCGTCCACGATGAACTCGACCGTACCTGCACTTGCGTAGTTCACGGCCTTGGCCAGAGCGACAGCCTGTTCACCCATCGCCTTGCGGGTTTCGGGATCAAGGAAGGGTGACGGCGCCTCTTCCACCACTTTCTGATTCCGGCGCTGGATTGAGCATTCACGCTCGCCCAGGTAAATGCCATTTCCGTGACTGTCGCACAGAACCTGAATTTCGATGTGGCGCGGCTGGGTTACGAATTTTTCGATGAAGATCCGGTCATCTCCGAACGAGTTTGCGGCTTCGTTCTTGGACGACTGAAAGCCTTCGCGCGCCTCTTCATCGCTCCACGCGATGCGCATGCCCTTACCACCGCCACCGGCGCTGGCCTTGATCATGACCGGATAACCGATTTCGTTCGAGATCTTGACCGCCTCGTCCGCGTCCTCGATTAGCCCCATGTAACCCGGAACCGTCGAAACTCCGGCCTCCTGTGCGATCTTCTTCGAAGTGATCTTGTCGCCCATGCTTTCGATTGCACCAACAGGGGGACCGACAAAGGCGACACCTTCGGCCTCGAGCGCCTCGGCGAACTTCGAATTTTCCGACAGGAAGCCATAGCCGGGATGAACCGCCTGCGCGCCGCTTTTGCGGATGGCATCCATGACCTTGTCGATCACAATGTAGGACTGGTTCGCCGGGGGCGGACCGATATGCACGGCTTCGTCGGCCATCGACACATGCAACGCGTTCTTGTCCGCGTCCGAATAAATGGCAACGGTGCCGATACCCATCTTGCGGGCGGTCTTGATGACCCGGCAGGCGATCTCGCCCCGATTGGCGATCAGGATCTTATTGAACATGAAACGTCCTTTGGCTTGGTGTTCCGGAAACGCAAAACGCCGCCGCAGGGAACGATCCCCACGACGGCGTGATGCGCGATGATGGCTGAGGCGCCAGGCGCCCCGAAAGATTTGCGTTAGTTACAGGTGTTCTGCGTCTTGCAGTACAGCACGTTGCCCGCTGCGCCGACAGCCGCGCCAAACAGCGGGTCGGCATTGAGGACCGCGGCCCCCACAGCCCCGGCACCGCCGCCGAGGATTGCCTGTTCGCCCGTGGTGTCACCGCACGCGGCCAGACCAGCACAGGTCGCCGCAACAAGGATGAGTTTCGAGAATCGCATTGTGTCTGCCCTTTTAGGTTTCTTGGTTCGTTTAGGGCCAGATGCGCGAAATGCGGCTTGTTATTCAATATCAATGGGGTTGCAGGCAGGTTTTGTGCGGGATTTCGCCACTTTTTGGCTCCGCGGCCCACAAAGAAAAACGCGGACAGGTCTATGTGGGGAACACAAGCCTGCCCGCGCAAGGAAGGGGTACGGAATAGTAGGTGCATGTGCGGCGCAGGCAAAGTAGAGCCGCACGGCCCATTCAGATTGCACGGCACAATCCGTTGGGCAAACACAGTATTGTTTCCCAAGGGCAACTCGGCTGGTTTCTGCCCAAGCCGCAACATGGCGCGCAACTTCGTGCCGACAGCATTCATGGGAATTACCAGCGCGATAGACCCGTTCACCGTCACAGTTTCGTGACGAAAGGGGCCGCTTCCGATGTTTTCTGCGACTGCAACATCACGAATCGCCGCTACTGCACAGGCGAAGGAATTCCCTCGCAGCAGTGCGTTAGATGACAGGTTCAAGACGCCGTGATTCAAGAAGCCGAAAAAGGCACATTTTCTTGAGAAATCAGACGGTTCTATTCTCTTTCTCGTGATTTCCAAAGATTTCTGCTGCGTGAAACGGTCCTTGGGCACACTCGCACTCAAAGGAACACCCACATGACTATGACTAGAAAAAAGGCACTCCTGCTCGCTGCCTCTGCGCTCAGTGTGACTGGCACGTTTGCTTTCGCTCAGGACGCCCAGACCCAGGCCGAACTCGACGCTTTGCGCGCACGGGTCGAGGCGCTGGAAGCCGGCAAAAGCAGCCCCGCCAACGGAGATTTCCGCATCGGCAACACCGTTCTGGACGTTTACGGATATGTGAAGGCCGATTTCTTTTATGACTTCGACTACGATCAGGGGGATACGGCGTTCGTGAATGTCATCGGCGAACCCTCGGCCGCAACCGACGGCACCTTCGGGGCAACCGTTCGCCAATCGCGGATCGGACTGCGCACCACCACCCCAAGCGGGATCGGCGACATTGGCGGACAGCTTGAGCTTGACCTGTTCGGTTCCGGTGGCACGGCTGAATTGCGCATACGCCATGCCAACATCACCATTGGCGACCAGTTCCTGATCGGTCAGTATTGGACAAACTTCCAACCATTGGACACCTACCCGACCACCGTCGAATTCAACGGCCCGGTGGGTATCGCATTCGCCCGTGTCCCGCAGTTGAGATACACTGGGCAGCTTGGCAGCAATGCACAGTTTGCGGTCTCGATCGAAGAGAACGTGAGCGGGTCGAATTCCGATGATCCCGTCCTGACGGCCTCGGCGGAGTATAACGACGGCACATATATTGCCCGTGGAGCCGTTTTGTACGGCAAAGCCAATTCCGGCAATGTCGAAGTGGATCAGACGGGCTTTACGTTGTCGGGCGGCATTCGCCCCTGGCAAGGTGGATTGTTCCAGGTCAACTACGTCACTGGTGAGGCGCTTGGGCCATACCTGATCGGTCTCGGCGATGCCATTGTCGGAGGACAGGCCAACGATGTGGATGGCTATACCGTGGAATTCAGGCAGGACCTCAGCCCGAAGTTGAACGTTGGCATTTCCTATGGTCGCGAGAGTTATGATCTGCCGACCTCGACCGGCACCCTGTCCTTCACCGAGCTGGAAACGATCCATGTCAACGCGTTCTACAAGGCGACAGACAGTCTGACGCTCAGCGCCGAGTATATCTATGGCGAGCGGAACGACGCGCCCACCGGCAGAACCTTTGATGGCAGCCGTGTTCAGCTTGCGGCGCAGTTGAACTTCTGAGACCACACACAAATCCTGCCCGGTTTCGGGCAGGATCTTCCCGAAACCGGCAGTGATTGGCTTATGTACGGCTGCGAATATCACAATCAGTCCATCCCGTCGATGATGTCCGGGAAGGATGCGCGCGCAGCGTCTACGTCGATGACAAGCAAGGCATCATAGCTGGCCGGATCAAAGGGGTCTTCTGCCGGAATGACTTCGCGCCCGAACAGCCAGCTCAAACGCCCGGCATCCAGATTGCCCCGTTCGAACGGCTGGTCACCGAAATGGGTCCAAAGGGCTTCCATGAACGCAATATCAGCGCGCTTGTCCGCAGGTTTACGATCCCGAAACCGCTCCCGCCGCGTTAACGGTGTAACGCCCTTTGGGTTGGCGCGACGAATGGTGAACTGAAAGTCTGTGCCTGAAAGGCGACCGGGAAAACCACGATGCTTCAGCATGAAAGGCCCCCTTGTGTCATACTTGCAGACAAAAGCAATTCGAGCCCGAAAAGGGATGGGTTCATGATGCGCACCTCCAAAGCCGCACAGTTGGTTTGAGATGCTTTGTACTCATGGAATCTTGCGGTCATGGTCAAAGCCCCTCCCAGATACACTTGGACTGCTCCAGCCGGTAGGCCTCAAAAAACTGGGTCGCATCAGGGGCGGCATCACCAAACTCAACCGGGCGATCGGACAAAGAGATCACGACCCGCGCCGGCTGCAATTCATGCTGCGCGACATATGGAACGGCCAGAATCTGGCACAGGTGCTCCATATCCTTCGACGCCACATCATACCCGATCCGCCCCACTGACGCGCCTATTCTGGGCGCGATAAAGCGAAAGCGCAGCCAAAGCTCGCCTGGATTGTTGTCCAGCAGGACATCGCCCAGTTGCACTGGCTGGCCCGAAGGCACCGGCAGCAACGAATCGGAGTCCGCAAAAGCCGGATGATTGAAGGTGAGAACAACCAGACAAATGGCGCAACCCCGGACCCACCAGCGGCGAGCTCCTCCTTCCGGGGTCGCGCGCGCAGTACGATTGGCCTGCGCGGTTCTATGTCTGACGGGTCGGATCATTCAACTATTTGCCGGGTTTTGTCAATTCCGCCTCAATTTGAGGGGGTTTCAGCCTCAGAACCGCTGTGACGGTCAAAGATTGAGCGGGGCAGATCACCCCGCCCCCAGAAGGATCACAGCGGGATATTGTCGTGCTTTTTCCACGGGTTTTTCAGTTGTTTGCCGCGCAAGCTGGCAAATGCCCGGGACACACGTCGGCGGGTCGAATGCGGCATGATCACCTCATCGATGAAGCCGCGCTCGGCTGCCACGAAGGGATTTGCAAATCGGTCTTCGTAATCCTTGGTGTGAGACGCAATCTTGTCCGCATCGTCCAGATCGGCGCGATGAATGATCTCGGTCGCCCCTTTGGCCCCCATGACCGCGATTTCGGCGGTGGGCCAGGCATAGTTGAAATCACCGCGCAAATGCTTCGAGGCCATAACGTCATAAGCACCGCCATAAGCCTTTCGGGTAATCACCGTAACCTTCGGAACGGTCGCCTCACCATAGGCAAAGAGCAACTTGGCCCCATGCTTAATGACACCGCCATATTCCTGGCTTGTTCCCGGAAGGAAGCCAGGAACGTCGACCAGTGTCAGGATCGGGATTTCGAAACAGTCACAGAAGCGTACAAAGCGCGCAGCCTTACGTGACGAGTCGATATCCAGACACCCGGCCAGCACCATCGGCTGATTTGCGACGACGCCAACGGTCTGACCTTCCAACCGGATGAACCCGGTAATGATGTTCTTGGCAAAATCTTCCTGAATTTCGTAGAAATCGCCTTCATCCGCTACTTTGGCGATGAGTTCCTTCATGTCGTAGGGGGTGTTCGGATTCTCTGGGATAAGAGTGTCCAGCGAAGCCTCGATCCGGCCGGGTTCGTCAAAGAACGGGCGCACGGGCGGCTTTTCGCGGTTGTTGAGGGGCAGGAAGTCCACCAGGCGCCGCACCTCGGCCAAAGCTTCGACGTCGTTTTCGAACGCGCCATCAGCGACCGAGGATTTCTTGGTGTGGGTCGAAGCCCCGCCCAGTTCCTCGGCAGTCACCACTTCGTTGGTTACGGTTTTCACCACATCCGGGCCAGTCACGAACATGTAAGAGGTGTCTTTGACCATGAAGATAAAGTCGGTCATCGCCGGGCTATACACTGCACCACCGGCACAGGGGCCCATGATTACACTGATCTGCGGCACCACGCCCGAAGCCATGATGTTACGCTGGAACACTTCGGCATAACCCGCCAGCGAAGCCACACCTTCCTGAATGCGCGCGCCGCCCGAATCGTTGATGCCAATTACCGGCGCACCGTTCTGCACCGCCATGTCCATAATCTTGCAGATCTTTTGAGCATGGGTTTCTGACAGCGATCCGCCAAAGACGGTAAAATCCTGGCTGAACACATAAACCATGCGCCCGTTGATCGTGCCCCAGCCGGTGACGACACCGTCACCCGCAGGCTTTTGTTTTTCCATCCCAAAATCGGTGCAGCGGTGGCTGACGAACATGTCAAACTCTTCAAAGCTGCCCTCGTCCAGCAGAAGTTCGATCCGTTCACGTGCGGTCAGCTTGCCGCGCGCGTGCTGGGCATCGATCCGTTTCTGCCCGCCCCCCAGACGTGCGTGATCACGGCGGGCTTCCAATTCGGAAAGAATGTCTTTCATGACGACTATCCCCTTATAAATTTGCCGGGACCCTACCTGTTTGGGCCGCTCATCCAAAGCTATTTTCGGCAAATTTGCAAAATTTCAGCAACAGTAATTTGGATAACTGCAAAACTGCGAATTTTCACGAGCAATTCTGCGAATGACTGGCAATCCGAAAATCCACGGCTATACATGTGAACCATGCAGTTCAGCTCTGACGCGGTCCACCGCACACCACCCACATTGGCGACGCTTGTTTTACTCTCGGGCCTTTCCGCCCTGAGCATGAACCTGTTTCTGCCCAGCCTGCCAAACATGGCCGAGTATTTCGAAACCGATTACAAGGTCATGCAGCTGTCGATTGCGCTTTATCTGCTGATCAATGCCATTCTGCAAATTCTCATAGGTCCAATCGCGGATCAGGCAGGCAGACGGCCGGTTTTGCTTTGGGGCCTTGGCCTGTTCCTGATGGCAACCCTGGGATGCATCTTTGCCCCCAATGCTACGGTTTTTCTGGCGTTCAGGATGTGTCAGGCGGTTGTGGTCGTCGGTATGGTTCTCAGCCGCGCTGCGGTGCGGGATATGTACGATCAGGATCAAGCTGCCTCGATGATCGGTTATGTGACGATGGGCATGGCCGTGGTTCCAATGATTGGCCCTGCCATCGGCGGCTTGCTGGAAGTGAGTTTTGGTTGGAAAGCGAATTTCTGGCTGCCCTTTGCCGTAGGTCTGCTGACTATGGCACTGACCTATTCGGACTTTGGGGAAACATCGGCAAAAAGCGGCAAGACACTTGTCCAGCAATTCAAGGAATACCCCGAACTTCTAACCTCGCCACGGTTCTGGGGGTACTCACTGGCTTGCGCCTTCTCTTCGGGTTCGTTTTTCGCCTACCTCGGCGGCGCACCGTTCATTGGCACAGAACTCTTCGGCTTGAGCGCGGCACAGGTTGGCATTTATTTTGGCGCACCTGCGGTTGGGTATTTTGTAGGTAACTTTATGAGTGGGCGGTTTTCAGTACGGTTCGGCGTGAACCGCATGGTGCTGTGGGGAAGCCTGTTCAATGCGTTTGGCGTCGCTGTATCGGCATTGCTGTTTTTAGCGGACCGCGGAACCGCACTTAGTTTCTTTGGGTTCATGACATTTGTGGGCGTCGGCAATGGCATGGTCATCCCCAACGCAACCTCGGGCGCGCTATCAGTGCGCCCTCACCTGGCTGCAACCGCCTCGGGCCTGAGTGGCGCCATCATGTTGGGCGGCGGCGCCGGGCTGAGCGCGCTGGCAGGTGCCTTGCTGACGCGTGAAACCGGCGCGATGCCGCTGCTTTGGCTGATGCTGGCAACAGCCGTTCTGGCGATCGTCGCAATTTCAACTGTCGTACGAAGAGAACGGCAATTAGGGCTGTAACCGCTTGCCCCAATGACTTTGCAAAGTTATCCTCGGCAATTGGAAAACTTGCAAAGGCACCCTATGGCCACCCAAAAGCTCTATGCGGGCGCGAAACTGCGCGAAATGCGTACGCGCCCGACTCTGACGCAGCGCGAATTTGCCGCCAAACTGGGAGTTTCACTGCCCTACCTGAACCAGATGGAGAACAACAACCGGCCGATCTCGACCACGGTTGTGCTGGCTCTGGCGCAGGAATTCGGAATGGATGTTACCGAACTCAGCACCGGAGACAGCGAACGTCTTGTTTCAGACATGCGCGAGGCGCTGGCCGATCCTGTTTTTTCGGACATTCAGCCCCCACTGGCAGATCTGCGACTGACAGCTTCCAACGCCCCGGCTCTGGCGCGGGCGTTTATCGAATTGCATAAAACCTATCGGCAGACACATGAACGCCTTGCCTCGCTGGACGAGGCTTTGGGACGCGAAGATGCGCGCATTCAGGCCAGCCCGTGGGAAGAAGTGCGCGATTTCTTCCACTACTGCGACAACTACATCGACGCCGTGGACAGGGCTGCGGAACTGTTTGCCAACCGCGCCGACGGCCCCGGCGGTATCCGGCAAGCCGCCCTGAGCAGCCTTTCAGAGCGTGGAATTCAGGTGGTTTTTTCAGATACGGGCCCCTTGCGCGCTTATGATGTCGACAGCAAAATTTTGCGCCTGTCCTCCCGTGCTGCGCCGCAGACGCAAGTGTTCCAACTTCTGTTGCAGGTTGCGCTGATCAGTCAGGACCAGTTGCTGGAGGCGACGCTGGATTTCGCCAAATTCCAAAGCGACGAAGCCCGCGCCATCGCCAAGATCGGACTTGCCAACTATTTCGCTGGTGCCTCTCTGATGCCTTATACCGCGTTTTTGACCGCCGCTCAGGAAGAGCGTCACGATCTGGAGCTGCTCAGCAACCGTTTCGGGGCGTCGGTCGAGCAGGTTGCACATCGGCTGTCGACACTACAGCGTCCCGGCGCCAAGGGTATCCCGTTCTTCTTCGTCCGGGTTGATCAGGCCGGTACGATCACCAAGCGGCACTCGGCCACACGCCTGCAATTTGCGCGCTTTGGTGGGGCCTGCCCGCTTTGGAACGTGCATCGCGCCTTTGAAACGCCCGGCCATTTCCTGCGGCAGCTGGCGGAAACGCCTGATGGTGTTCGCTATATTTCGCTGGCGCGGGATGTCTCAAAATCTGGGGGCTCGTTTGGCGCTCCGGTCAGACGGTACGCCATAGCGCTGGGATGCGAGGTCCGTCATGCCCCGGCTCTTGTTTATGCTGATAACCTCGACATCAACAATGCCAGCGCCTACGAGCCTATCGGTATTTCCTGCCGCATCTGCGAGCGGCAAACCTGTCACCAGCGTTCGGTCCCGCCGCTGGAACGCCGTCTGAGCATCGACACCCATATTCGCGGCACCCTGCCCTATGAAGTGACCTGATCTTAGTCTGATTTATTATCCCACCGGTGTAGCGTCTCTGGTCACGACGGGGGCAGAGCCCCCGTCACTATGTTTAAGCCTTGGACAGGATCGCCCAAATCTCATCCTTCAGCGCCGCGCGCTTTTTGCGCAGGTCAACCTCAGCCAATTCTTCCATGGGCTCGACATTGGTTTCAGCGCGGTGAACTTCGCGGTTGACCTCATGATATTCATCGGCCAGCCGCGCAAAATGCGCATCCGTTTGCTTGAGCTGGCTCATCAGTTCAACTTTGTCCGGAAACTCTTCGGCCAGTTCATGCGGGGTGTGAGACATCTCTGTTCGCTCCTTCATATGTCGTTGCAAATCAGTGATAGAAGCGTGACCGAGCTTTCGCTTTGACCGGGATCAACTACCCGCAATAATCCCGTGAGTTTCAATACAACGCCACGCGCCATCCTGCCGTGCAGAGGGCAAGTTGTTCTGAAACGTGGCTCAGGCTTATCTGGACAAGAACACTGAACTTTTTGCTAATATACCCCCGGCAAGCGCCGAAAATTTACGCATTCAACCGGGGGCAGTTCAGAAGGATTAACGCTGCGCGGTTGCCCAGCCCGGGTGAATCCACGGGCGGTCATTGGCCTTGGGCAACGGGTCTTTGCCCAGCAGGGAATCCGATACTTTCTCGCCTACCATGATCGAGGGCGCGTTGAGATTGCCGTTGGTGATCTGCGGGAAAATCGAACTGTCCGCGACGCGCAGCCCGTCCACACCGATGACGCGACCCTCAGGATCGACCACCGCACCTTTGTCATCCGCACGCCCCATCCGGCAGGTGCCGCAGGGGTGATAGGCGCTTTCGGCATGTTCCGCGATAAAGGCGTTCAACTCTTCATCCGTTTGCAAAGAGGCACCCGGTTGAATTTCCTTACCGGCGTAAGGTTTGAACGCATCCTGCCCAAAGATTTCACGGGTCAGTCGGATACAGGTGCGGAAATCCTCCCAATCCTCTTCGTGGCTCATGTAGTTGAACTTTATCACCGGTGCGTCTTCAGCCCTGCCCGACCGCAGTGTGACCGCACCCCGCGAGGGCGAGCGCATCGGGCCGACATGTGCCTGGAATCCGTGCCCTTCAGCCGCAGCCTGCCCATCATAGCGGACCGCAATTGGCAGGAAGTGATACTGGATATCAGGGTATTCCACCCCCGGTTTCGACCGGATAAAGGCCGCGCTCTCGAATTGGTTCGACGCCCCTAGCCCCTTTTTTGTAAACAGCCACTGCGCCCCGATCAGGCCCTTGCTGAACAGGTTCCAGTGTTTGTAAAGCGTGATGGGTTGCAGCGAGGCCTGCTGAATATAAAGCTCCAGATGGTCCTGAAGGTTCGCACCCACCCCCGGACGATCTGCTACAATGTCGATCCCATGTTCCGCCAGATGCGCGCCCGGGCCGATACCGGACAGCATCAGCAGCTTGGGCGAGTTGATCGAGGACGCAGCCAGAATGACCTCGCGCCGGGCCTTGATGATCTCTTTCTTGTCGCCACGGATCAATTCCACGCCAGTGGCGCGACCGTTTTCCATAACAACCCGAGACGCAAGGCCCCGCACGATATCGCAATTGTCACGCTTGAGCGCGGGCTTCAGATATGCATTCGCCGCTGACCAGCGCCGCCCTTTCCAGACGGTCTGTTCCATCGGGCCAAAGCCTTCCTGCTTTTCGCCGTTATAGTCGCCGGTGACCTCGTATCCTGCCTGCTGACCCGCATCGACAAAGGCCTGAAACAGTGGGTTCGCACGTGGGCCGCGCGATACGTGCAACGGGCCGTTGGTTCCGCGCCAGGCCGGATCGCCGCCATGACCACCGTCATGCCATGTCTCCATGCGTTTGTAATAGGGCAGCACATCCGCATAGGACCAGCCGTCGGCCCCCATCTCGGCCCAAGTGTCGAAATCGCGTGCGTGACCGCGTACATAAACCATGCCGTTGATCGACGATGACCCGCCGATCACCTTGCCGCGCGGGCAGGCCAGACGGCGGTTGTTCAGATGCGGTTCGGGCTCGGACTGATATCCCCAGTCATAGCGCGACATGTTCATCGGATAGCTGAGCGCGGCGGGCATCTGGATAAACGGCCCCAAGTCGGTACCACCGTGCTCGATCACCAGAACCGAGGCCCCACCTTCGCTCAGACGATATGCCATTGCGCAGCCTGCGGACCCTGCGCCAACGATGACAAAATCTGCTTCCATATTCACAACTCCCCGCCCGCCGGGAAAAACGCCTCCGGCGGGAGTATTTTCAAAAAGACGAAGAGATTACTCGCCGCGTGGGAACCGGGCGTTTTCCTCGACGATGTTCAGATCCATATGATTGCGCATGTAGCGTTCGGACGCTTTTTGCAGCGGCTGATAATCCCATGGGTAATATCCGCCTTGCCGCAGTGCCTCGTACACGACCCAGCGTCGCGCCTGACTGGCGCGGACATCCGCGTCGAAGCGCTCCAAATCCCAGCGGGCCTCGGACTTTGCCCGCAGGGTTTGCAGCGTGCCCGCATGTTCGGGACTGTCTGCCAGATTGGTCAGCTCATGCGGGTCTGCCTCAAGATCAAACAGTTGATCCGGGTCCAGCGCGCATCGATTGTATTTCCACTTGCCATAGCGCAGCGACACCAGCGGCGCGTAAGATGCCTCGGCCGCGTATTCCATAGCCACAGGCGCGGTTCGCGTGCCACCTTGCGCCAATGGCACCAGGTTTTCGCCGTCCGTCCATGGTGCGATTTCGTCCATGTCAACGCCTGCCAGAGCCCCGAGCGTGGGTGTCACGTCGATGGTGGAAACCGGCGTATCGATCCGCCCCGCAGGCAAATCCGGGGACGATATCATCAAAGGTACGCGCGCCGAGCCTTCGTAGAAGTTCATTTTGAACCAGAGGCCACGTTCACCCAGCATGTCACCGTGATCCGAGACGAACAGGATGATCGCCTCTTGCCGTGTCGTTTCGAGCACTTCGAGGATTTCACCGATCTTGTCGTCCAGATAGGAAATATTGGCGAAATAGGCGCGGCGCGACTTTCGGATATCTTCTTGGGTGATGTCGAAGCTACGCCAGTCGTTGGCATCGAAGATCCGCTTGGCGTGAGGATCCTGGTTGTCATAGCCGATATCAGCGATTTCGGGCAGCAGATGCGCGCAATCCTCGTAAAGGTCCCAGTATTTGCGACGGGCGACATAGGGATCATGCGGATGGGTGAAGCTGACCGTCACGCACCATGGGCGGTCATCCTTGCCGCGCGCAAGGTCATACAGTTTGGCCTTGGCGTTATAGGCGACCTCGTCATCATACTCCATTTGGTTGGAAATCTCGGCAATACCCGCGCCGGTCACCGACCCCATGTTGTGATACCACCAGTCGATCCGCTCACCCGGCTTTCGGTAATCCGGTGTCCAGCCAAAATCGGCCGGGTAGATATCAGTTGTCAGGCGATCCTCAAACCCGTGCATCTGGTCCGGCCCGACAAAGTGCATTTTGCCTGACAGACAGGTGTAATAGCCCGCGCGACGCAGGTGATGTGCGTAAGTTGGGATATCGCTGCGAAACTCTGCCGCGTTGTCATAGACGCCGGTGCTTGAGGGCAATTGACCGGACATGAAGCTGGCCCGCCCCGGCGCGCAAAGCGGCGACGCAGTATAAGCGTTGGCAAAGCGGGTCGACCGTTCGGCCAGTTTCTTCAGGTTCGGAGCATGAAGCCAGTCAGCGGGACCGTCGGGAAAGAGGGTTCCGTTCAGCTGATCCACCATCAGGATCAGAATGTTTGGTTTTGTCATTTTTCAGCCTCGAGCAGAGTATCGAGCACGCGCATAGCGTGGTTCACGGCCAGTTGCGGTTCTTCCGGGGCGCTGAGTGCTGCGCGAATATAGAGCCCGTCAATCAGGGCAATCATATTCTCGGCAGCCTCAACCGGATCCAGCATCCTTGGACGCAGGGCATGAACCAGATTCGATCTGATGCGCGCCTGATAGATCTGCCACAATCGCAGCGCGTCACTGTTGGTCTGCGCCAACACATAAAACGTCATCCAGGCGGCAGTCACGTCAGGTGTGAAACACGAAGGGGCAAAACAGGCGTGGATAATCGCCTCTGCCCGATTGCCCGGTTTGGCCGCTTTCAACTGGGCCCTGGCTTCGTCGCTGAAGTCGGCGAGGATCTGACGCATTGCGGCCAGAAATATCTGATCCTTTCCGCCAAAATAATGGTGTGCCAATGCGCTGGACATGCCCGCGCGTTTGGCAATCTGGCTTACGGTTACATCCAGGGATTTCTTGACACCCAGTTCAGCAATCGTCGCTCGAACAATCGCGTCCTTGCGGATCGGCTCCATTCCAACTTTTGGCATCGCTTTCCCCATACAGGTGTCATGCGACCAAGCTAGGATGTTTTTATTGACTCGTCAATCAATGTAAACACTGAGATGTCTTGTTACAGCTTCGGCGCAATACTGGGAGGCGTCAAGTCCCGCCGGTTCAACATGAACTCGCGCCATGAGATGAAGCTTACAGCGCCCAGTATCAGGGTTCCGCCAGCCACAACCCAAAGGTCGACGCTTTCGTGGAAGATTGCTGCACCCACAAGCGTGGCCCAGATCAACTGCAGGAAAGTGACGGGTTGTGTGACGGCCACAGGCGCGGCCTGCAACGCCAATGTCATGAAGTAATGACCTGCGGTCGCAAAGCTGGCCACCAGAAACAGAACCCCGAGTTCTTGCATACTGGGCCGGGTCCAGACGGCAACCGCAAAGGGGATCAAGGCTATGGTTACCCAGATGGACAGATGCGCCACAACAACCGAAGGTGGAACGTCGCGGACAAGAAGCTTGGCCAGCAAATAGGACCCGCTTAGCATCAGGGCCGTTCCGAGCATGGCAAGGTGACCTTGTGAGACTTCGCGAAACCCGGGGCGCAGGATGACCAGCACGCCCACCAAAGCGACCAGAATCGCGGCGACCCTGCGAAAAGCCAACTTCTCACCCAGAAACAGGGCTGCACCCAAGGTGACATAAACCGGCGTCATGTAGTTCATCGCAGTGACTTCGGCCAAGGGAATTTGTGTCATGGCGAAGAACCAAAGCATGACAGCAATCGCGTGTACTACACCGCGCAAACCGAACAGCGTCAGCAGGCGGGGTGTCAGCCGGGTCGCCATGATCGACCGCAAGGCCGGTAACAGAAACACCAATCCCAGCGCATAACGCAGGAATGCGGCCTGGATCGGATTCATCGTCGTGCCCAGAGATTTGACCAATGCGGTCATCACAACAAAGGACAGCCCGGCGGCAAACATCCAGAACATAGCGGCAAGCGGGCGCGACGAAACGGCAAGCGATGTCATGGCTTAGGTTGAACACCGAAACCCTGCCGGGAACAACCCTTCACATGACAACAAGTTTCAGTGCGATACCCAGCATTACGACACCGATCACTGCATCCAGCACCTGCCAGGCGCGCGGGCGCGCAAACACCGGAGACAGAACACCTGCGCCGTATCCAAGTGAAAAGAAGAAGGCAAAGCTGGACGTGACCGCCCCGATGGCAAATCCGACCCGGTCATCATACTGTGCCGAGATGGAACCGATCAGAACCACTGTATCCAGATAGACATGCGGGTTCAGCCAGGTGAAGGCGAGAACGGTAAGCATTGCGGTTTTAAGGCTGGTTCGCGGGCCGTTGCCCGTTTCCATTACCGCGCCACCCCGCAGGGCAGACCCGAAACTGCGCAGCCCATACCACGTCAGAAAAGCGGCCCCGCCAAATCGCAGTACAGGTTCAAACCAGGGGGCTGAATGCGCCAGAGTCCCGAACCCTGTGACGCCTGCAACAATCAAAACCGCGTCAGACATTGAGCAGGTCAGGCACAGAAGAAACACATGTTCACGCCGCAACCCCTGTCGGAGAATAAAGGCGTTCTGTGCCCCGATGGCGAGGATCAGACTGAAACCCAGCGCGAAACCGGCGATCATGGACGTGGGCATGGGACCTCCTGCTATTGCAAGACGTTGACTAAGATCGTCGGTGCGATCTATCAAATTAAAGATGTTATCCCGAGTTAAGCCTGACTAATGTTGCTGGATCCTCTTCACCTGTCCGCTTTGTCTGCCATTCTGCGTCATGGCAGCTTTGATGCGGCTGCGGCAGAGCTGGCGGTGACGCCCTCGGCGATATCCCAGCGGATCAGGGCGCTTGAGGATCGGATTGGAGCCACCCTGATACATCGGAGCACCCCTTGCACCGGAACGCCCGCCGGGCTGCGCATCGCCCGTTACGCGGAAGATGTCGGACTGCTTGAGGCACAGCTGGTTCGAGAGCTTACGCTGGAGCAGGAATCAAGGTCCGCCCGCGTCCGCATTGCCGTACCGGCAGACAGTCTGGCCACCTGGTTTGTTGATGCGATGGCGCAGGTGCCTGACATGCTGTTCGATCTGGTGATCGACGATCAGGATCACTCCGCAGACTGGCTGCGGCGGGGCGAGGTAAGCGCCGCCGTCACCGTTGGCGGCCAGACAGTGACCGGGTGCGACGCGATCCCATTGGGCGTGTTGCGGTACCTGCCAACGGCCAGCCCGGAATTCATCAACACCTGGTTTCGGGACAAAGTGACCGAGGCAGAACTGGGCAAGGCACCCTGCCTGGTTTTCAACCAAAAGGACGGGCTGCAAAGGGCCTGGATTGTTCAACACACTGGCAAACGTCTGTCACCCCCGTCTCATTTCCTGCCTTCTTCACAAGGATTTGTGGACGCGGCGATTGCCGGGCTTGGGTGGGGTATGAACCCCGCGGCTCTGGTGCAGGAGGCTTTGAAACAAGGGCTGTTGCGCCCCATCGTACCTGATGCGCCGTTGGATGTCGCGCTGAGCTGGCAGGTTGGGCGTGTTCTCGCGCCCGCACTCAAACCACTGACCCAGGCTGTCAAAAAAGCTTCAGAACGGATTTTGCTTCCGCCTCAAAGCGACTAAACAAACACGACATTTTCGGAGGAACCGATGTTCTCACGTGACGCTCTTAGCTATGACCCCATTCCCCTGCCGGATCGATGCGACATCAGCGATACAGACATGCTGGGCGCGGCGCAGGCATTTTACGAAAAGATGCGTCAGCGTCATACTGTACGGGATTTCAGCCCCCGCCCCGTTGCCCGTGAGGTAATCGAAACCAGCCTGAGCACCGCGGGTACCGCGCCGTCAGGCGCCAATCACCAACCCTGGCATTTTGCAGCCATCTCGGACCCTGCCCTGAAACACCGCATCCGGGAAGAAGCCGAAGAAGAAGAACGCCGATTCTACGCAGGTGGCGCCGGGGATGAATGGATCAAGGCACTGGAGCCCATCGGCACCAACGCGGTCAAAGAACATCTGACAATCGCCCCCTGGCTGATCGTGGTTTTTGCCCAGCGCTGGGGGCAATTCGAGGATGGAACGCGGTACAAGAACTACTACGTCCCGGAAAGTGTGAACATTGCCACCGGCTTTCTGATTGCCGCGCTTCATCACGCGGGCCTCAGCACCCTGACCCACACCCCAAACCCGATGCGGTTTCTGAACGACGCGCTGGACCGGCCCGCGTCGGAAAAACCAACCATGATTATCGCGGTGGGACACCCGTCAGAAGGAGCGACTGTGCCTGCTGTGGCAAAACTCAAGAAACCCCTGGAAGAGATTTCATCCTTCTTCTGAGGCTTTCGCGACGCTCGCCAAAAACTCAATTCGAGGGCTGTTCCGCCTTTTTTCGTTCTGGTTGCATCATGCGGTAGCAGTTTATACAGGACACCAGACTGGCGACGACGATGAATGCGACGGCCATCGCGACCTCGTGCATATGGGCGACAGCGGCAAGGCCCGCAGACAACAACACCGCGGTTAAACGCGCGAACGCCTTGACCGCCGCCGATCCCCGCACCCGCTGCTCTTTGGGTGCCACATCCAGAAAATAGAGCTTACGCGCACTGCTGGTCCCGGTCACAGCAACGGTGACAACGAACAGTGCAATTGCATGCAAGTGAATCTGATGGTCGATGCCCAAATAGTGGAACACCAAAAGAACACTGCCTGTTGCGGCGACCATCAATGTCCCGACCACCATGACCGCACGATGGGATTTCATGTTGATGATTTGCCACAGAGGGCCCGATACAAGATATCCCGAAGCGGAAGAGACGATCATCGCGGTCAATCCCTGTGTCGAGCTGTGATGCGCTTCGGCTGCGATGAGCGCGAAGAACGGAACGGACAGCGACACAGCAACCAAGGGCAGACGCATGATCATATAGCTCCGGAACCACTGGTATTCGAACATGCCCAGAACACCCTTGATATTCGCCTTAATCGAAATGCCCCTTTCGGACTCCTGCGGTGTCGTCGGCGCGACCTCACGCGCGGTTTCTGTTATCGCCAGCATGAACAGACCAGACAGCAGGAAGAATAAAACCGAAACGCCAATCATGACTGAATGGCGCGAAAAGGGTGGATTATCCTTGGTGATCTGATGCACCAGCAACGCAAGGCCAATGGCACATAGCCCCCCTGCACCAAGCTGTAGATATTGCATGATCATGCGCGAACGCGCCTGAACATGGTCCCCTAGCAGATCCGTAAGCATCAAGGTCTGCACTTCGCTGACAAGCCCGATCACAAGAAATACAGACAGGAAAACCACTGCGATCAATGGGACAGCCCCGGTCGCGGCCGCAGCTATTGCCAGAACCAGACAGGCGCCAATGACCGCTTCGGTCAACGCAATTGCATGTTTCTTCCGGCTTCTTGCTGCAACGGGTTGCGCCAGAAAGAAGTCGGCAATCAAGCAACCGACCATCCGCACCGACACCAGTGCCCCTGCTACAAACATCGGCAACTCGAAGGAAACGGCTAAAAACGGCAAAACAACCGACGGGCTGCCGAGCGTCCAAGCGACCTGAGACAGGATACTTTGCCCGGCCAGGACGGGCACGTTGCGCTTGGTCTGATCGGAAGTTTCGGATGTCATTCGTACTGTGTCTTCGTGTTTTCTGTATTTCCCGCACTTTCAGCCTAAGCGCATCGAATGTTTCAGCCAATAATTCAATAAGACCATCAAAAAACAAAAAACCCGGCCGTGCGACCGGGTTTCAATGAGTTGGTATTGGGTCAGCTTAAAGCTGCGCCATGACCTCGTCGGTGGCTTCGAAATTGGTCGTGACACGCTGCACGTCGTCATCGTCTTCCAAAGCATCTACCAGCTTCATCAGCTTTTGCATGTCTTCCAGGCCCAGTTCCGTCGTTGTGGTCGGTTTCCAGACCAGCTTGGTGGATTCTGATTCTCCAAGCGCGGTTTCCAATGCAGAGGAGACATCGTTCAGATCGGTATCGGCGCACCAGATGATGTGACCGTCATCCGAGCTTTCGACGTCTTCCGCGCCCGCTTCGATGGCCGCCTCGAAAATGGAATCTGCATCCCCTGCGGTCACCGGGTAAACAACCTCGCCTTTGCGTTCGAACATGAAACCGACCGAACCGGTCTCGCCCAGGTTGCCGCCATTCTTCGAAAAGGTCGAACGCACGGTCGATGCGGTCCGGTTGCGATTGTCGGTCATGGTTTCGACAATGACCGCAACACCATTGGGCCCATAGCCCTCGTAGCGGATTTCTTCGTAATCGTCACCTTCACCCGCTTGCGATTTCTTGATCGCGCGGTCGATCACGTCCTTGGGGACCGAGTTCGACTTGGCTTCTTTCACCGCCAGACGCAGGCGCGGGTTCTTGTCGGGATCGGGGTCGCCCATCTTGGCGGCGACAGTGATCTCTTTCGACAGTTTGGAAAACAGTTTGGACCGCGCGGCGTCCTGACGCCCCTTGCGGTGCTGGATGTTGGCCCATTTGGAGTGGCCTGCCATAGTGCGTCCTCGTCATCATGTTTGCGTGTTCGGCGCTCATATAGACGTTTGCGGGGGGCAGGATCAAGAGAGCGGCTTGCGACGACCTCACCGCCTTGTATGGTGACGGCATGACGACAGATCAGATCATTCTTTTCGCGCTTTTCATCACTGTCTTCGGAATGCTGCTTTGGGGTCGGTTTCGATACGACCTTGTGGCTTTTGCCGCGCTTATGATCGGTGTCGTGCTGGGTGTTGTGCCGGTCGATGATGCCTTTGCGGGCTTTGGCCACCCAGCGACCATTATCGTCGCGCTGGTGCTTGTAATCTCTGCCGGTTTGGTCAGGTCAGGTGCGGTATTTCTGATCACCCGAACTCTGGTTGATGCGTCACGGGGGCTGGGCGCGCATATCGCCCTGATGGGCGGGATCAGTGCGATTCTGTCGGCCTTCATGAACAATGTCGCGGCGCTTGCCTTGCTGATGCCCGTGGATATTCAGACCGCGCGAAAAGCAGGTCGGCCCCCGGGCCTTTCCCTAATGCCGCTAAGCTTTGCCACCATTCTGGGGGGCATGGTCACCCTGATCGGCACCCCGCCGAATATCATCATCGCCTCGATCCGGCAGGAAACGCTGGGCGAGCCGTTTCATATGTTCGACTTCGCCCCTGTTGGTGGAATAGCAGCGATCGCCGGTCTGGCGTTTGTCGCGCTGATCGGATGGCGATTGATACCCAATCGCGGCGTGCAACAAGAAACATCCGAGGTTCTGGCCGAATACATTGCCGAACTGACGATTCCGCCGGGCTCTGCCCATATCGGCAAACGGGTCAGCGAACTTTATGAAACGGCCGAAAAATCCGACGTGGCTATCATCGGCCTGATCCGGGATGGAAAACGGCGATATGGCCGGTCAACCCATGCCACACTGAACGATGGCGACGCGCTGGTACTGGAAGCGCGCCCCGAAGCGCTGGACGAATTCCGTTCTGCGCTGAAACTGGATTTCTCGGACACGCGACGGCAGGAGCTGCTGACGGCTGAAGGCGACGGGTTGGAAGTGATCGAAGTGGTTGTTCCGGAAAGTGCGCACATAGCCGGCCGTACAGCGCAGGGTATCGGGTTGGCTTGGCGCCAGAGCACCGTCCTGATGGGCATCTCACGTCAGGGTCGTCAGATCACCGAACAGGTTCGCAAGACCGAGGTTGAACCGGGCGATATCTTGCTGCTGCTTTGCCCCCGTGATCGCAGCGCCGATGTGACCGACTGGCTGGGGTGTCTGCCTTTGGCCGAACGCGGGTTGAACGTGACGGCAAATGACAAGGCCTTGTTGGCCATCGGTCTATTTGCAGTTGCCGTCTTCGCGGCCAGTGTTGGGTTGATTTACCTTCCCGTCGCATTGGGTCTTGTCGTCATAGCCTTTGTGCTGACCAAGGTCATGCCAATCACAGAAATTTATAACCATATCGAATGGCCCGTGGTTGTGCTGCTGGGCTCGATGATCCCACTGGGCAGCGCTTTGGAAACATCCGGCGGCACCGAGTTGATTGCCAATGCGCTGATTCAGCTGACCAATGGTCTGCCCGCATGGGCGATCCTGACCGTACTGATGGTCGTGACGATGACCTTGTCGGATGTTCTGAACAACACCGCCACCGCCATCGTCGCGGCCCCGGTGGGCATCCAGATGGCCCAAACGCTCGGGGTGTCGCCCGACCCGTTCCTGATGACCGTGGCCGTTGCGGCCTCGGCTGCGTTCCTGACGCCTATCGGTCACAAGAACAACACGCTGGTTCTGGGCCCCGGCGGCTATCATTTTGGCGATTACTGGCGCATGGGCCTGCCGCTGGAGGCTCTGATCATCGTGGTTTCCGTCCCCGCCATCCTTGTCTTCTGGCCATTGTGACGGGTAAAGGCTGTTCATGAAACGCTTTTTGATCCTGCAATTGCGCCCGGAAACGGATGCCTCCGACGCAGAATATGCCTCGATCCTGAACCGCAGCGGGTTGTTACCCGAACGCACGCATCGCATCCGTCTGGATTGCGAAGACCTGCCAGAAGGGCTGAAAGTCACCGATTATGCGGGGATTATCGTAGGCGGCGGGCCGGGATGCGTCAGTGATGACCCCGCGACCAAATCCGCGACGGATGCGCGGATCGAAGGAGCGATCCTGGGTTTGATGCCGCAGATTACCGCGCAGGATCATCCCTTCATGGGGTGTTGCTATGGCCTTGGTATTCTGGCCGTGCATTTGGATGGCAACGTGAGCAAAGCCCGGTATGGCGAGCCTGTGGGACCATCCAGGTGCCGCCTGACCCCCGAAGGACAACAAGACCCGTTGACCGCAGAGTTGGACGCCACCTTTGATGCGTTTGTTGGCCACAAAGAAGCGGTTCAAGCCCTGCCCGAGGGCTGCGTTCACCTTGTTGCGTCCGACCCCTGCCCGTTCCAGATGATCCGCTGGGGCCGGAACGTCTATGCCACTCAGTTCCATCCGGAAGCCGATGCCAAAGACTTTGAACAGCGTATCAACATCTACAGGAACCACGGCTATTTCCCGCCCGAAGACGCGCAGAAACTGATCGACCACTGCCATTCGGCGAAGGTCACGCAGCCCGGCGAAATCCTGCGCCGTTTCGTCCAGCGATACGAGTGACCCAACGGCGTGGTTGCCTGCGCCTTTCCGCCTCGCTTAGGCTGATCTGACGCAACTTTGCGAGGGGTTGATTGCGGATCATCAGGTTGCCATTGCCGGCCGCCCTGTTTCGCTGACCCTGCTTTCGGCCGTCTGTGGCATCATGTTGCCTGCCCTGGATCTGCCGTTCACCGCTTTGTTCCGCCGCCGCTGAAAGGAGTGTTCATGACAAACAATACTGCAGATGCGATTATCGTCGGTTCCGGGTTGGCCGGGCTGGCAGCTGCGGCGGAACTGGGCGACCGGGGCAAGAAGGTGATCATTGTCGATCAGGAACCCGAAACCTTTTTGGGCGGTCAGGCGTTCTGGAGCCTTGGAGGCCTGTTCATGGTCGACACACCCGAACAGCGCCGCATGGGTATACGCGACAGCCACGAATTGGCGCTGCGCGACTGGATGGGCAGCGCGCAATTTGACCGTGGCGAAGACGCATGGCCCCGCAAATGGGCCGAAGCCTATATTGAGTTTGCCGCTGGCGAAATGCGGCCATGGCTGCACGAAATGGGCCTGCGCTGGTTTCCGGTCGTTGGCTGGGCCGAACGTGGCGGGTCTTATGCGACGGGGCATGGCAACTCGGTCCCGCGCTTTCATATCACATGGGGCACCGGCCCCGGCGTTCTGGAACAATTTATCCGACGCGTCCGCGACCATGTCAGCGCCGGATTGATCCAGATGAAGTTCCGCCACCAAGTCAGCCATATCATCATGCAGAACGGAACCGCCAAAGGTGTTTCCGGAGAAATTCTGGCCGATGACACCGCCCAGCGCGGTAACAAAACCAACCGCGATGAGGTTGGCGAGTTCGAAGTTTATGCCCCATCAATCATTGTCACGTCCGGCGGTATTGGTGGCAATTTTGACATGGTGCGTCAAAACTGGCCCCGGGACCGTTTGGGTGAGCCGCCCAAAGATATGGTTGCAGGGGTACCCTTTCACGTCGATGGCCGCATGATCGCAATCAGCGAAAAGGCGGGCGGCCATGTCATCAATGGTGATCGGATGTGGCACTACACCGAAGGCGTGCGCAACTGGGACCCGATCTGGCCCGCCCATGGCATTCGTATCCTGCCCGGCCCAAGTTCAATGTGGTTTGATGCCAGGGGCAACCGCCTGGCACCGCCCTGTCTGCCGGGGTTCGACACTCTGGGAACTCTGCGTGAGATCCTGAAAACCGGATATGAATACAGCTGGTTCGTTCTGACCCAGAAGGTGATCAAAAAGGAATTTGCGCTGTCCGGGTCGGAACAAAACCCCGACTTCACTTCAGGTAGCTGGAAAGAGGTAATCCGCCAACGCATTCTGTCCGGTTCCAGCGCAACCGCCCCGGTTGAGGCGTTCAAGGAAAAGGGTGAGGATTTTGTTGTTGCCAACACGCTGACTGAACTGGTCAACGGCATGAACCATCTGGGCGACACTCCGATAGACGAGGCTCATCTGCGTGCCCAGATCGAAGCCCGGGATTTGCAGGTCGACAACCCCTTTTCGAAAGACGCGCAGATGATGGCGATCCTTGCCGCGCGCAATTATCGCGGAGATAAACTGATCCGCACAGCCAAACCGCATAAGTTTCTGGATCCGGCCAACGGCCCGCTGATTGCCGTCAAGCTGCATATCCTGACACGCAAATCCCTGGGTGGATTGCAGACCAATCTGGACAGTCAGATGATTGGATCAGACGGCAATGTCGTGCCGGGCCTGTTCGCTGCTGGTGAAGTCGCCGGATTCGGCGGCGGCGGTTATCACGGCTACAACGCGCTGGAGGGTACATTCCTGGGCGGCTGCATCTTTTCCGGTCGCAATGCCGGGCGTTCAAGGGCTGTCGCCTGACGCACTTTCCCGGTTACTTGCGCATCAGTTTGATCACCGGCTGGCCCTGCGCATCCAGCAGAGCCAGAGCGTTGCCCTGCATCGCGAAGGTCGTGACGTTTTGCAAGGCTTGCAGGAATTGCCGCTCGACCGCGTCCAACGGAGGTGGGCAAGCCATGAGTGTTGCCGCCATGTTGTCAGGAAACGCAATACGATTACCGGAGATCTCGGCCCGACCACTGAACCGGTTGCAGCCGCTGCTTCCTGAAATAACCCCATCCTGACCAAAGACAAGCTCGGGGCGTTTCTCGGATTCGACAGGCGCACCATTCAGGCCCGAGGCGGCCCATTGGGTGTTGTCCAGCGCTTCCGCCCCCTGCCCCTGGACCTGAACCAACAGAAGATCAGCGGCATTTTCTGCCCCATTCGTCAGAACCGGGTAAACGGTATCTGTGGTGAACAGCAGGTTTTGCCCCTGCATCACAGATGCCCGAACGCTATAGCGATGAGCATCCATGATCAGTGCATCGTCATAGGTCAATTTGAACTGTGCGGGCACCCCGCTCAGCGCATACCGTTGCGCGGCAAGCGTGACAGCGGGAGCATCGACCAGCGAGATATCCTGAAGCTCGACATAAAGAGTTGCGTCCGGTGGCAGTGCAATGCGCTCTCGGTATGTGGCGGTCCCTTCAACTGCACCGGCAATGGCGACACCGCTTAACGCTGCCCAAGTTGCTGCACCCACCCATATTGCGCGACTTAATTGCTGCATAGGTCAATTCCTTTTGCAAACCCTCTTCGCAAAAGATCGTGTGCCCTTGGGTCTTTGCAAGATGTGCTTCGACAAAGTGGCAATTCTGCGCCGAAATCACAAAGGCCAGATCAACGGAATAAGCAGGGATGCCAACAATCCGACTGTCAGATTTAGCGGAACACCCACCTTCATGAAATCGGTGAACCTGTAGCCGCCAGGGCCGTAGACCATCATGTTGGTCTGGTATCCGATCGGTGTTGCAAAGGACGCCGAAGCCGCGACCATAACGGCAACCACCAACGGGCGTGGGTCCATTCCGACGGCCTGGGCTAGCCCGATGGCTATAGGCGTGACCACAACCGCAACCGCATTGTTGGAAACCAGTTCGGTCAGCACCGAGGTCAGCAGGTAGATCGCCCAGATGATCAGGAAGGGCGGCAGAGCGCTTAATCCCGGTGCCACGGCCTCGACAATCAGTGAAACCGCACCAGAGCTGTCCAGTGACGCACCGATGGCGAGCATCGCGAAGATCAGCGCCAACAGGCGACCTTCGACAAAGGAGAACGCCTCGTCCGCGTCGATGCAGCGGGTCAGAAGAACCACGGCTACGGCCACAATCGATAACAGCAGGATCGGCGCGACACCCAGCGCTGCAAGGACGACGATCCCGACCAGCGCGCCAATTGCAATTGGCGCATGGCTGCGACGGAAGGCGCGTGCAGAAGGTTGGCTGACATCCACCATGTCCATGTCCGCCGCAAGGCGCTGGATATCTGCCGGGGCGCCCTCCAGCAGTAATGTATCCCCTACCCGAACCACCAGATCATCCAACTGGCGACCGATATTCTGATTGCGACGGTGAACGGCCAGCACATAGACACCATACCGACGCCGAAGTCGCATCATTCCAAGGGTCCGACCCACCAAACGGCATCCGGGTGTGATCAGCACCTCGACCGTCTTGGTCTCGACAGCAGAAACCTGATCCACACGCTTCAGCTCTTTGTTGCTCTGTAGGCTCAGAAGTTCGGTCATCTCGGTGCGCAGAACTACGCGGTCACCGACCTGCAATTCAACGCCCTTCAGATTGCGCCGCAGCGATTCATCGCCCCGGACCACGTCGATCAGACGCACGCCGGGGCGTTTGAACAACTGAACGCCGGTCACTTCACGCCCGATCAGGTTGCTGTCGGGCGGAATGACCGCTTCGGTGAAAAACTTCATTCTGGACCGATCGCTGAGCAGCGAGGCCATGCTATCCCGCTCGGGCAACAATCTGGGGGCGATGAAACGCAGATAGATCATGCCGTAGATCACCAGTGCAATCCCCAGCGGCGTGACCTCGAATATCGAAAAAGCTTTCATCCCCTGCGCGCGGGCCACACCATCCACAAGCAGGTTGGTGGACGTTCCGATCAGTGTCAGTGTCCCGCCAAGAATGGCGGCATAACTGAGTGGAATTAGCAGCTTTGACGCGGGTACGTTCAGCGTGCGGGCGATTTGAACAAAAACCGGGATCATGACCACAACAACGGGCGTGTTCGACACAAAAGCCGAGGCCAGCACGACAAATCCCATCAGCAATCCGATGGCAATACGCGGGTTGACCTGCGCCTGCCTTTGCGCGGTCGACGTGAAGGCGTCCAATGCCCCGGTCCGCACCAAGGCCCCCATGATGATGAACATTGCCCCAATCGTCCAGGGCGCGGGATTGGACAGGACCGCCAGCGCGCTTTGATAGGGCAGGATCCCTGTGACCAGCATCAGTGAGACACCACCGATGGCCACGACCTCGGTCGGATAAACCTCGCGCAGGAACATGACGAACATGCTCGCAACAATCAGCAGCGCCAGAATTGCGCTGCCCGTCTCTGTCAGTGAAAGGAAATTCATTCGTGGTATTCTGTCCGAACCCTGGCCCAAGCGCCTGATGACATGCAGTTTCACGCATTGCGCGTGGCAGGGCAAGCCTGACGTTCGTCAATCAGGCCCGGCTTGTTCCAAACGTCCACCAACGCGCACCATGCGAACAGATTTGGCCTGGCCGTCGCGATCATCCGTTTCGACGAAAACTCCGCTCAGCGTGGCCTCGCCATTGGCAGGGGTAAACCGGGTCTTGGGCATCCCGGTTATGAACCGGCGCATCGGTTCCTGCTTGTCCATACCAATGACCGAGTCATAGTCGCCGCACATGCCCGCATCCGTCAGATAGGCTGTGCCACCTGGCAGAATCTGCGAATCCGCTGTCGGTACATGGGTATGTGTTCCCACCACAAGGCTGGCGCGCTTGTCGCAATAATGACCCATGGCCATCTTCTCAGACGTCGCCTCGCAATGCATATCGACGATGATGGCCTGTGCCTGTCCACCCCGTGGGTGCGACTTCAGGATAGGTTCAATGGCCGAGAACGGGTCGTCGAATGGCCGTTTCATAAAGACCTGCCCCAACACCTGCACCACCAGAACTTTGCGCCCGCCGGGTGCGTTAAACAGCCGGTGCCCCCGCCCCGGCGCACCCTTTGCATAGTTCACCGGGCGCACGATGCGCTGTTCTTTCTCGATATATTGCAGCATGTCTTTCTGGTCGAACGCATGATCGCCCAATGTCAGGCAATCTGCCCCGGCATCCAGCAGCAGCTTGGCGTGATCGCCGCTCAACCCCATGCCGTTCGACGCGTTTTCGCCATTGACCACAACGAAATCCAGCCGCCATTCGTCGCGCAGGCGCGGCAAATGTTGCTGAACGGCCGCGCGCCCCGCGCGCCCCATCACATCACCAAGAAACAAAATCCTCATGATCCGGGTCGTAGGTGCTGTGCTGGGCAATAACAAGGCGGAACCGTGAAATTTAAGTTGAGCCGAACTTGAAATTGCATGCAGGCGTGGCAAAGTCTTAGCCATGCGCTTAAATCAAAAGGACATGTTGTGAAGCTATTGGCAATACTGACATTCGGCCTTGTGGTCGCTTCGGGTGTTATGGCGCAAGGCACAAAGACATCCATGCCCAATCCCGCGGCAACCTTTTGCGTCGAGAATGATGGGGTTTACCAACTTCGGAAGAACGAAGATGGAAGCGTCTTTGGTATCTGCATCCTGAAAGACGGTACCGAGGTGGATGCCTGGGACTATTTACGCAGCCACTTTCAGCAATGAGGCTTAGAACGTCAGCACCCGGCTTTCGGTGATAACCATGTTCAGCGGCTGATCGGTCGGCTCCAGCGGCAGTTTCTGCGCCTCTTGCGCGTCAAAAGCGAAACCGATTGCCAGTGTCGCGCGCTTGCCTCGCAATCCTTCCAGCGTGCGGTCATAAAATCCACCGCCATATCCCAAACGCCCGCCGTTGGCATCAAAAGCCACCAGCGGCACAATCAGGATTTCGGGGTCGAAATAATCATCAACCTCGGGCACTCTGGCACCGAATGGGCCGTCTTTCAGCGGTCCTTCTGGCGTCCAGCGCGAAAATTTCAGAGGTTTTCCAGCGGCTTGTATCACGGGAACACCGACAGGTCCATAAGCCGCAGCTTCAGCCATGGCAGACACCGGGTCGATCTCGGTTCGGATTGGCATGTAGCCTGACAAGGGCACGCCGCGATAACCCGCCAGAACCTCGGACAAACGTCCGGCCGCACCGGGAACACGCGTGTCGAACGCGACCTTGCGGCGCGCAAATGCCGCTTTGCGTGCAGCTGCTTTGATTTCAGTCAGATCGGTCACAATAGCACCACACTGGCAAGCCCAAGAAAGATGAAGAACCCCATGACATCGGTTGTGGTTGTCACAAAGGTTCCTGACGCCAGCGCCGGGTCAATTCCCAGACGATCCAGCACTACCGGTACTACCGTACCTGCAAAGCCCGCGATGATCATGTTCACGACCAAGGCTGACCCAATCACGACACCCAGCCAAGGTGAACCGAACCACAGCATTCCCACGGTCCCCAGTACAATGGCAAAACAGAGCCCGTTCAACATGCCCACCAGCAGTTCCCGCCTGATAACGCGCATCACGTTTGAGTTGGTCAGGTCGCGCGTCGCCAGTGCGCGCACTGCAACGGTCAGCGACTGCGTTCCCGCATTGCCCCCCATGGATGCAACAATCGGCATCAGGATGGCCAGCGCGACAAGCTGGTCAATTGCCGCCGCAAATTGTGAGATCACCAACGAAGCACAGATTGCCGTGCACAGGTTTACCGCCAGCCAGGGCAACCGTCGCCGACTGGTGGCCGCCACACTGTCGGACAGCGAGCTTTCGTCGCTCACACCGGCAAGGCGCAGGATGTCTTCTTCGTGCTCTTCATCCAGAACAACCATCGCGTCGTCGATGGTGATCACACCAACCAGACGCCCGTCGGCATCGACCACGGGGGCCGAGATCAGGTGATACTGGTTGAAGGCATAAGCCACATCCTCCTCGTCCTGATCAACGGGGATGATGTGAAACTCCTCTTCCGCCAGATCGCGCAACGGCACTTCACGTCGGGACGCCATCAGCTTGCCCAATGTCACCTGCGCTGTCGGTTTCAGGCGCGGATCGACCAGAACAACATGATAGAACTGCTCGGGCAGATCGTCATTGGCACGCATGAAGTCGATGGCTTGACCGACGGTCCAATGCTCGGGGGCCATGACGACCTCACGCTGCATCAAACGACCAGCAGAACTCTCGGGGTAAGCAAGCGCCTGTTGCGCTGCTAGCCGCTCGGAATCTTCGAGCGCGCCCAGAATGGCTTCCTGCTGCGGTTCCTCAAGATCTTCCAGAAGGTCAACGACGTCGTCGCTTTCCATCTCGCGCACGGCTTCCGCCAGAACCTCGGGGGTCAGAACGGCGATGATTTCCTCGCGAACCGATTCATCCAGTTCAGACAAGATGTCGCCGTCAAATTCCTTATCATAAAGCCGGATCAGCCGGGCCCGGTCATAAGGATTGATCTGCTCCAAAAGGTCAGCGATATCGGCCGCGTGCAGCGGCTCCATCAGCTCAATCAGCTTGTCGCGATCATCCACATCAACCGCATAAAGAATCGCCGCCACGGTCCGGCGATCCAGCGCATACGCGTCTTCGTCCTGGGGCAGATCGTGTTCGGCTTGGTTATTGCCTGTCGTCATGCGCTGCCCCCTTCTTTCGGCGATTGGCCCCTAAATAGAAGAAGCAGCTACCAGAAAACAATGACAATGCGCCGATTTACCCACTTCTTTCGTCTGCCTATGCTACAGCGCGGTCCCAAACAGGTGGAGAACAGGGCAAATGGCGCAAAAGACGCTTTTGAAAGGGCACGTTCTGAGTTTCACAGGCTCACCCTTTGACGGAGAGCCAACCGAAGCGACCCGGCTGGACGAAGCGGTCGTGATTGACAAAGGACGCGTTGCCGATGTCGGCGCGTCCGATGCGCTGATGCGGCGTCACCCTGATGCCGTCATCAAGAACTATGACAATCACCTGATCATTGCGGGTTTCGTTGACCCGCATGTGCACTACCCGCAGACCGCCATGATCGCCAGTTGGGGGAAGCGGTTGATCGACTGGCTGAACACCTACACCTTCCCCGAAGAGATGAAGTTTGGTGATCCTGAATACGCCTCTGAAATCGCCAACCGTTATCTGGATCTGACTGCCGCCCATGGCACCACGACGATGTGCAGTTTTTGCACCATCCACCCCGAAAGCGTGGATGCCTTTTTCACTGCCGCGCAGCAACGGGGACAGCGCGTGGTCGCGGGCAAGACCTGTATGGACCGCAATGCGCCTGAAGGTCTGCGGGACACGGCCCAGACAGCCTATGACCAATCTGCCGCGCTGCTGGAGAAATGGCACCGTGTCGACCGCCTGTCCTATGCCATCACGCCCCGGTTTTCGCCCACGTCCACCCCAGAACAGCTTGAGGCCATGGGCGCGCTTTGGGCGGAACATCCCCATTGCCTGATGCAAACACACCTGAGCGAGCAGACAGACGAAATCGAGTGGGTCCGCTCCCTGTTCCCCGATGCCCGGGACTATCTGGACACTTACGAAAAGTTCGGGTTGCTGGGGCAGAACGGACTTTATGGGCATGTCATCCATCTGGAAGACCGGGAACGCGATCGTCTGCGCGAGGTTGATGCGTCACTGATCCACTGCCCCACCTCGAACACCTTCATAGGGTCGGGTCTGTTCGACATGAACGGCTTGATCCACGATGGCCACCGGATCGGTCTGGCCACCGACACCGGTGGCGGATCAAGTTTTTCAATGCTGCGCACCATGGCTGCCGCTTATGAAATCGGTCAGTTGCGCGGGTGCCCCCTGCATCCGGCGCAATTGCTGTGGCTGGGTACAGTCGGGTCGGCGCGCAGCCTGCGGATGGATGATTGCATCGGCAACATTGCGCCGGGAATGGAGGCGGATCTGGTCGTGATTGATCTCGCCTCGACCCCGGCCATCGCCCAGCGCGAGGCTTGTGCAAACGATGTTTGGGAGGCAATCTTCCCGACCATCATGATGGGTGATGATCGGGCTGTGGCCGAGGTCTGGATCGGTGGGCGGAAGGCCGCTTAGGCCTGCAACGCCTTGGCAAGACTGTTTTGACGCTCAATCACGCGGGGCAGGTCAATCGTCGTGATATGCCCATCCCGCACGATCTGGCGGCCTTCTACAAACAGGTGCTTTACCTGCATCGGACCGGCCAGAAGCAGTGCTGCCGGGTCCCAACTGCCTGCGCATTCGATACTGCGCATATCCCAGACAGCGACATCCGCGCGTTTTCCCGGCATAAGCCGCCCGCAATCAGGACGCCCCAGCACATCGGCCCCGCCACGTGTTGCAATCTCAAATGCTTCGCGGGCCGACATCGCATCTGCCCCATTAACCACCCGCTGCAACAGCAGTGCCTGCCGGGCCTCAAGCATCAGATTACCGTTGTCGTTACTGGCCGAGCCATCAGCGCCGAGGCCGACCTTTACCCCCGCATCGCGCATCGCCCGCACCGGCGCGATGCCTGATCCCAGACGGCAGTTCGAACATGGGCAATGAGCGACACCGGTTTTCGTACGCGAAAACAGGTCAATCTCGGCCCCGTCCAGCTTGACGCAATGAGCGTGCCACACATCCGGGCCGATCCAACCCAGATCTTCGGCGTACTGACCGGGCCGACAGCCGAACTGAGCCTGTGAATAGGCGATATCTTCATCGTTTTCAGCCAGATGTGTATGCAACATCACGCCTTTGTCCCGTGCCAGAAGGGCGGCATCTCGCATCAGGTCCCGGCTGACCGAGAACGGTGAACACGGGGCCAGACCTACGCGGCACATCGACCCTTCGGACGGATCGTGAAAAGCATCCACAACGCGGATCATGTCGTCCAGAATAGCAGTTTCTTCTTCCACCAGGCTGTCCGGAGGCAGGCCGCCATCGCTTTCACCGATGCTCATCGCGCCACGTGTCGGGTGAAATCGCATCCCCAACTCGGATGCGGCAGCAATCGTGTCCTCCAGCCGCGATCCATTGGGGTAGAGGTACAGGTGATCGGAACTGAGCGTACAGCCTGACAGCGCCAGCTCTGCCAAACCGATCTGGGCCGAGGTGAACATCTCGTCTGGTCCGAACTTCGCCCAAATCGGATAAAGTGTTTGAAGCCACCCGAACAGCAATGCGTCCTGCCCGCCCGGCACCGCGCGGGTCAACGTTTGGTAAAGATGGTGATGAGTGTTCACCAGTCCGGGTGTCACCAGACAGCCCGAAACATCGTGAACCTCGCCTTGTGTCTGCAATCCGTACCCGATCCCCGCAATCTGGCCTTCGCGGATCAGAATGTCAGCCCCGGGGAGTTCCTGCCGGGACTCGTCCATCGTCAGGATCAGGTCAGCGTTTTTGAGTAGGATTTCCGTCATGTCGCGCTCCTGCATCTGCCCGTCTCTTGCAAGGAGTGCGAAGGTCGGCGGAAAACGGGCTTAAGAACCGACCGTGTATTATGTACCCGTCATCGGGATCTGCTACAACAGATTTCAGAACCGACGCAGGATCTGAAGGGCCTCTGCATGAATCTCTGCGTTGGCTGCGGCCAATGTCCTACCGCCCTCATGCGCCGGGCCACCTTGCCAATCGGTCACAATTCCGCCTGCCGCCTGAATAACCGCGATAGGCGCCTGAATGTCATACGAGTTCAGCCCTGCTTCGATCACCAGATCTGCCTGCCCAGCGGCCAACAAGGCATAAGCGTAGCAGTCCATTCCATATCGGGTCAGTTGCACCTGTTCCGATACGGCCTGAAACCCGGCCCGGTCATCCGGGGTGCCGACTTCAGGAAAAGTGGTGAACAGCGTCGCCTCCGCCAGAGATTTCGTCCCCCGGGTTTGCAGCTTACTGGTCCCCAGTGGCCCTGTAAGATGCGCACCAGCTGTCGATCCGACAAAGCGTTCGCCAATATAGGGCTGATCAATCACTCCGATGATCGGCCCGTCTGCTGTGCTGAGCGCGATCAGAACGCCCCAGGTTGGTGTGCCACTGATAAACCCGCGCGTGCCGTCGATGGGGTCCAAAACCCAGGTTCGGCCACTGCTGCCCTTGTGCGCACCGTATTCTTCGCCCAACACGCCATCTTCGGGGCGCAACCGGGACAGCACCTCTCGCATGGCTTTTTCGGCGGCCCGATCCGCCGCGGTGACGGGGTCAAACCCTTCGGTCAGCTTATTCGCAGTTTCCAGATTGGTCTGACGAAAAAAAGGAAGAATGGCCGCGCGTGCCGCTTCGGCCATTTCTTCTGCAATTTCAATGTCGCTTAAACTCGCCGGATGCATGGCACTCTGGTGCGGGCATTACCTGACAAAGTCAAGCCAGTCTGATCAGGCGACGTCGCTGAGGACACGTGCAAGTTCAAACAGGCGGCGGCGCTGGTTTTCCGGAATTGCGTAGTAAGAGCGTACAAGATCCAGGGCTTCTTTATCGCCCATCAGATCAGCTGGAACAGATTTCTTGTCCGAGCTGCTTTTCTCTGCTTCTTCCAGACCTTCGAAGAAGAAGCTTACCGGTACGTCCAAAGCCTCGGCAATGTCCCACAGGCGGGACGCGCTGATTCGGTTGGCTCCGGTCTCATATTTCTGGATTTGCTGAAACTTGATACCAACTTGCTGCGCCAATTGTTGCTGGGTCATCCCAATCAGCCAGCGGCGATGCCGAACGCGTTTGCCCACATGGACATCGACGTGATGAGTCATTGGTATTCTCCTCTACTACACACACATTTGTACGGGATCGAGCGACGTCCGAGATCGCAATACCAACAGGGGCTTCCTTAACCGCCCCCTAATCCGGACTGTGCCGTCCCCCGTTACCAGCACTGATAGTCTATATTGCCCGTTTTGAATTTTTTTTCAAGCTGGTTGAGTCGATCCCCCCTCACAAGGGCTGTGGTTGTATGTGTCAAAAGCCCTGTGCGCTTTTCGCTTGCCCCGGTTGGACATGCGACAGATTTTCAGTCGTTTCAGGACGCCGCGCATAAGGAATTGACATCTTGTACAGCCGACGTGCCAATGCCCGAAACACGTGAGGAGCCACATGAAGGCCTTTTGTATTCGATCCGAGGGAGCAGTTGCCCAGCTGTGCGATGTACCGAAACCCGAGCCGGGTGAGGGTCAGGTGCGGGTGGCGATCAAAGCCTGCGGTTTGAATTTCGCTGATCTGTTGATGCAGAAAGGAACGTATCAGGATACACCGCCTGCGCCGTTTACTTTGGGAATGGAAATAGCCGGTGTCGTGGATGCCATCGGTCCAGGTGTGCCCACCCTGAAACCGGGTGATCGGATCGCCGTCTATTCTGGTCAGGGCGGGCTGGCAGAGTATGGCGTTTTCGACGCCGATCGCGCGATCCCGTTGCCTGACACGACCCGTTTCGAAGATGCCGCCGCGATCCAGATTGCTTATGGTACCAGTCACATGGCCCTTGACCACCGCGCCCGGCTGCAACCCGGCGAGACGCTTCTGGTAACCGGAGCAGCAGGCGGCGTTGGGCTGACCGCGGTTGAGATCGGCAAGCTCATGGGCGCCACCGTCATCGCACAGGCCCGCGGCCCTGAAAAGCTGGCCGTTGCCCGTGCGGCGGGGGCCGACCACCTGATTGATACCTCAGAGGATCTAAGGGATCGGGTCAGATCGCTTGGCGGCGCGGATGTCGTCTATGATGCAATCGGCGGCGATGTGTTCAAGGCGGCCTTCCGCGCCACCAATCCCGAAGGCCGCCTGCTGCCCATCGGATTTGCCGGCGGCGATGTTCCGCAAATCCCTGCCAATCATCTGCTGGTCAAGAATCTGACTGTGATCGGTTTTTACATTGGCGGGTATCTGAAATTCCGGCCAGAAGCCGTGCGCGAAAGTTTTGACACTCTTTTCCGCTGGCACGCCGAGGGCCGTATCAATCCGCACATTAGCCACGTCTTGCCTCTTGATGAGGTCGCGCAGGGCATGCGGTTGCTGAAAGAGCGGAAATCGACAGGCAAAATCGTGATCACCCCCTGACCACAATCAGCCCACTACGGCACGCAGCTGCGTCCCCCCAAGAAGGCGGAAGTTCTGACGTACCAGTTGTGCCAGCGCTTCGACAACCGCGTCTCGACCCGGTTCGCCACCATACAGGTTGATCATATGCGCAGGCAGGTCCGGTAACGCACCCCCGCTTTCGATCTGTTCAAGATGTGCGGCTTCGGTACCTTCCAGTGCCGCATACACTGCCAGATCAGCACTGACTGTGGCCTCGATTGTGCGGTCGTTTTCAGTTTCCACCGACAGTTCCCAGGGAATACCGGCTGCATCCAGCGCAGAGATCACCTGTGGTCGAAACAAGCAGCGACGTCCAAGTGCCAAAGGCAGCGGACGCTTGCGCCAGGCCGATCCACCCGGCGCACCTATCCAGCGCAAGGGCAGCTCTGCAATGGTTTCCGCACCGTCCACCGACGACGGTTCCGTGGTCAGGATCACGTCACATTCGCCGCGTTTGTACATGTCTTTCAACTGCAAGGAATAAGACGAGACCAACTGAACTCGGACCCGTGGGAAATCCGCGTTGAACCGTTGCAGGACCCGTGGGATGGCCGGGTAAACTATGTCGTGAGGAACCCCCAATACCACCTCACCCTCAAAGGCCTGATCGGTCAGTTTCGAGATGACCTCATCATTCAATGCGATCATACGGCGCGCATAGGCCAGCAGTTGCTCGCCAGACGCGGTCAGGGCAATCGTTCTGCCACTGCGGTCCAACAACTGAAGACCAAGCAACTCTTCCAGCCGTTTCAACTGCATCGAGACCGCAGATTGCGTCAGATGCAGAAATCCGGCAGCGCGAGTCACCCCACCCTGATCCGCCACCGCAACAAATGACCGAAGGGTTGTGATGTCCAGATTCCGCATCTTCACGATTCCTTATGTGTTTCATCAAAAATATTCGTTTTAAAAATATGTCATACTCCCCCATATCAATCAAGGAAATTGATGAAGACGAGATAAACCATCGAGAATGCACGAAAGGACAATAAATATGACCCAAATTGCCATTCATCACCATTGCAATCCCAAGAAGCAATCGCTCGGCACTATCATCAGGCGTGCTGTTTCCCTGAAGCGTCAACGCCGTCGGCTGGCGCGACTTGATGATCGCGCCCTTCAGGACATCGGAGTCTCTAGATCAGAGGCTGATGCCGAAGCCAGACGTTTCGTCTGGGACGCGCCGGAATTCTGGCAGAAATGATGCAAATACATATCTTTAGTTCATGAGTGGCGGTCACGTGTTGCGGATCGCCACTTTTGTTGCGTAAATTAGTAGGTTTTCCGCGGTAAATACTTGAAACACAGCCCTGAGTTGCCGATATTTGCCTAGAACGCTTCCCTCATAGCAGGGGGGCTGAATAATTATGTAAAGGGAGACCCTTTGATGGCACAATTCGACACGATCCGGACGGCGGCCGGCGCGCGCGCTGCCGAGATTGATGAGGGCCTGCGCGCCCATATGAACAAAGTCTACGGCACTATGTCCGTCGGCATGCTGATTACGTTCGCAGCAGCCTGGGCCATCGCGGGCCTGGCAACCACAAGCGATCCGTCAGCCGCGGCGGCACAGTTGAATGCCGATACCTATCTGACATCGCTGGGCTATAGCATTTACGCGTCGCCCCTGCGCTGGGTCATCATGTTTGCACCTTTGCTGTTTGTTTTCGGCTTCAGCGCCGGGATCAACCGCATGTCGGCAGCCGCCGCACAGCTGGTGTTCTACGTTTTTGCTGCGGTGATGGGCATTTCGATCAGCTGGATCTTCCTTGTTTTCACCGGTGAGTCGGTCATCCAGGTCTTCCTGATCACCGCAATCGCGTTCGCGGGCCTGTCCCTGTACGGTTACACAACCAAGAAAGACTTGTCCGCCATGGGCACTTTCCTGATGATGGGCCTGATCGGCCTGATCGTCGCGATGGTTGTGAACATCTTTCTGGCGTCTTCGGCGGTTGCCTTTGCAATCTCGGCCATCGGCGTTCTGATCTTCGCGGGCCTGACCGCCTACGACACCCAGAACATCAAGACCACATACCTGCAAATGGCCCACAGTGGCGATCAGGAATGGCTGGGCAAGGCTGCTATCATGGGTGCATTGAAACTGTACCTGGACTTCATCAACCTGTTCATGTTCCTGCTGCAATTCCTGGGCAATCGCGAGTAATTGCATACCATTGGTATGGGGAAAGGCCGGTCATCAGACCGGCCTTTTTTCGTTTTGAACCAACTGGTGATAGAGCTTGTCCGGCGCACAAGTTCTACCGGAAAAGGCAGCGATGTACGCGCGCCCGGTCAAGAAAAAGCCCCCGCTAGATCGGCGAGGGCTTGATACATCAGAAGGTAAAAGACTTAGCTACAGTTCAACGGTACTGCAAAGCCCGAACTACGCTCGGACGTGCCTTTGCGGAACACATCGCCAGCAGGTAGACACCCGGTGAAACGCTCGGCCTCTTGCGCAAAACCAACGCCGACCGAGTTGTCGACCTTAACGCTGTTCGTCGGCGTACGAAGGACACCATACAAGGTTCCGTTGACACTGACGGTGCTCAAGAACAGATTCGTATCGCTGCCCTGTAGCTGGACCGCATTGCCCGGCGTCTGCCCGCCATTGTCGATGGCAACGGACGCCACCTTGGATGGATCCACTTCATCAACCAAGAGAGTGACGGTCTGAAGCTCTGCCAGTTCGGCAGGGACGTTCGTTTCGGGCGGCAGAAAAGCGACGGCTCCGGGAACGTCGGAAATCGTGCGGGGTTCGCCATCGATTCCGGTAAACCCGACACCTTTGCGGTTGAACGGGTCTTCACAGGCCGCCAAAGTCAGAACGGCTATTGTGGATAACAAGATTTTTTTCATGGCGGTCAACATTTTGTGGCGGTTTGCTCAAGCGTACTTGCAGGTCGGCACAAAAAGCAAGCCACAGGCCATGCGATTGCATCGGTGGCTGATGCGCTCCTGCAACGGCCCCAAGTGGGCAAGTTGATGTTTCTGGCAACCAACCACCGGAATTCAGCACGAAAAAAGGCTCTGCCAAGCAGAGCCTTTTTGGAAAGTCCAAATGGAACGGAAAGATTACTTGATCTTGCCTTCCTTGTACTCGACATGCTTCCGAACGACCGGATCGTATTTACGAATGGTCATTTTCTCGGTCATGGTGCGTGCGTTCTTTTTGGTCACGTAGAAGTGGCCCGTGCCCGCGGTCGAGTTCAGACGGATCTTGATTGTCGTCGGCTTCGCCATGGTTATCTCCTGCGTCCGGAAAGGCAGGGGCCTTTCGGTTGAATTCCTATGAGCGTGCGCTTTTACGCGCTACGCCGTGCATGTCAAGGCCAATCGGACAATCCCAGCCCAGGAATCGGGCACAGGTTCAACCCGGTAACGTTGGTGCGCCCATATAGTTGTGAATCTGGTCTCTTTCACCGTCCGAAAGGCCCAGCGCAGTGGACAATTGCCGCAAATATGCGGCCTCACGATCATTGTCCAACCGTATTGCCGCCAGAGATGTCGCATAAATCTGCGTTCTGAGAGGCGCCCCAGAATCAGCTGCCAGACCCATTACGTCGACGGGTGCGTTCAGTTGTTCCTGCACAAATGCGCGTTCTTCGTCGCTGATGTCATCGCCCAGTTCACCCAGGATCGTTTCTTTCTCGTGTTCATCCAATTCGCCGTCTGCCTTGGCCGCCTGGATCATTGCCCGCAACATAAGCTTGGCCTGAGCTTCCATCGCGGCACCGGCTGGTGTTCCGCCAAACACCGTCTCCATCATGTCGGTAGTTTGCTGGCTACCAGTTCTGGCCGCCCCCTGCATCGCATTCAAAAGCCCGCCAAGACCGGCGGCACCGGCGGTACTGCCACCCAACCCCATCTTGCCCATCATGTCCTGAAGGCCTGTCGCACCTCCGGGAAGGCCGAACTGTTCGGCCATCTTGCCGAGTTGATCCATGCCAAGGCCACCGCCTGCGCCTTGCATCATGTCCTGCAAGCCAGCCATTCCGCCCATTTTCTGGTATTTTTCCAGCCCCTTCGCGGCTGCGAAACCAACTGCAACGGACGCAAGTGTCTTCATAAAGCTCATGACAATCCTCCCGGTTTTTAAAAATATGCCCCAATTCTATCAGAGGAATGCAAAGGCGAATACCACGTTCAACCCCCACGGGATTCTGGACTGTATTTCCAAGCCGGTGAGGACCGGACGGCAGTGACTAAGTTTGTACATATCACGATATCGTGATAGGTTTACCGCGACTGATACGTCCAAGAGGCCGACTTCAGGCTCGACGGCCAAGGCAGTGTAAACAGGTAATGCCCGCGCGGAGCAGTGTTGTTTTACGCAGCTTTTCTTGGGGGGCTATCATGACAGAGTGGGTTATTCAGGGCGAAGAACTGGCCAATTGTAATTGCAATTTCGGTTGCCCCTGCCAATTCAGCGTTCTTCCATCTCATGGCAATTGCGAGGCAGTGGTCGTTTTCGACATCGAAAGCGGACATTATGGCGATACTGATCTGGCAGGTTTGCGGGCAGCAGGTGTTTATCACTGGCCGGGACCGATCCACGAAGGCAATGGTCAGATGCAACTGATCATTGACGAAAGTGCTACAGCCGAACAGCGCGCAGCATTGCAGGCCATCATGACCGGCGAAGACACCGATGAAATGGCGACCATGTGGTACGTTTACAGTGCGATGGCACCGACGAAACATGAAACGCTTTTTGTACCGATCGAATTGAACTGGAACCGCGATAATCGCAGTGGCTATGCCAGGGTTCAAGGGGTCTTCGACGTCGAGGTCAGCCCGATTCCTCATATCGTATCGGGCGCTGCGCACAGGGCATCGATCCAGTTGCCGAACGGCTTTGAGTACCGCCACGCCGAGGCTGCCTCGGGGTCGGCCAAAACAACGGGTGGTGAGATTAGTCTTACCTTTGACGCCACGCACGCTCATCTCGCACATCTGAACCTCTCCGGTCACGGTGTTCTGGGCGCGTAGCCGGAGACCCTCTCATGACCAGACAGAGTGCGACAGCCCCTGCCGGGGCGATTGAGCGGCTGTTGAGGCAGGACAATGCAATCGTGTTGGGCAGCGTCCTTCTGATCATTCTTGCAGCCACCTGGTACACAGTTTCCGGCGTCGGGATGAATATGTCTGCGGTCGAAATGACCCGCATGGCAGGCCCGGTTGGAGAGCCCATGCAGATGGGTTCCGCAACCGTCTGGAGCTTCGGTTACACCCTGCTCATCTTCCTGATGTGGTGGATCATGATGATTGCCATGATGACCCCAAGTGCCGCGCCAGCCGTGCTTTTGTTTGCCGCAACAAAGCGAATGGGTTCTGAGAAAGACCGTGCGGCAAAGTTCAGCCTGTGTTTCCTGTTGGGCTATCTGGTGACCTGGGGTGCGTTCAGCCTGGCTGCAACGGCAATGCAGTGGGAGTTGGAACATATCGGGCTGTCGAACGGGCCGATGATGACAATCCGCTCCGGCCTCTTCGCGGGATGTGTTCTGCTGGCTGCCGGGTTTTACCAGTTTTCGAGTTTAAAGAACGCGTGTCTTCGTTACTGCCAAAGCCCCGCAAGGTTTCTGGCCGGTCACAACCGGCCCGGCCCCTTCGGCGCGTTCAGAACCGGAGCCTTGCACGGCACACATTGCCTTGGGTGCTGCTGGGCTCTGATGTTGCTGCTATTCATCGGGGGGATAATGAACCTCTATTGGATTGTCGGTATCGCCGCTTACGTGGCACTGGAAAAGCTTCTACCCAGGACCAGGTGGTTGGTGCCAGTGTCAGGTGTGACACTGATCGGCACAGGTCTTTGGTTTATCATGGCACCGTTGATTTTTGACATTTGACACGTGACAGCCTTCGGGGTCGGCTGACTGAAAGGCCCTGTAATTTTCGTTAATACGGAGGTTCCAATGCCCATTTTCATTACCTATGCGACTTACTCGCAGGCTGGCGTCAAAGGCATGTTGCAAAAGCCCGAGAACCGCACCGGCCCGGTGAAAGCATTACTGGAGAAAGTCGGCGGTCGACTGTTGTCCTTCTATATGACGACCGGCAGCAATGACGTGGTCGTGATCAGCGAAGCGCCAGACGGAACAGATGCTGTGGCGGTCGGCATGGCAGTCGCGGCATCGGGTGCGGTCACGAACATAGAAACGGTTCGCGCCTGGACCGCGGACGAGTTCGTTTCGGTCACTGAGAAAGCCGCAAGGTTGACGGGGACGTACACGCCGCCCGGAGGATAAAAGGATACGCGCGGAGGGCCTGTAAGCCGGATCTTGTTCCGGGGTTTCCCCCTTCGATGACCATTCCTCTAGGCCGTGCATTGCTGCACGGCTCAAGCTGCCAACCCGGTCCCTCTCGGCCAAGACGCGCTTAGCGGCGGTATCGGCTTGCGCCGACCGGCCCGCGCGGGGACCCTATTTGGCATTGCTCCCGGTGGGGCTTGCCGTGCCGCCACTGTTGCCAGCGGCGCGGTGGGCTCTTACCTCACCGTTTCACCCTTACCCGGGGCCGAGGCCCTGGGCGGTCTGATTTCTGTGGCGCTTTCCGTCGGGTTGCCCCGCCCGGGCGTTACCCGGCACCGTTGTCTTGTGGAGTCCGGACTTTCCTCTCGGGCGTACGCCCCAGCGGCCATCCGGCCCTCCGCGCCTGGGCTGGGTAGGCTTTGTGGTCTGCGGCGTCAAGAGCTGACGGATCAGAGAAGGGGCCAGCCCCTTCTCGGCCTGCGGCCAATTCAACCCCGGGATATTTTTGGCCAGATGAAGAGCGGATCAGGTTGTTATGTCCGACGGGGTGAGCGCATTCATATCCGCCATGTCCAGCGGACCTTTCGCCCAGGGTCGAAATCGCAATCGGACAGCGGCCAGCAGTTTTGCATCGTCCACGGGGGCGGTGAAACCTGCCATCCGAGCAGAGGCGCGAAATGCTTCTGCATCAGGTGACATCGGATCAACTCCTGTGCCGCGCGGTTTGGCCAGCGCTTGCCTTTCGAGCCTGTTCCAGTCAAAGCGCGGCCCAGGGTCGGATTTGCGCCCGGGCGCCATGTCGGAATGTCCGATAACTCCGGACGGAGTAATGGACCAGCGGGTCATGATCAGGGGCAACAGCTGTTCCAACACCGCCATTTGCGGCTGCGAAAACGGATGTTTGCCGGTGTTATCCAGTTCGATCCCAACCGAGCGCGAGTTGATGTCGTCCTTGCCGCCCCATTCCCCTGCCCCGGCATGCCAGGCGCGATCTTCTTCCCGCACCATTTGCCAAAGGGTGCCGTCATTGCCGATCAGGTAATGGGCCGAAACCTCGGAAGCCGGGTCGCACAGGCGATCCAGAGCCGCCAGTGCACTGTCCATGGCCGTATAGTGGATCACGATCAAGAATGGCACCAACCCGCCCCGGCGCTTGCCGAAATTCGGAGACGGATGCCAGATCGGCGTCAGGGCGTCAGTTGTTAACGGCACTGCGGAACGGGCTGGGGTCCCAGCCACAGGCATAGCCGTCGCCGTCTGGGTCCAGACCCTTGCGGTCACGTTGCGGACCGCCGTTGGACAGGAATTCGATCTGAGCCTGATCCGGTGACGGGAATTGCGCACAGTTCCGCTGTGCCTTGGCTTGCAGGTTGAAACCGGAGCGGCTGTAGAGTTGCGTGCCCACCGGATTGGAGGTGCTTAGCGCATATTGTACGATATTCGGCTGGCCGCTCGCCGTGCGCTCAGGCACGGCGGTTGGTGCGACAACTTCGTAGGTCTGGCGGTTTTGTTCAATCCGCGCGGCATCGGATTGGATGCTGCGCCTCTCGGACACGGCCGCGAAGTCCTGCTCGTCAGAGATCGCACTGCTGCTGGAGCCGGAAGCCGGCGACGCGGGGACCGCGGATTGCCCAGACGTGCTGGCCAACGCTGCGGCAGTCTGGTTGGCGATGTCCGCATTCTCACCCGTTGCAAAGGTTGATGCTCCTGACGCGCCCAGTGGTTGCTGGGAAACATCGACCGGAGCCAGCAGCGGATTGACCGCTCCACCCTGGCCGGCCAATTGAGCCTCGCGCCGCGCCTGATATTCAGGCGTGTTGAAACCCGTGCTGGTCAACGGCGCGACATTGGTGCAGGCCGCAGCCAGTGTCAGGGCCGGGACCAAAAGCAAAACACGCATTGTTTGGCTCCGTTTTTGGTAATCCACTTTCCCGAAGGCTTACCACCATTTGCCGGGCTTGGCCACAAATCCGGCTGCGTTTTCCAGCGCATAAGCGGTGTTGAGCAAGTCACCTTCTTCCCACGGGCGCCCGATCAGCTGCAACCCCAATGGAAGACCTTGTGCATCCAGGCCTGCGGGGACCGAGATACCGGGCAAGCCAGCGAGGTTCACGGTAACTGTAAAGACGTCGTTCAAATACATTTGAACAGGGTCCGCCTCGGTCATTTCCCCCAGACCGAACGCCGCCGAAGGGGTTGCCGGTGTCAGAATGGCATCGATGCCCGCGGCAAACACGTCTTCGAAGTCTTTCTTGATCAGGGTCCGGACCCGGCGCGCGCGGTTGTAATAGGCATCATAGAAACCTGCGGACAGCACATATGTGCCGACCATCACGCGGCGCTGCACCTCGGGGCCAAAGCCTTCGGCGCGAGTCTTTTCGTACATCTCAGTGATGCCATCGCCCTGCGCCAGCTGTGCGCGGCGGCCATAGCGAACACCGTCATAACGGGCGAGGTTCGAAGACGCCTCGGCCGGGGCAATCACGTAATAGGCGGGCAGCGCGTATTTGGTATGCGGAAGCGAGATATCGACAATCTCGGCACCCGCGGCTTTCAGCATCGCTGCGCCATCGGCCCAGAGTTTTTCGATCTCGGCGGGCATGCCGTCCATACGGTACTCTTTCGGGATACCGATCTTCTTGCCCTTGATGTCACCAGTCAGCATGGCCTCGAAATTCGGGACGGCCAGTTCGGCACTGGTCGAATCCTTGGGGTCATGCCCGCACATGGTTTCCAGCATGATTGCTGCATCACGTACGTTCTTGGTCATTGGTCCTGCCTGATCCAGCGAGGACGCAAAGGCGACGATGCCCCAACGAGAGCAACGACCATAGGTGGGTTTGATGCCCGTGATGCCAACAAAGGCCGCAGGCTGGCGGATCGAGCCTCCGGTGTCGGTACCTGTCGCCGCCAGGCACAAATCAGCAGCCACGGCAGACGCAGAGCCGCCAGAGGAGCCACCCGGTGTCAGATGCGCATCATCGTTGCCACGGCGCCACGGGCTGACCGCATTGCCATAGGTCGAAGTTTCGTTGGACGATCCCATGGCGAATTCGTCCATGTTCAGTTTACCCAGCATCACCGCGCCTGCGTCGGCCAGTTGCTGTGAAACAGTGGATTCGTATTCCGGCTTGAACCCTTCCAGGATTTTCGACGCCGCCTGCGACGGCACACCCTTGGTGCAAAACAGATCCTTGATACCGATCGGCAGGCCACACATCGACGGTGCGTCGCCACGCTGGATCCGCTCATCCGCGGCCTTGGCGCGTTCCATCGCAATTTCCGGCGTCTTGTGGACAAAAGCGTTCAGCGCATCTGCCTCGTCAATGGCTTTCAGGCAGGCGTCAGTCAGCTCGACAGAAGTGACGTCACCGGAACGCAGGGCATCGCGTGCCTCGGCCAGACCCAGTTTGTTCAGATCGCTCATGTCTTACTCCACCACTTTAGGGACTGCGAAGAACCCTTCGCGGGCATCAGGGGCGTTGGCCAGAACCTTGTCCTGCTGGTTGCCGTCGGTCACCTCGTCCTTACGGCGTTTCAGCCGCATCGGCGTGACCGAGACCATCGGCTCGACACCTTCGACATCCACTTCGTTCAGCTGTTCGATGAACCCGAGGATGGTGTTGAACTCGGATGCCAGCGCCGGGAGCGCGTCATCCTCGACCTTGATCCGGGCCAGTTTGGCCACTTTGGCGGCGGTGCTTTGGTCAATCGACATCGGCTTCCCTCATCTACGTTATGGGGCGTTTACCTGTCTGTCGCGGCAGTCGCAAGACCGCTGCACCACAGGCCGTGGCGAGTTTTTGATCCCCCACATGACACCCGCCATTCAAAACCGAATAAGTGGTATGCAAAAAAGTAAACTGATTAGTTCAATATTGATCTTGAAAACTGAACTATACTGTTCATTTCTAATTGTGCGACACAACGCAAACCGGAGAAAACCATGAAACCCCTGATGATTGCCGCAGTCTTGTCCGCCACCTTTATGGCCGCACCGGCCATGGCCTTGGGTATCGACACAAGCAACCTGACACGCACGTTGACCTTCCCGTCGCCTGTGACGGAACCGGTCACACAGGACAAGGTTAAGCCTGCAAAGTGACGCGCAGGTTCCGGCCGGGTCGGATTTCCCCTCTCTGACCCGGCCAAAGCGCATATTCGAGGGTGCACAGCCCAATCCGAGTCGTTAGCATTGCTGCAAATACCAAAATGGAACTGCATAAGGCACTTGCGGTTCTGACAAGCAAGTGGAGCAGCTGATGAACACGCAAAAACAAGCGGTCTTGGATGCCATCGATGCGGCCAACGCAAATGACCCCAACCGCGATGATGGCCGCCCCGAAGCGCAGCTTTACGGCGAGCGGATGAGCGCAGAGCTTGACCGACTGTTTCCGGGCGCGTCCGACGCCTTGCAGATTGCGGCGCGTGGTCAACATGTGGAGCGGTGGAAACTTGCCCGCGATGAATTCCCGGAAGGTCGGGCGGGTTATCTGGCCTGGCGCAAGGCGCAAGGTGTGCATCACGCGGATGTGGTAATGAGTTTGATGACCCAAGAAGGCTATGACGCCGAGCAGGCCGAAGCCGCGGGTCGCATGTTGCGCAAGCAAGGCATCAAACGCGATGCAGAGGTGCAGGCGCTGGAAGATGTGATCTGCTTTGTATTTCTGAAATGGTATTTCCAGCCCTTTGCGGCGAAACACTCAGCCGAGAAAATCCAAAGCATCGTTGAGAAGACTGCCCGCAAGATGTCGCCCGAGGGCCGCGCACGGGTTTTGTGCGAATTCGACCTGCCGGATCATCTGGCCGCGGCCTTTCAAGACTGAGAAAAGGGCCGCGCCGTTTCACCGACAGAATCATAAGTCTGAAGGATGGTCACGACAGGCCTCCACGACATATGCTCATGATCCACGAGTTTGGGTGAAGCGGCCCCTGATGAGGGCCGCACGATACACTTCGATCATCCAGCCCAGCGTAATGGCATTCAGGATATGCCACATGAAATGTGTCCCCACCGGCCATTGAGCACAGAGACGCATATCGAGGGCACGGAAGGCAATCGACAGGATCAGGATCAACGCCCCGATTTTCAGCCCTTTGGCCAGAATCGGATCACGGTCGCGCAACGCAACAGCATAGATCAGGATCAGCAAAGCGACCGGCGCATAAACCGCCGACCCTCCAAGCCCCGGAACCTGTTGGAAAAGTGGGACAGCAGCAGCAGCATAGGGAAGAAAAAGAAGCATTCCCCCGAACGCCAGCCCCAAAGGCATCCTCCAGATGTTTTTGTTCACCGCAAAGATATAGACCAAAATGAACGACAGTATGGGCGCGACATCCGCCAAAGCCGCCCATACCTGCGCATGCGTGTGAAACAGGTAACTGCCAAACCCGATGATCGCCAGAAGCGCCACCAGAACCTTGGCCAGCGGCATGTTCTGATTGCGCACGCGCCGCCACATGACCCATGCGCAAATCAGAAAAGCAGCGTTTGTGACCGCGTTAACGGGCTCGGCCCAGTAGGCCGGAGACAACCGCTCGCAATACCCGTCTATTTCACGAAACCAATCCATGGAAATTTACTTATCCGATGTTAGGCTGCCGCCAACAGAATGATTGGGAGGAAATAATTATGAACATTATCTGGTTGGGCCATGGAAGTTTCCGTATCGAAACCCAGGGACAGGTACTGCTAATCGACCCCTGGCTGACCGGCAACCCGGTCTTGCCCGAGGAACAGCATGACGCCGCCGTTGATGGCGCCACCCACATCCTTCTGACCCATACACATTTTGACCATGTCGTCGACGTTCTGCCTTTGGCCAAACACCTGAAGATTCCGGTTGTGGGACAATATGACCTGATGGGGTACTGGGCCGAAGCCGAAAGCATCGAGACCATTGGTTTCAACAAGGGCGGTACGGTCAACCTGAACGGGGTCAAGGTAACAATGGTCCCGGCCTCTCACAGCTCGACATTTTCGACACCGGATGGCCTGCGCACGGGCGGCAGCGAGGTCGGCTTCATGATCAGTACCGAGGGCCGCATGGTCTATGTATCAGGTGACACGGATATCATGGCGGATATGGACTGGATGGGGGATTACTACAAACCCGATATCGGCATCCTGTCCGCAGGTGGGCACTTCACCATGGATATGAAAGGCGCCGCCTATGCAGCCAAACGATACTTCAACTTCAAAACTGTGATCCCCTGCCACTACAAGACCTTCCCGATTCTTGAGCAATCCGCTCAGGCGCTGGCAGGTGCTTTGCCGGGTGTAGACGTCATCGAACCGCAGGTTATGCAGGCGATAAAGCTGTAGGGATGATATGACCAGCGACATTGTCCCTTCACCTGAACTGATCGCAGTTGTACGGCGATGGAATCAAGCCGTTCATGACAAGGATCGGGCTGTGCTGGTCAATATGTTGTCATCCTCGGAACACCTGCGGTATCAGGGCTCGGCGGATGAAGAGGCATGGTCCGGGCAGGTGTTTCGCCGTGGCTTCGCGGATCACACCAAGGAAATCCCGGACTATGACTGGCAGGAACATTCGCTGGAAGCTTTTGAATGTGGGGATGTGGGCTGGGCATTTTGCGAAGCGACGCTGACCTTTCATTCGAACGGCAATTCAGCCTGGCACCGCTTTACATTTGTACTGCATCTGGAAGACGGCGTCTGGAAAATGGTGCAGCTGCATGTGTCCAACCCAACCTCGAACATGGAAAAGATCGGCATCGAACATGCGGCGTTGAATGCACTGATCGAAGCCGCAAAGCAGGAGTTCACACAGGATCAGACCGAGGGAACCGCCTCGGTCATGTTCACTGACATTGTCGGGTCGTCAGATATCACCCGGCAATTGGGCGACAAGAAATGGGCCCAGCTTATTTCCGGTCATTTTGATCTGACTGAAAACCTCATCCACGCCCATCAGGGACGGCTGGTCAAATCCCTTGGGGATGGCACGATGTCGATCTTCCCGACGGTCCAGGATGCGATTCAGGCAGCAATCGAGCTGCAAAGAAAGAACGCGTTGGCAAATTCCGAAACACCTCTGGGTCTTCGGATTGGAATTCATACCGGCGACGTCATACAGAAAGATGAGGATTTCTTCGGGTCCGTCGTCAATAAGGCCGCGCGCGTGACAGACGTAAGTGGCCCGAATGAAATTCATGTCACCGACGTGACCAGATTGCTGGTCAGCCCGGAAGGCGGTCTGAGGTTCAGCTCACCAAAATCGGTCGCACTGAAAGGGTTCGGCGGGCAGCAGACAGTGTATCGCCTGGACTGGAACTGACAGTGGTTGTTCTGTCAGATCCCGGTCATTTTTCTATTCGTTTTTCCGCGAAAAAACCCAGCAGCAGGGTTTCACATTCTTTGGCCGCTATGCCGTCATAGACCTCGGGCTTGTGATGCGCTTGCGGGTGGGAAAAAACCCGCGCGCCATGGGCCACGCCGCCGGATTTGGGATCGGACGCCCCATAGTAAACGCGCCGGATGCGCGCGGCCGCCAGTGCTGCTGCACACATGGCGCAGGGTTCCAGTGTCACATAGATATCATGTCCGGGCAGTCTTTCAGATCCGGCATTGGCACAGGCCGCGCGCAAAGCCAGGATTTCTGCATGCGCCGTTGGGTCGTTCGACTCACGCGTCCGGTTTCCTGCCACCGCCACAACAGAGCCGTCCGGCCCGACAATGACCGCGCCAACGGGCACTTCCCCGCGATCCGCTGCAGCGCGCGCCTCACTCAGTGCCTGTTCCATATGCGATTTGAACATCATGCCCCTGACTGCATCAGAAACCTGCCTTTCGCAAGCGCGCGGGATAGGGTATGGCCCAGACATGAACAAGACCCCTCCTCCCGGCGACCGGATCGCCAAAGTCCTGGCCCGCGCCGGCGTCGCGTCGCGGCGCGAGGCCGAACGCATGATCGAAGCTGGCCGCGTGGCCGTAAATGGCAAGGCCATCGACAGCCCCGCCCTGAACGTAACAGAAAAAGACAAGATCGTTGTCGACGGTAAACCGGTCTCGGAACCGGAACCCTCGCGCTTGTGGCTGTATCACAAGCCTGCTGGGTTGGTCACAACAACCCGCGACGAAAAAGGGCGCGATACGATTTTCGACAAGCTGCCCGAAGACATGCCGCGGGTGATGAGCGTTGGCCGGCTTGACCTGAATTCCGAAGGTCTGCTGCTGCTGACTAATGATGGTGCTATCAAGCGCAAGCTTGAACTGCCCGCGACCGGCTGGTTGCGCAAATACCGTGTGCGGGTAAACGGCCGCCCGAAAGACGAAGATTTCGAACCGCTGCGCAAAGGGCTTGTGATTGAGGGAGAGCGGTTCCAGCCGATGACCGTCACGCTGGATCGCCAGCAAGGGGCCAATGCCTGGCTGACCATCGGTCTGCGCGAAGGAAAGAACCGTGAAATCCGCCGCGCGATGGAAGATATCGGTTTTAATGTGAACCGTTTGTTGCGGGTTTCTTACGGACCGTTCCAATTGGGCAATCTGAAGCCGGGCGAAGTCGAAGAAATCCGCCGCCGCGTTATGCGCGATCAACTTGGCCTGGATTCGGATGCCAAACCCGAAGCGGCCCCCAAACGCCCGACGCGACCACAAAGAAAACGCCCGCCCATCGGCAAGAATCCCCGCAAGTGATGCAGGTTCGGCAACCTTCCCCCTAGCGCCAAGCATGCGTATCCCCTAAATTTTCTGTGATTGCTGCTATTTGGGGAGCGTGATGTCCGGAAGCGGAGTGCAAAAATTCGCCTACGCCGTATTGCTGGTGCTTTTGTTTGGCGTGTGCACAGGCGTGCTTGGGGGCTTGTAACGCATGGCAAAGCGATTTGGCGGCAAATACAGCCCTCAGGACAAGGCGTCCGGTGACACTCTTCAGCCCCGTGGACAATTCGATGGCGCGCGGGTCGAACCTGCGGGTGCACGGGCCAATGTCCTGTTCATACCGGCGATCCCATTGGTATTTCTGTCGCTGAACGACGGCGCGATTGGCATGACCATTGGTCTGATCGCAGCTGGCCTGCTGACGGCAGCTGCGTTTTTGCTGCGCGAAGGTCTGCGGGCCGAAGCCGCGTTTAACGCCCGTAAAACCGCCCGCCGACCTGCTTTTCCGCGTAAAATCTTTGCCAGCCTTCTGACAGGTCTGGGTGCCGCTTTTGCGTCGTACCGGACCGAGTTTCTGAATGCGGAAACGGCATCACAAGTCAGCCTGCTTGCCCCCGTCTTGTTCGGCGCGGCAGCAACCGTGCTGCACTCGGCCTCCTTCGGGTTTGATCCGATGAAGGACAAAGGCATGGAAGGAATTGACACCTTTCAGCAAGATCGCGTTGCCCGGGTCGTTGAGGATGCGGAAAACCGTCTTTCCGAGATGACGGACGCCATCAAACGCGCGGGTGATCGCCGGATCGAAGCCCGTTTGGAACGGTTTCAGGACACTGCACGTGACCTTTTTCGAACGGTTGAGGAAGACCCCCGCGATCTGGCGGGCGCGCGAAAATACATGACGGTTTATCTACAGGGCGCGCGTGATGCGACGGTCAAGTTCGCCGATGTCTATGCCCGGACCCGCGATGCGCAGGCGATGACGGACTACGTCGCGCTGCTGGATGACCTAGAACAGAATTTCGCCGCGCGTACGCGCAAAATGCTATTGGATGACCGCAGTGATCTGACGGTCGAAATCGACGTGCTGCGCGAAAGACTGCAGCGCGAAGGCGTCCGGTTGGACTGACCGGCCATTATTTGAGCGAGGAACATCCCCATGTCCGATGAGATCAAGAACAAGGCGGCTCAGGCCGAAACACTGGTGCAGGAACTCACCGCAGTTGCCCTGCCCGAACCAAAGGCCGAGGTTATCTCGCTTGAAGAAGCCGACGAACCAGTGAGTGCCGAGATCCGCAAGCGCATGGACGAGATCGACATGAGCAACACCAATTCGATTGTTGCTTTCGGATCTTCCGCTCAGGCCGAATTGCAGGAAATCAGTCAGGCCATGCTGGCGGATGTGCGCAACAAGGATGTAGGCCCCGCAGGCGACAGCCTGCGCAATATCGTGACCACGATCCGCGGGTTTTCGGTCAGTGAGCTGGACGTGCGCCGCGAGCGCAGCTGGTGGGAAAGGCTGCTGGGCAGGGCCGCGCCATTTGCGAAATTCACCGCTCAGTTTGAAGAAGTTCAGGGGCAAATCGACCGCATAACCGACGATCTACTGGGGCATGAGCATACACTGCTCAAGGACATCAAATCGCTGGACCTGCTGTACGAAAAAACACTGGGCTTCTATGATGAACTGGCGCTGTACATCGCGGCGGGTGAAGAAAAGCTGACCGAATTGGACAGCCACGACATCCCCGAAAGGGAAGCTGCCGTTCAGGCCGCGCCAGAAGAAGAACAAGTGATGAAAGCACAGGAACTGCGTGACATGCGCGCCGCGCGTGACGATCTGGAGCGCCGCGTGCACGATCTGAAACTGACCCGTCAGGTCACGATGCAGTCGCTGCCTTCGATCCGGCTGGTGCAGGAGAACGACAAGTCTCTGGTCACAAAGATCAACTCGACGCTGGTGAACACCGTGCCGCTGTGGGAAACGCAACTGGCACAGGCCGTTACCATTCAGCGCAGCGCCGAAGCTGCCGCCGCGGTGCGCGACGCCAACGATCTGACCAACGAACTTTTGACCTCGAATGCTGCCAATCTGCGCCAATCGAACAAGATGATACGCGAGGAAATGGAACGCGGCGTGTTCGATATCGAAGCTGTCAAAAAGGCCAACGCAGACCTGATCGGCACCATCAACGAAAGCCTTGCCATTGCGGATGAAGGAAAAGCCAAACGTGCCGCGGCCGAGGCCGAGCTGCAGAAGATGGAGGTGGAACTGCGCGACACTTTGGCGTCTGCCAAGGCCCGACGGGACGGGACCGGCGACAACGCCGGTACGGCAGTTCCAGGCTAAAGGCGGGAGTGGCGTGAAGGCCTACGAATATCTGAAAAAGGCGCTGGGGATGGCGGCGGTTTTGGCTTTGGCCAATTGCGATGAAACACTGACTTCCTCGATTCCACCGCAAGCGCGCCCAGCGCCTGTTTCTGTTGCGGCGAATGCCTATGTACCGCCCTCTGCCGCAAGTCAGGATTTGGCGCGGTTTTACCAGCGTGTCGAACGCGACCTTTTGGTGCGGGGGTTATTGCGGACAGACGGGGGCGGTCCTGATACACCTTATGACGCCCAGGATCTGGCGCGAAATTTCGAAACGATTGCGTTCTACAGCGAATATCCGACCCAAAACGTTTCCATCGGTTCGCGCCAGACAGACGGGCAGCTCAGCCGGTGGTCGGGGCCGGTGCGCATCCAGACCGAGTTTGGGCCTTCCGTGCTGCCCGCCGTACGGCAACAAGATGCGGAACGGGTTCAATCCTTTGCGTCGCGCCTGGCGAGGCTGACGGATCATCCGATTTCCGTGGTCTCCCGAAACGCTAACTTCCACGTCTTCTTCGCGGGCAAGGACGACAGCGCCTATGTGGTGTCCCGACTGAAACAGCTGATCCCGAATATCAGTCAGGCTTCGCTTGATCTGGTCGCAAATCCGAGATCGAATTTCGATTGTTTTGTTTTTGCCTCGGCGACAACGGCCTCTCCGTATAAATATGTGCGCGCCGTTGCGTTGATCCGGGCCGAATTGACTGATCTGGTCCGTCGCAGCTGTATCCACGAAGAAATCGCACAGGGGCTGGGATTGTCGAACGATAGCCCGGCAGCACGCCCATCGATCTTCAATGATGATGACGAGTTTGCCCTGCTGACGAGCCATGACGAAAAACTGCTGACAATGCTTTATGACAAGCGGCTTGAGCCCGGCGTGACAGTCGATCAGGCCCGCCCCATCGTGCATGTCATTGCCCGGGAATTGATGGGGCAGCCGCTCTGACCCAAGGACAGGAGAACCCAAATGGGAATATTCGATTTTCTGACCGGAGAATTCATTGACGTCATCCATTGGGTTGACGACACTCGCGACACCATGGTCTGGCGGTTCGAGCGTGAAGGCCATGAAATCAAATACGGTGCCAAGCTGACGGTGCGGGAAGGTCAGGCGGCAGTATTTGTGCACGAGGGGCAGCTGGCGGATGTGTTCACGCCAGGTCTCTATATGCTTGAGACTAACAACATGCCGATCCTGACCACGTTACAGCACTGGGATCATGGCTTTCAGTCGCCGTTCAAGTCCGAGATCTACTTTGTCAACACGACCCGGTTCAACGACCTGAAATGGGGGACCAAGAACCCGATCATGCTGCGCGACCCCGAGTTTGGGCCGACCCGCATTCGTGCCTATGGCACCTATACCGTGCGCGTAAAAGACCCGGCCAGGTTCCTTGTGGAAATCGTTGGAACCGACGGCGAATTCACCATGAACGAGATCAGCTTTCAGGTCCGCAACATCATCGTGCAAGAATTCAGCCGCGTGATTGCGGGATCTGGCATTCCCGTATTGGACATGGCAGCAAACACGGCTGATCTGGGCAAACTGATCGCGGCCGAAGTTTCCCCGGTGCTGGAAGGCTATGGGCTGGAAATGCCAGAATTCTACATCGAGAATATTTCGCTTCCGCCAGCGGTCGAGGCCGCGTTGGACAAGCGGACCTCGATGGGATTGGCCGGAGATCTGGGTAAATTCACACAGTATTCCGCGGCGGAGGCGATGACGGCTGCGGCCAGCAACCCCAACCAAGGCGGTGGCATGGGCGCAGGTCTTGGCATGGGAATGGGCATGGCAATGGCACAGCAGATGTCAAACATCGCAGCAGGCCAGCCAAGCGGCCCGTGGGGAGCGCCCGCCCCCGCTGCCCCGCGACCGGCAGCCTATGTGGCCCCGCCGACGCCACCGGTCGAGCATGTTTGGCATATCGCCGTAGATGGGCAGACCAGCGGCCCGTTTTCCAAAGCCAGGATGGGCAGAATGGTCAGCGAGGGCGATCTGACGCGCGACACCTATGTCTGGACCGCGGGCCAGGACGGCTGGAAGAAGGCCGGAGACGTGCAGGAACTGGCGCAGTTGTTCACCATTCTGCCGCCACCGCCGCCGGGGGCCTGACCAAAACGCGATACTCCTCCATCTGTCCTGACACTATTGGGTAATGTATGACACACGCCCCTGACCTTGCAGAGCACCGCTTCCCCTGCCAGCAATGCGGCGCAGATTACCGGTTCAGCCCTGGCGATGGTACGCTGACATGTGATCATTGTGGTCATTCCGAACCCATCGGATCGGGTCCCTGGCAAGGTGCCAGCCTGCGCGAACTGGATTTTGACGCGGCCATTGCGGATCGTCTGCCTGACAGCGAGCTGGAACAGACCCGCGTTCTGTCCTGTCCGAACTGCGCGGCGCAGGTTGAATTCGACCCCAATACGCACGCTGCGGAATGCCCGTTCTGTGCCACGCCGGTGGTAACCGACACCGGTGTGAACCGGCATATCAAACCGAAGGGCGTTCTGCCTTTTGCTTTCGACGAGCGCGAGGCGCATAAGGCGATGAGCGATTGGCTGGGGCGGTTATGGTTCGCGCCAAACGGGTTGAAGGATTATGCCCGCAAGGGCCGCAAGATGCAGGGCATCTATGTGCCTTACTGGACCTTTGATGCCGACACCAAGTCCACCTACCGTGGTGAGCGCGGCGTGATTTATTATGAAACCCACACCGTGATACGGGACGGTAAACGGGTTCAGCAACAGGTGCCAAAAGTGCGCTGGTCGCCCAAATCAGGTCGTGTTGCGCGGTTTTTTGATGACGTTCTGGTGCTGGCCTCGCAGTCGCTGCCCAAGGCTTACACTGACGCGTTACAGCCTTGGGATCTGCCGGCACTTGAACCTTACCAGCCAGAATACCTCGCCGGGTTTCGCGCCGAGGCGTATACGGTTGAACTCAAAGAGGGCTATACCGAGGCCCGCGCGCATATGGCGCGCGTGATCGAACGGGATGTTCGCTTCGATATTGGGGGTGACAAGCAGCGTATCCACGCGGTGGACACCGAGGTGCGCGATGTCACCTTCAAACATATTCTGCTGCCGATCTGGATGGCGGCTTACAAATATCGCGGGCAGACCTATCGATTTGTGGTGAACGGTCGAACCGGGCGGGTTCAGGGGGAACGTCCCTGGTCAGCCATCAAGATCACGATTGCCGTTGTTCTGGGCCTGCTTGTTGCCGGGGTTGTCGGGTATCTGGCAGCCAACGGGCAGCAATAGCAACTGCTTGTACATCTCGCGCGGCATGATCAGCCTAAGGGTCGGAACATAACAACGAGGCGCTAGTGTCATTTGCAGAACTGAATAACCTTCTGGAGAAACGCCATTCCTGCCGGGCCTTCCTGCCCGACCCTGTACCAAAGGAGCAGATCGAACAAATCGTGGCCAGCGCGGCCCGGGTCCCAAGCTGGTGTAACGCGCAGCCGTGGCAATTGGTGATCACAAGCGGCGCAGAGACCGACAGGTTCCGCGCGGCGATGCAAAACGAAGCTGAAACAGGCGCACCGGCCCCCGATCTTCCGTTTCCCGCGTCATATTCAGGCGTCTATCAAGACCGCCGCCGCGCGTGCGGTTGGGCGCTTTATGAAGCAGTCGGTGTGGAACGCGGGGACCGGGCAGGATCGGCCCAACAAATGATGCGCAATTTCGCTCTGTTCGATGCACCGCATTGCGCCATCGTCTCAAGCCCGGCGGAACTTGGGCCATATGGCGCAATGGATTGCGGAGGGTTTGTTACGGCTTTTTCGTTGGCAGCGCAGGCGTTGGGCGTGGCAACCATTCCTCAGGCCGCATTAGCTGCGTATGGCCCGTTCCTGCACAGATATTTTCAGATCCCGGAAGACCGCCTGATCCTGTGCGCAATCTCCTTTGGGTATTCAGACAGAAAGCATCCCGCAAATAACTTTCGCACAGATCGTGCCGCGCTGGGTGACTTTGTCGACTGGCGCGGCTAAACCATCGCTCAGGCAAGATAATCGCCAAGGGGGGAACCGCGTGCGCGCATTGCTGCAAAGAGTTTCGCAAGCCAAAGTATCGGTCGATGGCAATGTCATTGGCGCATCCGGTCCGGGGCTTTTGATTCTTGTCTGCGCCATGCAGGGGGACGATGAAGCCCAGGCTGAAAAACTGGCCCGAAAAACCGCCAGACTCAGGATCTTCAAGGACGACGCGGGCAAGATGAACCGCTCGCTTCTGGATGTAAAAGGGTCAGCCTTGGTGATCAGCCAGTTTACATTGGCGGCAGATACAACAAGCGGTAACAGGCCGGGGTTTTCAACTGCAGCACCGCCCGAACTTGGCGAGCATCTGTATAACACCTTCGCAAACTACCTTGCTGCGCAAGGTGTAGCGGTGGAAACTGGACAATTCGGGGCCGACATGGCCGTTGAACTTGTCAACGACGGACCGGTCACAATCTGGGTGGAGACTTGATGGATACTGAAAAGCAAGCCGTTCAACTTTGGCGCGCCGGGGTTGAGGCCGTTGATGGATACACCGCCACCGAGGCCGCCCTGCACGACATCCCGAAACCGGACCGTATTCTGGCCGTAGGCAAGCCCGCCGCCGCCATGGCACGGGCGGCCTTGGCGCGGTTCGGCACGGTTCCCACGCTTGTTGTGACCAAGGACGATCACGGCCGTGACTTGCCGGACACTGTCGAGGTGATCGAAGCCTCGCACCCGGTTCCGGACAACCGCAGCCTTGAAGGCGGGCGTGCTCTGCGTAAGGCGCTGGAACAGATGGACCCCGGATCACATGTGCTGCTTCTGGTGTCGGGTGGCGCATCTTCGCTGGCCGAAGACCTTTTGCCCGGAAAATCACTGAACGATCTCGAAGCATTGAACCGCAAGTTGCTTTCAGAGGGGATGGATATCGGTGCGATGAACGCTGAGCGGCGCAAACTGTCCCGCATCAAAGGCGGGGGGTTACTGTCGCACTTTGCGGGCGCGCGCGCGACCGTTCTGGCCATCTCGGATGTACCGGGCGACGACCTCAATGTCATTGGATCGGGTATCGGCGCTTTGCCTTCCAGCCACACATTTGGGGCCACCACTCGGATCGTGGCCTCAAACGCCCATGCCCGCAATGCGGTTGTGCAAGCCGCCGAAGCAGCTGGGCTAAAGGTTTGGGCCAATGAAGAGGCGCTGCATGATGACTATCTGAAGGTCGCCGCACATCTTGGCCAACTGCTGCGCGGAATGGAAAAAGGCGTGATGGTCTTCGGTGGGGAACCGACTGTGGTCTTGCCGGATCACCCAGGGCGCGGTGGACGAAACCAGGCACTGGCACTTGCGCTGGCGCAGGAGATTGCCGGGCAGTCAAACCTGACAGTTGTTGTCGGCGGAACGGACGGCACAGACGGACCGACCAATGCGGCAGGGGGAATCATTACCGGTGCAACATGGAACGACAGCGGGATGACTGCGCTTATAAATGCTGACAGCGGGTCGTTTCTGGACAAAGCACAAGCCTTGCTGACAACCGGGCCAACTGGCACCAATGTCATGGACCTGGTTGTCGCAATACGTGGATGAATTGACGCATATCGCACCGCGCCGTACCGCAAAGGCTCGGAAACTGGCCTGAAACAGAATTGTATCATAGTATTCTTGTGGAAAGGGCATCGCGCCAAACAAAGTTACTTGCGCTTCGGCCTTCGGCATCAAGGAGAAATATCCTTGCCCGGTCCGCCGAAATAAGTCAACGTTGACTCATGCGTCAACAAAAACCCGAAAAGGGTTAAAACCACTCGATAGGGAGAATACTCGATGAACGAACAAATCACGCATATGGCCGGTCAGGTCACAGCCGGAAAAATGACCCGCCGCGAATTCATGGGGAAAGCCGCGGCGCTGGGTGTTTCGGCTGCGATGGCCAGCACACTGTTCGCGGACGCCGCTCGGGCTGCTGGGCCGAAAAAGGGCGGTGATTTGAAGATCGGCTCTGTCGGTGGCGAATCGACGAACTCTCTGGACCCCGCAACTTACGCCAGCCAAGTGCCTGCGCTTAACGGTCGCCAATTCGGTGACACGCTTGTGGTTGTAGCGCCGGACGGCTCGATTGAATCGCGCCTGTCCGAAAGCGTCGAAGCCAGCGCAGACGCCAAAGTTTGGAACTTCAAGATCCGGCAGGGCGTTGAATTTCACAACGGCAAGACACTTACCAGCGAAGACGTGCTGAAGACCATGCAGCGCCATTCGGACGAAAACTCGAAATCTGGTGCCCTAGGCATCATGAAAGAGATTGAGTCGATGAAAGTTGACGGCGATGTCTTCTCTGTCACCTTGAACAGCCCGAACGCTGACTTGCCCTACCTCATGGCAGACTATCACCTGATCATTCAGCCAGGCGGTGGCCTCGAAAATCCAGGTGCAGGTATCGGTACCGGTCCGTACAAGTTGGAAGTCGATGAGCCGGGTGTGCGTCACGTCTTTAGGAAGTTCGAGAATTACTGGGCGGATGATGCGCACTTTGACAGTGTCGAGATAATCGCGATCAATGATTCCACGGCTCGGACTGCGGCACTTCAGTCCGGTCAGGTTCACCTTATCAACCGGGTTGAACCCAAGGTTGCAGGACTACTGGGTCGCGCACCGGGCCTCAGTGTACAACCCACGACAGGTCGCGGGCATTACGTCTTTATCATGCATTCGGACACAGCACCGTACGACAATCTCGATCTACGACTGGCTTTGAAATATGCGATCAACCGCGAGGAGCTGGTTGAGAAGATTCTACAGGGCTATGGCAGTGTCGGTAACGACATTCCAATCAATGCGGCCTATCCGCTCTTTGATGATACGATCCCGCAACGTCCGTTCGATCTCAAAAAGGCAGCTGAACACTACAAGAAGTCTGGCCACGACGGATCACCGATCGTACTGCGCACGTCTGAAGTTGCCTTCCCGGGCGCTGTGGACGCGGCTCAGCTCTTCCAACAAAGCGCCGCTGCCGCCGGTATCCCGCTCGTGGTCGAACGCGTGCCGGGTGATGGATATTGGTCTGAAGTCTGGAACGTGCAACCCTTCTGCGCCTCTTACTGGACTGGCCGCCCGGTACAGGATCAGATGTATACCACCGCGTATCTTTCGACCGCCGACTGGAATGACACACGCTGGAAACGGCCCGAGTTCGATGACATGCTGAATAAAGCAAAGGGTGAACTCGACACCGCCAAGCGTAAAGAGTTGTACTCCCAGATGGGTCGACTGCTTAACGAAGAGGGCGGTCTGATTTGTCCGATGTTCAACCAGTTTCTCGACGGTGTCAGCGATCAGTTGGCCGGTTGGGAACCTGATCCCTATGACGAATTAATGGGTGGACAAGCCAGCCGCAAAATGTGGTTCGCGTAAAACAGGCCACGGATCATGCATCCTATCATCAAACTGGTTTCCCAGCGCCTCGCGCTGGGACTCCTATTGCTGTTTGGCGCTTCGGCCCTGATTTTTGGCCTGACCGAAGCCCTTCCCGGAGACGCAGCGCAAGCCGTCCTGGGGCAGTCCGCAACCCCCGAGGCCCTTGCAAACCTGCGCGAAGAAATGGGCCTGAACCGGCCTGCCCTGACCCGCTATTTCGAATGGCTGGGCGGTATCGTTCAAGGTGATTTGGGTCAGTCCCTGACCAACAAGCTGGACATTGCGGAAAGCATTGGCAAACGGTTGGGCAACACGTTGTTTCTGGCATGCGCCGCAGCCGTGGTTTCGGTTCCGCTTGCCATCTTCCTGGGCTTGCTGGCAGTTCGCTACCGCAACCGCTGGCCGGACAAGCTGATCTCTGCCATCACGCTTACGACAGTGTCGATACCAGAGTTTCTGATCGGCTACGTGGTGATCTACTATGTCTCGGTAAAGCTGGGCTGGTTTTCCTCGCTTGCGATGATCAACGACTCGATGTCATTCGGGCAAAAACTCAATGCGATCGCGTTGCCCGCTTTCGTGCTGACGCTGGTGGTCTTGGCGCAGATGATGCGCATGACCCGCGCGGCGATCCTCAACCTGATGCAGTCAGCCTATATCGAAACGGCGGAACTGAAGGGGTTGTCAAACTTTCAGGTCATTGCGCGACACGCCTTTCCGAACGCGATCTCGCCCATTGTAAACGTGGTGATGCTGAACCTGGCCTATCTGGTCGTGGGTGTTGTCGTGGTCGAAGTGGTGTTCGTTTATCCCGGCATGGGACAATACCTTGTGGACTCGGTGACCAAGCGTGACGTGCCGGTCGTGCTGGCGTGCGGTGTGGTCTTTGCCGCCGTCTATATCGGGCTGAACATGGTGGCCGATATCGTGTCGATCCTGGCCAACCCAAGACTGAGGCATCCGAAATGATGAAGAATATTCCAATTTCGGCGATGATCGGTCTGTTTTTCACAGGTCTCTATTTCTTTGTCGCCTTAGCCGCGCCTTTGATTGCGCCCTACGGCATGGCCGAAGTGGTTGGCGATGTGTGGGAGCCATCAAGCGCCGAACACCTGTTGGGCACCGACAATATAGGTCGGGATCTGCTGACACGCATGATCTACGGCGGGCGTACGACGATCTTCATTGCGGCTGCGGCTACGATCCTCAGCTTTGTAACCGGCACGTCGCTGGGTTTGCTGGCTGCGGTTCTGGGCGGTTGGGCTGATCAGGTTCTCAGCCGGGCAGTTGATCTGGTCATGTCGATCCCGACCCTGATCCTGGCACTGGTCATTCTGGCCATTGTCCCGGTGACAGTCCCGATCCTGATCCTGGTGATGGGTCTTCTGGACGCGACACGCCCGTATCGCCTGTCGCGGTCGGTTGCCGTCGACATCAACGTGATGGATTATGTCGAGGCCGCCAAGTTGCGCGGCGAAGGCCGTGCCTGGATCATCTTCCGTGAAATCCTGCCAAACGCCCTGTCACCGCTGGTGGCCGAGTTTGGGCTGCGGTTTATCTTTATGGTCCTCTTCATCTCGACCCTTTCGTTTCTGGGGCTGGGCGTTCAGCCACCGCTGGCCGACTGGGGCGGCATCGTGAAGGAAAACAAGGACGGCATCGTTTATGGCATCGGCGCAGCTTTGTACCCAGCTGTGGCCATCGCGACGCTGGCGATCTCGGTCAACCTTGTCGCTGACTGGGTCCTGAACAGAACCACATCGCTGAAAGGAGGCCGGGGATGAGTGATACCCTTCTCAAGGTCCGTGACCTCAAGATCGGTGCAACGGTCTATCCACCGGGTGAAAAACCCCATGACATCGAAATCGTGCACGGGGTCAGTTTTGACCTCGAACGCGGCAAGGTGCTGGGCCTGATCGGAGAATCCGGTGCCGGTAAGTCCACCATCGGCCTCGCTTCTATGGCCTATGGCCGGGGCGGTGTTGAAATTACCGGCGGCGAGGTTTGGGTAAACGGGCGCGATATTCTGAAATCGTCGCATGGCGATATCCGCAATCTGCGCGGGGGTGAGGTTGCGTATGTGTCGCAATCCGCAGCCGCGTCGTTCAACCCGGCAAAGAAGATCATGGATCAGGTTGTCGAAGCTGCGGTCGAGCACAAGAAATTTTCGCGAAAAGAGGCCGAAGGCCGCGCGCGGGAACTGTTTGCCAAACTAGGCCTACCCGACCCGGATAATATCGGCGAACGCTACCCACACCAGGTTTCAGGCGGACAGTTGCAGCGATGCATGACGGCGCTGGCGCTGTGCCCTGAACCCGATCTGGTGGTGTTCGATGAACCCACCACGGCACTGGATGTGACCACGCAAATCGACGTGCTGATGGCGATCAAAGAAGCCATTCGCGATACCGGTGTTGCTGCTCTCTACATCACGCACGACCTTGCGGTCGTGGCGCAAGTCAGCGACGAAATCATGGTTTTGCGGATGGGGAATACGGTTGAATACGGGTCAACCGATCAGATCATCAACAACCCGCAGGAAGAGTACACGCAGGCTCTGGTCTCGGTCCGTTCGATCGAGCACGAGGAAAAACAGCCCACAGCGGAACCGCTGCTGAGCGTTGACGGTATCACCGCGCGCTACAAGGGGTTGAATTTCGACGTGCTGCACAACGTCAATGTCGAGCTTCATCCGGGTCAGACGCTGGCGGTTGTGGGTGAATCCGGGTCGGGTAAATCGACACTTGCCCGAGTGATCACCGGCCTGCTGCCGCCGCGCGACGGCGAGATTACGTTTGCCGGACGCAAGCTTTCGCCTGACCTTGCCGGACGATCCCGCGAGGACCTGCGCGAGTTGCAGATGATCTATCAGATGGCTGACGTGGCAATGAACCCGCGCCAGACAGTGGGTACGATCATCGGACGCCCGCTGGAGTTCTACTTCAACATGCGCGGTGCCGAAAAGCGCAAACGGGTCGTCGAACTGCTGGACGAGATCGAGTTGGGCGAGAAGTTCATCGACCGTTATCCGGCCGAGTTGTCCGGTGGCCAAAAGCAACGCGTCTGCATCGCGCGGTCACTGGCAGCCAAGCCCAAGATGATCATCTGTGACGAAGTGACATCGGCGCTCGACCCGCTTGTAGCGGACGGTATCCTCAAACTGCTGCTGGATTTGCAGAAGATCGAGGATGTGGCCTATCTGTTCATCACCCACGATCTGGCGACGGTTCGGGCGATCAGCGACAGCATCGCGGTGATGTATCAGGGACGCGTGGCTCGTTATGGTCCAAAGAGTCAGGTGCTCAGCCCGCCATTCGACGACTATACAGACCTTCTGCTGAGCTCGGTGCCCGAGATGCATCTGGGCTGGCTGGAAGAGGTCGTTGCCCATCGCAAAATGGAAAGTGCGGGGAACTGATCTCTGCGCCTGTAACATCACTTTGAAGAAATGGATTCCCGGCGTTTTGCACCTTGGCTGACGTCGGGAATTTATTATTTGGGACGCGATTTGGCAGGCGCGTGGTTTCAACTCGCGTATCGTCCGCATGAAATACTCAGATCAAAGGGCCAAGCCATGGACCGTAAACTACTATTGATCATTCTGGACGGAGTACCATACCGGAATTTCCGCCGCCTGTTCGGCAACCTCGAAGGCTGGGTCGACAGCGGCGAAGCTCGGGTGTGGAAGCACCGCGCAGTGCTGCCTTCAACTTCGGCCAGTTGCTATGCATCGATCCATACGGGCGTAACGCCGCAAGAACACGGCTGCACCGGAAACGGCAACGTCTTTCGCCTGAGCCATAAGGATGTCTTTAGCCAGGTACGTGAGGCCGGCGGCGTGACTGGGGCTGTCACACACAGTTTTTGGTCGCAGTTCTTCAACCGTCACCCGTTCGACTATGTCCGCGACGTCGAATATGACGAGCCAGAGAGCCAGACCATCAATCACGGTCGCTTTCACAGCATGACCGGCTACGGCAAAGACAACCAGATGACCCCGTCCGACGTCGATCTATTTGCCACCTTGACCAATCTGTGTCTGCGCTTTGGGCTGGACTATGGCATCCTGCACACCTGTACACTGGACAGCATGGGGCACCGTTTCTATCACGACTGCGAAGAAATGGATCATGCCTGCTTTGTTGCAGACGAGATGCTGGCCCCGTTCATCCCTCGCTGGCGCCAATTGGGGTATGAGGTGATCGTCACCGCCGATCATGGCCAAGACGAGCGCGGACACCACGGAGGGCGCAGCCCCCTGCAACAGGAAACCGCGCTGTATTACTTCGGCGATGCCGACGGGCCTGACGTAGAAACCGTAATCGACCAGATCCAATTGGCCCCGACCATTCTGAGCCGATTGGGTGCGCCCCTCGCAGACACGATGAGGGCTAAGCCGTTCCTGATGTAACTGACTCACTTCAGTCGTAGGGCCAGATCTCTTGCCCCAGTGCTTCGATAGCGACCGAGATCCGTTCGAAGCTGTCTGCTGCGCGCTTTACCGAGGTTCGCGCACGTAGGTACCCATGAACAAGGCCAGGTTCGTTGATCCAATGGGCCTGACCACCAGCCGCGCTTATCCGCTCGCAATAGACCTTCCCGTCATCGCGGAGCGGGTCACAGTCAGCGGTAATCACAACAGTTGGCGGCAGTTTCGAAAAATCATTGTCCTGTAGCGGCGCATAAGTCGGATCGCCTTGCGGATGGGCGCCTGTGTATCGGACGGTTTCATAGAATTTGATGTCGTCCAGTGTCAGTAAAGGAGCATGGGCGTGCTCAAGATATGAGCCGCGCGATTGATCTCCGCCAAGGCTGGGGTAGACCAGGACTTGCCCCAGAATATTGTCCAGCCGCCCGCGCGCATGGTGGGCAATAGCTGCTGACAAATTTCCTCCCGCGCTGTCCCCGGCCAGAACCAGCGGGTCGCCATACTCGGCCGCCGCCCATTTCACAGCTGTCCAGCAATCCTGGAACTGCGCTGGATGCACATGTTCAGGACACAGCCTGTAGTCGACTGAAACGACGCGGTATCCCGTCTGCGCACAAAACTCGGCACAGACATCATCGTGGCTGTCCAACCCGCCAACGACAAAGCCACCACCATGAAAATACACAACAGTTCGGGTCGGATGCCCGGCGGTATAATGGCGGACCGGCACGCCATCGGCGTACAGGTCCTGGGTTTCGACACCGGCAGGGCGCGGTTGGCGAAACTGCTTGCACATCGTGTCATAGACCCGACGCTGGTCCTCGATGGACAAATCGACCGCATCATCCGGATAGCTTTCGGCCGTGCGGCGTATGAACGCCCAGGTTTCTTCGTCGATCAGGCGTTCATAGTCCATTGTTCCTCCGGCTTATTTGGACCACTCCCAGGGCCGGGTATATGCGCCCAGCACTTTCGAGACATCGTCTTCCGAAGATCCGTTCGCGTCAAGCTGCGCGACAAGGCCACGCTTTTTATCGTCGATCACCAGAACAACCCGCGCAGCAAGACCCGCAGCGTCAAGAGCACCGTTGTAGATGCGGGTGATGGCGTGTTTGCGCAGGTCCGGCTTGAAAACCTTGCCGACGGCAGTTTTCGGCAACTCGTCAAGAATGGTTATATGCTTGGGTTGTGCGGCTCGCTCATGCACGTGAACTTTGCAATATTCCAGCAGCTCATTTTCAGTGACCGACGCCCCATCAACCAATTCGACAAAGGCGCAGGGCACTTCGCCCGAATGCGCGTCTGGCTGACCGATCGCTCCTGCGAAGGCAACTGCATTGTGACCCAGCAGCGCCTCTTCGATTTCGGCAGGATCGATATTGTGACCACCGCGAATGATCAGGTCCTTGGCGCGACCGGTGATCCAAAGGTAGCCGTCTTCGTCAAACCGCCCCAGGTCGCCCGTACGCAGGTACTTGTCAAAGTGATAAAGACCAATGTTCTTTTCGGCCTCTGTATACGTGTTGCCTGCATACACACCGGGATTCGAGATGCAGATCTCACCAATCTGATCAGTGCCGCACTCTGTCGGCCCATCCGGCCCGTCCAGCAGGATTTTGACATCCGTATAGGGGAACGGAATACCGATCGAACCGATCTTTTTCTCGCCATCCACAGGGTTGCACGAGACCAGACAGGTGGCCTCGGTCAGGCCGTAGCCTTCGACGATGGTGACGCCCGTCGCCTCTTCAAAGCGGCGGAACAACTCCACCGGCAGTGGCGCCGAACCCGAAAAGGCGGTTTTCACGCTTGAGATATCTGCATCCACCGGGCGTTGCATCTTGGCTGATATGGCGGTTGGAACAGTGATGATAAAGCTCACTTTCCAGCGCTCGATCAGCTTCCAGAAATTGTCGAACACACCGTCACCGCGATAACCTGCAGGTGTCGGGAAAATCACATGTGCACCCGACGACACGGCCGCCATCACGATAACATGCACGGCAAAGACGTGGAACATCGGCAGCGGGCACATGATGACGTCATTCTCATCAAACAACAGCGTGTTGCCTAGCCAGCCGTTGTAGATCAGACCCGAGTATTTATGCTGCGCCACCTTGGGCATCCCGGTGGTCCCACCGGTGTGGAAATAACAAGCAACGCGATCTTCTTTGCTGTCCTCGAATGTCAGCGTCGCCGGTTGCTTGGCAAGTTCCTTGTTGAAGTTTTTGTAATCCGCGTGCGCCAGCTTTTCTTTTTCGCCCATCTTGGGGCGCAGGAAGGGAACCAGCCACGACTTGGGCGGCGTCAGGTACCGGTTCAGGTCGATTTCCAGAATGGTGTTGACCTTGGGCGCGTGGCGCACCGCCTCTTCTACCTTTTGTGCAACATCTGTTTTCGGGAAAGACTTTAGTGTAACAACCACTTTGGCGCCTGTCTCGCGCAGGATCGCCGCAATCTGCTCGGGCTCCAGCAACGGATTGATCGGGTTCACGATTCCCGCAACTGCACCGCCCATCATTGTAATCAGTGTTTCGTTACAGTTTGGCAGCACATAGGCCACCACGTCTTTTTCACCGACACCCAGCGAGCGGAACAGGTTTGCCGCCTGATTGACCTTGCCCAGAAGTTCCGACCAGGTCAGGGTCTCAGCCTTGTCCGTGGGCCCGGACAGTAGCTGAAAACTGATGGCGTTGTGGTTGGGAAATCTCTCTGCCGTGCGCGACAGGAGCTGATGGAAGGTGACAGGCAGATCCCGATCCTCCCACGACATTTCCTGTTCCATGCGCGTTTTGTCTTCCAATCCCACAAAGGCCATGTGGTTCCTCCCGTTTTTCTCCCGTGTTTTTGCACGAGCTTGTTGTTCGCATCCAAGATGGAAGCAAAACAAACCTCGCGCAAGCGAGGCCTTAGCTTTGAAAGAGAGTAAACTGTAGAATGACGCTACGGCGAATTCACAAATGCCCGAGCGTCACTCCTATTCTGCTGCTACGCCATCGGTGAACTGCAACCGTGCGAGGCGCGCATATAGCCCATCCTGGGACACCAGATCATCATGGCTGCCCTGCGCCACGATACGGCCCTCGTCCAGCACGACAATGCGGTCGGCTTTCTTTACGGTGGCCAATCTGTGCGCAACAATCAGGGTCGTGCGGCCGGCACGCATCTGATCCACGGCGCCCTGCACCGCTCGCTCACTCTCCGCATCAAGAGCTGAGGTCGCCTCGTCCAGCAGCAGCACAGGTGCGTCGCGCAATATGGCGCGGGCGATTGCGATACGCTGCTTTTGCCCACCCGACAGCATGACACCGCGTTCGCCGACAAAACTGTCATACCCATCGGGCAATGCGGCAATGAAATCATGTGCGATGGCTGCACGGGCTGCGGCTTCTACTTCGGCATCCGTTGCGTCCAGACGACCGAAACGAATGTTTTCGCGGGCTGAGGCGGCAAAGATCACTGGATCCTGCGGCACCAATGACATGTACTTTCGGAAATCTGTGCGATCCAGTTCCCGCAGATCATGGCCATCCAACATCACCCGGCCCGAATTTGGGTCATAGAACCGTTGAATCAATTGAATGATCGTCGTCTTGCCCGCCCCTGACGGTCCGACAAAGGCAACGGTCTCGCCCGGGTTTACCTGAAGCGACAAGTGATCCAGCGCGATTGTATCGGGGCGCGCTGGATAGCGAAAACTTACATCTTCGAACCGGATTTCGCCCCGGACGTCCTTTGGCAAAGGAGCGGGTTTGGCCGGGTCCGAAACCGTATCTTCGGCATTCAGCAACTCGACAAGACGCTCGGTGGCTCCGGCGGCGCGCTGAAGCTCGCTCCAAATCTCGGACAGGGCCGCGACTGAGCCCGCCATGATGATCGAGTAGATCACGAATTGAATCAGAACGCCCTCGGTCATCACACCGTTGCGCACGTCATTTGCACCCATCCACAGAACGCCAACGATGCCTGAAAATACAAGAAAGATCACAATCACCGTCAGCACCGCGCGCGTCTGAATCCGACGCAGCGAAACGGTATAGGACATCTCGGTCATCTCATCAAATTGCTGGCGGCTGGCCTGTTCGTGGGTAAAGGCCTGCACGGTCTGCACCGCCCCCAATGCCTCGCCCGCGTTTCCGGATGACGCAGCGATCCAATCCTGGTTTTCACGGCTGATCACGCGCAAACGCCGACCCAGAATCAATATCGGCACTACCACCACGGGGATAAGCAGCAAGACAAGCCCGGTCAGCTTGGCCGAGGTCAACAGCATCAGAACCAGCCCGCCGATAAACATCAGCATATTGCGCAGCGCGATGGAAACAGATGAGCCAAGAACCGATTGGATGAGGGTCGTGTCGGTGGTAATCCTGCTCAGCACTTCACCGGTCATAATACGTTCGTAGAATTCGGGGCTCATGCCGATCACGCGATCGAACACAGCCTTGCGGATATCGGCAACCACACGTTCCCCCAACCGTGTGACCAACGCATATCTGATACCGGTTCCCGCAGCCAGAACAGCGGCAATGCCCAACGCTGCCAAAAAGTACCAGTCCAGCAATTCACCGTCCTGAATGCGGAAATTGTCAACCACGCGTCGCACGGCCAATGGCAGGGTCAACGTCATGCTGGCCGTCAGGATCAGAGCCAGTGTCGCCCCGATCATCAATAACCTGTAAGGCTTCATAAAGGGCCAGAGCGACCCCAGCACCCCGATTTTCCTTGAGCGGGCCCGCTCTTCGCTAGCGCCAGGAGCCGCTGATTGTGCTGGTTTATTGGCGGTCTGTCTTGCCATGTCCGGCCCTTGTGAATTGAACGCTACAAAGTGAACGCTTTCTTGGCCTCAGCCGTCGTTCCGGTCAAGCATTCCTGCCAAAAACAGCCAGCCATAAGGGCCATTTGACGCAGAAATCAGTGGGGATTGGAGCGGGTAGACGGAATCGAACCGACATAGCCTGCTTGGAAGGCAGGGGCTTTACCATTAAGCTATACCCGCAAATGGTTTGCGCTGGTTAAGTCATGCGCCGGGGCGCGTCAAGCGGGAAGTGTGAAAATTCGCGCGACCAAAACCGTGATATTTCCCGGTGGATGTACGGCCTTCAATCGTGACTGCGGAATATCCGCGTCGAGGAGAAAAACCGCTCAAGTTCCTCAATGCGTTCCTTGCTTTCTTCCCACCGTGCCTCTTGCACTTCAGCGATCAGGGTTTCCGATATCAGCTGCAATGCAATTGTTGAATCCCAGCTGGATGGTGCCTCGACCAGTGCGTGAAAGGTGTAATTGGCGGTCTTGCCTATCGGTGATCCCCACTGGTCGGTGAACAGGATAACCGTCACACCGCGGTTGGACGCGACCTGCGCCAGCTTCTCGAGATAGGCCTCGTATCTGCGGATATCAAAAATCACCAGAACCGAGGTTTCATCCATATCAAGCAGGTACTGCGGCCAAACGTTTGCCGAATTGCCCAGCATCGTCACATTGGGTCGAATAATCTGCATGTGATTGAACAGATAGTCCGCATTTGAACGTGTGATACGCCCGCCCACGACGTAAAGATGGCGATCCGTGTTTGCCAGAAGCTGGGCAACGGTGTCGAACATCTCTTTGTCCAGACGTTCCAGCGTGTGGCGCATATTTGTCCAAACGGCCTGCGCAAACCGCGTTGTGGGGTGTTCCGCCTCGTCATCCACAACCCAGGCATCCCGTTTCGAGATCGGCTTTTTGATCTGTGCCGCAACCTCTTCTCGCAGGGCATCCTGCAGGGCGGGAAAACCGTCGAAACCCAGCTTGCGTGCCATACGTATGACCGTCGGGGTCGAGACCTGCGCCGCAGCGGCCAGCTTGGTGATCGATTGCAAGCCGGTCATCGGGTAATCCTGCAAAAGTACCGAGGCCAGCTGCCGTTCTGACCGTGTCAGATCGTCAAGCTCTTCCTGGATCCGCTGTTTGACAAGTTTCGCAACGGTGGCCATCGGCACCTTCGTTTCTCAAATTTTCTACAGGATATGTTCGTTTGTAATTTTGTCTACAGTAATTTTCTTGACAGGTCTGAGGTTGCTGTAACAAATGCTACCTATGCACCACGATTCCGTGACATCAATGCTACTACCAACCGAAGCTCCGGCAGCCCGCGTGCAGAACGCCAACGGCCGGGCACAATGCGTTTTGGTATGCGAACATGCTAGCCGATTCATCCCAGCGTCACTGAACGGATTGGGCCTGACTGAAGACGCCGCATTGTCCCATGCCGCTTGGGATATCGGCGCATTGGCGCTTTCGGTCGAACTGACGAAGGCCTTGGACGCGCCGCTGGTTCATTCCTGCATCAGCCGACTTGTTTACGACTGCAACCGCTCGCCTGAACGTGCAGATGCTATGCCGCAGGTAAGCGAAGTGTTTTCCATTCCCGGCAATGAGAACCTGACAGACACCCAACGCGCCCAAAGAATCCACGAGGTTTACGAGCCGTTCAAACAGCTTTTGTCGTCCACTCTGGACGCGCAGGACCGGCCGCCTGTCGTTGTCACGATGCACAGTTTCACGCCCGTCTACAACGGAAAAACACGATCAGTCGAACTAGGCATTCTTCATGACGAAGACGACAGGGCGGCCCAACTTATGCTGCGCTGTGCCAAGGGCTCGGGTCTGAATGCCGCGTTGAACGAACCTTACTCTGCCACGGATGGCGTCACGCACACGTTGCAGGAACATGCGATCAGTCGGGGGCTTCCGAATGTCATGGTCGAGGTTCGAAACGATCTTATCGACACACCAACGGGAGTAGACCGCATCGCCGGGATTCTGACGCCGATCCTGCAAACGGTAATTGATGCGTATTCGCACACAGAGGCGAAACAATGAGAGTTGAGGTATCGAGATGAAGTTCTTGCGGGGCTACGTGGCGGTCATTGATCGAACGAACCGCTGGATCGGACGCGTCGTCATGTACGGCATTTTCGTCATGATGGGTATTCTGTTCTGGTCTTCGGTCTCGAAAACCTTTTTCGTACCGTCGCTCTGGACACTCGAGATGGCTCAGTTCGCCATGGTGGCCTACTATATGCTTGGTGGCCCTTATTCGATCCAGATGGGGTCAAACGTGCGAATGGACCTGCTTTATGGCGAATGGTCTCATCGCCGCAAGGCCTGGACGGATGCCTTCACAGTCGTATTCCTGATCATTTATCTGCTCATCTTGCTGTGGGGTGGATGGGACAGCCTGATGTATTCTTTCCAATATGGCGGTGAGCGCAGCGCGACGATCTGGCGGCCCTACCTGTGGCCGGTCAAGCTGATCATGGTTATCGGTATCTTCCTGATGCTGCTGCAAGCCGTGTCCGAATTGTTCAAGGATATCTTGCGCCTGTGCGGCGACGATATCCCGCGTGAGGTAATCTGATGTCATACGAGATGATTGCCTTGCTGATGTTCGCATCAATGATGCTAATGATGCTGACCGGCCAGCGCGTCTTTGGTGCAATCGGCTGTGTCGCTGTGGTTTCAGCCTTGTTCCTTTGGGGGGATAGGGGCGGTTACGATCTGGGTTTTGCCGCTGCGATCAAGGTCATGAAGTGGTACCCGCTGCTGACACTGCCCATGTTCATTTTCATGGGATACATCCTTTCCGAAAGTCGGATCGCAGATGACCTTTACAAGATGTTCCATGTCTGGATGGGTGGCTTGTCCGGTGGTCTGGCTGTCGGAACCATCGGACTGATGGTTCTGATCTCGGCAATGAACGGGTTGTCCGTTGCAGGTATGGCGATTGGTGCCACGATTGCCTTGCCGGAGTTGCTGCGCCGGAAATATGACAAGCGCATGGTGACCGGCGTCATTCAGGCCGGATCATCCCTTGGGATTCTGGTGCCACCATCCGTTGTTCTGGTTCTTTATGCCATGATCGCGCGGCAACCCGTTGGCCAGCTATGGCTCGCCGGAGTGATACCCGGGCTAATGATGGCTGCCATGTTCATCATCTACATTGTCATCCGCTGCCGCATCAATCCGTCGCTCGGCCCGGTCCTGCCCGCAGAAGACCGCGACATTCCGTTGCGAGAAAAGCTGCTGCTGTTGCAAGCCGGATTGTTACCCTTGGGCATATTTATGGTGATGATGGTCCCTTTTGTTAACGGTTGGACATCATTGGTGGAATCCTCTGCCATCGGAGCCACCACGGCCATGCTGGCCGCCTTTCTGAAAGGACGGCTGACACGCACGGTTTTCGAGAATTCAATTCGGCACACATTGGGCATCTCGTGCATGTTCATGTGGATCATTCTGGCGGCTCTGGCTTTTGGCGCTGTCTTCGACGGGTTGGGTGCGGTCAAGGCAATCGAAAGCCTGTTCACCGAAAAACTGGGTCTTTCCCCGTGGATGATCCTGGTTCTCATGCAGCTCAGCTTTATCCTGATGGGCACGTTTCTGGACGATACGGCCATGCTGGTTATCGTCGCGCCGCTTTACGTTCCGCTGGTGGGTGCGCTTGGCTTTGATCTTATCTGGTACGGCGTACTTTATACGATCACCACGCAGATCGCTTATATGACGCCGCCATTCGGCTATAACCTGTTCCTGATGCGCGCGATGGCCCCCCCGGAAATATCGCTGCGCGATATCTACAGTTCGATCGTTCCATTTGTTCTGGTGATGGTCTGCGCCTTGGCCATAATCATCATCTTTCCTGAAATCGCGCTATGGCTGCCTAATTATGTCTATGGAAATTAAGTCACAAGACCCCGGCAAGGGGCGAAGTTCAGCAAGACTAAACAGAGGAGAAAAGACAATGACTACAAGACGCAGATTTCTAAGCTCCGCCGGTCTGGCGGGAGCCGCCACACTGGCCTCTCCTGCGATCGTCAAAGCGCAATCCGCCATCAAGTGGCGGTTCCAGACCTATGCCGGTGGCGCATTGGGCGAGCATGTGACCAAGCCAGCCATCGATTACATCAACGCCAATGCCAATGGTGAACTTGAGATCGAACTTTTCTATGCAGACCAAATCGTTCCGACAGGTGAACTGTTCCAGGCCCTGCAACGCGGCACGATTGATGGTGTTCATTCGGACGACGATTCCATGGCTTCGCCTACTCCGCTGCGTCAATTCGGGGGCTATTTCCCCTTCGCGACCAAGCATATTCTGGATGTTCCGGTGCTGTTCAACCAGTACGGTCTGGCTGATATCTGGCGCTCGGAATATGAGAAGGTTGGTGTGACGTGGCTGTCGGCAGCGGGTCAGGACCCCTGCAACTTCAACACCAAAAAGGAAATCAAAAGCCTTGGCGACCTGGATGGGCTGAAGCTCTATACCTTCCCGACGGCCGGGCGTTTTCTTGCCAAGTTTGGCGTTGTACCGGTCAATATCCCCTACGAAGACGCGGAAGTGGCGGTGCAAACCGGTGAGTTGGACGGAATGGCCTGGTCGGGCATCACTGAAGACTACACCGTTGGCTGGGCCAATGTGACCGACTACTTCCTGACCAACAACATCTCGGGCGCGTGGATTGGGTCCTGGTTTGCAAACCAGGAACGCTGGGCCGAGCTGCCCGACCACCTGAAATCGGTTGTGATGGCGGGCGTCGAAGCAGGCCACACCTATCGTAACCAGTGGTACTGGGGCGGTGAAGCGGCCTTGCGCGCAAAGGGTGACAAGCTACAGCTGCGTCAGGTTCCGGCAGCGGAATGGAAAGAAGTGGAAAATGCCGCTATCGAATTCTGGGACGAGGTCGCACAGGAAGGCGAAATTCACCAGAAGATCGTTGGTATCTTCCGTGAGTATAACTCGGTCATTAACCAGGCCGGTGCCCCTTACACCTTCGATTGATATCAAAACAGGGGCGCTGTCATTCGGCGCCCCTACTCAACGCATGAGGTTTGTTTCATGACCGCAACTCTGACTTTCGAAACCCTGAAATCGCTTGTCGCAGACGGCGCGATCGACACAGTATTGGTTTGCATGGTTGACATGCAGGGTCGTTTGATGGGCAAGCGTTTTCATGCAGGTCATTTTGTGGCTGGCGCGTGGGAAGAGACACATTGCTGTAACTACTTGCTGGCCACGGACCTCGAGATGGCGACGCCGGATGGGTATGCCTCGACCAGCTGGGAGCGGGGTTATGGCGACTATGTGATGAAGCCAGACCTTAGCACATTGCGCCCGGTGCCCTGGCTGGAAGGCACCGCGATGGTCATGTGCGATATGCTGGATCACCACACCCATGAGGAAGTGCCACATGCGCCGCGTTCGATCCTGAAGAAACAGGTGAACCGCCTGAAGGCGATGGGGTATGAGGCGATGTGCGCCACCGAACTGGAATTCTTCCTGTTCGCGAAGAGTTTTGATGCAATCCGAAAGGAAGGGTTCCGCGATTTGGAGCCGATCTCGGGCTATAACGAAGATTATCACATTCTGCAGACCACCAAGGAAGAGCATGTGATGCGCCCGATCCGCAACCACCTGTGGGATGCGGGCATCCCGGTCGAGAACACCAAAGGTGAGGCCGAGGCCGGGCAGGAAGAACTGAACATCAAATACGCACCTGCGATGGACACGGCAGAGTATCACTCGATCGCCAAGAACGCGGTGAAAGAAATCGCCTGGCAGCAGGGTCATGCGGCGACCTTCCTGCCGAAATGGCATCATGAAAGGGTTGGTAGCTCGTCTCATGTGCATCAGTCGCTATGGGCGGATGGCAAACCTGCCTTCTATGATGCATCGGATGAGCTGGGCATGTCGGCGCTGATGAAAAGCTATATGGCCGGTCTGCTGAAATACGCCGCTGATTACACGTATTTCATGGCGCCTTACATCAACAGCTACAAGCGGTTTATGAAAGGTACTTTTGCACCGACACGGATCATTTGGTCTGTAGACAACCGTACGGCCGGGTACCGCCTGTGCGGGGATGGCACCAAGGCGATACGGGTCGAGTGCCGTATTCCCGGGTCGGACATGAACCCATATCTGGCGATTGCAGGGATGCTGGCGGCCGGGATCGCAGGGATCGAAGAAGGGCTGGAGTTGCAGCCGCCGACCAAGGGCGATGTCTATCAGGGCGAGACGGGAAAGATCCCGGGTACATTGAAGGATGCACGCAACGCTTTGCACGGATCACAGATGCTGCGCGCGGCGATGGGCGATGACGTTGTCGATCACTATACCCGTGCGGCTGAGGTCGAAATCGAGGAATTCGAGCGCGTGGTAACCGATTGGGAAATTGCCCGCGGGTTTGAGCGGGCTTGAGATGGAGGAAGCGAGGGGCCAGCCCCTCGCGCACCCCGGGATATTTATGGCCAGATGAAGCAGGGATCCTGCTCTCTTTAGAGATGGAGTAACTATGGGGCAGATGTTGCAATGTGTCTCGCCGATCGATGGATCGGTATTTGCGGAACGCGAGGTGCTGTCGCGGGAGGCTGCGTTTGAGGTCGCAGCGCGGGCGCGGGCGGCGCAGGGGGCCTGGGCAGCGCGACCGTTGCAGGAGCGGATTGATCTGGTGATGGCGGGCGTCGCGGCTGTCGGCGCAATGAATGATGAGATCGTTCCGGAACTCGCGCATATGATGGGCCGCCCGGTGCGCTATGGCGGCGAGTTTGGTGGCTTCAACGAACGTGCCAGCCATATGGCAAAGATCGCCGAGACGTCACTGGCCGATATTGCCGTGGGCGAGGATGAAACCTTCAAACGCTATATCAAACGTATTCCGCATGGGGTGGTCTTTGTAGTTGCCCCCTGGAACTATCCTTACATGACGGCGATCAACACGGTGGCGCCCGCGCTGATCGCGGGCAACACGGTTGTTCTGAAGCACGCAACCCAGACTTTGTTGGTTGGTGAGCGGATGGCGCAGGCGTTCCATTCGGCGGGGGTGCCCGAAGACGTGTTCCAGAATGTGTTCCTCAGCCACGACGTGACCAATGACCTCATCGCGGGTAACGCGTTCGACTTTGTGAACTTCACCGGTTCGGTCGGTGGCGGTCAGGCTATGGAGCGTGCGGCGGCGGGGACTTTTACGGGCGTGGGCACTGAACTGGGCGGCAAGGATCCGGGTTATGTCATGGACGACGCCGATCTGGACGCGGCGGTCGATACGTTGATCGACGGCGCGATGTTCAATTCGGGCCAGTGTTGCTGTGGGATCGAGCGGATTTACGTTCACGAAAGCCTGTATGATGACTTTGTCGCCAAGGCCGTTGAGATCGTGAAAGGCTACAAACTGGGCAATCCGCTGGACGCCGAAACAACCATTGGTCCGATGGCCAATGTGCGTTTCGCTGACGAGGTGCGCGCGCAGATTGCCGAAGCGGTTGAGGCCGGTGCGGTCGCGCATATTGAAGCCTTCCCCGAGGATGACGGCGGCGCATATCTCACGCCGCAGATTCTGACCAATGTGACCCATGATATGCGGGTGATGCGGGACGAAAGTTTTGGCCCGGTGGTGGGCATCATGAAAGTGTCCTCGGATGCTGAGGCCATCGCGCTGATGAACGACAGCGAGTTTGGTCTGACAGCCAGCCTTTGGACCCGCGATGTGGACCGCGCGGCGCGTGTGGGCGACCAGATCGAGACCGGCACCGTCTTCATGAACCGGGCCGACTATCTGGACCCTGGGCTGTGCTGGACCGGTTGCAAGAATACCGGGCGCGGCGGTGGTCTTTCGGTCATCGGCTATCACAATCTCACCCGTCCAAAATCCTACCACCTGAAGAAGGTCACCGGCTAAGGACGACGGCCTGCTCGGGGCTGACCCCCTCACCCGAGCAGGTCTCAAATCACAAAGGAAACCTGACATGTCACTTGTTGGAAACTGGTCCTATCCGACCGCAATCAAATTTGGTGCCGGGCGCATCAAGGAACTGCCCGAAGCCTGTGCCGCAGCCGGGATGAAGAAACCCCTGCTGGTCACGGACAAGGGGTTGGCCGATCTGCCGATCACAGCGGCGACGCTGGATATCATGGAGGCGGCCGGTCTGGGCCGCGGTGTATTCAGTGATGTGGACCCAAACCCAAATGAGAAAAACCTCGACGCGGGCGTTGCGGCATACAAGGCCGGTGGGCACGATGGTGTGATTGCCTTTGGCGGCGGCTCGGGGCTGGATCTGGGCAAGATGGTCGCCTTCATGTGCGGCCAGACGCGCCCGGTATGGGACTTTGAGGATATCGGTGACTGGTGGACCCGCGCCGACGCGGATGCAATCGCACCGATCATTGCGGTTCCAACGACTGCGGGGACCGGGTCAGAGGTTGGTCGTGCCAGTGTCATCACCAATTCCGAGACCCACGCCAAGAAGATCATCTTCCACCCCAAGGTGCTGCCAACGGTGGTGATCTGCGATCCGGAACTGACGGTTGGGATGCCCAAATTCATCACCGCAGGCACCGGTCTGGACGCCTTCGCGCATTGCGTCGAAGCCTATTCGAGCCCGCATTATCACCCGATGAGCCAGGGCATCGCACTGGAAGGCATGCGTTTGGTGAAAGACTATCTGCCGCGCGCCTACGCAGATGGCAGCGACATTGAGGCCCGCGCCCAGATGATGAGCGCGGCGGCCATGGGCGCGACCGCGTTCCAGAAGGGACTGGGTGCGATCCACGCCATGAGCCACCCGGTTGGCGCGCACTTTAACACTCATCACGGCACCACAAACGCGGTCTGTATGCCTGCCGTGCTGGACTTTAACGCCCCCGCCATCGCCGACCGGTTCCAGAACGCTGCCGCCTATCTGGGCATCAACGGAGGGTTCGATGGCTTCCGCGCCTTTGTGCAGGAATTCAACGACAGCCTTGGTATCCCGCGAAAGCTGGCAGACCTCGGCGTGACCGAAACCTCAATCCCAACCCTCGTCGAAGGCGCAATCATCGACCCTTCATGCGGCGGGAACCCGATTGAGTTGACCAAAGAAAACCTGACACAGCTGTTCAAAGCAGCACTGTAAAAAAACAAGCGCCCGGCAAGGAACCTGCCGGGCGCTTTAAGAACTGTTCTACCGGTGCCGGATCAATGCCCGGTCAGTACCAGAGTGTTGACCGGCATCAGGATCAGGCGCAAACGCAAACCTGCCGCATGGACCACGCCAATTGTGTCAACCACATGCAGGAAAGCAGCTTGCCAAAAGCCCAAATCCTCGTGTTCCAGACGGTCATGGTTGTCGGTGTAGACATTGGCCAGACAGTTGCTGCCTGGAGGAATGTCATCGGCCATACCTTTATACAGCGGCTCCATAAAGACCAGAATTGATCCGGGATTAGTATTGTTCTGTACATCCCGCAATTCATCTGATGGACGGATCTGGCCGGACGGTATGACATCCTGCACCTCGACCACCACAGTGGGGATAACGGTGAAAGGCTTGGTCATGCAGCCCAACTCACCGATCATACCTGGCTTGATCACCTGAGCAGACAGTTGGTTGAAAGCCGCCTGAAAACGGTCATGTCCGGTATGCGATGGAACGAGGATGCCAGCAGGACGCAACAAGGGGCTCACGTAATCACCGACTTGCAGGCTAAACTGCTCGACCCGTCCGGTAACACCGGCGACAATCAGTGTTTTGTCCAACTCGGTCTGCGCGGCGTCCAGCTGTGCTATGGCACTGGCCAGTTGCGCGGGGATCAGCTCCTCGATCTGCTGTTCAACTGCCGCACGTCTGGATTCGGCCGCAACAACCTGCGCCTCACGCTCGGCAACAAGGTTTTCCAACCGCTCAATCTCGGTCAGTCGGACAGCGCTTGAACCTTGGTCGCGCAGGGTCGTATTTCTTTCAAGATCGTCCAAGGACTGCGCCAAAGCCGCCTTGGCACCGGCAATACCGGCATCAGCCTCGGCCAGATCAGTTTCAGCCACTTTCAGCGAGGCCTGAACCTGTGCGATCTGTGCATTTGCCGCCTGAACCTGTGCTGTCTGGCTGAAATCTTCGATCCTGAAAACCGGCTGGCCAGCAGTTACCAGTTCATTGTTCTTAACGAAAATTTCCGAAACACGGCCACCTAGCTGCGGCAGGATCGTCACGGTTCGAAAATAGGACGCTGCGGTTTTGCTGGCTGGGTGAAAATAAAACAGCGTGGTGATTACCGTCAGCGCCAGAATGGCACAGGTCGTAAGACCCCAGCGCAATTCGTACCACATGGTGAAAAGGGTGATCTCGTGACCGATACGTTTGCCCTGAACAAACCGGCGGAACAGATAATCGGGCAGCACCGTGATCAGGGCGCAAAGCAGGGTCTCAATCATGTGTTTTGTTCCTGAACGTCGGTGGATTCTGAAACGCCAGGGGTTGGCGCAGGTGCCTCGGGCACCGGTTCCGGAGCAATCGCACGTCCAAGAGAACGAATGGCATCGGCGATGTTTTTAAGCGGGGTTGCAAAATCCGGAAACTGGAACCCTGCGACCAGTACGGCGGCAATCCAGAATATCCCGTTATGTGTAAATAGTGCCAGCAGTGCCAGAATACCCACCAACTGAAATTGCGGATGGTTGTTCTCGTGCGCCATTTTTTCCGGAACGGAATGAAGCGTCAGGTACCCAACACCGATCAGCACCACGAGAATGACAAAGAAGACGACCATAGCCGAAAAAAGGTAATCGCTTCCGTCAGCTGCGACGACGTATCGGGGAATGTGCCCAGTGGCCATTGGATGAAGATCTGCTGCGGTCACCTTGCCCTCCTGTTCGTTTTGATACTTCTTTGACCGGGTTGAAGCCCAAATTCAAGGCTGCATATATTTTGGAGAATCTTCGAAATGCCAAATGCTTGACCCAAAAAGCTAAATGAAACCCAGAAAACTTGTGGCGAACCTGCTGCGGAAGGAACACAAATAATGATCGATTTCCTCGTCATCGGGGGCGGAATTGCCGGGTTGAGCGCCGGAGCGCGCTTGTCGCAATATGGAACCGTGATGGTTTTAGAGGCCGAAGACGCCTTGGGGTATCACGCGTCGGGTCGCTCGGCAGCCCTGTTTGAAGAAAGCTATGGTCCGCCGTCCGTGGTGGCGCTGAACAGGGCTGGAGCGGAATTCCTGCGCACGCAGGACGGTGGGTACCTGACCCCGCGCGGATTGATGCTGATCGGTTCATTTGACCAGAGCGAAGTTTTCGAAGCCGACCGCACAGACCTGAACATGGAAAGAATTTCGATGGATCAGGCGATTTCGAGCGTTCCGATCCTGAACCCGGCCAAGGTGGGTTTCGCGGCAATCAGTGAAGCCGCATTTGACATCGATACTGACCGTCTGTTGCAGGATTTCGCGCGGACCATTCGCAAGAACGGTGGAACCGTTGCAACAAAAAGCAAAGTAACCGGCATTCGAAAAGAGCGGCATTGGCTGGTCGAGGCCGGGCAGATCTTCGAAGCCGGCAACCTGGTGAATGCGGCCGGTGCATGGGTGGACGAAATCGCCATGCTTGCCGGGGTACCACCTATCGGCATCTCTCCTCGCCGCCGATCAATGGCGCGGCTGCCCGCCCCCGGAGGCCATGATGTATCCGGATGGCCCATGATGCTGGGCACAGGCGAAACATGGTACGCCAAACCGGACGCGGGCAAGCTGCTTGTTTCGCCTTGCGAAGCCGACCCCGTACCACCTCAGGACGCCTATGCCGACGACATGGTGCTGGCCGAAGGTCTGGCGCGCTACGAAGAATTGATGACCGAGGCAGTAACACGGGTCGAAACGAACTGGGCCGGATTGCGCAGTTTCGCACCGGACGGAACCTTGGTGCTTGGGCCCGACCCGATTGACCCGTCGTTTATCTGGTCTGCGGGTCAAGGCGGGTATGGTTTCCAAACAGCACCAGCGGCTTCGCAGTTGTTGTGTGATCTGGTGGTTGGAAACACGCCGGTGCTGGATCCTGACAGTGTCAAGTCGCTGACCCCAAACAGGTTGAACAGATGATCAAACGCTATCTACCGCCCTCTGCGAGTGTCGCCAACGTGGGGGAGGATGGTAAACTTGTTGCCCCGGCAGCAACGCGGAACTCCGATGCGCTTTGTGCGGTGCTACAAGACTGGGCACCGCGCCGCGGGCACGCACTGGAGATTGCAAGCGGAACCGGTCAGCATGTCTGTGCGTTTGCTGATTTGCTGCCCGATCTGACGTGGCATCCCACCGAACCTGACCCTGAACGCCGCAATAGCATCGACGCCTATGCCAGCGCCTTACCCAACGTGGCAAGCGCCGAACATCTGGACGCAACGAATTCGGGCTGGCATGCGCGCTTCCCATCGCAGGACCTGATCGTCTTGATCAACCTGATACATTTGATCAGTTGGCAGGATACCAGAACCATTTTCGCCGAAATCGCTCAGTCCCTGACTGAAAACGGGAGGTTCGTTTTGTACGGCCCATTCAAACGCTCGGGCCAATTGACAAGCGACGGGGACAAAAGGTTTCACGAGGCTCTGATCGGACAAGATCCCGACATTGGCTACAAGAACGACAAAGATATGCTTGGCCTGTTCCAGCAGGTAGGGTTGCGCGTGCTGAAAACCATCGACATGCCCGCAAATAACCTTGCATTTGTTTCCGAGCGCCCTGCCAACTGATCGAGATCAAGGTCAACTTACCACTGCCCGCACATATTCCCGTTATCTTATATGAAAAAGGCACTCAAAATGGCTTGGCAAGAAAAGCTCTCGGCAACTCGTACAAGTTTGCGCAATCTCAACGGGGCCATTCCCGACACGTCGCGCGCATTCGGCGCGCTTGGGAAGGCTGTGAAGGAAGGCGGAACGCTCGACTATAAAACAAAGGAATTTATAGCGTTGGGCATGTCGGTGTCGCTCCGCTGCGAGCCCTGCATTACCCTGCACACCGACGCGTTGGTCAAAGCAGGCGCAACACGCGAGGAGGTGTCCGACGTTTTGGGTATGGCCATTCAGATGGGTGGTGGACCAGCCATGATGTATGCTGCCAAGGCGTTGGAATGTTTCGACGAACTATCCGCGTAACCAACAGAAAAGGCCCCGGAAATTCCGGGGCCTTAGATTGATCAACCGTCCTTGCGGATGGTTTCGTTTTTCGGATCATAGGGGCTGTCGCATGTCACGACAGCATCCCACAGCTTGTCCTGCATCTTGACCTTCAGCTTGGTGCCTTCGACTGCCAGATCAGGCTTCACATAGCCCATGCCGATCGACTTCTCGAACGCGACCGAATAGCCGCCCGAGGTCAGGCGGCCTACACGCTCGCCTTCTGGCGTGTACAGCGCCTCGCGGCCCCACGGGTCAGCATCGGCCGGACCGTCGATCAGCAAGGTGCAGCACTTGGCGCGCACACCGGTCTCCTCCAGCTTGGCCTTGCCGTGGAAGTCCTTGGACAGGTCGACAAAGCGCGGCAGGTCGGCTTCCAACGGGGTCGCATCGCGGCCCAGTTCGGTGCCAAAGGCGCGGTAGGATTTCTCCTGACGCAGCCAGTTCTGGGCACGGGCACCAACCAGCTTCATGCCGTGCTTCTCACCGGCCTTTTCCAGCAAATCGAACAGGTAGTTCTGCATCTCGATCGGATGGTGCAGTTCCCAGCCCAGCTCACCTGTATAGGCCACGCGGATCGCGTTGACCGGGCACATGCCCAGCTCGATCTGACGGGCCGACAGCCACGGGAAGCGTTTGTTGGACAGCGCGGTTTCCGGGTCGGCGTCCTTGATGACTTCTTTCAGAACATCACGCGACTTGGGTCCGGCGATAGCGAAGACGCCCCATTGCGTGGTCACGTCCTGGATTTCGATGTAACCGAACTCCCCCATCTTGTCCTCGGCTGCTTTACGCAGGTAGTCGGCGTCGTACTCGGTCCATGCACCGGCAGAGACGATGTAGTAGTTGTTCTCGCCATTGCGGACGATGGTGTATTCGGTGCGGGTGGTGCCGTGCGAGGTCAGCGCGTAGGTCAGGTTGATACGACCGACCTTGGGCAGCTTGTTGCAGGTGAACCAATCCAAGAATTGGGTGGCACCGGGGCCTTTGACGACATGCTTGGTGAAGGCCGACGCGTCGATCAGGCCAACACCTTCGCGGATCGCTTTGGCTTCTTCGACGGCGTACTGCCACCAGCCGCCACGACGGAACGAGCGTGCTTCCTTGTCGAAATTCTCAGGCGCGTCCAGCGGGCCGAAATAGTTCGGGCGTTCCCAGCCATTCACCCAGCCGAATTGAGCACCGCGCGCTTTCTGGCGATCATAGGCCGGAACGGTACGCAGCGGACGGCAGGCTTCACGCTCTTCGTCCGGGTGGTGCAGGATATAGACGTGCTCATAGCATTCTTCATTCTTGCGCGCCGCGAACTCGGTGGTCATCCAGTTGCTGCTGTAACGCTTGGGGTCCAGCGAGGCCATGTCGATCTCGGCTTCGCCATCGACCATCATCTGTGCCAGATAATAGCCGGTCCCGCCCGCAGCGGTGATGCCAAAGCTGAAACCTTCGGCCAGCCACATGTTACGCAAACCCGGAGCCGGACCAACCAGCGGATTGCCATCCGGTGTATAGCAGATCGGGCCGTTGAAATCATCCTTCAGGCCGGATTCGGCACAGGACGGCACGCGCTCGGCCATTGCCATGTACTGCTCGGCGATCCGGTCCAGATCCAGCGGGAACAGGTCGGCGCGAAAGCTGTCCGGCACACCGAATTCGAACTGTGCGGGGGCGCCGTGTTCATAGATGCCCAGAATCCAGCCACCGCGTTCTTCACGCGCATAGGATTCGTTGTCGGCATCGCGGACAACGGGGTGCTCGGGGTTGCCTGCTTCGCGCCATTTGACCAACTCGGGGTCTTTGTCCATGACGATAAAGGTATGTTCCACCGGGATGGCAGGCATCTTGATGCCCAGCATCTTGGCGGTGCGCTGCGCGTGGTTGCCCGACGCGGTCACAACATGTTCGGCGGTGATTACGACCTGCTTGTCGGAAGGCACCAGGTTGCCGCCCTTTTCAACCATCTTGGTGCAAGTCACTTCCCAGTGCGTGCCGTTCCAGTGGAACGCGTCAGCCTGCATCTTGCGCACGATCTCAACCCCGCGCTGGCGGGCCCCCTTGGCCATCGCCTGGGTCACATCGGCAGGGTTAATATAACCGTCCTCGGTGTGATAGATCGCGCCCTTCAGATCCGATGTCTCGATCAGCGGCCAGCGTTCCTTGATCTGGTCCGGGGTCAGCCATTCGTATTTCACATCACAGGTTTCGGCGGTCGAGGCATAGAGCATGTATTCGTCCATACGCTCTTGCGTCTGGGCCATGCGCAGGTTGCCCACAACCGCGAAGCCTGCATTCAGGCCGGTTTCTTCCTCAAGTGTCTTGTAGAAATCCACCGAATACTTGTGGATATGGGTCGTCGCATAGGACATGTTGAACAGCGGCAACAGGCCCGCGGCGTGCCAGGTGGACCCGGACGTCAGTTCGTCCCGTTCGATCAACATCACATCGTCCCAGCCCGCTTTGGCCAGGTGATAGGCAATCGAGGTCCCAACGGCGCCGCCGCCTACGACCAATGCTTTGACTTGGGTTTTCATAACCGGGCGTCTCCCCTTGAAATCAGTTGACACCATATGGCGTACTTAAGGGGGATAGCGCGACATTCATCCGACCAGTGATATGAAAAAAACGACCCGAATATCGAAAGCGGGTCGCATTTCATTCGCCGCACCGCTGCCCTCAACCACTGGAGCGGCAGCGTTTGCTTGTTCCGACCGAGACGCAGACCATTTTGCCAATTTCTTCCTAGGGATTCTTCACCGCCGGTTCCCGTGATGGCGAAGCCTGCGCCTCTGCCGCGAACCAGCCGTCAGAAAGACCGACACGCGAGGATACCGAGGCAATGTGTTCTTTCATGCCCAGACCATTTTCTGATGCTTTTGCTTGCTGAACATAGTCCAACCCTGCAACGGCCAACCCGCAGATGGCTACAAACGCCGCCAGATATTTTGCGCTCATGTCGCCCATCCTTTGTCCTCAACCCCGTGAAACCAGAACATGTGGACGTTTTGAGGGCGTAAACACGGAACAGAGGCGAATACGGCTACGTGTCGTCCGACAAGATCTTGCCAGGATTCATGATGTTGTCTGGGTCCAGCGCGGCCTTGATCGCTGCCATGTACCGCGTGGCGGCGCCCAGTTCCCTGGTCAGATAAGGCCGCTTTCCCTGCCCAATGCCATGTTCACCGGTACACGTGCCTTCCATGGATATCGCCATGTCGTTCAACCAGCCGACAAACGCCTCGGCCTTGGCAACTTCTTCAACGTTTTCCATGTCGATCAGCAGCAGCGTATGGAAATTGCCGTCCCCCACATGGCCCACGATGGGCGCCAACAAGCCGAGGCCAGCAGCTTTTTTCTGCGTTTCGGTCACACACTCGGCCAAACGCGAGATCGGTACGCAGACATCGGTCGAGATGCCCCGCGCACCGGGGCGCAATTGCAGACACGCCCAATACATATCGTGCCGTGCCTGCCAAAGTTTGTTCCGTTCTTCGGTGGTCGAAGTTGCTGCAAAATCTGTGCCACCAAACTCTTCGGCGATCTGACCAAAGGTTTCAGCCTGCTCTACGGCACCGCTTTCCGAGCCGTGAAATTCCAGCAACAACAAAGGTGTATCCGGCAGACTCAGCCCGGAATAGGCGTTGGCGGCCTGAACCGACAACTCGTCCAGCAACTCGATCCGGGCAACCGGGATGCCGTACTGAATTGTCATCATCACCGCACGGCACGCGGCGTCGACGGTCGGAAAGGAACACCGGGCCGAACTGATCGCTTCGGGGATACCCTGCAACCGCAATGTCAGCTCGGTGATGATTCCCAACGTGCCTTCCGCCCCGATCAGAAGACGGGCCAGATCATAGCCGGCTGAAGATTTCTTGGCCCGGTGCCCGGTACGAATGATCTGACCGTCTGGCATTACGGCTTCAAGGCTGAGAACGTTGTCTTTCATCGTCCCATAGCGCACTGCATTGGTGCCCGACGCGCGGGTAGCGGCCATCCCACCCAGCGACGCATTCGCCCCGGGATCAATCGGAAAGAACAGGCCCAGATCGCGCAAGTGTTTATTCAACGCTTCGCGCGTGACACCGGGCTGCACGACACAATCCAGATCCTCGGCATGAACTGCAAGCACACTGTCCATTTGCGTCAGATCGACCGAGATGCCCCCCGCCGGCGCATTTACATGCCCTTCCAGCGATGTTCCTGTTCCGAACGGGATTACTGGCACCCGATGCGCTGCGCAGGTTTTGACGATGTCCGAAACATCCTGCGTGGAATGCGGGAAAACCACGGCATCGGGGCTTTGGTTTTCGATCCAGGTCGTGGTGTGCCCATGTTGTTCACGGACAGCGGCACCCGTTTGCAACCTGTCGCCAAAGCGCTGCTTGAGAATGCCTATTACGGTTTCAATACCAGCTTCATTCCTTGGTAATGCGGTTGCCTGCACCATTGTCATCCTCCCCAGCCCCAAAAACGTTTTGGGCCTTTCAGCCTATGACTAAAAGGCCCGTTAAAAGCAGGCAATCCCCACTAATACCGAGGGTCTATTCGCCCAGCGCAATCCCTTCGCGGCGCGGGTCGGCACCACCGCTCAGCCTGTCACCGATTTCGATGGCGTGCAGCCCCGAAGTCAGGTCGCGTGCGTTGACTTCGAAACCCAGCTGAGCAAGCGCGTCTGTAAAACCTTCTGCCGAAGTCGCAGCCTCGACATCATATGTTCCGAACCGGTTGACCAGATGAGGCAGGGAAACCGCTTGCTGCACATCCATTCCCCAATCGGCCCAGGCGATGATGGACTTGGCGACATAGCCGATAATCCGGCTGCCGCCCGGAGACCCGATAGCCAGAACCGGCTCACCATCCTGCAACACGATGGTCGGGCTCATGGATGAGCGCGGACGCTTGCCGGGCTCCAGCCGGTTGGCAATCGGCACACCGTCGCTGTGTGTCTTGAACGAGAAATCAGTAAGCTCGTTGTTAAGCAGGAACCCGTTTGTCATCAGGCGCGACCCAAAACCATTCTCGATCGTCGTCGTCATCGACAACACATTGCCATAGCTGTCCACGATCGAAATTTGCGAGGTTGACGGCAGTTCCAGCGACACGTCGTCTGCCCAAATCAAAGCATGGTCAAATTCCGGTTTACCCGGTGCGACCTCAGACAAGGCCACTTCGCTTTCCAGCAACGCCGCCCGCTGGGACAAGTAACCCGGATCAACCAGCCCCTTGGTGGGCATGGGTATGAAATCGCTATCTGCCATGTACCGCCCACGATCCGCAAAGGCGAGGCGCGAAGCATCGCCGATCAGGCGCCATGCCTCGGCACTTTCGGCGCCCATTGCTGCAAGATCATAGCTGTTCATCATCCCCAGAATCTGCCCGACGGTCAGGGCACCCGACGACGGCGGGCCCATGCCGCAAACCTCGTAGGCGCGGTAATCGGCACAGACCGGTTTACGTTCGATCACCTGGTAGAGCGCCAGATCCACCCCCGCAAGAACGCCGGGATTTCCGGGGGCGTTTCGGACTGTTCGCACAATATCCGCAGCGACCTCACCTCCGTAAAACCCCGCAGCGCCATCGCTGGCCAGCACGCGCAATGTTTCGGCATAATCCGGGTTCATCAAGCGCTGTCCCTGCTGCAACGGCTGACCATCAGGCAGGAAATATGCGGCTGTTTCCGGAAACCGCGACAAGCGTTCGGAATCGTCTGCAACAAGGCTGGCAAGTCGCGGGGACACCAGAAACCCTTCATCCGCCAATCGGATGCCATCGGCAAACAACCCGGGCCAGGACGCGCGCCCCCATCTTCGATGCGCCTCTTCCAGCAGTGCAGGCGTACCCGGTGTACCCACCGACAATCCGCCCACCACCGCATCGAAGAATTTCAGCGGTTCGCCGTTTTCGTCCTGAAAGAGCGTCGGGGTTGCGGCAAGCGGTGCTGTTTCGCGGCCGTCCAGCGTCGTCATTTGCCCGCTGGCCGCGTCGTACCAAACCAGAAACGCACCCCCGCCCAGACCAGAGGATTGCGGCTCGACCAGCCCCAGCACGACCTGCACAGCCACCATCGCATCCGCGGCAGACCCGCCCGCGCGCAGCACTTTGGCCCCGGCCTCCACCGCCAGCGGATTGGCCGCAGCTATCATCCAGTTTTCGGATGTGACCGGAACTCCCTCAAGCTTGGCTTCGAGGGCTGCAATAACCTCATCGGTCATCGCCTGAACCTGCCCCTCTGTCGCGCCCTCAGGGGCGACGGCGTCGGCTGTTTCCTGCGCGAACCCCGGTGTCGAAATAGTAAGTGCGGTAGTAAGCAGCAGTGCTGAAACATGTCTCATCTGTTCTAACCCTCCAATACAATCTTTATTTTCAATCCTGTAAGGATTTTGCCCCCTCTGCAACGATCAGGCATGGTAGCGTGTTATCACAGCGAAGTTTCGCCATATCCGCTATGGTTCGGTTTCTTCGGCGCGACGATCCTGATCATAGCGGGTCATTCCGGTGAATTCGGGCAGCCACGCCTCGCGCCGTGTGGTCCAGCATTCATATGTCGGTGTGAATTGGTCAGGCGCGTCAAGGCTCCCCAAATACACTTCGACTTCGGCACCGCTTCGGGCAAATACCGGAGATCCGCAATCCGGGCAAAAGTACCGGTCAGAATAACCTTTCACATTGCCGGTGATCTTAACCGCATCCGCCGGGAAAATGGCTGCCGCATAAAACAACGCGCCATGGTGTTTGCGGCAGTCCAGACAATGGCAAATCCCGACGCGAAGAGGACGGCCCGAAGCCTTGATGCGCAGATTTCCACAGCGGCATCCCCCTTCAAACAAATCCATCCATGATCCTTTCCGACGCGTCAGAGCATCGCAGGCACAACCTGATCCGGTGGGCGGTGGCCATCCTCGAAGGTTTTGATGTTGATGATAACCTTTTCACCCATCTCAACCCGCCCCTCCAGCGTGGCCGACCCCATATGCGGCAGTAGAACCACGTTGGGCAATTGCCGCAAGCGCGGGTTCACACTGGTTCCCTGTTCGTAGACATCCAGCCCCGCGCCCGCAATTTCCCCCGTACGGATCATCCGGGTCAAAGCGTTCTCGTCAATAACCTCACCCCGCGAAGTATTTACGATCACTGCCGAGGGTTTCATTAGCTTCAGGCGGCGCGCGTTCATCAGGTGGAAGGTCGACGGCGTCGATGGACAGTTGATCGATATCACATCCATACGCGCCACCATCTGATCCAGACTTTCCCAATAGGTCGCCTCCAGTTCTTGCTCAATCTCTGGGCGCAATCGGCGGCGGTTGTGATAATGGATCTGCATACCAAACGCCTTGGCGCGGCGGGCCACGGCCTGTCCGATCCGGCCCATACCCAGAATTCCCAGTCGCCGCCCGCCAATGCGACCACCCAGAAACGCGGTGGGTGCCCACCCGGTCCAGTCGCCTTGCTGCATGACGCTCAACCCTTCGGGAATGCGCCGTGTGACAGCGAGAATCAGGGCCATGGTCATATCTGCCGTGTCGTCGGTCAGCACACCGGGCGTGTTGGACACCAATATGCCGCGCTGCCGCGCCGTCGCCACATCGATATTGTCGACACCAGCCCCGTAATTGGCGATCAGCCGCAACTTTTCACCCGCCTGACCCAATAGCCCGCCATCAATGGTATCGGTCACCGTGGGCACCAGCACATCGGCATCCTGCACCGCTGCTACTAATTCCTCACGCGTCATTGGGGTGTCGTCGTCGCGCAGGCGCACGTTAAACAATTCGCTTAACCGGGTTTCTACTGCCTCAGGCAACCGTCGCGTAACAACAACACTTAAACGTTCTCTTGGCACCTCGGCTCTCCCACTGCTTTGCAAACGGACGCGCGCCATGGCATCGTGGCGCAGGATAAGGCGGGGCACAAGAACCCCAATGGCATTGAGTCGACCTTTTTTCAAAACCGGATCAACAGGCATAAGAGCGGGCAGTCAGTGAGTGGCATTCTACCTGTAAAACGCCGATCTCTGGCGGCAGTTTCCGTATTTCTGGTCATGTTCGGTGTCTGTGCCGCACATGCCGAGGTAAAACGCGGTTCGGTCACCAACCTACCCCTGCCCCGCTATGTTTCGATGAAGGCAGCCGAAGGCAACGTGCGACGCGGACCATCCCTAACCCACCGAATCGACTGGGTATTCAAACGGCGCGGCATGCCGCTGCAGGTCACCGCCGAATACGGAAACTGGCGCAAGGTTCAGGACCGCGACGGCGCGGGTGGCTGGGTTCACTATGCCTTGTTGTCTGGCGTTCGAACGGTGCTGATCGAATCCGAGATGCTGCCTGTTTATGCCCGCCCCGATCTAGCCTCGCCCGTGAACGCTCATTTCGAGACCGGAGTAGTGGCGCGCCTTGGAACCTGTTCGCAGGACTGGTGCCGGATCACCGCTGGCGGATACCGTGGCTGGACATTGAAATCGAACCTTTGGGGCGTCGATCCTTCCGAAATTCGGGAATAGGCGAAAGACGAATTCCGGTATCCGCGGTTGCGCATCGCCCTGAAAAAGCGCGACAAGGTGTTTGAGTTACCGGCCCAATCGCCGCTTAACTCGACCTAAATGGAGGACGCTATGCGCGCAGTCACTTATTCAGCCTTCGGAGACGCTGTCGATGTCTTGCGTATACAGGATATTCCCCTGATCCAGCCTGAACCAGGTGAAGTCACGGTCGAGTTGTCCTATTCCGGCGTAAACCCCTCGGATATCAAGGCCCGTGCGGGAACCCGGCCGGGTGTCACGGAACCCCCGTTTCCGCTGATCGTTCCGCACAGCGACGGGGCTGGAGTCATCACAGCGGTTGGCGATGGAGTACCCGCGGCGCGGATTGGCCGGCGCGTGTGGATTTGGAACGGGCAATGGCAGCGCGCATTTGGTACAGCTGCCAGCCACATCACCCTGCCCGAATCTCAGGCTGTCGAACTGCCCGAGACAGTGTCACTTGAAACCGGGGCAATTCTTGGAATTCCGGGCCTAACCGCAAGCCATGCGGTGTTCTCGGGCGGCGCACCGGGCGGGCAAACCATATTGATCCATGGCGGGGCGGGCACCGTCGGGTATCTGGCTGTGCAGCTTGCCAAATGGGCCGGAGCCAAAGTGATCGCAACGGCCAGCGCCCGCAACTTTGACCGGGTCAAGGCAGCTGGTGCGGATGTCGTGCTCGACTACACCGGTGAACACCTTTCGGATCAGATCCTCGATGCAAATGATGGGCATGCAATCGGTCGAATCGTCGATGTCGAATTTGGACAGAACCTTGCCACCAACATTGCCGTCATCGCCGAAAACGGCCGTATCAACGCATATGGATCTGCCCGGAATATGACACCTGTCTTTCCCTTTGGACCCATGATGTTCAAGGCCGTGACGCTCGAAGCGGTTCTGATCTACCTGCTGCCCGCGGACTTGCGCGCCACCGCAATAAAGACATTACACAAGGCACTGACTGATGGCGCACTGATCTGCCCCGTTCACAAGGTCTTTACGTTGGAAGAATGCGCTGCGGCCCATGCGCTGGTACAAGAAGGCAACCGTACCGGAGCGGTGTTGATCGATACCAAATGAGGGGCCTTCAAAAAAAATTTACGGCGCTCGCTTTTTTTGCAAAACGCTCTTGAACCCTGCCATCAACAATCGTAGATAGCCGCTCACCGTTGGGGTGTAGCCAAGTGGTAAGGCAGCGGTTTTTGGTACCGTGTATCGTAGGTTCGAATCCTACCACCCCAGCCATGATTTTCCTATATATCACACACCGACGTCCTCGGGGCGGATTGTAGCGCCTTCTCAGCGGCTTGTCTGACGTCAGCACCATGTTGAGACGCGCAGGTTCATGCCCTTGGGAGAAAATGGGAAAGACCCCCGAGTTTTTTCTTGCCGCAGAGTAAGTGTTAAGGTACCCGCGTTTTACCGGTCCCGATGTGGCTAAGAGGGAATCCGAGGTGCCTTTTGGTGCCAACCGGAACTGCCCCCGCAACTGTAGGCGGCGAGCGCTGTCCATTCCGTCACTGGGCCATTTCGGTCTGGGAAGACAGGACAGACAAAGACCCGTCAGTCAGGAGACCTGCCGGTATGAAACCGAAACACACCGGGCGGGGTTGTCCGGGGAGGTTGCCGAAGAAACGCGCCGGGCGGGCTATGTTCCACTCTGCGCTCACAGCAGGCAGAAAAGCGTCTGTTGCTTCGGTAAATGCCCATTCACCCGTTCTCTGGTCATTGACACATGGAGATCGATTGTCATGTTTCTACGCACTGGCCTGATTGGCCTTTCCTTGCTGGCTACCAGCGCTGCCGCCGAAGGAAACTTTCCCTTAACCATCGAAAACTGCGGTCACTCGGTCACGTTTGACGCGCCAGTGACGTCGTCAGTCACGGTCGGCCAAGCCGCGACCGAGGTGCTTTATGCGCTGGGTCTGAGTGAGCAGGTTCTTGGAACCTCGGTCTGGTTCAACGAGGTGCTGCCTGAATATGCCGAGGTGAATGCCAAGGTAGAGCGTCTGGCAGACAATGATCCCAGCTTTGAAAGCGTTGTTGCCAAGCGGCCGGGACTGGTCGCAGCGCAATATGAATGGCATGTCGGACCCGAGGGCATCGTCGCCACGCGTGAGCAATTTCACGAACTGGGTATTCCAACTTACGTGATGCCTGCGGATTGCGTCGGCAAAGACAATACGGTCGGCGGCGATGGCACCCGCCTGCAAGCGTTCTCGACCGATACGCTGTATCAGGGTATCGAAGAACTGGCGGCAGCCTTTGATGTGTCCGAACGCGGCACGGACCTGGTTGCCGAGTACAAGGCCCGTGAAGCCGCAGCCGTCGCCAAGGCGCAAGCCGTGAAGCTGGACGATGTGTCCGCCGTATTCTGGTTTTCCTCTCCTGAAATGGAAAGCGATCCGTTTGTGGCCGGGCAGAAGGGCGCACCGGGATACATGATGAGCACATTGGGCATCCGCAACGTCGTCGAGACGGATGAAGAATGGCCAACAGTGGGCTGGGAAACCATTGCCAAGGCCAATCCGACGGTGATCGTGATTGCCAAGATGGACCGCCGTCGCTTTGCTGCGGACGACTACCTGAAAAAGCTGGAGTTCCTGCGCGCTGATCCGGTGACCAGCCAGATGGATGCGGTCAAGAATGACCGGATTGTCGTTATGGATGCGCAGGCCATGGACGCCACCATCCGCGCAATCCCGGCACTGGAGGATCTGGCCGAGAAGCTGGATACCATCGGAAACAACTTGTGAACGAGGTCGCCGCAATCTTTCGGCAGGGTTTCAAGGCCGCGTGCCTAACTGTGCCACTGTTGATTGCGGCGGTCCTTGCGGGCGCGATGATCGGGGAAACCTCGTTGTCGCCCGATTTGGTTCTCTCCGTTCTGGTCAACAAGCTGGCCGGAGCGGACCTGCCCGTCGACCCAATTGATCAGGGTATTATCTGGAGCTACCGGATTCCTCGCGCTCTGGTCGCTGCGTCCTGCGGTGCCGGTCTGGCTGTCGCAGGGGTCGTGTTGCAGGCATTGCTGCGAAACCCGTTGGCTGACCCTTATATTTTGGGCATTTCTGCCGGGGCCTCGACGGGTGCCGTGGCTGTTACCATCGCTGGTTTGGGCGGGGGAGCTTTGTCGCTGTCTTTTGGCGCGTTCAATGGCGCGCTTTTGGCTTTCGGTTTTGTCGCGTTGCTGGCCCGAGCCTCCGGCGCAGGCGGCGGGCGGGCTGCGACGGCGAAAATCGTTTTGGCGGGAATTGCCGGGTCTCAGTTGTTCAATGCGCTAACGGCCTTCATCATCGCCAAATCCGCCAATGCCGATCAGGCGCGCGGGATCATGTTCTGGCTGATGGGAAACCTCAGCGGCGTGCGCTGGCCGGATGTATATCTGGCCATTCCGGTGGCCCTTGCCGGCTGGCTTATTTGCCGCTTTCACGCCAGAGCTTTGGACGCATTTATTTTCGGCACTGATTCAGCGGCCTCGCTGGGCATATCGGTACGTCGGGTGCAGGCAACCCTGATCTTTGCGACCGCGCTCACGACAGCTGTCATGGTTTCTATCGTCGGATCCATTGGCTTTGTCGGGCTGGTCATCCCTCATGCTGCCCGGTTCCTTGTGGGACCGGGGCATCGCAGGCTTATCCCAACCTCCGCCTTGATCGGAGCGGTCTTCCTGATCGGCGCAGATATCGTGTCGCGCATCATCATCCCGGGTCAGGTTCTGCCGATTGGGGTGGTCACCGCTCTGATCGGTGCGCCTGCCTTTGCCGTAATTTTGGTGCGCGGCCAGAGGAGCGCCCGATGAAGATCGAGGCGCAAAACCTGACATATTCCGTTCGCGGCAAGACTTTGCTGTCAGACGTATCCTTTGTCGTGGAGCCCGGCGAAACACTTGCTTTGGTCGGACCTAACGGTTCGGGAAAATCAACGCTGATGCGCCTGCTGGCGGGGTTGGTACGTCCGGTTTCAGGAAAAGTCGTCATAGCGGGTCATCCCGTTTCGCATTTGTCGCGCAGACAAATTGCCCAACGGATTGCCATCGTTGAACAACAGGCTGATACGGCCGAACGCGTGACTGCACGATCCGTGGTCGAACTGGGCCGCACGCCCTGGCTGTCGGCCTTACGGCCGTGGCGCGCCGAGGACACCTGGCAAGTCGACAAAGCCCTGCAAACCGTGGAAATGGCCGATATGGCACACAGAGAATGGGCGACATTGTCGGGAGGAGAGCGCCAGCGACTGCACATCGCACGCGCTTTGGCTCAGCAACCGGGACTCTTGCTTTTGGACGAACCGACCAACCATCTGGACATTCATCACCAACTGTCGATCCTGAACTGTGTTCGAATTCTAAAAGTGACGACAGTGATGGCGCTGCACGATCTGAATCAGGCGATGGCCTGTGACCGGGTGGCTGTTTTGTCAAAAGGGCGGCTGGTCTCTCTTGGCCCGCCCGAACATGCCCTGTCTTTGGAAACCGTTTCAGAAGTTTTCGGTGTCAAAGCACAGTGGGGGTATAGTGCCGGCGGGACAGAACGATTTCTGTCCTATCATCTGGACTGACGGATTCCGATCGCTTCTGGTCGTACAGGATATCAGTGTCGTCAGCGCAGCATGTCAGATACGTACAATCTACGGCCTCAAAGCCATATTCCAACGGCGCGCAATCTTGACTTGGGTTTCCTCACAACCCGTCAAGTTGCCCGTCGAATGCTGTCTTGATTCTGACCTGGATTGGATTCGTTCGTATTTTTGCCTTCAAAGATGATCAGCAGGCGCGTTGTCCGAGCGTGGGTCGACCAAACCTCAATGATATGTTCACTACTTGTTTTGAACCGTGAAACAGATTCCTTTTGGAAACCTCTGAGGCCTGACACAAATCACGACACGCCATCAGGTTGAACAGATTGCGGCGACCGCATGTCGATATTGCAGATTACCCACAATCAAAGCCTCAATCTGAGCCTTAAATTAACGGTAGATTAACGAAACAGGGCACAACAAATCTCTGGATGACAAGTTCTTGATATACTTATGCCTATATCGAGATTTATTGGTGGGTAATCCTGCCGGTCTGTTGACTAGTCCAGTTTTTAACGAGGGGGTATCCCGGCAGGATCAGGGGGTGCCAGATCAGGCCAGTTCGAGGCCAACAGATCGCGGCACCCCCGCCGGTAAGCGCGAACCAGCAACCCATATTTCTCAGTTGATCTTGTTGCGTTGTGCGTGCGGCGTGATGCCGAAACTGGATCTGTATACCCTAGAGAAATGACCCGGATTTTCGAAGCCGCAGGCCACGGCGACTTCGGTAACCGACGCCTCGGTTTGCAAAAGCAGCTTCCGGGCCCGTTCCAGCCGCATTTCCATAAAGTACCTTTTAGGGGAAGTGTTTAGGTATTTGCCAAACAACCGTTCAAGTTGACGGGTGGAAATACCCAATTTGTCTGCAATGAAGGATGGGGAAACTGGGGTTTCCAGGCTGTCCTGCATAATGTCTATCGCCTTTGCCAGATGGGCATTGCGCATTCCATTGCGCGATTGCAGCGAAACGCGCTGATTGGCGGTCGCATTACGCACAGTGTTATAGACCATTTGATCCGCAACATCGGTGGCCAGCTCTTCGCCATGGTCGCGTTCAATCAGATGCAGCATCAAGTCTGCGGTCGCGGTCCCACCTGATGCGGTAATGTGTTTTTCGTCGGCGACAAAGACGCTGCGCACCAGATTGATATCCGGAAAGGCTTCCATGAACGCGTCGTGGTATTCCCAATGGATCGCCGCCTGCATACCGTTGAGGAACCCGGCCTCGGCCAGCAGCCACGCGCCGGAACACAATGCCCCGATCCGCGTTCCGCGCGCTCGTTCGCGCCGCAGTGTGGCCAGAAGGGAACGGGTCACGTGGTCACGCATGTGAATGCCCGACAAAACAAAGAGCTGATCGCACTTGGACAGTTCCTCAAGTCCGGAATGCACAAGGGTGACGGACCCATTGGAAGACACGGCCTGCTCGCCCTGTTCGGATACAAATGACCAGCGATACAGCTCTTCGCCACTTACAAGGTTGGCGATTCTCAGCGGCTCGACCGCACAGGAAAAGGCGAGGTGCGAAAACTCCTCGACCAGGATGAAGGCGAAGTGCTGCGTCTGAGGCATGAGCAGGACCATTTCCAAACTGGGCCGACGCCCGAACGTGAGTCTATTTTGCAGACATCCATGCTGCACGAGATTTTTTTGTATACAAGTTGTATTTTTTAGAAATACAAAACTGTGACCTCCGCGATTCGAACGCGGCGGCCACAGGACATAGTGAGGCCAAAGGATGAAAGACGAAGCCAAGTCGCGCAAAAATGCGCTCAGAGAACACCTGAAGATGTCCATCCTGACGCTGCGCCTTCGTCCAGGTGACGATCTGGATGAGGCGCATCTGTCCGATGAATTCGGCCTGTCGCGCACGCCTCTGCGCGAAGTGTTTCGTCAACTGGCTGGCGAAGGCTATCTGGATCTGCGAAAAAACCGCAGTGCCCGTGTTTCGGAAATGTCCTACACCACACTGCGCGATTTCTTCCTTGCCGCGCCGATGGTTTACGGGGCCATCCTGCGTCTGGCGGCAGTGAACGCGACTAACGCGCAAATCGAAGAACTGAAAGCGGCTCAGCAAGCATTCAAAGCTGCCCTTCGTTCAGGGTCGGCCGAAGATCGCGCACTTGCCAACAACCGTTTTCATGACGTGACCGGAGAGATGTCCGGCAATGTCTACCTGCTGCCGTCATTCAACCGGCTGCTGATCGATCATGCACGGATTGGCATGACATTCTACCGGCCACAGACAGTTGAAATGTCCGAAAACCTGTCGCTGGCCAGCCAACAGCATGACGCGATCATCGCAGCCATCGAGGCACGCGATGAAGCCGCGGCGGCGAAACTGGCCGAGGATCACTGGAACCTGTCCCGGGATCAGATCGGGATGTTCGTGATGCCTGACGCACTGGATGTCGCAATGGGTATCCCGCCACTTTCGAAACCCGCATGAGGACGGAATGAACCCGATTTTCAAGTTTGAAGGGATATATACCCCTGTGATCACCCCCTATCACGACGATGGTAGCGTGAACTGGGACGCCCTGTCCGACGTGATCGAATACCTGATCGAAAACGGTGTGCACGGCCTGATTTCCGGCGGATCCACGGGCGAGAATTATGCCCAGACCGTGGCGGAGCGGCTGGAACTGGCCAAATTCACGCATCAGCGCCTGAAAGGGCGGTTGCCCTTGGTGGTTGGCACGGGCGCGATGCTGACTTCGGACTCGATTGCGTTGGCCGCGGGCGCGCGCGACATCGGCGCGGATGCCATCCTGTTGGCAAGCCCGCCCTATTCGGTACCGACGGATCGCGAAAACGCGCTGAACGCGCTGGCCATCGACAAGGCCGCCGACCTGCCGGTGATGCTTTACAACTATCCGCACCGTACCGGCACAATGATGGGGGAAGAGTTCCTTGACCGCGTGGGTCGGAGCCGAAATTTCTGCGGCATCAAGGAAAGCTCGGGCGATATCAACCGGGTGCATCTGTTGGCGCGGGATTATCCGCATATCCAGCTGGGCTGTGGCATGGACGATCAGGCACTAGAGTTTTTCGCCTGGGGCGCACCATTCTGGGTTTGCGGCGGTTCGAACTTCCTGCCAGCGGAACATATGGCTCTATATCAGGCCTGCGTGATCGAAGGCAACTTTGCCAAAGGGCGCCGGATCATGTCTGCGATGATGCCGCTGATGCGGGTGCTGGAACAGGGTGGCAAGTTCATCCAGACCATCAAGCATGGCGTCACCATGAACGGGATCGACGCGGGTATCATGCGGCCTCCACTGAAGGGCCTGAACAAAGATGACAAGCGCGCGCTGGAACAGGTGACGCGCGTGCTGACGAAGACAATCGCTGACATCGTGGCTGAGGGGTGACAAACATGGATCTGCTGACACAGGACGAGTACAAATCCATCGCCGCAGGTCTGAACCTGCCGACAGGTGCCTTTATCGACGGCGCATTCCGTCCGTCGTTCTCGGGCCAGACCTTTGCGACAGAGAACCCTGCAACCGGTGAAAAGCTGACCGATATCGCATCCTGCGATGGGGCGGATGTGGATTTTGCGGTCGCGAAAGCTCGTGAGGCGTTTGACGATGGCCGCTGGAGCAAGCTGCATCCGTCTGATCGCAAGGATATATTGATCAGGTTGTGCAAGCTGATAACCCGCAACGCCCGTGAACTGGCCGTGATGGAGAGCATCGACAGCGGCAAGACGATCTTTGACTGCGAAACTGTTGATGTGCCCGAGACGATCCACTGCCTGAAGTGGCACGCCGAGGCGATTGACAAAATTTACGATCAGGTTTCGCCCGCCGGCGACGATCACATCGCTATGGTGGTGCGCGAGCCAATCGGCGTCGTCGGTCTGGTGCTGCCGTGGAACTTTCCGCTGCTGATGCTGGCATGGAAGATAGGGCCAGCACTGGCGGCAGGCTGTTCTGTTGTTGTGAAACCGGCGATTGAAACCACTTTGACGGCCCTGCGCCTTGCTGAATTGGCGATGGAGGCAGGTTTGCCACGCGGAGTATTGAACATCGTTCCCGGTGGCGGGGCCGAGGTGGGCGAACCCATTGGGCGGCACATGGATATCGACATGGTATCCTTCACAGGCTCAACCGTGACCGGCAAACGCTTTCTGACCTATTCGGCGGAAAGCAACGCCAAAGAGGTGGTCTTGGAGATGGGCGGCAAGAACCCAGCCATCGTGATGGACGATGCCGAAAACCTCGACAGGGTGGCGGCGCATATCGTCAATGGCGCATTCTGGAACATGGGTGAAAACTGCTCGGCCTCGTCACGCCTGATCGTACATAAGAAAGTGAAGGCCGAGTTGCTGGAGCGCATCGCGCATCACGCCAAACAATGGAACACCGGCGACCCGCTCGACCCCGAAACCCGCATGGGCGCACTGGTGAGCGAAGATCACTACACCAAGGTTTGTGGCTATCTGGATCAGGCCGAGAACGTGGTGATCGGTGGCAAAGCAGACAACGGGTTTGTCGAGGCCACCGTGGTCGAAGTGCCCGGCAACGACGCTGCATTGGCGCGCGAGGAAATCTTTGGCCCTGTCTTGTCGGTAATTGAAGTCTCGGGCTTCGATGAAGCGATCCAGATCGCGAACGACACCGACTATGGCTTATGCGCCTCGATCTTCACGGCCAATGTCAAACGCGCCATTCGAGGTGCGCGGATGATCCGCGCAGGCACCGTGACAGTGAACAGCTTCGGCGAAGGTGACATCACGACACCCTTCGGTGGTTACAAGCAATCGGGCTTTGGGGGTCGTGATAACTCGATACACGCGCATGATCAGTACACCCAGTTGAAAACCATCTGGATCGATCTGGCCGATGACGCGGATGAGGCCGTCGGTTGAGCCGACATGACGCCAAAAGGCTACCCCGGCAGACAGGTCCGTCGGGATGGAACGCGATTCTGCCGCCTCAAACACCTCTGGCGGTGCTGGAACGGAACCTTACCGCGGATATCACAATAGTTGGCGGCGGGTTTGCCGGGCTCAGCGCGGCACGGCGGCTGCATCAATTGGATTCTTCGCTGAAAATCGTTTTGCTGGAAGCCGATCGCTTCGCGGAGAGCTCGGCAGGCCGGAATTCGGGGTTCATGATCGACTTGCCCCATGATTTGGCCTCGGATAACTACGCGGGCAAGGGATCAGAGGCAGATCGCGCCACCATTGCGCTGAACCGCAAGGCCATTGCCTTTGCGACCGAAGTGGCCTCCGATTGCGGGCTGCCACAGGAAATGTTCGACCCTTGCGGCAAATACAATGCCGCCGCCACCAAAGCGGGCGACGCGCACAACCGCGCCTTTGCCGCGCACCTGACCAAACTGGGCGAGCCGCATACGCTTTATGATCAGCAGCAGATGCAAGAGATCACAGGCAGCCCGCACTATACCTCGGGGCTTTATGCGCCGGGGACAGTGATGATCCAGCCTGCGGCATATGTGCGGGCGCTGTCTGCCCGTCTGGCCGGGCAGATCAATGTATTCGAGCATTCACCCGTCATCCGTATTGAACAACAAGGCGCAGGCTGGGTGCTCAGCACCAACAAGGCCAAGGTCAGCACCGGGCGGATCATTCTGGCCAATAACGGTCATCTGGAAAGCTTTGGGTTCTACCAGCGGCAGTTGATGCATATTTGCCTCTATGCCTCGCTCACAGCGCCGCTGACCGACGCGCAGATCAAGACAATGGGCGGGCAGTCGCGATGGTCCGTGACGCCTGCGAACCCATTGGGGACGTCGGTACGGCGTATCTCGGGAAGCTATGGGGATCGCATCCTGATTCGCACCTGCTCAAGCTTTCATCCAACAATCGAGACCAGTCCAATGAGGCTGCGCAATGCAGGCTGGGTGCATGACAGAAAGTTCAGGGAACGCTTCCCGCATCTGCCGGATGTGCAGATGGAACATCGCTGGGCCGGGATGCTTTGCCTCAGCCGCAATGGATCAGCCGCGTTCGGTGAGCTTGAGGACGGTGTCTACTCTGCCTGTTGCCAGAACGGTCTGGGCATCGCACGGGGAACACTGCAAGGCATGGGCATCGCTGAACTGGTGCTGGACCGTCGGTCTGTCATCGCCGATCATTTTCTGGCGCAGCCGGACTTGCCGAGTTTGCCGCCCGAGCCATTCGCCTCGCTTGCCGCCAACAGTTATCTGATCTGGAAAGAGTGGCGATCCGGCAAAGAATGAACTTGTCCGTCAAGAAGTCTGGTTCAACTCATCCGCGGCCGGAATTTCCCTCTCGCGGCGGGCGATATAGTCCAGAAGGGCGTCGTTCTTGGCCTCATCCAGCTTGGGTTCCTGATACTCAGCCAAAAGCTTCCTCGCGTAGATCAGGGCGCGTTCGGTGATTTCAACTTCGCCTTCCGCCACCCATTGTTCGATCGAGTTGTTGTCAAACAGTTCGGGCATGAAAAAAGCCGTCTGAAAATTCTCCTGGGTGTGCGGATGCCCCAAATAGTGCCCGCCGGGACCCACATCCGGAATTGCGGCCAAGGCTTCGTCAAAATCATGCCATTTAGGCCCCTCCGCCATCCGATAGGCCATCGCGCATTGTTCCGCGTCCACAACAAACTTGGCGACCGAACAATGCATCCCCGCCTCGTTCCAGCCTGCCGAATGCCAGATGTAGTGGGCCCCTGCATGCAGAACAGCGCCCAGAGTTGTCGCGGATTCGTACCCGGCCTGCGCGTCAAACGTCTTGGCCCCGCCCAGCGTGTTCGAGGTGCGCCATGGCACATCGTAAAAGCGCGCCATCTGACCAATCATGAAATTCATCAGACTGATTTCAGGCGTCCCTGCCATCGGCGCACCGGATTTCATCGAAACGGTTGACAGATAGTGCCCCCAAATCGCCGGACAGCCCTTGCGGATCACCTGCGTATAAGCCAGCGCCGAAAGCGCCTCAGCGGTCAGCTGTGCCACGGTTGCGGGTACCGATGCGGGCGTATTGGCACCGCCCAGAACGAAGGGCGAGCACAAAACCGGCTGATTCCGGCGGCAGAAGGCGCGCATTGCACCCAGCATGGTTTCATCCCAGACCAGCGGGCTGTTGCCATTGCAGTTGCCCGTTGTAACCGGGTGGTCATCAATGAACCCTTGGCCGAAAAGGATATCGCACATGTCCATCACGTCTTCGGCATTCCGGGGCGAGGTGGTCATGCCCATGAACGTTTTGTCCGAGTATTTCATCGACGAATAAGTGATGCGCAGGTGCCGCTGGCTGATCGGGTGATCGTAAGGTTCGACGATATGATGGGCCGAACTGTGCAGTGCGGGCATCATGTGCGACAGTTTATGAAACATCGCCAGATCGTCCAGCGTCGGGTTCCGGCGCACGTCGTCAAGATCACGCAGAAACGGCGCGCCGGTCATCGGCACGAAGATCGAGTGCTTGCCGCCGAGAGCGAGGTTCTTTTGCGGATCGCGTGCGTGATAGGTGAATTGCGCCGGAATGGTCGCGATCAGCTCACGCACCATGTTGCGGTCCAGAAAGACCAGCTCTCCGTCAACCTTCGCGCCCGTTTTCTTCCAGTCTTCCACTGCGGTCGGGTCGCGAAACTGGACACCAACGTTCTCCAGAATATTCATGGCGGCCTTGTCGATAAGCTCAACCTGGCTTCCGTTCATAACTTCGCAATGCGGGATGCCGCGGGTCAAACCCGGCAGCATGTCGAAGTTCGGCGCGGTGCGAAGAGCGCGGCGCGCGGAACGCCCACCGGCACGTGCAAGAGTACGGGTCGACAAGGGGCAATCCTCCTGTTTTGAATCAGACTGACGGAAATACGCCGCGTTCACCTCTCCGATTGCGATATGTGTTTGCAGGAAGCGACACCGCCCTGATGACGGTTTTTCGCCGCGCCTGTTCACGTAAGGTCGTTCAGTCATTTTATCTTGTGTGACCTACTTCACTGCCAATCACGTGCAGACATCTGCAACAGATATCCATAAAGTTGTTTCAGGAGGGGCGCTTCAATGCACCACGCGACAGAGATGCTGATCATCGGTGCCGGGTTCTCAGGGCTGACGATGGCGCTTGAGGCACGCAAACACGGCATCAAAGATATCGCCATTCTGGAAAAGGCCGAAGATATCGGTGGCACGTGGCGCGAGAACACCTATCCTGGCGTCGCCTGCGATGTGCCTTCACATCTGTATTCCATGGCGACCCACCCTAATCCGTACTGGAGTCGCGCCTATGCCGGTGGCGCAGAGATACAGGAATATCTGCAAAATGTCGCGCATCAGGAAGGATTGTATAATCTTTGCCATTTTGGGCAGGAGTTGAAATCGGCGAGATGGGATGGCACGCATTGGCAGGTTGAAACCACGGATGGCCAGATCTGGTCAGCCAAGTTTCTGGTCTCGGCCATTGGCGCGCTGCATCATCCCAGCATTCCGGATATTCCCGGCACCGACAGCTTTCCCGGCCCCTGTTTTCATTCGGCCAAATGGGATCACACCGTCGATCTGACCGGAAAGCATGTGGCAGTTGTCGGCACCGGGGCGTCAGCCGTTCAGTTCGTGCCAGAGATTGCCAAGATTGCGCGCCACGTCACCGTTTTTCAGCGCAGCGCGCCTTACGTTATGCCGCGCCCTGACGGCCCGATCGCGCCATGGGTGCGCAAACTTTATGCCTACCTTCCCCTGCTTCCCCGCATCCGGCGCAAACTGATTTTCATGTTCTTCGAGTTCCGTCACCGCGTGTTCAGGGGCGAGGAACGCGCGATGAACTTTGCCCTAAAAATGTGGCGCAAGTCACTGGAAGGCGCGATTGCCGACCCAGAAGAACGGCGCATTCTGACCCCGGACTATCGAATTGGGTGCAAACGCATTCTCAGTTCAAATGACTGGTACCCGGCGCTGGCCCGCGACAATGTCAGCGTCATTCCGCACGGCGTAGCCAGTATCGATGGCAACAGCATCCTCGCGTCAGATGGCACCAGGGCAGAGGCAGACGCGCTGATCTGGGGCACCGGGTTTCAGGTCACCAATGTCGTAGAGAGGTTGAATATTACTGGCACAGATGGGCTAACGCTGCGGTCGGCCTGGACAAACGGGATGTCTGCTCATCTGGGCACAGCGATAGCCGGTTTTCCCAACTTTTTTATCCTTCTGGGGCCTCACACCGGATTGGGGCACAATTCGGTTGTGTTGATGATCGAAGCTCAGGTCGGGCATATCGGCCGGGTTCTGAGCGAGATGCAGCACAAGGAACTGTCGGTGATCGCCCCCGATGCGGCGAAACAGGCGGCCTTTACACGGGAAATGCAGGACCGCCACGCGGACAGTGTCTGGCAGACCGGAGGCTGCACATCCTGGTACATTGATGCGGACGGGCAAAACACGACGCTTTGGCCCGGAACAGTTGCCGAGTTTCAGAAACGCATGTCACAATCGGGATTGGAGCAATACATCCCTATTAGGACCGGAGACAGCTAGATGACAGTTTTTCTTAGCCTGGTTGCGGCCTTTGCCGTCTTTCTTCTGGCCATGGCCCTGTGGACCCGGCGTATAACCCGTCAGGGGCTAAAAACCGTGCCGCAGATGGGCCAGATCGTGCCCGTGCAGGGCGGCAGCATCCACTATGTGGAAAAGGGCAATCCGGACGCGCAGACGGTTATCCTGATTCATGGTCTGGCTGGGCAGTTACAGCATTTTACCTTCGCGTTGGCAGATCAACTGGCCGAGGATTTCCACGTCATCGCGCTGGATCGCCCCGGTTGCGGATATTCAACCCGGGATACGGCAGAACTCGCACAATTGCCGCAGCAGGCCGCGATGATAGCTGAGTTTCTTGAAACCAAGGGTGTGGATCAGGTTGTGCTGGTGGGGCATTCTCTGGGCGGTGCGGTGTCGCTGGCGCTGGCTTTAGACCACCCCGAGCGGGTATCCGGCCTCGCTCTGCTGGCGCCACTGACGCACAGGCTGCCTGAAACACCGGTGATCTTCAAACCGCTCGAGATCCGGACCAAATGGCTGCGCAGCCTGATTGCCAACACGATTGCGGTTCCCATGGCCTCTAAAACAGCACCGCACAGTCTGGGTGTGGCATTTGACCCTGAAACCCCTCCAAATGACTTTCTGGACCGTGCTGGTGGTGCGCTAGGGCTGCGCCCGTCGGCCTTTGTCACGGCCTCGCAGGACGTTATCGGGTTGGATGCCAGCTGCGATGCGCTGGTGGCCAGATACCCCGAGCTGTCGGTCCCCGGCGGGATATTGTATGGCCGCCAGGACGCGCTTCTGTCGCCTGCCCTTCACGGACCGCCGATGGCCAAATATGGTATGAGCTATGAAGAGCTTGACGGTCTGGGTCATATGATCCTGATCACAGAACCGGAGATATGCGCCGCGTTTATCCGCAGGATGGCGGACGCCACGATATTCCGTCAGACGCCCTTGCAGGACCCGGTGACAGAGCCCGTGAAAGAATTCCCCGGTTAGGGCGATTTCCCTCTTGACCCTCCCCGGCCCCTCGCTTACATCGCCTCTCACTCACGGCGGAGTAGCTCAGTTGGTTAGAGCAGCGGAATCATAATCCGCGTGTCGGGGGTTCAAGTCCCTCCTCCGCTACCAAAATCCCCCGACCTTCGAACTAAAACATCACTTCTGGTTTCTCCTTGAATTTCAGCGCTCATCGATCCGGCCGAAGATCGAGATATGGTGCCGCGCGTGTAATTTCGACAGCGTCCTGTACCCCGCCCGTATTCAAGTGGATGTTCAGCTGGCCAGTCCCACTGAACCGCGCGAAATAGGCGAACTCGATCATGTTCAGCGCACCCATATCCTGACACTGAATGACATAGTCTGCCTGAAACTCCGAGTGACTCTCTGCCGTTGTGGAGCCTGTGACTGCGTTCGCCTCACCTTTCTGCTGTGTGATGCCGTATGTCAAAATCACATGGGCCGTCACCGTAGAGCACCCAGCTTCGGGCGGGGTTACGAACAGGTCTAGCGGGTCGGAAAGTTCTGACATTGCTATGGCCACACGCGTGCGGTTGTCATCGTTTTCAACCGGGGATTCAAACCCGACGATGTCCATGCTTGGCACCCTCAGCGCCAAGGCGAACCCGGTGTCCGAAAACACGATATTGATCTGGCCTGAACCATGGTGATGAGGCGTGGAAATCTGCGTTGCTTGCGCTGCAAGTGCCGCAGGAAACAGGAACAAGGCCAGAACCACGCGCTTCATGAACAACAAACCACCTAAAAAGAATCACTAGGATGATTTTAGCCCGAAACATGTACCGCACAATGTGATCCGCCGGATCAAGACCTCGTCAGATATGGGGAGGGTGACCACCGGGCCAGCAACTCCATTTCCCGATAAAAAAACTCAGATTGACAATGTTGACTTTTTAACTCAGTTATTTCAGCGAAAGCCGCCGCGGGAAAAAACCCGCCTGATCTGACAGTTCTGACAAGAAAGTAATGACCTCAATGACCAAGTTGTTTGCAACAGCCAGCGCTTTGACATTTGCGACAGCCACTTTTGCTTTTGCCGGGGATGTACCTGCAAAAGCGGATATTCTGGAAACCTATGCCGATATTGCCGAAGCCAAGTATGACGACAGCCTGATTGCGGCAAAGGCTTTGCGGGATGCAGTCGATGCGCTGATTGCCGAACCCTCGGGCGTGACTCTGACTGCGGCACGGGCAGCATGGGTTGCAGCGCGTGTGCCTTATCAACAGACCGAAGTTTATCGTTTTGGCAATGCAATCGTTGATGACTGGGAAGGCAAAGTAAACGGTTGGCCACTGGATGAAGGTCTGATTGACTACGTCGACGCGGCCTATGGTGGCGCGACGGATGAGAACGAATTTGCGGTTCTGAATGTCATCGCCAACCCCAGCTTCGAACTGTCGGGCGAAACCATTGACGCCAGCGAGATTACTCCGGAACTGCTGAGCGAAACCCTGCACGAAGCTGATGGTATCGAAGCCAATGTCGCGACCGGCTACCACGCTATCGAGTTCCTGCTGTGGGGTCAGGACATGAACGGCCACGGGGCCGGTGCAGGCAACCGTCCAGCCACTGATTATGCAAACGGCGATACCTGCACTGGTGGCAACTGCGACCGTCGTGCCCAGTATCTGAGCGCCGCAACCGACCTGCTGGTCAGCGATCTGACCTGGATGGCCGATCAGTGGAAACAAGGCGGCGCGGCGCGCACGGCGCTGATGGAAAATGAAACGGCGGGTGTCAGTGCGATCCTGACCGGTATGGGTTCACTGTCCTACGGTGAACAGGCGGGTGAGCGGATGCGTCTGGGCCTGATGCTGAACGACCCGGAAGAAGAGCATGATTGCTTTTCGGACAACACCCACAACAGCCATTACTACGATGGGCTGGGCGTTCAGAACGTCTATCTGGGCAGCTATACCCGCATCGATGGAACACCTGTATCGGGCGCATCACTGGCCGAATTGGTAAACGCAACAGACCCGGAACTGGACGCCGAGATGAAAGCGAAACTGGCCGTCACGATGCAAGCCCTTGGCAGGATCAAATCGACCGCGGAAGCAGGGTTTGCCTATGACCAAATGCTGGAACGCGGCAACGAAGGCGGTGAAACCCTGATCATGACCGGCGTCAACGGCCTGATCGACCAGACCAAGACAATCGAGCGCATCGTGACCGCACTGGAACTGGACCAGATTGAATTTGAAGGATCAGACAGTCTGGATAACCCCGACGCGGTATTCCACTAAACAAGAACGCGCGCCGGGGGCTTGCCTGCCCCCGATACACTCAACACGCTGACCCGCCAGCCCACTGAGCCACACAAACTCAAGCCAACATCCATGATTGTCTGCCACTGCACCAACATCTCGGACCACGACATCCGTGCCGCCATCGACTGGATGCGGACAGCCGACCCCCGAACCATCATCACCCCGGGCAAGGTTTACCGTGCTCTTGGAAAATCGGCGGATTGCGGCGGATGCATGCCTCTGTTTCTGGACACGATGCGGTCAAGCGATAATCTCGAAGTACCCATGCAACTCCGCGCCCTGCGCGCGGCAGTATCACAGGAGAGTGCAGATGAAGGGCGATCCAAAAGTCATCGAATATCTCAACAAATCTCTGCGGCATGAACTGACTGCTGTCAGCCAATACTGGCTGCACTACCGGTTGCAGGAAGACTGGGGACTTGGCCACATGGCCAAGAAAAGCCGCGAGGAAAGCATCGAAGAGATGGGCCACGCGGACATGCTAATCGAACGGATCATCTTTCTGGAAGGCCACCCCAACCTTCAGAAGCTAGACCCGCTTCGGATAGGTCAAACACCAAAGGAAACGCTGGAATGTGACCTTGCGGCCGAGATTGATGCACGGGCCTTGTACAAGGAAGCGCGCGAATACTGTCGGGATGCCGGCGACTATGTCTCGATGTCGCTGTTCGAGAAGTTGATGTCCGATGAAGAGGGTCATATCGACTTTCTCGAAACGCAGCTCGACCTCTATGAAAGGATCGGCGAAGCCAATTATGCGCAACTCAACGCATCGAAAATGGACGAAGGCGAATAGCTTTGTCGCCCTGTCGATGGTCGCCTTTGCGGCCACCCCTTCCCTGTCAGCCGAACTGGTGGATCTGCATCTGAACGTCACCCCCCGCACTGACGATGAACGCGCCCGGATTGCCGTTGTCACGGCGCCGCCCCAGGATTTCAGCGCACCGCAGCAATTTGAAGAACTGCCCGCCGGGGCCGCGACAGTTCGGGTTCGTACGGACGCGGATGCGTTCTCGCAACCCTCAGACAATTTGAGCTTTGAACAGGAGCTGAATTTCAAGGTCGGAAACGGGCTGTTCAAGAAGGTTTGGGTTTCGTCGCCCTCATCGACGCTCGCCTCTGACGGGTTGGGGCCGCTCTATAACGCGCGGTCATGCCAGCGCTGCCATATCAAGGATGGGCGCGGGCACACGCCAAACGGGCCCGATGACAACGCGGTTTCGATGTTCCTGCGGGTCTCGATCCCCGGCACGTCGGAAGATGGCTATGCAGCGATCGAAGAATACATCGCCACTGTGCCCGAGCCTACCTATGGTGGGCAGATGCAGGATTTCGCACTGGCAGGTCATCCAGCGGAATACCGGCTGGACATCTCGTACGAAGAAATCCCGGTAGCGCTTTCTGACGGTGAAACCGCCTCACTGCGCCGCCCGACTTATCAGGCAGCCGGTCTGGGTTATGGTCCGCTGCACCCGGACGCGATGCTAAGCCCACGGATCGCGCCGCAGATGATCGGGCTTGGCCTGTTGGAAGCGATCCCGGTCGAAGACCTGCTTGCCAGGGCCGACCCCGACGATTTGGATGGGGACGGCATATCGGGTCGCCCGAATATCGTCTGGTCGGTCGAGTTTGACACCCCAATGATGGGCCGGTTCGGTCACAAGGCGGGGATGCCGACAGTTATGGAACAATCGGCTGCTGCTTTTGCCGGGGATATCGGCATATCGAACCCGCTCTACCCTGCTCCGCACGGGGACTGCACCAATGTGCAGGTGAACTGCATCAAAGCCCCGCACGGCGACGATGATGAGCGCGGCTTTGAGATCGATCATCAGGGTATGGACCTGGTCGCTTTCTACAGCCGCAATCTGGGCGTGCCGGGTCGCCGCGACGTGGACAACCCCAAGGTTTTGCGCGGGAAAGAGGTGTTTCACACGACCGGCTGCGCGTCATGCCACACACCGTCACATGTCACCCATCGGATGGAAGACCGGCCCGAGCACAGTTTTCAGTTGATCTGGCCCTACACCGACCTGTTGCTGCATGACCTTGGCGAAGGTCTGGCCGACAATCGCCCCGAGGCCCGAGCGACAGGCCGGGAATGGCGCACGCCGCCTTTGTGGGGCGTTGGCCTGACCGAACGCGTCTCGGGCCACACGGAGTTTCTGCATGACGGGCGGGCGCGCACCTTGCTAGAGGCGATCCTGTGGCATGGCGGTGAAGCGCAGGCTGCCCGCGATACAGTAGTGTGGATGCCCAAAGCAGACCGTGACGCCCTGATCAAATTTCTGGAGAGCCTGTGACCCATGCGTTTTCTTACCCTTGTTGCAGTGTTGTTGATGCCACTTGCCTCGCAGGCACAGGATCGCGCACCGGTCCTGATGGATGTGACTGAAACGCATATCCTGCCCCGGTTCGACACCCTTCCGGAAACGACCGGCGCGCTTGTCAGCGCATCATTGGTGGTGTGCGACCCGACCTCACCGGCACTGCGCGAGGCTTATGATGCGGCTTTTGACAGCTGGATTTCAGCCAGCCACCTGAGGTTCGGTCCGACTGAGGTCGATGATCGCGCTTTCGCCATGGCTTTCTGGCCCGACACGAAAGGGTTCACATCCAAAACTCTGTCCCAGCACATCGAGGCTCAGGATGATGCCGTGCAAAGTCCGGACGCCTATGCCGAAACGTCAATCGCAGGGCGCGGGTTCTTTGCCCTCGAACGGATGTTGTTCGATCCCACCTTCGCGGAACAGGGCAATGCCGAATATCGCTGCGCGCTGATCAGGGCGATCACGGCGGACATAGATGCCAATGCCCGGGCGATAGCGCAGGACTGGCACAGCTATGCCCCTAGCCTTACCCTACCCGGAGAGAACAGCCGCTATCGGACGCAGGACGAAGCGATGCAGGAATTGTTCAAGGCCCTGTCTACCGGTCTTGAGTTCACGGCTGACACTCGGCTGGGTCGCCCCATGGGGACAATCAACCGCCCCCGTCCGAACCGGGCCGAAGCGTGGCGGTCCGGGCGGTCTTTACGCCATGTAGAACTGTCGCTGATATCCTTGCGAGATTTAGCCGCACGGCTGTCTTTTGATCACCCCGAAATCGCGTCGGAACTGGATGCAGCGTTTGCACGTGCCATTCAGAACGCTCAATCCATTGACGATCCCTCGCTGGCCGGGGTTTCAGATCCCCAGGCCCGGTTCCGGATCGAGGCGCTTCAACAGTCGATCCACGATATCCGCACCATCGCCGTGACCAAGCTGGGTCCGACATTGGGGATCAGCGCAGGATTCAACGCGCTGGACGGAGATTAACCCATGACGTCACGCCGTCATTTTCTTGCCGGTCTTGCCGCGACCACGATTTCCCCGGTCCGCGGGTGGGCCTCGGCCGGTTCGCCTGATTTTCTTGCCGCAGGGCTGTTTCCCGACGGGTCCTTTCGACTTGCCGGGTTGAGCACATTGGGCGCGATCGTGTTCTCCGTGCCTCTACCCGGACGCGGACATGCGGCCGCTGCCCACCCGCACAAAGCTCTGGCGGTCGCGTTTGCCAGGCGTCCGGGCACCTTTGCCATCGTCATCGATTGCGCAACCGGCGCGCAGATTGCGCAACTAAAGGCCCCTGAAAGCCGACACTTCTATGGCCACGGCACATTCTCGGCAGATGGCGAGTATTTTTATGCCACCGAGAACGACTACGAAGCCGGGACAGGTATTATCAGTGTCTGGGACGCAGAAAGCTTTTCGCGTCTGGGTGAGTTTTCATCGGGCGGAATAGGCCCGCACGACATGCGCCTGATGCCCGACGGGGAAACGCTGGTGATTGCCAATGGCGGGATCGAAACGCACCCCGAAACCGGGCGCACAAAGCTGAACCTGCCGACGATGGCACCCAACCTGAGCTATCTCACCCTGTCGGGCAGGATCCAAGAGCAGGTGTCGTTACCTGACGAGCTTCACAAGAACTCGATCCGCCATCTGGCGGTGCGGAGCGACGGTCTGGTTGGCTTTGCCATGCAATGGCAGGGCAGCAAGTCCGAACACCCGCCCCTGTTGGGCCTGCATCGTCAGGGCGAAGCCCCGCGCCTGCTTGCCGCGCCGGATCACGAACAAAGCATGTTGCAGGGATACGCTGGCAGCATCGCATTTTCAGCCGACGCCGAGACGATCGCAATCACCTGTCCGCGCGGCAATGCGCTGCACCAGTTTGACACAACCAGTGGCACATTCATCGGCGCCTTCGCGCTTGAGGATGTCTGTGGGCTTGGGGCCGGTGCGAACGGGTTGGTCTTTACCACGGGAACAGGCGCCTTCGGGACATTGACGGGCGCGCGCCCAGCTGTTCGAACCCGCGCCGAATGCCAATGGGACAATCATCTGATCCCGATCCACCCGTCCGCGTAAAATTCGGAATCCCCAATCAGATAGTTTACACTTGGAAGAATCAAACTGCTGCCGTATTGGCGGGCGCGAAACTGGCACCCTACGTTAAGGACCGACTTGATTGAAACAGACGCCCGACGCACCGCATTCCATCTACGGAGTTGAGAAATGGGGCAAAGGCCTCATCGAGGTGACCGAACAGGGCGAGATCGGTCTGCGCAATCCCACGGCCCCCGAGACAGCGGCGATCAGCCTGCCCGGTATCCTCAGCGATCTGGACGACCGCGGCATCAAGGCACCGATGGTCCTACGAGTCGCGTCTTATCTGGAACACGAAATCGCCCATCTGAACGAAAGTTTCCAAGATGCGATTACGCGCGTGGGCTATAATGGCAGCTATCGCGGCGTATTCCCGATCAAGGTAAACCAACAGGCCCAGGTTGTTGACCGGATCGTCGAGTTTGGGAAGAAATATAACTATGGGCTCGAGGCAGGCTCCAAACCCGAACTGGTGATTGCGCTGGCCCATCGTCTGGCCCCTGACGCGCTGATCGTGTGCAACGGCGTCAAAGATGCCGAGTTCATCCAACTGGCGATTCTAAGCCGCAAGATTGGGTTCAACACGGTCATCGTTCTGGAAAGCCCGAAAGAGGCCGACACGGTAATAGAAGTTTACAACGAACTGGGCATCGAGCCCCTGATCGGTGTTCGGGTGAAGCTGACCAACCAGATCAGCGGCAAATGGGAAGAAAGTTCGGGCGACCGCTCGGCCTTTGGGATGAACACCGATCAGCTTATCGCCACGGTAGACAAGCTGAAAGACGCAGGCTTGCTGCATTGCCTCAAGCTGCAGCATTCACATCTGGGCAGCCAGGTTCAGGATGTCAACGATGTGCGCCGCGCTGTGGGCGAAGCCTGTCGCTATTACACCGAGCTAACTCGCGAAGGCGTTCCATTGACTCACCTGGATCTGGGTGGCGGCATGGGGGTCGATTACACCGGCGAAAAGAAAGCTGCCGAAAACTCGATCAACTACACGGTCGAAGAATACTGCGCCAATGTCGTCGAAACCGTGGCCTACGCCATGGACGAGGCAGAGGTGGGCCATCCGACACTGGTCACGGAAAGTGGGCGCGCGGTGGTGGCGACGTCCTCGATGCTGGTCTTCAACGTGCTCGAAAGCACGCTTTACGATGCGCCCAATGGCCCCGAGGTTGATCCGGATGACCACCACTTGGTCTCGGACCTCGCCGCGGTGCACGGATACCTCTCCCGCGACCGTCTGCAGGAATGCTGGAACGACGCCACCTTCTATCGTAACGAGCTGCGCGCCCTGTTTCGTCGCGGCTATGTCGACCTGCGTCAGATGGCCCGGGCCGAACGGATATACCTGTCGCTGATGGCGCGGCTCAAGGCGTTGGCCGCGTCAGAGGATCTGGAAACGGACCTGAACGACCAGCTTGAAAAGGTTGCGGATATCTATCACTGCAACTTCTCGCTGTTCCAGTCGCTGCCAGATGTCTGGGCCATCGACCAGCTGCACCCGATCGTGCCGCTGCAATATCTGAACCAGATCCCCGACCGTCGCGCCGTGCTGTCCGACATCACCTGCGACAGCGACGGCAAGATTGACCGGTTTATTCTGGCCGACGGTGTGTCCCCCAGCCTGCCGGTGCATTCCCTGCCTGAAGAGGACGAATACTTCATGGGCGTCTTCTTCGTCGGTGCCTATCAGGAGACATTGGGCGATCTGCACAATCTCTTTGGTGACACCAACGTGGTCACCATCGACCTGCGCCCGGATGGCGGCTTTGACCTGCTGCACGAACAAGAGGGCGACACGATCAGCCAGGTTCTGTCATATGTCGAGTTCGACCCGCAGGATTGCGTCGCCGCCTTCCGCAAAATGGTGGATGAGGCGATTTCGACTGGCACCCTGAAAGCCAAGGACCGCAAAACCCTGATGAGCGCTTACCGCGACTCGATCAACGGTTACACCTATTACGAATAACCCCTGAGAGGAGATCACCCCCATGGGCACTTTGAGTGGCAAAACACTGGTTGTCGGCGCGGGCGGCGTATCCCACGCTGCCGTGCACAAGATGGCAATGAATTCGGATATCTTCACCGAAATCACACTGGCCAGCCGCACGAAATCGAAATGCGACGCGATCGCCAAGTCGGTGAAAGACCGTGTGGGAGTTGATATCGCGACCGCCGAACTGGACGCCTACAAGGTCGAAGACACCGTAAAGCTGATCAAGGAAACTGGTGCTGAAATCCTCGTGAACCTCGCCCTGCCCTATCAGGATCTGGTGCTGATGGACGCATGCCTTCAGGCGGGCATTCATTATGTGGATACGGCAAACTATGAGCCCGAGGATGAGGCCAAGTTCGAATACCACTGGCAATGGGCCTATCAGGAACGGTTCAAAGCGGCCGGTTTGACCGCCATCCTTGGTTCGGGCTTCGATCCCGGCGTTACATCGGTCTTTGCCAAATGGTTGAAAAAGCACAAGCTGGACACCATCCGCCAGATCGACGTGCTGGACGCCAATGGCGGTTCGAACGATCAGGAATTTGCCACCAACTTCAACCCCGAAATCAACCTGCGCGAAGTGCTGGCCGAAGTGCGCCACTGGGAAAACGGCGAATGGAAACACTCTCCCGCCATGACCCACAAGGTCGAGTTCGATTTCCCCGCCATCGGCCCTAAGAACATGTACCTGATGTATCACGAGGAACTGGAATCGCTCTCGACCCACTTCCCCGAGATCGAGCGCGCCCGCTTCTGGATGACCTTCGGCGACGCCTATATCATGCATGCCAAGGTCTTGGAAAATGTCGGCATGACCCGCATCGACCCAGTGATGCATGACGGCAAGGAAATCATCCCGATCCAGTTCCTGAAAACCCTTTTGCCCGATCCCGGTGATCTGGGCGCGGAAACCAAGGGCAAGGCCTGCATCGGCGACATCGCCACAGGTCAGGCCAAGGATGGCTCGGGCGAGAAGACTTATTACATCTACAACATCTGCGATCACGAAGAATGTTATGCCGAGGTCGGCAGCCAGGCAGTCAGCTACACCACCGGTGTCCCCGCCATGATCGGCGCGGCGCAGGTGCTGAAAGGCAACTGGTCCGAGCCTGGCGTGTGGAACATGGAACAGCTCGACCCGGACGACTTCATGGACATGCTGAACGAACATGGCTTGCCATGGCAGGTCCATGAACTCGACGGCCCGGTTAACTTCTGATCCGCTTTAGCTTCATCTGGCCCTAAATATCCCGGGGGTCCGGGGGCAGCGCCCCCGGCCTCTCCACCAAACGGAGACGCCGGTTATGTCCGACATGATGACCACACAGGCCGGTGACGCCGGCGCCTTCCGCAATTTCGACCTCTCCCGTGTACCCAGCCCCTGCTTTGTGGTCGACGAAAAGGCGGTTGAACGGAATCTGAAAACCCTCGCTGATGTCGGAACCCGCTCCGGCGCGCATGTTCTCAGCGCACTCAAGGCGTTTTCGATGTTTTCGCTGGCCCCGTTGGTGCGCCGGCACCTTGCGGGAACCTGCGCCTCGGGTATCTATGAAGCCCGGTTGGGACGCGAGGAATATGGCGGAGAGGTCGCAACCTTCTGCGCCGGGTACAAAGACGCGGATATCGACGAAATCCTGTCGCTGTCCGATCACGTCATCTTCAACTCCGCTGCCCAAAAGGACCGGTTTCTCGCCAAAGCCCAAACCGCCAAAGTGCAGGTTGGCCTGCGCATCAATCCGGAACATTCCGAAGGCGAGGTTCCGAAATACGATCCCTGCGCCCCGTGCTCGCGCCTTGGCACACCAGTCAGCCAACTGACCGCCGACACGTTGCGCGGCGTTGACGGCTTGCACATGCATACGCTTTGCGAACAGGGGTTCGAACCGCTGCAACGCACGTGGACCGCCATCGAACCGAAGCTCAAACCCTACCTTGATCAACTCAAGTGGCTGAACTTCGGCGGTGGCCACCACGTCACCCGCGATGATTATGACCGCGACGGGCTGGTGGCCTTCCTCAAGGACATTCGCGAAACCTATGGCATTGATGTTTACCTTGAACCCGGTGAGGCTGTGGCGCTGGACGCAGGTATTCTGATCGGTGAAATCCTCGACCTGCCGACCAACGGCATGAACCTCGCGATCACTGATATCTCGGCCACATGTCACATGCCCGACGTGATCGAGGCCCCCTATCGCCCTGCCCTTATGGATGAGGCCGAAACAGGCCATACCTATCGCCTTGGCGGCCCGTCCTGTCTGGCGGGTGACGTGATTGGCGACTACACCTGGGGCAAGCCGCTGGAGATCGGACAGCGTTTTGCCTTCCTCGATCAGGCACATTACTCGATGGTCAAGACAAACACCTTCAATGGCGTCCCCCTGCCCACAATCGCCCTGTGGAACAGCGAAACGGACGAGCTGAAGATCATCCGGCAGTTCGGATATGACGACTTCAAGGACAGACTCTCATGAGCATTTTTCTCGACAGTGAATTGACCGCATCCGAACGCACCGAAGATGCCCGCTTTCGCGTGATCCCGGTGCCTTTGGAGCGCACGGTCTCTTACGGGTCCGGCACGACCAAAGGCCCCGAGGCAATTATCGAGGCCAGTAATGAACTGGAACGCATCACCGGTCACGCGGAGCCCTGTGTCGAAGGAATTTTCACCGAAGAACCGCTAAATTGTGACGGCCCGTTGCCCGAGGTAATGGAACGCCTTGCGCACCGCACCGAGGCTGCAATTCGGGCTGGAAAGGTACCGGTCACTTTGGGCGGCGAGCATTCCCTCAGCTATGGCGCAGTGATAGGTGTGGCCCGTGCGCTAAACCAACCCATCGGCATCGTCCAAATCGACGCCCATGCCGACCTGCGCAACGCTTATCAGGGCGAAAAACACTCTCACGCCTCAGTGATGCACCTGCTTGCCGAAGAAGGCGTTCGGCTCGCCCAGTTCGGTGTTCGCGCTTTTTCAACTGAAGAGGCCCAAAGCCGACTGAGAAACCACGTCTTTCACGTGGATGCCGAGGAACTGGTGACAGGTAACATCCATTCGGTCGACCTGCCTGCAGACTTCCCCGAGCTGGTCTATGTCAGTTTCGACGTCGACGGGCTGGATCCATCGCTGATGCCCGCCACCGGAACACCGGTGCCCGGTGGGTTGGGCTATTACCAGGCACTGCGACTGGTCGAACACGCGCTCAAGGGGCGCAGATGCGTGGGCTTCGACGTGGTTGAGCTGGCCCCGGACGGCAATGCCGCCTGGGACTTCACCACAGCTCAGATTGTCTATCGCCTGATGGCCGCTTGTTAATCTTCGGCAGTTTCGTTCAGCTCCATATGGCCTTCGCCCTTGCTCAGGATGCGGCGCAGCATGGGTTCAAAAAACTCCAGCGGTTTCGTCGGATAGTCTGGGTCAAACGCCTTCTGATCATATTCATGGCAGAAATAGCGACAGTCTTCCCAATGGGGGCTGTCGCGATACTTGTCACGCGCGTTGCGGTCGCCGCCAAGGTGGTGGTTGTAGTAGTAACCCTGAAACACGCAATGGTGTTTGAGTATCCAATAGGTTTTCTCGCTGACATACGGCTTCATCATCGCCGCTGACAGCTCTCCATGGTTGTAGGGTGACAGAATATCGCCGGTATCGTGGATCAGAGCGGCGACCACCAACTCCTCATCCGCGCCATCCTCATAAGCCCGGGTCGCGGCCTGAAGGCTGTGCTGATACCGGTTGACCGGATAGGGTGTCCATTCCTCGTCCAACGACCGAATAGCGTCGAGGATGCGATCCGGCAGAGCCGCATTATACGCCTCTTCATAATCCATAACGGCGTCCCAGTCGGCCTTGGTGGCACTTTCAAAACTGGTCCAGGTCGGTTTGTGGCTTTTGTCCAGCATGGCTGATCCCTTGGCGTGTTTCCTGAAGTCGACAATATTACGAGTCGCAACTTCAAAAAAATGAATTGATTTTATCACAATGATCAAAAAATACTCTCGGTATGCGAACCAAAGCTTTGAAAACCTTTCTATGTGTGGCTGAAACGGGTGGTTTTCATGCCGCTGCCCGTAAGCTGAATGTGACTCAAACGGCCGTCAGCGCGCGCATTCATCTGATCGAAGAAGAAACCGGCAGACCACTGTTTACCCGCGGCGCCGGTGGTACAGCGCTGACCGAATTTGGCAGACAATTCAAACCGTATGCAGAACAAATATTGTCCCTTTGGGCCTTCGCGTCGCGCGACTTACCGTTGCAGACGCAAAACCGCCCGGCACTTCGGTTGGGTGGTCAGCTCAGCATCTGGGACCCTTTGCTTGTGGATCTGGCTGTTCGGTTTGAACAGCGCTTTGACAAACTGCTGCTGACACTGAACTACGATCACGATCTGAACATGGTTGAAGCTGTGGCGACCCATGTGCTGGACGTGGCGATCACGCATGAAACGCCATCAGCCCGACGCGTCACTTATCACGAACTGGAACCGGAGCTTCTAACCCTCGTCAGAACACCGCAAGCAGCAACGGCAGAAAACGATTTGGTCTTCGTCAATCTTGAACTTGGAGAGATCTACCAGGATCACGTTAGATCGGCTGCGCGACGTGCCTCAGGGCAGACCTTGTTTCTTGGCAATTGCATGATGGCGCTACGATATGTCCTGCAAAGAGGCGGATGCGGCTACTTCCCCGACTACGTCATTTCGCAACATCTGGCTTCGGGTGCGCTCGAACGGGTCGAAGACAGTGTAAGCCTGCCGTTGCCGATGTATTTGGTCGCCCGTGGTGATCGCGAAGAATTCGACGACATTCGTTGTTGTCTGGAAGAACTTCGAACCTGAAATCAAGCGGGTGTTGCGATGACCTCGGACCCGCGCGCACGTTTCCGCAAAAGCGGACGACCTGCGACAAGCAGAAAACAGCACGAGATCAACACACCCATAACGGCGGGAAGGTAAAGCAGCGCCCAAAGCTTCGGGTCATCGATCACAACCGGGGACACAAACCCGCGTACGCCTTCAAGCAGCACAAGAATGGTAAAGGCACCCAAAATCTGAGGCCACAATCCAAACCGTGAAAAGCTGCCCAGCATCAGGGTTGAATACCCCGCCAGCGACACGGCGATGCAAATGGCTATCCAAGAAAATCGCTGATGCAGTTCTTCGATCAACTTACCCTGGCTGAACCCCTCGGTTTCTGAAATCGTATCCTGGTTGAGGATCAGATCAGAGGTCGGAATGGCTTCGAGGCTGCGGTTCGTCAACGGGCTTGCGTTCGTCAGTTGCGAAATGTCGTATGATGCGTCCTGAAACAGGGTCGAGGACAGAACCCTGCCCGCTTTGTTCAGGCGCAACGCCACCCCGTCGACCATCACCAGATGAACTCCCGCGTCGTTATTGACCAGATAAGCGGTCACGCTGGAATAGCTGACTGCGTTTTCCGGGTCGCGCCGATCGGACACGAACACCTCGTGCAACGTACCGTCTAAATCGATGCCACCGATGTAAACCGTAACATCTTCGGCGGGGTGCAGAAATTCGCCTTCATTCAACAACTGCGCTGTCACATCTCCTGCTACTTCGGCTTGCCGGTATTCCAGTTGTTGGACCGATGCAGGGCGCAGGAACACACTGATGGCAGCCATCATCAGACCGGTGATCACACCGAACAAAACAACGGCCCGCGCTAGTCGCCACGGGCTTGACCCGGTTGCCAGCATCACTGTCATCTCGCTTTCGCGACTCAATCTGTTGGTCGCATAGACGGCAGCCGCAAATACCGCCATCGGCATAACCGTACGAACAAGCGTTGGCAGGGTCAGCGCGGTGAATTCAAGAAACACCATAGCGGACTGGCCACCGCTGATGACTTTGTCAAACAGGCTGACAGAACGGGTGATCCAGAAGACACCCACCAGGACGAGGGTGAAGAAGCCGAATAAAACCAGCAATTGCCGCAGAAAATATCCATCAAAACGCGACATATATCCTCATCCGGCTGATTGCGTCGTGGCCGGACAATAAGTCAATCGCCCACCCAAGGAAACCTCGATTACCGCCTCAGAACCGGCATCGGCGGCAACCTAGTTATTCGGACATAGGAAGGGCGCGCTCAACCACAAGCGCGCCCCGGCCACAGGAGGGAAAAACAAAACAGCGTCATGTACCGAACGTGAGCGCCAACTCGTAACAGTTGTAAGTAAAGCGGGATTCTAGTGATTGGTCTGTGATTTAGTTCACCTTTGAACCGGTCACATGAACACTCTTATGGACAAGAACCCCAGCAAAAAGTTAACGACACGTTAACGCCTTGTTTCCAGCCCATTCACTGTACTACCAACATAGTGATACCTGTCGGTTTTGGTGAATGTCCGTGACAGGACGATTGCAAATAACAGTATCAGTTGGCACAAGGAGTCCGATGGCAATGCATAAACCTTCGACATCAGAAGCCGCTGCACTGAATGCGCAATTACTGAAAAAGACCGACTCGGATTACGATGTCGCTATGTGGGCCGCGTGTGCATTGATGGCGCTCCACTCAGGCAAACCAGCGGTGTTTCAAGAATATCAGAATATGTGGGCTGAAAAACTGGATGCGGTACGCCCGCACGAAAAAACAGGTGCCAACAAAAGATAACAACAGGTCACGATGGCCTCGCGCCATTGTGCCAGTGTTGTCGAAGCCAATGCTGCGACTAGTATTGATCCAAGCGCGAAATAGCTGAAGACAGGTATAGCGAACTCAAAGGCTGAAACCCGTTCATCCTTGGAAATCACAACTTAGTATTCGGACAATTTCAATGGCAGGGGCAGCAGGGTTCGAACCCGCGACCTACGGTTTTGGAGACCGTCGCTCTACCAACTGAGCTATACCCCTGTAGTGAGCCCCAGATATGCCAGCCGCGCGGCGGACTCAAGAGGCTTTTTCAGATTCCGATCCACGAAATGTCCGGACAAACAAGTTGCGCAAAATGCGTGGTGCGCTAAGACAAGGACCGGTTAGCAGAAGGAACCCGGCGTGAACCTCCGTAAGAAGATTGCAGACAGCGAAGCTGTGCTAAACTGGGTGGCGCGTCGGATTGCAAATTATATTCGGCTGGTACACCGCAACACACGTTGGCAGCGCATCGGCTATGAAGAACTGGACCAGTTGGCCGAACAGGGTGAGCCGGTCATCGTTGTTCTCTGGCATCAACGGCTGGCGCAGTCGCCTTATTTTTTCCCGCTGGACAAGGGGCGCATCTGTTCGATTACATCTTCTGCGCGGGCTGGCAGCATGGTGGGTCGCGTGCAAAAGTTGTTTGGAATGGACACCATTGCCATGGCCAGCAAGGCACGCCATGTCGCCCTGTCGCGACAGGTATTAGGCAAAATGAAACAGGGGATATCCATTGGCATAGCGGCGGACGGCCCCCGTGGGCCAGAGCGGGTTTTGTCAACGGTTCCTCTGGTTTGGGCGCGAACATCGGGTAAACGTGTTTTTGGTATTACCTTTTCGGCGAAACATGGGCGAGAAGCAGGAACATGGGATCATCTTTTGATGCCCCGCCCATGGGGTAACGAGGGGGTTTTTCTGTGCCGGGAATGGACAGAAACAGTTCCTCGGAAAGCCAGCGAAGACGAAATAGAAACGCTGCGTTTGAGTCTCGAACAACACATGAACGATATCACGGCCGAGGCAGACCGAATGGTCGGGCGCGAGCCTTGGTCGCCTGACGCTTAACCGCCTCTCAGCCTTTGCATCAAATAGACTTCACTGCCTTCGGGAATCGGTTCGGTCAGTCCGGTCGCGATCACGCGCCCGTCGACAGCGATAGACACGCCAGCGTCGATGGGTGCTTGAAGCTGCGGATGCGCACGCACGAGCGCACGCAGCAATTCTCCGGTGGTTTTGGCCTCGACCTCAACCACCTGCTGGCCCCCGGTCAGTGACCGGAGGCCGGACCAGAGGTGAACCTCAACCATTGCCCTTGAGAGCGGCCAGAATGCGTGGCGGCGACATCGGCAGCCGCTTCATTCGCACGCCAGCCGCGTTGGACACAGCGTTGGCGATGGCGGCCAGTGGCGGCACGATACCCGTTTCGCCCACACCGCGAACGCCAAACGGGTGGCCCGGATTCGGAACCTCGACGATCACGGTGTCGATCATCGGCAGGTCGCTGGCCACCGGGATGCGGTAGTCGAGAAAGATCGAGTTCTGCAAGCGACCGTCTTCGCCGTAGATATATTCCTCGTTCAGGGCCCAGCCGATACCTTGCGCGGCACCGCCCTGATACTGGCCTTCGACATAGGTCGGATGGATCGCCTTGCCTGCGTCCTGAATGACCGTGTAGCGGGTCACACTGGTCTTACCGGTTTCCGGGTCAACCTCGGCATCGACGATATGGGTGCCAAAAGACACGCCGGCACCTTCGGGGGTTGCCTCGAAATGGCCCGAGATCGGACCACCCGTGCGGCCCATATCAGCGGTGATATCGGCCAGCGGCATCGGATCGAAATCGCCTGCATTCGGGCCTGAGGGCACCGCACAGCCGTTTTCCCATTTCACCGCATCAACCGGGATGCCCCATTTGGCCGCGGCCCGTTCGCACAGTTTCTCAACCGCGTGTCTCGCAGCTTTGATCGTCGCCAGCCCTGACGCGTAGGTCACGCGAGAGCCATGGCTTACGTCATTGTAGCCCAGCGTGGCCGTATCGGCGATGGTCACCCGGATGTTTTCATACGGGATGCCCAGAACCTCGGCCGCCATCAGGGCCATCGACGCGCGCGAGCCACCGATATCAGGCGTTCCGACCATCACCTGAGCCGAGCCATCCTCGGACAAGGCAAGCGAAACGCTGGTCTCGCCACCATGGTTAAACCAGAAGCCACAGGAAATACCGCGCCCCTGCCCCGGCTTCAGCGGAGCTGAATAATGAGGATGCGCCTTGGCTGCCTCCAGCGTTTCGACAAGACCGATGCGCTCGTAGGTAGGTCCATAGCTGGCTTTCGTGCCCTCATGCGCGGCGTTCTTCAGGCGCACCTCAACGGGGTCGAGACCCAGCTTGTTGCACAACTCGTCAATCACGGACTCGACTGCAAAGGCGCCCATTGGTGCACCCGGCGCGCGGTACGCTGCCTGCTTTGGGCGGTTGGACATAACGTCATAGCCGATCTGCTTGACGTTGGTCAGGTTGTACGGCGCAAAGGCACACATGGCTGTCATGTCGCCCGGCGCACCGGGAAAGGCCCCGCCCTGCAAGCGGAAAACACCCTGGGCCGCCGAGATAGTGCCGTCTTTCTTCATGCCGATCTTGACGTCCATCGAGGCAGACGAAGTCGGACCAGTGGCCCGGAACACCTCGGACCGGGTCATCACAAGCTTGACCGGGCGATTGGCCTTACGGCTGAGCGCTAGTGCGACGGGTTCGATGAAAACGGTTGTCTTACCGCCAAACCCTCCGCCAATCTCAGACGCAGTGACGCGCAACTGCGAGGTTTCAATTCCCAGAAGCGCGGCACAGGTTTTCTGCGCAATCCAATGCCCTTGTGTCGTGCACCACAACTCACCTTTGCCGTCATTACCCAATATGGCCAGACAGGCGTGCGGTTCGATATAACCCTGATGCGTCGCTTCAGTGACGAAACTGTCTTCAATGACCAGATCCGCTTCGGCAAATCCGGCCTCGACATCGCCGTGACCACTTTCATGATAGCGGACAACGTTCGGGTGCATTCCTTCCGGCACGGAATAATCCGCTGCCCCTTCGCGGATCACAGGCGCGTCCGGTGCCATCGCCTTATCCACATCGGTGACGTGGGGCAGAACTTCGTATTCGACCTCGATCAGCTTGAGCGCGTCACGCGCCGCCAATGCCGAAGTCGCAGCGACCGCTGCAACCGCGTGCCCGTCATATAGCGCTTTCTCACCGGCCATAACGTTTTCCAGAACGTTGTAGAATTCACCTTCCAGACCGGGCTTGAACGGCACTTCAGCAAAGTCGGCACGCGTCACAACAGCTTTGACATCCTTGTGCGCCTCGGCTTTCGACGTGTCGATTTTCACGATCCGCGCATGAGCATGAGGTGAGCGCAGGATCGCGCCATGCAGCATTCCCGGGGCGTAGGCATCCGCTCCGAATTTGGCGCGGCCGGTCACCTTGTCCAGACCGTCGGGACGGTTGGGGCGGGTGCCGACAAAAGTGAAGTCTGATTTACGATCGTCCAGAGCCATTACGACGCCTCCCGCATCTCAGCCGCCGTATCCATCACGGCGCGAATGATCTTGTCATACCCAGTACAGCGGCAGAGGTTGCCTGCCAGCCAATACCGCGTCTCTTCCTCGGTCGGGTTCGGGTTTTTCTCCAGCAACGACTTGGCCGCCACCAGAATGCCCGGCGTGCAGATGCCGCATTGCAGGGCGGCGTATTCGATCATCTTCTTTTGCAGCGGGTGCAGAATATCACCGTCGGCGATGCCTTCGACGGTTTCGATCTGCTTACCTTCAGCCTCGACACCCAGCATCAGACATGAACAGACCAGACGGCCATCAACGGTGACCGAGCACGCGCCGCAATCGCCGGTGCCACAGCCCTCTTTCGCGCCTGTCAGGTTCAGCTTGTCGCGCAGACAATCCAGCAGAGTTTCACGCGGATCACACAGGTATTCGACCGCATCGCCATTCACGGTGGTGGTTACGTGGAGCTTTTTCATGCGTTTTCTCCCTTCGCGCGGGCATAGGCAATTTTTGCAGCGCGCTTTGCCAGAACGCCTGCGACCTCGGTACGGAACGCGATCGTGCCGCGCTTGTCGTCAATCGGGTTACAAGCGGCAGAGGCGGCGGCGGCCAGCGCAGCCAGGGCCGCATCATCCAGCGCGCTCCCGATAATGGCCTTGGCACAGTCTTCGACCAGCAGAACGGTCGGGGCCACGGCGCCCAGTGATACACGGGCCTCAGTGATGGTGTCGCCGTCAAGACGCAGGTTCACACCAACGCCAACCACAGCGATGTCCATTTCGGTGCGGGGGATGAACCGCAGATAGGCATCGCCGCCGTTTTCGCCACGTGCCGGGATATTGACCGCCGAGATCAGCTCGCCTTTGGCCAGCGAGGTTTTACCGGGGCCGGTCGGAATATCCTCGACCGCGACTTCGCGAGTGCCGTCCGGGCCGGTCACGGTAACAGTCACACCAGCTGCGACCATGGCGGGCACGGAATCAGCCGCAGGTGAGCCGTTACACAGGTTACCGGTCGGTGTTGCGCGCCCCTGCACCTGGGTTGATCCGATCAGGTCCATCGCCTCGACCACACCGGGCCAGTCACGACCCAACTCGGGATGCTCGCTCATTTCGGCACCGGTTGCGGCAATTCCCAACGTCCAGCTTCCATCAGCATTGCGGGTAATGTCGTGTACACCGTTGATTTTCTTGATGTCGATCAGCGTATCAGGCGTCACCAACTCCGAGCGCAGCTGCACCAAAACGTCGGTGCCGCCCGCCAGAAAGCGCGTGATGCCCGTCGCATTTGCGGCCAGAGCCGAAGCCTCGGCAAAGCTGGCGGGGCTGTGATAATCCATAATGCTACCTCGCACCTGTTGGTCAGGGATATCTGGGTTCGGGGCGACGTTAATTCACCACCCACCTGACGTCCATGGGCCGAGCGACCAAATTTAACCGTCCAAAGGTCGCTTTCTGACCATGCTTACAGATCGAGCTCGATCACACCATCCGGCTCCGCAGCGCGGCTTTGGCACAGAATCATCGCCCCTTGGCGCTGCTTTTTGGACAGCACGAAATCCCGATGCTCGACCTCGCCCGAAAGGACACCGCATTTGCACACACCACAGATACCATCGGCGCATTTCACATCCACGCGAAAACCCGCCTCGTTCAGAACCTGAGCGGCATCCTTGTCTGCGGGCACAGGCAACGTTTTACCTGAACGCGCGAGTTTCAGGATAAATGGGTGGTTTTCGTAGTCCGGGGTTTCCGGGACCGAGAAATACTCAAGATGTCGGGCCTCTTCGGGGAAACCCTGATGTTCCGCGGCCTGCATGACCCCTTCCATGTACCGATCAGGCCCGCATGTATAGACGTGCCATCCCTGCTGATACCCCGACAGGATCGCATCCAGATCAGCGCGCGAGCCTTCATCCGAGAAATGGTAGTGGACGCGATTCGCCCAGGGCATCCCCGCCAGATCATCCAGATACCCCGCACCGCCCCGCGTCCTGGCCGAGTAGTGCAACTCGAAATCCATGCCCAAAGCATGCAGGCGATGAGCAAATGCGATCATCGGAGTGATACCGATACCACCCCCCATCAAAATGGTTTTGGACGCCTCTTCGTCCAGTTCGAAATGGTTGATCGGTTTCGAGATGAAAACCTTGCGCCCTACGTTGAAAATTCGGTGCAGCAATGCCGAGCCACCCCGCCCTTCATCCTCGCGCAGAACACCGATCTGATAGGTTCCCCGTTCTGACGGGTCGCCGGACATGGAGTATTGTCGCAGGAACTCTGGCGCTACAAGCACATCCAGATGCGCACCTGCGGACCATTCCGGAAGCGGCGCACCGTCAAGGGAGGCAAATTCATACTTGGTGACGTCAGCGGTCATCTTGTCGACCTTAGTCACAGCGACCCTCATCACCGGCGCATCACCTGCGACCTGATAGCGATGAATGATCGACATATCCCCCGCAGCTTTGCGCGCCTTGTAGTCTTTGGCTGTCACCAAAGCCTCATAGGCGGCAATTCCTGCCTCGCGATCCATTGCAAACGGATAGGGCCAAGGGTGCGGGGCCAAATAGGCCGGGTAGACCGCCAATGTCTGATCCTCGTATCTAAGGTCCAGATCCTTTTGCAGATCGCGCCGGTTCAAAGGGTGTGTTGTTGGCCGATACGCCCCGTCGGGCTGCAACTCGATATCCCACCACCATTTCTTGGTGTCGTTCAAACCGCCATTGCCAACCGCATCATCCAGCTTGGCCAATGCAGGCGCCGCAGAGGGGATGTTCATCGCGGCCCAACGGAACGGGCGCTCCTTGAAGATACCCTCAAGGTTCCAGGGGCAGGTCTTCATGCACCGCCCGCACATCGCGCCTCCCGGAGTGGTCACGCGGTAGGTCGCGCATTTCTGGCTGTCGGATTTCCAGATTTCATAGCCGTTGAACATCAGCTTTGGCCCAGCCGTGATCGCGCCCGATGGGCATTCGCGCGCGCATTTGTTGCAAGATTCGCAAAAGCTTTGCAGACCGAAATCGATGGGCCTGTCATGCACGATCGGCATATCCGTGGTCACCACGCCTGATTTCAGTCGCGGCCCAAGATAGGGGTTCAGGATCACTTCGCCGATCCGGCTGACTTCGCCCAGACCGGACAGCAACAAAAGCGGAGGTTGCAGAACTTCGCCATCCATCACCGTATGCGCCTTGGCCTTGTAGCCAAGATTGCGGATCTGCTGTGCAATCACGCCACCCAGCAAGGAAAATCGCAGATAGGCGCGCATCGATTGGGCGACGCTGATCCAGTCGTCGCCGCTGGCACCCTCCATCGTTTCATAACCCTGATCGATGATCATGCTGACGGCCTGATCATGGGGCGGCACGATTTCTTCGCCCGTTGCGTCATGGGAATACCATGTCCATTCCGGACACCGGCTGAGACCAACCGCATCGCCCCCCAGAAAATAGGTCGCAGCCTTGATGTTTGCTGCGTTGCGTTGTGCGTCAGATGGCTTGGGCGCGTCAGCGCTTTCACCGTCCTGCAACAGTACAAACGCACCCAAAGCACGGCGTTGGGCAAAACTCGGCGCTGCCTTGCGGACATAATACCCGCCTTTGGCCGCATCCTGTAGCGACTTGCCCATATCTCCGAACTGCGCCCGAGCAAACATATCTGCACGCTTGGGCACACGAGCGACATTCTCTTCATCAATAAAGGTCGTTGGTGTCTCGACCCGTTTGAGTTTCTCAAACGGATGCGCCCCGTCCACATAGCGCCGTTTGGCATATGGGTCACGGTTGAGGGCGTTCTTGGCAAAGCCCGTGCCCAACCACCATGCCGGCCCCTGCGTCCGGAACCAGGGCTGATCGGCCATAGGCTTCAGCGGTTTGTCATGGGCCATCGGCATGTCAGTCGTCACAGCGGCCAAACCAAAGCGCTGGCCCAGCCAGGGCACGACAACCTCTCCATCCTCGACCGAAGCCAACCCGGCGGCGACCGCCAGCTTGCCCAAATCGACGTCGGTCGACATCATGCTGTGCGCCCGCGCGTCAAAGCCCAAAAGGCGAATGTAATTGGCAATGACCACCGCATTCTCGGTCGCCAGCAGACAGGCGCGATGGTCCTGCGCGTCGACTATCCAATCAGCGCCGGGTTCGGACGGGTCGGGATCGCGGTTGTGTTCATAAAGAAAGACAATGCTGTGCCGATGGCTGTCGATCGGCTTGGGCGCGGCCTCCATGCTGTCTTTCAGATCAGCCATGATGACGTCGATCCCGGATGCCAGCGTTTTGGTCTGACGGGTGCGCAACGCGTGGGCAAGCCGGTCAATATCGGGATTGCGGCGGGCCTCGGACAACAGGGCGTCAGATGGCAGTGGACCGCACCCCATCATCGACGCATCGTTGAAGTAGCCGAACGCTTTTATGTGGTTGGCCCGTTCCTGCGGGTTAGATGGAATCTCGGACGCAACCGGGTTCACCATTCCGTCGCGGATGGCGTCCATCATCGCCTGAAACTCACCCATCGCATTGACGATGCTGTCAGGGTGTTCCAGTCGGTGGAAGCTCAGCTCGGCCATAGGGGGCACAAGCGACAGATCCGGCATGTCATCTTGCCGGTCCAAACGCTCCAGCGGGTAGCCGCCCATATGAACGGGCCGGTTTCTGTCCGAGAATAAACGGATCCCCATCGAATATCTCCTGTTGATGCCCGTCCCGTACCCCGCCATGGACAGCAAATCCATTCATGATTAATCATAAATGGTATGAGCAAAATCGATTTCACTGACCTTGATGGCAAAGTTCTACGCACTTTTTTGACGATACTCGAGGAAAACTCGGTCTCGAAAGCCGCAGATCGGCTGGGGGTTACGCAATCTGCGATCAGTCATACTCTGGCCAAACTGCGGCAGGTCCTGGGCGACCCGCTTTTTGTTCGCTCAGGTCAGGGTCTGACGCCAACCGAACGGGCCCTGTCCCTGAAAGAGCCTGCGCAACAGGTACTGGACGGGATGCGCGCGCTGACCGACGGTCGACCGTTCGATCCGCTGTCGGAACGGATCAACATCCGCATCGCCACCAATGACATGCCACGAGAGCTGATCTTTCCACGGTTGCTGCGTGACACACGCGCCGAAGGCGCGCGCCTGCGGTTGGAATTCATCCCATCGGGTGTGCCCGACCCCGAATTGTTGCGCAGCGACCGGTGCCAGTTGATGCTAACCCCGCTGCCGCCCGACGGACCGGATATTTTCCAGAAAAGACTGATCGAAAGCCCGCTGATGGTGTTCTACGACGCGACGCAACGCCGACCACCGGGCAGCTGGCAGGACTATTGCCACAGCGACCATGTCGAAGTGCGCTTTGCCGATGGCCGAAACGCCCGCACTGTCATGCGCGGCGTTGATCAAAGCCAGATCAATCCTGCGGTTGTGACCCTGCCGCATTTCAACGCGATCCCGGCCTTTGTGCAGGGCAGCGACCTGATATCGACAGATACGGCACTGATGAAACAGGGCCCACTTGCCGCGCTGGATTGCGCACCTTTACCCTTCGCCTGCCCGCTTGTGTCCATCTATATGGTTTGGCATCAAAGATCGACCAATGACCCCGCCCACCGCTGGTTACGCGGCCGGATAGAAGCCATCGCAGCGTCCCTTCAGACCTGAGACAGCCGTCAGCTGCGCATGACCCGGGCCAGGTTCGGCTGCGGACACGGTCACGAGTACTCAACAAAACTGATTGGTCAAACCGCAAATCATTCGCCATCCTGAAACCAAATCAAAACGGAGATCTCAGATGGAGAAAGTAGCACTCATCACAGCAGGCGGCAGCGGCATGGGCGCGGATTCCGCGAGGCGGCTGGCCGCAGACGGTTTCAAGGTCGGGATTCTGTCATCCTCGGGCAAGGGCGAAGCGCTGGCGCATGAGTTGGGAGGCGTCGGTGTAACCGGCTCGAACCAGTCCACGGTGGATCTGCAAAAGCTTGTTGATGCGGCCATGGCCCATTGGGGGCGCATTGACGTCTTGGTCAATTCCGCCGGCCACGGCCCCCGTGCTCCGATCCTTGAGTTGACGGACGAGGATTGGCACACCGGTATGGACGTCTACTTTATGAATGCGGTCCGCACCACGCGGCTTGTGACACCGATCATGCAGGCGCAGGGCGGTGGATCGATCATCAATATCTCGACCTTCGCTGCATTCGAACCTGACCCGGTTTTCCCGACCTCAGGTGTGTTTCGCGCCGGGCTGGCCGCGTTCACCAAACTGTTCTCGGACAAATACGCTGCCGAAAACATCCGCATGAACAACATCCTGCCCGGTTTCATTGACAGCCTGCCCGAAAAAGAAGAATTCCGCGCTCGCATTCCCATGGGGCGCTATGGGCGCAGTTATGACGAGGTCGCCTCGGTCGTGGCCCTGCTGGCATCCGAAGGCGGTGGCTACATCACCGGGCAGAATATCCGGGTTGATGGTGGCATTACCCGCTCGGTCTGAATTCAGATCCGTGCCTTTATCAGATGCGTCAGCGCCGCGCCGGATTCAAAAAAGGCGCGGCGCACGCGCGTCCAGCTTTCGCGATGCTCATGCACCGCAGGAACGGGCAAAAGCGAAGGCTCACCTGCAAGAAGACTTTCGGCCATCATTCGCCCGAACACCGTGCCAGGGCCGATACCACGGCCGGAATATCCGTGCGCGGCCAGGGCGTTGGGGCCAATCTGCGTGATTTTCGGGATATGGTCCGAGGTCATGGCAATCCGCCCGTGCCAACCCTGTTCAAACGGCTGATCGGCAAGCTGAGGATAAAGCTCAGCCAGTTTGCGTCGGACCCATCCGGTATGCGCGCTGCGTCCTGCATTCCCCAGATCGCCCATGCCGCCAATGATCATCCGCCCCGCCTGATCCAGCCGGAAGGACGTCATGATCAGCCCGGTATCCCAGCATCCTTCTGCCTGCGGCAGAATGCTGGCGCGCAGATTATGCGACAGCGGGGCCGTAGCGTATTGAAAGTAATAAACGGGAACATAGGCGGGCGCAGTATCTGGCAAGCCAAGGTGATAGGCGTTGGTTGCCTGAATGACGGATTTGGCCCTGACAGTCCCGCCCGGTGTGGTCAACACCCATTGCCCACCTTCGTGCCGAAGGGTCTGCACTGCGCTTTGTTCATGGATCTGCACCCCGGCCTGAGACGCGGCACGCGCCAATCCCATGACATAAGCCAAGGGTTGTATTGTTCCTGCGCGAGGGTCGAACAACGCCCCATGAAAAGCATCGCTGCCGGTCCGGTCACGGGCCTGATCCGCCGACAGCAGCGCTACCGGCGCGCCAGACCCGCTTAGCTGCGCATGTCGCGTTTGCAGGTCCTTCAGGCCCGAGGCGGAATGCGCGCAATGCAGGGTTCCGTTGCGAATGGGCTCACATGTGATGCCGTGTTCTTCGATCAGGGAAAAAACGTCTGACGGTGCTTTGCCCAGCAGATCGATCAGGCGATCACCAGCCTCTGCACCGATATGCGCGCGGATCTCATCCGGTGGCAGCCACAGCCCGGCATTGACCAGACCGACATTGCGCCCTGACCCGCCAAACCCGATCTTCTGCGCTTCAAGCAAACAGACCGAAGCGCCGGTACGGGCTGCCGTCAAGGCAGCTGAACACCCGGTATATCCGCCACCTATAATGGCCAGATCAACAGTTGTGTCACTGCTCAGCGGCAGAGCTGTGACTGCTTCGGTACATGTAGTCCGCCACAAGGCTTGTTCGGGATCGTTCACGTCAGACCTCTGAGTCTTTTCGGCGGATCATCATACCGCTGCACGTCCTTTGCAAGTGGGCAACTGTGGTCGGGTCAGCAACGAAAAAACCCCGCAAGCACGGGCCTGCGAGGCCCAACAGAAGCGAGCATTCCGTCAGGAATGATGACATCAGGCAAGAGGCCGCCCGGATACCTTCAAACGTCAAGCGACCGTGCGATCACCTCTTTCATGACCTCGTTGGTGCCGCCGTAAATCATCTGCACGCGGGCGTCTGCGTAGAGACGGGCAATTGGGTACTCCATCATAAAACCGTATCCGCCGAACAGTTGCAGGCACTCGTGCATGATTTCGTTCTGCACCTCCGAGCCCCAGTATTTGGCCATCGAGGCGGTGGCCGCATCCAGTTCGCCTGCCTCCAGCTTGCCGATACAGTCATTGACGAAACTGCGCAGAACCTCGGCCTTGGTCTTGCATTCTGCAAGTTTGAAACGCGTGTTCTGGAAATCCATCACCCGCTGACCGAACGCTTTGCGCTCCTGCACGTACTTTACCGTTTCGGCAATGGCAAAATCGATCGAACCCAGCGCCATGATCGCGATATTCAGCCGTTCCCATGGCAGTTGCTTCATCAGCTGATAAAACCCCTGACCTTCCTCAGCCCCCAGCAGGTTCGTCATCGGTACTTTGACATCTTCAAAAAACAGCTCGGCCGTGTCGTTGCCCTTCATCCCCAGTTTTTTGAGGTTGCGCCCCCTGCGAAACCCCTCGGCCCCTTCGGTTTCGACCACGATCAATGACACACCCCGCGCGCCCTCGGACTTGTCAGTCTTGGCGGCCACGATGATCAGATCCGCCGTCTGGCCATTCGTGATGAAGATTTTCGAGCCATTCAGCCGGTAGGAGTTTCCGTCTTTCTCGGCCGTTGTACGCACAGCCTGAACATCCGAGCCGGTGCTAGGTTCTGTCATGGCAAGTGCGCCGACCATCTCGCCCGAAGCCATTTTGGGCAGCCATTTCTGTTTCTGATCTTCGCTGCCATAGGCGGTAAGATAATGGGTCACGATCGACTGAATACCATAGCCCCAGCCAGCGTCGCCCCGTGCGCCCTGTTCGTACGCGGTGATGGCGTCAAAGCCCATACCACCGCCGACGCCGCCATATTCTTCGGGGATTGCACCAGCCATCAGGCCGGTTTCACCAGCTTTGCGCCAGAAGTCGCGATCAACGGCCCCGTTTTCAACCCAGGTTTCGATATTCGGCGACAATTCGTCATCCATGAACCGGCCAGCCATATCCGCGAACATGCGGTGTTCGTCGGTGACCCATGCCGCGGTCGAAGTGAAAAGTGACATCAAAGGCTCTCCAAACAGTCTTTCGCAAAAGCCTAACGGTCGGCCCGATTCCCGCCAATCCACGTGACGTGGCGTTCCGACTTCGAACAACGCAACGTTTCTTTGCTAAGTAACTTAAAGAACCTGCTTGTTTTCAAGGAAATTAACTCAGCGCCGATGCCAGCAATTGCTGTGCCGCATCCCTGGCGTCCTCCGCAGGATCACAATTCTTGAGCAAAACCGCGGACACGATTGCCCCTTCCTGCAACAACACGATCTGGCTGGCGAGTTTCTGAGGATCACGCGCACTAGCCTGTTCGGCGACGGACGTGAAATGCTCCAGCAACAGCTGCTTATGTTCGGCAGCCTGCACATGGATCGGATGATCTGTATCCTGATATTCAGCCCCGGCCTTGATGAACATGCAGCCCCGGAACCCATCCTCTTTGAACCATTCCTTCAAGGCATCAAAACTGGCGATGAGTTGCTCGGCCGGTGTTTCTGCCATCTCTTCGATGCGCCGATAGAACCACTCGCGAAAATTCTCATCCCGCAGGCGCAGAGCGGCTACGATCAGGTCTTCCTTGGTGCGGAAATGTTTGTACATCGACGTTTTCGACACGCCCGTTTCCGCCACCAGCTTATCCATGCCGGTCGCGTGAAACCCGTCGCGGTAAAAAACCTTCAGGGCTTTGCTGACAAGTTCATCCCGTTTGTTTGGACGCATGATTCGGCTCCATGGTGTACCGTTCTGTACATATTACCCCGAAACATGAAGTACAACCGACCTAACACAAATCATTGTTTTCATTAGAATTCATGGCTCGCCTTGAAACGCGCGGAAAATTTTCTGCTTTTCCCCTTGCAAAAGTTCACAGATCGGTACACCTTATTAGAAAGTTAACCGATCAGTACACCAGAGGATTTGACCGATGAAACGTCGCGCCAGCATATTCCCCCCTCAGTACGTTCCATTTCTTTTGACACTGGCCATCCTTGCCGCCTCTCTGACCTGAAAGCCCCCTGCACCATGTCCCGCCCCCCACTTCCCCCCTTCACGTTCGAAACTGCCACACAAAAAGTACGCATGGCCGAAAACGCCTGGAACAGCCGCGATCCCGACCGCGTCACCCCCGCATACACAGATGACAGTCAGTGGCGTAACCGGGCGGAATTTCTGTCAGGACATGGCGAAATTCACGCCTTCCTAAGCCGTAAATGGCACAAGGAGCTGGACTATCGACTGATCAAGGAACTCTGGGCCTTTACCGGTAATCGCATCGCCGTTCGTTACGCTTACGAGTGGCACGACGATAGCGGTCAGTGGTTCCGGTCTTATGGCAACGAGAATTGGGAATTTGCCGAAGACGGGCGCATGTCGCATCGGCATGCCTCGCTGAACGATCACCCCATAGCCGAAAGCGACCGCTTGTTCCATTGGCCATTGGGTGAACGCCCCGATGACCATCTCGGGCTTTCTGATCTGGGTCTTTGAAAGGACATACCGTGCCGCGTGCGTTTTCCGAACTGACCTTCACCCCTACCGTCCGTGCCCATCAGGAGCGGATGGGATCGGCAAAAACCTATGCCAAATTCATTGAAAGTGGCCCGCAACAGGGCCATTTGATCGGCGAGCCGGAAAAACAGTTCATTCAGGCGCGCGACGGGTTTTATCAATCCTCGGTGTCTGAAACAGGCTGGCCTTATGTGCAGTATCGCGGCGGGCCGGTCGGGTTTCTGAAAGTACTGGGGCCCCAAACCATCGGATATGCCGATTTTTCGGGTAACAAACAGTATATCTCGCGCGGGAATCTGGACGGCAACGATCGGGTCGCGTTGATCCTGATGGATTACGCCAATCAACGTCGTTTAAAGATCCTGGGGCGTGTCGAATTCACGGAGGGTCAAGCCGCCGCTGCCAGCTTGTATCCAGAAGAGGCCGAAGCCCCTGCAGAGCGGGCGGTGATCATACGTGTTGAGGCGCTTGACTGGAACTGCCCGCGCCACATCACGCCGCGTTTCACCGAAGCCGAACTGCGACCGCATCTGAACAGTTTGGGCCAGCAACTCGCGCAGTTGCAGGCTGAAAATGAAAGGCTGAAACAAGAGCTGTCAAAGCTCTCGTGACGCGTAAGACACCACAGATTTTATTGAGTATAAACAGGGAATAAGCCAATGGTTCGTTCGGTCTTTCAGCTTTCTGCGGCGTGCCTTGCCGGAGCGGCCCTGATCCTTATGATAATGATGTTTGGTTTTTTTGCTTCGCCCAGCGCCGTCCGAACATCACCACCTTCTGTGTTCAGCACCATCCTGTTCAACCATTTGCAGCAATAGCAATGCCGCGCGTTCAACCGCGACTGGTCTGAACCATCGCTTCGATACCGGCTGCACAAAAATCGATCAGGCGTTCCACTTCTGACACCCTGCCGCCTTGCGACAGGGCCCCGACCCGCCAGCCACTGTTGAGATGCGCCAGCATTGCCGAAACGGAATAGACCTGGCCGCTGGCCAGCAGCGCAGGGTCAACATCTGGATAAAGAGCAGCGATTTCGTCGATAAAAAGCCGGGCGGTCGGATCGAAACACTCTGCCGCGATTTCGCGCCAGCGGGGATCGACCGAGACATGCGCCACAAGGCGCCCATAGGCCATCCATCCCGAACCGCCTGTTTCTGCCAGTTCCACATAAGGCCGGATAAAACTGTCCAAGATTCCGCGCAGTGTCAGTGGACCCGCCCCTTTGGCCCTGTTCAGCGCATCTGTTCTGATCTGTGCCAGCTTGCCAGCACGACGTGCTATGGCGCGAAAAAACAGCTCCTCCTTGCCGCCGCCGTGGTGATGAACAAGGCCAACCTGAACGCCTGCAAGCGCAGCGATATCGCGGATCGACGCACCTTCGAATCCGCGTTCAGCAAAGACTGTTTCGGCCGCATTCATGATCCGCGCTTTGGTTTCCAAAGACCGCTTGGAAGGTGCCCTTTGTCTTGGTTTTTCTACGTTTTTCAGCGTCATGAATTTCATCTTGCCTTATTTTGGTCGTTCGTTCAATTTAAACCTCACGAACTTTGGGAGGGTTCATGACAGAAACGCGCGACGAATTCGCCCTGATCGGGGCGGGACCAATGGGTTTGGCCGCGGCCAAGGTGCTGAAAGAACAGGGGATCGCATTCCAGGGGTTTGAGTTGCATTCGGATGTTGGCGGTCTGTGGGATATCGATGCCCCAAGATCAACCATGTACGAGTCAGCGCACCTGATCTCGTCCAAACGCATGACCGAATTTGCAGATTTCCCCATGGATGACGCGGTCGCCGAGTACCCCTCGCACCGGGCGATGCGCGACTATTTCCGCGCATTTGCGGATCGTTTCGGGTTGCGTGAGAATTACAAACTCCATGCGGAAGTCACTCAGATCACTCCGCTGGGCAATCCGGGTGACGGTTGGCGCGTGTGCTGGCGGGATCAGGATGGCGACCATCAGGCCGAATATGCCGGCGTACTCATTGCGAACGGCACCCTGTCGGAACCGAATGTACCCAGCTTTCCGGGTACATTTGACGGCGAGTTGATCCATGCCTCACAATATCGGTATCCCAGTCAGTTCGACGGCAAGCGTGTGTTGGTCGTGGGCGCAGGTAATTCCGGCTGTGACATCGCAGTGGACGCGATCCATCACGCGAAACGCTGCGATCTGTCGATGCGGCGCGGGTACTATTTCGTCCCGAAATACGTCTTTGGCAAACCCGCTGACACAATGGGCGGAAAGATCCGTCTGCCGATGTGGCTGAAGCGTAAGGTCGACAGCCTGATCCTTGGCTGGTTTGTCGGCGATCCGCAGAAGTACGGCTTTCCCAAACCGGATTACAGGCTGTACGAAAGCCACCCCGTGGTGAATTCGCTGGTTCTGTATCACGCAGGCCATGGCGATCTGAGAATCCGCCCGGACATTAAACGGCTGGAAGGCCACACCGTGCATTTCAAGGACGGCTCCTGCGACGACTATGACATGATCCTCGCCGCGACCGGATACAAACTGCACTACCCGTTTATCGACAAGGACCTGCTGAACTGGCAAGGCGACGCCCCGCATCTGTATTTGAACACGATACATCCCGAACGGGACGATCTGTTCGTGCTGGGCATGGTCGAAGCCACGGGCCTGGGCTGGCAGGGCAGGCACGAGCAGGCCGAGATGGTGGCGCGCTACATCAAGGGGCTTCGACACGGCTGCCCCGTGGCAGCCGATCTGCACGCAGAAAAGCAAAAAGACTATGCCCGCGCCACCGGAGGCATGAACTATATCGATCTGCCCCGCATGGCCTATTACGTGGACAAGAATACTTACAGAAAGGCTGTCACCGGCTGGATCGACCGGCTGCGGAAGGCCGCCGCATGAGTGGTATTGACCAGATCACACTGAATTTCAGTCCGGCGTCTCTGACGCTGTTGAATGCTATTCTGGCAATCGTGATGTTCTCGATTGCCATCGACCTAACGCCTCGGGATTTTGACCGTTTAAGGCGCGCGCCCAAACCAGTGGTTGTCGGATTGATTTCACAACTCGTCGTCCTGCCTGCGCTGACCTTTGTGATGGTGTGGATTACCGCACCGCAACCGTCAATTGCGCTTGGCCTGATCCTTGTCGCGGCCTGCCCAGGGGGCAATATCTCGAACTTCATCACCCATCGCGCGGGCGGGAATGCAGCGCTTTCGGTGTCGATGACAGCCTTCGCCACCATCGGTGCAATCTTTATGACACCTTTCAACATTGCGCTTTGGGGCGGGCTTTACCCACCGACCCGCGCAATCCTGCAACAGACCCAGATCGACCCAATGCAGATCGCAATCCTGGTCGGTCTGATGCTGATCCTGCCGCTGGTTCTGGGAATTACGCTGAATCAACGCCTTCCCGCCTTGACGGCACGGTTACGCGCACCGCTGCAACTTCTGTCGATGGGTATCTTTGCTGGGTTTATCGTACTTGCTCTGGCTGCCAACTGGGGGTTTTTCCTTGGGTTTGCCGGGGCTGTTGCCGGGCTTGTGATCCTTCACAATGCCCTGGCGCTGGGGGGCGGTTGGGTTGTGGCCACTCTGACCGGGCTGTCCCCCTTTGACCGCCGCGCCATCACCATTGAGACCGGAATTCAGAACTCTGGACTTGGGCTTGTCCTAATCTTTGCATTTTTCAACGGTCTTGGCGGCATGGCCGTGGTCGCCGCATTCTGGGGAGTATGGCACGCTATCTCGGGCCTGGCTTTGGCGTCGGTCATGGCACGAACCGAGGCCGCACGATGACCCGCATCCTGATTACCGGCGCTGCCGGGATGGTCGGGCAAGCGCTGTTACCCGAATTTGTGGGGCACGAGGTCTTTGCAACCGATCTGAAACGCCCGGATAACCTGCCGGAAGACGTCTCATTTTTGTCCATGGATGTTACTACCGACGCTCCTGCACGTGTGATTGCCAAGGTGAAACCGGATGTGATTGTGCATTTGGCTTCTGTCGTGACGCCGCCACCGAAGATGGCGCGCGCCGTAGCCTATGCTGTCGATGTCGAAGGCACGCGCAATGTGGTGAATGCCGCCATCGCAAACGGGGTGCGCAGATTGGTCGTCACATCTTCCGGTGCCGCTTATGGCTATCATGCAGACAATCCTGTAGCGTTGCGCGAAGACGACCCATTGCGCGGCAACCCCGAGTTTCCTTATTCAGATCACAAGCGTCAGGTCGAAGAGATTTTGGCCGAAGCCCGCAGCGCCGCCCCCGATCTTGAGCAGGTTGTTCTGCGCGTGGGCACGGTTCTGGGGGCTGGAACCGAAAACCAGATCACCGCCCTGTTTCTCAAGCCACGTTTGCTGGCGGTATCCGGCAGCGAAAGCCCGTTTGTCTTTATCTGGACCCGGGATCTGGCACGCATCCTTCAGCGTGCAGCAACCGACGGGCCAACCGGGATTTACAACGTCGCCGGTGACGGCACGATGGGCGTGACCGACTTGGCCCGCGCCATGGGAAAACCGGTTCTGCGCCTGCCCGCATGGGTGTTGAAAGCGGCCCTAGCCGTGGCGCGCCCACTGGGTTTATCTCGCTATGGGCCGGAACAGGTACGGTTCCTTCAATATCGGCCAGTTCTGGACAACTCCGCCCTGAAATCTGAATTCGGTTATGTGCCCGAAAAAACCAGCGCCGAGGTTTTTGCGCTCTGGCAACAGCAGGCCGGGTTATGAAAACCGCGGTCATCTCCGGCGGTGCGGGCGGTTTGGGACAGGCTCTAAGCCGCGCATTGCAAGCCCGTGGGTGGCGGGTGGTGCTGTTGGATCTTGATGTGTCCGGTCTCCAAACAGAACCGAACCAACTGCCAATTACTTGTGATCTGACAGACCCCGAACAGCTTGCCAACGCAATTCAAAGGGCGATCACGTCAAGCGACAGCATTGATCTGGTCATCTACAACGCCGGGGTTACGCAGATTCGGGGGTTTGACCAGTCTGACACGGCCAGTCACCGTGCACTGTTCGATATCAACTATTTTGCAGCCGTTGAGATGGCTCGTGCATTCTTGCAGCCTCTCCGCGTGTCAAAGGGAACGCATCTGGCTATCTCGTCGGTGGCTGGTTTCGCTCCGCTTTGCCATCGCACGGCTTATGCAGCCTCGAAACACGCGCTTGAGGGTTTTTTCAAATCGCTTCGATCCGAAGAAAAGCCACATGGCGTTCAGGTTCAGATTGCAGCGCCGTCTTTTGTGGCCACCAACCCCGACAACGCAATGGAGCAACCCGACGGAACCGCGCGCCCCGGATCGGCCAAGGACGGAATGGACGAAATGAGCCCCGAGAGCGCCGCCGTGGCGATCCTGCGCGGACTGGACAAATCGCAGCCCATGATCCCGGTCGGACGCGTTGCACACATGTCGTGGTGGCTCAACCGTCTGTCACCACGCCTGTATCAGCGCTTAATGGAGCGTAACATGCGCGGGCCGGGATCGTAGAATTTTGCCGCGACCCCCTTGACCTTCCTGTCACTGGAACCCCCATCTGGAGGGCAGAAAACCACGTGGGATGAGTCGCATGGCGCAAAAAGCACTGACAGAACTGAAAGTCACCGGCATGGGATGCGCGTCCTGTGTGGGCCGTGTCGAGGCTGCGCTGCGTAATGTATCTGGTGTTGATGCGGCCTCGGTCAATTTCGCGACTAAGACGGCGCAGGTGGAATTTGACGGGCCGGTTTCGGCCCTGACATCGGCGCTGGATGCAGCCGGCTATCCGGCTGAAACAAGTCAAGCGGATCTGAGCATCGAGGGCATGAGCTGCGCATCCTGCGTTGGTAAGATCGAGCGTGCGTTGGCATCCACCGCTGGCGTAATTGAAGCACAGGTCAATCTGGCAACTCGGACGGCCACGGTGACTTACGCGACAGCGGCAACTACACCCGAGGCGCTGGCACAGGTTATTACCGGAATTGGATACCCCGCGCGTATCCAAAGTGTTGCCGAACCAGAAAGCCGGGAAGACGACGAAATTCAGCGGCTAGCCCGTTCCACAATACTGGCAGCGGCACTAGCCCTGCCCGTATTCATTCTTGAGATGGGCGGGCACATGATCCCCGTCTTCCACCATTGGATACAGGCGACCATTGGAACGCAGACGAGCCATCTGATTCAGTTTGCCCTGACCTCGGCTTTGCTGATCGGACCGGGCCGTGTGTTTTACCGCAAAGGAATCCCGTCGCTGTTGCAGGGCACGCCGGACATGAACGCGTTGGTAGCGCTTGGGACCGGCGCAGCTTATCTGTATTCGGTCACGGCCACATTCACGCCCGGCCTGCTGCCGCAAGGTACCGCCAATGTCTATTTCGAAGCGGCCGCGGTGATCGTGGTTCTGATCCTTCTCGGCCGATTGATGGAGGCGCGTGCCAAAGGCAAAACAGGTGCTGCGATCCGAAAACTGGTGGGTTTGCAACCAAAAACCGCGCGGGTCGAACTGGACGGACAGATACAGGACCGGCCAATCGCCGAAATCGTTGTCGGAGATATCCTGCACATCCGCCCCGGCGAGCGTGTACCGGTGGATGCCGATGTGCTTGAAGGCACCTCTTACGTTGATGAGAGCATGATCACGGGCGAGCCTGTGCCTGTTGGCAAGTCGGTGGGAGCGCCTGTTGTCGGCGGCACCGTGAATGGCACCGGCGCTCTACGGGTAAGCGCCACCCGGGTCGGTGGCGACACGGCTCTGGCACAGATCATTCGTATGGTGCAGCAGGCGCAGGGCGCGAAACTGCCTATTCAGGGGTTGGTGGATCGGATTACCTATCGCTTTGTTCCTGCGGTCATCGCTGTTGCGGTGATCACCGTCGCGCTCTGGCTGATCTTCGGCCCCAGCCCGGCCCTTCCCCTTGCGCTTGTCGCAGGTGTTTCAGTTCTGATCATCGCCTGCCCCTGCGCAATGGGGTTGGCGACCCCAACCTCGATCATGGTGGGTACCGGACGTGCGGCAGAACTGGGGGTATTGTTCCGCAAGGGTGATGCGTTGCAACAGCTTCAGCAGGCGCGCGTCATCGCGTTGGACAAGACCGGAACCCTGACGCTGGGACGCCCCGAACTGGACAGCGTGACAACGGCGAAGGGGTTTGACCGGGAGGAAGTTCTGCGACTGGCCGCAGCCCTTGAGGCACGGTCAGAACACCCGATCGCATCCGCCATCACCCGCGCGGGGCCCGCGACACTGCCAGAGGTATCGGATGTCCGTTCGCTTACCGGGCTTGGCCTGCAAGGGTTGGTCGAAGGCCGCGACGTGTTGATCGGGTCGCACCGGTTGATGCAGCAGCGTGGGATTACACTTGGAGCCCTGGCGGAAGAGGCCGAAGCCCGTGCCGCCCAGGGGGCAACCCCTCTGTTCGTCGCTCTGGATGGGCAGGCGGCGGCCACGTTGTCCGTTTCTGACCCGATCAAGCCCGGCACAGTGGAGGCGCTGGAACGGTTGCACCAGATGGGTTTGACCGTGGCAATGATCACTGGTGACAACGCGCGCACCGCGCAGGCTCTGGCCGACCGGCTGGGGATTGATCATGTCACTGCCGAGGTACTTCCCGATGGCAAGGTAGAAGCAATCACGGCCTTGCGGGACCGGTTCGGAGTGCTGGCCTTTGTCGGTGACGGGATCAACGACGCCCCCGCTCTGGCGGCGGCTGATATCGGCATCGCCATCGGAACCGGCACGGATGTAGCCATCGAAACAGCCGACATTGTCCTCATGTCTGGTGATTTGCGGGGCGTCGCGAATGCGACCGAGATCAGCCGCCGGACAATGAAGAATATTCGCCAGAATTTGGGCTGGGCCTTCGGATACAATGTCCTTCTGATACCGGTGGCTGCCGGTGCGCTGTACCCGTTTGGCGGCTATCTGCTGTCCCCATCGCTGGCAGCTGGTGCAATGGCACTGTCGAGCGTTTTTGTGGTCTCGAATGCGCTGCGCCTGCGCCGTATTCGCGCCAGCGTGCCGGAAGCCTCAGGTACGGCCACCAAAGAGGTGCGCGCATGAATATCGGAGATGTTTCCACGCGCACCGGCCTGCCCGCCAAGACGATCCGGTATTATGAGGACATCAACCTGATCAAACCAATGCGCGACGACAATGGCTATCGCCGGTTTCGCGACCAGGACGTGCACAAGCTGAACTTTCTGGGCCGCGCCCGGGCTCTTGGGTTCACCATCGAGGATTGCCGGACCTTGCTGGCGCTGTACGAAGATGAAACCCGTGCCAGTGCCGACGTGAAACAAGTTGCACGCGACCATCTTGTTCAGATCGAAACCAAGATCGCAGACCTGAACGCCATGCGCGATACGCTAAGCCACCTGATCGACGCCTGCGCCGGGGACGACCGGCCCGATTGCCCGATCCTGCGGGATCTGGGTGGGAAAGGCTGACTTGGGGTTGCCCTTTGGGCGCAGCTTTGCTTTGTCTTCGCCAGAGATTTTGGTCAGGCCTGTTTCGCGGAAGCCGACCGAACAGCGGAGAGGATCACAAAATGGCAAAAGTCGCGTTCCTTGGCCTTGGTGTCATGGGCTATCCCATGGCCGGACATCTGCAAACCGCAGGCCATGACGTCACCGTTTACAACCGTACGACCACCAAGGCCGAGGCCTGGGTCGCGCAGCATGGCGGCGCGATGGCAGCCACTCCGAAAGACGCCGTCAAGGATGCTGAGTTTGTCATGGCCTGCGTCGGCAATGACGACGACTTGCGCATGGTTTGCACCGGTGAGGATGGCGCGTTTCAGGGAATGTCCAACGGGGCCATTTTTGTTGACCACACGACGGTTTCAGCAAAGGTCACGCGCGAGCTTTACGCTGCTGGCCTATCTCAGGGTATCGCTTTTGTGGACGCCCCGGTTTCGGGCGGTCAGGCCGGCGCTGAAAACGGCGTTCTCTCAATTATGTGTGGCGGCGATCAGACAGCTTATGATGCGGCTGAGCCGGTAATGAACGTCTATTCCAAAATCTGCCGTCGCCTCGGAGCCAGCGGCGCGGGCCAGATGACCAAGATGTGCAACCAGATCGCGATTGCCGGTCTGGTTCAGGGTCTCAGTGAAGCCTTGCACTTTGCCGAAAAAGCGGGCTTGGACGGAAAGGCTGTTGTTGAGGTGATCAGCCAGGGTGCTGCAGGCAGCTGGCAGATGGCAAACCGGTATGAAACCATGCTGAATGATCAGTTCGAACATGGCTTTGCTGTGGACTGGATGCGCAAGGATCTGGGGATTTGTCTGGATACGGCCAATGAAACCGGTGCGTCTCTGCCGGTGACCGCTCTGGTCGATCAGTTCTACAAGGACGTGCAGAAACTGGGCGGCGGGCGATGGGACACGTCATCGCTGTTCAAACGTTTGCGTGCCTTGGATTAAGGGGTCGGGGGGCTGTCTGCCCCCTCTTGTCCCTTTGGGCCAATTCACCCCCGAGGATATTTTCGGCCAGATGAAGAGGATCCCGGATGAGCGGGACGGAGAAAGACATGAGCGATTTGGTGAACTTCTGGGCGGACGCGCTGCGCCAAAACTGGGGACTGGACGCACGGTTGACTCGGCTGGATGGCGAATATGATCTGAACTTTCTGGCGCAAGCCACAAATGGTCAGGACTATGTGCTGAAAGTCATGCGCGCGGGGTGCGATGCGAGTCTGGTAGATCTTCAGATCGAAGCGCTTGCGCATATCGCCTCGGAAGCACCGGGGTTGCCGTTTCCCAAGGTGTTCCCGGCGTTGAACGGCGCAATGTTGCCGGAAATTTCCGATTCCGAAGGGAAATCGCGGCTGGTGTGGTTGCAGGAACGCCTGCCCGGGCGCTGCTATGCACAAGCGAACCCGAAATCCGAAGAGCTGATCCTGAAATTGGGTCGTGTTTTGGGCGCAACAGATCGCGCGCTGGAGGGGTTTCAGCATGAAGCTTTGCACCGCCCAGATTTCAAATGGGACCTGACACAAGCGGGTTGGATCAGTGACAAACTGGGCGCCATCAGCGATCCCGCGCGTCAGGCGTTGCTTCGGGATATCTGCAACGAATTCACGGCGATCACGGATAGGCTTGAGGGCCTGCCGAAACAGGCCATTCACAACGACGCCAATGATTATAACGTTCTGGTTGAAGGCGAATTGGGCGAGCGGAGGCGGGTTTCCGGCCTTATTGATCTGGGTGACATGTGTGCAGCACCGCGCGTCTGTGACCTTGCGATCGCCGGGGCCTATGTGGTGCTAGATCATGCCAGACCCGAGCGGGCATTAACTGCTCTCATACGGGGGTACCATGCCGCAAACCGACTGCAAGCCGAGGAGATCGACCTGATCTGGCCTCTGCTGCGGATGCGACTGGCAGTATCTGTCCTCAACTCGACCCTGATGGCGGTCGAAAACCCGGACGATCCATATGTGACAATCTCGCAGGCACCTGCGTGGCGGTTTCTTGAGAATGCATCCGTCAACGGCGGACTGATGTCTGCGCGTCTTCGGGCAGCGTGCGGGCTGCCGGTCGTGGACGGCGCAGAACGCATCCATGCGTATCTGCAAGAACATCGCGGCCGGTTTTCCCAACTGTTCGGTCAGGACCTAAGCGATGTTCCTATGGGGTCGTTGTCGGTTGAAAATTGTGTGTGGCCCCAGAACCCTTTCCACATGCCATTGGCCGAGGCCGCACATGTTGGTGAAGAATACGGCGAAGGGCTGTGGCTGGGCTATTACAACGAACCCCGCCTGATCTATGCCGAGCCGGGATTTCGCAAAGGGCCTTGGAAAGCCTCGGATCGGCGAACAGTGCATCTGGCGGTAGATGTGTTTGCACCTGCCGGGACAGTGCTGCATGCGCCAATGAGCGGGCGGGTCGAAGTGGTCGAGAACCGAGATCAGCACCTCGATTACGGTGCGGTGATAATCCTGCACCATGGAACGCCGGATAGCGATCCGTTCTACACGCTCTATGGTCATCTGGACCCGGAATGCTGTGACCGGTTGAAACCCGGCGATCCGGTGGCACAGGGGGCGGCGTTCGCCCGGTTGGGCGACGCCAGCCAGAATGGCGGATGGGCACCGCATGTGCATTTCCAGCTGGCGCTGACAACCAATGGCATGGAGGCGGATTGGCCCGGTGTCGGCGATCCGGATGAGATGGAGTTGTGGCACGCAGTCTGCCCGAACCCGGCGGCCTTACTGAACCTGCCGGATGACAAGGTTTTCTACCAACCCACCGACAAACAGGCGATCCTGCAAGGCCGCCGCGATCACTTTGGCGGCAACCTGTCGCTGACTTATGATGACCCTGTCATGCTCGTACGCGGGTGGAAACATCACCTGTTTGACGAATGGGGCCGCCCCTATCTGGACGCCTATAACAACGTCCCTCATGTGGGTCATGCGCATCCCCGCATTCAAGCTGTAGCGGCGGATCAGTTGAAGCGGATGAACTCGAATACCCGCTACCTGCATCCGGCACAGACAACTTTTGCTGACAAGATCCTGTCCAAACTGCCCGATCACTTCGAGGTCTGCTTCTTCGTCAATTCCGGAACTGAAGCGAACGAACTGGCCCTGCGGCTTGCCCGTGCCCATACCGGCGCCAAGGGGATCGTGACGCCAGACCATGGCTATCACGGCAATACGAATGCGGCTGTGGCGATATCGGCCTACAAGTTCAACAAACCCGGTGGCATCGGGAAAGCCGACTGGGTTGAACTGGTCGAGGTTGCGGACGACTATCGCGGTTCGTTCAAGCGTGACGATGCGGATCGGGCGCAGAAGTTTGCCGATCTTGTGGACCCGGCCATTGCTGCCTTGCAGGACCGGGGTCAGGGTCTGGCCGGGTTCATCGCCGAAACTTTCCCGTCTGTCGGTGGACAAATCATTCCGCCCAAAGGTTACCTGCCTGCGGTTTATGAAAAAATCCGTGCCGCCGGGGGTGTCTGCATAGCAGATGAGGTACAGACCGGTCTGGGTCGCCTGGGTGAGTATTACTTTGGATTTGAACATCAGGGCGCGCTTCCTGATATCGTGGTGATGGGTAAACCCATTGGTAACGGGCACCCTCTGGGTGTGCTGGTGACGACGCGGGCGATTGCCGACAGCTTCAATAACGGGATCGAATTCTTCTCGACCTTTGGCGGATCGACGCTGTCTTGCCGGATCGGCAAGGAAGTATTGGACATCGTCGATGATGAAGGCCTGCAGGACAATGCGCGTCAGATGGGTGACCGCCTGAAAATCGGGCTGCGCCAGATCGAAGCCGACTTTGGTTGCGTTGGCGATGTACGGGGCATGGGACTGTTTCTGGGTGTTGAGCTGATCAATCCCGACGGAACCGAAGGAACCGAGATTTGCAGCTATGTCAAAAATCGGATGCGTGATCACCGAATTCTGATCGGCAGTGAGGGACCAAAGGACAACATCCTGAAAATCCGCCCACCGCTGACGATTGAGGCCGAGGATGTGGACATGATCCTGTGGGCGCTAAGGGACGTGCTGTCCGAGGTCGGTGACTTCTCTCCTGCTCCGGTTTGCGGTCACGACCATCACCACGCGGGATGCGGGTGCTGCTGAAGGATTGACCCCGGCGCTTTGCCGGGGTTTGACCGTCCTGCAAGCACAGTCAATGCAAAACGGCAGTGCGGGTATCGTGGCCTGTCGTCGGAATCGCATTTCCCGTCGTCATACGCCGGAGCGTCAGGCCCAGTTCCTCCGACAGGGATGCCAGAGCAGGCGCAAAATCCGGGCGCACGATCAGTGACGCCATCATCATCGCGTCTTCGCGTGCCCCTTCGGATGCGGCGGCAACCATTTGGGCAAAACAATTCTCATCCGCGCCCAGACATGCACACCCCAGACCGTGCCTGATTAGCGGGCGTCGACAATGCGTTGCGCAAAGCGAACACAGACGATCCAGCGTCAGCATGGCGGCACGCCCATAATCTGATCCCAGCGCTATGCAAAAATCGCTCGCGATATCAGCGCGACCGCTTTCACCCTGGCTCCACATCCGCAGATACATCACCGCACCCGCTTCGACTGGATCAAGATCCGCCAGACGGCCGACCGCGGCACCGCCGCGCAATGAATGCGCGCTCATTTCGTCAGGATCAGTTTACCTGCACGGGTGATGCGCAGGGTATACAATTGGTCACCCAACTCGATATGGGCCAGGTGGCCACCTTTGGTCAAATCCTCGGCCTTGTGCGCAGGCAGCATCGAGACAGCATAACCTTGGGTTGGGGTCGGGTTCTGTACGTTCATCGGGGCATCTCCAGAGCGAGTCGGCATGGTGCCATACCTGTTGCGTTTCGTTTTATCTGGCTGACCCGAGAGGGTTGGCTTTCCGTTTCTGTCATTAAATCTGATTATTTTAGTAAGGAATGTCAAGCGCTGTTTCAAATCAGGCGTCATTGAGCCGATTGCGCCCCTGAAAACGACGGGTTAAGACTTGGGGCGGGTATTGAAAGGCAAGCAAAACATGACCGCAGCAGTTGTTTTTGATCTGGATGGAACGTTGGTCGACAGCGTCGGGGACCTGGCAGCAGCGGCCAATAAAACGCTGAATGGCGTCGGTCACGATCCTATACCCGTTGATGTGGTCAGAGGGTTTGTTGGCAATGGCCTTCCCAAACTGGTCGAGCGCCTGATGCGACACTGTGATTTGCCCATGGATCGCCACGCGGAACTCACACAACAGACACTGAAGCATTACAATGCGGCCGTCAGTGCAACGACTGTGCCTTATCCCGGAGTTCCCGAAGCCCTGGAAAAACTGAAACAGATGGGGTGCGTTCTTGGTATCTGCACCAACAAACCCGAAGCACCCGCACGTCACGTGCTGGAGGCGCTCAACCTATCCCGGTTCTTCGACGTTGTTTTCGGAGGTGATACATTGCCAATTCGCAAACCGGATCCGGGCCACCTGCTGGAAAGCTTCAAAGCACTTGGGACCTCGGGCACACGCTTGTATGTCGGCGACAGCGAAGTCGACGCAGAAACAGCTGTAAACGCCAGGATACCGTTTCTGTTGTTCACGGAAGGGTACCGCAAAACCCCGGTGGCCAGTATACCGCACACCGTTGCGTACAGTGCATCCGAAACACTGCCGACACTCGTGACCAAATTGATCCAGAACTAAGTACGTTCACACGATGTCAGTTATCAAACGAATGGCTTGGGCTTTCGCGAACCCCTAAAAGTTAAGAGGGGCCGGTCGAGGGGGTGTGACCAGCCCCTCATCGGGGAAAGTAAATACCGTGTTTGTGTGTGGTAAGTACGGTAAGTCATGTGTACCCCCGATCGGCAGCCAGCGAAATTGGGGGATTCCCGTAGTTCGGCTAAAATAACTGTAAAACTGGAAAAAACAGCAATTCAGGCCACCCAATTTACCTGTGAAAATTTGCCTATAAGATGGCTTGACGGCTCGAACATTCAGTTCGCAAGCTGAATGCGGGTGAAAGGTAACCCATGGAAAAACAGGCCAGAAATCAGAGAGCGGCGCATTTGCAAATCCTGCAGGGCATTCTGCCTTTTGACTGTGCGCGCCTTCCGGCGGAAATGCTGGCTGGTCTGAGTTTTGCCTGTCTCGCGATCCCCGAAGTCATGGGTTACACCAAAATCGCCGGCACTCCGGTCATGTCCGGGCTGTATACAATCCTGATTCCCATGGCTCTGTTTGCGCTGTTCGGCTCGTCCCGACACCTTGTTGTCGGTGCCGATTCGGCGACTGCAGCCATCACCGCCTCGGGGCTGGCGGGCTTGGCGGTGTCCGGAACCTCCGAGTATCTGGCACTTGCGTCCTTGCTGGCACTTATGGCTGCCATGCTTTTGATAGGTGCGCGTGTCATAGGACTAGGGTTTCTGGCCGATTTCCTGTCCAGAACGGTATTGGTCGGCTTTCTGACCGGCGTAGGCATTCAGGTTGCGACAGGTCAAATCCCCGGATTGTTGGGCATCGAATCCGCTGGGCACGGAACACTTGCGAGATTGAAGTACGTTTATTTCAACATATCCAACGTCAACTGGCCAACCGTGATCGTCTCATCAGCCGTGCTGGGCATTGTCCTAGGATGCACAAGACTTTCGCGCAAAATCCCGGGGCCATTGGTTGCCATAGTCGGGGTGGTCCTGTGCAGTTGGGCCTTTTCATTCGGCACTTCCGGAATTTCGGTGTTGGGAGAGGTTGCCGGCGGTTTGCCCTCCTTCTCGATCCCGGACGTGCAGTGGAACTGGACCTTGTTTAAACAACTGCTTCCCACGGCCCTGTCCATCTTCGTTGTCATTCTGGCACAAAGCGCCGCCACATCGCGGGCATACGCCTCAAGATATGATGAGACATTCAACGAAAACACGGACCTGATCGGACTGGGTCTTGCAAATTTTGGGGCTGCATTCATGGGAACATTTGTGGTCAATGGCAGCCCCACAAAGACCGAGATGGTCACCAGCGCCGGAGGGCGCAGCCAGGTAGCGCAGCTGACAACAGTGGTAATAGTTCTGTTGGTTATCCTGTTTCTGACCAAGCCTTTAGCCTATCTTCCCACAGCAGCACTGTCGGCCATCGTTTTCCTGATCGGTCTCAAGCTGATCGACCTGCACGGAATGGCAACAATTTACAGGCAGGCCCGGTCCGAGTTCTGGGTTGCCACGGCAACTGCCACCGTGGTCGTTCTGGTTGGGGTCGAGCAAGGCGTCATTTTTGCCATGGTCCTGTCTCTGGTCGACCACACGCGCAGGGGATATCGCCCAAAGAATTCGGTAGTATTGCGCACTGAGTCAGGTGGCTGGCGTTCAAAGGGATTGGAAGCGCCAAACCAGTTCGAACCCGGTCTGGTAATCTACCGGTTTTCACACGGTATGTACTACGCGAACATGCAGATTTTCACCGAGGAAGTGACAACAATCGTTCAGAACGCAGACGGCAACCTGACATGGTTCTGCATCGACGCCTCGGCAATTGACGTTGTCGATTTCACAGCCGGGTTCACTTTGCGCAGTATCGCCAATTTCCTGCGATCAAAGGGGATACGGCTGGTTTTCACGCTGGTCGAGCCAGATGTGAAAGCCGAGCTGGATTGCTACGGCATCACAGAACTGATTGGTGAAACTGCGTTTTATGAAAACGGCAAAGCCCTGCTGGATGCCTATCACACGCGCCCAAATCCCATGTGACCGTTAATCACCTGTAGCTTCGCGCCTTGTGCATTTTCCCGTTCCCCGGATTGAAAGAGTTGGCCGGATCGCAGCAATTGTAATGCGCCGCCAAATCGGGTTTGGCTTTGTACATGTGCCCCACATAGTGTTCGGCAGAATTTTCCGCACCGCATTCGTCAAACAGGGTCAGCATTGCCGCCTTCAGCGCGCTCGGTCGCGTGCCCCTATCGGGTAGTCCGGTTTGTTTGTTAGTGCATCGTGGGCCTCTGGTCTATCGGGACGATGCTTTCGGGCGCAGGCGGGCAGGAGCCCAACGCGCTGTGCGGCCTGACGGTGTTGTAGTGGATACGAGATTGCTCGATCAGAGTTTGCGCCTCCTTTAGGCTTTAGAAGATTTCGCCGTTGAGCAGCTCATCCCGGAACCGGGCGTTGAAGCTTTCGCAATGACTGTTCTCCTAGGGTGATCCCGGTTCGATGTAAGCCGTCTTCGCCCCGACAGCTGCAATCCACTCCCGCACCTTCTGGGCGATAAATTCCGGCCCATTGTCGGATCTTATGAATGCCGGCGGGCCGCGGAGGATGAACAGGTCAGTCAATGCATTCAGCACATCTGTTGAGTTGAGCTTACGATCGACGCGGATCATCAGCGCCTCGCTGGTGTATTCGTCAATGATGTTCAGCGTCCGATACACGCCCACGCCAGTCAGAACCCATACCACTGGATAGCCAGTGAACAACTCCGAAGGGGTCCAACACAACCAGTTTGCCCGCAAGAAGGTTAGGTTTCCCTTGCGGTTCTTTCGAAAACCCGGCGTCAGATATCTTGACCGGGCGGTTCCAAAAGACCGCCGGGTTCTAACAATGCCCGCTCTGACAGCCATGGGTTAAGTTCTAGCGCCTCGGCAAGGGCAGCGCGCGCGTCGTCAAGGCGCTTCAGACCCAACAATGACAAGGCGCGACCGCTCAGCGCACCTATGTGGTTCGGCGACAACTCGATCGTGACATTCAGATCCTGCAAGGCAGCAGCGAAGTCTTGTCTGAGATAGTTCACAAATGCGCGCTGATTGTAGCCTTCGGCGTAGTTCGGGCAGTAATCGACAAGCTGGTCAAGCTCTTCCAACGCGCCCAGTAAATCCCAAGCCTCCCGCCGTGCCATTCCCCGGTCCAGCAAGCCTTGCGCACGCGCATCCGGCGCGTCCGTCCAAAGCTCCCACATCTGGTTGGAAATAACGCGCGCATCACTTTGCGATTCTGCCTTCCGAACCTGATTGATTAGCGCATCCACACCTTCTGAATGATCCGGAGCATCAGGGCAGGACTGGGCGTGCGCCGCACAAGACAAGGCAACAACAGAAAGAGCAGCGAGGAAAGCATGTGTCATGTACCAAGGATGGCTCGTAATCCTGATCCGTCAAGCCTGATGCTCGAACCCACCCAAACTGCCGGCTTCCTTAACCGCCTCCATCGCCACAAAGGTCGAGGTGCTGGCGACATGCGGCATGGATGAAATCTTTTCGGCCAGAACACGACGATACTCTGACATCGTGGCTGTGCGGACCTTCAACAAATAGTCGAAATTCGAAGCAATCATATGGGCTTGCTCGACCTCGGCAGTTTTTCGGACAGCCGCATTGAACTCGGCCAGTGCCTTTTCGCGGGTATCGGTCAGGCGCACTTCGACAAAGGCAACGTGGTCCAGCCCCAGTCTGATCGGATCCAGCATCGCCCGGTATCCTTTGATCACCCCGCTTGCTTCAAGCCGTTTCAGGCGCGCCTGTGTCGGTGATTTCGACAGACCAATTTCGCGCGCAAGATCGGCGACCGAAATGCGCCCATCCTCGGCCAGAATTCTCAGAATCGACCGGTCAAACCGGTCCAGGTCAGGAAAGTTCATTTGCGCTGCTCTCTGGCGAAATTTCAGGTGTTCCGCCTTCAATTATCGTAAACTCAGGCGATTGTCCTGAGTTTTCGCAGGTATATTGGCACAAAGACCGGAGGACTCATGTCTCATACCCTGCGTACATTAATCGACACCTCAACCTATGCTGACCAGTCGGCGATCCTTGAAACCCTGATCTCTCAGGCCAGCCTGAGCGCCACAGACCGCAGCGCCATCAGCGCCGCCGCCGCGCAGCTTGTGCGCGACATCCGCTCCAGCACGTCTCCGGGGTTGATGGAGGTGTTTCTTGCCGAATACGGCCTGTCCACCGACGAAGGCGTCGCCCTGATGTGCCTGGCCGAAGCGCTGTTGCGCGTGCCGGATGCCGACACGATTGACGCGTTGATTGAAGACAAAATTGCCCCTTCGGACTGGGGCAAGCATCTTGGGCACTCGTCTTCATCCTTGGTGAACGCCTCAACCTGGGCGCTGATGCTGACGGGCAAGGTTCTGGACGAAGGCAAGGCCTCGCCTGTTGGCGCCCTGCGCGGGGCCATCAAGCGATTGGGTGAACCCGTGATCCGTACCGCCGTGTCGCGGGCGATGAAGGAAATGGGGCGGCAATTCGTGTTAGGTGAATCCATCAACGCCGCGATGGAGCGTGCGCGCGGGATGGAAAACAAGGGATATACCTACTCCTACGACATGCTGGGAGAGGCCGCGCGAACCGAGGCGGACGCCGCGCGATATCACCTGTCGTATTCACGCGCCATCTCGGTCATCGCCGAAGCCTGCACCCATGAGGATATCCGCGCCAACCCGGGAATTTCAGTCAAGTTGTCAGCCCTGCATCCCCGTTATGAATTAGCGCAGGAAAAGCGCGTGATGGATGAACTGGTTCCCCGACTGCGGGCGCTGGCCCTTTTGGCCAAGGCCGCTGGTATGGGGCTAAACGTCGACGCCGAAGAGGCGGATCGCCTGTCTTTGTCACTGCAGGTGATTGAGGCGGTGATGTCCGATCCGGCGCTGGCCGGCTGGGATGGGTTCGGCATCGTGGTTCAGGCTTATGGGCCACGCGCGTCGCTGGTTCTGGACACGCTCTATGACATGGCGGAACGCTACGATCGCAAGCTGATGGTCCGTCTGGTCAAAGGCGCCTATTGGGATACCGAGATCAAACGCGCGCAGGTCGAAGGTGTGGACGGCTTTCCCGTCTTCACCCACAAGGCGGTCACCGATGTGTCCTATATCGCCAATGCGCGCAAATTGCTGGGCATGACAGACCGGATCTATCCGCAATTCGCCACCCACAACGCCCATACAGTCAGCGCCATCCTGCACATGGCCGAAGGTCAGCCTTTTGAATTCCAGCGCCTGCATGGCATGGGCGAGACATTGCATCAGCTTGTGATGAACAGGCAGAAGACCCGCTGCCGAATTTATGCACCGGTTGGCGCGCATCGTGACCTGCTGGCCTACCTTGTGCGGCGTTTGCTGGAAAACGGAGCGAACTCATCCTTCGTCAACCAGATTGTCGACGATAACGTCCCGCCGGAAGTGGTTGCCGCAGATCCGTTTGTTACTGTTCAAACGCCTCCGCCCCCGCTGCCCACCGGCCCCGAACTGTTCCAGCCGGATCGCCCCAATTCCAAGGGCTTCGATCTGCACCACACCCCAACGCTGGACAAGGTTGACGCAGCGCGGGACCAGTTCCGCGCGTATCACTGGTATGCACAGCCCTTGCTGGCTGACGCTGCCAAACCCCAGGCGGATGAGCAGGTAATCAACCCGGCGAATCCTCCCGACAAGCCGGGCGCGGTGGCTCCGGCGAGTGAAGCAGATGTGGAACTGGCGCTGGCTTCGGCAAAGCCGTGGCAGGCCCCGGCAGTCGAACGTGCCCGCATCCTGAACTCTGCCGCCGATCTTTACGAAACGCATTTTGGCGAGTTGTTCGCCCTGCTGGCGCGTGAGGCTGGCAAATCGCTGCCCGACGCGGTGGCCGAACTGCGTGAGGCGGTGGATTTCCTACGTTACTACGCCGCCAACATTCCCGATGCCGAGCCCGCTGGCATATTTACCTGCATCAGCCCGTGGAACTTCCCGCTGGCGATTTTTTCCGGGCAGGTTTCGGCTGCTTTGGCGACCGGAAATGCCGTCCTGGCTAAGCCTGCACCGCAGACACCCCTGATCGCGCACCGCGCCATTCAATTGCTGCATGAGGCTGGTGTGCCGCGCGACACGCTGCAATTGCTGCCGGGTGGTCCGGCCGTGGGCGCGGCGCTGACATCGGATGCGCGCGTCTCGGGCGTGGCCTTCACTGGTTCAACGGCAACCGCTCTCAGGATACGGTCGGCAATGGCTGGGTCCATGCGCCCCGGCACCCCGCTGATCGCGGAAACCGGCGGCCTGAACGCCATGATCGTTGACAGCACTGCACTTCCGGAACAGGCCGTGCAATCGATCATTGAAAGTGCCTTTCAATCCGCGGGCCAGCGGTGTTCGGCACTGCGATGCCTGTACCTGCAACAGGATATCGCAGATGACGTGCTGACCATGCTCAAAGGGGCAATGGATGCCCTGCGCATCGGGGACCCCTGGCTGATCTCTACCGATTGCGGCCCGGTGATCGACGCGCAGGCCCGGCAGGTCATCGCCGATCACGTCGCTACGGCACGGGCCGAAGGGCGCGTTCTGAAAGAGCTGCCGCTGCCGCCCGAAGGCATCTTTGTTGCCCCAACGTTGATCGAAATCTCGGGCATTGCCGCGCTGGAGCGTGAGATTTTTGGCCCCGTGTTGCACGTGGCAAGATTCAAAGCGCAGGAGATCGACAAGGTCATCGCGGATATCAACGCAACCGGATACGGGCTGACCTTTGGCCTGCAAACCCGGATCGACGACCGGGTGCAGCATGTGACCGAAGCTATCCATGCCGGAAACATCTATGTAAACCGCAATCAGATCGGTGCCATCGTTGGCTCCCAACCTTTTGGCGGTGAAGGGCTGTCAGGCACCGGCCCGAAGGCGGGCGGCCCGAATTACATGGCCCGGTTTTGTGCACCGGATCGGCAAATCACGACAGAAACCTGGGAGCATTTGGCAGACCTACCTGCTCCTCAGGGCCAGCCGGCCCCAATCCGGACCCGTTCTCTGCCCGGCCCAACCGGAGAATCGAACCGGCTAAGCGAATATCCCCGCCCGCCTCTTCTGTGCATGGGGCCGGGGGAAACGGCAGCGCGCGCGCAGGCTGACGCCGTACAGGCGCTGGGTGGCACGGCCATTCAGGCAACCGGAATGCTTGACCTTCACCGGTTGGAGAACCTGACCGGTATCTCTGGTGTCCTTTGGTGGGGCGACGCTGAAACCGCGCAGCAGATCGAACAGCACCTGGCCCGCCGGAACGGTCCCATTGTGCCCCTGATTCCGGGCAGACCCGACCGCGCGCGTGTGCTGGGTGAACGCCATGTGTGTGTCGATACGACCGCAGCCGGCGGAAACGCTGCGTTGTTGGGAGGTGCGGCATAAGCTTGCCTTGACGCTGGGCGCGCAAAAGCCCAGCGTCACCTCATGTTTCCGATCCGCGACCATAACCCCTCAGGGCGCACGCCTTATGTTGTCTACGCCTTATTGGCGGCCAACATCCTGATCTTCCTCAGCTATGTGGGGATCATGAATGATGCGCCACTGATAAACCGGTTGTTCTTCGACTATGCCATCATCCCGGCGCGGGTCAGCGACTGGGTTGGCCTGGAAACCCTTGTGACATCCATGTTCCTGCATGGGGGCTGGATGCATCTTGCCGGGAACATGCTGTTCTTATGGATATTCGGCGACAATCTGGAAGACGAAATGGGCCATCTGCCCTTTTTACTGTTCTATCTGGTCGCAGGTATCGGCGCAGGTCTGATCCATGTGGCTACAGGGCCGGACTCTCAGGTGCCTACCGTCGGCGCCTCGGGCGCGATTGCAGGTGTCATGGGTGGATACCTGCTGCTGTTTCCCAAGGCGCGTGTGGATATTCTGCTGATCCTAGTTGTCTATTTCAGGGTCTTTACCATCCCCGCCTTCATCATGCTGGGCGTGTGGCTGGCGATTCAGTTCTTTGGCAGCGTCACCAGCAACCCGGACGAAGGCGGTATCGCCTATTGGGCCCATACCGGCGGGTTTGCCGTGGGCCTGATCCTATGCGTGCCATTGTGGCTGCGGCGCGGTGGCGTGCAGTTTTGGAACCGCACGCACGGGCACCCGCCCCACCCAGAGGCAACGTACAAGCTGTCGCAGTCACGTATTCCGCGCGTTCCGCGTCGATAAAGCTGGGCTAAGAGGCGATCAGCCCCGGATGACTTTGGCGAATTGATCAAAGATCGGTTCATTCGAACAGATCACTTCACCATCTTCTAGCGCGTTGCCCTCGAGGTTCAGGGCCTGTACGAAGCCGCCCGCCTCTTTCACGATGATGATACCGGCGGCAACATCCCACGCGTTCAGGCGGCGTTCCCAGAAACCTTCGTACCGACCCGCGGCCACATATGCCATGTCAAGCGCCGCAGCACCCCAACGGCGCACACCGGCGCAAGCGGGCATCAGACGCGCCAGATCCTGCAGGGTTGCAGGCAGGTCAGAACGACCCCCAAAGGGCAGGCCGGTTGCAAAGATCGATTCAATCATGCGGTGACGCCCCGACACACGAATTCGGGTGTCGTTCATCCACGCACCTTCGCCTTTTTCAGCAAAGAACATCTCATCCTTGGCAGCATCATAGATCACGCCAGCAACGATCTTGCCCTTATGTTCCAGTGCAATCGAAATTGCCCAATGCGGCAGGCCATGTAGAAAATTGGTGGTGCCGTCCAGCGGATCGACGATCCAGCGGCGGGTCGGGTCTTCTCCGTCGATGGAACCGCCCTCTTCGGCCAGCCAGCCATAGGTCGGGCGTGCGCCCAGCAATTCGTCCTTCAGGATGGCCTCGGCCGCGATGTCGGCCTTGGAGACAAAGTCGCCCGCGCCTTTCATCGACACCTGCAGATTCTCGACTTCACGAAAGTCCTTGACCAAAGAACGCCCCGCCTTGCGCGCGGCCTTGATCATGATGTTGAGATTTGCACTGCCAACCATTGTAAAAGGGCTCCTGTCCGGTCAAACCGCGCGTATACTGCCGCAAGGCTTCCTTGCCAAGAGGAATGATACGCATAACAGACCCGCAGAAAACGCCTCTACCGGGATTGCAGCTTGTGCGCCTCTTCGCGGGCCAGTTTCACCAGTTCCTGCACGTAGGGTTTATCCAGATCATCTGATCGGACCGCTGCGTAAAGGCGACGCGTGATCCCCTCTTTGGTCAGGGGCCGGGTCACATAGTCCGAGTTGTATTTGACCTCGCGCACGACCCAATCCGGCAGAACCGAGATGCCTCGGTTTGATGCCACCAGAAGCAGGATCACAGCTGTCAGTTCCACCTGCCTGATCGAGGCAGGTTCGACCCGTGCAGGGATCAACAATTGGCTGAACACATCCAGACGTGTGCGTTCCACCGGGTAGGTGATCAGGGTCTGGCCTCGGAAATCCTCAGCCTCGATATAGGCTTTTTCCGCCAGTGGATGGGCTGATGCAGCGACAAAGACGGGGTTGTAGTCAAACAGTTCCACAAACTCGACACCCGGCAGATCTTCGGGATCGGATGAGACCACCAGATCAACCTCTTCCTTCTGCAAGGCTGGAAGGGCGTCGAAGGCCAGACCGGGTCGAATATCTACATCCACATCGCCCCAGGATTTCCTGAAGGATTCGAGAACCGGAAACAGCCATTCGAAACACGCGTGACATTCGATGGCGATATGCATCCGTCCGGTACGCCCGTCCCGCAGCGATGAAAACTCATTCTGTGCCGCCTCGACCTGCGGCAGGATCTGCTCGGCCAACCGCAGCAGACGCAAACCGGCGGCTGACAGCTTCATCGGCTTTGAACGTCGCAGAAACAGCTCGACCCCGGCCTGATCCTCCAACCCTTTGACCTGATGACTCAATGCGGATTGGGTGATGTTCAATTGGTCGGCAGCGCGTGCCAACCCACCACATTCATGGATCGCCTTGATGGTTCGCAGGTGCCGGAATTCAATGTGCATCTCAAGTATCGTTCATGTTGTTGTTGAATAATATGAGTTTGTCTCACAATGCCTGTCATGGCACAAGATAGTCAGTTGATCCAGTGAGGCAGCCATGTCCAAACCCGAAATTTCATTCGAGTTCTTTCCGCCCAAAACTCTGGAGGCTTCTTTCCGCCTTTGGGATACGGTCCAGACATTGGCACCGCTGGAGCCCCGTTTTGTTTCCGTCACCTACGGTGCAGGCGGTACGACCCGGGAACTGACGCGCGACGCGGTCGCAACCCTGCATAAATCCTCTGGATTGAACGTCGCTGCGCATCTGACCTGTGTTGACGCTTCGCGGCAGGAAACGCTGGAGATCGCCGACACATTCGCACGTGCGGGCGTGCAGGACATCGTGGCCCTGCGGGGCGACCCGCCAAAAGGGCATGATCGGTTCGTACCGCACCCCGAAGGCTTTAACAGTTCGATTGAGTTGATTGAGGCGCTGGCTGAAACCGAAATGTTCAGCATCCGTGTCGGGGCTTATCCTGACAAGCACCCTGAAGCCGCCGACATGTCAGCAGACGTGGATTGGCTGAAGGCCAAACTTGACGCGGGCGCTGACGAAGCGCTGACGCAATTCTTTTTCGAGGCCGAAACCTTCTTTCGTTTCCGTGATGCCTGCGCCAAGGCAGGTATCAATAAACCGATCGTTCCGGGCATTCTGCCGATAGAAAACTGGGCAGGTGCGCGCAAGTTCGCCAAAAGCTGTGGCACACATATTCCCGATTGGGTCGAACAAGCCTTTGAAAAGGCCGTGCGCGACGGGCGTGAGGATCTGCTGGCAACTGCGATCTGCACCGAGTTGTGCTCGGACCTGATCGAAGGTGGCGTGGACAAGCTGCATTTCTATACCCTGAACCGCCCGGAATTGACGCGCGATGTGTGCTTTGCCCTTGGGATCACGCCGCAGGTCGATCTTCAAAACGTCGCCTGACAACTGAAAAATCCAATGATTCGCCCGGGTTACTAACTTGTCCGGGCGTTTTCCTTTTCTTGTGCGTGACCTGTATCACAGTTACATCCGTGAATTCACGCCTTTGCGGAACAATGGATTCTTCGCATCGCGATTGTTGTCAGCTTCCCTCTCAATCAACAGTGAAATTTGACAAAACCATGCCCTCGGCAACACTAGGGGTGTGTAGTTTTTAATGAGTGTTTTGAGTATGGAATCTGTCGATAAGGTCAGGGCACGCACGGATGCCCTGGCAGATCTGGGCCTGAACCCGTCTGCCAATTCCAGTGAAATACGAGAGGCGTGGCGTCACATCGCCTTTCACACGCATCCTGATCACAAGGAAGGCGACAGTTCCGGGTTTTCACGCGCCAAGGCAGCCTATGATTTTCTGCGCAAAGAAGGGCTGGCGACAAAGGGCGGTGCCGCTGCTGGCCCGCCACAACCACGTCGGGCACGGTTGAAGAAACGAATCATCGAGCTTCCGCAGGAGGATATTGCCGCATGCGAGGCGATGCTGAATCCCGGGCAGGCGCTGTCGCATATGAACAGTCAGACTGGTATTCAACCCAAATGCGGCAGCGATGTTGCTGACCATGTTCCCGACGCGGTCGGATGCTATGGGCGGCACCTGACTTACTTTGTCACGACTCCGGTCAATCAGGGCGCAAATCGTGTGGCTTTGCCAACGACCGTTCTGACCAGTGCGCGGCACACCACAGCGGAAATCCTGAGCTTTCAGTCCAGCGACACGGGCGCCGGGGAGGTTGTCATTCCCGATACGATCCGCGAACGCAAATTTCCGGGTGCCAAGAGCGTCAGGATCCGGTTTGACGCCGACCAGACGATACGGGATCAGTTCTGGCTTGCTGGCTGAACGAAAAAGCCCGGCTGGGTAAGCCGGGCTTTGTGCAATTTTGGCCGGGTCAGTTTTTCACCGGACCTTCCGAGGTAAATTTCGGGATCACGCTGGTCGAGGCGTCAGACGGCTCGATACCCGGCCAGTTGCCTTCAGCAAGGTTGATGTTGCCCGGAATGTCTTCTTCGAAGAACCCGACGACCACATCCGTGATGTTGAGATACAGCTTGTCGTCAACGATCCGCCACAAGTTCGGGTTTGCCGGAACCTTGCCACCGCGCGACACGCCATAGGCGCAGTGCCCATCATATTGCGGCGCATAATAGGCCGGGTTTTCCAGAAATTTGTCGCGGTTTTCCTCGGACGAGAATGCCCAGGTTGCACCATTGTATTCGGCAGTAATGCTGGCATTGCCACGCACGCCTTCGTGCTGTGGCTGACCTACCGGTACCTGATCCAGGTTGCGATAGGCGACAACATCATACCCCGAGACGGCAAACCCTGTGCCGTCAATATATTGCGGCCCGGCAAATGCCGGAACGGCCAGGGCCATGGCCGCAGCAAAGGTCAAAGCAAAGCGTTTCATGTAGTTTATCCTTTTCGTTCCAGCGGTATCGGTGACGCCGTGATGGCAGGTCTGGCAAAACAATATGCGATTCCCATTCTGTTCGTAGCCCTCCTCGCGCCGCTGTGACCCCTCTCGAGCAAACGTGAGAGTTTGGTCGCGGATTATTACAAATTATGCCGGAAAAGCTGGGTTGGACTCGGCGGATTGCAACACTACCTGTAAGACTGCACCGAACGCGGCCCGGACAAAGGCATGAAAGGCAAGAAATGAGCGACCAATCTTCGTATACCCCACCAGCAGTCTGGACATGGGATAGTGAAAGTGGCGGACAGTTCGCCAACATTAACCGACCTATTGCCGGCGCAACCTATGACAAGGACTTGCCGGTTGGACGTCACCCATTGCAGTTGTATTCCCTTGCCACGCCCAACGGTGTCAAAGTCACGGTAATGCTGGAAGAGTTGCTGGCATTGGGTCACGAAGGCGCTGAATACAACGCCTGGCTGATCAACATCGGCGATGGCGACCAGTTCGGTTCAGGGTTTGTCGAGGCCAACCCAAACTCGAAAATTCCGGCCCTTTGGGATCGCTCTGGCGACAAGCCGGTTCGGGTGTTTGAAAGTGCCTCAATCCTGTTTCATCTGGCTGAGAAGTTCGGAGAGTTTCTGCCCGCGTCCGGGCCGGAACGGACCGAAGTCATGAACTGGATATTCTGGCAAATGGGCAGCGCCCCTTATCTGGGTGGCGGGTTTGGCCATTTCTACGCTTACGCGCCTGAAAAGTGGGAATACCCGATCAACCGCTTTGCGATGGAGGCAAAACGCCAGTTGGACGTTCTGGACAGGGAACTGGCGAACAAGACCTATATCGCGGGCGAGGAATATACCATTGCCGACATGGCGATCTGGCCGTGGTACGGTCAACTGGTTCTGGGCCGACTGTATAGCGCGGCAGAGTTCCTTGACGCAGAATCCTACAAGAACGTGGTGCGCTGGGCCAAGGCGATAGACGCGCGGCCTGCGGTTCAGCGTGGCCGTATGGTCAACCGCGCCTTTGGCGAGCCGCACACACAGCTTCACGAGCGTCACGACGCCAGCGATTTCGAAACACGTACGCAGGACAAACTGGACGCTGCTGCGGAATAGCAGCGTCCCATCCTGGTGGCACGCGGCGCAACATGCGCCGCGTGTTTGCGTTTTGGTCGTTATTTCAGAATTGGCGGTTTCGCGGGATTGCTGCCCGGAACCTCGCGCACCAGATCTGCAACCTGCGGTTCGGGCAGGTCAAAGCGAAGCCCGGTCTTCGCCAACAGCGCGGCAGCGACGTCATCTGTGGCAAAGAACCCGACATCCATCGCCCCCGCCTCGATCCCGGAAAACGTCAGCGCCTCCGAAGCTGCTTTGGCCAGGGCGGGCTCGGCCCCTTCGATTGCACCGACAAACCCCAGCAAATGACCCTGAGCGCCCGCCTCGGATTTCGTGGCGACCAGATAGGCTGCACTGGCAAGCCCGCCAGCAGTTGCCAGCTTTGCATCAAGGGCGGTCAACAGGCTGTCCGGCAAACCGGCGGGAGGCATGAACTCGGCCAGCTTTTCCTCGACCTCTTCCGGGCCAAGCTGCAACGTTTCGGCCAGCCAGCCCAAGGCCTCGGCAGGCACCAGCATGGATGATGGAGCAGTTTCCAGGTTCAGGCCCAGCCCGATACCCTGACCCGCCAGCATCCCCGACAACACGCGCCCCGACAGCGCAACATAAGGCACGGGCCGCCCGGCAAACCGCGCCAATCGTTCCTCGCGGTCGAAAGCCAACACAAAGCGCCCATCGGCCACATCGAACACTTCGGGCGAGATGTTTTCGCCCACCGCTTCCTCGGTCAGCATCAAAAACAGCTCGCTATCTGCAAGCCGTTCAAAAAACCGCAGACGGGTGGCATCGTTCTGCGGATCTGCCAGCATCGTGGCATGCGCCGTGTCCAACGCTGTGGTTTCAGTCATTCAGCACCTCTTGAACCCGCGCGCGCAGAACCGGCAGCAGTTCTGCCTCGAACCACGGGTTTTTCTTTACCCATGCCGTATTCCGCCAGGACGGATGAGGCAAGGCAAAGACCCGCGGCGCATGGTCCTGCCAGTTCCGAACGGTATCTGTCACCGACCCGCGCGCGCCCAGATGATATTTATGCGCATGACCGCCGACCAACACCGTCAACGGCACCTGCCCCAGTTCCTGCATCACCCTGTCATGCCAGGTATTGCCGCATATCACGGGCGGAGGAAGGTCCGCACCGCGGGCATCATAGCCGGGGAAACAGAATGCCATGGGCACAATCGACACGAGGTCACGATCATAAAAAACAGGTTCATTGACCCCAAGCCAGTGGCGCAGCCTGTCGCCTGACGGGTCAGTAAAGGGCTGCCCCGACTCGTGCACGCGCGCACCCGGTGCCTGCCCTGCGATCAGGATGGGTGTTCCGCGCCGAAACCAAACCACCGGGCGGGGTTCATGAGCAGTTTTGGTTTGCGTAAAGGACGCAGCGCACAGGCGGCACGCGCGGATTTCGCCATCTAGATTTTCCATCTGGTTGCGTAACCTCCCAAAGCTGTTTTGCAAAGATCAGGTGTGAAACCACATAATAAAGGTGCGGCAGATTACCAGAAGTGCAGCGGAATTGCCGACAACCGATCAGTTGTTTGCGGGTTTGGCAGCAACGCATTGAACATTTGTTTCGTAATTCGACATAATGTAGCCAACATGGATTGGTAAAAACCATCCTTTCTGACCGCCTGAAAGCGCGGCGACACAACGGAAACGAGCAGCAGGCCCCGAATGCTAGAGTTCGACAATGTCAGCAAGTCCTTCTGGACCGGGACGCGCCGCAAGGTGATCCTGGACAGGGTCTCGTTCCGTGTCGAACTGGGTACGTCGCTGGGCGTTCTGGCCCCGAATGGTACTGGCAAAACCACACTGATCAACATGATGGCCGGTCTGGAAAAGCCCGACGAAGGTGTGATCCGCCGCGAATGCCGGGTCTCTTTTCCCATGGGTTTTACCGGGGGTGTAACCGGCAAGTTGTCAGCGCTTGAGAACGCGCGATACATCGCCAAGATTTACGGCATGGACCCGGACTATGTTGAGGCGTATTGCAAATGGCTCTGCGGCTTGGGTGAATATTTCGAACAGCCGTTGTCCACCTATTCTTCGGGGATGCGATCACGATTCACGTTTTCTTTGATGCTGGCGCTGGATTTCGACATGTATCTTGTCGATGAAGGGATGCCAGCATCTACCGATGTTGAATTCAACGAAAAGGCAGGGGCGATCCTGAAGGAAAGGTTGCGCACTACGACTTTGGTGATCGTGTCGCACAGCCCGACTGTATTGGAGAAATTCGCTCAGCAAGCCGCCGTTCTGCTGGACGGGCAATTGTACATGTTTGACTCCTTGGAAGAGGCAAAGCAGCTATATGACTACGAAACCCAAGGTTAGAAAGTACAACTGGCGCAACAATCGTCAGGTGGAAGATTCGGCCGAGGCGCGTGCGGATGCAATCTCTCGCATACGGGGCGCGACGCAAGGCCAGGCACCAGCGGCCGAGGCTCAGCCAGGCACGCAAATTGACGACATCAAGCGCGAAGGCCTGACAGGCCGCCAGTTGCGCATCGCGCGAAAACTGGCGCAGAAACACGGACTGGCAGCAACATCGGACTATGATGCGGTGCGCTTGCTGCGCAAGAAAGGCATTGATCCGTTTCAGCGCACGAACCTTCTTGATCTTGCCGCGGCAAAGCCCTCGGCACAGGGCGACAGTTCGAAGGTCAAAGACAAGATCAGCATTCAGTTGCCGCAATCCATTGGCGCAAGCACACCGAACCTTCCGGGACCCGAGCTCAGCCCGGCTGAGCGGCGCAACCTTGAAATCGGTCAGATTCAGAAGGACATCGCGCGTCGACGCAGGCGTAAGCTGTTTGGCCTTTTCGCACGTTTGGCCGCTTTTGTGTTCCTGCCGACTTTTGTTGTGGGGTTCTATTTCTATCGCATCGCCACCCCGATGTATGCCAGCGATTCCGAGTTTCTGATCCTGCAAGCCGATGGCGGGCCAGGCTCTATCGGCGGGCTGCTTGCCGGGACGCAATTCGCCACCACGCAGGATTCCATCTCGGTTCAGTCTTTCCTGGAGTCGAAAGAGGCTTTGTTGCTGCTGGATCGGGACGCAGGGTTTTCCGATGTCTTCAGGCAGGAAAAGATTGATCCGATTCAAAGGCTATCACCCGACGCCACGCTGGAAGACGCATACAAGCTGTTCAAACGCATGATCACCATCGGGTATGACCCAACCGAAGGGGTCATTCGGATGGAGGTTGTAGCACCGGACGCACAGACCTCGACCGAGTTCTCGGAGCGTTTGATCTCTTACGCCGAAGATCGGGTGAATGCCCTGTCCGGCAAGAAGCGCGAAGACCAGATGCGCGATGCATTGGAAAGCTTTGAAGCGGCGCAGGAGGCGCGGCGGCAGGCGCAGGAGGAATTGATCGAGCTTCAGCTTCAAGGGGCGGTGCTGGACCCCGAGAATGTCATTGCCAGCCTGCGCGCCCGCATCAACGAGATCGAGATATTGGTGCAGGACAAAGAGCTTGAACTTGCCGCCCTGCAGGACAACCTGCGCCCGAACAAAGCCAAGGTTGACGGTGTCAAGGCTGACATTGCCCGGCTTGAAAAGGTGCTGGAACAACTGAATGCCGAGATGCAGGATGCTTCCGATGGCGAAAATTCGCTGGCGCGGTTGAGCGTGCGCATCCAGATCGCTCAAGCGGATCTGGCGGCGCGGGACATGATGCTGCAAACGGCAATGCAGCAAATGGAATCGACCCGATCCGAAGCCAATCGGCAGGTGCGTTATCTGACCGTCTCGGTGAACCCGATCCCCAGTCAGGAACCCAGCTATCCGCGCAAGTTCGAAAATACGATTTTGGCATTCCTGTTGTTTGCTGGTATCTACCTCATGATCTCGCTTACCGCGTCGGTCCTTCGTGAACAGGTATCCTCATAAGACTCATGAAACATGTAAAAATCTCCGACCTGACAGTCGGCAACGACCTTCCGCTGACCATCATTGCAGGCCCCTGCCAGCTTGAAACGGCAGACCACGCGCAGATGATTGCTGGCAAGATGAAAGAGGCCTGCGACGCAGCCGGTGCGCAATATGTCTTCAAAGCATCTTATGACAAGGCAAACCGGACCTCGCTGTCCGGCAAGCGCGGCATGGGCATTGATGCGGGGTTGCAGGTTCTGGATAGCATCCGCAAATCGATGGGCATTCCGGTCCTGACCGATGTTCATACCGAAGCGCAGTGCGCCATCGCCGCCGAGGCGGTAGACGTCCTGCAAATCCCGGCGTTTTTGTGCCGCCAGACGGATATGCTGCTCGCTGCGGGCAATACCGGCGCAGTGGTCAATGTAAAAAAGGGTCAGTTTCTCGCGCCGTGGGAGATGCCCAATATCGTGTCCAAGATCGAAAGCACGGGGAATCATAATATCTTGCTGACCGAACGTGGCACTTCGTTCGGCTATAACACGCTGGTGGCTGATATGCGGTCCCTGCCGCAAATGGCCCAAACCGGTTATCCGGTGGTGATGGATGCGACCCATTCCGTGCAGCAACCGGGTGGAAAAGGTGGCTCCTCGGGCGGGCAACGCGAATTTGCTCCGGTCATGGCGCGCGCCGCCGTGTCGCTGGGTATTGGCGCGGTGTTCATTGAAACACACCAAGATCCGGACAATGCCCCTTCGGATGGGCCCAACATGATTCCGTTGGATCAGATGCCCCAACTCATTGACACTTTGATGCGCTTCGATGCGCTGGCCAAAGCTGATCCTATTCAGATTTAACGATTGAGACTTGTTATGACCAAACCGATTCCCGAGGTAACACCAAACACCTGGAGCTTTCTCCGCAACGCAATGATCAAACCCACCGGGTTTCGCGAATACGACGCCCGATGGAAGTATCCGGAAGAGATTAACCTGCCGGGCATGACGGCGCTTGGCCTAGGACTTGGCACGCAAATGCGCAGGCGCGGGATCGAGCCCGTGATCGCTGTAGGAAACGATTACCGTGACTATTCACTGGCGATCAAAAACGCCCTGATCCTGGGTTTGATACAGGCCGGTATCCGCGTGAAAGACATTGGCCCTGCGCTTAGCCCGATGGCCTATTTCGCACAGTTTCACCTGGATGTACCGGCCGTGGCGATGGTTACGGCCAGCCACAATCCAAACGGCTGGACTGGGGTCAAAATGGGCTTTGACCGCCCTTTGACACACGGCCCCGACGAGATGTCTGAATTGCGCGACATCGTTCTGAATGGCGAAGGTCAGACGCATGCGGGTGGATCTTGGGAATTCGTCGAGGGCGTGAAAGAAGCGTATATCGACGACCTCGTCGGCGATTTCAAAGTGTCCCGCCCGCTAAAGGTTGTCTGCGCAACCGGAAACGGCACCGCTTCGGCCTTTGCGCCCGAAATCTTCGAACGGATGGGGGTTGAGGTCGTCCCCAGCCATAACCGGCTGGATTACACTTTCCCGAATTACAACCCGAACCCCGAAGCGATGGAAATGCTGCATGACATGGCGGCAACGGTAAAATCCAGCGGTGCCGATCTGGCACTTGGGTTTGACGGTGACGGTGATCGTTGCGGCGTCGTCGATGATGAAGGTGAAGAAATCTTTGCCGACAAGGTGGGCGTGATCATGGCCCGCGATCTGGCCAAGCTGCACCCCGGATCGACCTTTGTCGCAGATGTGAAATCTACTGGCCTGTTTGCCAGCGATCCCGAGCTACAGGCCCTTGGCGTCAAGGCAGATTACTGGAAAACCGGCCACAGCCACATGAAACGGCGCGTCAAAGAAATCGGTGCGCTGGCTGGGTTTGAAAAGTCGGGCCATTACTTTCTGGCCGAGCCGGTCGGGCGCGGTTATGACTGCGGAATGCGCGTCGCGGTCGAGATCTGTAAACTGATGGACCGCAACCCGGATCAAAGCATGTCCGACCTGCGCAAAGCTCTGCCCAAGACCTGGTCGACGCCCACCATGTCACCCTATGCAGCAGATACCGAAAAATACGATATCCTGCAGCGACTGGTCGACAAGCTGGTTGCCAAAAGCGAAGCTAATGAGACATTTGCTGGCCGCGCGATCAAGGAGGTCGTTACGGTGAACGGCGCACGTGTGATTCTGGACAATGGCAGCTGGGGGCTGGTGCGGGCTTCATCCAACACACCCAATCTGGTGGTCGTGTGTGAAAGCAGCGAAAGCGAAGCTGAGATGCGTGCGATCTTTGCCGATATCGATGCGGTGATCCGAACCGAACCCAGTGTTGGCGATTACGACCAGACCATCTGAAGAAAAATGCTTGGGACATATCTGATTGCCCCAAGCGCAACACTTGCTCAGTTGCCGCCAAACAGTTTGAGCAGCCCTTTCTTCGCCTCTTCTTCAAGCTTGTTCTTGAGCGCATCTTCGATCTGATCGCTGTCCGTGATGGTGGTGTCCAGCTCGTTTCCAACCTTCTCGAAAACTTTCTGTTTCGCGTCGTTTTCCAGCTCTTTAACCTTCACATCTGCCGCCGCTTCGATGACCTTGGACAGGTCCGGCTTGATTGACGGGTTGCTCCACGGGCCAACGATGCGCACAGGCACCGAGATGCCCTGCCCCGAATTGGCACGCAAAGCTACAGGCGTGAACAGATAATCGATATTGCGCGCACCCAGCCCCACGACCCCCTGACCATCGGCGCGGTAATTCTTGAGCGACATAAGCAGATCGTTATTCGTCAATACACCCTGATCGATGATGAAGCTGGCCGACAGGCTGTTGAACACCGTTGTTCCGCCCGATCCGGTCCCCTGCCCCATAAGTCGATCCAGATCGAAACCGGATATTACCCCCGTCCCGACATCCAGATTTCCCTTCCCGCTGAGAGAGCGCATGATCTGATCCTCAGACTGACCGACACCCAGAAACTCAATGGTTCCTGCCGCGCTTCCCGACAGGCGTTCGACACCGGCCAACGTTGACAATGCCTGTTTCAGATCAATCTCACTTGCCGTCACCTTGCCGCCCACGGACAGGCCATTGCGATTGTTGGCAACCACCTGCCCGTTCAACTGACCCGAAAACAACGTCGCCGGATGCATCGCAAGAACCGCCCGCGCGTGATCCAGTGTCAGCGTCAGGTCACTTTTCCCAAACGTCATGCCGGGAACTGCGATTGAGTTGGCCGTCAGGCGAATATTGCCATTCGCCAAAGCCAACGCGGATGCGTCGATTGGGTCTTTTGACCAGCCCTCCTGAACTGGTGAGGCAGATTGAGACGCGCCACCCAGCCCAGCGCCGGTTTCAGATATCTTCGACAGGTCCAGATCGCCCGCATCCAGGCGTGCGACGATCTGAGGGGGATCGGAAATGGTGATATCCGCCTCTCCGACAAACCGGTTGCCATCCAACTGCGCTGTCATATTTCGCAGGGAAATCCGACCGTCCCGCGTATAGGTCATTTGCGAAGAGATATCGGCAACGTTACCCAATCCCGACGGCACAGCCACGCCCGCCTGACCGAAGGCCGCCAGCATCTTTTCTGTATCTTGGGTGATGATCTTTGTGGTTCCGTCCATCTCTCCGGCCAGATTGACGTGGCCGTCAAAGCCAATCTTACCACCCGGTGCAGTCAGGACCAATTCAAGCGCGGTTACGAACCCTGCGGCAAAGCCTGGCAAGTCCGGAATCTTCAAATCAACCTGAACAGCACCTCCGGGTACAGGCATTGATGCCTCCATTACCATCGGTGCAGTGACCTGAGGCCAACTGGCCGACAAGGTTACATCAGGAAAGTCCATCTGCGTGGCACCGTCTTCCACATAGATCAGTCGCGCATTATTAAGCTGCAACTCTTCCAAAGTTACGGCCGACGATGCGCTGGCCGGAACCGTCCCTGCAGACGGTGTGGCAGTCGCGGTGGTCACAGGCACGCTCAGCTCCCAGTTTCCGCGCCCTTGCGAACGCTCCAGCCGCAGCACCGGGTTTTCCGCGAAAACGCGTTTGATCCGCAGATCCCCATTCAAAAGCGCAGCAGCATCCACGCCCACGGCAAGGCTATCAGCGCTCAGCATCGGCTCTGGCCCGGCCCAGCTGGCGTTCCCAAAACGCACGGGCCCGGTTTCCATCCCCAGCACCGGCCAGAACGACAGGCGCACGTCGCCGCTCAATCTCAGTTCGCGCCCGGTCTGGGCTTTGACCTGCTCAGCCAGAATCGCGCCAAGCTTGTCTCCGGGCATCAGCAAAAGCGCGCCAATTACCAGCGCAATCACTGCCACAACAATAAACAGGATGCGTATCAGCCATTTCATGATCTGCTCTCCGCCTTTTGGCTTGTCTTTGCCGCGATCATTCAAATCGCACGTCACATTTGCAAGAGGAAGCTTTCCCCACTATATGCCGCGCCATGACGACGAACCCGCCAAACCTCCGCCCCGACCTGGCTCCGGCCGCCCGGATCACCGAGACACCCCGTTCAAACCAGCCGACGATCGGCATGGTGTCGCTGGGCTGTCCAAAAGCTTTGGTCGACAGCGAACGCATTCTGACCCGGCTTCGTGCTGAAGGATACGGCATTTCGCCCGATTATGCCGGGGCCGATGCCGTCATTGTGAACACCTGCGGGTTCCTCGACAGCGCCAAGGCGGAATCGCTGGACGCAATCGGAGAGGCGCTGGTTGAAAACGGCAAGGTCATCGTCACCGGCTGTCTGGGGGCCGAACCGGATTACATCCGCGAGCACCACCCCCGCATCATGGCGGTCACCGGACCGCATCAGTACGAGCAGGTTCTGGATGCGGTTCACGCCGCCGTTCCCCCTGACCCTGACCCGTTCGTTGATCTGCTGCCCGCCAGCAGCGTTCGATTGACCCCCCGCCACTACAGTTATCTGAAAATCTCAGAGGGCTGTAACCACAAATGCAAGTTCTGCATCATCCCCGATATGCGAGGAAAACTGGCCAGCCGTCCGGCCCATGCGGTTCTACGCGAGGCGGAAAAGCTGGTCGAAAACGGCGTGCGAGAACTGTTGGTGATCTCGCAGGATACTTCGGCCTATGGGCTGGACCGGAAATACGATGTGAACCCGTGGAAAGACCGCGAGGTGCGCAGCCACATCACCGATCTGGCCCGTGAACTGGGTCAGATGGATGCCTGGGTGCGGCTGCACTATGTCTATCCCTATCCACATGTGCGCGAGTTGATCCCCCTGATGGCGGATGCCGGGTCCAACATATTGCCGTATCTGGATATCCCGTTCCAGCACGCCCACCCGGATGTTCTGAAACGGATGGCCCGCCCCGCCGCAGCGGCCAAAACTCTGGACGAAATCCAAGCCTGGCGCGCAATCTGCCCCGATATCACCCTGCGTTCGACCTTTATCGTTGGCTATCCGGGTGAGTCCGAGGCCGAATTCCAAACCCTGCTGGACTGGATGGACGAGGCGCAACTGGATCGAGTCGGCTGTTTTCAATACGAAAACGTGGACGGTGCGCGCTCAAACGACCTTCCCGATCACGTCCCGGCCGAAGTCAAGCAAGAGCGGTGGGATCGCTTCATGGAAAAGGCTCAGGCCATTTCAGAAGCCAAGTTGCAGGCTAAAGTCGGACAAACGCTTCAAGTAATCGTCGACGAAGTGGATGACGAAGCCGCCACCTGCCGCACCAAATCGGACGCTCCCGAGATCGACGGCAACCTGTTCATTGACGAGGGCTTCGAAGGCTTCAAACCCGGCGATATCGTCACCGTCGAAGTGGACGAGGCGGGGGAATACGATCTGTGGGGGAAACCCGTTTAACGCCAGTAGCCTGCCCCATAGTGTTTTCGGGTCAATAGTTACGAAGTACAGCTCAGGTAGAAAAAAACCGCCATGAATGGCGGCGAAAATTCCTGAAAATGGTGCAGGCGGTCCGTAGTCAAACCGCCTGCGAAAAGCTTACTGAGAAACCGGGTTGCAGACGGTTTGACCTGCTTCGGTTGTTGCCAGTTCATAGCCTGCCGAGCAGCTGGCCGAGCCATACTTGTCATAGTCGGGTTGTACGTAAACAGGGGTCGGTTCTTCCTGCTGCGCACAAGCGGTCAGGACCAGGGCAAATGCGCCAACGGCTGCAAGTTTCAGTTTCATGTCCGTCAATCCTCTATTACTTTTCTGATATTGCCCAGCTTTTCGGGCCGCTTCCAGAGTACGGGCTGAACGGCAATCTGGCAACTAAAACGGTCACTTCCTTGTGAGGAAGAGCGATTCCATGCCAGTTCGAAGCCCAAACGATGATCCTTGCGGCATTACAGCTACCTTTTTGTCTGCATCGTCCTAAACTGTGTGACGTTTCAGCCAAATACGGAGAAGCCACATGTCAGACACACCCGTTATTGCCCAGAAAACCCCTTTTCCAGTCGAAGTTGCCGAAGGAAAAACCTATTTCTGGTGCGCGTGTGGAAAGTCGAACCGGCAACCCTTTTGCGATGGCTCACATAAAGACAGCGGGTTCGAACCGGTGAAATATACGGCCGAGGCCAGCAAAAAGGTCTTTTTTTGCGGGTGCAAACACAGTGCAAACGCGCCGTTGTGCGATGGAACCCATAAAGACCTTTGATCAGCCCTTCAATCTGTTCAGTGTCTCTGAATTTGCACAGAAATCCGGGGCCGTTTCCGCTGGATTCTGCCGCTGAGCCAGCCAGTTGGCGCATTGCGCATCACAGCCCGAGGCGCGACAGCGCGTGACCAGCTCAGCGTATCCTTCGGGCGACAACCGCCCTTCGGCCATGGCTTCGCTCAGTGAAATTCCCATGCTGCGGGAAACAGAGCGCGTCAACCAAAAGTGCTTTTCGACCTCACCCAGAATGTCCCGAGGCATCACGCGTCCTCCGCTTGCAAAGCTTTGATGGCCTTGAATCGACCGCGGTTCGGGCATGTGCACGGGGCATGATCAATCTGTTCGCGCCGTTCCAGCCACTCCGGACAGGTTCTGGCCCAGGTACAGCCGCGACACTGTTGCACGATCTCGGCCCAATCCTCATGTTTCAGGTGACCATCCCGATAGGCTGCGGCCAAGTCGGTTCCTGTGACCTCGCCCATCCGCTGTACCAGACGAAGATGGGCCATGATTTCACCGAGTCGTGGCATGGCGAACCTGACAGTTAAGGCATCAATTTGTGCAGTAACTCCTGGTTACGGCAGTATTCCGGTGTCCGCCCAGCGGTCGCCATTTTGTTGAGCAGATCCTGACAATGATCCGGGTTTGGACAATCGGTACATCGCAGAACTGCCTCGGAAATCTGGTCGAAAGACACCTTGCCACCAATGGCTGCTTCCTCAAGATCGATGTCCAGCATTCTGGCCATGTCGTCCACCAATCCGGCATGAAGCCTCAAGGACTCTCGGGTGGGCATGCTGTATCCTTTCCCTTTCGCGCTTTACGAAATCGTAGCGCATCCGGGGCGTCATACTTTGACACAGGTCAAAATTGGGCGCCGATGTGATCCAGATAGGCCCGGGTTGCATCCTGAACGCGGCGAAAGCGGTCCCCGCCCAGCTTTTTGCCTCCGTACCAGCGGGTGACGATGATCACGTGATTGTCCAGCCCTGCACGCTCGATCATCCGCAGGATTACCATACCGGCCCCGCTTTCCCCATCATCGGCCTTCAGTGCACCGGTCGGCAAAGAGGCGGCCCAGGTGTTATGTGTGGCCTTGGCATAGGATTTATCGGACTTCAGTTGATCCAGAACCGCGTCAACTTCCGCGCGCGACGCCACAGGCGCGCCAGATACCGCATATTTCGACCCGCGATCCGTCAAAATTACGCCAAGGCGCACAAGATCGGTCATTGCGTCAGCCCCAGTTGCGTGGCGGTTTCAAGCACGATGTGCACGCGCTGCGCGTTTGGTGGGTGGGTGCCCAGAAACCTGTCGCCAGGATCCGGAATCCGGTCAAAGAACTTCGCCCCAACCAGCGGGTTGTAGCCCGCATTATGTGTAATGATCGTTCCCATCTGGTCAGCTTCAAGTTCAAAAGCCTTCACATAAGCCTGAACACCAACCTGCGCGCCCACTTTCTGAGCCTCTTCTATGTCGGCGGCGTCACCCCCGCGCAGCTTTTCCGCCTTTCCAAACTCAGTGGCGCTTGCGCTGGCATTTTCGCTTTGCCGTGCGATGTGCCCCAGAACGTGATGGGCCGCCTCATGTCCCATGACAAAAGCCAGTTCGTCTGCGTTTTGCGTAGAACGGATCATCGCAACGGTAAAAATGATGGTAGGTTGCCGCTGGTCGTCCAATGTCTGAAAGGCATTGGCGGATGCGCGCGGATTCAGGTCAACGAGAATCTGGAAATCGCATTTCTGAGGCCTTGGTTGCTTCAAACACTGGCTGCGGGCCTCAGCCACGATGTTCTGGCTGACTTCGCGAAAGGTCTGGGCAACATCCTCAGAACCCGGCCCTTCACCCAGCCAGTCCGCGGCAGGCTGCAAGCGCAATGCACCTTCCGCACAGGCCGCAAGCAGCAGGGGAAGCACCAAAACAAAGCGTCTGCGCATGTTACATCCTTCGGCTCGGTCTGACTGCGATTTCAACATAGTACCTGCCGCTCAGAGTGACCACACAATGCTTTGAAACGAACGTCTTGCATTGCGCGTCGACGGCTTGCACTCTGTCCTTATGTTTTCGATTGAGCATGAATTCGACTCGACGGTCATAACGCTTGTGGACGAAGGTGAAAAACCCTTGCAGGAAGATGTTGTGATCAACAATTTCGCCGAATGCGTCACGCTGGAACAGTTTGATCCGCGAACCGACCAGGTGCAAAAGATCACCTTGTCGCCCGAACAGGTCCGCGATCTGGCCGCAGCGCTGGACCTGCCCGAGGGTGTTTACCAGATCCGTGAAACGGGGCCTTAGGGCACATAGACAAACACCTTGTTGCGCGCGGTTTGCCCCTGCTTGAGTGTCAGTGTCGAAGGGGCAACGCGAAGGCACCTCGCAAGGATCGCCTGAACCGCATGGTTGGCTTTGCCACTGTCAGGCGGAGCCGTGACAAATACCATGATCTGCCCGCCTTCCACGATCACCCGGTCGCGCGCGGCCTTAGGTGTTACTTTCAAGTGAAACACTGCCCCGGCGTGCGCCTGCGCGCTGAGATCCGGCAGATCTCGCAGTTTGGGTTTCGCCATTGTCGCCCCTTCCCTCAATAGTCTTGCATGATGGGCGGTGGGATGAAATTGATCCACGCGATCCGTCGCCGCGCCCTTGAAACCCTCGGCATGCCGACCAAGATACAGAGACGTGATGTAAAGGAAGTTAACATATGTCCATGAAAAACCCCGCTGCTCTGGAGTTTTTGCAGTCGCGCCGGTCCCGACCCGCCAAGACACTGGTGACCCCGGCCCCGACACGGGACGAGTTGCGCCCCTTGCTGATCGCAGCTGCACGCAGCCCCGATCACGGAAAACTGGAACCCTGGCGATTTATCGTTCTGGAACAGGGGGCCATGGCAAGACTGGCAACCCTGACCGAGACCTGCGGGCAAAGGCTGAAGAAAAGCCCGGAAGATATTGCAAAAGCGCGCAGCCAATTCGACATGGGGCATCTGGCCGTAGCCGTAATCGAAGTACAAAAACCGTCTGAGAAAATACCCGCAATCGAACAAACCTATTCTGCGGGCGCGGTCTGTCTGGCCCTGCTGAATGCCGCGCTGGCCGCGGGCTGGGGTGCAAACTGGCTGACAGGTTGGCAAACCCACGACCACGACTTCTGTGTCGACGCCTTTGGCCTTGCCAAGAACGAGCGTGTCGCCGGGCTGATACATATCGCCACCGAAGGAACAGCCCCACCCGAACGCCCGCGGCCCGATGTGGCAGCCATAACGGAATGGATCACAGAATGATCATCCTGAACGCCTTTTTCAGCGCACTAAGCCAGATCGGAGATCCCAAGTTCCGTGCCGTTCTGCTGCGCGGTGTAGGTTTGACCATCCTGTTGCTGGGTCTTGCATGTGCCGGTGCGATCAAGTTGATCAACTGGTTGTCGGGCAGTGAAATCTCGCTGCCATTTGTCGGAGCTGTCCCGTGGCTGAACGACGTTCTGAACTATTCAGGTATCGTTCTCGTCCTGGTCCTGCCTGTTTTCCTGATGGTACCGGTGGCGTCAGCCATCACATCGATCTTTCTGGACGAAGTGGCGCAGGCGGTCGAGGACAAGCATTTTCCAGCCTTGCCACCTGCACGACGCATCCCGGTGTCGGAGGCCCTGATGGACGGCCTCAGCTTTCTTGGCGTGCTGATTGTAGCAAACCTGCTGGCGCTGATCCTCTATGCGATCTTCACCCCGTTTGCGCCCTTCATCTTCTGGGCCATGAACGGGTTCCTGTTGGGGCGGGAATACTTCACGCTGGCCGCCATACGCCGGATCGGGCGGGATGGCGCACGCCAACTGCGGGCCCGACATTCGACCACGATCTGGGTCGCCGGAACCCTGATGGCCATTCCGCTGTCTATACCGCTGTTGAATCTGGTGATCCCGATCCTTGGCGCGGCGACATTCACCCATATTTATCATGCTGTGTCAGGCCAAAAGGTCTGACACAGATTACCGCGGCTCCAGTTGGTTCAACCAGTCGAGGTCCCGCACTGAAATCACACCGGAAATGATGATCCCGGCAATGATAGCCCACAAAACCACAGCAATGGCGGTGGTGATCCACATCTTGGCTTTCAGGTGATGGACTTCCGGCGCACCCGCATGTGTGCCCGGAACGATATCGTTCAGGTCACCCTGAGTTTTGATGCGAATGGGCAGCACCACAAGCAACGTCATGAACCAGATGACGGCGAACAGCACCAATGCAGCAGTAATGGTCACTTCAGGCCCCCCGGGTTTTGCGGATCATACCTGTTCCAGCTCGACAAGGCAGCCGTTGAAGTCCTTGGGATGCAGGAACAACACTGGTTTGCCATGTGCGCCGATCTTGGGCTCACCCGACCCCAAAACACGGGCGCCGGTCGCTTTTAAATGATCACGAGCAGCGATGATGTCTTCGACCTCATAGCATATGTGGTGAATGCCGCCTGCCGGATTCTTTTCCAGAAACCCGTTGATCGGGCTGTCGTCGCCCAGCGGGTACAAAAGTTCGATCTTGGTGTTGGGCAGTTCGATGAACACAACCGTGACGCCATGATCCGGCTCGTCCTGCGGCGCGCCGACCTTGGCACCCAGCGCATTGCGGTACTGCTCGGATGCCGCCTCAAGGTCGGGTACGGCGATGGCAACGTGGTTCAGACGTCCAATCATGTCACACTCCTGATGTCCTGCTTTGCGTGGGTTATGGGGGTTGCTCTGCAAAAGGACAAGTGCGCCAAATCGCGCGTTAACGTCGTGTTAGCCACAAGTTCCTAGCGTGAAGCATCTGCTGGATAGGAGAGCTGCCATGGACGATTCGGGCCTCATTGCCACCACCGCCGCCACGCCCACCGCAACGCGGCCCTTGCTGGGACAGACAATTCTGGTTGTTGAAGACAGCCGATATGCCTGCGACGCGATCCGCCTGATGTGCCTGCACAGCGGCGCACGCATCCGACGCGCTGACTGCCTGAAATCGGCACGGCGACACCTGCAAATCTATCGCCCTTCGGTCATTCTGGTTGATATGGGCCTGCCCGACGGGTCCGGAGCCGACCTGATCGCCGAACTGGCCGAAGCTTCACCACGGATCAGCGTGATCATGGGCCTGTCGGGCGACGACGCCACCGAAGGTCTGGCGCACGCAGCCGGGGCGGACGGATTTCTTTCCAAGCCAATAAAATCATTGTCTTATTTTCAGAAGTCCATTCTGGAGCGCCTGCCCGAGGATCGACGCCCAAGCGGGCTCCACTCGGTTCGAGATGAAGTCATCCGCCCCGACCCGATGGCCTATCAGGACGATATGGCGCATATCGCCGATGTCCTTACCGGGCCCAACGATCATCGCACGTGGGATTACGCTGCCCAGTTCCTGCAAGGGGTCGCACGGGAAGCCGATGACAGGCCCTTGGCAGAAGCCGCCCGAAAGCTGGCGCTGTCACGGGCGAACGGCGCACCGATCACGGCGCAGGCAGCGCAGGTCGCCGGCATGGTGCAGAACCGCCTGGAACAAAGAAAGGCGATTTGACGTGATTGCAGCCTACTTCATCACTGCAACGCTTCTGTGCATCTGGGCCTATCGCCAAACACGGCATGCTGCACGTTCAATTCGTGTCAACCAAGGTGATTTAAACAACCCGTTGGACTGACCCGCGAATACTCGCTGGCATCAAAATGAATCCGCCCGCTAAATGCGGGCGGCTGTTGTTCAGTCTTGCGGAATGAGGCGCAAACCCAGTTCCATCAGTTGATCTGACGTCGGGTCTGACGGCGCATGCATCATCAGATCTTCGGCCCGCTGGTTCATCGGGAACATCATGACCTCGCGGATATTGGCCTCATCCGCCAACAGCATCACGATCCGGTCGATCCCAGCAGCGCAGCCACCGTGCGGCGGCGCACCGTAGTGGAAGGCGTTGAACAGAGCACCAAAGCGGGATTTTACTTCATCCTCGCCATAGCCTGCCAGTTCAAAGGCCTTCAGCATGATTTCCGGCTTGTGGTTCCGGATCGCACCCGACACCAGCTCGTATCCATTGCAAGCTAGGTCATACTGGTACCCGCGCACATCCAGCGGATTGCCCTGTAGCGCTTCCATGCCGCCTTGCGGCATCGAAAACGGGTTGTGCTCAAAGTCGATCGCGCCGGTTTCTTCGTCTTGCTCATAGATCGGGAAATCAACGATCCAGGCAAAGGCAAAGCGGTCTTTCTCGGTCAGGCCAAGCTCGTCGCCGATCACGTCGCGCGCCTTGCCTGCAACCTTTTCAAAGGCTTTCGGCTTGCCGCCCAGGAAAAACGCCGCATCGCCGACACCCAGACCCAGTTGCTGGCGGATTGCCTCGGTGCGCTCGGGGCCGATGTTCTTGGCCAGCGGACCTGCGGCCTCAAAAGTACCAAAGTAAGCATCACGAAGCGCCCCAAACTCGGCTTCTTCGCCAGCCTCCTTATGTTTACGCATACGTTCGAGAACAGCTGGATCAATTTTTAGGCTGTCTATACGCTCTTGTATTTCTTCCGACAGCTTCGCGAAAGCTTCACCCAGAGCCTCTGTTGCACCTTCAGCATGACGATCTGGAAATTTATCCATCAAGGCATCAATTTCTTCCAACCGCTCCAGCATATTGTTGATTTGCTGCGGGTTTGCTCTCTCGCGCCAGAAGATGTAGCCCATCCCCGGCAGACCCTCTTTCTGGGCAAATGCGTTCATGCGGTCACAGAACTTGCGGCTGCCACCGGTTGGCGCGGGGATAGCGCGAATTTCGGTGCCTTCCTGTTCGAGCAGTTTTGCAAAAATCGCGAAGCCAGACCCGCGGAAGTGGTCAGAGACCACTTGCATTTTGATAGGGTTCCGCAGGTCGGGCTTGTCCGTGCCGTACCACAGCGCCGAATCCTTGTAGGAAATCTGGGGCCAGTCCTGATCGACCTTGCGGCCACCGCCGAACTCTTCGAACACGCCGGTCAGAACGGGCTGGATCGTGTCGAACACGTCCTGCTGCTCGACAAAGGACATCTCGAGGTCAAGCTGGTAGAAATCGGTGGGTGAGCGGTCGGCGCGCGGGTCTTCGTCGCGGAAGCAGGGCGCAATCTGGAAATACTTGTCGAAACCCGACACCATAATCAGCTGCTTGAACTGCTGCGGGGCTTGCGGCAACGCGTAGAACTTGCCCGGATGCAGGCGCGACGGCACAAGGAAGTCACGCGCACCTTCGGGTGAGGACGCGGTGATGATCGGCGTCTGGTACTCGCGGAACCCCTGATCCCACATACGCTTGCGCATGGAGGCCACAACGTCCGAGCGCAAGGTCATGTTGCGCTGCATCGCCTCGCGTCGCAGGTCGAGGTAACGATAGCGCAGGCGCGTTTCCTCGGGGTATTCCTGATCGCCGAACACCATCAGCGGCAGTTCCTCCGCAGCCCCCAGAACTTCCAGTTCGCGCACGTAAACCTCGATCTCGCCGGTGGGCAGTTTCGGGTTCACCAGTTCGGCGGCACGCGCCTTGACGGTTCCGTCGATGCGGATGCACCATTCGGAACGCACCTTTTCCAGCGCAGCAAAAGCGGCGCTGTCGCCATCGCACAAAACCTGTGTCACACCAAAATGATCGCGCAGGTCGATGAACAGGACGCCCCCGTGATCTCGGACCCGATGCACCCAACCGGACAGGCGAACGGTTTCACCGACATTGGCGGCGGTCAGTGCGGCGCAGGTGTGGCTGCGATAGGCGTGCATGGATCATATCCCTTCGGGCGCAGAATTCGTCGCGCCGATACACCCTGTCAGGCCCGGAAAGTCAAGGCGGGTCGCCCTGTCAAAACGGCCTTTGCACGTTGCCTGAGTAGAAATAGACACCCAGCCCGACCGCAAAGATGATATTACCCACAATCACGTGCAACAGCACCGCATAGAAGAACGAGCCGCGCTGCCTGTAGGCCCATGTAAACAGCAGCCCGCCCGCAAATGTCATGAGGGCGACAATCCAGCTCCAATGCATCAGATGCGCGAACGAGAAGATGGCAGAATTCAGCACATAAGCCGCGCGCCCCTCTGGCAAGATCGCGTGATAACACTGGAAGTATAGTGGGCGGAACAGCACAACTTCGCGAAGCGACCAGTTGGCCCAATCATAGCGCAGCTCGGCCCATTGAATGCCCGGTGTCCAATGCAGCAGCAATATCCCATCCCGGTCAGGGCAAACAGTGCCGGAAACATCCTGTTCGTAGGAAACAAAACCGCGATGATCAGCGGCGGGACAATATTAAACAGGCCGAACTCAACCCTTAACCGCGGCAATGCAACCGGAGACCCGACCATCGCACCTTCTTTGATCACGTGTATATCAGCTCCACCCGGATCAGCCCGCGCAGTGAATTGCCCATGTAGGCAGTTTGCGCATTTTTCAGGTCGCTCAAGGTCAGCACGGCCTCGGACACCGTTTCTTTATCCAGCAACTCTTCGCGCAATATGCCAGGCAACAGACCGCTGGACAGCGCAGGCGTCAGAATACGGCCATCCCGCTTTTCGACGAAAAGGTTGCTGATGGTGCCCTCACACAGTTCATCAAGCTCATTCAGGAATAACACTTCGTCTATGCCATCCGTCAGCGCGGCGCGGGCATCGTCATATAGGGCGCGGCGGCTTGTCTTGTGACGCAGCCAAAGATCATTGGAAGCCAGCCGCTGATCAGACAGGGCTATGCGCCAGACCGGAGGGTTGCTGGCCAGAACCCCGGTCGTCAATTCGAATGCACCCGATGCATCCAACGTCAAACGACAACGCAAGGGGGTGTCGCCCAACGCGCCATCCAGCGCGGCGGTCGCTGCATCCGGGTTGAAGGGAAGGCCAAAGGCCGTAGCGGTTCGGGCCATGCGCGCAAGGTGACGGTCTTTTCGGACAAAGCCCTGATCTGGCCGAAACGCCAGCGTTTCGATCAGGCGGAAATCAGGCTCAGCTGGCGGGCGAAGCGGGCTTTCCATAGCGCCTCCTCATATTCTGCCGGGGCGGTGCTGTCCCAGACAAGGCCCCCGCCCACGTTCAGGGTGGCCTGATCGCCTTCCAGCATCAGCGTACGAATGGCAACGTTGAACTCGGACCGGCCATCAGGCGCGGCCCAGCCGATGGTGCCACAATAGATGTCGCGCGGCCAGGGTTCCAGCCCGGCCAGAATTTCCATGGCGCGAATTTTGGGCGCGCCCGTGATCGAGCCGCAGGGAAACAACGCCATCAATATATCGCTGAGCCCTGCGCATTTGAGCAACTGGGCACGGACAAGTGAAACCATCTGATGCACGGTCGCATAGGTTTCCACCTTGAACAGTTCAGGTACATGAACGGAACCGGGCAGCGCGACACGGCTGATATCGTTGCGCAGCAGATCGACGATCATCAGGTTTTCCGCCCGGTTCTTTTCGTCCGTGGTCAGAAACGACCGGCGTCGCATATCCTCATCCGGGTCTTCGCTGCGCGGCTGGGTACCCTTCATCGGTCGTGTTTCGATCTTTCCATCCGTGTCCGTGAGGAAGAACAACTCCGGCGAGCGGCTGAGCAAATCGGGTAATCCGACCTGCTGCACCAGCGCGCCATGCCCAACGGGCTGCCCCGCTGCCAGTGTCGCATAAAGGGCTTCACTGCTGCCCGAGACGGTCAGATCAATCGGAAAGGTCAGGTTCGCCTGATAGATATCACCAGCACCGATGGCATCATGCACCACTTGAAAGGCTTCGCCATAGCGAGCCTCGTTCCAGCGCGGCTGAAACACGCGCACCTCGCCCGCAGGCGTCGGTAAAGCAACCCGATCCGGTGCGCCGTAAACCCCAAAGCACAGCAGGGGCAACCGACGCGCATCCGGCAAAAGATCGATCAGCCGGGGTTCAAGCACATATCCCAGTTCATAACTGGCATAGCCAGCCAGCCAGGCCCCGTCCGCGCGCGCCTCATCCAGCGCCGCCAGAGCCTGGGGCACGTCCTCCGCAGTATCTGCGCGGATAATCCGAGACGGGCGCTGAAACCGGGTTCCGCGACCGGCTGGTCCCTGATCAAAACGAATACGCAACTGCATCCTCTTTTGCCGTGAAGGGCGATATAGAGAATACTCTGGCAGGGGAAAGGGGGGAAAGCGGCAATTTCGCTTCTGTTTCCGATACCCCTTGAACCTTTCTGCGTGGTCCCTATAACCCACGACAATTTGGGCGCTTGGGCGGTGCCCGCGACTCGTGCAAAATCGAAGGGGCCAGGCCATGCCGAAGAGAACCGACATCAAGTCGATCATGATCATCGGGGCGGGTCCCATTGTTATCGGTCAGGCTTGCGAGTTCGACTATTCCGGAGCGCAGGCCTGCAAAGCCCTGCGCGAAGAAGGTTACCGGGTTATTCTGGTCAACTCGAACCCGGCGACAATCATGACTGACCCCGGACTTGCCGATGCCACCTATATCGAGCCGATCACGCCCGAGGTCGTCGCCAAGATCATCGAAAAGGAACGCCCTGATGCCCTGCTGCCCACAATGGGCGGGCAAACCGGTCTGAACACCTCGCTCGCGCTGGAAGAGATGGGGGTGTTGGACAAGTTCGGTGTCGAGATGATCGGTGCCAAACGCGACGCCATCGAGATGGCCGAGGACCGCAAATTGTTCCGCGAGGCGATGGATCGGCTGGGGCTGGAAAACCCTAAAGCCACCATCGTGACCGCCCCCAAGAAGGCCGACGGCTCTGCCGATCTGGACGCAGGTGTCCAGATCGCTCTGGACGAGCTGGAGGAAATCGGCCTGCCTGCCATCATCCGCCCGGCCTTTACCTTGGGCGGCACAGGCGGCGGCGTGGCCTATAACCGCGAGGATTATATCCATTTCTGCCGCTCGGGCATGGATGCCTCGCCTGTCAACCAGATCCTCGTCGATGAAAGCCTGCTGGGCTGGAAAGAATACGAGATGGAAGTGGTGCGCGACACCGCCGACAACGCCATTATCGTCTGCTCCATCGAAAACGTCGACCCGATGGGCGTGCACACGGGTGACTCGATTACCGTGGCCCCTGCTCTGACGTTGACCGACAAGGAATACCAGATCATGCGCAACGGCTCGATCGCCGTGCTGCGCGAGATCGGGGTGGAAACCGGTGGCTCGAACGTGCAATGGGCGATCAACCCCGATGATGGCCGCATGGTTGTGATCGAAATGAACCCGCGCGTGTCGCGCTCTTCGGCGCTGGCCTCCAAGGCGACGGGTTTCCCGATTGCCAAGATCGCTGCGAAACTGGCCGTGGGTTACACGCTGGACGAGCTGGACAATGACATCACCAAGGTCACGCCTGCGTCGTTCGAACCTACCATCGACTATGTCGTCACCAAGATCCCGAAATTCGCGTTTGAGAAGTTCCCCGGCTCTGAGCCTTATCTGACCACTGCAATGAAGTCGGTGGGTGAGGCGATGTCCATCGGCCGCACCATCCACGAATCCATGCAAAAGGCGCTGGCCTCGATGGAGTCCGGCCTGACCGGGTTTGATGAGATCGAAATTCCGGGGCTGAGCATCGGCCTGTGGGATGAGGTCGAAAGCAGCGACGACAAGGCACATGTCATCAAAGCGATCAGCAAGCAGACCCCCGACCGCCTGCGCACTATCGCACAAGCCATGCGTCATGGCCTGACCGACGACGAAATCTTCGGCGTTACCAAGTTTGACCCCTGGTTCCTGGCCCGCATCCGCGAGATCACCGAAGCAGAGCGCACCGTGCGCAAGGACGGTTTGCCAGTGACCGAAGAAGGCATCCGAAAGCTCAAGATGCTGGGCTTTACCGATGCGCGTCTGGGCAATCTGTCTGGCCGCAGCGAAGATAACGTACGCCGCGCCCGCCACAATTTGGGCGTTACCGCGGTTTTCAAACGCATCGATACCTGCGCCGCCGAGTTCGAAGCGCAAACGCCCTATATGTACTCGACCTACGAAGCGCCGATGATGGGCGATGTCGAATGCGAGGCACGCCCAAGCGACCGCAAGAAGGTCGTTATTCTTGGTGGTGGTCCGAACCGGATCGGTCAGGGGATCGAGTTCGATTATTGCTGCTGCCACGCCTGCTATGCGCTGACCGAGGCCGGGTACGAGACCATCATGGTCAATTGCAACCCCGAGACGGTTTCGACCGACTATGACACATCGGACCGTCTGTATTTCGAACCGCTGACCTTTGAACACGTCATGGAAATCCTGACGAAGGAACAGGAAAACGGCACGCTGCACGGTGTGATCGTTCAGTTCGGTGGGCAAACTCCGTTGAAGCTGGCCAACGCGCTTGAGGCCGAGGGTATTCCGATTCTGGGTACCACACCGGACGCAATTGACTTGGCCGAAGACCGCGAACGGTTCCAGGCGCTGGTCAATGAACTGGGCCTGAAACAGCCCAGAAACGGCATTGCCTCGACCGACGAAAAGGCGCTGGAGATTGCGGAAGAGATCGGTTTCCCGCTGGTCATTCGCCCCTCTTACGTTCTGGGCGGTCGTGCTATGGAAATCGTGCGCGATATGGATCAGCTGCGACGCTATATCAACGAGGCCGTTGTGGTCTCGGGCGACAGCCCCGTACTGCTGGACAGCTATCTGGCGGGCGCGGTCGAACTGGACGTAGACGCCCTGTGTGACGGCACCGACGTTCACGTCGCGGGCATCATGCAGCATATCGAAGAGGCGGGCGTCCACTCGGGCGATTCCGCCTGTTCGCTGCCGCCCTATTCACTGTCGAAAGAGATCATCGGGCAGATCAAGGATCAGGCGTTCAAGCTGGCCAAGGCACTGAACGTCGTTGGCCTGATGAATGTGCAATTCGCGATCAAAGATGATGAGATCTATCTGATCGAAGTGAACCCGCGCGCGTCGCGCACCGTACCGTTTGTTGCCAAGGCCACCGACAGTGCGATTGCATCGATTGCTGCACGCATCATGGCGGGCGAGAAGCTGGCCAACTTCCCGATGCGCCCTCCCTATCAAGAAGGCAAGGACACCAAGATCGCGGACCAGATGACGCTGGCCGATCCGGACATGCCGTGGTTCTCGGTAAAAGAAGCAGTCATGCCCTTCGCCCGTTTCCCCGGCGTCGACACCATCCTTGGCCCGGAAATGCGCTCGACCGGCGAGGTGATGGGCTGGGACCGTGACTTCCCACGTGCGTTCCTCAAGGCGCAGATGGGCGCGGGCATGGTGTTGCCGTCCTCTGGCCGTGCGTTCATTTCGATCAAGGATGCCGACAAGGGCAAAGCCATGCTGGAAGCGGCGCAAGTTCTGGTTGACCAGGGCTTTACGCTCGTGGCCACGCGCGGCACCCAAAGCTGGCTGGACGAACAGGGTGTTGCCTGTGACGTGGTGAACAAGGTGTACGAAGGCCGCCCGGATGTTGTGGACATGCTGAAAGACGGTCAGGTGCAGCTGGTGATGAACACCACCGAAGGCGCGCAGGCGGTTGAGGACAGCAAGGCCATCCGCTCGATCGCGCTGTATGATAAGATCCCATATTTCACCACCGCAGCAGGTGCCAACGCCGCTGCACTGGCGATCAAGGCGCAGGCTGAAGGCGACGTCGAGGTGAAATCGCTACAGGGGTAAAGACCCCTGACCCAAACGAAAAAGCCCCAGAGGAAACTCTGGGGCTTTTCTTTATTTCCAATGCTTTACGTAGGTATTTCCGTCGTTCTCTTTCGTTCGTCACGGGCGAAGAACAGCAGATAGAACACCGGTGCTGCAACCATTGTCAGCACAGTGGCAAATGCCAGACCGCCCATGATCGTCACTGCCATCGAGACGAAGAACGCATCCGTCAGCAGCGGCGCCATGCCCAGAATGGTCGTGACAGCCGCCAGCATGACGGGCCGCAAACGGGACACGGATGCTTCGATGATTGACTCGCGCAGGGGCTTGCCGGTGGCGCGGACCAGATCGATTTCCTCAACCAGAACAATGCCGTTCTTGATCAGCATACCCGACAGGCTGAGCAGGCCCAGAAGTGCCGTAAAGGTGAAGGGCAGCCCTGTTCCCAGCAGGCCGATCACCACGCCGTTCACGGACATCGGCACCAGCAGCCAGATGATGATCGGCTGGCGGATCGCGTTGAACAACAGGACCGAGATCAACACCATGATCAGCAGGCTCAGCGGCAATTGTCTGCCCAGGCTTGCCTGTGCTTTGCGCGAGTTTTCGAACTCTCCACCCCATTCCATCTTGTAGCCGGGTGGCAGATCGATGGCCTCGATGGCGTCGCGCACTTCGGCGTGGACCTGTGCCGCTGTCAGGTCGGGCGGGATGTCGGCGCCGACGGTGATGGTCAGAACCCGATCACGACGGTGAACCAACGTATTGAGCGATTTGTACTCGAATCCATCCACCATTTGTTCAATTGGAACAAACTTTTCCGACTGGTCCGAGTACACGACCTGATCGACAATCGAGTAATCTCCGTCCGCGGGTCGGCGCAGGATAATCGGGATCAGGCGGTCGCGCTCACGGAACACACCACCCGTGATGCCGTCGGTCGAGAATTGCAGAGTGGCGGCGATATTTTCGCGCGTGACACCTGCTGTCTGCGCCCGTTCTGTTGCATAGATCGGTTGCAGCGCCAGTTCCTGTTCGCGCCAGTCGTGATGAACCAGCAGCGCGTTCGGCGATGCTGCTGCCATGCGCTGCACCGCCTCATCGGCAAACTGGCGCAGCACGACCGGGTCGCTGCCCGAGAAGCGGGCCTGAATCGGATCGCCGCCACCGGGGCCAAAGACCAGGCGCTTAGTGCCGAACTCACCTTCGGGGAACTGGACGGACCCAAACGCCTCAAGATCCGCTTGCAGCGCCGGGATGTCGTCCAGGCTTGCTGTGCGGATGACCATGTGCCCATAGCTGGGGTTCGGCTTTTCGGCTGAATAAGTCAGCATGAAACGAGTAGCCCCCTGGCCGACGAAGGTCGTGACCGAGACGACGTCGTCGCGTGCTGCCAGCCACTCTTCGAACACCGCCATGTCTTCGGCGGTTCGTGCAATCGGTGTGCCCTGCGGCAGTTTGTAGTGCACAAAGAACAAAGGCGTGTTGGAGTTGGGGAAGAACTGCTGTTTCATCAGCCCAAACCCGGCATAACACACCACGGTTACGCCGACGAGACCAGCAACAACCAGCCAGCGGAAGCGCAGCGCAAAGCGCAGGATCGCACCATAGGTGCGGAACAGGAGGCCGCCATAAGCGTCGATCTCGCCTGCTTTGCCCTGTTTGAAGAAGTAATGCCCCAAAAGCGGTGTGACAGTGATCGCCAAAACCCAACTGAGCAACAGTGAAATGCCGATCACGGCGAACAGAGAGAACAGGAATTCTCCGGTTGCGTCAGGGCTGAGGCCAATGCCCGCAAAGGCCATGATGCCAATCACGGTCGCACCCAGCAGCGGGATCTGGGTTTTTGACGCCACATCCTCGGCCGCATCGCGCGAGGACTGGCCGCGCAGCATAGATATCTGCATCCCTTCGGCCACGACGATGGCGTTGTCCACCAGCATCCCCATGGCGATGATCAGGGCACCCAATGAGATTCGTTCCATCTCGATCGAAAAGAGCGACATGAACAGAAGCGTGCCGACCACGGTCAGCAGCAGGGTCGAGCCGACGACAATGGCCGCGCGCCAGCCCATGAAGATGCCCAGCACGGCGACCACGATGGCCACCGACATGGCAAGGTTCACGAGAAAGTCGTTCGAGGCCTGCTCGACCACCACATGTTGCTGATAGATCGGCAGGATTTCGACACCAAAGGGAATGCTTGTGTTCAACTCCGCGAACTTTGCATCAGCGCGTTTGCCAACTTCGACAATGTTTTCCGTGGCCAGACCCGCGATACCCAAGGTGAAGGCCTCGGTCCCGTTGTAGCGGATGATGATGTCGGGGTCGTTCTGACGGGCACGATAGACATCGGACATGTCAAAGAGGTTGATTACCTGCCCCTGCGAACCAACAGACAGGCCCGCAATGGCCGACACGCTGTCCGACCCTTCGGCCGTCAGAATGGTGGTGCGGTCGTTATCAGAGCGTAAGGACCCTGAGGAATTGACCGAATCCGCATTGGCAATCGCCTGGTTGATCGCTTGCAGCGGGACATTCTGGTTCACGGAAATCGCCAGATCGGGTTCGACAAAGATCGCCTCGTCCGGCAGGCCCTGAACCTCGACATCCGCAACCCCGTCCACGGTCAGCAGTTCCCGCCGCAGGAAGGTTGCCAGTTCGTGCTTTTCAGCGTCCGAGAACCCTTGGGCGGTCACCGCATAGAACAGGCCGAACACGTCGCCGAACCCGTCATTCACAAACGGCTGGCCGACGCCCGATGGCAGGCCGCGCGCGGCGTCGCGCACCTTGGCCCTGAGCCGGGTCCAGATGGCAGGCAGTTCTGTGCCGTTATATGTCGACTTGATCTCGACCTCGATCAGGGACCGTCCGGGTTGATTGACCGAGGTGATGACATCCACCTCGCCCATCTGCTGTATAGCGGATTCCAGCGGTTCCGATACTTCCAGCGCCACCTGTTCGGCAGTGGCACCGGGGTATTGCGTGGCGATGACCGCGTTTTTGATTGTAAAGGCCGGGTCTTCCAGACGGCCAAGCGATGTGAACCCCCAGATACCCCCAATGAGGGCAATGAGGATGACCAGCCATGTGTAAAGCGGCCGGTCGATTGAGGCGCGGGCGATATTCATCTGTCAGCCCCTCAGTTCGCGAAACCGGCAAACCGGCGCACCGTCTGACCATCCGTCAGCACAGCGCCCCCGGCCACAACGACCTCATCCCCGTCAGACAGGCCCGTCAGCACCCGGACATCGCCGGTTTGCGTGGGCTCGATGGTCACTGGGACGCGGCGCACGGTGCCCTCATCCGCCCCTACCGGGGAAAACACCACGACGTTCAGCGCGCCGTTTGCGTCAGCGACTACGGCGGTCGCCGGGACGACGATGCCTGTGCGGTTGTCCTGCACCTGAACGTTGACGGTAACGGAAGAACCGGGAAAGATTTGCAGCCCCTTTGGCGGGGTCAGGCCAAACTGGATCCGGAAAGTTTGACCGACGCTGGAGGTTTCCGCGTCGAATTCACGGATTTCCAGCGGGAAGACTTCGTCACTGACCGGGAATTTCGCGGTGATGAAGAAGTCGTCATTCTGGCCAGAGCGTTGAAACAGGATCTCGGGCACATCGACCACGATGCGAAGTTCCGACATGTCGTGAATGCGGACGATGGGGGTGCCCGCCGAGACGGTCGTAAACGCCTCGACCGAGCGGCTGGAGACCAGCGCGTCAAACGGCGCGGTCAGCGTGGCGTGTTCCAGTTCATATTCCGCGTCGCGCAGGGCGATTGCGGCCAGCTGCGCCTCGGTCTCGGCGTCGTCCACGGCCACCTGGCTGGCGGTTGTACCGCGCAGGCGCGACAGGCGGGCGACGGTGCGGTCGGCCTGTTCCTTTTGCAGCCGCGCCCGATCAAGGCGCAGCTCGAACGGTTCCTGATCCAGGCGGGCAATCAGACCATCCTTGGGAATCATGAAGCCTTCGTTGATGGGCATCTCGACAATCTGGCCGGCAACCTGAAAGGCAAGATCAACGGTCTGGCGCGCGGCGACGCGGCCAAAGAACTGCCGCGTGAAACCCGGCGCGGTTTCGCGCACCTGCATGAGTTTCACCGGTTTCGGGGTATCTTGAGCGGCAATCGGGGTTGCCAGAATGGCCAGTGCAAGGCCCAGAGAGGTCAGGAGTTTCATTTCTTCAATCCCTCGGGAATTCCCGTTTTCAATACGTTGTCGCGGATTTTGCGCGCCAGTCGCGCGAATTCGGCAGTTTCTTGTTCGTTTAGGCCCGAGGCCCTGTGAAACAGGTCCCCGGCGGCGGCGACCAGCATGTTGCGGGCCTCTTCGCCCTGCTCTGTCAGCACCAGCAACCAGGCCCGGCGGTCTTCGGGGTCACGCCGCCGTGTCAGGTAGCCCGTTTTTTCAAGGGCATCGGCTGTGGCGGTGATCGTTGACGGGACGCTTAACATATCAGCGGCCAGAACGCCCATGCGCTTGGGCTGATCCAGTTTGATCAGCATGTGGCATTCCGGGTGGCTCAGGTCTGTTTCGATACAGTCGAAGGTCTCTTCCAGTTTCCAGTACAGGGCATAGACGCCCATGATCGCCTGAATCTCGGGGCTGAGGCGGCCCAGTCTGGCGCTGATATCGTCGGGCATTGGGGGGGTCTCCGCGCGGGTTACGGGGCGATATACTTCAATTTCTGAACTATTCAAGATATGAAACTGCGCCCCGGAACGAATTCCCTTAGGTCAACATGTCTTGATCAAATCACGCCATGACTGCATTTTGGGCGAATCCGAAACATTCAGGACCCGCCATGTATACCCCCGCCATTACCGGTACCGGTGTCTTCACGCCGGAAAACGTCATCACCAACGCCGAGCTTGTTGAAGCGTTCAACGCCTATGCAGACAAGCAGAACGCGAAGAATGCTGAGGCCATCGGAGCCGGGCAGATGGAGGCGATGCAGCATTCCTCGGAAGAGTTCATCGTCAAGGCGTCGGGCATTCAGAACCGCTACGTGATGGACAAGGCCGGGGTGCTGAACCCCGACGTGATGCACCCGACGCTGCGCCAACGCAGCGATGACGAGCCCGGGATCATGGCCGAGATGGCAGTGGATGCCTGCAAGAAGGCGCTGGCGCAGGCGGGGCGCACGGCGGCGGATGTCGATCTGGTGATCTGTGCGGCCTCGAACCACGAGCGCGCCTATCCGGCGATTGCAATCGAGATTCAGCAGGAACTGGGTATCGACGGGTTCGGCTTTGACATGAATGTCGCCTGTTCTTCGGCCACGTTCGGCATTCAGGCGGCGGCGGATATGGTGCGGTCCGGTTCGGTGCGCGCGGCGTTGGTGGTGAACCCTGAAATCTGCTCGGGCCATCTGGAATGGCGCGACCGGGATTGTCACTTTATCTTTGGTGATGTGGCAACGGCAACGCTGATCGAGCGGATCGAAGACGCAAAAGGCCCGCATTTCGAAATCCTGTCGACCCGCTGTGCCACCGCCTTTTCCAACAATATCCGCAACAATAACGGTTTCCTGCGCCGGTCGCGCCCCGATGGTGTGATTGACCGCCGCGACATGCAGTTCATGCAGAACGGCCGGAAGGTGTTCAAGGAAGTGTTGCCGATGGTCAGCAAGCATATCAGCGACCATATGGAGGCCGAAGGGGTCAGCAATACCGACCTCAAACGCCTGTGGCTGCATCAGGCCAACAAGACGATGAACGACTTCATCGGCAAGAAGGTTCTGGGCCGCGAACCCGAAGCGGGCGAGCAACCCAATATCCTTCAGGATTATGCGAACACCTCATCCGCAGGGTCGATCATTGCGTTTTCGAAATACTCTGACGATCTGCAAGAGGGCGATCTGGGCCTGATCTGTTCTTTTGGGGCCGGGTATTCGGTTGGATCGGTGATCGTGAAGCGTCACGCCTGATCTGCATTCCGCAAAGCGCTGACGGCCTAGAGATCGGCCGCCAACTGAAAAACCTGGAACGCGGCCCCTTCCCCACGATCAATCCGGCTGAGATAGGCGGGGGTTTCACCTTTTGCCAGTTGGGATTGCAGCCCGCGCCCCTGAGATGCCCAATCCCAGAATTCGGCACGGGGCGCGGCGGTGCACAGCAGCACATAGCTTACACCCAGCGCAGCAAGACGCGGACCGGCCTGGGACGCATCCATACGCAAAACCGCGATCTGCGCCTGAATTCCGGCCCGGTTGCGGTGATAATTCCCAGCCAGAACCGAATGATCAGTATAGCGCAGCACCTCTGCCGCATAATCGAAATCGACCAGAACCATTCCGGCTGGCAGGTCTTGCAGGGCCGCGTAGGCCTCGGGCGCTTTGCAGGGGGCGCCGATGTTTTGCGAATCCTGTGCTACCTCGGCGACGGGTGCCGCAAGGGATGGGCGCGCAAACCGTTCCAGCTGTTTTTCCACGCTGCTACCGATCTTTGGCGAGACGCAGACGATAAAGCCTATCATAGCCAAGCCGGAGAGCGTGCGGCCATGGGTTCTGTAACTGACGTAAAGGGCCCGCAGCACCTGAGCCTGAACAGCCACAAGGGACACGCCCAGAAACGTCATCATCCGGGACTGGTACAGAAACATGGAAAACCCGGTCACAATCAGCGCCAGAAACAGGAGGTAATCCATTTTGTCTTGTGACTGGCGGGCAAAGATCAAGGCCGCCACCGCCGTGATGACAGACATGGCGATCAGGGCCGCAGCCTCGCCCAGATGCCGTTCCAGAACGACGGTGATATTCTGTGCTTCAGCGACCTGGCTGAGCCAGAAGTCGCGCATGTCCTGAGGCAGATCCGCAATCGGGTTTTCAAGGCAGTGGGGTGCAAATGCGTAAGCGCAGCCAAGTGTTACAGCGCCGACCACAAGACACGCGCCGATACGCCCCCAATAGGACCAGCCCGACCCGACCCAGGCTGCTGCACACAGGCACAGGGCCGCGATCCCGGCCGGCAGGGCCACACTGATCGTCAGGGCATCGCAGCTTGGAAACAGAAAGCCCTGACGCCCCGTTGTTGCAACGCTGGCCAGCAACAGGGTCAGCGCCAGCCCGGCTCCAAACACCATGGTGTTGCGGCGGGCGGCTGTGCCGGTCACAATCCAGTCAATCGTAAGGAACACCGCGATAATCGCGACCTGCACGATTGATTCGGTTCCGATGGACACCGAAAGGGCGAGGCAGGCACCCAGCCACCCCGCAGCAGAGGGTTTGGCCTTGCGCAGGACAAAGAACATGAGGGCCGCTGCAAACAGCAGAATCTGAACATTGTGGTGGTCAAACGAGAAATAGTCGAACTTCCGATAATGTTCGAGCGTCAGCACACCGACCACCAGTGCCGAAACTGCGCCATTGCGCCCGCCCAAAGCTCCACCGGTGACAGCAAAGGCCCACAGGGTCAGCCCCGCCAGCAGCACCGGCCAGACAAACGCGGTCACTTGCAAGGCGCTGTCGGGTGGCACGACCATCGCGGACAGCGTGTAGAGCCCGGCAATCGGCGCATCGACAAGCCGGGACCAGTGCATCAGCGTGCCGTCACCCGGCCCCAGCCGATGCTGATAGGCGTCAAACCAGCCCTGCCCCGCCAGCAGGTCCTGCACCATGACCCAGCGCATCGCGTCATCGGGGCCTTCCTGATAAGCACCAAACAGCACCGTGGCCAGAAAAAGCGTATAGACAAACAGGAACGACCGCCAAACCATACGGTCTGCGAGAACGCTGTAATTTCCCTGCATTTTCTGCATGGTTTACTGCCCTTGACGATCTTGCCTGCGCCGCAGCTTATCGGAAAGACGTGACTGAATTGAGGCACAGGGTCCGGTTGGTGATCATTCCACAAAGCGCACGACATCTGCTGCAATCCGGGCAGGCGGAATTTGGCCGGTTACGGACTGCAGTCAAGCCTAGCTGACGCTTTCTTCTTCCAGGTGCAGTTTCATTTCAATCAGGACCTGCTGAAGCAAACTGGTTTCTTTCAGCAGCCTTTTGGCTTCGTTCACCGTGATGATGCCATCTTCGATTGCGGATTGATATTCAGTCATCAGCATTGCAAACCGCTGGCTGAGCGCGATGACATCCGAATTCACCCCGCCTGTGCGAGGATCCTCGGTGTTGCGTTCGCTGTAGGACAAGGTGATGTTTTTCAGATCCGCCAGCGCGGATGTCACATGCGGATAAGTTGCTGCGTTTTCAAGCCGAGCCACCGCATCCACGGGCATGAACCTGTCCGCGTGTTCGGCATTGTCCGAATAATACCGGCCCAGGGTCGCCTTGGATTTTCCGGTGATTTCACAAGCAGCTTCTATTCCGACATCTTTGACCAGCGCTTCTGTGTGTTTCTTCAGATAGGCCCCGATATCTGCCATTGATTTACCTTTATTACCTGCAAACGCCCGCCCGGTGTCCAAACCGGGGAAAGCGTCGGGAAATTTCCCATACCTGAGTCATAATTGAAATGTCATACATTGACTATCCCTCAGATAAGCGGGGGATTTTGTGAGTGAGTGGCGGCAGTTCAAGCCGGTAAAGAGTGATTGCGGGGCGGTATTGTTGGGCCTTGCTTTGTTTTGGCCACATGTTGGCCGACGGCGTCGCTGTTGCAGACGCGGGGGTTCCATCCCCTACGAGCCCAGCTCGGCCTCTGCACACGCAATGGCGACGTCGCTTCTTACATCCCTTTGCTCTCTTGTTCCTTTTGGCCGGGCGTTTTAGACCCACGCCATGGCAAAGCTGTATTTCAACTATTCCACCATGAACGCGGGCAAGTCGACTGTGTTGCTACAGGCGTCGCACAACTATCGCGAGCGCGGGATGCAGACCTATCTGATGACCGCCGCCCTTGACGGGCGGGCGGGTGCGGGGCGGATTGCATCGCGCATCGGCATATCGGAGCAGGCTGACACGTTCACACCCGAAGATGATGTCTTCGCCATGATCCGGTCCCGGCTGGACAAAGGTTCCGTGGCCTGCGTTTTCATTGATGAGGCGCAGTTCCTGTCCGAGGCGCAGGTCTGGCAACTGGCCCGTGCGGTGGACGATCTGGATGTGCCGGTGCTGGCTTATGGGCTGCGGGTGGATTTTCAGGGCAAACTGTTCCCCGGTTCCGCCGCCCTGCTGGCCCTTGCCGACGAAATGCGCGAGGTGCGCACGATCTGTGAATGCGGCCGCAAGGCCACGATGGTGATTCGGCGGGATGAAACCGGCAAGGCCATCACCGAAGGGGCGCAGGTGCAGATTGGCGGGAACGAGACCTATGTCTCGCTCTGCCGTAAACACTGGCGTGAGGCGGTGGGCGACTAGACCGGGTTGGGCAGCGCCCTGCCCGCGACAAAGGCCGCCACGTTATCCAGCGCCATGTGACCCATGCTGCTGCGCACCTCTTCGGTGGCTGTACCCAGATGGGGCAGCAGGGTGACGTTTTCCATATCGCACAGGGATTGCGGCACTTTGGGTTCAAATTCGTAGACGTCCAGCCCCACCCCCGCGATCTGACCGGTTTGCAGCGCCGTGATCAGCGCGGCCTCGTCCACCACCTCGCCACGGGCGATGTTGACCAGAATGGCCGAGGGGTTCATCGCCTCAAGAACCTGCGCATTGATCAGGTGGCGGGTTTCCGCACCACCGGGAACCGCAAGCACAAGAAAATCGATCGAGGCGGTAAGCGTTTCAAGGTCAGGTGTGAATTCCGCCGGGAAATCCAGATCTTTTGCATTGCGGGATTGATAGGCCACCTGCATGGCAAACCCGAAATGACAGCGGCGCGCGATGGCCTGCCCGATGCGGCCCATACCGACGATGCCCACGCGCTTGCCGGTCACGTGATGGCCCAGCATCTGCGTCGGGTGCCAGCCCAGCCACTGACCGGACCGCACCAGCCGCTCACCCTCACCGGCGCGCCGGGCTGTGGTCAGCAGCAGAGTCATGGCGATATCAGCCGTGGCATCGGTGACCGCGCCAGGGGTGTTGGTTACGTCAATCCCGGCCGCACGTGCGGCATCCACGTCGATATGGTTGAAGCCAACACCGAAATTGGCCAGCAGCTTGCAGCGCGGCGGACCGGCTTCTGCAAAAACCTGCGCCGAAAACTGATCACCCAGCGTCGGGACGACCACATCGTAATCGGCCAGAGCGGCCAGCATCTCCTGCCGTGACATGGGCAGGGTGTTTTCCCGGATGGTCACATCGAAATCGGCGCGGGCGCGCGATTCGACTTCCGGTGTCATCGGACGCGTGATCAGCAGTTTCATCAGTGCATCCGCCCGCCTGTAGGAACCTTGCCGTCGGGGCCGATCAAAACGATCTCACCGCTGTCATCGGGAAGACCCAGCACCAGAACCTCGGACATGAACTTGCCGATCTGGCGCGGAGGGAAGTTGACGACAGCCATGACCTGTTTGCCAACCAGAGTGGCCGGATCGTAATGCGCGGTGATCTGGGCCGAGGTCTTGCGCTCGCCTATCTCGTCGCCAAAGTCGATCCACATCTTGATCGCGGGTTTGCGGGCCTCGGGATAGGGCTCGGCGCGGATTACCTCGCCCACGCGAATATCGACCTTGAGAAAGTCGTCGAACGAAATTTCATTCACGCGAGAGCTCCTTGGATCGGTCGGTTGCGGCCTTGACGGCACGGTGCAGCAGGTCGGGAAAGCCGGTTTCCTGATGCATCAGTACCTCGAGCGCGGCCTGTGTGGTACCGTTCGGAGAGGTCACGTTGATGCGCAGCTGCGCGGGGTCTTCGTCGGACGCCATGGCCAGTGCCCCGGCACCGGCCACTGTGGACTTGGCCAGTTTCATCGCAAGCTCGGCAGGCAGGCCGTGCGCCTCGCCCGCTGCGGCCAGGGTTTCGATCAGATGGAACACATAGGCCGGGCCGGACCCGCTGAGCCCGGTGACGGCGTCCATCTGTGCCTCATCCTCCAGGCGAACGGTCTGGCCCACTGCCGCCAGCAGGTTTTCGGCCTGTTCCATATCGGTCTCGGAGGCGTGTGCGTTGCCGATCAGTGCCGTGATGCCCTGACGGATAGCGGCGGGCGTGTTGGGCATGGCGCGAATGATCGGGGTGTCACCGCCCAGAACAGATTCGAAGGTGGCAATCGAGGTGCCAGCCGCAACGGAAATGAACAGGCTGGACCCGCCGCCCAGTGCCTGAAGGGCAGGCAGGGCTTCGCCCATCATCTGCGGTTTGACCGCAACCAGCACCACGGCGGGGGATTCGGGCAAGGGTGCGTTGATATTGACGCCCTGCGCCTTCAGCCAATCTGACGGGTAGGGATCGATGACCCAAACGGAAACTGGCGGAAGGCCGTGTTCCAGCCATCCCGCCAGCATTGCGGACCCCATCTTTCCGCACCCCAGAAGCACAAGCCCCTGTTCGGCCACTCGCGTCATGTCCATTTGCCCCTCCCGCTTTACATATCGGTTCGGGGCAAAGGTTTACGCGCGGCCGTAGGCCTCTGCAATGGCCACTTGCATGGCTTCTTCTGGCCCTCTGTTGCCCCAGGTCACCAATTGGATCGCGGGGTAGTACCGCTCGGCGCTCATGACGGCGGCATTGATCATCGTGTCGATCTGGTCAGCGCTGGCAGTTTGCCCGCCTGCAAGGACCAGACCATAGCGATAGACCATCAGCTTCTGGTTTGCCCAATAGGTAAACGCGCCTGCCCAGCACTGGTCGTTCATCTTGTTGAGCAGCTCATAGAGCTGCATTTCACGCTCGGCCGGTGGTTCCATTTCGAAGCTGCACACCATGCGCAGCGTTTCGTCATAGTTGGACCAGGCCAGTGTGATCGAGTAGGTGCGCCACTGCCCTTCAACGGCCATGGCAATCTGATCGTCCCCAATGCGATCAAAATCCCAGTCGTGATGTTCGGCCAGATGCTCAACAATGTCGATCGGATGAATGTCTTCTTCGAGATACTGCTCGGAAAGGGCCATAATGCCACCTCACTAATCTCTAGCATTTCGGGGCTGGCAGCGCCCCAGCGCTAGTTGCCTGCTCTACAAACCGGGCTTCCCCCATAGGCCTGTACTAAATATGGTGCGATGTGGCGTAAGTTCTGGCAACCCTAATTATTGGGGATAACAGCAATAAGTTGTGGACAGAAGGCAACGGCGATCAAAATATTGGCGCCAGAGTCAGCTTTATCTTGAATAAATTATGCGACGCGTCAGAATACACAGCACCGCACAATCCGGGCTGGATTGCGCGGCGGAATGCTTTGTCCGAAAATTGTGAATAAAGGGAACGCCGGGGCGTTATTTGTCCAGTTTCGCCTCGAGCGCGGCGATGCGGGCTTCGAGTGCCGCATTTTCTTCGCGCGCCTTCTGAGCCATGGCGCGCACGGCGTCGAATTCTTCGCGGGTGACGAAATCGCGGTCGGCCAGCCAGCGGTCGATCATCGACTTCATCGCGTTTTCAGCCTCTTCCCGCGCGCCCTGCGCCACGCCCATGGCGTTGGTCATCAGTTGGGACACGTCATCCAGGATCTTGTTGCGGGTCTGCATATCTGTTCTCCGATCTCGCGGTTTACCTGTATATGGGCAAAGAATGGCGCGGGCTCAAGGTTGACTTGACCTGCAAACCCCGGGCAATGAGACGCACATGCAGGCTGTTCTGAATTTCCCCGATCTGTCGCCCGAACTGTTCTCGATCCCGCTGTTCGGGATGGAGTTCGCGTTAAGGTGGTATGCGCTGGCCTATATCGCGGGCATCCTGATCGCGTGGCGGCTGGCCGTTGTGGCGTTGCGCCGCCCAACGCTCTGGCCTGCGGATGGCCCGCCGATGAAGCCCGAGCAGCTGGAGGATCTGGTCACTTGGATCATTCTGGGCGTGATTCTGGGCGGGCGGCTGGGCTTTGTGCTGTTTTATCAGCCGGCTTATTACCTGTCGCACCCGCTGGAGATCGTGAAGGTCTGGCAAGGCGGCATGGCCTTTCATGGCGGTCTGCTGGGCGTGATCCTTGCGTCGTACCTGTTTGCACGACGGCACCGGATCCCTGCCCTGTCGCTGGGGGATCTGGTCGCCTACACCGTTCCGCCCGGATTGCTGCTGGGGCGGCTGGCCAATTTCGTCAATGCCGAGCTGTGGGGCCGCCCAAGTGAGCTGCCTTGGGCCGTCATTTTTCCCGGATTTGCTGCGCAGGATTGCCCCGGCGTGGTCGCAGGTATGTGCGCCCGGCACCCGTCGCAGCTGTATGAGGCCGCGCTGGAGGGTGTTTTGCTGGGGGCGGTATTGCTGTGGCTGGTCTATCGGCGCGGCGGTTTTCGCACACCGGGCCTTGTCATGGGGACGTTCCTGGCGGGCTACGGCGCGTCGCGCTTTATCGTCGAGTTCTTTCGCCAGCCGGATGCGCAGTTCGTATCGCCCGGCAATCCACTGGGGCTGGCCTGGCATGTGGGCGGGTACGGGCTGACCATGGGGCAGTTCCTGTCGCTGCCGATGATCGCGCTTGGTCTGTGGTTTGCCCTGCGGGCGCGGCGGCGGGCGGCATGAGCCTGACCGATCACCTGATCGCCCGCATCCGGCAGGATGGACCGCTGAGCGTGGCGGATTTTATGGGCGAATGCCTGCTGCATCCGACGCTGGGCTATTACACGACCCGTGATCCGCTGGGAGCAGCGGGGGATTTCACCACAGCACCGGAAATCAGTCAGATGTTCGGGGAGCTGGTCGGGCTGTCTCTGGCGCAAAGCTGGATGGATCAGGGACGGCCTGCACCGTTTACCCTGTGCGAGCTGGGGCCGGGGCGCGGTACATTGATGGCCGATATTCTGCGCGCCACACGGGCTGTACCCGGATTTCACGAGGCAGCGCAGGTTGTACTGGTTGAAGCATCGCCTGTATTGAAACAGGTGCAGGCGGCAACGCTGAAGGATTACGAGGCGGTCTGGATCGACACGATCGCCTACCTGCCCGACCAGCCGCTGTTGCTGGTTGCTAACGAGTTCTTTGATGCCCTGCCCATCCGCCAGTTCCAGCGTGACGGTACGGGTTGGCGCGAGCGTCTGGTGGGCGAACGCGACGGCGCGTTGATGTTCGGGCTCGGTCCGAACGGGCCGCAGGTGGCGTTGAATGACAGGCTGTCGGACACCAAGGACGGTGATCTGGTCGAACTGTGCGCTGCTGCAATTCCCATTCTGACCGTGATCGCGGGGCGGATCGCCAGCCATGGCGGCGCAGCGCTAATTACCGACTATGGTGACTGGCATTCGATGGGCGATACCTTGCAGGCTCTGCAAAACCACGAACATACCGATCCTCTGGCATCGCCCGGTCAGGCCGATTTGACAGCGCATGTGGATTTTGAACCTTTGGCCGTTGCGACCCGCGCCTGTGGTTGCAGGCATACGCGCTTGACACCGCAGGGCGTCTTCCTCGAACGACTGGGGATCACCGCCCGCGCGCAAGCTTTGTCAAAGGCGCTGAGCGGTTCCGAGCTGGATGCGCTGATTGCCGCGCATCGGCGGTTGACGCATCCTGATGAAATGGGAAATCTGTTCAAGGTGATGGGCCTTTTCCCGGCCTATGCAGCCCCACCACCAGGATTGGAACCATGACGCTGGAAATTCTGACCTCGGACCTGCTGTCGCCATTTCGCCATGGGTTCTTTACCCGTCGCGGCGGCGCGTCTTCTGGAATTTTCAGCGGCTTGAATTGTGGTCAGGGGTCCTCGGATCAAACCGAGATTGTCGCGCTGAACCGGCGACGGGTGGCCGACGCGATGGAGGTTGAACCCGAGGCAATGGTCGCGGTGCATCAGGTTCATTCGCCAACGGTTCTGACAGTCAAAGCCCCGGTTGACGGTGAAAAGCCCAAAGCGGATGCCATTGTCACAGCAACACCCGGTCTGGCCCTGACGATCCTGACGGCCGATTGCCAGCCGGTTCTGTTCGCCGATCCCGACGCGCATGTGATCGGTGCCGCCCATGCCGGGTGGCGCGGCGCGCTGGACGGTGTTCTGGAGGCAACGCTGGACGCGATGGAGGCGCTGGGAGCCGACCGCAGCAATATCTGCGCCGTGATCGGACCCAGTATTTCCCAGCGCGCTTACGAGGTGGGGCCAGAGTTTCTGGACGCGTTCCTTGCGGATTCGCCGGACAACAGCCGCTTTTTTGCCAATGGTGAAAGTGACCGCCTGCAATTTGATCTGCCCGCCTTCGGGCTGCACCGGCTGCGGCAGGCGGGAATCGGACAGGCCGAGTGGACCCGGCACTGCACATATTCCGACCCCGACAGGTTCTATTCCTATCGCCGATCAACGCACGCGAACGAGGTCGATTACGGGCGGCTGATCTCCGTCATAAGATTGTGATCTTCGTCCAGATTTAGGTACCCTGCCACTTTTCCGCCACATTTGTTGTGTTGATTGGGCATCAGAATCGTAACGAGTTTTTGCCAGTAATCAGATCGGTATCTGACGTTCGAAAATCGGGCGCTGGCGTGTTGAGTGGGAGGTCCGTCTGACTTCATTTTTCTGTCCGCAAATCATCCCGGATAAGCCTTATCCCTGCCGCAAACCCGCGTCACAAAAGGTTTACAGAGGATGTGGGGAAATACGCCCCGCTCGGAGCAGGACCAAAAAATGAAAACCAAATCACGCTTTCTGAAAGCCATGGTCGAGGCCACTCGGGACCAGAACCTGGAAATGCCGTGGAAGCGGGTAACAAGCAATTCTGTCAGGGTCGCCAGTCGCATCGCGGCACGACGCTGAGACAGAAAAACCCAGAGACCAAGCTGCCGGTCTTATCTGGGTCAACGCGTATCAGGTTTGCTCCGGCCTGATGTATCGCGCGTCACGAACGAGGGGTTCGTGACTTTTACGGAGTTGTGTGTGCGGGCAATTTCGCCCGTGAAGTACGAGTTTGTCTGGGGGGTCAATGTGTTGACCATTGGAAAGCGAGATTTAGTCGCGTTGCGGGACCGTTCCGGTCATCGCCCGGGGGTCACCCATTTGTTTCAAGACAAAGAACCAGTTCGCCGGGCGCGTCTGTACGGGGGTACGCCGCGCCTGACCGAACATTTTGAGGGGACGGAATATTAATGACTATTCCAAATTCACTGGCCCGCGCGGCCAGAAATGCAATCGAAACTTCGGCCATGCTGCGAGAAATACCGCGGCCAGTTTCAAAGCCAAAGGCCCAGCTGCGCCGCTATGAAGTCAGCAGCCTGCTAAAGAATGGAGATGTGGTTCAGACCCGCCATATCGCGCCCGCCTTGCCGATGTTTGAAGACGCGTTTTGTGCCTTCACACGTGGATCTTTGGTGGAAACAGAACATGGACCGATGGCAATCGAGGATTTGATGCCTGGGGATACGGTCCTGACGCAGAATGGCGCATCGGAAACCGTGTTGTGGAAGGGATCTGTCACGTTGATCCCGGGACGCGCGGATTCACGTGGCCGGACGCGACCGCTGACGCGGATCATGGCGGATACGTTCGGGATGCAAAAGCCAATGTCGGGTGTCATTGCCGGCCCGGCGGCGCGAATCGTGGGAACACCTGCGCATTTGCGGCACCTGCATGGGGGACAGCCGATTCTTACACCCGTGTCCGAATTTCAGGACGGGATGGGTGTCATTGAAACAATGCCGCCTACCCCCGTTGAACTGTTTCACATTTGTTTAAAACGCCATTCCGTTATTCGCGTAGATGGATTACAGTTCGAAACATATCATCCAGGTGTGAATGCGGTTCGCATGATCAGCCACTCGCTTCGGTCGATCTATCTGAACCTGTTCGCGCATATCGAGTCGCTGAACGATTTTGGCCCGCTGCTGATGCCGCGCGCCGGAGATGGTGAGATCGATGCGATGACGGCCTGAGCATGATTGTGATTACTGCATTATGGGGGGCATCATGCAGCTGGTAATAAGTTGGGTTCTATCCCTTGCGGTGGCAGCACTGTTGCCACCAATCACCGCGCAACCAAAACGTGTCGGCGTTACGCCATCCGGTTCATACGTTCTTCCAGAACGTCGAACGGTACGCCTGGCTCGTCTTTTGCGCCGCGAATAACGAGCGATGTCTTGACGCTGGCCACGTTTGGCGTGGTCAGCAACTCGCCCGTCAGAAACTGCTGAAAGCTGCTCAGGTCAGGTGCGACGCATTTCAGAATGAAATCCACTTCGCCGTTCAGCATGTGGCATTCGCGGACCAATGGCCAATCGCGGCAGCGGCCTTCGAACGCGCGCAGTTCGACTTCGGCCTGGCTGTCCAGACCTACCATGGCAAATACCTGAACCTCGAACCCCAACTCGCGCGAGTTGACCTCGGCGTGGTAGCCGGTGATGAAGCCGGATTCTTCGAGTGTGCGCACCCGGCGCAGACAGGGCGGGGCCGAGATTCCGACCCGTTTTGCCAGCTCGACATTGGTCATACGACCGTCCGCCTGCAGTTCCGCCAGAATCTTGCGATCAATATCATCCAGCCGAGTCGTGACCATCAAATGCTCCTGATTTTTTCGGTTCTTATATCAGCACCCCACACGCGCGCAATAATGTTTCGCAGATGCGCAATTTTCTTTGTTTCCTTTTCGCCTTCTTCCCGAAAACCCAAGGCACCCCGGCCCGAAGGGGGCTGAACAGTAAGGGGCTTTAAGCCGGGCCAGTCGGTCGCTATATCGGGGCGACGGGCCGCGGGCCCAAATCAGGCAATTCGAGCGGGGGCACCATGGCCGACACAAGACACACCAAGGTTCTGATCATCGGGTCAGGGCCCGCAGGATACACTGCAGGCGTATATGCAAGCCGCGCCATGCTGGAACCCATTCTGGTACAGGGCATCGAACCCGGTGGTCAGCTGACAACGACGACCGAGGTCGAAAACTGGCCCGGCGACACCGAGGTGCAGGGCCCGGACCTGATGGTGCGGATGCAGGACCATGCGAAGGCCATGGGATGTGAGGTGATTGGCGATATCATTAGCGATCTGGACCTCAGCAAGCGCCCCTTCACCGCCAAGGGCGACAGCGGCACCACCTATACCGCTGATGCGGTCATTCTGGCCACAGGCGCGCGTGCAAAATGGCTGGGTCTGCCGTCGGAAGAGAAGTTCAAGGGCTTTGGCGTCTCGGCCTGCGCCACCTGTGACGGGTTCTTCTATCGCGGGCAGGAAATCGTGGTGATCGGTGGCGGTAACACAGCCGTGGAAGAAGCCCTGTTCCTGACCAATTTCGCCAGCAAGGTGACCCTGATCCACCGCCGTGATGAGTTGCGGGCGGAAAAGATCCTTCAGGATCGCCTGTTGAAGAATGAAAAGATCGAACCGCTGTGGTTCCACCAGCTGGAAGAAGTGATCGGCACCGATGCGCCTTTGGGCGTCGAAGGTGTTCGGGTCAAACATGTTAAAACCGGCGAGATCACCGAGATCCCGTGCAAAGGTGTCTTTGTCGCCATCGGCCACGCCCCTGCGAACGAGTTGGTCAAGGACACGCTGGAAACCCATATGGGTGGTTATGTCGTCACCAAACCGGGCAGCACCGAAACCTCGATCCCCGGCGTGTTCGCGGCAGGCGATCTGACCGACCATGTCTATCGTCAGGCGGTAACAAGCGCCGGGATGGGCTGTATGGCGGCACTGGATGCCGAACGGTTCCTGGCCGAACAGGACTGATGCATGCTTGAATTCTCTGGCCCAGTCTGGAGAATTCTGTTTGCGTCGCAGGCAGCGACCCCATTGCTGCCTGCCCGCGCGCCTGAGGGGCGCTTTCATCATTCCGGACAGTTCGCGCTTTATGCCTCGCTCAGCGCCGAGGGCGCTTCGGTCGCCATCCGGCGCTACGTCTCGGGCGACGATCCCGACCGCGTGATACAAAGGTTTCTGGTGGAAAACGCGCGGTTGGTGGACTACCGCGGGCAGACGGCTGTGTCGGTGATCTGGCAGGATAATCGTGCTATGGGGGTCCCTTCGCCGACATGGGCTTTTTCGGATAAAGCGCGGGCACTGGGGGCGGACGGCTTGATCTACAGCTCGCGCTCGCGCCCCGACCTCAGCCATCTGGTGCTGTTTTGTGCGGACAAGATATCAATTCACTCCCAACACCCCGCGACCCACTGGCGGGCTTAGATTTGCACCCGAAGCCTTGACCTGACCGCGAACGTCCTCGCAAAGTCCAACCAAGGCGAACAGCGATACAGGTGGTATTCTTGAAGAGCGCTTTGTGGCGTGGCGGTTGGGCAACCCGGCTTCGGATCGGCAGCGGGTTGGTTCTGTTTGCTTTCGCTTTCTTCCATTTCATCAACATCGGACTGGGCCTGTTTCACACCGATTATCTGCACGGGATGCAGGACGGTCGAACAGCGGTGACGCGGCACAGTTTAATGAGCCTGCTGCTTTATGCGGCGTTGTTCACACATGCCGGTCTGGCCCTGGCTTCGATCGCACAACGCCGGACCCTGCGCATGCCGTTCAGCACGGCGTTGCAGATTGTTCTGGGTCTGCTGATACCTTTGCAGCTGATCTCGCATGTCATTCAGACCCGGGTCGCGCACGAGATCTATGACGTCAATGACGAGATGGGGTATATCATCATCCTGATGTGGCCCAGCACCGTGATATGGATGCAAAGCGCGTTGTTGCTGATCGTCTGGGTGCATGGCTGTATCGGACTGCATATGTGGCTACGGCTGACGAAATGGTGGTCCAGCGCCGTACCCTATCTGATCGGTGTTGCCGTCTTCATCCCCATGTTCGCTTTGGCCGGTCTGCTGACCGAGGGTCGCCGCATTTGGATGGATTTCGCAGATGAGTTTTTGCGGGAACAATATATCGAGCATTACAACTGGCCCTCACCCGAGGCGTTCCAGACCATGTTCACCGTCAAGGACAATGCCCTTCTGGCGTTCTGGCTGGCCTTGGCGGCCACGGGTCTTGTGTATATCGGGCGCAAGCTGTGGCGGCGCAGGCATTCGGTGCGGGTGAGTTACAGCAGCGGGCCCGAGGTAGATGCCGAAAAGGGTATGACCCTGCTTGAGATTTCGCAGGCACATGGTGTGCCCCACGCGGCCTTGTGCGGCGGGAAGGGGCGCTGCACCACGTGCCGCGTCATCGTTGAAGAGGGCGCCAGCGCCCTGCCCCCACCCGGCGATGTCGAGGCCCGCAGTCTGGCCGCTGTTGGCGCCTCGCCACAGACACGGCTGGCCTGCCAAATCCGCCCAACGGAACCGACCACCGTTTTCCGCGTTTTTCAACCGGATGGCGGGCGCATTCGCGGACATGCCAGTCAGGGGCAGGAACGGAAACTGACCGTGCTGTTTCTGGACATGCGCGGATTTACCGCCCGCACGACGGGTCAGCTGCCCTATGACATCGTGTTCCTGCTGAACCGGTTCTTCGACGCCGTCGTGCCTGCCATCACCAAGGACGGCGGTGTCGTGGACAAGTATATGGGCGACGGGTTGCTGGCGGTTTTCGAAAAACCCGATGCAGCCGCATCCGCCCGCGCCGGGTTGAAGGCTGCGATAGATATCAGCCATGCCCTCGACCGGTTCAACGATCAGCTTGAGGCCGAAGGCAGCCCTGGCATTCGGATCGGAATGGGCCTGCACCTTGGGGATCTGGTGCTGGGTGAGATTGGCGCGCAGGGACATGCCGCGAGAACGATCATTGGCGACGCCGTCAATGTGGCCAGCCGACTGGAAAGCGAAACCAAGGCGTTGGGGGTCGAACTGCTGGTCTCGCAAGAAGTATTGAAGGCCGCGGGCATGGACCTGCCGTCGGAGGGTATACGGTTGTTCCAATTGCGCGGCGTTGCCGATCCGATTCCCGCCCTGCCAGTCACCCGTGCGTCCGGGCTTACGCCGCACACGCAAAAACAGGAACAGTCATACTTTGCATGATCGGATTATCTACGCCCCAAGGAACCAGATCGTCATTTTAGTTTCGGAGTTGGAAATTTCTTCCAATCCGCGAGAAATCAGCGCATATCGTCCTTTGTTTCATTGACGCCAGTGGACTTCGCCCAACAGTCGGTGCAAATGCCCCGAAAACGCCCTTGAATCACTGGCAACACAACACTGCGATAAGAGTATTCAGATGACGATGTTAAGCAATCTGGCCCCCATTCCCGAACTTTACGTGTCGTATGACTCGGCCCAGAAACTGAAGGTCGAAGCCGCCGACCTGACCAGTTGGGATCTGAGCCCGCGCCAGATCTGCGATCTGGAGCTGCTGATGAACGGCGGTTTCAACCCGCTCAAAGGTTTCCTGAGCGAGGCCGATTACGACAATGTCGTCGAAAACATGCGTCTGGCTGATGGCACGCTATGGCCGATGCCCATAACGCTGGACGTCAGCGAAGACTTTGCGGACAAGATCGAACTGGGTCAGGATATCGCGCTGCGCGATCAGGAAGGCGTGATTCTGGGCACCATGACGGTCACTGACCGCTGGACACCGAACAAAGCCCGCGAGGCCGAGAAGGTTTTTGGTGCCGATGACGATGCCCACCCGGCTGTGAACTATCTGCACAATGTGGCGGGCAAGGTCTATCTGGGTGGCCCTATTGTTGGCATCCAGCAGCCCGTTCACTATGACTTCCGCGGTCGCCGCGATACACCAAACGAGCTGCGCGCCTATTTCCGCAAACTGGGCTGGCGCCGGATCGTGGCCTTCCAAACCCGCAACCCGCTGCACCGTGCGCATCAGGAGCTGACTTTCCGCGCTGCCAAGGAAGCGCAGGCCAACCTGCTGATCCACCCGGTCGTCGGCATGACCAAGCCCGGCGACGTGGACCACTTTACCCGCGTGCGCTGCTATGAGGCGGTACTGGACAAGTATCCCGCATCCACCACCTCGATGAGCCTGCTGAATCTGGCGATGCGCATGGCAGGCCCGCGCGAGGCGGTCTGGCACGGGTTAATCCGTGCCAACCATGGCTGCACCCATTTCATCGTGGGCCGCGATCACGCGGGCCCGGGCAAGAACTCGGCCGGTGAAGATTTCTATGGCCCCTATGACGCGCAGGATCTGTTCCGCCAGTTCCAGGACGAGATCGGCGTTGAGATGGTCGATTTCAAACACATGGTCTATGTGCAGGAACGCGCGCAATACGAGCCGAATGACGAGATTCTGGATAAGGACAATGTCACGATCCTGAACATCTCGGGCACCGAACTGCGCCGCCGTCTGACCGAGGGCCTGGAAATCCCCGAATGGTTCAGCTTTCCCGAAGTTGTGGCCGAGCTGCGCAAGACCAAGCCGCCACGCAGCCAGCAGGGCTTTACCGTGTTCTTCACCGGCTTCTCGGGCTCGGGCAAATCCACCATCGCCAACGCGCTTATGGTCAAGCTGATGGAGATGGGGGGTCGTCCGGTCACGTTGCTGGATGGCGATATCGTGCGAAAAAACCTGTCATCCGAACTGGGTTTCTCGAAAGAGCATCGCGACCTGAACATCCGCCGGATCGGCTATGTGGCATCCGAGATCACCAAGAACGGTGGCATCGCCATCTGCGCCCCGATCGCACCTTATGCCACCACACGCCGCGCGGTGCGCGAAGAGATCGAGCAGTTCGGTGCCTTCTGCGAAGTGCATGTTGCGACCACCATCGAAGAGTGTGAGCGGCGCGACCGCAAGGGTCTGTATAAGCTGGCCCGCGAGGGCAAGATCAAGGAATTCACCGGCATCTCGGACCCGTATGACGTGCCTCAGAACCCCGAACTGCGTGTCGAGACCGAGAATGTCGAGGTCGACAACTGCGCCCATCAGGTATTGCTGAAGCTGGAAAGCATGGGCCTGATCGCAGCCGGCTGAATCTGATGAATGAAACGAAGCGGCCTCCGGTTTACGGGGGCCGTTTTTGTTTTGACGAGGCTGAAGTGTTTGGGAACGTCGCCGGGTGTGAGCCGGTTCGTCTATTGCGCGGTCTCTGGCAGGTCAACCTGCCCGCGCATCAGGATATGCCCCTGACCGGCAACCCTGATCCCTGTCATCGCGTCGGCGGGTCCAACGCGCGTGACCACGGCCTGACCGGGGCGGCCCATATCGTGACCCTGTTCCGCAACGAAACTGTCTTTGGTCATTAGCCCGTATCTCCACAGATAGGCCGCCATGGCCCCGGTGGCGGACCCGGTAAACGGATCCTCGGGCGGGCTGGGCGGGGCCATAAGCAGGCGCGAGAACGTATCGCCCGCGTCGGTGGCCCCTTGGAGCGTCACGAGGAAAGGCTCGGCCATATCCGAGCCGGAATACCCTGCCGTCGCAGCCACTTTCCGCAGCGCGCCCTCGGACAGGCGGGCCGCGCGCAACGCGTCATGATCGCGCAGAACGGTGATACAGAAGGGCAAGCCGGTTGAAACCATCCGGGGTGGCGAGATGATGGCTTCTTGCGGCAGGCTGATCGCCTTTGCCACCAGATCGGCAGGCACATGCGCACCAAATTGCGGTGCGACCTGCGTCATTTCGATCTGGTCGCCCTGCAATCCGATCGAAACCAGACCCGCGCCGGTTTCCAGCGTCAGATTATCGCCGGAGATCATACCGCGCGACCGCATCGCCGCTACGGTGGCAATCGTCGGGTGCCCGGCAAAGGGAATTTCACGGCTGGCCAGAAAATACCGGACGCGGATGTCGGCCACGTCGGACGGGCCGGTGAATGTGCATTCGACCAGAGAGGTTTCGCGCACATATGCCATGCAGACCTCGGCCGAGAGACCCGCGCCGCCATGGACCACGGCACAACCGTTGCCGCCAAATGCACGATTGGTGAAGGCGTCTACCCAGTCGAATTCAAACCAGCTCATGCAGTCGGCTCCGTTACAGGTTAAAAGCGGCAGTTTCGCCGATGCGCATGTGTTGCGGGCAACGTTTCAGCCCCGCCCGGGCTAAGGGGCCGTTCAGTGAACGGCCACAGGTGACAGGTCGTGCTGACGGGCCAGAACGAAAGCCAGCTTGCGGTCGGCCACAAGCGCCAGTTGCTGCCCATCGGAATCGTGCACGGCATAAAGGTGATCCAGATCACCTGCCTGATCGCGCAGATCACGCGGCAGATCGGCAACGTCGACTGTTTTCACATAGACGATACGATTGCCTTCGGTGTTGATTTCAATCGGTGTATTCATAGCTCTTACCCCTTCCGTATATTGATTGTCTGAACCACGGTTTCCGGCACGGCGCGGGTCAGATCCACATGCAGCAGACCGTTTTCCATAATCGCCTCGCCCACCTCGACCCCGTCGGCCAGCACGAACATGCGCTGAAACTGACGCGCCGCGATGCCACGGTGCAGGAAGATGCGCCCCTCGCTGTCGTCGCGCTGACGGCCCCGGATCACCAGTTGGCGATCCTCGATGGTGATCGACAGATCCTCTTCGGCGAACCCGGCCACGGCAAGGGTGATGCGATAGGAAAAGTCCGAGGTCTGTTCGATATTATAGGGCGGGTATCCTTCATTACCGGCCTTTGCAGACCGTTCCAGAAGGCGTTCCAGCTGCTCGAACCCCAAAAGATGCGGGTATGAGCCAAGAGTAAGTTTCGACACGTATTTTCGTCCTTTATTGTCAAAGCGACGTGGTGCGCGGTCCCGTTCCGGCAACCGCTTGTTACAGAATATGGGAAGAAACCAGGATGTCCACAAGGTCTGGCGCGATAACGTCTGACACACTATCTTGTTGGGCAAGCACCACAACAAGCCCGAGTCGCCAATGAACGCGCCCACCGACCTTTCGATGAAAACCGATGAAGTTCTGCGGGTTGAATTGGAGGTTTTCCGCCGCCAGCACCGCGACCTTGATGAAGCGATCGAGGCGCTGCATGAAAAAGGAACGGCTGATCAGTTGACCCTTCGGCGTCTGAAAAAGGAAAAACTGCGCCTGAAAGACTTCATTCGCCTGATCGAAGACCGCCTGACCCCCGATATCATTGCCTGAACACCCTGTACCGCATTGCCACAAAAGCGGATTTGGCTATAGTGCGCGCTCTTTCTGAGCGCGGGGACGTAAGCGGATGAGCGATGTGACAGTGGGGATCATCATGGGCAGCCAGTCGGACTGGCCCACGATGAAGGAAGCCGCAGATATTCTGGATGAACTGGGCATCGCTTATGAGGCGCGTATCGTTTCGGCCCATCGCACCCCGGACCGGTTGTGGGACTATGGCAAGACCGCCGTGTCGCGCGGGTTGCAGGTGATCATCGCGGGCGCAGGCGGGGCGGCACATCTGCCGGGCATGATGGCCTCGAAAACACGGGTACCGGTGATTGGCGTGCCTGTGCAGACGCGGGCCCTGTCGGGTGTGGATTCGCTGTATTCCATTGTGCAGATGCCCAAGGGATTTCCCGTGGCGACCATGGCAATTGGGTCCGCTGGCGGGGCCAATGCGGGCCTGATGGCGGCGGGCATTCTGGCCTTGCAGGATGAGGCCCTGGCCGCGCGGCTGGATGCCTGGCGCGAGGCCTTGTCAGCCTCGATCCCCGAGGAACCGCAGGGATGAGCAGAATCGGGTTTATCGGCACCGGGCATATCGCCGCGCCGATTGCGCGGCTGATGGCCGCCAAAGGGCATGAGATCAGCGTGACCGAACGCAACGCCGAGGTCTCGGCCGCCCTGAAGGCCGAACTGGGTGTGGCTATCGCGCCGCCGCAGGCGGTGATTGACACCTCGGACATCGTGTTTCTGTGCCTGCGCCCGCATATCGCGGCCGAGGTTCTGACTCCCCTGACCTTTCGCGCCGATCAGCAGGTCGTGTCGGTGATGGCGGCCGTTTCCGCCAAGGATTTGGCCAAGCTTTGCGCACCGGCGTCGGATTTCGTGCAGACCATCCCGCTGGGGTTCTTGCAGTCCGGTGGCTGCCCGATGGCGGCATTTGGAAATGACCGCTTGCTGGCCGAGCTGTTCGAGCCGGAAAACCCCGTGGTCAAGGTTGCGGATGAGGCGGCGCTGAACGCGCATTTTGCAATTTGTGCCATGGTTCCCGGCATTCTGGATTTGATGGCCACCGGGGCCAAATGGCTGGGTGACATGACCGGCGATGCGGACGAGGCCGAGTTCTATGCCACGCAGTTGATGGCTGGTTTTCTCGCCGCGATGGAGAAAGGCACAGCCGGGCGGTTGGCACAGGAGCGCGACGCTTTGGCGACCGAAGGTACTTTGAGCCTGCAGATGACGGGCACCCTGATCGAACAGGGCGCGCATGAGGCGCTGAGAGCGGCGCTTGGCGCAATTGGAATACGTTTGGAGAATTGAAGATGGCGGAGATGCTCGCCCAAGGTGCGGTGATCGGGATTCTGGGTGGCGGCCAGCTGGGCCGGATGTTGTCGGTGGCGGCCTCTCGGCTGGGGTTTGTCAGCCACATCTACGAGCCGGGCGCAAACCCGCCTGCCGGACAGGTTGCGGATCGGGTAACGACAGCGGCCTATGACGATGTCGACGCCTTGACGGCTTTTGCCGATGCGGTGGACGTCATCACCTATGAGTTTGAGAACATCCCGACCGAGGCGCTGGATATTCTGGAAGCCCATCGCCCCATTCGCCCCGGGCGTGAGGCATTGAGGGTCAGTCAGGACCGCCTGACCGAGAAGACGTTCCTGCAGGGGCTTGGCCTGAAAACGGCCCCGTTTGCGGATATCACCAATCTGGATAGCCTGAATGCGGCTATCGAAGTAATCGGCACGCCTGCGATACTGAAGACCCGCCGCTTTGGCTATGACGGCAAAGGGCAGGCCAGATTGCGCAGCCCCGGGGATGCCGAGGCCGCGCTGGCCGACATGGCTGGCGCGCCTGCCGTTTTGGAGGGGTTCGTTGATTTTTCGCACGAAGTTTCGATCATTGCTGCGCGCGGGCTGGACGGTCAGGTGGCCTGTTTCGACCCGGGTGAGAATGTGCACCGGGATGGCATCCTGCACACCACCACCATCCCTGCGCGCCTGTCCCCCGCCCAGCGCACCGATGCCATCCTGCTTGCGGCCAATATTCTGAACGCGTTGGAATATGTCGGTGTCATGGGGGTCGAACTGTTCGTTACACCTGGCGGTCTGATCGTGAACGAGATCGCGCCGCGCGTGCATAACTCGGGCCACTGGACGCAGAATGGCTGCGCCGTAGACCAGTTCGAACAGCACATCCGCGCGGTGGCGGGCTGGCCGTTGGGCGACGGGCAGCGCCACTCGGATGTGGTCATGGAGAACCTGATTGGCGACGATATGGACCGCGTGCCCGAGCTGGCGCGCGAACGGGACGTCGCACTGCATCTTTACGGCAAGGCCGAGATCAAGGCCGGTCGCAAGATGGGACATTTCAACCGGATCAAGCGGTAGAATATCGCGCTACGGCGCGATGCCTTCGGCGAGAGTATTTGGAAAAAGGTGAAGCCGGTCTGGTTTCACCCCACAAAGCGCGACGCGATATCCCCTGACATATAGCTGACGCGCCCGCCCGCCAGTGTCGCGGCGACCCGGTGAGTGGTTGCATTAAGGATTACCAGATCGGCGCGTTTGCCCGCGGCAAGCGTGCCCCGGTCCTGCAAGTCCAGCACCCGCGCGGGGCCGGATGAGATCAGCGCCCAGGCCCCTGCGAAATCCAGCAGCCCGGTTTTGGCCAGCATCAGCGCCGCGCGGCGTGGACTGGGATAATGGTAATCCGAGGCCAGCGCATCACAGAGCCCCATGGCGATCAGCTCTACCGCGCTGGCGTTGCCCTTATGCGAGCCGCCGCGGACCACATTAGGCGAGCCGAGAATGACGTGATCCCCGGCAGCGCGCGCGGCCTCGGCGGCCTCAAGCGTTTCGGGAAACTCGGCAATGCGCACCCCTTGGCCGCGCCACCAAGCGCGCGCCTCGGCAGTTGCGTCATCGTGGCTACCCAGACGCACGCCCATGTCCGCAAGCTCCGAACAGAGCGCTTCAAGCGCCGCCGGAACCTCAGCCTTGTGGGCGTGCATGTCGAGCAGCATCGCAAAATGTGCCTCCGGATTTCGCCCGGCCTTCAAGGCCTGCCCGGTCAGGCGCGGTGGTTTCTTGCCCTGTGCCAAACGATCATGCGGCAGGTGATCATTGAAGACCACGTATGGCACCTGCCAATCGGCGATGCGACGGGCCAGCCCGTCGTAATCCGCGAGCATATTGGTCTCGAACCGCAGTTGCGGGATCAGATCGGTGACCGTGCTGCCCTTGACCGCTGCGATGGCCGCAAACACCTGCGCGGCAAAGTCCGGGCCGCGCACGCCGCCTTCCCAGCTGTAAAACTGCGCCAGCACGGCTGTGGTGATGCCATTGGCGGCCAGTTCGGCCTCGACCGACAGAATGCCCTCATTCATCTGTTTCATCGCGCCGCGACGTGGGGCTATATGGCGTTCGAATCCATCGCCGTGCAAATCGACAATACCTGGCAGAACTAGATAACCGGTCAGGTCAATCCGCCGCCCGGGCGCGTCATTCTGAACCACCCCATCTGCAATGGCGAGGTCTGTGCGTAACAGCCCTTCACCCGGTAGCAGGACCTCTGCTCCGGTCAATGTCAGTTCCAATGCGGTCATTCTGATGGCTCCGCCCCCGGTTCCGAGCAGTTTTGCCCGATACAGATCTCGTCTATTACGTCCATCACACCGTCCAGCCAAGTGATCTGCGGATCAAACCGGCCAAATTCGATAAAGTGCAGGGCCTGCGCCATGACCTGCGGGTTGTTCATCATGAAGGTGTGGGTCACCGGCAAGACAAGATGATCGGCCATGCCTTCGACCTTGGTGGACTCGACCGACACCTTGCCATCGTCAGGGCCGTCGATCAGAGACGAAAACACGAGGTTCAATGACTGGTCACCTGCGATGACACCCAGTTCGAAATCCACGGGCGGCAGGCGGCTGGGAATACCATCCGGGCCCGTACCCAGTTGAAGACCGGCCGGACCGTTTAGGTATCCGAACACCTCCCACGCGCTGAGTTCATCGACCAGTTGGCTACCCTGATTGGGCGGCCCCAGCATGACGACACGGACCATGTTTTCAGGGCTGTGGTCCTGCAACCAATACCGCAACAGGATGCCGCCCATCGAATGTGCGACAACATTGACGGTATCAGTACCGCAGGCTGCAAACGCTTGCGGGATGGTTTGTTCGGCCAGTTCGGGGATACCGATTTCGGTCGATGGGTAACCCGGGCGCACCACGGAATAGCCATTCGCTTTGAACAGTTGCTCCATCACGCTAAACGACGCCTCGGTCCGGGCAAGACCGTGCAGCAGAACAACGCATTTCGCGTTGGCCACGGCCGGAATAAGACAAAGAAGCAGAGCGATCAGAATTCTCATACCCGCCAGATAAAGCCTGTGCGCCTGCGTTAAAAGCCCTTCCCGCGTTGACGTCGCAGGACAGCCAGCGCGATACCGCCCAAAACCAGCGCCGCACCAACAAGCAGCCGCACACCCGCGCTTTCCCCCAACAGCACCACGCCGCCCACAATCGCGATCACCGGCACGCTGAGCTGAACGACTGCCGCCGTCGAAGGTGCCAGCCGGGGCAGGACGCGATACCACAAGGCGTATCCCAGACCAGATGTTACGCCACCCGAAAGGGCCGCGAGGAGATAGCCCATTCCGGTCATGTGCCACTCTGCCCCTGTGGCCATCAGGGCCAGCGCGGTCACCGGCAGCGCGACGATGAAATTCGCTGCCGTGCCCTGCAATGCGTCAGGCTCGGACCGTCCGGCCAGTGAATAGGCCGCCCAGCCGATCCCGGCGGCAATCATCAAAACGGTTCCGGTTGGATCGACCTGCACTGTTCCTGTGGGCCACAGGACACAGGCCAGACCACCCAGTGCAATCGCTGCCCCGGCCAGTTGCCGCCGGGTAGGTTTGGTCCCGGTAAGGGCGTTGGCGGCGAACATGGTGATCTGCACAACGGCAAAAAGGATAAGCGCGCCCAGCCCCGCATCCAACGTCAGATAGGCAATGGAAAACCCGATCATATACAGGGAAAGCGACCCGGCCCCGATGAACCGCCTGCAGGTGCGCAGCGGCAAATGTCCTCTGCGCAGCACAACCAGTGCGGCCAGAACCAGCGCCCCCGCCAGAACCCGGATAATGGCAAACCCCGCGGGATCACTGGATCCGCTGTCGATAGCCAGCCGGTTCAGAATGGAGTTCGCCGCAAAGGCGCACATGGTCAGGGCGGTCAGAAGGAACAGTCGCATTTCAACCACATACCGACTTGGCGGCGCGTTGGACACTCACAATTCGGGCACACGCGGAGCTGCCTTCATCTTTTCCAAAATACTCCCGCCAGAGGCGTGGCCGCATTGCGGCTATCAGGAACGAAACGGGGCCGCCAAAAGGCGACCCCGTCCGTTAGCACTTTGGCTTCCCCTCTCGACAGCTTGACCTTGCAGCCAAACGCCTGTCAGGGCTCGTCAGAATTCGCCGAGGCGAATTCGACGTGCTTACATCATGCCGCCCATGCCGCCCATGTCGGGCATGCCGCCAGCAGGTGCATCTTTTTGCGGTTTGTCTGCAACCATCGCTTCGGTGGTGACCAGCAGGCCGGCAACAGATGCCGCGTCTTCCAGAGCGGTACGAACAACTTTGGCCGGGTCGATCACGCCGAACGAGAACATGTCGCCATATTCTTCGGTTTGAGCGTTGAAACCAAAGGCCGGATCCGAAGACTCGCGCACTTTGCCTGCAACAACCGCGCCGTCAACGCCTGCGTTTTCGGCGATCTGGCGCAGCGGCGCTTCGATGGCCTTGCGCACGATGTTGATGCCTGCGTCCTGATCAGCGTTCGCGCCTTTCAGCGATTCCAGTGCTTTACCGGCCTGAACCAGAGCAACACCACCGCCTACAACGACGCCTTCCTGAACGGCTGCGCGTGTTGCGTTCAGAGCATCGTCCACACGGTCCTTACGCTCTTTCACTTCAACTTCGGTCATGCCGCCGACGCGGATAACGGCAACACCGCCTGCCAGTTTGGCAACGCGTTCCTGCAGCTTCTCACGGTCGTAATCCGACGAGGTTTCTTCGATCTGGGTGCGGATCTGGGCAACACGTGCTTCGATCTCGGCTTTCTCGCCAGCACCGTCGACGATGGTGGTTTCGTCTTTGCTGATCTCGATCTTCTTGGCGGTGCCCAGCATGTCCATGGTGACATTCTCAAGCTTCATGCCCAGATCTTCGCTGATCACCTGACCACCGGTCAGGATTGCGATGTCCTGCAGCATGGCTTTGCGGCGATCGCCGAAGCCCGGTGCCTTGACAGCAGCAATTTTCAGGCCGCCGCGCAGTTTGTTGACAACCAGAGTTGCCAGCGCTTCGCCTTCAACGTCTTCTGCAATGATCAGCAGCGGCTTTTGCGACTGGATCACCTGCTCGAGCAGCGGAACCATCGGCTGCAGCGAGGACAGTTTCTTTTCGTGCAGCAGGATCAGGCAGTCGTCAAGCTCGGCCACCATCTTGTCTGCGTTGGTGACGAAGTAAGGCGACAGGTAGCCACGATCGAACTGCATCCCTTCGACAACATCGGTCTCGGTTTCCAGACCTTTGTTTTCTTCGACGGTGATGACGCCTTCGTTGCCGACCTTCTGCATCGCGTCTGCGATCTGCTGGCCAATTTCAGCTTCGCCGTTGGCCGAGATGGTGCCAACCTGAGCAACTTCTGCCGAGTCTTTGACTTCACGCGAAGCAGCACGGATGCCTTCGACAACTTTGGCTGTTGCCAGGTCGATACCGCGCTTCAGGTCCATCGGGTTCAGGCCCGCTGCAACCTGCTTCAGGCCTTCTTTTACGATGGCCTGCGCCAGAACGGTCGCGGTGGTGGTGCCGTCACCGGCTTCGTCATTGGTGCGGCTGGCGACTTCTTTCACCATCTGCGCGCCCATGTTTTCGAACTTGTCTTCCAGTTCGATTTCCTTGGCAACCGAAACACCGTCTTTGGTGATGCGCGGTGCGCCGAAGGATTTGTCCAGTACCACGTTGCGGCCTTTGGGGCCCAGGGTCACTTTGACAGCATCAGCCAGGATGTTCACACCCCGGAGCATCTTGTTGCGGGCATCGGTGTCGAACTTGACGTCCTTTGCAGCCATGTCGTTTCTCCTTGAGAAAATGTGTTGAGTGGAAGATCAGAGAAAGCGCGGGCTTACTCGATGATCCCCATGATGTCGCTTTCTTTCATCATCAGCAGCTCTTCGCCGTCGACCTGAACCTCGGTGCCCGACCATTTGCCGAACAGGATCTTGTCGCCAGCCTTGACCGCCATTGCGATCAGCTCGCCGCTGTCCTTGCGCGCGCCTTCGCCGGTTGCGACGACTTGGCCTTCGCTGGGCTTTTCTTTTGCGCTGTCAGGAATGATCAGTCCGCCTGCGGTTTTTTCATCGCTTTCGGTACGGCGAACCAGCACACGGTCATGAAGCGGTTTCAATGCCATCTTTGCAGCTCCTTGGGCTCAAAGTTTTGTTTATCCTCCCCTCGCCTTTCGACGAGGCGTTAGCACTCGGTGTGTATGAGTGATAACGACGCATAGCTAGGGAGTCTAAAACGCCGAGTCAACAAGGTGTTTGGGATTTTTTTAACAACGCCTCAGTCAGCCTGTTCCCAGCTGTACGCCCAGTGTTTCAAGCCGTCTGTTCCCTCAGAGGTAAGAGCGTAGACACCTTTTTCAACCTTCTCGAACCACCCATAGTGATTTTCCCGCATCAACCGGGTGGCGACCGGAACACCCACAGATCTGGCAACCTCGGCCCCTTTGGCTGGGCCGTGTTCGGCCAGAAAGGCGGCGCATTTCAACGCATCCTGACGGTAGGCCGTCACGATCCCATGGCGTGTCGCGCCCCCGGAATTGGGGTCGCCCTCCAGCCGATCGAATTCGCGCAGCAGCCGCGCTGCCCTGGCCTTGTCCTTGCGCGGCGCATAGGGGCCCGGATCGCATTGCACCTCGACCGTGCCGTCGGCACGTACGGTGATCAGACCCAGACCAAGCCTGCGGCACAGCGCCAGATTGTCCCTGAGCGCCCGCCGGGCCGTGCGCCCGGTGGGTTTGCTGACCCCGATATAGACCTGATCCGTGAGTTTCAGGCGGGTAATCGCCTGATGGAACAGGGACAGCGTGAACCTGAGCTTGAGTTCGACAATCACAGGCGGCTCGTCTTCGCGCATGGCGACGATATCGGCTGCGCCCACTTCTCCTTTGACGGTGTATCCCTGACGCTCCAAAAGCGCCTTGATCGGGGGATAGAGGTCCTGCTCGCGGTTCATGGGGCCTATGCTACGCAGATTGTTGAGGAATACCAGACGGGTTGCTTGAACATGGGCCGCAGGCATGGCTATGTCTGGGACACCTTGATGACACAACACCGGATGGGTTCATGCGCCTGCTGACGTTTCTCGCTTTTCTACTGGCCCCGATCACGGCTGCGGCTGCGTGCGATGGGCAGGACCTGCGCCCACTGCTGTCAGATGACGCGCGGGCCGAGTTGCAACGCGCCGTGGCGGACATCCCCTTTCCGGAAGGCAACCACTGGATTGCGCGCAAGGATGACACGGTTCTGCACATCATTGGCACCCTGCACACGTATGACGAACGTATGGAAAAGGTGGTTGAGCGCCTGTCTCCGGACCTGAGCCAGGCTGACGCGTTCTATTTCGAAGTCACCCAGACAGACATGGATGCTTTCGAAAAGAATCTGGCCAATAATCTCAGCGCCGTAATGATCACTTCCGGGCCGACCCTGATCGACCTGATGGGAGATGAAGACTGGGCCGCATTCTCGACCGCGTTGAACCAGCGCGGCATTCCCGGCTGGATGGCGGCCAAAATGCGACCGTGGTTCTTGAGCATGATGCTGAGCATCCCGCCCTGCATGATGGAAGATCCGAACGGGACCTACGGCATGGACGCCCGCCTGAACGATCTGGCCGCAGAAAACGGCATTCCGCAACACTCGCTGGAACGTATCGACGACCTGATCGCCATGTTCGACAGCCACCCTCTGGAACAGCAGGTCGAGTCGCTGGTGCGGCTGTCCGGGGCGATGATGGGAAGCAACGATCAACTGGCCACCATGGCCAATGGATATCTGGAAGAAAAGCACGCCGAGATCATACAACTCGCCCGCCTGCAGGGGTTCAAAGAATCCGGGCTGAGCCGGGACGTCTTCGATGAGGAATGGAACGGGTTCGAGCAGCAGATGCTTGTCCAACGGAATGCTCTGTGGATGGAGCATATTCTGGCCATCACGGATCAGACGGCGGTGATCGCAGTCGGCGCAGGTCATCTGAGTGATGACCACGGTTTGCTGAACCAGCTGGAGCAGGCCGGATACACGCTGACACGCGCCGCTTTCTAAGCTGGTTCAGCGGTTTTCAGACCAAGCGTCGCAGACGGGCTGCTGTGGCGTGACAAGGACGTTTGTCCGCCCTATAAGGCGCGCAAATTTCCATTCCGCAGGACGCTGACATGACAACGCTCGTATTTGGTCACAAATCCCCCGACACCGATTCCACAGGCTCGCCGATCCTGTGGTCGTGGTACCTCAACGAAATCAAAGGTGTGCAGGCCGAGCCCGTGCTGTTGGGCGAGCCCAACACCGAAGCGGCGTTCATGCTGGACAACTGGGATCTGCCCAAACCACGCATCCTGGACGATCTGGCAGCGGACACTCCGGTGGTTATCGTCGACACCAACAACCCTGCCGAACTGCCCGCCAACGTCAATGACGCTGACATCCGCGCCATTATCGACCACCACAAGCTGGTCGGTGGTCTGGAAACCAAAGGCCCGATCGACATCACCGTGCGCCCGCTGGCCTGCACGGCCACCATCATGGTTGACCTGATGGGCGACGATGCAGCCAAGATGCCCGACGCCATCAAGGGCGCGGCACTGACCTGCATCCTTTCGGACACGCTGGAATTCCGCTCGCCCACCACCACGCCCCATGACCGCGAGGTCGCAGAGCGGCTGGCAGCCGAGTTGGAGCTGGATATCTCGGCTTACGCGGCAGATATGTTTGCGGCGAAATCGGATGTCTCGTCCTTCTCGGATGCCGAACTGATCCGCATGGACAGCAAGGAATACGAAGTCGATGGCACCAAATTCCGCGTCTCGGTTCTGGAAACCACTGCGCCGGGTGTCATTCTGGACCGCAAGGCAAGCCTGGCGGGTTCGATGGTGGATGTCGCCAAAGAAGACGGTGTCGATCAGGTGCTGCTGTTCGTCGTCGATATCCTGAACGAGGAAGCCACCCTGCTGGTGCCCAATGATCTGGTCAAAACCGTTGCCGAGAAAAGCTTTGGTGCATCCGTCGATGGCGACGCCGTGGTTCTGCCGGGCATCATGAGCCGTAAAAAGCAGATCATTCCGAACCTGAAGGTCTGAAAAAACACTGGGTCCGTCATTCTGAATAAAACGGGCCTCGCATTATTGGTCTTCAGTCTGCGCCTTCGGCATTGCGCTTAAACAGACCTTTACCCAACCGACGAAATACAGGGCGGCCACCGATCGATTGGTGGCCAATCCCTTGCCAATAGGTCATAAGGCTCGTGCAGTTTCAGCTTGAGGCCACATATGACCCAGATCGTTCACGCGCTGTCCGAAATCTCTACCCGCTACAAAGCGTTGTTTGTCGATCTGTGGGGGTGCGTTCACAACGGGATCACGGCCTATCCCGAAGCTGTCGCAGCCCTTCAAGCCTATCGCGCGGACGGGGGGCTTGTTGTGCTGGTCACGAACTCGCCCAAACCCCGTGCGGGTGTGGCCGAGCAACTGGTGCAGTTCAATGTTCCCGCAGATGCCTATGACACCATTGCCACCAGCGGCGATTCCGCACGGTCGGCGATGTTCCGTGGTGCTGTCGGGCACAAGGTTTACTTCATGGGGGAATGGCAGCGCGATGCGGGCTTTTTCGAGCCCCTGAAACTGCTGCACCACCCGATCCATATTGAACGTGTCCCGCTGAGAGAGGCCGAAGGGATCGTCTGCTGTGGTCCCTTTGATCCGATGGCCGACCCGGACGTGAACCGCCCCGATTTCCTCTATGCCAAACAGATGGGCATGAAGCTGCTGTGCGCAAACCCCGACATTGTTGTCGATCGCGGCGAGGTGCGCGAATGGTGTGCAGGCGCTTTGGCAAAGCTCTATACCGAGATGGGCGGCGAGAGCCTGTATTTCGGCAAGCCGCACCCACCGATCTACGATCTGGCGCGCCGCAGGTTGCAGGAACTGGGCCATGATATCCCGGACAGCGACATTCTGGTGATCGGCGACGGCCCCCATACGGACATTCTGGGGGGCATGGGTGAAGGCATTGATTCCCTGTTCATTTCGGGCGGGCTGGCGGCTGCTGAGACAAAAACGTCGCACCATCCGGATCACGAATCCCTAACGGCTTATATCGAAAGGGAAAAGATCAACCCGACCTACACAATCGGGCGATTGAGATAGCAAGAAAAGACTTGATTTTCTGCAGTTGCGAAGTAATAAAGTTGCCAACCTAGGCCGGATAGTGGTTTTTTCTTTCTCGGTCGATTTCGAGTGAGGGCAACATGTTGGACAATCTTCCACGCGGAACGATCTGTATCGAAGACATCGAAATGGGCATGTCCCGCCACCTGCGCAAAGTGGTGACGGACGAAGATATCGAGATGTTTGCGCAGATCTCGACAGACCGGAATCCGGTGCATCTGGATGATGATTATGCCCGCGATACAATCTTCGAAGGGCGCATCGCGCACGGGATGCTGACAGCTGGGCTGATTTCGGCCGTGATTGGCGAACAACTGCCGGGCCATGGCACGGTCTATATGGGGCAGTCACTGAAGTTCCTGGCCCCCGTGCGCCCCGGTGACATGGTTTACGCCGAGGTCAAAGTTATCGACATCGACTTTTCCAAGCGTCGCGTCAAACTGGATTGCCATTGCTCGGTCGAGGGCAAGAAGGTTCTGATCGGTGAAGCCATGGTACTGGCCCCGTCGCGCAAGTTCGACTGATCGGCGAACACTTCCATGCAAAAGGCGCCCGACCGGCGCCTTTTTTGTTTGGACGCTGTTTTTTGCCTGTGCCTTTCAGGACGGTCGGGCGCGTTTTCGCCCTTTCAACGCACCGGATTCCAGAATGATCTCTGACACCACGTGTTCGCGCCTGTAGGCCATCACATGAACGCCGGACACCCCCGCGATATCGCGGATCTGCTGGATCAGTTCGATACAGATCTTCTTGCCCTCGTCAGCTGGCTTTTCGGCTTTCTCCATCCGCTCGATGACCTGATCGGGGATGTGAATGCCGGGAACATTGCTGCGCATCCAGCGTGCCGCACGCGCTGACGCGATGGGGCCGACGCCCGCGATGATGAACACTTTCTTGTCCAGCCCCGCATCCCTCACCCGCGCCATGAATTTCTCGAACAGCGGAATGTCGTAGATGTAATTGGTCTGAATATACTCGGCCCCGGCCTCAACCTTCTTTGCCAGACGGTCAGGTCGCCAGTCATAAGGCGGGATACAGGGGTTTTCGGCAGCACCAAGGAACAGTTGCGGCGGGCGCGTGATCTTACGACCAGAAAGGAACATTCCCTGATCGCGCATCGTGCGGATCGTCCGCAACAGGGTCAGGGAATCGAAATCGAAAACCGGTTTTGCCCCCGGCTGATCCCCGACGCCGACGCCGTCGCCGGTCAGGCACAGCACGTTACTGACGCCCAACGCCGCAGCCCCCAGAACATCTCCCTGAATGGCAATCCGGTTCCGGTCGCGGCAGGAAATCTGATAGACCGGAGAATAACCCGCGCGCGTCAGCAAGGCACAAATCCCAATCGAGGACATGTGACAGTTCGCGCCCGAAGCATCGGTTGCATTGATCGCGTCAGCCACTTCACCAAGCGGTTGGGCCGCCTGAAAAACATCCTCGGGGTCGGCACTGTCGGGTGGGTTCAATTCGGCGGTGACTGCGAAACGGCCTGAACGGAGTACCTTTTCCAACCGGCTGTGCGACACATATCCTTGGGGAACCGGAACATAGCCAATCGGCTCCACCTCGTTGCGATGGGTATCACTCATTTCTTCAGTTCCCGGTTTATCGCGTTGGGTGGTTCGGCGGCCAGTGGTGCCGCAGAAGGTTCATTCTCGCGCGCTTCGGGGAATGCCTCGGCCAGCGCCAATCGGGCAGCATCCCGGGTCTCGCGCTCGTGCGCTGCAATCTCGCGGCTGACCCGCAACCAGGATGACGAGCCTTTCAACGTGTGCTCCACCGGTGGCAGAACTTCTTTTATCTTGTCGGCTCCGTCCCGCATGCGGCTGGCTCCGTTCCAGGCCAGGGCCCAGACGCACTTCATATCCGGCTTTACCTCGCAGAACTCGCCGGGACGTACGCCGCCACAGGGGCCATTACGCAATTGCTTTGGGCAGTTCATCGGGCAGGACATTCCGGTGGATGACAACACGCATTGCCCGCACATCTTGCAATCAAACAACAGGGTTTTGACGCCCTTCTCGACCAGTGCGATGGGGCGTTCGACGCGGTTATATCCGATCTTTGCAAATATCGGGTCCATCGCGACCATGCCGCGTTCGACACATTTATAGATCCACTCGAAAGTGCGGGCATGACGAATCGCGAACAGTCGCATTCGGTACATGGGTCTGCCTCCTGTGCTGGGTTCGTTCGAACCTGGCCGGGCTTTGATCCGGTGCGCCTTAATCCAGGGGACCGGATTTTCAGTCTAAACCCAGAGTTTTTTTTGAATCAAGCGGTTGGAGGCGCCTGGCCTGATATACTTGGATTGGCCATGTGCATTTTCCCGGCCAAGCGAAATGTTCAAGGCTCATTCGCAGGATCGCATTCTTGGAATTCAAACTGCCGCTTGAACAAATTGACTCGCGCCGCTACGCAATCGTCTATGCACATCATCCGGGATATCCAGTTCGTCCAGCCAGAAGATCGCGGCGCCAGCGTGGCAATCGGGAATTTCGACGGCGTTCATTTGGGGCACCAGTCGGTCATCGAACTGGCCCGTAATGCTGCGCCAGACGCGCCGCTGGGTGTGTTGACCTTCGAACCGCATCCGCGGGAGTATTTTGCGCCGGACACGCCTCCGTTCCGCCTGATGCGGGGCAATGCGCGGGCGCACCGGCTGGAAAAGCTGGGCGTAGAGAAGCTGTATGAATTGCCGTTCAACGCCGCGCTGGCAGGGCTATCGCCGGAAGAGTTTGCACGCAACGTGATCTGCGACGGGCTGGGCCTGTCGCATGTCGTGGTGGGGGCCGATTTCTGCTTTGGCAAGGGCCGCAGCGGCACGGCGCAGGATCTGGTGCGGTTCGGGCGGGACATGGGGTTCGGCGTGACGATTGCGCCTTTGATGGAACGGTCGGAAAACGTTGTGTCCTCAACCGCCATTCGCACCGCGCTGAGCGACGGCCGACCACGGGACGCAGCCGCGATGCTGGGACACTGGCACCGGATCGAAGGCGAAGTGATCGGGGGCGAGCAGCGCGGGCGTGAGCTGGGCTTTCCCACCGCGAATATGTCCATCGAAGGGCTGCACCCGCCAAAGTTCGGGGTCTACGCCGTACTAGTGGATGTGTTGGATGGGCCGCACAAGGGCAGCTATCACGGTGCGGCCTCGATCGGGGTGCGTCCGATGTTTAACGGCCAGGTGCCCAATATCGAAACCTTCCTGTTCGACTTTTCGGGCGATCTGTACGGGGCGACGCTGTCGGTGGGTCTGATCGACTTTCTGCGCCCCGAGATGACATTTGACGGGCTGGAGAGTCTGATCACGCAGATGGATGCCGACTGCAAACAGGCCCGCGGTATATTGACCACCCTATGAGTGTTGATCCGATTGAACGCACAGACCTGCCTGCCCGGTTTTGGGAGCGCAAACCCCTGCGCCAAATGAACCAGCGCGAGTGGGAGGCGTTGTGTGATGGCTGCGGCAAATGCTGCCTGAACAAGCTGGAAGATGAAGACACGGGCGAGGTTGCCCTGACCTGCGTCGCCTGCCGCTTGCTGGATGATGAAAGCTGCCGCTGCGTACAATATGACATCCGGCATCAATTCGTGCCCGAATGCATCGTCATGACCCCCGACAATATCGACGAACATGCCTATTGGTTGCCACAAACCTGCGCGTATCGGTTGCTGTGGGAAGGCAAACCGCTTTACGACTGGCACCCGTTGATATCTGGTACAGCGGACAGTGTGCATGCCGCCGGGATCTCGGTTCAGGGGCGCACAGTGTCCGAGTTTGAGACACCCATGGAAGAGTGGGAAGATTACATAATCGAGGAGCCAAGCTGATGCATTTCGCGTCTGACAATTCCGGGCCGGTTCATCCGCAGGTCATGGCCAGGCTGGCCGAGGTCAATCAGGGCTATCAGATGGCCTATGGTGCGGATACGCTGATGAACGAGGTGCGCGACCGTATCCGCAGCATCTTCGAGGCTCCGGGTGCTGCGGTCTATCTGGTGGCGACCGGGACAGCGGCGAATTCGCTGGCCCTTGCAACATTGTCAAAGCCTTGGGAAACGGTTTTCTGTTCCCCAGTCGCGCATATCCACGAGGACGAATGCAACGCACCGGAATTTTACAGCGGCGCCAAGCTGACCCTGGTTCCGGGCGGAGACAAGATGACCCCTGAGGCGCTGCGCGGGTCAATTCTGGGCGAAGAAACACGCGGTGTGCATGGGCCGCAGCGCGGACCCGTGTCGATCACACAAGTGACCGAGCGCGGATCGGTCTATTCGCTGGCAGAGTTGCAGGCCCTGTGCGAGGTCGCCAAGACGTACGGCCTGCCCGTGCATCTGGACGGCGCGCGCTTTACCAACGCGTTGGTTGCGCTGAACTGTTCCCCTGCGGATATGACATGGAAAGCAGGTGTAGATGCTGTCAGTTTTGGTGGCACCAAGAACGGTCTCATGGGTGTCGAGGCGGTTGTGTTCTTTGATGAAAGCAAAGCCTGGGAGTTTGAGCTGCGGCGCAAGCGCGGGGCGCATCTGTTTTCCAAACACCGCTATCTGTCCGCTCAGATGGCGGCCTATCTGGAAGACCACCTGTGGCTGAAGATGGCGCGTCAGGCCAATGACAACTGCGCCCGCTTGGCCGAGGGGTTGCGCGCCAAGGGGGCCGCATTTCTGCACGAACCGCAGGCCAATATGATCTTTGCCTCATTCCCACGCGCGAAGCACAAGCAACTGCACAAGGCAGGCGCGGTTTATCACCTTTGGGGGGCAGAGCTGGAAGGCGAGGATAACAACGAAAACCTCGCGTGCAGGCTGGTTTGCGACTGGTCCATAGGAGCGGCGGAGATCGATCAGTTTCTCAATCTGCTTTGACGCCTAACGGAGCGTTGGCCTGCCAGAACGCCCGCAACAAAGCGCCGGTTTCATCAGGATGTGAAATCGGCAGCATGTGCCCTGCGCCGTTGATGCGTTCATGGCGCGCATCAGGCAGGCGCCGTTGCAGCCCTGCGCAAATCGCGTGGATCACTGGCGGCGTCTCTGACCCGCTCAGCAACAGGATCGGCATCGATGCGCGCCGGAGCCGATCCGGGTCAAGCAACCCTGCCTGATCGTCATAGAGCACAGGGTGCACAGCCGGAACCGCATCGATTCCACGCACCATATTTGCCCGCGTGCGCTCGGGCAAATCAGGCCATTTGGGGCTGATCTTCGTGCTCCACGCCCTGTTGAACAGGCGCGCGGCCAATACCTTGTCACCAGACGCGAAGGCCGCACTGACTGGCTCGGAGTCCCGTTCGTGCTGTTCGAACAACAGCGGCGCATCCTGTTTCGCAACTGCAAAGAACACGGGTTCGATCAGGATCAGGCTGCGCACGCGCTCGGGATGTTCAATCGCCAACCTGAGTGCGATCATCGCCCCAAAGGAATGCCCGATCACATCCATGGGTTTCGTCAATTCAGCCAAGGCCGGTCTTGTCACTGCGTCAAAGAAATCAACCTGCCCGTCCCAATCCGGGCTGCGCCCATGCGACAGCATATCCGGAGCAACAAATGTCGCACAACCATTCAGCGAACTGGCCAAACCTGACCAAGCACCGGAATGCGCAATCGTGCAATGGAGGGCGAGCAGTTTCCGCTCCCCCTCACCCAAGTGCCTGACGAAAACGGATTGCATCGTGGCCCTGACCGTCACCCGTTCATCTTGGCCAGATGCCGGTCCAGATCGTCCAACCTGTCCTGACCCCAGAACCGCTGGTCGTCGGGCGTGATGTAGAACGGTGCGCCGAAGACACCCCGATCCACGGCTTCCTCGAGGTTGGCGGCATAGGTTTCTGCCCCCACCAGCAAGCCGCTGTCTGCCAGACCGGGATCAAACCCGGCTTGCGTCAGACATTCGCGGATTACATCGTCCTGTGCGATATCCTTTTCCTCGGCCCAGCAGGCGCGAAGGAAGCTATGACACAGCTTACCCACATCGCCCGAGCCGTCCTTGATCGCGGCAATAACCGCATAAGATGACGGGGCCATGTTGGTCGGCCAGTGCGCGGGTTTCAGATTGAACTCCATCCCCAGATTCTTCGATTGGCGCAGCAGCTCCTGTGCGCGGTACTCCATACGAGAGATATGCCGGTCTTTCGGAGGGGTCCCCCCGGTGCGCGCGAACAGGGCGATAATGTCCAGCGGCTTATAGTTGATCGTCGCGCCGTGTTTCGCCGCGATTTCTTCCAACCGCATCCCTGCCAGATAGGAATAGGGCGAGAGTGTCGCAAAAAAGTAGTCAATCTGGGTCATGTGCACTTTCTCCGCTGCGTTACCTTTGCGGGACGGTAAGGCCATGCTAAGCGGTGTCAACATCACGATTCTGTCACATTGCCATTGCTGCCCGGGGACCTCAGCCGATGCCGACACTTCACGAACCCAAGCTTATCGCTGGGAACGCCAACCTTCCGCTTGCCCAAGCCATCGCACGCCGCATGAGCCTGTACCGAGGCGTTGATCAGGGTCTGGTCGATGCGCGTGTCGAACGGTTCAACGACGGTGAGATTTTCGTGGAAGTGTTCGAAAATGTGCGCGGCGAGGATATGTTCATTATCCAACCGACCTCGAACCCGGCCAATGACAACCTGATGGAACTGCTGATCATCGCCGATGCGCTGCGCCGGTCGTCCGCGCAGCGGATCACCGCCGTGATCCCGTATTTCGGGTACGCCCGTCAGGACCGTCGCACCAAGGCCCGCACGCCCATCAGCGCCAAGCTGGTGGCCAACATGCTGACAGGGGCCGGGATCGAACGGATCCTGACCATGGACTTGCATGCGGCCCAGATTCAGGGCTTTTTCGATATGCCCGTGGACAACCTTTATGCCTCGCCCATCTTTGCGCTGGATGTGAGGCATCAGTTCAAGGGAAATCTGGATGAAATCATGGTCGTTTCACCTGACGTGGGCGGCGTGGCCCGCGCGCGTGAACTGGCCAAGCGGATCAACGCCCCTTTGTCGATCGTGGACAAGCGCCGCGAGAAAGCGGGCGAAGTGGCCGAGATGACCGTGATCGGGGATGTGAAGGACAAGATCTGTCTGATCGTCGACGACATGTGCGACACCGCCGGAACGCTGTGCAAGGCAGCGCAGGTGCTGCTGGATAACGGTGCGAAAGAGGTTCATTCCTACATCACGCATGGCGTCATGAGCGGCCCTGCGGTGGAACGGGTGACAAATTCGGTGATGAAGTCGCTGGTGCTGACCGACACGATCCAGCCAACCAAAGAGATTTTGGGCGCCAAGAACATCCGCATTGTTCCGACCGCGCCTATCTTTACGCAGGCGATCCTGAACATCTGGAACGGAACCAGCGTGTCATCCCTGTTCGAAGACAAGACGCTGACGCCGATCTACGAATCCATGTACCAGATGGATTGAGTTTGGACGGGTCGACAGAATGTGTCGTCCCTTTCTTTTTGAACCACCGGTTGCGCACAAGTCTGCCTCATGCGCGCGATCAGCGACACAAGCGGACCGATCTCCATGACTGGCAACAAACGCATTGTTCTTTCCAGCGACCACGCGGCTATCGAGCTGCGTCAGGCCGTGGCCAACCACATCGCGCAGCAAGGCTGGGACGTGGTCGATATCGGCCCGACGACCCATGAAAGCACCCATTACCCCAAACACGGCAAGGCCGCGGCACTGGCCGTAGCCTCGGGTGATTGCGGATTGGGGATTATCCTCTGCGGCACGGGTCAGGGCATCATGATGGCCGCAAACAAGGTGCCCGGCATTCGCTGCGGCGTCTGTTCGGACGCGTTTTCCGCCCGGATGATCCGCCAGCATAACAATGCCAATATGCTGTCGATTGGCGCGCGTGTTGTCGGCGAAGGACAGGCGCTGGATATTGTGGATGCGTTTCTGGGTGCCGAATTTGAAGGCGGCCGCCACGCCACACGGGTCGACATGATCGAAGCGCAGGACGACTGAGGCCTGCGCCTGTCCTGCAAGCCCAGGATCAGGAAATGTCCCAGTCGTCCGGGTGCGCCACCTCTCCAAACGCGGTCCAGCTGATCCGGATGCGGGCAATCCGCGTGTCGGACCAAGTCCGAAACACCGCTTCAAACCCTTCTGTGGTGACATTTTCTGCCTGAACCTCGGCGCGCAGGGCTGATGATGTGTCGACATCCCAAAGGGAAATCCCGATATGAACAATGGGCGGGCTAAGAAACGTGTCCTTGAATTGGATGGGTTTCCGACGTTCGCGGGGGCCTTCGCCAGTCCACATGTCCCCGCCTTCGGCAAATTCCGAAAACAGAACACTTTCACCTTGATCGATGCCAATGGGATGGGTCAGAAATTTTTTCATGTATTCATCATTATACTTGAATTTCCGCAACTTATCCCTGCTTTTTGGCAAAAGCACGACAAAAAAACGGCCCCGCAATCGCGAGGCCGTTCCAATTTTTCACTGTTAAGCCAATTACAGGCTCATATGCGTCCCAAGGGCTTCCATGTCGGCCAGCAGCTTGGCGGCTTCGTCGACGATCGACATATCGTCGCCGCCCTTTGCCGCTTCGTGCGAGGCGCGTGCCTCGGCAATCAGCTCGTCCATATGCGAACGGGTGATTTCCGAAACCGGAACCGCCTTTTCGGCCAGAACCGACAGGCTGTCGCCGTTGATCTGGGCAAACCCGCCGGTGACCAGGTATTCGCTGGACCCTTCGGGTGCCTCAACCTTCAGCAGACCGGGGCGCAGCGTTGTGATGGTGGGGGCGTGATCGGGCATCGCCGTCATGTCCCCGTCTGCGCCGGGAATCTGGACCGCGGTGACCTCGAGCGAAGCTAAGCTCCGCTCGGGGCTGACGAGGTCGAAATGCATCGTGTTTGCCATCAGGGATACTCCTTAGGCGGCTGCTGCTGCCATTTTTTCGGCTTTGGCGATCACTTCGTCGATGCCGCCAACCATCAGGAAGGCTGCTTCGGGCAGGTGATCGTATTCGCCAGCCACAACGGCCTTGAACGACGAGATGGTGACATCCAGAGGAACCTGAACCCCCGGCGAGCCGGTGAAGACCTCGGCCACGTCGAACGGCTGTGACAGGAAGCGTTCGATCTTACGGGCACGGGCCACGGTCAGCTTGTCCTCTTCCGACAGTTCGTCCATGCCGAGGATGGCGATGATGTCCTGCAGCGACTTGTAGCGCTGGAGGATCTGCTGAACGTCGGTCGCAACCTTGTAGTGCTCTTCCCCGACGATGGCCGGGTCGAGCAGGCGCGAGGTCGAGTCGAGCGGGTCAACCGCAGGGTAGATACCCTTTTCCGAGATCGCACGGTTGAGAACGGTGGTCGCGTCGAGGTGCGCAAACGAAGTTGCCGGCGCGGGGTCGGTCAAGTCGTCCGCAGGCACGTAGATCGCCTGCACCGAAGTGATCGATCCGGCCTTTGTCGAGGTGATGCGTTCCTGCAGGGCACCCATGTCAGTGGCCAGTGTCGGCTGGTAGCCCACAGCGGACGGGATACGACCCAGCAGAGCCGACACTTCGGAACCCGCCTGCGTGAAGCGGAAGATGTTGTCGACGAAGAACAGAACGTCGGTACCAGACTGGTCGCGGAACTGCTCGGCCAGGGTCAGACCGGTCAGAGCAACACGCGCACGCGCACCCGGAGGCTCGTTCATCTGACCGTAAACCAGGGCCACCTGGCTTTCCGACAGGTTGTCCGGCTTGATCACGTTCGATTCGATCATCTCGTGGTACAGGTCGTTGCCTTCACGGGTCCGTTCACCAACACCCGCAAACACCGAGAAGCCCGAGTGCACTTTTGCGATGTTGTTGATCAGTTCCATGATCAGAACAGTTTTACCAACGCCGGCGCCGCCAAACAGGCCAATCTTACCGCCTTTGGCGTAAGGGGCCAGCAGGTCAACCACCTTGATGCCGGTGACCAGAACTTCCGACTCGGTCGACTGTTCGGCAAAGGTCGGTGCGGGCTGGTGGATAGCGCGAACTTCGGTCGCCTCTACCGGACCTTTTTCGTCGATCGGCTCGCCGACGACGTTCAGGATGCGGCCCAGGGTGGCATTGCCAACCGGAACCGAGATCGGTGAACCGGTGTCCGTGACCACTTCGCCACGGACCAGACCTTCGGTCGCGTCCATCGCGATGGTACGGACTGTGTTTTCACCCAGGTGCTGAGCAACTTCCAACACCAGGCGCTTGCCATTGTTGGTGGTTTCCAGCGCGTTCAGAATTTCAGGCAGCTGATCTTCGAAGTGCACGTCGACGACGGCCCCGATGATCTGTGTGACTTTGCCTTTTGCATTCGCCATGTTTCGTCTCCGGTTTGTCTCTACAGCGCCTCGGCGCCGGAAATAATTTCAATCAGCTCGTTGGTGATCACGGCCTGACGCGAGCGGTTGAACTGGATCGTCAGCTTGTCGATCATCTCACCCGCGTTGCGCGTCGCGTTGTCCATTGCGGACATCCGCGCGCCCTGTTCAGACGCTCCGTTTTCGAGCAGAGCCGAGAAGATCGCGGTCGCAACCCCCTTGGGCAGCAAGTCGGCCAGAATGGCCTCTTCGCTGGGCTCGTAGTCGAAGATGGCACCGCTGTCGTCACCTTCCGATTCCTCGAACGAGGCGGGGATGACCTGCTGTGCCGTCGGGATCTGGGTCACAACGTTGACGAACTTCGAATAGAAGATCATGGCAACGTCGAACTCGCCCCCGTCGAAGCGGGACAGGATGTCCTTTGCGATGTCCTGCGCGTTGGAATAACCCAGACGCTTGACCTCGCTCAGGTCCACATGCCCAACGAACAGATCGCCAAAATCACGCTTGAGCGCGTCACGGCCTTTCTTGCCGACGGTCAGGATCTTGACCGTCTTGCCCTTGCCGCGCAGCTCTTCCGCCTTCTGGCGGGCCAGCTTGGCGATGTTCGAGTTGAAGCCGCCACACAGGCCGCGTTCAGCTGTCAGCACAACCAGCAGATGGACATCATCACTGCCCGTACCACGGAGCAGCTTGGGGGCGCTGTCGCTGCCCCCAACCGACGCCGCCAGCCCCGCCATCACGGCATTGAACCGCTCGGCATAAGGGCGCGAGGCTTCGGCAGATTCCTGGGCGCGGCGCAGTTTTGCGGCCGCGACCATCTGCATGGCCTTGGTGATCTTGCGGGTCGATTTGACCGACTCGATCCTGTTTTTAAGGTCCTTCAGACTAGGCATCGGAACCTCCTATCAAGCGAAGGTCGCGGCGTATTCGTCGATCGCTGCTTTGAGTTTGTCGGACGCTTCACCTTTGATCTTTGGATCTTCGTCGGTGATCCACTTCAGCAGGTCAGCGTGCTTGCCGCGCAGATGCGCCAGCAGACCGGCCTCGTAGCGGCCAACGTCAGATACATCGATCTTGTCGAGATAGCCGTTGGTGCCAGCGAAGATGACGCAGACGATTTCCGCGTTGGTCAGCGGCGAGTACTGCGGCTGCTTCATCAGCTCGGTCAGGCGCGCACCACGGTTCAGAAGCTGCTGGGTTGCGGCGTCGAGGTCGGAACCAAACTGCGCAAAGGCCGCCATTTCGCGATACTGAGCCAGTTCCAGCTTGACCGGACCGGCAACCGATTTCATCGCGTCGGTCTGAGCCGACGAGCCCACACGCGAAACCGACAGACCGGTGTTCACAGCAGGACGGATGCCCTGATAGAACAGTTCGGTTTCCAGGAAGATCTGACCGTCGGTGATCGAGATCACGTTGGTCGGAATAAAGGCCGAAACGTCACCACCCTGTGTCTCGATAACCGGCAGAGCCGTCAGCGAACCAGCACCGAAGTCTTCGTTCAGCTTTGCCGAACGTTCCAGCAGGCGGGAGTGGAGGTAGAAAACGTCACCCGGATAGGCTTCGCGGCCCGGCGGGCGACGCAGCAACAGCGACATCTGACGATAGGACACGGCCTGTTTCGACAGGTCATCATAGATGATCAGCGCGTGACGGCCATTGTCACGGAAATATTCTGCCATCGCGGTTGCGGCATAGGGTGCCAGGAACTGCATCGGTGCCGGGTCGGACGCGGTTGCGGCGACAACGATCGAATATTCAATCGCACCGGATTCTTCCAGTTTCTTCACCAGCTGGGCAACGGTCGAACGCTTCTGACCGATCGCAACGTAAACGCAGTACAGTTTCTTCGACTCGTCGTCGCCCGCTGCTTCGTTATAGACTTTCTGGTTCAGGATGGTGTCCAGAGCCACGGCGGTTTTACCGGTCTGGCGGTCACCAATGATCAGCTCGCGCTGGCCACGGCCAATCGGGATCATCGCGTCAACCGATTTCAGGCCGGTTGCCATCGGTTCGTGCACCGATTTACGCGGAATGATACCGGGTGCTTTGACGTCTGCAACGCCGCGCTTGGTGGCATTGATCGGACCTTTGCCGTCCAGCGGGTTGCCCAGACCGTCAACAACACGGCCCAGCAGCTCGTCACCGATTGGAACGTCCACGATCGAGTTGGTGCGCTTGACGGTGTCACCTTCTTTGATGTCACGGTCAGAACCGAAGATAACGACACCGACGTTGTCGCTTTCCAAGTTCAGCGCCATCCCCATGATGCCGCCGGGGAATTCGACCATCTCACCGGCTTGAACGTTGTCCAGGCCATATACACGGGCAATCCCGTCACCGACGCTCAACACGCGACCGATCTCGGCCACTTCGGCTTCCTGACCAAAATTCTTGATCTGGTCCTTCAGGATTGCAGAAATCTCTGCAGCTTGGATTCCCATTTATCCGACCTCTTTCATTGCATTCTGTAGGGAGTTCAGCTTCGAACGGATCGAACTGTCGATCATTTTCGAGCCCACTTTGACGACAAGACCGCCGATGAGGCTTTCATCAACGGTCGCATTGATAGTTACGGTCTTGCCCACACGCTCGGACAGCGTCTTGGACAGTTTTTCCAGTTGTGTCTTGGTCAGCGCCTTGGCCGAGGCGACATCGGCGGTCACTTCGCCACGCTCGTCTGCCAGCATATCACGCAGCACCTGCACCAGTTGCGGCACAACAAACAGGCGGCGTTTCTGCGCCATCAGAGCCAGCGTGTTGCGCAGGATGGCGTTCAGCCCCATCTTGTCAGCAACAGCGGCAATTGCTCCTTCTTGCTCGGCGCGTGAAACCAGCGGCGATGCGATCAGGTCACGCAGATCGGCACTGTCGCCCAGTGCTGCTGCCAGATCATTGATGCCGGATTCCAGACCCGCAAGGTCATTATTCTCTTTTGCGATCTCGAAGATCGCGGTGGCATAGCGCTCGGCGATGCCTGTGGAAATCGAAGCTGGTTCGGACACGTCCACCCTTCCGATATTTGAGGCCCCGATTTTGGGTAGCGGCCGCTACCTTGGGGCGTGAGGAAACCCCGGCCAGACGGTCGGGGATCAAAATCACCGGGGATGTAGCAGAGGTGAACCAACCAAGCAATACGCTATAGCGGTAACAGATTTATCCACAAAATGTTAATTTACATACACTTACATCAAGTGCGACCGTTTGGACCGGTTGCGGCAGTTGAAAAATGTTACGAATATGCAGGTTTTTGCGATTCCTGTGACTTTTTTCTCGCGAATTTGTCACTTTGGGATGCACGCGGTTGTCATGCAGGCTTTAGAAGACCGTCCAGCGCCTTGATCGGCTTCCTGATGGCATCTTTGGTGACATTACCCCGAGGCGGGTGAATGTTCTTTGTGACCTCGACCATCAACACCCCGCCCGCCATGACAGTTGGAATGCGCTGTCCGGTTTTTTCGATCAGACTGCCCGATTTCAACCAGAACCGCCGGAAGGATGGCGGCATGTAAAGAGCCGAGCAATGCGCCTCGGGCAGGAAGTAATGTGATCTGAGCTGATTTTCCAGCTGAGTGGCGGAATAGGGACGACCAAAGCCAAATGGCGTTTTGTCCGTACGTGACCACAGACCCGCCCGGTTCGGAACAACGAACACGGCCCTGCCACCGGGGCCCAGAACGCGCCAGCATTCCTCCAGCAGCTGGTTTGGCCGCTCGGACGTTTCCAGCCCGTGCATCACCACCAGCTTGTCCACGTGACCGGTTTCAATGGGCCACCGGGTTTCTTCTGTCAGCACCGAGACATTGGGCATCCCCGCAGGCCAGGGCATCACGCCCTGCGGGCCGGGCATCAGCCCGATGACCCGGCGCGCATCGGCCAGATAAGGGCGCAACAGCGGCACGGCAAAGCCAAAACCGGCAACTGTCTGACCTTTGGCTTCGGGCCAGAGCTCGGTCAGCCGCCCGCGAATAGCCGCCTGTGCCGCGCGCCCAAGGGTGCTGCGGTAGTAGAAGTTCCTCAGATCCTGCACATCAAGATGCATTGCGGACATCCGGTCAATCGGCTTAGCTGGGCGCAGTCTAGCAATGAAAGGGCAAAAGGCCATGCCTCTTGAAATCGTTACAATCCCGTGCCTCAGCGACAATTACGCCTTTCTGGCCCATGACAGCGGCAATGGCCAGACTGCGCTGATCGATGCCCCAGAAGCCACGCCGATTCTTGCGGCGCTGGAAGATCGGGGATGGGCGTTGTCACATGTGCTGCTGACCCATCATCACTGGGATCACGTTGAAGGGCTAGCCGAAATTCTGGCCAAACACCCTGCAAAGGTCATCGGTGCGGCCGCCGACGCGCACCGCCTGCCCCCGCTGGACCAGCAGGTTGCCGAAGGCGACAGCTTTGAGGTCGGTGGCGAACCAGTCGAGGTGATGGACGTTTCGGGGCACACGGTTGGTCATATCGCGTTTTATCTTCCGCAAAGCGCGGTCGTCTTTACCGCTGACAGCCTGATGGCCCTCGGATGTGGACGTCTGTTCGAAGGCAGCCCGGCGCAGATGTGGGCGTCGCTGAGCAAGCTGGCCGCTTTGCCGGACGACACTCTGGTCTGTTCGGGGCATGAATATACACAATCCAACGCAAAATTCGCCATTACCGTCGATCCCGAGAACGCTGCGTTGAAACAGCGAATTGCCGATATCGACCGCGCCCGCGCCGCTGGCGAAGCCACTGTTCCGTCGATTTTGGCGCTTGAAAAAGCCACCAACCCGTTCCTGAGGGCCACTGATCCGGCGATTCAGGCCCATCTTGGTATGGCAAACGCCGATCCTGCGGCGGTTTTCGCCGAAATCCGGGGTAGAAAAGACAGGTTCTGATGCTTATTTGCCCCTCTTCACGGCCACGGTCACAACAAATGTGACTGTCAAGTGAAAGAAAACCCTTGAAGCCGGGCCACGATCAACCAAACTCTAATAGTATGAGGACATGGTTGGGATGGGGTTCCGGCCGAAAGCCCGCCCCCTTCTGACCCAAGACAGAGGAGCACCCGCGTGCCTTCATTCTCGAGCACACTGGAACAAGCCATCCACGCGGCCCTTGCGGCTGCGAATGAACGGCGACACGAATTTGCAACGCTGGAGCATTTGCTGCTGGCGCTTCTGGAAGAACCCGATGCGGTGCGCGTCATGAAAGCGTGCAGCGTCGATCTGGACGAGTTGCGCAGCACTCTGGTTGAGTTCATAGACGAAGATCTTTCAAATCTGGTCACGGATATCGACGGGTCCGAAGCCGTACCGACGGCAGCGTTCCAGCGCGTCATTCAGCGCGCCGCAATCCATGTGCAAAGCTCGGGCAGGACCGAAGTGACCGGTGCCAATGTACTGGTCGCCATATTTGCCGAGCGCGAAAGCAATGCCGCCTATTTCCTTCAGGAACAGGACATGACCCGGTACGACGCGGTCAATTTCATCGCCCATGGCGTGGCCAAAGACCCCGCTTATGGTGAAAGCCGGTCGGTGTCCGGTGCGGATCAGGTTGAAGAAGAAGCTCAGACAGGATCCGGCGACACGGAACAAAAAGAAAGTGCGCTTGGGAAATACTGCATTGACCTGAACGCGAAATCGCGCGCGGGTGATGTCGATCCGCTGATCGGGCGCGCGGATGAGGTGGAACGCTGTATCCAGGTGCTGTGCCGCCGCCGCAAGAACAACCCGCTGCTGGTGGGCGATCCGGGCGTAGGCAAAACCGCCATTGCCGAAGGTCTGGCGCACAAGATCGTCGCCGGAGAAGCCCCAGATGTCTTGGCACACACTACCATCTATTCGCTGGATATGGGCGCACTGCTGGCTGGGACCCGTTATCGCGGCGATTTCGAAGAGCGCCTGAAGGCGGTTGTAACCGAGCTGGAAGAGCACCCCGACGCGGTGCTGTTCATCGACGAAATCCATACCGTGATCGGTGCCGGTGCAACCTCGGGCGGGGCGATGGATGCCTCGAACCTGCTGAAGCCTGCGTTGCAGGGCGGCAAGCTGCGCACCATGGGCTCGACCACCTACAAAGAGTTCCGACAGCATTTTGAAAAGGACCGCGCTCTGTCGCGCCGGTTCCAGAAGATCGATGTGAACGAACCTTCGGTTGAAGACAGCGTCAAGATCCTGCGCGGTCTGAAACCCTATTTCGAGAAACATCACGACATCAAATACACCGCTGATGCGATCAGAACCGCAGTCGAGCTGTCGGCACGTTACATCAACGACCGCAAGCTGCCCGACAAGGCCATCGACGTGATTGACGAAGCTGGCGCGGCGCAGCATCTGGTGGCGGAAAGCAAACGGCGCAAGACCATCGGCGTCAAAGAGATTGAGGCCGTGGTTGCCAAGATCGCCCGCATCCCACCCAAGAACGTCACCAAGGACGATGCCGAGGTTCTGAAAGACCTCGAAGCCTCGCTGAAACGGGTGGTGTTTGGGCAGAATCTGGCGATCGAGGCACTGGCCAGCGCGATCAAACTGGCGCGCGCCGGCCTGCGGGAGCCTGAAAAGCCCATCGGCAACTATCTGTTTGCCGGTCCGACCGGTGTGGGCAAGACCGAGGTGGCGAAACAGCTGGCGGATACGCTGGGCGTTGAACTGCTGCGTTTCGACATGTCGGAATATATGGAGAAACACGCGGTCAGCCGTCTGATCGGCGCACCTCCTGGCTATGTCGGGTTCGATCAGGGGGGTCTGCTGACCGACGGTGTCGACCAGCATCCGCATTGTGTGTTGCTGCTGGACGAGATTGAAAAGGCGCACCCGGACGTGTTCAACATCCTGTTGCAGGTGATGGACCATGGCGAGCTGACTGACCATAACGGTCGTACAGTGAACTTCCGCAACGTGGTGCTGATCATGACCTCGAACGCGGGGGCGCAAGAGCAGGCCAAGGCCGCGATCGGGTTCGGTCGTGACCGTCGAGAGGGCGAAGACACTGCCGCAATTGAACGCATGTTCACGCCGGAATTCCGCAACCGTCTGGATGCCGTGATCTCGTTCGCGCCGCTGCCGAAAGAGGTCATTTTGCAGGTGGTCGAGAAATTCGTCCTGCAACTGGAAGCCCAACTGCTGGATCGTGGTGTGACCATTGATCTGACACCCAAAGCCGCCGAATGGCTGGCGGACAAAGGGTATGACGACAAGATGGGTGCGCGCCCGTTGGGCCGTGTCATTCAGGAATACATCAAGAAACCGCTGGCCGAAGAGTTGCTGTTTGGCAAGCTGGCAAAAGGCGGTGTGGTCCGTGTCTCGGTCAAGAAGGGTGATCTGGATCTTGAGATCCTTGGCCCGGATCAACCGCGCATTTCGGGTGACAAGCCTCCGCTTCTGACGGCAGACTGATCGCCCACCGCATCAAACAGAAAACCCGCCTACCAAGGCGGGTTTTTTTTCGTTTCGCCCAACACAGACAAGGACTCATCCACTCGACCGGGGTCGCGTTAGCGTCTCGGTTATACTGCGTGTGAAACGCCTGTCTGACATGCGCCGCCTTGATTCTCCAACGGCTCTGGTCACTGTGGCCGGTATCGCCAATAACCGGTTGCGGGGCGGCGGCTTGTTTTCGTGGCTGCTGAGGGCCAGAGGCTTTACCTTTCGGTCAGCTTCAACTCGATCCGGCGGTTTTGCGCGTGTGCCTCCGGCGTATCAGCGGGGTTGACGGGCTGGAATTCGCCAAACCCGTTGGCTGCAAGGCGGTTGGGCGGAATGCCCAGCGCGTCAACCATATAGCGCACAACCGACAGCGCGCGACCCTGGCTGAGCTCCCAGTTGTCGCGATACCGGCCCGACCCCGCCAGAGGAACGTTGTCGGTGTGGCCGTCGACCCGGATCACCCAGTTCAGACCGGGCGGGATTTCAGCAGCGACACTGCGCAGGATGCTGGCCACCTTGGCGACCTCCTGCTGCCCTTCTTCGGACAGCACGGCGGACCCGGTCGGGAACAGAACCTCGGACGAGAACACGAACCGGTCGCCTTCGATGCGCACCCCTTCCTGACCGCCAAGGACATCCCGCAAACGACCAAAAAATTCCGAGCGATAGCGTTGCAGATCCTCGGCCTGTGCCGCCAATTCCTGGTTCTGCCCGGCCAGTGCCTCGGCCTCAGCCTCAAGACGCAGGCGTTCCGCTTCTTCCAGTAGACGTCGCCTGCGTTCTTCGGATGCGGCACGGGCCAGCGCTGCGTTCAGGTCCTGCCCTAATGTCTGAATCTGCACCTCGGCGGCGGCGTTGCGTTCTTCGAAATCGTCTAGCAGCGCCTGCAAGGAGCCCAATTGCCCGCGCAGGGCGGCGATCTGCTGGTTCAGCAGTGCGGCTTCTCGCTGCGCTTCGACAGAGATTTCTTTTTCTTCCGAAAGCGTCGCATTGGCGAGGTCCAACAAGGCCTGCCGCTGCTCGGCCAGAGAGCGTTGCGCATCAGCATCCGCCTGCGCTTGCGTCTGCGCCTGCAAAGCGGCTTCAAGCTGGGCCCGCAGTTCATCCGGGTTCACGTCGCCAAACTGACGCTCCAACGCGGCACGCGCCGCCTGTGCTGCGGCCAGCAGGGTGAGTGTGTCTTCGGCCTCTTTGCGTTGCGCTTCCAGAGCAAGTGTCATGGCCGTCAGCTCGGCATCGGCATCCAGAAGGCGGTTACGCAACGCCTCGGCGGCAGCGGCTTCGGCCAGACGGGCGGCTTCTTCATCGCTGAGCTGCTGTTCAAGGGTGGTGATCTGGGCGTCCCGGTCGGCGCTGCCTTGCTCCAGATCCGCCACCAGCGCTTCCAGTGCTTCACGACGGGCAGCGGCCAAACGGGCGGCTTCGGTCTGTGCGTCGATTTCCTCGCGGCTTTGGGCAAGGGCCAGGTTCAACGCCTCTTGCTCGGTCAGCAGTTTCGCGCGCTGCGATTCAAGCACTGCAATATCACCCAGTGCCCGTTCCTGTTCGGCCAGCAGGGCTGCTACCTGCGCTTCAAAATTGGTGATCCGGGTCTGCGCCTGATCCAGAGCGGCAGCCTGGCGGTCGCGCTCGGTGGTCAGTGACGCGATCAGTGACTGGGCTTGCGCCAGATCGTCTTCAGCCTGAGACAGGGTGGTATTCAACGCCCCAAGGCGCGCCTGCAACCGGCTGTTTTCGCGTTCTTCCAGCCCCAGCGCACCCGCCAGCGCCGCGATTTCGTCAGCCAATGTGGTCAGTTCGTCTTCCTGACCCGAGATGGTTTCGCGCAGCACAAACTGGATCACCATGAAGATGGTCAGCACAAAGGTCAGCACCATCAACAGCCCCGTCATCGCGTCGACGAAACCGGGCCAGACCGAGCCCTGGAACCGTTGACCGGTGCGGCGGGACAGCGCCATGGACTATTCTCCTTCCGGCGTGGTGCGTACCGCACCGCGCGGCAGGGTCAGCGCCTTGACCAGCAGTTCAATATCCTTGCGGAACTCATTCATGCTTTCCTGCCGGCCCGCCGAAATCTCTTCGAGGATACGCAGCAGTTGCACATCCATCGAGCGCAGGCGCATCCGGCTTTCGGCGTCGATACCTTCACCCGCACCGTGATCGCGCATGTGATCCAGCAGGGCTTCCTGACCCAGCGCCACGCGTTCCAGCGCCGCCGTAACACTTTCGGTATTGGCCTGACGGTTGTTCATCTCACCGATCACATCGACCAGCAAACCCAGCTTGGCGGAAACCTCGGCCCGGTCGCTTTCCTGCGCAGAGAACAGATCCTGCAAGGCATCCATCTGTTCGGACATGGCGTCCAGCACCGGCGTGAGCACGGCAATTTCGGCACCGCCTTCTTCTCCACATGCGAAACCTAAGCGGGTGATCGAAGACAGCCATTCTTCAAGCTCGCGATAGAAGCGGTTCTGCCCGTGCCCTGCAAAAACTTCGAGCAAGCCGACGATCAGCGACCCGGCCAGACCCAACAGAGACGATCCGAACGCAACACCCATCCCCTGCAATTGCGCCTCGAGCCCGGTCATCAGGCGGTTGAAAACGGCCAGCCCTTCCTCGCCCTCCTGCGGGTTTAGGCTGCGGATGGTATCGACAATGGCCGGTACGGTTGTCGCCAGTCCAAAGAACGTACCCAAAAGACCCAGATAGATCAGCACGTTGGTGATATAGCGGGTGATTTCACGCTCTTCCTCGACCCGTTCGGCCACGGAATCCAGAATGGAGCGGGTCGAGGTCGAACTGATCTGCGACCGCGCACCCCGTTCGCGCAGCAATGAGGCCAGAGGTGCCAACAATTGCGGTGTGCGGGCGTCTTCACGAACAACACCGCCGACGAATGCCTCGATCCAGCGCACGGACCCGATCAGTTGTGTCACCTGATAGAAACAGGCAAACACGCCGATCAGGAACACCATCAGGATGAAGCCGTTCAGGTACGGGTTGGCGAAGAACACCGGCAACACATAGGGCAGCGCCAGAAACACACCCAGCCCGGACAGGCCGATCGCCATCAACATCAACAGAATCTGTCGCGTTGGATGCGAGAAATGGGGTCTCGCGCCCTGATGTGCCTGCGCCATGCGCGTGGTTCCCGGTATTTGCCTGCTCTGCGTCGAAACTAGCGAAATTCCACTGGTGACGCCAAGAGTTTATGCGGTAATACTGCGCACCCGTTGCGCCAACCACTCAAGATCGGGGTCGCGCAGGCCGATCTCGGCCAGATGTTCGGCAGTGTTGTAGAGGTATTCATCATTCGGGCCGCGTCCGCCAACCGCGTGGGCGATGATCCGGGCCTGATCCTCCAAAGGCATGCCGCCGCAGTATTGCACATGGTCGGCATCGATCACATAGGTCACGGCGTTGACGATGTCGCCATTTTCCAGATGCACATCCAGCATACGTTCGACATAGGCCGACGAGATCAGCTCGCGCTCGCGCAGTTCGTGCAGGGTGCGGTCTTCGTGACCGGTTTCAACCGCAAGGGCCAGACCGGTGCAGATCGCGTTTGCCTGTTCGTCCAGCGCCAGCACCAGACCCGGTTCTTCTTCGGTTCCCCGGTGGTGGATCGAGCTCATGCAGAAGGACCGGGCATAGCCATGCAGTGTCGCGCGTTCGCTGCGTGCGACCGGAAAGCCCGGATTCCACAGCAGCGATCCATAACCGAAAACCCACATCGTCATTGCACTGGTCCTTGCCCGTTTGGGCCTATAAACATCAATTCCGAGGCAGGAAAAAGGGCCAAAGCTCATGCGCCGTGTCATACGAGTAGTCATTTTTATCGGCATCCTGTGGAGCGCCTATTGGTTTGTCGCCGGATATGGCCTGCGCGCGGCAATCACTGGCTGGTTTGATCAACAACAGGCCCGTGGCTGGCTGGCTGATTTCTCGGACGTCACAACGGCAGGGTATCCGACCCACCACTTGACCCGCCTGAACAATCCCGTCCTTGCAGACCCGGTGAATGGCACAGCCTGGAGCGCGGACTGGATCGAATTCGAAAGCCCAGCGATCTGGCCCGGCCGGCAGGTGCTGCGGTTTGCCGAGACGCCCCAACGTCTGTCCTACTACGATCAGACGTCAACGATTGTCGCAGATGATTTGATTGCGGAACTACAGTTGCAACCCGGCGTTTCGCTTGTGCTTGAGAAACTGGCGCTGACGGCAGGGGCTTGGTCGGTGACCGAAAACTCCACAGCACTGGCCGCTGGGGACACCCTAAGCCTGATCATGGCGCAAACATCCCAACCCGAAGCCTATGCCATTACCGCCCGCGCGGATGGGTTCACACCCGGTGATCGGTTGCGGGCCCTTATGAATTCGGCCGCGTCGCTGCCGCAGTCCTTCGAAACGCTGGAACTGGACATGGTCACCACGTTCAGCAAAGTCTGGGACAGGTCGGCGCTGGAACACAGCAGACCGCAGCCCGTGGCCATCGACCTGCGACTGGCCGAGATCAAATGGGGTGGGTTACGCCTGTTTGCGGCTGGTAAGCTGGATGTTGACTCACAGGGTGTTCCGAGCGGTGAGATCGCCGTCAAGGCCGAGAACTGGCGCGATATGATCGACATGGCTAACGCGGCAGGCGCCCTGCCCGATCAGGCGGTTGATCCTGTCACCCGTGCACTGAATTTTCTGGCAGGGCTGGGCGGCAACCCCAACGCGCTGGACCTTCAGCTGAACTTCCGGGATGGTTTTGTAGCCCTGGGGCCGGTGCCGCTGGGCCCTGCCCCGCGGCTGATCCTGCGTTAACGGCAATACGCTCCGCTGCGGTAGCGTGCCGTATCCAGATGGAAATGATCGCGATGGTAGCCGTCCGAGTTCGGCCCCAATACCGTACCGAACGGGCCACACGCACCGCGCCAGATCTTCTGCAATTGCTTCTGTGACGGGTTCTTGCGCCATCCTTCCAGGACGGTCACGACTTCACCATCGGCCAACTTGAAGGCCGAAATATCGATGGCGCGTCCTTTGCCGTGCTCGGAAATCCGCGCGCCCTTGCGGTTGTTGCGAGTTCGGCATGCATAATGGGCTGCCACCTGCAATTCGACCACCGGGCCGCGGCGTTTGAAGGTGGGTTTGACCGTTTTGTCGACCCATTTGTTCAGCGCAACTGCGGTGCCGCAATCCATCGTCGCCGGGCGGCTGAGTGCCACACCGGAAACAGAGGTGATCTGCACCGCATCTTTTACGCCACAGGCCGAGTTGTGGCTGCCGACCCTGCCGACGGGCTTGCCCTGAATGGCGATATCTCCGCAAACTGACCCTTTACGTAGCTTGCGCTTCTTGAAAAGCACCTGCTGTTCAAGCGATTCAGGTCTCAAGTAAGGCATCAGCGACGTGTCGGGCCCCAGCAGTGGCAATTCCGATGGTCGCGCCAAGGCGGCAGTGACCTGCGGTGAAACCGGGCGTGAGATAGGGCGCAGATCAGTTATAGCCGCCACTGAAACCGGGGCAATGGCAGACACAACCTGAACGTTGTGCTGATCCAGAATCGGACGTGCGGGAGGAACCAGAGATCGTTCCAGAGGTGTTGCCTGTGTGGCCACTGCGCACAACGCCATGATCCCGATCAGAAATTGCCCCCGGTATAACCTCATGAACCTGCCTTTCCCCGCCCGAAATCCGGTGCGTCGGTGTCCTGCCCCGCATCGATGATGCCGCGACGAATAGCACGGGTATGGGTGAAGTAGTCAAACAAATGTTCCCCGTCCCCGGTCCGGATGGCACGTTGCAGCGCAAACAGCTCTTCCGTGAACCGGCCCAGGATTTCCAGCGTCGCGTCTTTGTTGGACAGGAACACATCGCGCCACATGGTCGGGTCGGATGCGGCGATGCGAGTGAAGTCCCGGAAACCCGCGGCCGAGTATTTGATCACTTCGCTATCGGTCACCCGGCGCAGATCGTCGGCCACACCAACCATCGTGTAGGCGATCAGGTGCGGCGCATGGGACGTGACGGCCAGCACCAGATCGTGATGATCGGCGTCCATCTCATCGACATGGGACCCCATACCTTCCCACAACGCCCGAAGGCGGGCGATTGCATCCGGGTCGGTCCCTTCGACGGGCACCAGCAGGCACCAGCGATTGTCGAACAATTTGGCAAATCCCGATTCCGGACCGGAATGTTCCGTCCCTGCCAAAGGATGCGCGGGAATGAAATGCACACCTTCGGGGATATGCGGCTGAACTGCGTGAATGACATGCCGCTTGACTGACCCCACATCCGACAGGGTCGCGCCGGGCTTGAGCACGGGTGCGATGTCTTCTGCGACGGCCCCCATTGCCCCCACAGGCACGCAAAGAACGACAAGATCAGCACCTTCGACCGCTTCGCGCGCCGTGTCACAGACGCGGTCGCACAGCCCGATTCTGCGCGCGGTGTCACGTGTCGCCTCGGACCGGGCATAGCCGGTCACTTCCCCGGCCAAGCCCCCACGCTTGATCGCCCAGAACATGGAGGAGGCAATCAGGCCCAGCCCGATCAGCGCAACCCGGTCGTAAATCTGGCTCATGCTGCGCCCTCTTTGAATGCTGTAATCACCGCAACGACGCGGTGGCAGGCTTCCTCATCGCCCACGGTGATCCGCAGGGCATTCGGCAGGTTGTAGCCTGCAACCCGGCGGACAATCAAACCCTGCGTTTTCAGATAGTCATCACAGGCCTCGGCCTCGGCCCTGTCGGCAAAACGCGCGAGGATGAAATTGGTACAGGACGGGTCCGAGGGTACGCCAATCTTGTCCAGCTCCTCGGCCAGCCACACCCGAAGGCGCGCATTTTCAGATTGGCAGAACGTCAGGAATTCGACGTCGCTGATCGCTGCTTCGGCTGCGGCCAGGGCTGTCAAAGACAGGTTGAAGGGCTGACGCACCCGGTTCAGAACATCGATAATCGATTGGTGCGCATACCCCCAGCCGACCCGCATCCCGCCCAGCCCGTACACTTTCGAGAATGTGCGGGTCATGATCACGTTTTCATACGCATCCACCAAAGACGCGCCGCCATCGAAACCGTCGACGAATTCGGCATAGGCACCGTCCAGAACCATCAGGCAGGTATCAGGCAGACCCTGCGCCAGATGGTCCAGCTCGTCGTTCGAGATCATGGTCGAGGTCGGGTTACCGGGGTTGGTCACAAACACGATCCGCGTCTGGCTGGTTACGGCGGCCAGAATGGCATCCACATCGACTTTGCGGTCGCGCTCGGCCACCATGACCGGTGCGGCACCTGCCATGCGGGCGATGATCGGGTACATGGAGAACCCGTGTTCGGTATAGATCACCTGATCCCCCGGCCCTGCATAGGCCTGAGCGATGAATTGCAGCACCTCGTCGCTGCCGACACCGCAGATGATCTGCGCAGGGTCCAGTCCGTGACGCGCGCCGATGGCCGCGCGCAAACTGGCGTGGTCGGTGTTGGGGTACCGATGCAAAGTGGCCGCGCTATCGCGCACCGCCTCAATCGCCTTGGGGCTGGGGCCGAACGGGTTCTCGTTCGAGCTCAGCTTGATCACATGCTCAACACCCGCCACATGCGACTGGCCGCCCTGATAAAGCGCGATGTCCATAATGCCGGGTTGCGGGGTGATCTTGGTCATGAGAGGCTCCGTTGATTGGGCCCCTCATACCTGTCTCAACGGATTGAGAAAAGCGGCAATTCCATTATGCGGCCTTGAAGCGCGCAGTCGCCGGGTCGGCGTTGTAATACGGTACGAATTCCTCGGTACGGCGCGACAGGTCATTGACACTGTCGATGATGAATTGAACCGTTTCCTCGCTCATCAGGTACGAGAAATTCAGGCGTACCCAGCCGGGTTTCTTCATCTCTTCGCCCGCAGACAAGGCCGCGTGCAGCGCCTCGGACGCGGCGCGGTCAATCCCCAGCAGGCGGTGGGCATAAGGCCCTGCGCAGGCACAGCCGCCGCGTGCCTGTATGCCGTAGACGTCGCTGAGCATCCGGGTAAACAGCTGCTGATGCACAGGCTGCCCCGCATTGTCGCGCACGAGGAAAGAGAAGATCGGCAGGCGATGCGGGTTATTGACCCCAAGCAATGTCAGGTTCGGATTATCCTTCCACCCGTCCAGCGCCATCTGGTTGTACTGCGCCTCGCGCCTTGCGATTTCTTCTGTGCCGACGACATCCTTGACGATAAAGGCCAGCGCCGCGCGGATGTCGCCGATCACGTTGGGCGTTCCCGCCTCTTCCCGCGCAGACAGGTCCGCGCTGTAGTCTTGCCGCCACGGTGACACGAAACTTACGGTGCCACCACCCGGCCAGCTGGGGCAGTTCCGTTTGGCTGCAGCCCGGTTTACGATCAGAACACCCGAGGCCCCCGGACCGCCCGGAAACTTGTGCGGGGAAACGACGATCGCATCCTTGCGCGCGTCCGCCGGCCCCATATCCATCGGCAGGTAAGGCCCGCCTCCGGCGTAATCCCAAATCGCCACGGCACCATGCGCCTTGAGCAACCGCGTCACCGGATCAGGGTCAGTGACAATTCCGGTTACATTGGACGCCACCGAAAAGGAACCGATCAGAAGATCTGCGCCTGCATGGGTCAACAGCGCGGTTTCCAGCGCCCCCAGGTCAACACCGCCACCTTCGGCTTCGGGGATTTCAACCACAAGTGCCTTGCTTTCCCGCCACGGCAGGATGTTCGAGTGATGCTCGTAAGGACCAATCAAGACAACCGGTTGGTCGGCCTCTGCCACCCCGAGCAGGCTGACCAACCGGTTGAGCCCCGCAGTGGCACCAGACCCGGTGAAGATCACCGCATCCTCTTCCTGGGCACCAACAATGCGGGCTATTTCCGCCCGCGCCTCGCGGCGCAGATGTGTCATGTAAGATCCGCAGTAAGAGGCCTCGGTGTGGCTGTTTGCGTAAAACGGCAACACATGTTGCGCCACAAAGTCTTCGACCTGCCGCAAGGCGCGACCCGAAGCGACGTAATCCGCATAGACAAGCGGCACGTCCCCATGCAGACCCGGGATCAGAACATTCTCTCCGATCAGCCCATCGCGCAGGTTTGAATTGTGAGCGGTGGAACAGAGTTCCGCACGAAACTTGGACAGGGACATTGCATTGGCTCCTAACTGTCCGAGTAATGTGATTTATTATTCGCGCGAAAACTTCACCTTTCTTTGCGTGTATTTTTAATTTATTGTGTCATATGATCAAACATGGCACAAAAATTAGATCAAATTGACACACGACTTCTGAAAGAGCTGCAAAAGGACGCCACTCTGTCGCAACGGGAATTGGCGGATCGTGTAGGGCTTTCCCAGAACGCCTGCTGGCGACGTCTGAAGGCTTTGAACGAAGATGGTGTCCTGATCGGTTCAACCGCCCGCATCGCACGCGAGAAATTGGGGCTGAGCCTTGTGGTCTTTGTTATGCTGCGCACGCGGCATCATTCGACCGAGTGGCTACAGGCCTTTCGCAGCCACGTTCTGACGATCCCCGAGGTCGTGGATTTTCATCGTATCGGCGGTGATTATGATTATCAGCTGAAAGTCGTCACACAGGATATGGCATCTTACGACAAGGTGTATCAACGGCTGATCGAAAAGGTCGAGCTGGACAGTGTCACGTCGTATTTCGCGATGGAAGCAATCGCCGAAGGACGACCATTGCCGATATGATCACGCCGTAAACAACGGGCGTTTTTGCTTGAAAAAGGGCAACGCGATGTCGCGGAATGCGACCAGTTTTGCCGAAGGCCAAACATCCGGATGCGCCACGATCCAGATATCTGCGTATGGTTGCGGTGAAAGGACCGGAACCTGCACCAAGCCCCGGAGTGAGCGGCCCAGAAACACCGGCATACGCACAACGCCCAACCCTGATTGTGCGGCACCCGCCATCGCGACCATGTCATCAAAGCGCATATGTATGCGCGAGTTTGGATAGATTTTGTCGACGCCGTCCGGCAGGTTCGGTTGCTTTTCGTAAAGCAACCAATCCACGGGCGCGTTCGGATCTTGCTGCATTCGCGCGGCCCATTCCGACGTGGCAAAACAAGCGCTGTGCTGTTGCGTCAGGCGCAGACCTTTCAACGTATCGCCGGGGTTGCGGCTGATCCGGATCGCAATGTCGGCTTCGCGTCGATTAAGGTCCAGAATCTCGTTTGCCGCGCGCACCTGCAAAGACACAGCAGGGTGCCTTTGAGCAAACTCGCCCAGCGCCGGGGCCAGCACATGGGCAATTAACAGTTGCGGCGCGGTTAAGGTCAGCTGCCCTTCCAACCGGGCATCCCGCCCTGACAAACCGCGCAGCATCGCATGTTCTGCGCTTTCCATCCGGGCAGCATATGCAGCGACAAGATGCGCTGCTTCTGTCGGCCGATACCCGTCGGTTAGCCTTTCGAACAGCACTTCGCCTGTCGCCGCTTCGGCGCGCACTATACGGCGGGCAACAGTTGTGTAGTTGACGCCAAGCTCTTGTGCCGCGGCGGACAGGGTGCGCCTGCGGACCACGGCGAGTACGGCCCGGTAATCATCCCAATGAATATCCATACATGCAAATTCGCACATCATTGATGCAAATACACGCGTTTTCGCAAAGCAGATCACACCCTAGCTTTTGCCCACACATCAAGGAGCAAAGCCATGATCTATGCCTACGCAAAACTTACCGTAAAGAATCCCGACGCGCTGGCCGCTTATCGCGAACAGGCCGGGCCTGCACTGGCCCGCCATGGCGGAAAGGTCGAACACGCCACCGCAGAAACAACCGCGCTGGACGGCGCGCCGGACTTGCCTGACGTTGCAGCTCTGCTTTCCTTTCCCAACCGGGACGCGGCGCTGGGATGGATCAACGACCCGGAACTAAAAGACATCCACGAGCTGCGTCGCAGCGCAGGCGCGTCGGATATCGTTCTGCTGGGCTGAAAATGAAAAGAGCCGCACCCAAAGGTGCGGCTCTGAATTCTAGGTCGAAATGCGAAGATCAGTTCTTCGCGTAGAATTCGACGACCAGGTTCGGTTCCATCATGACCGGGTACGGCACATCGCTCAGGCCCGGTGCGCGAACGAACGTTGCAGTCATTTTCGAGTGGTCGGCATCGATGTAGTCAGGAACATCACGCTCGGCCAGGGCAACAGCTTCCAGAACAACAGCCAGTTGCTTGGACTTGTCACGCACTTCGATGACGTCGCCTTCTTTGACGCGGTAGCTGGGGATGTTCACCCGCTTGCCGTTCACTTTGACGTGGCCGTGGTTCACGAACTGACGCGCAGCGAAGACGGTCGGTACGAACTTGGCGCGATAGACGACGGCGTCCAGACGGCGCTCCAGCAGGCCGATCAGGTTTTCACCGGTGTCGCCTTTTACACGCTCGGCTTCGGCATAGATGCGGCGGAACTGCTTTTCGGTCAGGTCGCCGTAGTAGCCTTTCAGCTTCTGCTTGGCACGCAGCTGCAGACCGAAGTCCGACAGTTTGCCCTTGCGGCGCTGACCGTGCTGGCCGGGGCCGTATTCACGACGGTTGACCGGGGATTTCGGACGACCCCAGATGTTTTCGCCCATCCGGCGGTCGATTTTGTACTTGGCAGACGTGCGTTTGGTCACGGCTGATCTCCTTCTTTAGGTCGATGCCCAAACGGGCAACTATGAAGGGCGTTGTCCTCTTGAGGTTTCCCTCATGACAGGCTTCCCCTTGCGGGGGCCACCAACACCAATGAAGCCGCGCTTATATCCGCAAAGCCGGCAGAGTCAACACGGCATTCAACGCAGTTTCGAATATCTGCAAAGATATGTTCGCCGCAGGCAGCACAGGCCCCTGCGCGCATAGCGACGGTTGCCGTCACACCGCTTTCAGCAAGAAAAATACAGGTGGCGTTCAGGCCGGAAATGCAACGACATTCCCGCCGCCTTCAACACCCGCCTTGTGCACCATCACAACCTCGGTCACGTCGACGATCCAGAATTCTTCATCCCGTGGTGGGCAAGCGCCATCGAAAACGATGGTCGGCGCTGCATCATTGGTGTCGGCAACAAGGTTGGCTGAAAACCGCTGCGACCCATTGGTAAGTGTCAAAGCGCCGGTCACATTGCCGGAAACTTCCCGGACAATCGGAAAGCGGTTCTGCAAACGGGTTGCAGCGCCCCGCGCATATCCTATCTGTTCTATGCTGTTTTCGGCCTCAGCGCTCAGCACTATCGCCTGTCCGCGCCATGACCAAGCCGCGCCGACGGCCAGACAAGCCAGAGGCGCGTCCTCGAGTCCGTCAATTTCAGTTTGATCCCATGAAATGGCTACCTGACCGTTAACTCCGGCTCTCATCTGCCCACTCGCACTATTTAACATCCCGATATTCAATCATTGCTTATCAGCACAAAATCCGGCGGAAAAGAGACGGGAATGCAGCATTCACAAGAATGTTGCAGAAGTGAATCAAAAATATGTGTTCGACCTGAAATCAATACGCGCCTGCGAACAATCCCGTGTCTTGTTCGTTGCCGGCCGTCCGAACATCAACTGGCTGCGACTGATCAGGGTTCGAAATAGAAACCACCGCCCAGAAAAGCGATGGCCACGCTTGCGTGGCCAGACACTCAGTCTTTCGGGTCAAATTGATGAGCGCTGACTTTCGCGCAGCGCCTCATACCTACCCGCATTTGGAATGACCGCAGCTGCGGCAGGTCATGCAGCCTTCGATCATGACCATGTCATACTGACCGCAGGACGGACAGGCTTTGCCGCGTGGCGCGTCCAGGTTCACCACCTGCGCCTGAGGGTCGGATTTCAGCCCCATCCCCTCGCCTTCCAGAAAGCCGATGGCAACCATGTGCTGTTCGATCACGCCCCCGATCGCGGCCAGGATCGATGGGATATACTTGCCTTTGACCCATGCCCCGCCGCGCGGGTCGAAAACGGCTTTCAGCTCCTCGACCACAAAGGACACGTCCCCACCCCGGCGGAACACGGCCGAGATCATCCGCGTCAGCGCCAGTGTCCATGCGTAATGTTCCATGTTCTTGGAGTTGATGAACACCTCGAACGGGCGGCGGCGGCCCGAGATGATGATGTCGTTGATGGTCAGATAAATCGCGTGCTCGCTATCGGGCCATTTCAGCTTGTAGGTCGAGCCCTCCAGCGATTGCGGGCGATCCAGCGGTTCGGACATGTAGATGACGTCGCCGCCTTCAATTTCATGTGGCGCATTCGCGCTTTCCCCCGGCACCTTGTCATCGCTTTCCGAAACAGTCAGAACCGAGCCAGTCACATCGTTGGGGCGATAGGTCGTGCACCCTTTGCAGCCCTGATCCCAAGCCTGCATGTAGACGTCCTTGAAGGCGTCAAAGCTGATATCTTCCGGGCAGTTGATGGTCTTGGAGATCGAGCTGTCGATCCATTTCTGCGCCGCCGCCTGCATCTTGACATGATCCAACGGCGTCAGGGTCTGGGCATTGACGAAATAGTCGGGCAGCGCTGCGTCGCCGAACTTGTCGCGCCACATCTGAACGGCGTAATCCACAACCTCTTCCTCGGTGCGCGAGCCGTCTTTTTGCAGAACCTTGCGGGTGTAGGCATAGGCAAAGACCGGTTCAATCCCCGACGACACATTCCCGGCATAAAGCGAAATCGTGCCCGTGGGCGCAATCGAGGTCAGCAGAGCGTTGCGGATACCATGTTCGCGGATCGCATCGCGGACGTCGTCATCCATTTGTTGCATCGTGCCGCTGGCCAAATATTTCTCAGCGTCGAACAGGGGGAACGCGCCTTTCTCCTTAGCCAGGTCGACCGAGGCCAGGTATGCGGCGCGGGCGATTGCGTGCAACCAGCGTTCCGTCTGGCGCGCCGCCTCGTCGGACCCATAGCGCAGGCCCAGCATCAGCAACGCATCCGCAAGACCCGTCACGCCCAGCCCGATGCGGCGCTTGTCCTGCGCTTCCGCCTCTTGCTCGGCCAGCGGGAATTTCGAGGCGTCCACGACGTTATCCATCATGCGCACGGCTGTCGCGACCAGTTCCTGCAACGCCGGTTCATCCAGATGCGCGGCATCCCCGAACGGTTCGGCAACCAGCCGCGCCAGATTGATCGAGCCCAGCAGGCAAGCCCCGTAAGGCGGCAGAGGCTGCTCGCCACAGGGGTTCGTCGCGGCGATGGTTTCAACATAGCTCAGGTTGTTGGCCTGATTGATGCGGTCGATGAAGATCACGCCCGGTTCGGCATAATCATACGTGGCCTGCATGATCTTGTTCCACAAATCACGCGCCTGAACGGTGTGATAGATCTTGCCGTCGAACTGCAACTCCCACGGGCCGTCGTCCTTGACCGCCTCCATGAAGGGATCGGTCACCAGCACCGACATATTGAACATGCGTAGGCGGGCCGGGTCAGATTTGGCGGTGATGAACTGTTCGATATCGGGATGGTCACAGCGCATGGTGGCCATCATCGCCCCCCGGCGCGAGCCCGCGGACATGATCGTCCGGCACATTGCGTCCCACACATCCATAAAGCTGAGCGGGCCCGAGGCATCTGCCGCCACGCCCTTCACATCCGCGCCGCGCGGGCGGATGGTCGAGAAATCATAGCCGATCCCGCCCCCCTGCTGCATGGTCAGCGCGGCCTCTTTCAGCATGTCAAAGATACCACCCATGCTGTCGGGGATGGTGCCCATGACGAAACAGTTGAACAGCGTCACCTGCCGCGCGGTGCCTGCGCCAGCGGTGATGCGCCCGGCGGGCAGATACTTGAAATCTTCCAGTGCCTCGTAAAACCTGTCTTCCCAATGATCCGGATCGTCCTCGACCCGCGCGAGGTCACGGGCGATGCGTCGCCAGCTGTCTTCAACCGTCTGATCGATGGGCGTGCCATCCGCCTGTTTGAAGCGGTATTTCATATCCCAGATCTGCTCGGCGATGGGGGCGGCAAAGCGGCTCATTGGTGATTCCCTGTGCTGAAAGAGGTATCCAGACTAACACCCACTACACCTTGATGAAAGCCAATCCTGAGCTACAATGGATAGATAGCCAATGGACGACTCTGTGGGAAAGCTGTGGATAAGTACGTGAACCTCATCAAACTTTCGGTTGGTTCGGAAAGCGTGGACTCTCTGATCGCGTGGCAGGACAGCCGAATGCCGCTTTATGAGGACGGATATCCGCGCCACGTAACCCGCATGTGGCCCAAACGTGATGCCGAGATTCTGAATGGCGGATCAATCTATTGGGTGATCAAGGGTGTCGTACAGTGCCGTCAGCGCATTCTGCGCCTGGATGAAGTGATTGGTGAAGACGGTATCCGCCGCTGCGCCATCGTACTTGACCCAATAGTTCATCGGACACAGAACGCCTTGAAGCGCCCGTTTCAGGGCTGGCGATACCTGAAACCGGAAGATACACCATCTGACCTGCCGAAAGGGCGCGCGCAGGACGACGCCCTGCCCGATGATCTCAACCGCGCCCTTGCGGATATCGGTGTGCTGTAATTACCGCAGCCGATCCAGCAATTCCGTCAGAACCGCCTTGTCCGCCGCGTCGACCTTTGCAACCCGGCTGCGCCACAATGTGGCCTGCGATTGCAGGATCAGACCGTCCGACAGGATCTTGAGGTGGTTCGCCCGCAGGGTTTCACCGGACGAAGTGATATCGGCAATTGCCTCGGCTGTTTCGTTCATGACCGTACCTTCGGTCGCCCCCTGGCTGTCGACCAGAGTATAATCGGCCACGCCCGCGTCTGTCAGGAACTCACGCACCAGTCGGTGATATTTGGTGGCAATCCGCAGCCGGTGGCCGTGGGTGTTGCGAAATGCTGCTGCTGCCGCATCGAGATCGTCCAGCGTGTCCACATCGACCCAGCAGGCGGGTGTGGCTATGATCAGATCGGCCTTGCCAAAGCCCAGCTGTGCAATCTCTTCGACCTGCTGTTCCCAGCGCGGCAGTTTCTCATGCACCAGATCGATCCCGGTGACGCCCAGATGAATACGGCCCGACGCAAGTTCGCGCGGAATTTCACCCGCCGACAAAAGGATCAGTGAGACGCCTTCGATCCCGTCGACCCGACCCGCATATTCCCGGTCCGAGCCGTTGCGGGACAGCACGATGCCATGTTTTTCGAACCATGAGACGGTCTTTTCCATCAACCGGCCCTTCGAGGGCACGCCCAGCTTCACACTCATTGCGCGGCCTCCTCGATTTCAAGCATCAGGTCCGGGCGGATCACGCCGCCGATCGCGGGGATTTCGGCCCCATCGCCCAAGCGGCGCGTCAGCGCATCATAGCGCCCGCCCGTGGCGACGGGCGGCAGGTCGGGGCGGCCTTCGGCGTAGAACCCAAAGACAAACCCGTCGTAATATTCCATCGATGTCCGGCCATATGACGCTTCGAAATCCAGCCGTGCAACATCGACACCACGCGCCTGCAGGGCTGCGATCCGCGCCTCCAACCGGTCCAGCGCCGGGGTGATCTGCGGCAGATCCACTGCCACATCCCTCAGCTGTTCCAACGCGAAGGGCATGGTTTCACGCACATTCAGAAGCGTTTCCAACCCGGCCAGTTCATTGTCGGAGATCGGCGGCGCAGCGCGATCTTCGCGCAGGGCTTTGATCCGGTCGGCTATCTCGGGCGCGCGACGCTTGCCGATCATCGGAACATCAACCGCCATCGGGTCGGCCGCGTCCAAAAGCGCGTCACGGCCTTCGGGCCCCGGTTTACGCCCTGCAAAACGGTCCAGCAGCGCACGGAACCGGCGCGGCCGCCACAGGTGCCGCATCAGCGCGGCCTTGCGGCGGTCTGTGGTCCGAAGCCCTTCGACAGCCGCCGTCAGGATACCGATATCCCCGGTGGCTGCGCGCAGGGGCAGCCCGCGCAGTTGCAGCGCCATCAGCGAAAACACTTCGGCATCGGCACCAGCGGGATCTTCGCGGTCAAACACTTCGTACCCCACCTGAATATACTCGTTCGACCGGTCCGGGTCGTGTTCCTGACGGCGGAACACCTCACCTGAATAGGTATAGCGCGCAGGCTCGGCCCCATCCCGCATGTGCATCTGAACAACGGGCAGGGTGAAGTCCGGGCGCAGCATCTGCTCGCCCCGCAGCGCGTCCGAGGTGACGTAGGCGCGGGCGCGGATATCCTCGCCATAAAGGTCCAGCAACATTTCAGCGGGTTGCAACAGGGGCGTATCCACCACCTGCGCGCCCGCAGCCTCGAACCGGACACGCATCATCGCGGCGCGGGCCTGTATCTGGGAACGGTTGGGCATGGGTCAGTCCTGACTGTCCAGAATTTCACGCACTTTCGCGACCAGATCAGAGCGCGATACTTCGAACTGACTGGGGCGTTCCTTCCATTCCTCCAGCGTGGCGCTTTCAGCGATCTTTGCCCCAAGGATCAGGTCCTTGACCTGCACGATGCCTTTTGCCTTTTCGTCCCCGCCTTCGATCACCGCAACCGGAGAGTTGCGCTTGTCCGCGTATTTCAACTGGTTGCCAAAGTTCTTGGGATTGCCCAGATACACCTCGGCCCGGATGCCCGCATTGCGCAGCTCGGCCACCATCGCCTGATAATCAGCCATCCGGTCGCGGTCCATCACGGTGACGACGACGGGGCCTTTGGCCTGGGCGCTGATCCGGCCCTTTTCGCGCAGCGCGGCCAGCAACCGATCCACGCCGATAGACACGCCGGTCGCGGGCACTTCCTGCCCGGTAAACCGCTTGACCAGATCGTCATAGCGCCCGCCACCCGCAACCGAGCCGAACTGCCGCTTGCGACCTTTCTCGTCGAAGATTTCGAAGGTCAGCTCGGCCTCGTAGACCGGTCCAGTGTAGTAACCGAGTCCACGCACGACGGAGGGGTCAATGACAATGCGGTCTGGACCGTAGCCTTGAGCAGAAAGAAGATTTGTAATCTCCATAAGCTCGTTAACACCCTGCATTCCTTCTGACGAGTCTCGGACGATCCCGATAATCTCGTTTAGAACAAATGTGTTGTAGTTAGATTCATCACCGTTTTTGCTGTCATCTGGGCCTAAAGCATCTAATTGGGCACGAGCTGTAAGAAAACGCACGACACGTTCTATTTGCTCCGAAGTTAAGCCGACACCATCGATATAAGCACCCGATGCATCCAACCGCCCATTACCGAGCAATTCGCGCACACCAGCCTCGCCCACCTTGTCGAACTTGTCGATGGTGCGCAGGACGTTGTCGCGAGCGGCGGCGTCCCCACCCAGCCCCATCACCTCAAGCACGCCATTCATGATCTTGCGATTATTCACCCGCACCAGATAATCGCCGCGCGGAATTCCGACCTCTTCCAGCGTGTCGGCCAGCATTGCACAGATCTCGGCGTCAGCAGCCATCGAGGCGGTTCCGACCGTATCCGCATCGCACTGATAGAACTGCCGAAAGCGCCCCGGCCCCGGCTTTTCGTTGCGCCAGACCGGACCCATTGCATAACGGCGATAAGGCGTCGGCAGGTCGTTGCGGTGCTGGGCATAGACACGGGCCAGTGGCGCGGTCAGGTCATAGCGCAGGGCCATCCAGTCGCCATTTCCGCCCTCGTCAAACTCCTGCCATGCAAAGACGCCCTCGTTCGGGCGGTCCACGTCGGGCAGGAACTTGCCCAGCGCCTCGACGGTTTCGACCGCACTGCTTTCCAGCGCGTCAAACCCGTACCGATGATAGACACCCGCAATCGTCCGCAGCATCTCGGTGCGCTGCGTGACTTCCTCGCCGAAATAGTCACGGAACCCTTTCGGCGTTTCGGCCTTGGGGCGGGGCTGTTTCTTGGGCTTGGCCATGTGGGGCGTCCTTGGGAGTGTACCTGTTCCGCGCGCGGTCTATCCCATGGCCCGCATCTGGGCAAGGCGCGCTTTCTCTGGCCAAGGCGTCACAGGGTCGCTATGTGCAGCCTGAAAGACAGGAGCATCCCATGCAGCATCTGGAAGAACAGATTGCCCATCTGACCCGCACGGTTGACGATCTGAACGCGGTTGTCACCAGGCAACAGGCCGAGATTGACAGGCTGACCCGCCGTGTCGAGATGCTGCTGCACCGCGAGGCCGAACGCGCACAGGAAGGGTCAGGCGGCGTTGTCCTTGGTGACGAACGCCCGCCACATTACTGAAGGCTTACAGCCCCAGCGTTGATTTCACCGCGTTGTCGACGACGCCACCCAGCAGGGCGTTTTCATCCCCGGCGCAACCCTCTTTCAGAGCCGCCACAAATGTTTCGCGCAGCGCGGCCTTTTCCTCGTCCGAACTGGCATGAGCTTCGAGGTCGACCTGACGGTTATAAAGTGACAACGCCGTCATCTTGCCGACCACGTCCACAATGTATTCTTCATTCCCGTCAGCCTCTTCGATGACCGACGCGCAGGTGTGGTACATAAGCGGCAGCGCCGCTTGTACCATCTGTTCGGCTTCCTCGTCCGCAAGGGCAAAACCGGGCCCTGTAAGCAGCGCTGTGGTGGTGATCACTTTCATCGCGTTCAAACGCATCATCCCGCCCCCGCTTATTTCGAGTTCGCGCCGATCAGCGCACCAACAATTGCCCCTGCGGCGGCGCCTTTGCCGTCGCCGATCAAGGCCCCAACCCCGGCCCCAATCACAGCACCTTTGATCGTGTTCTCTTTCTTTTTGTCGTCCGCAAGCGTGGCTGTCGCCGAAACCAAAGCCAGCGATGCCGCCGCCCCCAATACAATCGTTCTGAGATTGAGACCTGCAATCGTCATATCAACGCCCTCCCGTGGCATGAGTAGAAGACATATTTGCAAGGTCAGCCTAGCGATGCGCTAACTGTCTGGCAACAAAGCGGTGTCAGATCTCTTCGACGGTCATAACACCTTCCAGCGATTTGATCGCGCCCTTGATCTGCGGGTTGATCGGAAACACACGCCCAAGGTCGATTTCGACGTCGCCGGGCAGGCCGGGGTCCAGCAACAGCAGCTGGATCGGGCCGCGGGCCGCACCCTTGGCAGCGGTTGCGGCTTCTTCAAGAACCGTTGCAATCGTCGACACTGCCCGCGCTTCGTCGACAAAGATGCGCAGGCCCGTCGCCCCGGCTTCGGCCACCACAGAATCCGCTGGTCCAACCGAACGCCCCAGCAGCTTGAGCTGATCGGACTCCATCGTCGCCTCAACGGTCAGAACCACCTGAGCGCCGGTTTCCAGAAACTCGCGGCATTTCTCCAGCGTGTCGGAAAACAGCGTGACCTCATAAGCGCCGGTCGGGTCCGAAAGCTGGGCAAAGGCGAACCGGTTGCCCTTGGCCGATTTCCGTTCCTGCCGCCCGGCAACCACTCCGGCCATCTTGGCGATCAACGGGCCAGAGCGGGCTTTCTCTGTCACCTCGTCCAGCGTCAAAACCTGTTTACGCTTCAAGGCCGGCATATAGTCGTCCAGCGGATGACCAGAGAGGTAGAATCCGATGGCCTTGAACTCTTCGCTCAGACGTTCAGCCGGCAACCAGTCGGGGGTCGGCGCCAGGCGCGGTTCGGGCAGGTCATCTCCGGCCTCGCCAAACAGTGACACCTGGTTCGAATTCTTCTGTTCATGGATCGCGGCCGAATACTGCACCAGCGCATCTAGGCTTTCAAACACACGGCGGCGGTTCCGGTCCAGCTCATCAAAGGCCCCGGCGCGGGCCAGCATCTCAAGCGGGCGTTTGCCCACTTTCTTCAGATCAACGCGGCGGGCGAAATCGAACAGGTTAACAAACGGCTTGTCCGCGCGAGCCGCAACGATCAGGTTCATCGCCTCGACACCCACATTCTTGAGCGCGCCCAGCGCATAGACCAGATGTCCGTTATCAACATCGAACGTGGCCTGAGATCGGTTCACACAAGGTGGGACATACGGCAGTTCCAGCCCTTTTCGGACCTCTTCGAAATAGATCGCCAGCTTGTCGGTCAGATGGATATCGCAATTCATGACGCCCGCCATGAATTCAACCGGATGGTTCGCCTTCAACCAGCCGGTTTGATAGCTGACCACCGCATAGGCGGCGGCGTGGGATTTGTTGAAGCCGTAATTGGCGAATTTCTCGAGAAGGTCGAAGACTTCGCTGGCTTTCTTGGCATCCACCCCGTTTTCTGCCGCGCCTTTTTCGAACTTGGGGCGTTCGGCATCCATCGCCTCTTTGATCTTCTTACCCATCGCGCGGCGCAGCAGGTCTGCACCGCCCAGGCTGTACCCCGCCATGACTTGCGCGATCTGCATCACCTGTTCCTGATAGACGATAATACCTTGAGTTTCCTCAAGAATGTGGTCGATCAGCGGGTGAACGGATGTGATTTCGCGCAGCCCGTTCTTGACCTCGCAATAGGTCGGGATGTTCTCCATCGGGCCGGGACGATAGAGCGCGACGAGGGCCACGATATCCTCGATACAGGTGGGTTTCATGCGCTTGAGCGCGTCCATCATGCCCGAAGATTCAACCTGGAACACCGCGACCGTCTTGGCCGCTGAATAGAGCTTATACGTCGCCTCGTCATCCAGTGGGATGGCGTTGATCTGGTTCTCGGCCCCCTCGGCAGGTTCATAAAGCTCGGTGCCATCGGCGGCGATGTGCAACTTCCGCCCGGACTTGAAGATCAAGTCCATCGCGTTCTGGATCACGGTCAGGGTTTTCAGACCCAGAAAGTCGAACTTTACCAGCCCGGCCTGTTCCACCCATTTCATGTTGAACTGGGTTGCAGGCATGTCGGATCGCGGGTCCTGATAGATCGGCACCAGCGCGTCCAGTGGCCGGTCACCAATCACAACCCCAGCCGCGTGGGTCGAGGCGTTGCGCAGCAGCCCTTCGACCTGCTGGCCATACGTCAGCAAACGATCCACCACCTCTTCGTTACGAGCTTCCTCCCGCAGGCGCGGCTCGTCCTTCAGGGCTTTTTCGATGGAAACCGGTTTTACCCCTTCAACCGGGATCATCTTGGACAGACGGTCCACCTGCCCGTAAGGCATTTGCAGCACCCGCCCGATATCGCGTACGGCAGCCTTGGACAGCAAAGCACCAAATGTGATGATCTGCCCCACCTTGTCGCGCCCGTATTTCTGCTGCACGTAGCGGATCACCTCTTCGCGGCGATCCATACAGAAGTCGATATCGAAGTCGGGCATCGAAACCCGTTCGGGATTCAGGAACCGTTCAAACAGCAGGCTGTAACGCAGCGGATCGAGGTCGGTAATTGTCAGCGCATAAGCCACCAGCGAGCCCGCACCCGATCCCCGCCCCGGCCCAACCGGAATATCGTGATCCTTGGCCCATTGGATAAAGTCGGCAACGATCAGGAAGTAGCCGGGGAAACCCATTCCTTCGATGATGCCAAGCTCAAAATCCAACCGCTCCTGATATTCCTCGGGCGTCACCGCATGGGGGATTACCGCCAAACGTTTCTGCAAGCCTTCATTGGCGATGCGGCGTAGTTCAGCGACCTCGTCATCGGCGAATTTCGGCAGGATGGGATCGCGGCGATAAGCCATGAAAGCGCAGCGTTTGGCAATCTCGACAGTGTTCTCGATGGCCTCGGGCAGATCGGCAAACAGCGTCACCATTTCCTGCTGCGACTTGAAATAATGCTGCGCGGTCAGGCGGCGGCGACCTTCCTGCTGGTCGACATAGGCCCCTTCGGCGATACAGATCAGCGCATCATGGGCCTCGTACATATCCGAGGTCGGGAAATAGACGTCATTGGTGGCAACCAGCGGCAGGTTCTTGGCATAGGCCATCTCGATATGGCCGCGCTCGGTCTGGCGTTCGGCCTCTGGTTGGCCGTCCTCGCCCGGATGACGCTGAAGTTCGATATACAGACGATCCGGAAAGATCGCGGCCAGCCGATCCACCAGCGCCTCGGCCGCCGGGCGTTGCCCCTGCTGCAACAGGCGGCCCACCGGCCCATCGGGCCCTCCGGACAGGCAGATCAGTCCGTCGGCGCGGTCCGCAAGCTCGTCCAGCGTGACCTGCGGCAACTGCCCGCCCTTGTCCACGTAAAGGCACGTGCTCAGCTTCATCAGGTTCTCGTACCCCGCCTCGGACTGTGCCAGCAGAACAAGCGGCGCGGGCGTTTTTGGCTTTTCCCCCGGTTGCGATTGCACATAAGTCAGATCAACCTGACATCCCATGATCGGCTGGACACCGGCCTGGCTGGCTGTCACCGAAAATTCCAGCGCCGAAAACATGGAATTCGTGTCCGTCACTGCGACGGCAGGCATCCCCATCTTCTCGCACAGGGCGGGCAGTTTTTTCAGCCGCACAGCGCCTTCCAGAAGGGAGTATTCGGTGTGAACACGTAGGTGAATGAATCGGGGGTTACTGCTCATGAACGGCAGGCTACCCTAGCCGCGAGGCATGCAAAAGCCGGAACCTGCGCCGTTGTTTGGCAAAATAATCGTTTTCGATTATTCGGATTTTCCAGAAGGTGCTTCGGAAAGCGACATCTTCACTGACAAAAAAACGCTTTAGTTTCAAGCAACTGATATTTACACAGGGTGCGCAAATCCACGCCACTTGGCTGTAATGATGCATCATACAGGCAGTTTTTCTTGCCAGATCACGCATGCTGTTTCTAACATCCATTTGCAAGCTATCCGCCCGCCACTCTTTCTACGTCGCATCGAAGGAGGGCACCACCAGGGCGCAACCGGGTAAGGCGACGGGTTTCTCGAATGGACATCACGTTTCTTCTGAATGGAGAGACAGTGGAGCTGACGGATATCAATCCGACAGCCACTCTGCTGGATTGGCTGCGTGAAGATCGTGGCCTGACCGGCACCAAAGAAGGCTGCAACGAAGGCGATTGCGGTGCCTGCACTGTCATGGTGACGGATGCGGGTGGCGCAAAGGCCCTGAACTCGTGCATCCTTTTCTTGCCGCAGCTGCATGGCAAGGCGGTTCGAACCGTCGAAGGCGCCAGCGGCCCCGATGGCGAGGTCCATCCGGTTCAGCAGGCCATGGTTGACTTACACGGGTCGCAATGCGGCTTTTGCACACCCGGTTTTGTCATGTCTATGGTGGCCGGTCACACCAATGGCGCGACGGATCACGACACACAGCTTGCCGGTAATCTGTGCCGTTGCACAGGTTATGCACCCATTATTCGCGCAGCCGAAGCGGCCGAGAAGCATCCCGTGCCTATCTGGGTCAAAGACAAGCCTGTCGCAACGCCTGCCGCCTCACCCATGCTGCCGGGCTCGTCCGACGCGCTGGCTGCTGTGTATGCCGAGAACCCAAATGCCACTTTGGTCGCGGGCGCAACTGATGTTGGGCTTTGGGTGACCAAGCAACTGCGCGATCTTGATCCGGTGATCTTCCTGAACCGCTGTGACGATCTGAAAGAGATCACGATCACCGACGAAGATATTCGGTTCGGTGCCATGGTCGATATGAACCGCATGGGCGAAGCCTTGGCGGACATTCACCCATCGTATGCTGAAATGATCCGGCGCTATGCCAGTGTTCAGGTCCGTCACGCGGCCACTGTGGGTGGCAACATCGCCAATGGCTCACCAATCGGAGACAACCCGCCCGCGCTGATCGCATTGGGTGCGACGCTGCACCTGCGCAAAGGTGATGAACGCCGGTCAGTCCTGCTGGAAGACTTCTTCATCGATTACGGGAAACAGGACCGCGCGCCGGGTGAGTTTGTCGAAGCCGTCAGCTTCCCGCGTCAGGCGGACCGGCTGAAATGCTACAAGCTGAGCAAACGGTTCGATCAGGATATCTCGGCTGTGTGCGGATGTTTCAACATTACCATTTCGGACGGACGTGTGGCGGCTGCGCGCATCGCGTTTGGCGGTATGGCTGGCATTCCGAAACGGGCAACCCATGTCGAGGCCGCGTTGATCGGCAAGCCATGGACGCGCGAGACGATTGACGCCGCTCTGCCCGCTTTTGCCGACGATTATTCACCGCTTACCGATATGCGCGCCTCGGCCACGTACAGGCTTGAGACCGCCAAAGCGATGCTGGAACGGTACTTCCTTGAGGATCAGGGCCAAGTGACCAACGTGCTGGAGGTATCGGCATGAGCGTAACCAAACCCCTTCCCCACGACGCGGCACCGCTGCACGTATCCGGTTCCGCCCGATATGTGGACGACATCCCGACGCCAAAGGGCACATTGCATCTGGCCTTTGGCCTGAGCCCGATCGCCAAGGGCACGATTACCGCGATGGACCTGTCTGCCGTGAAAGCAGCAGCCGGGGTCGTCAAGGTCATGACGGCACAGGACCTGCCCTTTGCCAACGATGTTTCGCCCTCGATCCACGATGAACCGTTGCTGTCCGACGGGACGGTTCACTATATCGGCCAGCCTGTTTTCCTTGTGGTTGCCACCAGCCATCTGGCCGCCCGCAAGGCGGTTCGGTTGGGCAAGATCGACTATGCCGAGGAAACACCGATCCTGACGGTGGAAGAAGCTCTGGCAGCAGACAGCCGATTTGAAGACGGGCCCCGTATCTATGCCAAGGGCGACGCGGACGCCGCGATTGAAAGCGCAGCCCACGTCATCGACGGAACATTCGAGATCGGCGGTCAGGAGCATTTCTATCTGGAAGGTCAGGCAGCCCTTGCCGTGCCGAATGAAGGCGGCGACATGCTGGTCCACAGCTCGACCCAGCACCCGACCGAGATACAGCACAAGGTGGCGGACGCTCTGGGCCTGCCCATGCATGCGATCCGCGTCGAAACCCGGCGCATGGGTGGCGGATTCGGTGGCAAGGAAAGCCAGGGGAATGCGCTGGCCGTCGCCTGCGCAGTGGCGGCGCGGGCAACCGGCAAAGCCTGCAAGATGCGCTATGACCGCGATGATGACATGATCATCACCGGCAAACGCCACGCCTTCCGGATTTCCTATCGCGCGGGATTTGACGAACAGGGTCACATTCAGGGCGTGTCCTTTCTGCAATACGCGATCTGCGGCTGGGCACAGGACCTGTCCCTGCCCGTCGCCGACCGTGCGATGCTGCATTCGGACAATGCCTACCTGCTGCCCAATGCCCGGATTGAAAGCCATCGGTTGAAGACCAACACGCAGTCAGCCACCGCCTATCGTGGGTTTGGTGGCCCGCAGGGGATGGTTGCCATCGAACGTGTGATGGACCACGCCGCGCATGAACTTGGGTTGGACCCGGTGGAATTGCGCCGCCGCAACTATTACGAGCCCGCGCATAAGGTTGCCGAAGTCCAACCCCACGAGAAACCGCTGGGTCATCCCGACCCGCACGAAGACCTGACCAGCCGTGGCGCGGTGGAAACAGGGACGGCCCCGGTCCGCCCCCTGCCCGCTGGCGGCAACACGACGCCCTACGGAATGGAGGTCAGCGATTTCGAACTGCATGGCATGACCGAAGCGCTGATGAAGTCCAGCAACTATGCCGCGCGCAAAGCGGCCATCGAGAAATGGAACGCCGAAAACAGCGTGATCAAGAAGGGCATCGCCTTTTCTCCGGTCAAGTTCGGAATTTCCTTCACGCTGACCCATCTGAACCAAGCCGGTGCGCTGGTGCATGTGTATCAGGATGGTTCGGTCCACCTGAATCATGGCGGCACCGAGATGGGTCAGGGCCTGTTCCAGAAGGTCGCGCAAGTGGCCGCGTCACGTTTCGGCATCCCGCTTGAGATGGTCAAGATCACCGCCACCGATACGGCCAAAGTGCCGAATACGTCAGCCACGGCGGCGTCTTCGGGCAGCGATCTGAACGGCATGGCGGTGAAAGCGGCTTGCGATACGATCCGCGACCGGATGGCCGATTATCTGGCTGAACGGCATCAGGCCGACCCCTCCGCGGTCACTTTCACAGATGGCCACGTTTCGGTTGGTGAAGAACGGTACACGTTCGCCGAAGCTGCCGCACTGGCCTATCAGGGTCGCATAAGCCTGTCGGCCACCGGCTTTTATAAAACGCCCAAGATCGAATGGGACCGGATCGTGGGGCGCGGTCGCCCGTTTTACTACTTCGCCTATGGCGCTTCGGTCACCGAGGTCGCTGTGGACACGTTGACGGGCGAGAACCGCATTCTGCGCACAGATATCCTGCATGACGCGGGCGCTTCGCTGAACCCGGCGCTGGATGTCGGACAGGTCGAAGGCGGTTACGTGCAGGGCGCGGGCTGGCTGACGACCGAGGAACTGGTCTGGGACGGCAAGGGCAACCTGCGCACACATGCGCCCTCGACCTACAAGATCCCGGCCTGTTCCGACCGGCCCGACATTTTCAACGTCGCACTTTGGGATGGCGAGAACCGAGAGGACACCATCTATCGCTCGAAAGCCGTGGGGGAACCCCCGTTCATGCTGGGAATATCGGCCTGGCTGGCGCTTTCGAATGCGGTGGCAGCCTGCGGGGACACCTATCCGGCACTCAACGCGCCCGCCACCGCCGAAGAGGTCTGGCGCGGCGTCCAGAGGATGAAGGGAGATATCTGATGGGATTTGACCTAGAGGCTTTGAGGGAGGCGGTCAAAACCCACGGCAAAGTGGTTCGGGTGGTCATCGCCGGGATCAAAGGGTCGTCTCCACGCGAAGTTGGTGCCGCCATGCTGGTCTGGGACGGCGGGCAAAGCGGCACAATTGGTGGCGGAACACTGGAATACCAGGCGGCAAATGCCGCACGGTTGCAAACCACGCCAACCCGCCTGACGCATCATGCACTTGGACCCGAGTTGGGGCAATGCTGTGGCGGTGCCGTGTCGTTGCTGAGCGAGGTCTACGACGCAAACACTGTCAATGATCTGGACGATACGGTCATCGCGCGCCCGGCCACGGGTGACGAGATGCCCCTGTCGGTCAAGCGAATGCTGGCGACGGCGCGCGGACAGGGGATTGCGCCAGAACCGCAGCTGATCGATGGCTGGATGGTTGAACCTGTTCACAAGCCGACACGCAATCTGTGGATCTGGGGCGCGGGCCATGTCGGCCGTGCGCTAGTGGATGTGCTGTCCCCGCTTCCCGATCTTGCGATCACCTGGGTGGACACCAGCCGTCAGCGCTTTCCGGCCACTGTGCCAGCGGGCGTGACAATTGTTCCGGCCATAAAACCGGCCGAGCTGATCCGCCATGCCCCATCCGACGCCGAACATCTTGTGCTGACATACTCGCATAGCCTTGACTTTGAACTGTGCAACAGACTGCTTTTGCACGATTTTGGCTTTGCGGGGCTGATCGGCTCGGCTACGAAATGGGCGCGATTCCGGTCGCGGTTGGCCGCTCTTGGGCATCCGCCTGAACGGATAAGCCGGATCACCTGCCCGATCGGTGACCCGTCGATGGGGAAGCATCCACATATGATCGCCGTGGGCGTCGCTGCACAATTGCTGCGCCCGGCCCTGCAAAACGAGTTGAAGAAGGACCTGAGCGCGTGACCATTCCACTTTTGAGCTTGCAAGGGCTGACCAAAGCCTACCCCGGTGTTGTGGCCAATGATCAGGTGTCCTTTGACATCGGTGAAGGCGAAGTGCACGCGCTGCTGGGTGAAAACGGCGCGGGGAAATCCACGCTGGTGAAAATGATCTATGGGCTTGTGAAGCCGGACAGCGGCACCATGAAGCTGCGCGGCAATCCGTTTGCGCCGCCCGAACCGCGCGCGGCCCGTGCCGATGGGATCGCGATGGTGTTCCAGCATTTTTCGCTGTTTGACGCGCTGAACGTGGCCGAGAATATCGCGCTGGGGATGGAGAATCCGCCCCCGATGGGGGATCTGGCATCGCGCATTCGCGAAGTCTCGGAAACCTATGGTCTGCCGCTGGACCCGTTCCGCACGGTTGGCGATCTGTCCGCAGGCGAACGCCAGCGGGTCGAGATCATTCGCTGCCTGCTGCAGGACCCCAAACTGCTGATCATGGACGAACCGACCTCGGTTCTGACCCCGCAAGAGGTCAATATCCTGTTTGAGACGCTGAACAAGCTACGCTCCGAGGGAACCTCGATCCTTTATATCTCGCATAAACTGGAGGAGATCCGAACGCTGTGCGACCATGCCACGATCCTGCGTCTGGGCAAGAACGTGGGCGAATGTGTTCCCGCTGAAACCTCGGCGCGCGACATGGCCGAGATGATGGTCGGGTCGACGTTGCAGACGCCTGAACGCTCGGGCCGGGAACTGGGCGAGGTCGCGCTGGATGTCAGCGGGCTGTCAGTCCCCTCGCCTTCGGAATTCGGCACCGCATTGCGCAATGTGCACATGACGGTCCGCAAGGGCGAGGTTCTGGGCGTCGGCGGTGTTGCCGGAAACGGGCAGGATGAATTGCTGGGCGTGCTGTCCGGGGAAATCCTGACATCGGCGGATGCGATCAAGTTCAACGGTCAGGCAATCGGCAAGCTCGGCCCGACAGCGCGCCGCAAGCTGGGCGTTCTGACCGCGCCCGAGGAACGGCTCGGCCACGCGGCGGCACCCGACATGAGCCTGACCGAAAACGCTTTGCTGACCGGATCGGTGCGGGAAGGGCTTGAGAAAAACGGCTTCTTGAAATGGACCGAAACCCGGAGTTTTGCCGAAAAGATCATCGAAGCCTTCGACGTTCGTACGCCCGGGCCCGAAAACGCAGCGCGGTCCTTGTCCGGCGGCAATCTGCAGAAATTCGTGATTGGACGCGAAGTGCTGCAAAACCCTGATGTGTTGGTGGTAAACCAGCCAACCTGGGGGGTGGATGCCGCGGCGGCCGCGTCGATCCGGCAAGCCATACTTGATCTTGCGGCGAAAGGCACGGCGGTGGTCTGCATCTCGCAGGATCTGGATGAGCTGATGGAAATCTCGGACAGTTTTGCGGCCTTGAACGAAGGTCGACTGAGCGCGCCGCGCCCAACCACCGGCCTGACGGTGGATGAGATTGGCCTGATGATGGGCGGTGCCCATGGCATGGAGGTGGCACATGTGTGATCTGTCGGGCCGCCTTCGGCGAGAGTATTTGCGAAAAGGTGAAACATCTGGGGGGATGAGCAGATGATAGTGTTGGAGAAACGGCCACAGCCGTCCAGGGCCTGGTCTTACGCGACCCCCCTTGTGGCGGTGCTGGCGACAATGGTGTTTGGCGGGTTGCTGTTTGCCATCTTGGGGAAAAACCCGGTCCAAGCCATCGGCACCATCTTCTGGGAGCCGTTGTTTGGCGAGTTCGCGTTTTATTACCGCCCTCAATTGCTGGTCAAAGGCGCGCCCCTTGTGTTGATCGCAATCGGATTGTCGCTGGGTTTTCGGGCCGGTATCTGGAATATCGGGGCCGAAGGGCAATACATCATGGGCGCTATTTTTGGCGCGGGCGCAGGTCTGGCCTTCTATCCGCTTGACGCCTGGTACATCTTCCCGATCATGGTGGTTGCAGGCGCATTTGGCGGGTGGCTGTGGGCAACGATCCCGGCTTTGCTGAAGGTGCGTTTCGGCACCAACGAAATCCTTGTGTCGCTGATGCTGGTCTACGTGGCCGAGCAGATGCTGGCCTCGGTCTCGCTGGGTCTTCTCAAGAACCCCGAAGGGTTCGGCTTTCCCGGATCGCGCAACCTGCAATCCTATGAAAGCGCGCATAATGCCGAGCTGATTGCCGGTTCCGGGATGCATTGGGGTGTTGTCGCGGCCTTCATCGCGGTGATCTTTGCCTATGTATTGCTGAACCGTCACATGCTGGGCTTCCATATCCGTCTGACGGGTGAGGCCCCCCGCGCCGCGAAGTTTGCGGGTGTGAACCCGGCGCGCCTGATCCTGTTCTGCCTTGGAATTTCGGGCGCTTTGGCCGGGCTGGCCGGGATGTTCGAGGTGTCCGGCCCGTCCGGTCAGATCAGCATCGATTTCAATGTGGGCTATGGCTTTACCGCGATCATCGTCGCCTTTCTGGGCCGCCTGCATCCGGTGGGTATCCTGTTGGCCGGGGGCCTGATGGCGCTGACCTATATTGGCGGCGAAATCGCACAATCGCAGCTGGGCCTGCCATCCGCAGCCATTCAGGTGTTTCAGGGAATGCTGCTGTTTTTCCTGCTGGCCTTCGATCTTCTGACAAACTTCCGCATCCGTGCGGCGCGTAGCGAGGTGGCGTGATCATGGACCTTGGTCAAATCAATCCCGTTCTTCTGGTTGCCTCGCTTATGGTGGCGGCAACCCCCCTTCTGCTGGCCGCGATTGGAGAGCTTGTCGTGGAAAAGGCAGGCGTTCTGAACCTTGGTGTCGAGGGCATGATGATCGTTGGCGCGATCAGCGGTTTTGCGATCTCGGTCGAAACCGGCTCGCCTTGGCTGGGCTTTGTTGCTGCCGCCATTGGCGGGGCCGTGCTGTCGCTGCTGTTCGTCTTGCTGACACAGTTTGCGTTGGCCAACCAGGTTGCCAGCGGCCTTGCGCTGACCCTGTTTGGCCTGGGGTTCAGCGCCCTGATGGGGCAAAGCTATGTGGGCGTCAAACCACCCAGCATGGGCGATATCCACATCCCCTTGATCAGCGATATTCCGGTCATCGGCCCGATCCTGTTTCGGCACGATCCCATCCTGTATCTGGGCATTGCGCTGACCGCTGTGGTCTGGGCCGTCCTGAAGTACACCCGCGTCGGGTTGATCCTGCGGGCGGTTGGTGAAAACCACGATGCCGCCCATGCGCTTGGCTACAAGGTCATCAAAATCCGTATCATGGCGATCCTGTTTGGCGGGGCCTGCGCGGGTCTGGGTGGAGCTTACATCAGTCTGATACGTGTGCCGCAATGGACCGAGGGCATGACCGCAGGTGTCGGCTGGATCGCACTGGCGCTGGTGGTGTTTGCCAGCTGGAAACCGTGGCGGGTCCTGCTGGGTGCATATTTGTTCGGCGGCATCACCGTCTTGCAGCTTAATTTGCAGGCAGCGGGCGTTGCCATTCCCGTCGAGTATCTGGCAATGTCACCCTATCTTATCACGATCCTTGTGCTTGTGATCCTTTCGGCCGACAAGAGCAGCGCACCTGCCTCACTGGGCCGGACCTTCCATGCCTCACACTAGGGGCCAACTGAACCAACTTGGGGAGTAACTACATGAAATTAAAATCGCTTCTGACAACTGCCGCGATAGCGCTTGGTCTTGCGACCGGTGCAGTGGCACAAGACAAAACCAAGGTCGGTTTTGTTTATGTCGGCCCTGTCGGCGACGGCGGCTGGACCTATGAACACAACAAAGGCCGTTTGGCGATCGAAGAAGAGTTCGGCGACAAGGTCGAGACTGTATTCGTTGAATCAGTACCCGAAGGCCCCGACGCCGAGCGCGTGATGACCCAGATGGCGCTGGAAGGCGCGGATCTGATCTTTACCACCTCGTTCGGCTATATGGATCCAACCATCAATGTGGCCAAGAAATTCCCGAACGTGAAGTTCGAGCACGCGACCGGCTACAAGACCGCCGACAACGTCTCGGTCTATTCAGCGCGTTTCTACGAAGGCCGCGCGGTTCAGGGGCATATCGCGGGTAGAATGACCGAATCGAACATCATCGGCTATATCGGGTCCTACCCGATCCCCGAGGTGATCCGCGGTATCAACTCGGCCTATATCCACGCCAAGAAAGCGAACCCGGATGTACAGTTCAAGATCGTCTGGGCCTATACATGGTTCGACCCGGCGAAAGAGGCTGACGCTGCATCGGTTCTGATCGAACAGGGCGCCGACGTGATCCTGCAGCACACTGACTCGACCGCACCGCAGGCCGCCGCACAAGAGGCGGGCAACGTGATCACCTTCGGTCAGGCTTCGGATATGAGCGAATACGCCCCCAAACCGCGTGTTTCCTCGATCATCGACAACTGGGGACCCTACTACATCGCGCGCACAAAGGCCGTGATGGACGGCACCTGGACCTCGTCCAACACCTGGGACGGTATCGGGCCGGGCATGGTAGAAATCGGTGAGATTTCGGATGCAGTTCCCGCGGACATCAAGGAAGAGGCACTGGCCCTGAAAGCCGCGCTGGCCGATGGCAGCTATCATGCCTTTACCGGACCGCTGAAAAAGCAGGACGGCAGCGACTGGCTGGCCGAGGGCGAAGTGGCCGACGACGGTACTCTGGCCGGTATGAACTTCTATGTCGAAGGGCTGGAAGGCGATATCCCGCAATAAACGGCGCGGATAGAAATGCATAAAGGCCCGCAGGATTGCGGGCCTTTTTTTTGGCGTTTTCGTTTCGGTCACATTACCGGATGCCCGGGATTCTACGGCCGCAAAGACCTACGGAACCTTTAGGCCATGTCCTGCGTTCGCCACCCGATCAGGCTGAGACACGCAAAAACGATCGCGGCAACGCAGACAATCGAGGGCCCTGCCGGAGTGTCGAATACATACGCAGCCCTTAGCCCTGTGATGGCCGAAAGCGCACCTATTCCCGCAGCAATCAGGGCCATGGATTCTGGTGACCGTGCCAGGTTTCGCGCAGCAGCCGCCGGAATGATCAGCATTGCGGCGATCAGCAACACGCCCACAACCTTGATCGCCACCGCTACGGTCACAGCAAGTGACAGGGTCAGGATCAGTTGTTCTCGCCTTGGATCGAAGCCGCTGGCATAGGCCAGTTCTTCGTTCAGTGTCGCGGTCAGAAGTTGCGACCAACGCCAGACAATCAGAGCCACGACAAGCGCCGCACCGCCCCAGATCACGACCAGATCCGAACGGGAGACCGCCAGAATATCCCCAAACAGATATGCCATCAGGTCAATCCGGACACCGGACAGGAATGAAACTGCTACCAGCCCGAAGGCCAGCGCAGAATGCGCCAGAACCCCCAGCAGCGTGTCCATCGCATAACCGCGACCCGCCAAAAGCGAAACGGTCAGCGCCATGACCAAAGCGACGGCCAGCGCACCCGTGAAGATCGACATCTGAAACGTCAGGGACAGGGCCACGCCCAGAATTGCGGCATGCGCGGTCGCGTCGCCGAAATACGCCATGCGACGCCACACGACAAAACATCCAAGGGGGGCCGCCGCAAACGCCACGCCAATACCGGCGAGCATTGCCCGCATCATGAAATCATCCAGCATTATTCCGCCGCTTCCTGTGGGTTCGCATCATGATCATGATCATGATGGTGATCATGTTCATGACGATAAAGGGCAAGCGCACCGCCTGTTCCGGTTCCGAACAAGGCCCGATACTCGGGTGCCGAGGCGACCACGGCCGGCGATCCTTCGCAACAGACATGCCCATTGAGGCATATCACCCGGTCCGACGCGCTCATGACCACATGCAGTTCGTGGCTGATCATCAAAATGGCGCATCCGGACTCGCGTCGGACTGCCTCGATCTGCTGGTAAAAGCTGGCCGATCCCCGTTGGTCCAACCCCTGTGTCGCTTCGTCCAGCAACAAGATGTCCGGGTGGTTGATCAAAGCTCTGGCCAGAAGTACCCGCTGGAACTGTCCGCCGGACAACTGTGACATCTGGCGTTTCAACAGATCCGGCACACCCGCCGATTCAAGCGCCTCGACACATTGCCTGCGCGACACAGGTTCGGTCAGACGCATGAACCGCTCGACGGAAATTGGCAAAGTCGGATCGACATGCAGCTTCTGCGGCACATAGCCGATTTTCAAACCGGGTTTCAGTGACACGTGACCGGCGGAAGGCCGTGTCGCACCGATAATGGCCCGCAGCAGGCTGGTCTTGCCTGATCCGTTCGGGCCAACGATGGTCACGATTTCACCCGGTTCAACGACCATATCCACATGATGCAGCACGGTATGCGCGCCATAGCGGACGCTGAGTTTCTCGACAGTGATCAGGGCCATCTTTATGCCTTTTCGGTGCAGTCAGGGCAGAGACCTTCAGCCTCTACAACCGTTCGCTCGATCTCGAAACCTGCCGCGCGCGCGGCAGCGCCAAGAACACCTTTGGAGGGGGCGGACTGCGCCTCGGCTACGGCATCACATTTTCGGCAAATCATGAAAGCAGGTGAATGCGCCGCGCCGGGATGAGAGCAGGCGACAAACGCGTTCAGCCGCTCGATCTTGTGGACAAAGCCGTTCTGTACAAGAAACTCCAACGCCCGATAAGCGACCGGAGGCTGGGACCCGAATCCTTCGTCGCGCAACCGATCAAGGATTGCGTAGGCGCCAAGGGCGCGATGTTCCTGCAACAACATCTCAAGAACCTTGCGGCGAACCGGCGTCAGACGCAGCCCTTCCTCTTTGCACCGGGCTTCGGCAGATGCCAGGGCCGTTGCGACACAGCTCTGGTGGTCATGTTCCTGAAACCCGACCGGGGCGGTGTCTTTGCCAGGTACCGGGTGCACATCACTTGTCATGTTATTTCATATCATGTATTGCCACTTGAAATGTTATAAAATCACACAGAGAGCTCTATGTCCAGAACGCTTCTTCTTCCATTGTCGATCACAGTTGCATTGCTGGGTGGACCGGCCCGCGCAGATGCGCCAAACGTTGCCGCGGACATTGCCCCGGTTCATTCGCTGGTGGCCCGTGTAATGGAGGGTGTGGGAACACCTGCCCTGATCGTCGCACCGGGTGCCTCGCCGCATGAATACAATCTGCGCCCGTCCGAGGCAGCCGCGTTGCAAAACGCCGATCTGGTGTTCTGGGTAGGAGAAGACCTGACGCCATGGTTGGAAAGCGCGATAGAAACCCTTGCCCAAGGCGCGACTGCCACTGCCCTATTGGACGCAAAGGGCACGGAGCTTCTTGAGTTCCGGGAAGACACATTGTTTGAGGCGCATGATCACGCGGACGATGCGGGTCACGAAGACCATGACGACCATGACGATCACGAAGGCCATGATGATCATAACGATCATGATTCTCATGACCCACATGCCTGGCTGTCGCCAACGAATGCCAAAGCCTGGCTGAACCTGATCGCAGATCAATTGTCGTCAGCGGATCCCGACAATGCCGCTGCGTATTTGGCAAACGCCGAAGCGGCGCGCGAAGAAATGACCGCGCTTTCCGCAGAAGTGGCAGGGTTGCTTGAGCCGGTTCGCGGCGGCAGCTTCATCGTGTTTCATGATGCTTATCAGTATTTCGAGGTCGCGTTTGGTTTCCCGGCATCAGGCGCGATTTCCCTGAGCGATGCGTCCGACCCAAGCCCCGCGCGTATTGCCGCCATTCAAGGTCGCATTCGCGCTGAAGGCATCAACTGCGTATTATCTGAACCACAGTTCAATCCGGGCATCGTCGAGACCGTGTTGGATGGAACATCGGCGCAATCCGGTGTGATCGATCCACTGGGCTCGGCACTGGAACCGGGGCCGTCTCTGTACCCGCAAGTCATTCGTAACATGGCGCAAACCCTGTCGGAGTGTTTGAAAACCCGTTGAACCGGGACTGGGATCGGGACGCGGGAACCTGCCGGGGTGCACCCAAAAAGGCCAAGTCCCGGCCCGCGCATCAGGTTTCGAACATTGGAGAAGCGCATCAGACCATGGTCTGTAGCGCGTCAAGCAATTGTCGTTCATAGTCGATTGCGAAATGAGACCCAAAATTTCTGACCTGACAATTGGCAACTGGTCTTTGTCGCGCGTTTTTCTCGCGGCCAGCATAGTCGTAATGGGGACTGCTACGGTGTTTGTTGGTCACTGGGTGTCGAACCGGATCGAAAACGCGGTTGTACAGAACTCCGCCAACTCGGCCGCACTGTACATGGAAAGCATTCTGTCTCCTCTCAGCCAGGAGCTGGCGCATGGAGATCGACTGTCCGAACAGGCCAGCCGGGCGCTGGACGAGATTTTCATGACCCAGCCGATGCGCGAACGCATTGCCTCGTACAAGTTCTGGAAACAGGATGGCGAGATTGCATACGCATCGGATTCCGCCATCATCGGTCGTCGGTTCGAGCCGACAGATGACCTGAAACGCGCATGGGCTGGAGAAATCTCGGGCTCATTTGAAGAGCTGGACGACGAAGAAAGCGCGGCAGAGGCTGCGCTGGGCATTCCATTGCTGGAAGTCTACAGCCCCATTCGCGAAATCTGGTCGGGGAAAATCATCGCGGTCGCCGAGTTCTATGAAAAGGCCGATCAGCTGGAACTGGACATGGCCAGAGCCAGAAGAACAAGCTGGTTGATCGTTGGCTCGGCCTTTGCGGCAAGCACGGTTGTTCTGTTTTCCATTGTCGCAATCGGCGACAACACCATTCGACGGCAGGGGCGCCTTCTGAACGACCGCCTTGCCGAAAGTGAAAAGATGGCCGCGCAGAATGCCATGCTGCGGTCGCGCGTCATTGATGCATCAGAAAGATATGCTGCGCAAACGGACAGGTTCCTTAGGAAACTCGGCGCGGAACTGCATGACGGTCCTGCCCAATACCTATCGCTCGCAGCCCTTCGATTGGAGGCCGCATTCGGCGACAGGCCGGAGATGCCCACCGAGGCCGAAGAAATTCAGCAATCTTTGCAGAAGTCTTTGGCAGAAATTCGCGCCCTGTCACGGGGATTGTTCGCGCCAGACATCGAAAACCTAGCGCTCGTTGATGTGGTAAAAAGAGCTGTCGAGGACCACGCGGAACACAGCCCTTTTCGCCCCGGTATTTCCTTTCAGGGCAATCCGTCGCCCGACTTGTCGATCTCGGGCAAGTTGTGCGTTTTCCGGTTCCTGCAGGAAACGATTTCCAATGCCGCAAGATATGCACCCACGTCCCGATGCATTGTCACCTGCGACGTACATGATGATCGCATCACCGTTCAGGTCAGCGACGACGGCCCCGGGTTCGATCCGTCAGGCGAGACTGTGCTGCGAGACGACGGGGGCCAGGGCCTTGTCGGTTTGCGTGACAGGGTCGAAAGCATCGGTGGCCGGTTCGTGGTGACGTCAACCCCGGGCAAGGGCACCACCGTTGCTATGACATTGTTTCCCAGAAAAATGAGTGCATCATGACAACATCCGTCGTTATCGCAGATGATCACCCGATTTTCCGGGACGGTTTGCACCGGACATTAGAAGAGGCTGACGGTTTCAAGGTTCTCGCCGCCGGATCAAATGCGGATGAGGCCGTTTCCCTTGTCCGAACCCATCAACCAGACATCGCCATCCTCGACCTGTCGATGCCCGGTGGCGGCATTAGCGCGACCCGCCGAATTGCTGAAATGGCGAACCCGCCTTTCATCGCGATATTGACGGTCTCTGAAAACAGCAGTGACGTCGCAGACGCTTTGGAGGCGGGTGCCATTGGCTATATCGTCAAGGGCGTGACAGCGCGCGAATTGACAGATTCGCTGCGCAGTATCGCCTCGGGCGAAGGATTCGTCTCGCCGGGTCTGGCTTCGCGCATGCTACTTCAGATCAATCGCGGAAGTGGGTCGCAGAAAGAAACTGACGCCATCGATGATCTTACCCATCGCGAGGAGGAGATTCTTCGGCGCGTCGCCAAAGGGCTGAGCAATCGGGAAATAGCCGATGAGTTGGGGATTCAGGAGAAAACCGTCAAGCATTACATGACGGCGATCCTGTCCAAGCTCCATGCGCGGAACCGGGTGGAGGCCGCTCTCATCGCGCATGAGGCCTGGAACAAGAAAGACTAGGGTCAGGCGCTCAAAGACCGGGGCGGTCTCTCAAGAAAAGAAACCGCCCCGCACATTCGTCAAAGTTCGTTGTTCAGTTGGCAATCGCCTGAAGTCTGCTGCGATCCGCCGCGGTTGCGGTTCTTTCAACAACGGTTCGGTTGAACGGGTCTTTCAGTTCGTAACGTCCGCCCTCGATCTCTTCTTTCCAGCCGTTTGCGTAACTAACTTCGATATTGTGGCCCTGAATTTCGATTTTTGCCGGGTTACTTCCAGCACCGCCGCTCTGCCCTGGCGAGCGCACACTATCGATTGAGATACCGTTTGCCAGTGACCGAAGGCGCGAAACGTCGGCACCTGTGGCCGGTCGTTCCTCGATGGTTCGGTTCTGCGCGTTTTTTCTTTCGTACCGACCGTTTTCGATCTCTTCTTTGGTGCCGTCAGCATAGCGTACTTCGATGCCGCTCGCGCTTGTCTCGACCTTTGTTATTCCAGCCGATCCCGATGACTGCCCCCCAGACTGAGACCGGTCCTTCTTATCCCCTCCCCGGCCCGAGCGTGACGAGCCATCGTCATCGTCATCATCGTCATCATCGTCGTCGTGACCACCTTTACCCGATCCGGAATTGTCGTCGCTATCTCCGCCGCTGCCCGACCCGGAATTGCTGTCATGATCATCATCCCCGCCGTTGCCGTCACTCCCCTTCCCGCTTTTTGCAAACGCGTAAGCAGGTTCCAACCGCAGATGACCGTCTGCGTCAAAGGTCGGCACATAGGGTGTCATCACAATCAGCGACGCCAGCGCTGCCGAGCTCAGAAGCTGACCAGTTCTTTTCCGGGTATTCATTATCGTCTCCAATCCTGTTCGAGGCGTTTTCCTGCATTGGAGGCAGGATATCCCAGTCCCGGCTTCGCTACATCGGGCTTAGGTCTGATGATTTTCCGGCCGAATGTCCGGACCGGAGAAGCTAAGAATTACAATTCCCGAAACTCAACCTGATCCAACACTCCTATTATGGCTTTGAGCAACGAGGGACCGCATGTCGGTGCCGACAGCACTGACGGTGGAGGCGTGTTGGTTTTCATGTTGGGGTAAGAGTCGGCTTCAGGGAGCGTCAGAATGGGTGCGCTTTGATAGCTGATCTTTGCTCTCTGGCGTAGCACCGTTGTAGCACCGGGTAAGGATGTCCTAAACGCGGAAAGCCCTGCGTTATGCAAGGCTAAGTGTTTGATATCTGACTAGGAAGTATTGGTTGCGGGAGTAGGATTTGAACCTACGACCTTCAGGTTATGAGCCTGACGAGCTACCGGGCTGCTCCATCCCGCGACACTTTTGATGACCTACCGCTTACGCTACTTGAGGTCTTTTTTGGTCTACCGCCTATTCGGCTGCTTGAGACCGGGTAGTGTTCTTATCATCGTGTTGAGAGATTGGGGATTTTACTAGGTTTGGCGGTGACCTACTCTCCCGGGGCTTAAGCCCAAGTACCATTGGCGCGGCAGTGCTTAACTTCCGGGTTCGGGATGGGACCGGGTGTTTCACTTGCGCTATGACCACCAAACCGAGGAAAATCCCCGTCGCTCTTTTTGCTTTGCAAAAAGGCGACGCGCAGGAGGCAGCGTATTCGCGAAGCGGATGCGCGTTCCTGCACGGTTGTTATGTCAATCAACAGTGTCGCTTGGCGCGACACAGCTATCCAACTCAAGGTGTGTATGTCTTTGATTTGTCTTTCCATTACTGGATCAAATCAAGCCTATCGGGCGATTAGTACCGGTCAACTGAACGCATTACTGCGCTTACATCTCCGGCCTATTGACGTGGTGGTCTTCCACGGCCCTCAGGGAGACCTTGTTTTGAGGGGGGCTTCCCGCTTAGATGCCTTCAGCGGTTATCCTGTCCGATCATAGCTACCCAGCACTGCCGTTGGCACGACAACTGGTCCACCAGTGGATCGTTCACCCCGGTCCTCTCGTACTAGGGGCAACTCCTCTCAAGTCTCCTACACCCACGGCAGATAGGGACCGAACTGTCTCACGACGTTCTAAACCCAGCTCACGTACCTCTTTAAACGGCGAACAGCCGTACCCTTGGGACCTGCTCCAGCCCCAGGATGAGATGAGCCGACATCGAGGTGCCAAACACTGCCGTCGATATGGACTCTTGGGCAGTATCAGCCTGTTATCCCCGGCGTACCTTTTATCCGTTGAGCGATGGCCCTTCCACTCGGGACCACCGGATCACTATGGCCGTCTTTCGACTCTGCTCGACTTGTCAGTCTTGCAGTCAGGCTGGCTTCTGCCATTGCACTCAACGAGCGATTTCCGACCGCTCTGAGCCAACCTTCGCGCGCCTCCGTTACGCTTTAGGAGGCGACCGCCCCAGTCAAACTACCCGCCACGCAGGGTCCCGGATCCGGATAACGGACCGCGGTTAGACATCAAGAGTGCGAAGGGTGGTATCTCAAGGGAGGCTCCACAGGGACTTGCGTTCCTGCTTCAAAGCCTACCACCTATCCTGCACATCACAATCCTGATGCCAGTGCGAAGCTGTAGTAAAGGTGCACGGGGTCTTTCCGTCTAACCGCGGGAAGCCTGCATCTTGACAGGCAATTCAATTTCGCTGAGTCGATGTTGGAGACAGCGGGGAAGTCGTTACGCCATTCGTGCAGGTCGGAACTTACCCGACAAGGAATTTCGCTACCTTAGGACCGTTATAGTTACGGCCGCCGTTTACCTGGGCTTCAATTCAAGGCTCTCACCTCTCCTTTTAACCTTCAGGCACCGGGCAGGCGTCAGACCCTATACGTCGTCTTGCGACTTCGCAGAGCCCTGTGTTTTTAATAAACAGTCGCCACCCCCTGGTTTGTGCCCCCAGCCCCTAGTTGCCTAGGAACCGGGCCTCCTTCTCGCGAACTTACGGAGGTATTTTGCCGAGTTCCTTCAACATCGTTCTCTCAAGCGCCTTGGTATGCTCTACCAGTCCACCTGTGTCGGTTTAGGGTACGGTCTGATGGAGGGCTATTTCCAGGAACCACTCAGCAGCCCAATCAATCCGATAAGATTGAACTACACCTGTGATCCGTCACATCCTCCTGGCCTAGGAATATTAACCTAGTTCCCATCGCCTACGCCTTTCGGCCTCGGCTTAGGGGCCGGCTTACCCTGCTCAGATTAGCTTTAAGCAGGAACCCTTGGACTTTCGGCGAGAGTGTCTCTCACACTCTTTGTCGCTACTCATGTCATCATTCTCACTAGTGATCTCTCCACCGGATCCCTCACAGGCCGGCTTCA
>NZ_JBQFJM010000001.1:2197500-2512500 GCF_056536285.1 Ruegeria sp. AF3 | reverse complement strand
GTTCAACATTCCCCGGCTGCAAAGCCTGACCCCCATGGTGCCGGAAGGCGCTTTGGTTCTGGCGATCTCGCAATTTGTTCTGTTTTCCGGGCCGACACCAACCGGGTGGCGGCATATCGGACAGACCGCCTTTCGGTGTTTCCGCCCTGAAAGGGCCGAGGCCTTTACCCTTAGACCCGGCGATGAGCTGTTGTTCAAGCCCGTTTCCCGCGACGTTCTGGAACACATCAAGGCCAACAACGAGGACGGCACAGGCGGCGCAACCTGTGAGGAGATTGCACCATGAGCCTGATCGTCCACCGGATTGGCCCGGCCTGCACCATTCAGGACCAGGGGCGCACAGGCTATCTGGATCAGGGGCTGTCCCGATCAGGGGCCGCGGACATTCTGGCCTTGCACGAAGGGGCGGCGTTGCTGGATCAAAGCCCAAACCTTGCGGCGCTGGAAATGGCCGGGATGGGAGGCGAGTTCGAGGCGACGCATAACATGCGCATCGCCCTGACTGGCGCGCGGATGCAGGCCAGCATTGATGGCGGCCCTGTGGCCTGGAACGCGTCGCACCAACTGATCGCCGGGCAAAGGCTGGTCATCGGGGCGACGCTAGCTGGAAACTATGGCTATCTGCATCTGGGCGGAGGTATCGATGCCGAGGTTTTTCTGGGGTCCCGCTCAACCCATCTGACAGCGCGGATAGGCCGGGCGCTACAGCAGGGTGACAGGCTGACCTGTGGACCGGATGCAGGCAACAGCGGGATGAAACTGGCTGCTGCCGAGCGGTTTTCGGGCGGGGTGCTGCATGTGATTGCCAGCTTTCAGACCCCTTTGTTTGATGGCGCAACACTTGAACGGTTTGCCCAAACCAATTTCCGGCGCGGCGCACGCGCCAACCGGATGGGCATGCAGCTGGACAGCGACGGCGACGGCTTTGCTGCCTCAGGCCAGCTGAATATCTTGTCCGAGGTGATCACCCCCGGCGATATCCAGATGACCGGCACTGGCGACCCGTTCATCCTGTTGCCGGAATGTCAGACCACAGGCGGGTACCCTCGTATCGCGACCGTTCTGCCATGCGATATGCCCCGCGCGGCACAGACACCCGCAGGCGGCGACATCCGGTTCGAATTTGTCAGCATGGAACAGGCAGAAGAAATGCACAAAGCGTTCCTGTCAGACCTTGCGCGTCTGCCCTCAAAAGTCGAGGCGCTGGTGCGTGATCCCCATGACATACCGGACCTGTTGTCCTACCAATTGATCGGCGGAGTGATCTCTGCCACAGACTAAGGAGATGTGCCAATGCCAAGCGTCGATCTGAATGCCGATATGGGGGAAAGCTTTGGCCCCTGGAAAATGGGCGATGACGAAAGCCTTTTGAAAATCATCACCTCGGCCAACATCGCCTGTGGGTTTCATGCCGGTGATCCGGATGTGATGGCATCAACGATGAAACTGGCGGCTGAAAACGACGTCGGCATCGGCGCGCATCCCGGCTTTCCCGATCTGCAGGGATTTGGTCGGCGGAACATGAAGCTGCCCCATGACAACCTCCGCAATCTGGTCCGGTATCAGTTGGGGGCCGCAATCGGCATGGCCAACGCGGTTGGCACCAAAGTACGGCACCTGAAACTGCACGGGGCGCTGGCCAATATGTGTTCAGCCGATATCGATATGGCGCGCGCCTGTTATCAGGGCGCATTGGATGTTGATCCCGATATCATCGTCATGGTGCTGGCCGCGACAAAACAGGAAGAGGCCGTGCGTGAGCTCGGGTGCAGCTGGGTGGGCGAGATTTTTGCCGACCGTGCATATAATGACGACGGAACACTGGTTGACCGCAGCCTGCCCGGCGCCGTCATCCACGATGCCGAGGTCGCAGGCCCGCGCATCCTGAACATGGTCCGCGAAGGTGCGATCATCACCGAAAGCGGCAAGCGGCTGGAAACATCCATCGACACGATCTGCCTTCATGGAGACGGCCCGACCGCGGTTCAAATCGCTCGCTCGGTTCGCGACAACCTGATCGGGGGCGGTGTCGAGGTCACGAAATTCACCCGCTGAACATCATGCGTTAACGTCGGCAACCCAATTTCACGACTGTTGCCCGTACAGCTCTCAGCGCCTAGCATGACGGGCAAGCACATGTTCTAAAACCTACAATTTCAAACGATAGCTCGCCCCGGTCGGGGTTCCGCGCAAGGAGGTAGTCGAATGTCCTTTGATCTGATGTCCTATCAACCCCGGGGCGACAAGAAGAACTCGGACTTCTTTGCGCAATACCTTCCGAAAATCTACGAGCGCCGGACAAGTTCGGGCATCGCCGATCAGGTCGGGCCAATGCGCGCAATCTGTATGCAGATCGAAACCGACGCGCTGTTCGATACCCTCGTCGAGCTTTACGTGATGACACCCTATCGCCACACCGCCAGCTATCTGGGGCAGACCCACAAATTCTCGATCCTGCATTCGCATCCCGACTATCCCGCACTGATCGTGATGGCCCCGCTCAGCCCGGGTTTCGAAGACTTTATTCCCCGCATCAATCGCATGTACCCGCTGGCCCGCAACACACCCCAAACGCGGTATGTTGGCGAGGTTTTCGCGGCCAGTGATCTGAAGGCACTGACCGGGACGCTTGAGGATCAGAACATCCGCTTCGAATATGCCGGAGACACCGAAAACCCGTTCTACACATTGAACGGCTTCCGGTTCACGACCCCTTCGGATTTCACCTGCAACCGGGTCGGATATTCGACACATGATTTCAACGACACAGACAGCCTGGGCCTTGGTGATCGCGTGTTGCTGAGTGACGCGGAACAAGCCCGGCTGGATCAGGCCGCCGCTTTCGGATCGGATAGCAAAATCGCGCCTTTGATGCTGGGCATTGATCATCTGGCGACGCGCGTGCTGGCGGGTGAGCGCGAGGATGCGATCCTCGAATTCCTGACCATGGTGCCCTACTATTTCTGGGGGGCCTACAACATCTTCGACATGAACTCGTCCACCAACGTGAACCGCAACGCCAATGTGGATGATGACAAGAAATCCCCGGCCAAGGTTTTCACGGCCAATAACACGCCGTCCTTCGTCAACTCATTCGCCAAGCTGCCGATGCCGACCGAAGATTTTGTGCGCAATTTTGGCCGTCGCCTGCATCACATGGCAGTCGAGATCAAGGATGGCGATCATGGCGCCGGGGAAAAGAATGTTGACTTTGTCGTGAACACGCTGAAGGACAAGGGCGTGCCGTTCCTGGCGCATGTAGTGGGCGAATGCAAAGACGACCCGAACCTGAAGCAGATCTTCTCAAAACACTCGAAGAACACGCTGCTGATCACCGAATATATCGAGCGGTGTCACAAGTATGACGGGTTCTTCACCAAGGACAATGTCGCCGCCCTGACCGCCGCCGCGGGACAGGACGAGCAATATCAGCACGGTCACGTCTTCGATTAAAAAAAGGCTGCGGATGACCGCAGCCCAGACCCAACAGGAGAGAATATGCCGGACCTTATGATGGCCCGATCATGAAACAGGTGACATTGCGGGCTTGCAGGCGGCGACACGCCAGATCGGCCTGTTCCCGCGTCATGCCTTGGAATGTCGCGTCAAAGCCGCGCGAGCTCTGACTGACCTTGCGCAGACTGCCATCCAGCGTGGTCATCTCCGACAGCGCCGTTTTCAGCAGAACCTTCTCGGCCTCGTATCGTGTGGTGTAGCGGCCCACATTGACCCCCCACAGATGCCCACCGGACGAAGACAGGCGGGTAACCACTTCCTGCTCGGGCTCTGGCTGGCTGACGGGCTCGGTCGAGGCCAGCACCAGATTGTCCGGGCGCAGCGCCGGTCGGGTATCGGATGTTTCAACTGGTGGGGCGGCTGGGGTTATATCCGCTTCGGCAATCGCTGCGGCAATGCCGCTGCTGATACGGTCGCTGTTCTGGTCTGCCGATGCCGCAACCGCACTTGCAACCTGTGTCGCGGCGCTGGGGCGCCCAAGCGGGCGCAGGCTGGATTTCGGTGCGCCGCTCAGCGCTGCGACCTGGGTATCGCCCCCCAACCCGGCATTGCCCGCATAAACCGGGCGCTCAGGCTTGCGAATGGGTGCGCGCGACGGGGCAAGGCGAAACCCCAGATCCAGCAGTTCCGCAACCTTGGCGTTCCGCGACTCTCCGGATTTTCCGCCAAAGACAGTTGCGATGATACGCTCATCCTTGCGTTTGGCCGACGCCACCAGGTTGAACCCCGCCGCACGTGTGTATCCGGTCTTTATTCCGTCCGCACCCTTATAGGCTGCCAGCAGGCGGCGGTTGGTGTTGGGAACAGTCTTGATACCGGCATCCGTCGATTGGCGCGAGAACAGGTTATAATACTGCGGGTAATCATACAGCAGATGCCGTCCCAGCGTGGTCATGTCGCGCGCGCTGGACAGGTGCCCTGCCTCAGTCAGACCATGCGCATTCTTGAAGGTCGTGCGGCTCATGCCCATCGCTTTGGCGGTTCGGGTCATGCGGCGGGCAAAGGCCGCTTCCGAGCCACTGATGGCAATGCCGATCGCCGTGGCCGCGTCGTTGGCCGATTTTACCGCAGCAGCACGGATCAGATAGCGGAACGCAATCGTCTGGCCCGCGCGCAGGCCCAGTTTCGACGGGGGCTCGGCCGCTGCCTTCTGGGTAATCCGAACGGGTGTATCCAGCGTGATCTCGCCGTTTCGCACCGCCTCAAACGCGATATACAGCGTCATCATCTTGGTCAGCGAGGCCGGGTGCAAGCGCGCATCCGCATTGCGTGAATGCAGCTCCTCGCCAGTTCGGGCGTCGATCACCATAGCTGCATAAGGCGCCGCCATGGACCTGAGCGGCGCAAACGCCAGCACACATAGCAACGCTATAAGGAAAAAGCCCATTCGGGCCGGAACTGTCCGCCGAATCTGCACGATCTTTGCCTCTGTCTGCCTCGCGCTGCCGGGTTTTCCCGGTCAGCAAAAATTATTTTATTGTCCCCAAGGCTATCACAGCGACCCAATGAAATAAACCGAAAGCTGAGGTTTTCGCAGTTTCGATTTGCTTCTGGGCTGAGGCTATATCTTGCGAAATTCCCCCTCAGAACCACCAAATGCGCGATAAAGGCGAAACTGCGTCAGGATGCGGCAGGGTTTATGTGAAACTGAGGCGAAAAGGCAACATCACTTCAGGTTGCCCAGCAGATCGGTCAGATCGCCCAAATCTCTCAACTCGCGGAATCGGGGGCTGTCGACAGGGGCTTCGGCATGTTCCACCTCCCAGACCAGACCGTGGGGCACGTAGACGCCCCAGCACCCGGCCTGAATCGGGGCTACGACATCTGACCGCATCGAATTGCCGATCATCATTGCGGCAGTCGGGCCATCACCATGACGGTCGAACACGAACCGATAGGTTTCGGGCGTCTTTTCGGAAACGATTTCCACACCATCGAACAGATCACCCAGCCCGGATTGGGCCAGTTTGCGTTCCTGATCGATCAGATCACCCTTGGTGATCAGGATAACCCGATACGCATCGGCAACACCTTCGACAGCCTCGCGGGCATGGGGCAACAGCTCAATCGGATGGGCCAACATCTCTTGCCCTGCTTCGATCAGCTGCCGGATGACCGACGCAGGAACGAGGCTTTCGGTAACTTCGATCGCAGTTTCGATCATCGACAGGACAAACCCCTTGATGCCATACCCATATCGCTGAATGTTGCGTTTTTCAGCAGCAAGAAGTCGCTCCATCAGGTGATCACGATTGGCATGATCGGCCAAGAGTTCAGCAAAACGAGCCTGCGTCAGCTGAAAAAACCGTTCGTTATGCCAAAGGGTATCGTCCGCATCGAACCCGATTGTCGTCAGCTTGGTCGTCATCCTGTTTACGTCCGCTTGCTCTTTTCACCGGCCATGCACACGTTATATAAGCGCCAAGATAAACCCCAAGCCTGAATCGGACAGTTGCACACGATGCTTGAAATGACCTGGATGATGTCTGACAAGCCGGACGACGACAGTGACGCGTCCGTCCTGGTACAGACACGCCCAAAAACCAAGCGTCCGCCTTTATACAAGGTCCTGTTGCTGAACGACGACTATACACCGATGGAGTTTGTGGTGCATGTACTTGAACGCTTCTTCGGCATGACCCATGCACAGGCGTTCGAGATCATGCTGACCGTTCACAAGAAAGGTGTAGCCGTTGTCGGGGTTTTCAGCCACGAGATTGCCGAGACCAAAGTTGGTCAGGTGATGGATTTTGCCCGCAGGCACCAGCACCCTTTGCAATGCACAATGGAACGCGAAGAGTAAGGCCTTTGGCCTGACGTTTTCCCTTCACTCAGCCGGAATTGCCCATGTCCCCTCGTCTGGAACTTGCCTTGCAAAACGGCCTGACGCTGTCCCCCCCTCTTAGTGTGATCTGCCCCACGCCCGACCATGATCTGTCTGCTCTGGGGGACGGTGCGCAGATTGTGCAGCCCTTCAAACCCTTTCACGACCATTTCGCCGCGCAGGGTTTTGCAACGGTGCCCGACGCGGACGGTCCTTGTCAGGACGCCATTGTCTTTCTGCCCCGCGCCAAGGCACTGGCACGGTCGCTGATTCAACAGGCCTGTGCGCGGGCGAGCGGCCTGGTTGTCATCGACGGTGCCAAGACCGATGGTGTGGACAGCATATTGAAGGATGTGCGCAAGCGGGTTCCGGTCGAGGGACCGATTTCCAAAGCACATGGTAAGATTTTCTGGTTTCAGGCCGATGATCTGGCCTTTGTGGACTGGGCCGCGCAGAAACAGCAGATGGTTGGCGGATACTACACGGCACCGGGTGTGTTTTCAGCGGACGGAGTTGATCCTGCCTCAGCCCTGTTACTGAAGACCTTGCCTGACCGGCTTGGCCCCCGCGTGGCGGATCTGGGGGCGGGATGGGGATATCTGTCTGCGGAGATCCTGAAACGCGGCGGGGTAACCTCGCTGCATCTGGTCGAAGCGGACCATGCGGCGCTGACCTGCGCGCGGCTTAATGTCACCCAATCCCAGGCGCATTTTCACTGGAGCGATGCCGTATCCTGGACCGCGCCGGAGCCTATCGACACCGTTGTGATGAACCCGCCATTTCACACGTCACGCAGCGCGGATCCCGCCTTGGGGCAAGGGTTTATAACCTCCGCCGCCCGCAATCTGACACGCAACGGAACCCTTTGGATGGTCGCCAACCGGCACCTTCCCTACGAAGCTACACTGAACGAACATTTCGCTCAGGTCGGTGAAATTGCCGGCGACAACCGGTTCAAGGTATTCCAGGCCTCTCGCCCTCGGCGTTAAGGCCCGTTAACCTGCGCCCCAATTCAGGAGGATTCGGATGTCCTTTTCCATCGCTGGCAAGACAGCAATCGTAACGGGCGGGGCAAGTGGCATCGGCCTGGCCATCGGGCGGCATTTCGCGGATGCGGGCGCAAATGTCATGTTTGCCGACATAGACGAAAAACGCCTGATCGACGAACTTGGAGAACAAGCCGAAGACAGCAATATCCGATATTTTGCGGGCGATCTGCGCGAAAAGCTGACCATTGCCAACCTGTTATCTGCGACGCTGGATGCGTTCGACCAGGTGGATATTCTGGTCAACGGTGCACGGCAAGTGATCCCGTCTGATCCGCTGGATCCGGATGACGATTCGATGCGCACCCTGCTGAACCAGAACCTGATGCCCGCCTTGCGGCTCAGCCAACTGGTTGCAAAGCGCATGATCAAGCAGGCCGACGGCGATCTCGAAAACCCGGCAGGGACGATCATCAACCTGTCCTCGATCGCAGCCCGACGGACCCACCCCGATCTGATGGCCTATTCCGTCTCGACCGCAGCACTGGACCAGTTGACCCGATCCCTTGCGGTCGCGCTGGCTCCGAAGCGGATCCGCGTCAACTCGATTGCGCTGGGTTCGGTCATGAGCGCATCACTGCAATCGACCCTCAAGGACAATCGCGATTACCGCGTCGATATCGAAAAGCACACACCCCTGGCCCGTATCGCCTCGGCCACGGAACTGACGGAAACCGCGCAATATCTTGCGTCTGATGCCGCCGGTTTCGTCACCGGGCAGATCCTGACAATCGACGGTGGCCGTACCCTGCTTGACCCGGTCGCGGCCCCTGCACATTAAGACCCATGTTCAAAACAGAAAAATCTACCGCCTCCGCCTGGTTTCGCCAATTGCGCGATGACATCGTTGCAGCGTTCGAAGCCCTCGAAGACAGCCACACCAACGGGCCGTTTGTCGATGCCGCACCCGGGCGGTTCGAGGTCAAGGAAACCAAACGCCAGTCGGACGATGGGTCAGACGCGGGCGGCGGGTTGATGTCGGTCATGCGCGGCGGGCGAGTGTTTGAAAAAGTAGGTGTCAATGTCTCGACCGTCTACGGCACGCTGGGCGAACGTGCGCAACAGGCAATGGCGGCGCGCAAAGGCATCCCCGGAATGACCGAAGACCCGCGCTTCTGGGCGTCGGGGATCAGCCTTGTGGCCCATATGCAGAACCCCCATGCCCCGGCGGTCCACATGAATACACGCATGTTCTGGACACCCCATGCCTGGTGGTTCGGTGGCGGCTCGGACCTCAACCCCTGCATCGAGTATGACGAGGACACCGCGCATTTCCATGCCACGCAAAAGGCGCATCTGGACCCGCACGGACCCGCCCATTACCCGCGCCTCAAGGAATGGGCTGACGAGTATTTCTATATCCCTCACCGCAAACGCGCGCGTGGCGTCGGCGGGATCTTCATGGACGACTATTGCACCGGTGACTGGCAGGCGGATTTTGCCCTGACACAGGATATTGGCAGGGCCTTTCTGCCCGCCTTCCTTCCCTTGGTTGAAAAGCGCCGCGTTCAGAACTTCTCAGAAGCGGACAAGACCACCCAACTGGTGCATCGCGGCCTTTATGCGGAATACAACCTAGTCTATGACCGGGGCACAAAGTTCGGTCTGGAAACCGGGCATGACCCGGATGCCGTTCTGATGAGCTTGCCGCCGATGGCAAAATGGGTCTGACGATCAGAACGGGTCCGTGATGAAATTGTCGTAGCAGTAGTTCTGCGCCGACACCGCCGACATGTTTGCTCCGACTTTCTTGACCGTGATCGAATAGCCGGGTTTCGTATCGACCCCCGGCGGCGGGGTCATGGAGAACTGCACTGTTCGCACGCCGGGTTCATACGCCCGCCAGATATAGATCCTCTGCGAGTTTGGAACGCCAAGTGTGCGAATGGCATAATCTCCGATCCCGCACCAATAATTGACAGGCGCGGATGATCCGACAGCCTTCACCTCGTAAACGCCGTTCGGCAAGGGCGTGATCTCGGTACGGAACTGCGGCCGGACTGACAGGCCGAACCCAACGGCCCCGGCCACCGCAGGCGCTAAAATAAATGTGGCAGCGATGAATGGCTTGAGAAAACGCATGATCCAGATATCCCAAAACAATGGCACCAATACCGATAGCATAACCACGACACCCTGCGAGTAAAGTGGGGCACACCAGCTACGCGGACACAGTTTTTTGGGGAATTCCCACTATTCATATCGCCGGAAACGAGTACACTACCCGAAAGCATTTATAACACATCAAACTATCGGCAATTCCGTTGACCAAGAGCTTTCCAAAAGACTGGTTCGATTTCCCGCCTGAGAAATATGCGGATCTGGGTGCGATGTTCTATCTCGCGGGGCTTACGAAAACGCACCAGAAACGTAATCTTGCGCAGGTTCTTTATGCGTTCGAAACCCCGTTTCGTCTGGGCCAATACCAGATCTTCAGACAGAATGGCTTTCCCCGCGGATTTGTCACTTTTGCCGGTCTCAGCCCCGAGGCCGAGTATCGCTATGCGGTGAAAGAAACCTCTCTGACGGACAAGGATTTTACCAGCGGGTCATCCTTTTGGATCATCGACCTTGTCGCGCCGTTTGGACAGACCAGTCAGATTGTTGATATCCTCAAGCAAGAGATCCCGCATCCGCGCGTGCGCACCAACCGAATGGACAGCGACATGACACGCAACCGGATTGTCGAATGGACGCGGGACGAAGCAGGCGAGGTTCATATGCGCCTGTACCGAAAAAAGGAATTTGAGCGGGTGTTGCAACAAGGCGAGGTCTAGTTGGTTTCAGTTCCGATCACTGGTGAATTGACCGGCGACGTGACCGGGTCCCCACCCAATGTGGCGATGGGGCAACCCACCCTGAACAACGGAAACTTCACGCCGCTGACCCAAACCTGGACGATTGCGACACCTCCTGCCAACGGCACCGCGACGATAGACCCAAATACCGGAGAGTGGACCTATACGGTCGATCCGACGTATTTCGACAGCCTCGACAATGGTGAAGTTGTCTTTGACTCCTTCTTCATCAGCGTCTCAGGGACAACGCAAACCGGTCCTGTCACACTTCCGTTTACCGGCTCTCCGGATCCGGTCGAAGTGGTCATAAGGATCGAAGGCGTCTGTTTCGCAGCTGGAACCCTGATCGAGGCTGAGGACGGTCCCCGTGCCATCGAGTCCCTGAACGTCGGGGACAAGGTGGCGACAGCCGATCACGGGTTGCAACCTGTTCGTTGGATCGAAAGCAGCACGATCCCGCCCGACCGATTGCGCACCGAACCTGCGATACGGCCCGTTCGCATCTCGGCAGGCAGTCTGGGGCCTAACACCCCCGCGCGAGACCTGCTGGTGTCTCAGCAGCACCGTATTCTGGTGAAGGGCCCCTGGGTTGAGCTGCTTTTCGGAACCGCCGAAGCGCTGGTTGCCGCCAAGCACCTGTGCCGATGGCATGGAATAGGGCTCGATACCTCGGTTGAAACGGTCGAGTATTTGCACATCCTGCTGGATCGGCACGAAATCCTTTCGGCGGATGGAGCACAAGCAGAAAGCCTGTTTCTGGGGGAAGAGGCGCTACATACACTTTCATCCGACGCGCTTCAGGAACTGGCCGCAATATTTCCCGACCTTCCCTCCTCTGGCTATCAGGGGTTTGGACGCGCCGCGCGCCTTATCCTGCTGGAACACGAAGCCCGCGCACTTGCCTGAGGTCAGGTGCCGGTCCCGATGCGGCCACCGACATTCTGCGGGGCCAGCGCAACCGTCTTGATCACGGCATGGCATGTGCTGCCGGGCTGCAAGTTCAACGCCGCAACCGACCGGCGCGTTACCCGCGCCAGAACAGTCCCCGCCGGTGTCCTGACCGACACGATCGCACCGGGACCTTCGCCCGACCGAATCGAGTCGACCGTCCCGCTGAGCACGTTCAATGCCGACAGACCCTCGGGCTTTTGGACGGACAGGATCACTTCCTGCGCCGGAATGCGAATTCGCAGATGGGCGCCGACCTCCTGCCCGATACGTGGCAGAAACAGACGCGCGCCATTTGCGTTCAGCTCGGTCAACCCGTCGGTGTGGTGCTTCAGCACCTGCACCTCCAGCACGGCACCGATCGCGCGCACACCTGCCGGTGCCACAGTCGGGTCAGACAGAACCTCGGACGCGGGGCCGTGGCGGACGACCCTGCCATCCTGCAAAGCGACAACCGATGTGGCCAGACGGGCCACCTCGTCGGCCGAGTGGGTCACATACAGGATCGGGACAGACACCTCATCCCTGAGACGCTCGAAATAGGGCAGGATCTCCGCCTTGCGGGCCTCGTCCAGCGCCGCAAGCGGTTCATCTGCAAGGATTAGTCGCGGGCTGGCCAGCAACGCCCTGCCTATCGACACTCGCTGTTTTTCGCCCCCTGACAACCCGGCTGGACGGCGGTTCAGAAGGTGGCCGATCCCCAGCATCTCGATGACCTTTTCCGGATCTTCACGCCGCGCGCTTTTGGGGGCGAACCAGCGGCCATAGGCAAGGTTCTGGCGCACGGTCAGATGCGGGAATAACCGCCCCTCCTGAAAAATATAGCCCAACCGCCTCCGGTGCGGCGGCAGCCAGTGCCCGCGTTCGGTGTCAAACAACACCCAGTCATCCACGGCCACCCTGCCCGCGCGCGGCCGCAGCAATCCGGCCACCGCGTTGACAATTGTGGTCTTGCCCGACCCGGAGCGCCCGAACAGCACGGTCACACCGGGTGGGGCGTCAAAACTAACCTCCAGATCGATCCCCGGCAGCTGATGGTGCAAACGAACAGACAAGCTCATGATCCGGCCACCCGCGCGGCGGCGCGCCGTCCCACATATTCCGACAGCAGCAACGCGCCCATGGCGATGACGATCGAGATCAGGACCAGCCTTGTTGCAGCAGCCTCGCCCCCCGGTACCTGCAAAAAGGCGTAAACAGCCGATGGCAATGTCTGCGTCTGTCCCGGAATATTCGACACGAATGTAATCGTGGCCCCAAACTCACCCATGGCCTTGGCAAAGGCCAGGATGGCCCCGGCGATGACACCGGGCAGGATCATCGGCAAGGTTACGGTCAGAAACACCATAGGCCGCGACGCCCCCAGCGTCGCCCCAGCCTGTTCCAGCTTCGGGTCAACCGCCTCGATCGACAGACGTATCGCCCGGACCATCAGCGGAAACGCCATGATACCTGCGGCCAGCGCGGCCCCAGTCCAGCGAAAGGCGACCACAATGCCGAACTCGGCCAAAAACCGCCCCAACGGCCCCTGAATGCCGAAAGTCAGCAACAGAAGATACCCCGTCACTACCGGCGGCAGGATCAAAGGCAAATGCACCAGACCATTCAGAACCTGCCGCCCGGGGAACCGCCAGCGGGCCAGAATGTAGGCAACAAAAATGCCGAACGGCAAAGTGGCCAGCGTCGCCCAGAACGACACGCGCAGCGACAGCTTCAGCGCTTCAGCTTCGGCGGGGCCCAACCACTCCAACGCGATCACCCGCCCGGCAGGGAAAATCCCTGCTCCTGAAAAATTGCCAAAGCCGCATCGCCGTGCAGATGATCCAGAAAAGCCCGCGCCGCACCTGTGGCATTACCTGTCATCGCCGCCGGATAGATGATCGGAGGGTGCAGGTCGGTGGGAAAACTGGCCACAACACTGACCCGCTGTTCCGCCTGCGCATCCGATCGATAAACGATCCCCAGAGGCGCGGCACCCGTTGCCACAAGGGCCAGCGCAGCGCGCACATTGTCGGTTTGTGCCACTCGGTCCTGCACCGCCTCCCACTGGTTCAGCCCCTGCAAAGCCGCCTTGCCGTAGATACCGGCGGGCACCGCATCGACCAGCGCCATGGCCAGAAAGCCTTCGCCCAGCACGGCCCTGAGGTCATGAACCACCCGAATGTCACCCAGAACAGGACGCCCCGCAGCGCCGATCAGAACCAGACTGTTGCCCAGCAAATCCGACCGTGTCCCTGGCCGCAACAAACCCTGCTGTTCCAGATAATCCATCCAGTCGGCATTGGCCGAGATGAACACTTCCGCAGGCGCACCCTGCTGAATCTGCCGCGCCAGCACCGAAGACGCTGCGTAAGACACGGTGACATCGTGACCCGTCCGCTCTGTGTATTCCGTCGCGATTTCGTCCAAAGCGGTCTTGAGGCTGGCTGCGGCAAAAACCAAAACCCCTTCTGCCCCGGCCCGGACCGGAGCCAGCACAAATGCGCCAAGGACCAGTGCCACCATCCAGATACGGCAGGCGAAGGGTAGGATCATGTGTGCTCCCGACCGGAAAGTTGCAGTCTCTTCGGGCATATCGGAGGCCATAGGGCGCTTGCAAGCGCCTTTGATCTTTTACACCCGCTGATCCAGATCAGGCGCTGGCAACGCACCCCGGCCAGCCTCGTCAACCTGTAGTCACCCCAGGCACGCGTTGATGGGGGCGGCATTTCCTATCCGCAACCCATCGCGGAATAAAAATCTCACAGACCCTCTTGCGCACGCCCGCTGGCTTGGCTACATGCAGCGTCACGGGTGATTAGCTCAGTTGGTAGAGCGCTTCGTTTACACCGAAGATGTCGGGAGTTCGAGTCTCTCATCACCCACCATTCCCTTTATTTTCAATGGTTTACTCAGGGTCTTGTAACGAGAACTTGGAGACCATTTGAGGATGAATGTAAGGGAATCGAAACCTCAAAACCGTGTTGGATTACCCAGAGGATTGTTCCTTAGAGGTAAAGGATACGCTCTTAGGGTAGCTGTACCGACTGAGTACCAAGACATTGTTGGCAAACGAGAGATCGTCCGAGGATTAGGAACTCAGGACCTAGCCGAAGCAATGAAGCGCCGTCCAAGAGTCCTTGAGGAAATCCTTGAAGCGATCACCGAAGGACAAACACCGTCTCAAGCAATTCGCCCAAACCTTCCGAAACAAGAGAATACTGTGAGAGATACCGCCGACAGGTGGTTAGCTGAATCGGACGGGATAAATAGCAGTACAAAGGTTAGATACCGCCAACACCTTAGGACATTTGAGGCGTACTCTGGAAACATACAGGTCACAGACATTAACCGCTCTCTGGCACTGGGCTTCATTGAGCACCTTAAGGCCACTCCCTCAAAGCGAACTGGGCAACCACTCTCGGGCCGCTCTCTTCAATCATGCCAATCTTGCTTAGCTTCTTATTGGCGTGTGCTGGACCACTGGGGGTTGGTTGATCCCGATATGCGGAACCCCTTTGGCTCTCTACTGAGACGTGTAGCCGGTCAAAGAAAGAAGAAGGACCCACGGGTTAAGAAACTGAGGCCTGTCACTAGAGGTGAAGCTCAAAAGCTGCTGCAGTACATCGCTCGCAATAATGGCCTCAAATATCAGTTCGAGATGTACGTCACAGTGAGACTGCTTTGGGTTACTGGATGCAGACTCAATGAAATCTGCTCGAGGTACTTAAAGGACATTGAGGACAGAGGGGATCACATCAAAATCAGCATCCGTCAGAGCAAGACAGAAGCCGGAATAAGGGATGTAATGATCGTTGGTGCTGAGGATTGTCAGCTACTCCGGGAAGCTACCAGAAGGGCAACGATAGTAGAGCCAAGCTGCCAAGAGAATGTCGGCAGATTGTTCCCTCGTATTGCTTTGGGTGGCTACGATAGACACCCCAGTCATTACCTTGGGAAAGCGCTCGAGAAAGCCCGGAAGAACCTTGAAGGCGATAATTCCAATTGGGATATGCACTCGTTCAGGAGGTCTGCTGTTTCGTCTCTAGTGAATGCTGGGGTCTCCCGAGAAGCAAGAAATCTCATCGTGGGTCACTCCAACAAAGACGACATCGGCATAAGTGTTTATGCGAAGAGAGCAGAGCTAAACGGGATTATAAGGAATACGTTCGAGGTGCTGTATCTGGAGCTTGGAGGGAGTCTCTCAGGGGCAGCTCCTTTGGACTGATCCAAGGCAAGCGGCCTTACACCGCCCCCTTAAAGAAAGCGTATCCGAATTTCGTTCGCCTACAGCCCCAGTCGGGCTTGGAGACAAATCTTCTGTCGGTGATAACGCGTTCGGAACACAGCTCTAAGATGACAAAACTTTGGGTCGCCGTGGAAATCACTGGCGGCCTTTTTTTGCACGCTTCAACAGGCAGGGGTCTCCAACTGTACCCTTGAGGAGCCGAAGCAGCTTCGACCGATGAGCGCCGACTCAGTCAGCCTTAGCAACCCCTCTAAATTAGCGAGACATTAAACCATGAGGCATGATCCTCTACCTTTTCACGATTCTACATCCCCAGTTCGTCCTGTTGTCATCTTTGATCGACCATGTGGTACCGGGAAGACAACTGAGATGATCAAGTCATTTGAACACCACAAGCATTACCTGATCATTGTCCCACTGCTTACTGAATGCGAACGCATCATAGAGGCAGCACAAAACCGGGGGATAACCTTCGAGCAACCCACAGCCGAAAAAGACACTGTATTCGATGACAGTGGACAAGAGATAGTCACCACTAGGAAAATCCACTCCCTACGGCGTCTGCTGGCTGAAGGCCAAAACGTAGTCACAACTCACGCGATGTTTGATACGCTGTCCGATGTCGTCTCAGAGGGATTATTGGATTCGTACGACATTCACATTGATGAAGTTCTCTCGGTCATAGATGCTAACTTCCATGTCCAATCGGAAGCATGGGATCGTCTCTTTATCGAGTCCGGACTTTGCACGGTGGACCCTGAGACATCAAAGGTATTCCCCACAGATGCTTGGGATACAGAGTATGCTGCTCTTGAGAAACACGTTTCCCTGAAGTTCTACAAGGCTGCCAAGTCTGGACGCCTCTTCAATGTCCAAAATGGCTTCAATGTAGCCGTACTTCCGGAGAAGCTCCTCAAGGTGGGGAAGTCTCTGAGGATTTACACCTATAAAGCTGAAGGGTCTATTATCGCTGCGTACCTAAGACACATAGGGATAACCACAGAACACAATAAGTTGGACAACACAGCCGAAAGTGAATTCGTCCGAGAAGTCAGAGACCTGATTACCGTTAAAGGAATTAAATCTCTCGATCAGCTTTCATTCAGTCACACAGATCAAACAGACAAAACCTCTGGCTCACCCGAAGTCTACGATAATCTGGTCCCTAAAGCGCTGTATACGTTGGCACGAAATGCACTTAAGGACGTCCCTCTTGAAAACATCTTACTAACTTGCCCAAAGGTAAAATGGTTCGCAGGCGGCAAAAGCCCAACAGTTGGTTCAGATGGGTTAGAAAAGGGAAAGTACAGTCCCGGCCCATACGCTAAAAGCTCTCGGCTTCAGGGCAGAAGTGGCCGTGTTCATTGGCTACCCAATACGACAAGAGGCACGAACAACTATAAAAACGCAACGCACCTGATCTATCTCTACAATCAGTTCTTGAATCCTAACATCCTGAGATTTCTCGGCAAAGAATTAGTTAGTCAGGACGACTACGCGCTCACCGAGTTAATCCAATGGGTTTGGCGATCTCAGATCAGAGACGGGAAACCGATCACTGTTTATCTTCCTAGTCGAAGAATGCGAAATCTGTTTCTCAATTGGCTATGGGAAGGAGACATCCCAACCCATGTATTACGCGGTGCATTCTGAGTGTCGTGATTATTGCAACTGAGGGAACACGTAACCAGTAGAAAGCACTTTTATATTGGAAGAGATTATCTTTGGAGAAGGTGAGAATGAAGCTGCTTAAACGTGATTTCCTCGGTTCCCAATGGCTCTTAGTCTTTGCCACTAGGAAGCGGCAAGAGGTTGTAAATTATTCTTATTTTATAGGTATTTAGAGCCTAATTGTTAATAAACTTCTTTATGTAACAATAAGTATGACCGAGGAACTTCCAATACAGAAGCTGTATATCAATTTCATTCTCGGAAACGTCAACCATACGACGTAGAGTTGCGCCCAACGCTGGTCACAGTGTTATTTAAGAGAACACAATAGAAGCTGATCCACTTCCATCTACTAAAATGCCCCCCAATTGCACCCCCAGTGTTCTCTCAGTAAGGCTCAACGCCCACCTGTTATCACCTGAGAGCACCAATAGGTGCTGCATCTAAAATGAGTTCCTCAGCATCACTTCTTTAAATGCGTGAGAGATATATTTCGTGACGCAGCTTGGGCTTTTTAAGTATCACCTACTAATAGGCGGTTCTACACGCGTGGCTGATTGTCTAGCTGCCCTTCTTGAGGCCCGTTTTTCTTTGAACTTGCGGTAGTCGCTCTTCATGCCAATGTATGCCCAACGCAATACAACTATCGGGAGTGACACAACGGCAGCGGCTCCAGCACCGAGTATTCCCTCACCAACGGCTTGCTTCCAATCCATGTAAATTTCTCAATATTTTTGGTGGCTTGCTGCAAAGTTAGCCAACACACTCAGGTTTGTCGAGCACAAGCTTACGGAGATCGGATGGTATCCTCTTGGACTCAAGGACGGTTTCTTTAGGGGCTAAGGGACCGCTTTTCAGAGGCAATAATAAGAACAATAAACCCCCTCCTTTTTGAAGTCGGTTTCCCAACCCCCCCACCCCTTCGTTTCCAACTAAAAACTCTGCCAATAGGCCACGGTCTATCGGCAGCGGTTGGGAAGCCCTTTTGCGCTGGGCAGTTGGCCAGAGAGAATTCATTTCAGAATGAAGAGGGGGCGGGGGTTCGGAAGGTAACAACAAAAAACGGCGGTAATGAGCGTTATTATTGTTGTTGTTTGGAAGTCGGCCACCTCACAACACATCGGATGGAAAGTTGACGGCAATGGTCGGATGACCGCTGTCAGCCCTATGTTGACGTCAGCGTAACACGCAGCACACGCCACGAACGCAGTTTCATGCCTTCGCCGATAGATGCAGCTTGGTCACTGATGGAGGGAGCGGGTAATTGGAGCACCACTTAGAAACACCTTGAACGAAGCTTATTGACTTCAGCATTGTTCAAGCAAAACGATGCAGAGGGAAAAGTTCAGATGGCAGCAAGTTCGAGAGCGTGGAGCGTCGTAGGTTGGAACGGCACCAAGAAAATATATGAGCAAACTTTTCGGCACTCTGAGTTTACGGACAAGCAAATGAAGTTGCTTCTTCAAAGATTGTTATGCCGGCAGTTGAGTGAGCAGGAAATCGTAAATGCAACCATGCGTCGCCGGAAGGGCGAGGGTTATGGTGTTCTGGAAGTGCAATCAGAGCGGACCAGTGATCGCTTCATTTTAAGCGTTGGCGATACGCCTCATTTTACTGCTGTAGTTTTAGATATTGATACTTGAGGTCATTGCGTACATTGGGTGCAGCGCGAAAGTGGCGGGAGGCGTTTTTTGTTCAGAAAGCTAAAAGTTGATCCTAATAAAAATTGGTGGGAAGTGCGCCGAAATTATTCGTTTTATATTTTTAAGCAGGTTGCTTTTGCTCTGAGGGGCAAAGAATTGGCATTCTTCATCGAACATCCTCTTGAATTAGTCTTTAGCTGGAAGGACCTAGACAACTGGCTGAAGGACCATGGCGTCCGTTTGGACGGCCCCTCTCAGTTCAATGGCATTATGCATTTTGATGGATTGACCGATGAAGCAAAGGACACGTTTCACTTTCGTGAAACAAGGGCATCTGCAATCTATGCCCTTCAGATGTGGTCTCATTTTCGTGGAGACAAACGAATGATCGGCACCATAGATAATTCAAAGATTGGATCTGAACTTTTGGGCTCCGATGGACAAACCTATCGCTGGCAAAATCCCAACTACAAGTATGTAGCGGACACCTATGATGGTCGGGTTGAATGGATTTATGGAAATGCCAAAATTTCTGATCCTCCGCTCACGGAGTACTTTGTTACAAAAAGAGACGACCTCTCCGCCTACTGGAAAAGAACTAGGTACGAGTTTGACCATGATCGGAGCAAGCTCACGGCTACAGGCGGCTGGCTAGGAGAACGTGATTGGCCAGCATTGAACTTGATTTTTCAATTTCCGCGAAATGCCAAACAGTATTCAAAATTCTATGATTGATCATTTCGCCTTGTCTCTAATTCTTCTTCTGACTGGGGACCCGACTTCTCTCCTACTTCTGGCGTAAGCCTCCAGTTGAGTTCTGGCCCCCTGCGGCGCTGTTTACACGCGTTTAAGGCAATAACCGCTTTGTCCGCTTTGCAGTCATTCCGATGGCCGCACAGCTCAGGTGCGCTCAGGCAACCCGAAGTTCTCTGTGACAGCATTTCCACTGCGTCTGCCATATGGGCAAGGTTCTGTGTCCATATGCTGAGGGTGGCGGAAATGGTGGCAATGAAGTCGATCTCGGCTTTTGGCAGGCAACTGCCTCAACGTCTAAGAACCTAAAGGATACCACCAGCATGATTATCGGATACGCAAGAACTTCTACACTGGAGCAACAAGCCGGACTTGAAGCCCAACAGACGACACTCTCGGAAGTTGGATGCGAGAAAATTTACTCAGAACAAGTCTCCTCTATTGCCCGTAGAGAGGCGCTCAGTGAAGCTCTCAGCTACTGCAGAGAAGGAGATGTCCTCATTGTCACTAAGCTTGACCGCCTTGCTCGTTCAGTCAGGAATTTAGGCGAGATCGTGGATGAGCTCACAAAGAGAGGCGTCGCACTGAGGGTACTCGATATGTCCCTTGATACGTCCACAGCTACAGGGAAGCTCATGTTGAATGTGCTCGGGTCCATCGCTCAGTTCGAACGAGAGATGATGCTGGAACGGCAGAGAGAGGGGATAGCCAAAGCTAAAGCTGAGGGTAAATACAAAGGTAGAAAACCAACGGCACGTATGAGGGCCTCTGAGGTTCTTCAGCTACTAGGGCAAGGCTACAAGAAGCACGAGATCGCCCAGCGCTTAAGTATTTCTCAGAGATCGGTCTATCGGATCGTTAATGAGGCTCATCAGTCAGTGGTTGTGGAAACCAGCTGCTGAAATGGACGCTAGTACAAACAGCTCTTGGTCGTCAGAACAGGCTTTCAATACCAAGGGCTGTTATTGCTTGGATGCAAGGAGAAACGTGACAAGGTTGCTCAGGTAGCGTCACGTTCAAACTCTTCTCCGGTATGCGTTGTTGATCTTTGTTTCTAGTTCCCGCTGCAACAGATCATATTGCCCTTTTGATCTACGTCGCGCTGTTTGCAGCCACGGCGTTTCCTTAATCTCCAATAGACGCGAGAACACTGGGGCCGCCGCCAAAACTTCCTGCTGTCGCTCTATGATCTCACGGACATTCTGCTGCGATGTTCTTTGGCTTTGACCCATACGAATACGGTGGCAGACTTCCTCATTTAAAAGCTCGTTCTGATCCAATATGTGCTCGTAGTCCACCTGCCGGTTCTCACCCGCTGTGTTAATGGCCAAAACACTGTTGTGGCCCAAGTGAATTGCGGTTTCTAGCAAGAACTGTTTTCGAATGTATTCGTTGCTTTTGTCCGAAAACAAAGCCTCCACCGTTTGGTGCTTTTGCAGGAATAGTTCAGTATTGGAAATAGCGCTGAAAGCGACAGCGCGTACCTCCATGCTCTTGTGCTGACAGAGCTTTAGTATGGTGTTCGAAATGTACTCATCTTTGGGGAACAGGTCACCCGCCACCTTAACGAACGCTCGTACTACATGCGGATCGTCTAGGTGGAAAGCCAAGAAATCGGATACGACGGACTTCAATTCTCGACTGTTCGCCGTGAGCTTTCTGAGATGGTAGAAAAGCGTTGTACGTTTTGTAAGATCGATTTTATCGGTGATTAGTTTTTTGCATAGAACTGTCGCTTCTTGTTCTGACAAAGCGTTACGGAAACGCTTAGCAAGACCTTCACTGCGATCAGATATCCACGCTGAAACGGCGTACGTGTCACCTTCCTTGAGCAGCTTATATATCTTGTTCGCTTCTTTGTTTCGAGACAATAATTCGTTTTCTTGAGTTCGTTTCTCAAAAATTGACTCTACAAGCGTCGCACCGGTGAAGACAGTTGTGTCATCCAACAGAACATCCATACCGGACGTATGACTCAGATCAGCTCCAGTAAAGTTGAACCCACGCAAATCGGAGTATGAGAAATCAACGTTCCGAAGGTTGCTGTGTCGGAAGTCAAATTGGGGGTCGAGGCCGATGGCAACAGCCATATCAGAAAAACAGCCTTCGAATTCTAGGATGCGATCTACACCATCCTGAAACTCATCGTCGAGCAGTTCGCTAAGGATAAAATCATTCTTCATCCGAAAGCTCGTGTTCAAACTCTGCTAAAACTATTTCGCCTGCGTACCTGCGATCTGTATAGGCCAAATTACTGAGCGATTTGCTTATGAAGATGTCGAGCATTCGTTTCTGATTTTCATTCATTCTGCCAAAGAACCGCTTTGACTTTTGATCGGCGAACATACCGTTTATGGCCAGATCGCGCTGCTTGACTTTTAGGCTCAGGACAGAGCGATTTCTGTTCGCTTGTTGAAGCAGCTTCGCTGAGAAAAGCACGTGGCCACAGAGATACGTGTCGTCCAAAATTTGCTGAGCTGGCTCGGCCACTTCCCATCTATCGTTTGGTCGCGCTTTCACTCGCAAATGTTGCCCGTCTTCTCGATACCTTATTGAGTTTGTAGTCGCTTTTTCAGACTCATGCCCTAGCTGACCTGCAATATGGGGTGTTTTGTTTGAGGAAGCATGTAACGCCCAACCAGCACTTCTCTTACCTTTATCAACGACGGTGGTTTCATTTGTCAGTGGGACAGTATTTTTCTTGCGTGGTTCGCCGAAGCGACTTTGGGTTAGAATTTCTAAACCCTCATTATCCACAGAGATAGTCAGTTTCCTAAAAGCAATCTCACAGTACTCATCCCCCAGCGGAACCTCATCGCTGGTCACACGCAATTCGACGATGCAATCAACACAACCCACTGAATCCTGAGAGGGATCAAAACGGACTTTGAACTCGCAAACTTGCTGGAAATTATTTGACACGGCAATGAACTGACATTCTGTTTTAATCGACCATACGCAGCTCTACTTTAGGCTGCAAGACCGCCTTGCTCATTACCAGCGACCGTCTAGGCGATAGTTGTTTATTGGTTAGCGAACTCTGCAACGGTCTGGCATCACCATTTCTAGCAACTCGCCAGAACAGTAAACTTGGAGTCTAGTGGTGGCTGAGACAGCATGACAATCCTCGGCGCGAAGACTTGGCAGCAACGAAAGTCGTCAAAATTAATAGTCCCATAGCGTTAAATCCATCAACGGCTTCTGTCCGGCCTAACCCAAACTCCCCTACCCGTACATGTAACAACTTGACCTCCGATTCCGTTACAGTAAGTGTCGTACTCGAACCACGAGGGTTCACCTGAGAAAACCGCAGTTGATGCTTTGGGAAAACACGCACAATCCGTCACGGGTGATTAGCTCAGACAGCGGAGCGTCTGTGTAACAGTTGGTAGAGCGCTTCGTTTACACCGAAGATGTCGGGAGTTCGAGTCTCTCATCACCCACCATCCTTTCCCCACAATGTATCAAGGTCTTACGCGACTGGCATCTATTGCTATGCTGCGCATGAAACCGTGTCCGCTGCGCATTGATCGCCCGGCAGTGTAAATAGCGTTTTCTTGATTAGTGACGCGTATCTCAGCATGATCCAAATATGTCGGTTGAAATGGACACGTGGCTTTACGACCTCGGACTAGGTCAGTACGCAGATGTTTTTGCGGTAAACGACATTGATGCGCGGGTTCTGCCACTGCTGACAGGCGACGACCTGAAAGAGCTTGGGGTAAGTCTTGGTCACCGAAAGATCATCCTTGCGGCAGTTCAGGATTTGGTTGGCTCTGGTCACCTGCCTTCATCAGCGCCTGCCGCAGGGGAGCCAACCCGCGAGAATACTCGGCCATCCGCCGTTGATGTCGTGCAGGGCGAAGCTGCACCGACGAAAAAGCCCATCGCGCCCGCGGCTGAACGGCGTCATCTGACAGTCTTGTTTGCGGATCTGGTCGGCTCGACAGAGCTGACCAACCGTTTTGATCCCGAAGACATGCGGGATCTGCTACAGAACTATCAGGATACCGTCGCGGGGGCAGTGAGCAGGTATGGTGGCTATGTCGCGAAATACCTTGGCGACGGTCTTCTTGTGTTTTTCGGCTGGCCAACAGCCTACGAAGATCACGCCATTCGCGCGATAAAGGCGGGGCTTGAGTGCGTCCACCGGGTTGAAGAGCTCAACACTCCTGACGGTGAGCGTTTGTCGGTCAGACTGGGTATCGCGAGCGGCGATGTCGTGGTCGGCGACACGATCGGCGAAAACTCGTACGAGGAAGGTGCCATGACCGGGCCGGCGGTCAATCTGGCGGCGCGGATACAGGAACACGGCCTGCCGAACTCGGTGGTTTTGTCTGCGGAAGAAACCGAAGCCGCCTTGCACAGGATATTCGAGTTCGAGACCCTTGGATCAACTCAATTGAAGGGGTTCAAAGACCCTCGGACCTTGTTGAAGGTCGTATCGGAACGCAGCGCGGAAAGCCGGTTTCGCGCGTCGTACAAGGATGACGCCGACAGTACCATGATTGGCCGGGACTACGAAAAGGGGATCCTGTTGCAATCGTGGCAGCGCGCCCAAAGCGGTCATGGTGAGGTCGTTCTGCTGTCGGGTGAGGCTGGAATAGGAAAATCGCGCCTGACTGAGGGGTTTCTTGCGGATGTCACGGCAACCGGACAGGCCGATGTGATAAGGCTGAACTGCTCTCCCTATCTGACCAGCAGTCCCTTTCATCCGGTCACCCAGCGAATCTCGCAGGATGCAGGTGTTGAACCGGATTTTGATGACAATCAAATTCTGGAGCATGTCAGGAAGCTGCTGGAAGGCCGGGAAGGTCTGGACTGGGAACAGGTTCTGCCTGTCTTTGCGGCGCTGGTCGCGCCGCGCAGCGCACTGGCTCGTGAAGTTCTCGAGATGTCGCCGCAGGAGCAACGCGACATAACGATCCAAACCCTGATCCATACGGTGCAGGTCCGGGCAAGCGTGCGCCCGGTTATTCTGTGTGTTGAGGATGCACATTGGATCGATCCCTCGACGCAAGCCCTGCTGGAGCGGTTCAAGGCGATTTGCACCGATCTTCCCCTGATGATCCTGATGACCCACAGACCCGGGTGGGACCTGACCCGCGATGACGGGGACACGCATGTTCAAACACTCCTGCTGCGCCGGTTTGGTTCTGCTGATGTCGCGGATCTGGTCCGCAATATCACTGGCAAGGATCCGGACGATGCCTTGATCGCGACGATCATCGAAAAGACGGACGGTGTGCCCCTGTTTGTCGAAGAATTGACCCAGGCGATCGTGAATGCTGATGAGCAGGGACAAGTCCGCATACCATCGTCGCTGAAGGGCGCCTTGATGGCGCGGCTTGATGCAGTTTCGCCCGAGGCCAAACAGGTCGCGTTGACGGGGTCAGTCATTGGGCGGGAATTTGAACCAGATTTGTTAAGGGCCGCGATGGGGCTGGAACGCGCAGATATCAATCTTCGCCTCGAAGAACTATCGCGAACGGGACTGATCTTTGAAAGCGGAAACAACCGTGGGCATTTCGTGTTCCGCCATGCCCTTATCCGCGATACGGCATATCAATCCATGTTAAGCTCTACCCGCAGGCAGCAACATTCAGACGTTGCCCGCGCACTGATCGCGATGCGATCTGCTGAAATCGAACGCCGGCCCGAGCTGGTGGCCCGTCATCTGTCAGAAGCAGAAGAATGGCGCGCCGCATTTGACAAATGGGAAGCTGCGGCTGAAATGGCGTTGGCCCGGTCAGCCAGCCAGGAAGCGATGACTAATGCGCAGGAGACGCTCAAAGCGGCTAAGCAGCTGAACTCGGAAACCGGCCGGGAAATGGTCAGGGGCTTGATCCTGGTTGGCCGCAGCCATGACAGCCAGGGTCAGTTGTCCGAGGCGATAGCGGTTCTGAAAAGTGCATCTAACGCTGCCCAGAAACTCCACGATGTGGAGCTGGCAGCCGATGCAGCCAATCATTTTGCTGACTCGTGCATGATGACGAGCAAGCGACATCACGAAGCGATTGACCTTTGTGAAAAGGCGCTAAAAGACCTGTCTGACAATGACGAAGTCAGGCGGTGCCGGTTGATGAGCCAACTTGCGCGGGCGTATATGTTTGTCGGCCAGTTTTCCGTAGGCACCCGCTTTGGTCAGCAATCCATGGAACTGGCGGCGAAGCTTGGGGATCATAAATCCCAGTTTTCGGTAATGATGATGCATTTTGGGGCGCCATTCGTTGCGCGCAACGGGCAAGAGGCACGACATTGGCGTGAAAACCTGGACGCCATGCATCAGGTAGCGGAACACCTTGGCAGTATTGATCAGGGCCGCGACCGGACGCTCAGCCTGTTTGTCGGCGCTGAAATGGCCGACCGCGACCTGTTGGACAACTCACTCGAATTGCTGACAGCGATTTCCGAAAAGGACAATCATCTGCAACTCTATTGGGTTCAAAAACACGCACGCGCCATGGTTGCAATCATGGACGGCGACTTTGTTCAGGCTGAAAAGCACGCCACCGAAGCGGTCAAGATCGGTCGAAAAACGCACGGCGAACATGTCGAGGGCGTTTTCGGCGTTCAGATGTTTACCATCCGCCGCGAGCAGAACCGCCTGCACGAGGTCGCGCCTGTGATTAAGAAACTGATGACCGACAGTCCCGAAGACATCTCGTGGAAGCCTGGTTTTGGCCTTATCGCAGCCGAACTGGGATACACGGAACCGGCTGAAAGAATACTGAATGAAATGGCGGAAAACGGCTTCGACCTGCCGCCAGATGCCATGTATTCAACAACTCTGTCCTATCTTGCTGACATCTGCGTGGCTGTCGGGCATCCGGGTCATGCCCAGACGCTTTACAGTATGCTGCAACCTTACGAAGACCTGACGATCACCGCAGGGGCAACCACAGTTTGCACAGGTGCCGCAGCCAGACGCTTGGGGAGACTGGCAACGGTGCTGAAAGACTGGGAAATTGCCGGGAAGATGTTCCGGAAAGCCATCGAGATTGACACGCGGATGAATTGCCCACCTTGGATTGCGCATTCCAAGGCAGCGTATGCATCAGCACTCAGACAACAGGGCCGCCCCAGCGATTTGGAACTGGCGTTTCAACTGGAAGGGGAAGCGTTGGCAATATCACAGAAATTGAGTATGGTTTCCCTTAAGTCAAAGCTCGAAGGGGTAGCCAGTTAAGGTCCGGAAAATGCTTGGGGGGCATAATGCCACGATACATCATTGAACGAAATTTTGCGGAACAGCTGAATATCAGCGACAACGACAAAATTCACATCAAAGAAATCAACGACGAAGTCGGCATTGAATGGATCTTTTCCTTCCTCAGCGCAGATAAGCGCAAAACATACTGCCTTTACGAAGCCCCGGATGAAGAAAGCCTGCGAAAAGCGGCCGAGCGTCTAAACATTCCTGCCGATGTCATCACGCCGGTAGATCGGATCGATCCGGGAATATTTGCCTGACGACCAGCTTTCCCCCACAACCAAGTATCCCCTTCTCAGGGCAATAACAAATTCACGAGGCAGCCGTGCGCGAAACCTTTCCTAAAACAAGGGAGGCTTAAGCATGTTTGACCTGAAAGCACTCGACGGACGTATCGCGACTGTGGATCAAGGCGATTTGGACGCGCTTGACACTTCACTGCGCGGTGGGGTCTACCTGCCGGGAACCCCGGAATATGAAGAAGCCAGGATTACCTGGAACAGCATGTTCGAGCGTTACCCCGCCTTCGTGATCCGTGCGATGGGGGCAAGCGATGTCCAGAAGGCAATAAACTTCGTCCGACAAGCAGGCCTCATGATGACCGTTCGATCAGGTGGACACCAGATTGCAGGGCACGCCGTCGCGGACAAGGCCGTCATGCTGGATCTGTCCCAAATGCGTTCGGTTCACGTGGACCCTGCCGGCAAAACTGTCCGGGTTGCACCGGGTGCGTTGCTTGGCGACGTTGATCGCGAAACACAGGCCCATGGTCTTGTTGTCCCCACAGGCATCAACTCGACAACCGGCATCGCAGGGCTGACCTTGGGTGGCGGTTTTGGCTGGACGACGCGGAAATTCGGCATGACGATCGACAACCTTCTGTCGGCAGAAGTCGTGACGGCGGATGGCGCGATCGTCACCGCCTCGTCCACGAGCCACCCGGAACTTTTCTGGGCCATTCGTGGTGGTGGCGGAAACTTCGGTGTCGTCACCTCATTCGAATTCCAGTTGCATGATCTTGGGCCCGATATCCTGTCCGGCCTGATCGTGCACCCGATCGAAAAGGCACCAGAGCTGCTTTCCGCGTTTGTGGCCATTGCAGACACCTCCCCCGATGAGCTCACCGTCTGGAGCGTGATGCGAAAAGCGCCGCCACTCCCGTTCCTGCCGGAAGAGTGGCACGGGCGCGAGGTGCTGATTTTCGCGGCGTGCTATAGCGGCCCGATGGATGAGGGTGAAAAAGCGATGTCGGCCTTGCGCGCGCTGGGTGAACCGATTGTGGATGTCATTTCACCGCACAGGTTCGTGGACTGGCAGGCGGCGTTTGATCCCCTGTTGTCGCCGGGCGTCCGCAACTATTGGAAAAGTCATGACTTCAACACGTTGCCCCCGGCCGCCATCACGGACCTGCTGGACGCGATTTCCACCCTTCCTGACCCAGCATGTGAGGTTTTCATTGCTCATGTCGGTGGCGCGATGGCCCGCGTTGAACCCGCTTCTACCGCCTACCCGCAAAGATCTGCGCATTTCATCATGAATGTCCACACACGATGGGAGGACCCTGACAAGGATGACACCTGCATCGGGTGGGCACGCCAGCTGTACGAACAGATGAAACCATACTCAACAGGCAGTGCCTATGTGAACTTCATGCCTGAAGACCAGGCAGACCACGTGACCGGCGCTTATGGTGTGAACGGCGAAAAACTTTCCAAGATCAAAGGAAAGTACGATCCCACCAATTTGTTCAGGATGAACCACAATATCCTACCAACGTAAGACAACCAGAGTGGCAATTCCCGAACTGCGTTGATGTTGGGACCGCTGTCTTAGCACCACTCAATTTTCTCGCTGTTCGGCTATCGCGCCAAGCGGTTCCTCTCACCTATGGCCGCGCTGGCACTCATGCCCTCTTGTCGTGCAGCTACCCTAGATGCTGTATCATTAGAGCGTTGAATTTACGGATCGCGAACGAAACCAACTTCCCTGATCCCGTTTCAAACACCTGTTTTACGCTTAAGCCTGCAATCTCGGTCGCTAGGAGCAATTCATCGAATAACCGCTTCGCTAATCGCAGAGCAAGTTTCCTTCGGCTTCTTGCTAGAACTATCCGATGGGCCCATTGCGGCGTCCGGTTCCCAAAACCTTCACCTCCAGCCAGTGGAACACCAAGGCAATTACGCCCGCTACGAGAATGTAGAATACGGCCAACAGGATAAGCGGTTCGTAGACGATAAACGTATCGGCGCGCACACGGGACGACACGGCATAGATATCAACCACGGTTATTGTGGCAACCAGCGGTGTTGCCTTTAATTGCAGGATGGTTTCACCGCCCAAAGTCGGCAGAACATTGCGGATTGCCTGTGGTAACCAGATACGGCGAAACATCGTCAGCCTTGGCATACCAAACGCCTTGGCCGCCTCCAGCTGTCCTTTGGCAACGCCCTTGAAGGCTCCGCGCATGACCTCACCTTCGTAACCCGCATAAGAAAGTGTCAACGCCAGCACCGCATAGGGCCAAGCCTGACGCAGGTACGGCCAAAGATCAGACGATCGTATCCATGGAAACTGCGGAAACAGAGAGCCGAGGCCATAATACAGCAGCCAAAGCTGCAAAAGCAGCGGCGTGCCGCGAATGATAGTGCAAAACGCCTTTGCAGGGGCCGCAAGGTACCATGGCCCAACGGCCTGCGCTAACCCAAGGGGTACAGCCAGTAAAAAACCAAGAACGATCGTAACAACCAGCAGCCAGAGCGTGGTCCAGATTCCCTGCAATGCAAGCGGCGCATAATTGGGTATCCAGTCCCACCGCAATGTCATCGCGCACCAAACCACGATCCCGGCAAAGATCAGCATCATCACGATACGATGGGGTTGCATCAGAGATCTGAGGTCGATCATCTGCTGCCTCCGTTCAGAGCGGGTTGGCCGCGACGGGCCCATTTCTCAATCCGCGCAAAGATCCCACCCGAAAACAGCGTAACCATCAGATAAAGGAAGCCCGCCGCCAGGAAAAAGGTAAAGTAGGCCCGCGTGCTGCTGGCCGCCTGGCGCGTTTCCAGTGTCAGCTCGTTAAAGCCGACAACGGCCAGCAATGCGGTGTCTTTGGTTGCAATCAGCCACAAGTTGGCCAGACCCGGTACCGCAAAGCTCATCATGGCGGGGATCGTGACGCGCCGCATGGTCATGAATGCCGGCATTCCGTAGGATTTCGCCGCTTCGATCTGACCGGGCGGAACCGCCTGAATGGCACCGCGCAGAATCTCGGTCGCATACGCGCCCTGAACGACGCCCAGCACCCAAATGCCTGCGGCAACGCCGTTGATCTCAACCCGGCCACCACCCATGGCAGCAGATATTTTGTTGATAATATCGGATCCCACGTAATACAGGATCAGGATCAGGACCAGTTCCGGCACGGCCCGGATCACGGTCGTGTAAATGGCAAGAAGGTCGCGCGTGACCTTCCCGCCGTAAAGTTTGCCATACGCTCCGAACAATCCGATCACGAGGCCCAGTGCATATGCGCCAAAAGCGATCTGCAAGGAGTGGGACAATCCGCGTAGCAGATTGGCCCCCCACCCCGGTGGCGAGAGCGACAGAAGCTCTGCGCTCTGCGCCAAACCTAGTGATTCCAGAAATCCGGTCACGGCAACGGCTTAGTAGATGCTGGTCGAGAAATAGTTCGACGTGATCTTCTCATGCGTGCCATCGGCAAGAATTGCCGCGATGCCCTTGTTCAACGCCGCAAGCAGGTCATCCTGCCCTTTACGGACGCCCGCACCGACACCACGCCCCAAAATGGCTGGATCGTCCTTCACGGCACCTTTGATTTCGCAGCAAGCACCGGCATCCGAATTCACAAAATCGGCCATCGCAATGCTGTCAGCTTGGGTGGCGTCGATCCGACCGGCAAACAGGTCCTGATTGGCTTCATCCTGAGTTTGATAGACGCGCAGTTCGGAATCCTTGAAGTATTCCTGCGCATAGGCTTGGTGGATCGTCGAAGCTTGAATGCCTATGACTTTACCCGCCAGCGATTCCGGGGTTGCTTCGATATCCATCGATTTATCGGCAACGATAACCGCAGGTGTGTTGTAGTAAGGATCGCTGAAATCAATGGTTTTCAACCGTTCCTCGGTGATCGACATCGAGGCCATGATGGCGTCGATCTGCTGTCCGGTCAGCGAGGGGATAATACCGTCCCAGGCCACCGGTGTGATAACACAGTCAAGTTCCGCGGCGGCGCAAACTGCATTGATGACATCGATCTCCCAACCAACCCAGTTGCCTGAGCTGTCCAGCGACGCGAAGGGCGGATAAGGCTCGGCCGCGATGCCGATCTTGACCTCTTCTGCACTGGCAACACCAGCCGAAAGGACAGCGGCGGCGAGACCGGACGCGAGCAGTTTTTTGACGTTCATTTTGTTACTCCCTTTGGTTCATTATGTTGTTTTTCTGGATCAGGCGACCGAGCTAAGGAACTGCTTCAATCGCTCTGACTTTGGATTTCCGAAGACCTCGGCAGGTGGGCCTTGCTCTTCAATGCGGCCCTCGAAAAGATAGACGACGTGGTTCGCGACTTCGCGCGCAAATTTCATTTCGTGGGTCACAAGCAGCATTGTGCGCCCTTCCGCTGCAAGATCCCGGATTACGGTCAGAACTTCGCCTACAAGCTCTGGATCAAGCGCCGAAGTTGGCTCATCGAAAAGCATTACGGAAGGATCCACCGCAAGCGCGCGTGCGATTGCAGCGCGCTGTTGCTGACCGCCTGACAGATAGGCCGGATAGGTGTCGGCCTTGTCGCCGAGGCCCACCCTCTTGAGCAGTTCATGCGCCCGCGCGATAGCCTCTGCCTTCGGCACCTTGAGGACATGCACGGGCACCTCGATCACGTTTTCCAGAAGCGTTCGATGTGTCCACAGGTTGAACTGCTGGAAAACCATCGCAAGCCGCGTACGGATACGTTCAATCTGGCGGCGGTTCGAGGGGCTGCCGTCGGCATGCATTTCAACCAGCTCACCGCCGATCGTGATCTTTCCCGAGCTTGGTGTTTCCAGAAAGTTGATACAGCGCAGCATCGTGGATTTGCCCGAGCCTGAGCCCCCGATGATTGCAACGACATCACCCTTGCTTGCTGTCAGCGAGACACCTTTCAAAACCTCCAGCGTGCCGAAAGACTTGTGCAGGTCCTCAACCCTTATCGCCTCTTCAGACGTGGTTGCTTCGCGTGCGGGTGTTGCTGCTTTGGCTGTGTCCATATCCAAGAATCTTCTGATTTCAGCTTGCAGTAAGCCTCGAATCTCGCAATTATGCAAGTGTATAATAATTCCGTACCATGGATGGCCCGGACGTGCAGGACGACAGCCGTAAATTTACACGTGAATCTGCCGAGTTTCGGCGCGAGGCGCTGATCCTGGCGACTTTGGACCTGATTGCCGAGATGGGCGTTCGGGGTGCCACTGTGCGTCAGATCGCGGCCCGCGCGAACGTGACCCAAGGGCTGATCCGGCACTATTTCTCATCCAAGGAGGAACTGGTTCAGGCTGCGTACGAACATCACATGAATACGCTGACCGATCAGACAGCTGCGTCGTCAGGGAAAGGCAGCGCAGTATCTCAGTTGACCAACTTCGTTGATGCGTCGCTGCGACCGCCAATCGTTGATCCAAGCGCTGTGGCCTTGTGGGCCGGCTTCCTGAACAAGGTGCAGCGTGATCCGAAAATGCAACGCATCCACCAGCAAACCTATAACTATTTCCGGGATCAGCTTGAAAAGCTGATCGTCGCCGCATTGCAAGAAACCGGACGTCCAGTCACCACGCCGCAAGCCGTGCAACTGGCCATTGCCTGCAACGCGGTTATCGATGGTCTTTGGCTGGAAGGCGGTGCGCTTCCAGATGAATTTTCCGAAGGTCAATTGGCGCAGATCGGATTAGATTCCGTCAGTGCTATCGTCGGTATCCCATTGATCAAAGAGGTGGAACAACCATGAAGACCACATCTGTGACAGAACGGTTAGCGGGCTTGGGTGGCGCCAAATGGGGCGTACATCTGAAAGCGCGCGACCTTATCAAGGCCGGAGCGGACATCGTCGAAATGACGATAGGTGAACCGGACGTGCCGGTGTCGGACGCGCTGGTCGAAGCCACCGTAACCTCACTGCGGGCCCAGCGAACGGGCTACTCCAATGGCCGTGGCGAAGCTGGCTTGCTTGACGCGCTTTCCGCCCGTTACTCGGCTTCCCGCAGACGTGTTTTCGGGCCCGAGAATTTTCTGTGCTTTCCCGGAACGCAGACCGCACTGTTCGCTGCCATGGCCGGCGTTGCCGAGGCCGGTGACGAAGTTCTGGTCGGTGATCCGATGTATGCAACCTACGAAGGGGTCGTGCGTGCTTCCGGGGCGGAAATGGTGCCCGTACCTCTGCGCCCGGAACACGGGTTTCGCATGCAGGCCAAAGATATCGCCGCACGCGTAACACCGCGCAGCCGCGCCATTCTTCTGACAACGCCACACAACCCAACGGGCGCGATCCTGACCGCCGAGGAGTTAACCGAGATCGGACAGCTCGCGATTGCGCATGATTTGTGGATTATCTCGGACGAGGTCTATGAAGAACTGATCTTTGACGGGGCCAGATTTGTGTCGCCACTGGCAGACCCGGAACTGGCGGATCGTGTCATAGGCGTATCATCCATCTCGAAATCACATGCCGCGCCGGGGTTCCGCAGTGGCTGGTGTGTCGGGCCAGCCGCGTTTTGCGAAGCGCTTCTGCCCTATTCCGAGACCATGCTTTTCGGCAATCAGCCCTTTATCGCCGATATGACTGAAAAGGCGATCCGCGACGGGTCCGAGGTTGCCTCCGGCATGGCCGCCCGTTTTTCAGCGCGCGCCACGCTTTTGGCTGATCGCCTCGAAGCAGAAACGGATCTGACCGTTCACCGGCCTCAGGCGGGAATGTTCGCCATGATCAACGTCTCCGCCACCGGGCTGGACGGCGAAGCCTATGCCTGGGACTTGTTGCAGACCGGGGTGGCTGTCATGCCGGGATCCGCCTTTGGGGACAGCTTGAAAGACTGGGTGCGAGTGGCCCTGACGATCAGTGACACCAACTTTGCCACTGCGGTGTCCCGCCTCATCGATCACGCCAACAGAAAATCACGCGAGGTTGCATGAGTGAAATGACCGTGGGCGAAGCATTGGTTGCAAGGCTTCGCCAAAAGGATGTGACCTGCGTGTTCGGAATTCCGGGCGTTCATACGGTCGAGCTTTACCGCGGGCTTGCAGGCTCGGGCATTCGTCACGTTACACCCAGACACGAACAGGGTGCAGGGTTTATGGCCGACGGCTATGCGCGCGCGTCAGGCAAACCGGGTGTGGCCTTTGTGATCACCGGGCCTGGATTGACCAATACATTGACGCCGATGGCGCAGGCCCGCGCGGATTCAATACCGATGCTGGTGGTGTCCGGTGTCAACAAAACCGCATCTCTTGGCAGGGGTTTAGGGCATCTGCATGAATTGCCAGACCAGTTGGGGCTGGCCAGGACCGTTGCGTTGCTGTCCGAACAAGTTTCCGCCACCAACGCTCTGGACCCGGTCTTGGACCGCGTGTTCCACACCCTCGCCAACGGTCGATCCGGACCGGTGCATATCGAAGTTCCGTTGGATATCGCAGCTTCAGATTATCAGGAAACACCGGTCGAACCGCCTGTCTCGGTCTCACCGATTGACCCGGCTTTGATCACCCAAGCCGCAAAGCAACTGGCCAAAGCGAAGAACGTTGTCATTCTGGCGGGCGGCGGCGCAAAGCATGCAGAGGCTGGATTGCAGGCACTGGCCGAAGCTCTGGATGCCCCCGTGGTGCAAACCGTCAACGCGCGCGGCCTGATGCACAGGCATCCACTGACCGTTCCGGCCAGCCCCAGCCTGAACGCGGTACGCGGCTTGATAGAAAGCGCCAATTGCATCCTTGCGCTGGGAACTGAGTTGGGGCCAACCGACTATGATATGTATGCCACCGGCCAAATTGCTGAAATGTCAGGGTTGATACGGGTTGATCGATGCAGCGAGCAACTGACGCGACATGAGGCAGCGCTCATCATTCAAGGTGACGTCAACTTGGCTGTATCAGCGCTGGTTGACGCTTTACCGCACAAGCCAAATCAAAGCGACGGTACGGAACGTGCAGGCAAAACACGTGACGCCGCCTGGGCGGAGATTGGTCCGGACTATCGCAAACAGGTAGAAATCCTCAACGCAATGCGCTCTGCGCTCCCGAACGCGCTAATGGTCGGAGATTCCACCCAACCGATCTATGCCGGCAATCTTTTCTACGACCACGACCGGGCCGGAGGCTGGTTTAACGCGGCAACTGGGTACGGCGCACTGGGCTATGGAATCCCCGCAGCCATCGGCGCTTCGGTCGCCGATCCCACAGCACGTGTGATATGCATCGCGGGCGATGGAGGCGCGCAGTTTTCTCTGCCTGAGATTATGGCAGCAGTCGACGAAGACCTGCCGGTCACCTTCGTGATCTGGAACAATCATGGATACCAGGAAATTGCCACGTCAATGCAGGATGCGGGCGTAACAGTCATAGGATGTGATCCCTCGCCTCCCGATTTTTCAGCAACGGCCAAGTCATACGGCATTCCATTCGCTTCGGTTCCAGCTGAACCGCAGGCTGTCGCACAGGCATTGCGCCAAACTGCCGCCCAGAACGGGCCGGTAATGATCGAAGTCACCACTCCGAAATTCGCAGCTCAGAAAGATTGAAACATGTCAGACCCAACCTTTGAGTTTTCCCGCGCCATCACCCGCCGTCCGGCTCCGACTATTGCAGGCGGGTTGCGTGCAGAAGATATCGGAAACCCGGATTTCGACGGGATGACAGCGGCGCATAAGGCATATGTGGCAGCACTGAAAAGCACCGGGGCCGAGGTAATCGAACTGGATCCCCTGAACGCGTTTCCCGACGCACAATTTGTCGAGGATACAGCCCTTTGCCTGCTGCAAGGTGCGATACTGATGCGACCTGGCGCACCTTCGCGGATGGGTGAAGTGGCTGAAATGGCACCGACCCTTCACGGCTGCTACGATACGGTTCTGGAAATCCAGGGCCCCGGCCATATCGAGGGTGGAGATATCCTTGTTACCGGTCGCGAAATTCTGGTGGGCCGGTCAGACCGTACCGACGCGGAAGGTGTCGCCGAGCTGGCGAAAATCACCTCGGAGTGGGGGCACAAACTGCGCGAGGTGTTCACGCCCGAGGGCGTCTTACACTTCAAGACAGATTGTTCACTGATGGACGCCGAAACAATACTGTCGACCCGACGGCTGGATGCCTCGGGCTGTTTCGAGGGCTACCGGGTGCTGCATGTTGCGGACGGAGAGGAAGCTGCCGCCAATGCGATCCGCTTCAACAATCTGGTGCTGATGGCCGCTGGCTTCCCACGCACAGCTGAGATGTTGGATCGTGAAGGGTATGAGGTTGTTGAAATCGACAACATCGACTGCGCAAAGCTGGATGGAGGAATGTCCTGCCTTTCGCTAAGATTTTAGGAGTGTAACCGGTAGCGTTCGATCCTTGGTGTTTCTTGCGAAAACTGTCGCCCGTACCGGTCTTTCCTTTCCCGCCATTCGCTCATAAACATAGGTGGCTGTCGATGATCTCGTCCGCCGAGTGCGACCTGCAACCGGTTGCAAGACTTTTGCGATGGTGCATAATGAAGCTCTGATGCAAAACACCTTGATATCTCTGACCATCAACGACCGGAGCCGCACTGCGTGAGCGTGACCCTGAAAGACGTCGCCGCCTTGGCTGGCGTATCGCGATCTGCGGTGTCGCGCACCTTCACCGAAGGCGCCTCGGTCTCTGCAAAAACACGCAGTAAAGTTGAAAAGGCCGCGCGAGAGCTTGGCTACAGCCCCAATGCCCTAGCCTCGTCCCTGACAACCGGGCGCACCAAACTGATCGGGTTGATTTCGAACAACTTTCACAACCCGATTTTTCTTGAGGTGTTCGATCAGTTTACCCGCGCCTTGCAGGAACGCGGGCTGCGTCCTTTAATCGTGAACCTGACGGACGAGACCGAGCCCGCAAACTCGGTCCGCATGCTGCGCCAGTATTCGGTTGACGCGGCCATCGTTGCGTCTTCGACGCTGCCGCCCAGCTTTGCCAAGGCGTTCCACGATGCGGGCGTACCAGTGGTGCATACATTTGGCCGCTCGGCCACCTCGCCCGAAGTGCATGTGGTGGGAATCGACAACGTCGAATGCGGGCGCATGGCCGCGCGAGAGCTTTTGGCGCGCGGATACAGGCGTGTCGGCTATCTGGGCGGCCCCGAAGATGCAACCTCGGCACTCGACCGGTATCGCGGGTTCATGGAAGAACTGGCAGATCATCCCGATATCGAAGTAAGCCATTGTTTCGCAGGGGCTTATTCCTTCGAAGCTGGCCGCGCCGAAATGTTGCGCCTGTTGGCCGGCACCCCGTCCGAGGCGTATTTCTGCGGCGATGACATCCTGTCTGTTGGCGCATTGTCCGCACTGGCCGATCACGGGCTGAAACCGGGTCAGGACATTGGAATCATCGGTCTGAACGACATGGAGATGTCGCGCTGGGAAAGCGTTAACCTGACAACGATCCACCAGCCGATCAAACAGATCATCACTTCATCAGTCGATCTGGTCGTTGAGATGCTGAAAGAGCCTCAGCGCTATCCCGAGGCCCGCATTTTCCCCTGCCGCGTGATCGAACGGGGCACATTGCGGCCCCGCCCCTGATCAGCGAAACATCGGCGGGCGCGCGTCCTGCCATGCGCCATCGGCCTTGCCCGACGCAACAGCCGCGTGGACGGCCGCAATGGACCGCAGCCCATCTGCCGCACCGGGCAGACCGTCGCGTCTTTCACCACGGATCGCATCCGCCAGATCGCAATAGATGTTGGCGACCGCCAGCGGAAAACCCTCGGGGTGCGCAATGGCGACACGCGACAGGCGTTGCACCTCGTCGTGCAGACCGCCCTCACCCTTTTCGATGATCTGAGTACGCCCGCCGACCGGAGTATAGATCAACTGATTGGGCTGTTCGGACGCCCACCGCAGCCCACCGGTTTCGCCAAAGACCTGAATGTCAAAGCCATGCTGCCGCCCGATCGCCACTGATGACGTCCAAAGCCGTCCAACCGTGCCGCCCTCCATCCGGAAGTTGATCATTGCATCATCTTCCAGCTCACGGCTGACGATGGTCGAGGCCATGTCGGCAGACAGGGTTTTCACCTGATCGTCACAGATGAAACTGGCCATGTGCAACGCATGGATGCCGCAATCGGCAAACTGCCCTGAAACCCCGGCCGTCGCAGGGTCATAGCGCCAGCGCACGCGCGGGTTATCCGCATCTGTGGCATCGCCATGATGGCCGTGGCTGAAATTGGTCACCACCAGACGCACCTTGCCGATATCGCCTGCGCGCACCATCGCACGGGCCTGACGCACCATCGGATAGGCGGAATAACAGTAGTTCACTGCACAGATCCTGCCCGAGGCTTCGGCCACGCGCACAATCTCTTCGCCCTCTTTCACCGTCATGGTCATCGGCTTTTCGCACAACACGTTAAAGCCTGCCTCAAGATAGGCCTTGGTAATCTCAAAATGGGTCGAATTGGGCGTCGCGATAGTTACCAGATCAATCCGATCCTCGCGGTCTTTTTCGCCCGCCAGCATCTCTTGCCAGTCGCCATAGGCACGATCGGCAGCAACACCCAATTGCTGCGCGTATTCGCGGCCCACGTCGGGCCGGTGATCCAGTGCGCCAGCCGCAAATTCGAACAACCCGTCTGCCTGCGCACCAAGGCGGTGTGCTGGGCCAATCTGGCTGCCTTCACCACCCCCGATCATGCCCCATCTCAACTTAGCCATGGTCATTGTCTCTCATTGGAATTGTCACGTAGAGCGATCAGAAATCGCTGATGTTCTGCCACTGCCGCTTATCGGACGAGGCCAGCGCAGCGGCCAGCACACGATTGACCTCATGCCCGTCGCGGAACGTGGGCCAGATCGCCTCGCCGGTATGGATGGCCTTTAGAAAGTCCTTGGCCTCGATGATGATCTGGTCCTGATAGCCGGTTCCGTGACCCGGACCCTGACAGAAGGGCTCATAATCTGGGTGCGCTGGGCCAGTCAGGATCTTGGTGAACCCGCGCGCGGCTTCGGGCCCTTCGCGCTTGTACAGCCACAGCGCATTCTGGTCCTCCTGATCGAACCGGATTGCGCCTTTTGTGCCTGATATTTCATAGGCATAGCCCATTTTCCGCCCCGTCGCGACGCGGCTGAAATACAGGCTTCCCATGACCCCGTTTTCGAACCGGCACATCATCTGGGCATGGTCGTCATTTGTTACCGCACCACCGGGGCGGGTTTTGTGAACGGTCTCAACATCAGCCATCACCTGCGCAATGGGCCCGACCAAGGCCAATGCGCCGTTGACCATATGCGGGGCAAGATCGCCGATTGTGCCGTTGGCCATACCGGTCGTGCGCCAGGTGGCCGGGGCCTGCGGATCTGCATAGAAATCCTCGGTATGTTCGCCCCGGAACCACGTGATGTCACCAATCGCGCCATCTGCAATCAACTGGCGGGCATATTGGCTGGCGGGTGTGCGGATATAGTTGAACCCCACCATGTTCACCGCCCCCGAAGCCTCTGCCGCGGCAACCATCGCCCGACTGTCTTCAAGCGATGCGCCCAATGGTTTCTCGCACAAGACCGGTTTACCCAAGGCAAAAGCTGCTTCTGCGATCTGACGATGTGTTGACTGAGGCGAGGCGATCACGATTGCCTCGGCCTTGGGGTCTTCAACCAACATGCACCAGTCATCGGTTGCCCGCTGAAATCCATAGGCCGCCCGGTAGCGTTCGGCACTGTCCGGGCTCGACGCGCAGATGACCTCAAGCCGGGGGCGCAACGCCGTGTTGAACACCGCTCCGACGGCCGACATCGCGACGGAATGGGCCTTGCCCATATAACCGCCACCCACGATTCCCACTCCGATTTCAGGCATCTGCCATGGCCTCGCACATTGTGTTTGCAACCGGTTGCAAAATCAGTATCGTGTGAATCGATTCAACGCAAGGTCCAAACTTTGCCCACCCACTTTGCCGGAGGACATGACGTGAGCGCTTTGATAGACGGTATCAAAGGAAACCGCTTTGCCGTTCTGGGGCGTGCGGGTATGGACCTTTACGCAGACCCGGTCGGTGTCAAAAGCGAAGATGCCGATACGTTCCATGCCGATCTTGGCGGCTCGTCCGCGAATATCTGTGCCGGTCTGGTCAAGCTGGGCAGCCAGGCATCCTTGATCACCTCCATCTCGGACGATGCAATTGGTCGGTTCTGCCTCAACCGGTTGCAACATTACGGGGTAGATACCTCTTATATCCGCGTGTTGGGGGGCGAGTATCGCACCTCTCTGGCCCTGTATGAAAGCCGGACCGAGAACTTTCAGAATGTCATCTACCGAAACGGTGCGATCGATTTTCAGGTTACTGACGCGGATGTGGACAGGGTTGATTATTCGTCCTTCTCGGCCTTGATTTCGGCTGGCACCGTCTTTGCGTCCGAACCCTCGCGCAGCGCCACGTTCCGAGGGTTTGAAAACGCGCGCAAGGCTGGTCTTCCGATCATTTTCGATGTTGATTACCGCCCCTACAGCTGGCCTTCGCCGGAAATTGCCGCTGACGTTCTGTCCCGCGCGGGCGAAGCCAGTGACCTGATTGTCGGCAATGATGAAGAGTTCGGCTTCATGGCCGGAGGTCTGGAAAAGGGCTTTGCCAAGGCACAGGACCTTGCCAAGAAACCGGGCCGGGTTGTCATTTACAAGATGGGCGAAAAAGGCGCCGTGACGCTGGCGGATGGGCAAGAAATCAAAACCGGGATCTACCCAGTGGACGCTATCAAGCCCGTCGGGGCTGGTGACAGTTTCATGGCAGGGCTTCTGGCTTCGATCGCGGCGGGGCACTCGCTGAAAGACTCGGTGATGCGCGGTTCCGCCTGCGCATCCATTGTCGTATCCAAACCCGGCTGCGCCCCCGCTATGCCCACGACCCCCGAACTGAACGCGTTCCTCGCCTCTCACCCCGGCCCGACCACATAGGAGTATCCCATGCATATCGCGCCCTATGACAATCAGAACAAGCCCATCGTTGACGCCGGCGATCCGACCGTTCCGCTGAACTATTTCAACATCGTCAAACTGAAAAAAGGCGAGGCGTTCGAATACCGGGTGCCGGGCTACGAGACCTGCATCGTCCCTGCAACCGGCAGCGTCGATGTGGATGTCGAAGGCGTTTCCTTCCCCAGGCTGGGCAACCGGGGCGAAGATGTCTGGGATGGCGAGCCCGAGGGCGTCTACGTACCCGTCGGCGCAAAGGTGCAGATGGTCTGCCTTTCTGACGCGACCGAGGTGTTCATTGCCGGTGCGAAATATGACAAGGTGCTGGACCCGTTCGATGTGCGCGAACACGACCTTGTGCAATATGGCAGCGACGACACCAAAACCCACCGCAAGATCAAACACATCCTTGGCCAAAAGCAACACGACAAGGTCGGTCGCCTGCTGGTCAGCGAGCTGTTCACCGTCGGTCAGGGCGGCTGGTCGGGCTTTCCCAGCCACAAGCATGACACCAACCGCCTGCCGGACGAAACCCGCCACGATGAGACCTATAATTTCCGGTTCAAGCCCAACTGGGGCTCGGGCCTTCAGATGTTGCAGCGCGAAGATAACCAGCCGGGTGACGCCTATCACATCGTGGATGGATCGACCGTTTGCATCGACAAGGGCTATCACCCCTGCTGCGTTTTGCCGGGGTACGAGATGTATTATTTCACCATTCTCGGCGGCCTGACCCAGCGTTCTCTGGTGCAGTATTTCCAGCCCACACATGCCTATCAGATCGAAACCATTCCCGGCATCAAAGACATGATTGCGAAATTCAAATGACCCTCGTCACGCTGAAAGACGTCCTGCAACCCGCTTATGAACAGGGCTATGCCGTAGGCGGGCTGGTCACACTCGGCTGGGAAGATATGCGCGCCTATGTGGCCGCGGCCGAGGCCGAGAATGCGCCCGTGATCCTGCAAGCCGGACCCAGCTGCCGCGACCACACTCCGCTGCCTGTACTGGGCAAGATGTTCCGGCATCTCGCCGAAAACGCTTCGGTTCCGGTCGTTGCGCATCTGGATCACGGCTATACGTTCGAAGACTGCAAGATCGCGCTCGACAGCGGTTTTACGTCCCTGATGTTCGACGGATCGCGCAAGCCCCTGCGGCAAAACATCGATGAAACCGCCGCAATTGCCGAGATGGCCCATGCGGCAGGGATTTCCTGCGAAGGCGAGATTGGTTTTGTCGGGTACTCGGGCGGTGAAGGATCAAACGGCACCGACCCGGCAGAAGCCGCCCAGTTCGCACGTGAAAGCGGTGTGGATGCCATGGCGATATCGGTCGGCAACGTCCACCTGCAACAAAACAAGGAAGGCGGTCTGGACGAAGCCCGCATTGCCGAGATCGACGCCATGACCACAGTGCCTCTGGTTATTCATGGCGGGTCGGGCGTGCCGGTAGATCAGCGCATGAAGCTGTCCCGCGAAACCTCGATCTGCAAATTCAACATCGGAACCGAGCTGCGCATGGCCTTCGGCAATGCCCTGCGAGACGCTGTCAATCGCGATCCCGAACGATTTGACCGCGTGACCATCCTGAAAGAAACCCACGATCCGGTCGAAGCCGCCGCGCGGATGGTCATCCGTACCTTTGGCGCGCCGCCGCAACGTTGACGCGCGCTTTCGTCCTCAGATCGAACCCCCCTCGACCATGAAGTTGCCCGCGCTGCACATGGCGGCGTCGTCCGAGGCCAGAAACAGCACCATGCGCGCGACATAGACAGGCTCAATCGGATCGGGCAGGCATTGGCGGTCGACCTGTTTGGCCAGCGCCTCGGGCGTGACCCACAGGTCTTTCTGGCGGTCGGTCATGATCCAGCCCGGCACAACCGTGTTCACACGAATGCGGTGATCGCCCAATTCGCGCGCCATGGTGCGCGTCAGGCCGTGCACCGCCGATTTGGCGGTGGCATAGGCCGGAAAACCTGCCCCGGCCTCCCACCAGGAATTCGATCCGATATTGACGATCGAACCTGCGCCCTTGGCGATCATACCCGGGGCCACAGCCTGAATGGCAAAGAACATATGGCGGATATTGGTCGCCATCCGCTCATCCCAATAGTCAGGCGTGACTTCGCGCCAATCATGGCGGTCATCCTGGGCAGCGTTGTTGACCAGCACATCCGCCTCGCCCAGTTCCTCGACCAGTTGCTCCATCGCAGCCCGCATCGCTTCGATATCGCGCAGATCGCATTGCACAAAGGCGTGTTCACCTTCCAGTTCCGCCAGCAGAGCAAGGCCGGCATCCGCATTGATATCCAGAAACCCGACCTTCGCCCCTTGTGCCGCAAAGGGGCGAACGGTTTCCGCACCAATCCCCCCGGCCCCGCCCGTGATGATAACCGTTTTGCCCGCAAGGCTTGGGTAATTGGCGAAGTCTTGGCTCATCCGTCACGCTCCATGATCCATTCGACCTCGGGGGCCAGGGCAAACCGCCATTTGCGCAGGGGGCCCGCCATGACGTTCAGGTAATACATCTCAAACCCATAGGGCGCGCCGCAAGGATGATGGCCACGCGGAACGATCACAACATCGCCATCGGAGACGGCCATCGTCTCATCCAACTGGCCATCATCGGTATAGACCCGCTGGATTCCGAACCCGTTGGCCGGGTTGAGGCGGTGATAATACGTCTCTTCCAGATAGGTGATGCGGGGAAAATCATCCTCATCATGTCGATGACTGGGGTAAGAGGACCAGTGCCCATTGGGCGTAAAGACCTCGGTCACCAGCAGACTGTCGGCATAATCCTCGTTCTCCATCGCGATATTGTTGATGTATCGCGTATTCACACCCTTGCCGCGTTCGGTCAGGGTGATGCCATCCGGCCCGATCCGGCGCGCTTTGTGGCCGCCCTTGCCCGGGGCCGAGCAGACCGCCACAACACAATCGGTTTCCGCCACAGCCTCCCACTCGGTTCCGTTGGGCAGATACAGGCTATGCGGCGGTGTCTTTTCGAACACGTTCATCCGACCGCCCAACACGCCCCAGTCCTGCCCAGCCCCGGTGATCCGCGCCTTGCCTTCGACCATCACCAGAATGACTTCGCGGTCTCCTGTCGCCTCGGCCGCCCTGTCGCCCGCTTGCAGATGATAGAGCCCAAAACCCACATATTGCCATCCGGCATTGTCCGGGGTGATGTCATGTACCTTGCCACGGGTTCCAATAGGTTTCTTCAGCAGATCTGCCATTCTTGTTCTCCTTATTGGGCGGGCCTAAACGGCCCGCCTGTGTTGCCCTCAGGCCGCTTGCCGTGCTTGCAGGGCCAAAAGCGCGGCAGACAGCTGAGCCTCGGCCCACCCTTCCGATACGGCCCGGTGCAATATGTCGGCCTGGCTTTCGGGCGCGTTGCCACCAATCGGCGGGTCGGTGTCCAGATTGGTCGGGAACGGATAGCCCTCAGCCGTTGCAGCAATCGCCGCATTCAGCTCTGCCGCACTCAGCGCCCCGCGTTGTTTCAGGGCGACCAGCGACGGAAACACCGCCTGCGACATGGACTGCCGGTCAACCATCTCCATCGCGCGGCCAAAAGCGGATGAGACCTGCAACAGGTTCGCCATCCGCTGAATATCCGTACTGCTGTTTTCCCCGGCAGCGTGGAACAGCGCCGGGTTGAAGAACACCGCATCCCCCTTCGCAAGGGGCAACTGAATGTAGTTCTCTTCAAAAAACGCCCGGTGTGCCGCATCGTGAAAGGCCAGATATCCCGGCGCATAAAGCTGCGAAAAGGGCAGCAGTTTGGTTGGGCCGCTTTCCACGGGCATGTCACAATGCGCAACCGCGCCTTGCAAGGTCAGCGAGGCCGCCACCAGATGGGCATGGGCCGGATACCGGGCGGCACTGTCGGCTGTTTGAAAGCCCAGATGGTAATCCCGATGCGCCTGCTGTGCCTTGCCGCCGGGGCGCACCTGATTGATCTGCGCGGTCATTTGATAGTTCGGCCCCAGCCACGCCTCGCAAACCGCTGCAATGGCCACATTCCCGAAATAGAGTGCAAAACCCTCGGGGTCGCGCAAGCACTGTTTCTGCAACGCGTTCCATATCCGGTCATTCGCGCCCGAGGCCGCGAAGTGGTCGCCTTCTCCGGCCCCGCCCTGACGTTCTTCCTCGATGATCTGCTGGAACACAGCCGTCGCCCGGTCGATCACGGACGTATTCGCAAATGCGCCTTTTAGAACGATCACACCCGCAGATTTGTCCAGCACATGCGCCCATTCCGCCAGCAGCGCTTTTCTTTGATCTGCCTTCTCCAGCGCCGGGCGCAGAGCGTGCATATCATAGATCGGAACGTTCTTTTGCACCAATGCGGCATGAGGAACCGCACCGGCTGTCAGGTTTTGCGAGGTCAACACCTTGAATTCATCCAGATCACAGGATTCCCGGTCAAAATAGCCGACATATCCAAGGTCTTGATGTACCATGACAAACTCCTCTTTCATGGCTTCGGTGTTGCCCCGAGGGGCGGTGATTAAACGGTGATCTCCAACCCTGCCTTGCCGCAAACCTCGACGATGTGGTCATAGCCCAGTTTGGAGTACTCATAGGGCGGCGCCTTGGCGGGGTCCTGCTCGGCCTCGACCACGATCCAGCCGCTGTAATCCATTGCTTTCAACGCGTTGGCTACGGCTTGAAAGTCGATGCAGCCATCACCCGGCACGGTGAATGCGCCGGCAATTACGGCATCCAGAAAGCTGCGATTGTTCTCGCGCGTGTCCTGCACGATGTCTGGGCGGATGTCCTTGAAATGCACGTGATGCACCCGGTCGCCCCAACGGTTCAGCGTGGCCATCACATCGCCGCCACCAAACAGCAGATGGCCCGTATCGAAACACAGTTTCAGCTCGGGGCCGGAACCCTGCATCAACCAGTTCACCTCATCTTCGCTTTCGATGATCGTGCCCATGTGATGGTGATAGGCCATCGGCATACCCTGATCTGCCATCCATTTGGCAAGCTCGGTCAGCTTGGCCGCATAGGCCAGAACCTCGTCTTTGGACAGCTTCGGGCGGTCATTGACCGGCGTTCCGATCTGCCCCTGAACGGTATTTGAACACTCGGCGTAAACGATGCAGGGGCTGTTCAGCGCAACAAATTGTTCCACCTGCTCGCGCACGATGGCGACCTCGGCCTCAAGGTCATTGACCAGAGTACTGCCCGAACACCAACCGCCACACAGCGCGATGTCGTTTGCGTCCAGATAGGCGCGCAACCCTTCGGTGTCGCCGGGCATCCGCTGGCCCCGTTCAACACCGGTATAGCCGATCTCGCGCGCTTCTTTCAGCGCCTGCTCCATCGTGTAGGCTGCGGTCAGGTCCGGCAGATCGTCATTCTGCCAGGCAATCGGAGAGATACCGATCTTCACGCTCATTTCGTGTTTCTTTCCTTGATGGCGACCTCATAGGCCGCACGTTTTTCGTTTACTTCCGGATGGATGCTGACCTCGGGCACCGCCACTTCCCACCACGTTCCGCCATATTCGGTCGATGGGTAGGGATCGGTGTCGATCACCACCACATAGGGGCCTTTGATGTCACTTCGCTTGGCCAGTGCCTCCTCAAGCTCGGTGATCGAGCTGACCTTGAGCGCGGTCGCCCCCATTGCTTCGGCATGTTTGGCAAAGTCGATCACCGAATTTTCGCCGCCGATTGCGTGATCCAGCAGGTTGTTAAACTCGGCCCCGCCGGTTCCCATCTGCAAACGGTTGATGCAGCCAAAGCCGCGATTGTCGGTGACCACAACGGTGAACGAAATCCCCATCATCGCCGCCGTCGCCATTTCCGAGTTCGCCATCATGTAAGTGCCGTCGCCGGTAAAGCAGATCACGTCGCGGTCGGGCTGGGCCATCTTGATGCCCATCGCACCGGCGATCTCATACCCCATGCAGCTGAAGCCATATTCCATATGATAGGCACCGGGGCGCGGTGCCTTCCACAGCTTGTGCAACTCACCCGGCATCGTGCCCGCGGCACACATGGCAACGGTGTTTTCATTGGCCACCCGCTGCACGGCACCAATCACCTGCATATCCGTGGGCAGCGCATTGGTGTCTGCGGGCGCGTCGGTCAATGCGTCGACCTTGGCAAACCATTCCGACTTCAGCGTTGCAGGCATATCAGGCGCGCGGTAACCGCCCAACGCGTCGCTCAGTTCACCCAGTCCAACGTGGGCGTCAGACTGCAGCGGCATCGCGCCGTGCTTTGCCGCGTCATAGGCGGCGGTGTTCAGGCTGATCAATTCCCGCTCGGGGTTCGCGAACAATCCCCATGACCCGGTGGTGAAATCTTGAAACCGGGTGCCGACGCCCAGCACAAGATCCGCCTCGGCGCAGATATCGTTGGCAGGCTCACCGCCGGTGACGCCAATCGGGCCAAGGTTCAGCGGATGATCCCAGGCCAGCGCGGATTTACCAGCCTGCGTCTCGGCCACCGGCACATTGTGCGCCTCGGCAAAGCGCTGCAAAGCGGCGGTCGCGTCCGAATAATGCACACCGCCGCCGGCCACGATTACAGGGCGCTTGGCTGCCTTAATCGCGGCCACGGCACGCGCCAGTTCCCCCTCATCCGGACGAATTCGGCGCTGAAACCAGACGCGCGGCTCAAAAAAGCTTTCGGGATAGTCATAAGCCTCGGCCTGCACATCCTGACAAAAGGCCAGCGTCACGGGACCGCAATCCGCCGGGTCCGTCATGGTGCGGAAGGCACGCGGCAGCGCCGTCAACAGATGCTCCGGCCGGGTGATGCGGTCGAAATAGCGGCTGACCGGTCTGAAACAGTCATTCGCACTAATAGTTCCGTCCGAGAACACTTCGGGTTGCTGCAAAACCGGGTCAGGGCCACGCGTGGCGAACACGTCACCGGGCAGCAACAAAACCGGCAGGCGGTTCACATGGGCCAGCGCAGCAGCGGTAACCATGTTGGTGGCCCCCGGCCCGATGGACGAAGTGACCGCCATCGCCCGCCTGCGACCCAACTGCTTGGCATAGGCAATCGCACAATGTGCCATGGTCTGTTCATTATGACCGCGATAGGTGGGCAGGCTGTCTTTCACACCGTGCAGCGCCTCGCCCAGACCAGCCACATTGCCATGGCCGAAGATCGCCCAGACACCTGCGATAAAGGGCTCTCCGGCCTCGTTCATCTGCGCGCCCAGATAGCGCACCAGAGCTTGCGCCGCGGTCAGTCGGACTGTCTTGCTCATCATGATCCCTTTCAACTCAGCCCCGCCTTTGGCGGCCTGCGGGTTTTCTCATTTGCGAAGGTGCCAGCTTTTGTATCAAAGCCTGAAAACAGAGAGGCGTCACGTGCCACCGCCCGATGGATGCCCCATTGGGACATCCAAATTCTGTACTCTAAACCGTGCCGCCCAGCGATCCCTCAAGCTCGGCCATTTCCTGACCGCCCGCCATCAGGTCCTGCAACTGCTCTGGCGTGATCTCGCCACGCGTTGCTGTGCCCAGCGTTTTGCCCCGGTTCAAAACGGTGAACCTGTCACCCACCGCCAGCGCATGACGCACGTTGTGGCTGATGAAAACCACGCCGACGCCCTGACTTCGCACCTTGTCGATGGTGGCCAGCACGTTCGAGGTCTGGCGCACACCAAGGGCCGAGGTCGGTTCGTCCAAGATCAGGATCTTGGCACCGAAATACACGGCGCGGGCAATGGCGACGGTCTGCCGTTCCCCCCCAGACAGGGTGCCAACGGCCTGATCCGGCCCACGCAGGTTGATGCCCATCTTGCGCATCTCTTCCATGCAGACCTCATTTGCGTGTTCAACATCGAACCGCTTCAGCAGACCTTTACCCTTGGTCGGCTCGCGCCCCATGAAAAAGTTGCGCGTGACGCTCATCAGCGGGATCATCGCAAGGTCCTGGAACACGGTCGCAATGCCTGCCTCCATCGCATCCCGAGGGGTGTCGAAATGCAGCGGTTTGCCCTCGAAAAAGATCTCGCCCTTGGTGGGTTTATGTACCCCGGACATGGTCTTGATGAAGGTCGACTTGCCCGCGCCGTTATCGCCCAGCAGGCAGTGGCATTCACCCGGCTTAACGTCAAAACTGACGCCCGCCAATGCGATGATGTTGCCAAAGTGCTTCTCGATATCCTTCATTTCCACGATGGGGGCCTGATCGCCTGCCGCATCGCCATGGTGGAACTTGGTATCTTCGGTCATATCAGCGCTCCCCGGTTACGCGTTTGCGGATCGCGTTGTTGAACAGAACGGCAATCAGCAGCATCGCGCCCAGGAACACCTGGAACCAGTCCTGATCGAAATCCGTATAGGTCAGTCCGATGACAACCATGCCAAAGATGATCGAACCAAAGAACGCCCCGATGGCCGAGCCATATCCGCCCGTCAGCAGACAGCCCCCGATCACGGCAGCGATGATCGCCTCGAATTCTTTCTGGAAACCACGCCGTGCGTCGGTCGAGCCCGCGTCGATCACCGTAATGATGGCCACCAGTGCAGCGCAACAGGCGGTCAGCATGAACAGAGACACCTTGATCTTGCTCACGGGAACACCGGAATTCGATGCCGCAGTGCTGTCACCGCCCGCCGCGAAAATCCAGTTCCCCGCCGGGGTTCGCAGCAACACATAGGTGGCGGCCAATGCCAGCACAATGAACCACAGGATTTCGACCGGAACGCCGGGCACCTTGGGTGCTCCGCTTTTGAAGGTGTCGATCATGCCGTTGGCCGCCAGCCAGGCAAACAGGCTGCCAAAGGCTTCACCCGAAAAGAACGGCGCCAGCCAGTCGTTTTCAACCACGTCACGCACACCGCGCAACTGGGTCGACCCTCCGGTCGCCGCTTTGAGGCCAACAAGGGACAAGCCACGCAGAATGAACAGGAAAGCCAGCGTCACGATAAAGGACGGCAGGCCAGATCTTATGACGATATTGCCGTTCACTGCTCCGACGAATGCCGCGAATACAAATGTCATGGGGATCGCAATGATCAGTGGCAGATGCCATGTCACCACGCAGACGCCGAAGAACAGGCCCGCAAACGCCACCATCGATCCGATGGACAGATCAAACTCACCACCGATCATCAAAAGCGCTGCGCCGATTGCCAGAATACCCAGCTGTGCCGCAGGTGTCATGAAATTCATGACCCCGGCCAGGGTAAACATCGAATCGTCTGCTGTGATGGCAAAGAAGATGACCACCAGAACGACACCGGCCATCGCACCGAGTTCGGGCCGTTTCATGAGCTTGGTCATGAAAGGTTCTTTCTTGACCCTTTCGTCCCCGGCGATTTGCGCTGAGTCACTCATCGTTTCCTCCCACTTGGGTGGGAGCGGCGCCACCGCGCCGCCCCGTTTAGTTCAGGTTGCGGTATGGATCAGCGGATGCCCTGCGCGGACAGCTCGATCACCTGCGCGGCCTTGTCCTGAGTGATCAGGTTCGGACCCGAAGGAACGTTGCCACCGGGCATCAGGCCGTATTTGGCGTGCAGGCCCATGAAGTTCACCGACAGATACCCTTGCAGATACTGCTGCTGGTCAATGGCAAAGGCCGCGTCGCCATCCGCAATCGATTGCAGGAAGTTGGCCGACAGGTCGAAGGATGCAACATTCACATCACGGCCCGACGCTTTGACAGCGGCAACAGTCGGCTCACCGGCCGAGCTTGCACCCAGCGCCATGACCGTATCGACGGCTTCGTTTGCAGCCAGAGCAGCCGAGACCTTCGACTCGATTTCCGACGGATCGTTCGAGGTTGGCAGAACTTCGACATTACCGCCAAAGCCTTCCGCGAAACCTGCGCAACGCAGGTCCAGCGCAACGTTGCCCACTTCGTGGTTCACGCAGATCGCGGTTTTACCTCCCATCGAAGCCAGTTGTTCACCTGCAGCTTTCCCAGCGTCAAACTCGTCCTGACCCACGTGCAGCAACGCACCCAGCTGTTTCGACACATCCGATCCCGAGTTGATCGAGATCACCGGGATTCCAGCGGCAACGGCACGTTCGATTGACGGGCCAAGCGCATCCGCATCCGGGATCGAAACGATCAGGCCATCAGGTTCCTGGTTCACCGCTGCGTCGATCAGCTGCGACATGGCCACCATGTCGAAGGTTTCCGGCGCGCGGTATTCCACATTCACACCGACATCCTTGCCAGCCTGTTCAACACCGTTCTTCACGACGTTCCAGAATGCGTCATTGGCCTGGCCATGCGATACGACCACGATGTCCTGCGCAAGAGCGGGCGTAGCCAGGGCCAGTGCCCCCGCGGCAAGTGCACCTTTAACGAATTTCTTCATTTCAGTTTCCTCCCATTGGTTCAGTCTGATCTTCTGTTGGGGTACCGGCCCCAATCATCCGGCTGTGCCGAATCTCAGTGGCTGCGGCGCAGGGCCGAGCTGTCGTTAGTTTGAAGAATTTTGGTCATTTTGCAACCGGTTTCAAAATTTCCTCCATCCGGACGGGCTTTCCCGTCTGCGCTGACAGGGTCGCGGCCTCGGCCATCGCCAGCGCCGCCACACCATCCTGCAACGTGACGGGAACGTTGGAACCGCCGCTGACGGCATCAACAAATGCGGCCCATTCCACGCGATAGGCCGGCATGTAGCGTTCCAGAAAGAAATAAGTCGGCTTTGCGCCCACAACGCCATCTGCCGTCGATTTCACGACGGTGTTTTCCAGCATGTTATGCGCCTGCAACAACCCTTCCGAACCCAGCACCTCGACCCGCTGATCATAGCCATAGGCCGCCCGGCGCGAGTTCTTGATGACCCCAATCCGGCCGTCTGCGTAAGTCATTGTGACCACAGCCGTATCCACATCGCCTGCCGCGCCGATATCCGCATCCACAAGCGACGATCCCACCGCCGTGACGGTCTGAGGCACATCCCCCATCAGAAAGTTCGCCATGTCAAAATCGTGGATCATCATGTCCCGAAACAGTCCTCCGGACACTTTTACATAGCTGACCGGAGGCGGTGCCGGGTCAAATGACGTGATCGACAACAGTTCGGCCTTGCCGATTTCACCTGCGTCCAAACCGGCCTTCAAAGCTGCAAAATTAGGATCGAACCGCCGGTTAAACCCGATCATGACAGGTTTGCCGCGTCCCGCGACGGCTGTCAGACAGTCTTGCGCCCTCTGAAGGCTCAGATCGACGGGCTTTTCGCACAGAACGGCTTTGCCAGCGCCCGTGGCCGCCTCGATCAGGTCGGAATGCGTATCCGTCGGCGTTGCAATCAGAACCGCGTCAATTTCGGGATCAGCGATTATTTCTTCTGAACTGCGTGCCTCGGCCCCATATTCATCCGCGAGGTTGTTCGCCGCTTCGGGCAGCGCATCGGATACGGCACACAACCTGCTCCCCGGATGGGAAGATATGGCCTGCGCATGAACACGCCCAATACGCCCGGCACCCAGCAATCCGACCCTCAACATGCAGCTCTCCCGAATCTTGTTGTTGTGCGTAACAATGATTTTCTTTGCAACCGGTTGCAATATATTTTTTGCATCGCCCCCGGTTTTGCCAGCGGCTCCCGCAGCCTCAACGCGAATACCGCGCAAAAACCCGGTCTGATCTCAACAGGATTACCCCGACCGACACGCATTTTCCGCGCAAATGCCAGCCTACGGGAATCCCCCAATATCGCCGCCCGGTGAATCACGTTAGATTGTACTTAAGGAACACATACTACCACTCTGTGACCCCTTAGAGGGGCTGGCATGACCCCCTCGTCCAGCCCCTCATACCACACCAAACAGCCACAAGATCACATCGCGCCGACCAAAGCAGGCGCATGTCCGGTATTGATCTGGTTTGACAATGGCGATCCCTGAAGGACTCGAACCCTCAACCTGCTGATTAGAAGTCAGCTGCTCTATCCAGTTGAGCTAAGGGACCGCTGCGCCCTTCTTGCGGTTTTTACCCGCGGGGTTCAAGAGGCAAGCGCATGAATGCGCTGTTGGGATCGTCAACATACCCAAAGATAGGCCCGCAATAGGAATATCCCAGCGACTCATACAGCTTGCGGGCGGCATCATATTCGCGAAGATGGCTCGCCCCGGTCTCAAGAACCAAAGCCTCGCACCCCTCTGCGCCAGCCTGTTCAGCCAGATGCACCATCAGCACGCGCGCCAGCCCGCGCCCTCTTGCCTGCGCCAGAATATGCACTGATTTTACTTCGGCGGTTCCATCGGGCAGCGCTTTCAGCGCACCGCATCCCAATGGCTGCTGTCCGTCAAAAATGGCCCAGAACCGCACTCCCGGCCCAGCCAGTGCTTGGGCGTCCATCGTGTGGTTGCTTTCCGCAGGTCCCGCAGTTTCGCCATGGGCAAAATGCGCCTCGACAATCGGGCGCAATACGTCCGATGTCGGGTCAGCCTCGCGGATTTCGATCATTCAGTGCGTCCAGGGGCCACGCCGGTCGGTTGCGAAGTTCTCGCCATAGCCCCGCGCGCGCAGATTGGGCTTGCGCTTGTGCGGCTCGCTGACCTGCGCATCGATACCGTGGGCCTTGGCATAATCCAGCGCCTCTTCCCGCGTGTCGAACTTCAGGCGTACCTGAGCCTGCGTGTCACTGGACGACGTCCAGCCCATCAGCGGATCAACCTCGCGCGCCGAGGCTGGGGCGTATTCCAGAACCCATTTGCGGGTCTTGGCCATCCCCGAGGTCATCGCATTTCTTGCGGGCTGGTAGATCCGTGCGCGCATGTCGCCTCTCCGTACTCACTTGGCTGAGCCCGTTTATGCGTCAGAGCGCGCCCGGGGGCAAGATTGCAATTGTCGCGGCCCTCGCCTGCGAACTCATGCCAGAAACTGTCATCAGGTCGGAATAGGGTCTCGCCAAACATACGCAAGAACAACACGCCGTCTCACCCGTCGCACGGCCTCAGACCGCATAGCGGGCAATGAATCCGGATCGGCCCTTGCAGTTGGACAAAATAAGAACAAATGTAAGGGCCTGACGCCCGGAGCCTACCAATGCCTTACGCCCATTCCGACAAGACCCAACTGACCACCGAAGACGTGCGCGCGCGCCTGAAACTGGAAGGCGGCAAGCAATTCGTGATGCATACCGAATTCAATCCGGCGGGCGATCAGCCCACGGCGATCAGGGAACTGGCGGGCGGCGTGCTGGACGGGGAACGCGATCAGGTGCTGCTGGGCGCGACCGGGACGGGCAAGACCTTCACCATGGCCAAGGTGATTGAAGAAACCCAGCGTCCGGCCATCATCCTCGCCCCCAACAAGACATTGGCGGCGCAGCTATATGGTGAGTTCAAGGGCTTCTTCCCCGAAAACTCGGTGGAATATTTCGTATCCTATTACGACTATTACCAACCCGAAGCCTATGTGCCGCGCTCTGACACCTACATAGAAAAAGAATCCCAGATCAACGAACAGATCGACCGGATGCGCCACTCGGCCACGCGGGCGTTGCTGGAACGCGATGACGTGATCATCGTCGCCTCGGTCAGCTGCATCTACGGTATCGGCTCGGTCGAAACCTACGGGGCGATGACGCAGGATCTGAAGGTCGGTCACGAATACGACCAGCGGCAGGTGATGGCCGATCTGGTGGCCCAGCAATACCGCCGTAACGATCAGGGGTTTCAGCGCGGCTCGTTCCGGGTGCGGGGCGACAGTTTGGAAATCTGGCCCGCCCACCTCGAAGACCGCGCCTGGAAACTGTCCTTCTTCGGCGAGGAACTGGAACAGGTCACCGAATTCGACCCGCTGACCGGTGAAAAAACCGACACGATGGACCATATCCGGGTCTATGCGAATTCCCACTACGTGACGCCGAAACCGACGATGCAGCAGGCGATCATCGGGATCAAAAAAGAACTGCGGATGCGCCTCGACCAGCTGGTCGGCGAAGGCAAACTGCTCGAGGCGCAGCGGCTGGAACAGCGCACCAATTTCGATCTGGAAATGCTCGAGGCCACCGGCGTCTGCAACGGGATCGAGAACTATTCGCGCTATCTGACCGGCCGCGCACCGGGCGAGCCGCCCCCGACCCTGTTCGAATTCATCCCCGACAACGCCATCGTCTTTGCCGACGAATCCCATGTCAGCGTACCGCAGATCGGCGGCATGTACCGGGGCGACTATCGGCGCAAGTTCACGCTGGCCGAACACGGGTTCCGCCTGCCGTCCTGCATGGACAACCGGCCTTTGAAGTTCGAGGAATGGGATGCCATGCGCCCGCAATCCGTCTTCGTCTCGGCCACCCCCGCCGCGTGGGAGCTCGACCAGACCGGCGGCGTCTTCACCGAACAGGTGATCCGCCCCACCGGCCTGCTGGACCCGCAGGTCGAAATCCGCCCCGTGTCGATGCAGGTCGACGACCTGCTGGACGAGGTGCGCAAGGTCGCCGCCGATGGCTATCGCACGCTGGTCACAACGCTGACGAAACGCATGGCCGAGGATCTGACCGAATACCTGCACGAACAGGGCATCAAGGTGCGCTACATGCATTCCGATATCGACACGCTGGAACGGATCGAGATTCTGCGCGACCTGCGTCTGGGCGCCTTCGACGTGCTGGTCGGCATCAACCTGCTGCGTGAAGGGCTCGACATTCCCGAATGCGGGCTGGTCGCCATTCTGGACGCCGACAAGGAAGGCTTTCTGCGGTCCGAGACCTCGCTGGTCCAGACCATTGGCCGCGCCGCGCGCAACGCCGATGGCCGGGTGATCATGTATGCCGACAAGATCACCGGTTCGATGGAACGCGCGCTGGCCGAAACCGACCGCCGCCGCGCCAAGCAGATGGCCTATAACGTGGAACACGGCATCACGCCCGCGACCGTGAAAAAGAATGTCGAGGATGTTCTGGCCGGGCTGTATGCGGGCGACGTGGACATGAACCGCGTCACCGCCACCATCGACAAACCGATGCACGGCGCCAACCTCGAGGCGCATCTGAACGGGCTGCGCGACCAGATGCGCAAAGCCGCCGAGAACCTGGAGTTTGAAGAGGCCGCCAATATCCGGGATGAAATCAAACGCCTGGAAGCGGTCGATCTGGCCATCGCCGACGACCCCATGGCCCGCCAATGGGCGGTCGAGAAAGCCTCGGAGGACGCGGTGAAATCGCGTGGGCGGTCTACGGCTGGTCGGCCGGGGCAAAGGGGTGGGAATGTGAAGCGGAGGAAGCGGTAGGTTTAAACGCAACTGATGGTTGCAATTTGCCTAAAAGCAAGAAATCTATCTTCTTAGACAATCGGTTTAGGAAAGTTTTTTGATCACGCTTCTTATTGCAGTTGGGCTGCTCGGAACCATTTCACTCCTATCAATGGTTTGGGTATGGGTAAGTGTGCTCGCAGGATGGCGCGAAGCGTCGCCCGGCAGAAGTTTGTCAATGCTATGGTTCGTGCTCCTTTTGATGATCATCTGGGGACTTGGAGTAGATTCGGGCGTCGGTAGCTCACCAGTGCTGGCACTCACTATTTGGCCCGCCGCAGTCCTGTTTTTTCTAGGAACCGCTTTAACCGCGAGACTTTTCATTTTTATCATTGCGGCGTTGATGTTGCTGGTTTTGGTAGCCGCAGCCGCTTTGATCATGCCGGGCAAAGCAAAAGTGCCGATTATAATTGTTGGCGCAATGCTTACAGTGATAGGTCCGGTCGCGTTGCAAAACCTGCAAGTGCAATGGCAAATGAAAAGATATGCGAAAGCATCCGAGTTACGCATCATAGAACGTTCGTCATTGTTCAAGTCCATTCGAGTGCGCTCCGACAATTACCAGCCCCCACATGGCGTAGCCTGTGACAGCGAGAATTGGCCGTTTCTTTGGAGTTATCGACACAGAGACTGGATCGCACTGCCGTCCAACACCCGTTACGGCGGTGATACTAAGGAAAGAGTTATGAGCGTTTGCCTGAGTAGGTAGGTCACATCCCACACTCCACCCTTGCACCCCGCTCCACCCTCCTCCACGTTTGAAATCACAAATTGTGTTTCCAAGCGGTTGCCATGACGAACCCGAACACCCTGGCCAGACCGCATGAGGTCCAAATCGCTGTTCTCTCCAACTAAAAGAAAGGGCGGGAACCCCCGCCCGAACCGTTACCCCTTATCCCAATGGGCAATCACGTCGTACCCAACCGGCGTCGGCGGGCCTTCCATGAATTCAGCGAAATGGCCCCACAGCTCGGCCACTTTGGGCGCATTCGCGTTCGAGGTCGCTTCGCTTTCGACAACCGAGATCACATAGCCCGAACCATCCTCGTTCATCACATTGGTAAAACTGTGCATGCCGGGCATACCCATGATGTCGGATTTCAATTCATTCATCTTCGCCGTCGCCGCCTCGCGCGTACCGGGCTTCATTTTGTATTGGGTAATTCGTGCAAACATCACTATCCTCCGTCGTCTGGCAAAATTGCCATGTAACACGGCCGGAACGGCCCCGCCGCGCGTACCCTAGCACGACGGTCCGAAATCTCGCATTGATACCGGCGATTTGCGCCGATTTTCAACCATACACCGCACTGCATCCGGGCGGCTGTCCCTTCAGGGTTGCAGCCTCGCCCCCAGTGCGGTTGTTTTTGCACCGATGGATGCTTGATCCCAATCAATGTCGAAACGCGAATGCGTCGGCAAAGTGGGTCCCATGCAAACACAGAACCCAACCGGAATTGACGCCTACAAACCCGCCCAGATCGCCGAGCTGGTTGAAACCGCCGGTGTTGCCAAGGCACATCTCACGGTCAGCCAGACACTGACTCTGGCGATTCTCGCGGGCGTGTTCATCGGCTTCGGCGGGGCCGCCTATACCATGGTCATGACCGGCGTTGACCCGGGGTTTGGACCAGCCCGGTTTCTGGGTGGGGTCGTGTTCTCGCTGGGCCTGATCCTTGTGGTCGTCGGCGGGGCCGAGCTGTTCACCGGAAATGCCCTGATGACCATCGCGGCGGTGGACCGGAAAATCTCGCCGCGCGCCCTGCTGCGCAACTGGGGCCTCGTGTATCTCGGGAATTTGGCCGGGGCCATCGCGCTGGCTCTGGCCTTCGCTGCAACCGGTTTGCTGGACGGGCCCATGGGGGCCACCGCATCAGCAATCGCAAATGGCAAGGCCGACCTCTCGGCCACCCAAGCCTTTACGCGCGGCGTTCTGTGCAACGCGCTGGTCTGCCTTGCCGTCTGGCTGAGCTTCGCGGCCAGATCGGTGGTGGGCAAGGTCATGGCGGTACTCTGGCCCATTGCAGCATTTGTCCTGTTGGGGCTCGAGCATTCCGTCGCCAATATGTACCTGCTGCCGCAGGGCGCGCTTGCGGGTGCCGACCTCGGTTTTGGCGCGGCCATGGGTAACCTCTTCTGGGTCACGATCGGCAATATTGTCGGCGGCGCAGGCGGCGTCGCGCTTGCCTATCGCTTTGCCTATCTGCGCAATACGCCCGGCTGAGCACGCGGTTTATCAGGTTTAGGGCAGGGATATCCCCACACTCCACCCTTGCACCCCGCCCCACCCTCCTCCACGTTTGAAATCACAAATTGTGATTCCAAACGGCTGCCATGACGAACCCGAAAAACCTGCCCAGCTCGCATGAGGTCCAAAGTGCCATTCACAGGGTGCGCGGCACCCGCGTGGTGCTGGCCGAGGATCTGGCGCAGTTCTACGGAAAATCCGTCAGTGCCTTCAATCAGGCCGTCTCGCGCAACACCAACCTGTTCGAAGGCTACCGCTTTCAGCTTTCCGATGCCGAGGTTGCCGATTTGCAATCACAGAATGTGATTTCAAAACCCAAAGGCCGCGGCGGGCGGCGGGTCAATCCGTGGGTCTATACCGATTACGGCGTGGCCATCGCCTCGGCCCTGTTCAAGGACCCGCGCGCGATCAAGATCACGCGGATGATCACCGAAGCCTTTGTCGATGGCGCGAACGCCCTGGCCGAGACCCCGCGCAGCGTGCCGGAAATCCTGCCCCCCGAACAGGCCCCTGCCCCGCTGCTGCCCAATGGCGACCAACTGCGCGAACTGGCTGAAAACATCCTCGATTCCGGCCAGCAGAGCCTTGTCGATTACATCGCCAACCCCACCACCAAACGCCAACAGGCCGTGGCGGTGATCATGAAGACGCTGGCCGAAACCGCCGGGGAAGAGGTCCGCACTCAACAGGAACGCCTGCGCCTGCGTATCGCCGAACGGCTGGCCACCGGCGATTATGCCAGTGACGACGACCGCAAAGGGTTGTTGGAATTGCTACAGGCGATGAAAGGTTAGCCCTTTCCCGCCCCGAGAATTCAGGGGCGCACGAACTTGGCGCTTCCCACCGACCGTTCGCGCGGCTTCGGCTGGTCCTGTGCCTGCACGGTGGTCGCGCGTGGCAGCTCCAGCTCGGCATACCCGCAGGCCACCCCGTCACCATCCGGGTCGTTGCGCTCATGATAGCCCGGCTGCCCTGCGCGGAATGGCCCGATCCCCATGGCCTGTGTCGCATCACATCCCGCCAGCGCGATCAGGTGGATCACCGCCTCGTCCCGCTCATAGCCCGAGGTGCGCAGAAAGACGCCCGTGGCAATCAGCGCGGTCGTCAGCGGCAGCAGCAGAACCATGACCAGTATCCGCAGCGGGGACAGCGCCTGCCGCCGCGCCGCCTCGGCGCGCTGGTGTCGTTTGGCCGAGCGCGGGTTCAGATCAGGTGCTTCCTGCGTTGGTTTCTTGAACAACATGCCCAGACCCATAAGGGCAATATGTGGCAAAGCCGAGGCAACACAGTTCCACCGGGTTCAAAAAATCTGGCCCGGCCCGAAACCGCCGCCCGCACAGGCACAACGCGGCTTACTGTCAGTGATGCCCGGCCGTCACCGGACCACATGCACCGCGCAAGGGGCGTGGCGCACAATATGGGACGCGGTGGATCCCAGCAGCAGATCCTGCATCCCCGGCCGGTGCGAGGCCACGATGATCAGGTCCGGGTGATGCGCCTCGGCCCAGTCCAGAATGGTCCGGCCGGAATGCCCTTCGATCACGACGCCCGTGGCATTCGGCAATTGCGACGCCAGCGTATCAAGCTCTGACTGAATCGCCTTTCGGGCCTCGGTCAGATATTCGGACGGCATGTACGAGATTGCATAATTTGGAATATGCTCAACCACATGCAGCAATGTGACCTGCGCGTCCGGCGTGGCCAGAACCCGGGCCAGTTTCAACGGCCCGGACGTGTCTCTTTCAGCATCGAAAGAGATCGGAACGAGAATGTTGTGATACATAGCATGCGCCTCCGTTTTGCAGGCTTACTTTGAAACAGACATGCACGGCGGGCTTTGATTCAGGTCAGGTAGAGCCAAATGTCTCTGCAACGTCATACATGACCGGCTCAAAGCTCTTGCACAGCTCGTTGATCTTGCGGTTGCGGTCGCGCATCTCGGCGGTCCGCAGCATGGCCAGGAAATCCTCGCGGCGTTGCCATTGCGAATAGTTGGCAATCCGGGTTTGCGCATCATTCACATGAAGCCCGGCAGAAACAAAGCCGGGCTGCTTCGAGATGAACTCGGAATAGGCGTCGGTCAGCGCCTCCAAAAGGTCCTGACAGGTGCCGGGCGTCATTTCAAACGTGGTGATAACTGTCTGAACACTGGCGTTTTTGGCGATTTTCGGCATCGGGATTCTCCATTTCTTTCCCCAAGCCTAGCACATCAGATTGAAACGTCGCCTATTTCCTTGCCGCTGCGCCAATCCGCGCTTTTCTGCGCCCGTTTGTCAGGCGGCTGGCCACCCGGTATGGGCGACCAGCCGCTGTTTCAACGCTCCATGCGCATCGTGACCGAGACTTCGCCTTTCAGGTGATCCGGCCAGCGCAGAATAAGACTGTCACCACTGGCCCCCTGTTCGGTCAAAACATGAGGGACCGAATAGACAAGGTTGTTGAACACCCCGGTCAGCGACCCGATGGCAGTGACCCCATCGCAGCCGCGCGCCTTGCCGCCAAATGGCAATTCCCCGTTTGCCGAAACAGACCAGACATTCGCGACCGAGTTCTGCTGGCTGCGGACGCGCAGCGGGTTCGATGATCTCTTGGCAATCCCGTGATAGGTATTGTTCTCGTAGGTCACGTTCGAATGCCTGTTATTGTCCAGATCGGCAAAAGATGTATCGACCCGTTCCGCCCGATCAATCGAACCGCTGGTGGCACGGAACTTGTTGCCGGTCACCGTCACGCCATTCAGGTAATGGCCAGCGCCATAGGGGCGGATGATAATATAGCTGAACCAGGCCGGTGCATCGCTCGAGAAAAAGATATTGTCCGTGATGCTCATCGAACTGAACGAAAACCCGCTGGTATAGGTGGGCGCCGCATCCCGTTCATTGGTCCATTCGATAAAGCAGTTGTCGACATAGTTCTCGGCAATGGTCGAGGTGTTGTAGGTGCCGATCATGATCAGCCCTGCGGTACGGACCCCCTGCGGGATGCCGTCGCCCTGAAAGAAATGGTTGCCCAGAACCAAGTTGGTACCGCCGCCCAGAACGGCAAAATGCTTGAACCGCACCGCCTGATTGTGACGCAGCTTCACATCGTTCGAGTTGGTGTTCAGCCCGATGGAATTCCGGTCCGTCACGTCAAGCGCTTCTTCTGAGGACAAGAACTGGCAATTGTCGATCAGCAGCCCCTTGCACCCCGTCGCGGTCGAGGTCAGGCCCCGATCCTTCGGGCGACTGATAAAACAGTCTTTCAACGAAAACGTACTGCCCGAGGCCGCCAGACGAATACCGCTGCACCGGCTGTTGCACTGAAACTCGATCTGTTCCATGCCGAATTTCCGCAACGTATCGAAACCGCTGAAATCCAGCAGGTATTTGAACGACTGAAAGGTAAAGGTCTGGGTACCGGCGGCGTCATAGATGGGTGCACTCAGGGTTATCTCACCGGCACCTATGTTTTTCGAGCGCACGTAAACCTCACGCCCGACACCACTGCCTTCAACCAGCGATCCCACGGGAATATTGGCCACATTGGCGACATTGGTCAGGCGTGTCTTGTCCGACGGGTCATAGGTGGCGACAGAGGTGAAGGTTTCGGTGTCCCAGGCGGTACCGCTTTTGACATCGAACTGCCCGTTGCGGATCACGCGGCGCGTGGAAAAGCCGCTTTGCTTGTTGGGAACCGCAGCGGCCATGTCGATTGGCGCGGAAACGGAAATCTTGCGCCCGCCAAGATCCAGCGAGTCGTGGTCCGAGTTGTTCAGCAGCGCCTGAAACGCCTTCTTGAAGGCCAGCTCCTCATCTCCGAACGCCTCGATATATGCGGGCAGATGGAAATCCTTGGTCAGCAACAGCATCTTGTCATCCGGCATGGTGACGGTGCCTTCGAATTCAATCTCCGCATCGATGCTGGTGTTTTCCGCAAGGTGATAGGTGCCTTGCGGAACAAAGACCCGGCGGCCACCGGCCGCCTGATCCGCCGCCTCAAACGCAACCGAGTCATCCGTCACACCGTCACCAACGGCACCAAAGTCTCGCACATCGACCAGGCTGATCATCTCGCGCAGAAAGAACCCGGTGACATCGGTGATCTCAAGATCATCGACACGCACCAGCGCGCCGTTGGCCCCTTCGATATCCAGGCCGAAATGCCCGTAAAGGGCGGCAAGCCCCCAGGACATGTCCACGCCCGGGCGCTGGCCGGTGCCGACAATCGCGGTGATCTCGTGTACCGTGCCATAGCCCGACAGCTGGGTGGCAGGCCCCTGTTCCACAAGACCGGCCACATGCACATCACCCGCGCCACCGGCCCAGGCTGCGATGCGCACCGACGGCAACGGGCCACTGATCGCCTTGACCCGGGCTTTGATCTGCAAATAGCAACCGGGCAGGATCGGCGTCTGCCCCATGTAACGCAATTGCTGCGTTGTGTTGACCTTCAGGATTTCAAGACAACCGGCAAAATCCGCATCCGCCGGAACAAATACGCCCGTGCCGGACCCGCCATATGTGGGCGATCCGGGTGTTCCGTCCCCCGCAGACCAAACCGTCAGACCATTCGCGAATTGAGGCGGCATGAACACGATGCCGTCGGTGATTGCCTTGTTCATTGAAAACCCTTTCCCAATCGCGTCGCGCAAATCCGGCGACGCGTCCAAACCCCGTGTTCAGGTCCGCCCCGAACGCGACAGTCTGGATATCGAAAAGGAATTAATCACGGCTCATATCACCGTGACGGTGGTGTTGCCTCAGGCCGCAGGGTCAGCGGCACCCAACAGTTGCACCCCGTTGATCTTCCAGCCTTCCGTCAGCGGGATCATCTGATAGTCCAGAAGATGCACCCGCCCGTTACCGTCCGTAATCATCACCTTCTGCCACAGCGCGCCATCAACCTCGCGCAGTTCCAGAAAACGCACATCGGCAGGACGCCAGACCATGGGATAGCCATTGCGCACCATCGCGCCGAAATTGTCGGGGTTTCGAAACAGACGCTGGATGCTGGGGCTGGCAAAGGTGAAGGCGGTCGCAAAGTCATCCGCCCGGAAGGCCTGTATCTGCGCCGCGATATTGGCCTCGATCTCGGCACTCTGCGCAAACGCGCCCGACGCCAGCCCGGCGCTCAGGGATAATGCAAGCAATAATCGACGCATGGGGCCACCTCCTGTGCCAAGGATAGCCCCATGCCGGTTCAGGTCAAATCAGACCAGCTCTCCGGCCAGTGCCTTGTCGATCAGCGCGATGGTCTCGGGCACGCCGTAAAGCGCGATAAAACCCCCGAAGCGCGGCCCTTGCGAGGCCCCCAGCAGCACCTCATAAAGCGCCGAGAACCATCCTTTCATCGGATCAAACCGCTCGCGGCCGATGGCATAGACCACCGATTGCAACGCTTCATCCTCGGTCGGGCCATCATACGCCTCAAGCGCCGCTTTCAGCGCTTCCAGCGCCTCGCGCTCCTGATCCGTCGGCGCGCGATGCTTGCGCGTCGGCTTGACGAAATCGTTGAAGTACCGCACGGCGAAACCAGCAGCCTTGTCCAGATCGGGATGGCTCTCTGCCGTTGCCTCGGGCGCATAGCGGCGAATAAAGCCCCACAGCGCCTCCTTGTCTTCGGCACCGGAAACCGATGCCAGATTCAGCAGCATCGCAAAGGGAACGATCAGGGTCGATTCCGGCACGTCGCCGCCGTGAATATGCCAGACCGGGTTGTTCAACTGGGCCTTCAGGTCCTGCCCCGGATAGGCGCGCAGCTGCTGATGATACTCATCATAGGCTTTCGGGATCACGTCGAAATGCATCCGCTTGGCCGTCTTGGGCTTTTGGTACATGAAATAAGCCAGCGACTCGGTCGGCGCATAGGTCAGCCATTCGTCAATCGACACACCATTGCCCGACGATTTCGAAATCTTCTGTCCGTTCTCGTCCAGAAACAGCTCATAGCTGAAATGCTCGGGCGCGCGGCCACCCAAGGCCCGGCAGATCCCGTCATAGATCTTTTCGTTGGTCGCGTGTTCCTTGCCGTACATCTCGAAATCAACGCCCAGTGCCGCCCAGCGCGCCCCGAAATCCGGCTTCCATTGCAGCTTCACGTTGCCGCCGGTGACGGGAACGGTCCATTCCTTGCCGTCTTCATCATCGAAGGTAACGGTATAGGTTTCGGCGCAGACCTTTTTCATCGGCACATACAGAACCCGCCCGGTTTCCGGGTGGATCGGCAGGAAGATCGAATAGGTCTGCTGGCGTTCTTCCCGCAGGCTTTTCAACATGATGGCCATCACGTCGTCGTAGCGTTCAACCGCACGCTTCAGAATCTCGTCGAACTGGCCCGAGCGATAAAAGTCGCGTGCCGAGTAGAACTCGTATTCGAACCCGAAGGTATCAAGGAACCGGCGCAACATCGCGTTGTTGTGTTCGCCAAAGCTGTCAAATTCGCCAAACGGATCAGGAACCGAGGTCAGCGGGCGCTGCAAATGCTCTTCCAGCGCCTCGGGGTTCGGCACGTTGCTGGGAACCTTGCGCATCCCGTCCAGATCGTCCGAAAAACAGATCAGCTTGGTCGGGATATCCGACAGCGCTTCAAAGGCGCGCTTGACCATTGTGGTCCGCGCCACCTCGCCGAACGTGCCGATATGCGGCAGGCCCGACGGGCCGTATCCGGTTTCAAACAGCACATACCCCTTTTCCGGAGCACCTTTCTGATAGCGTTTAAGCAACCGGCGCGCCTCTTCAAAGGGCCAGGCCTTGGACGACATCGCGGTTTCGCGCAGTTCAGACATTTCAATGTGCTCCATTGGGGAAACGGTCGCGGCTGCACCACGCAACCCGACCGGCTCCTCCTATTGTGCCAGTGCAGCATGAGTCAATAAAGCACCCGTGTTTTAACTGCCCGGAACCCGTGGAAAACCGCCTTGTCACGGGGTTTTGCCGCTAAATGACTGTACTGCCCGCCCTCAGCCTCTGATCCACGCCCGGAGCGTCCGCAATCCCGTACCGGTTTTTCCATCCGCAAGCCTTACTCCAGCCACACTCATAAGATGGGTTTGGCGCGCGAAACATAAAAGACACGGGCGACAGGCTTTGACCTGACCCGGATATTTCACGTGTTTGCATTGCGGTGCTACGATGGAAAGACGCCGGGAAACCTCCCCGGACCAAAGGAAACGAGATGCGACGCGAAACCACCAACCTGATCCGCTTTGTGCTCGAGGATATCGTCCCGCCGATCCTTCGCGACAGCGCCGCTTTTCACTGGCTTGCGCGCCGTGTCTGGGGGGAACACATTACCCGGCTGGCAGCGTTCCGCGAACGCGCGCCTTTTCTGACGGACGAAGAATACGAAACGCTCTACCGGGAACACCCGCGCGTGCATGATGGTACTGACAATTCCGACGCCTGCATTGACCGGATCGCCAGCGACATTGTTGGCAACAGCATCTGCGACGTCGGCTGCGGCACCGGGGCTCTGCTGCAACGCATCCGCGCCCTGCGCCTGGACATCACGGCCATGACCGGTGTCGATTTCGTTATCGATGACGCTGAAGCCATCGAAAACATCAGATATGTTGCCGCCCGGATCGAAGACCTGCCTTTTGAGGATAACAGTTTCGACACGGTCATCTGCACCCATGTGATCGAACATCTGCTGGATTACCGCCGTGCCATCGCTGAATTGCGCCGGGTCGCGCGCAAGCGGGTTATCATCGTGGTCCCGCGCGAACGGGAATATCGCTACAGCTTCAACCCGCATTTCAATTTCTTTCCCTACACCCACAGCTTTCTGCGCGCCGTGCATCCCAGCCCCAGCCTTCACACCTGCGAGGATATCGGGCGTGACATCTATTACTGCGAGGATCGACCGGCCGAGGAATCCACCGGAAAGCCCCTCAAGGATCAGGCTGCATGAGCGCAACCGCACCCACAGCACTGGTCTGGACCGGGCTGCTTCTGACACCTGTCATGATTTCGGTCGGACAGGTATTGTTCAAACTCGCTGGCGGGCGGATCGAGGGTCGCACCGCGACCGGTGCGATGGGGCTGTTGCATACCCTGCTCGACCCTTTCTTGCTCGTCGCGCTGGCGATTTACGGCACTGCAACGATACTCTGGATTTACGTCCTCAGGCATGTGCCGCTGTCGCAGGCCTATCCGTTCATGGCCCTCAGCTTTGTCTTGGTCCCCCTCGCCTCGTGGCTGTTCTTCGGGGAAACGCTGGGGCTGCGCTATTGGATCGGGGCGGGCCTTTTGCTCAGCGGTATGGCGATTATGAACACCTGACCGGTTCAACCTGCCGCACAGTTGGGGCAAAACAAGATGTTGAACCTGCCCTGCCCCCCTTCTATCCTGCGCCATTGACGAACCCCAAGCAGGATGCACCGAATGACCGAGCAAGTTCCCCACCCGATGTCCCCACAGGATTGCCTTGTGGCGATCATGGTTGCGATCTCGGCCTCCGACGAAAACATCCGAACTGCCGAGCTGGTCAAGATCGAGGTCGCCGTGAACATGTTGCCGGTCTTCGCCGGGTACGACATCGACCGGATGCGCCACGTGTCGCAGGTCGTGTTTGACCTGTTCGAACAGGAAGACGGGCTGGATGCGCTGTTTGGCCTGATCCGGGACAACCTGCCCGAACGCCTGAACGAAACGGCCTATGCTCTGGCCTGTGACGTCGCTGCCGCTGACGGAACGCTGGCCGAAACCGAACTGCGCCTGCTGGAAGAAATCCGGTACGAGCTGAACATCGACCGCCTGCACGCGGCCGCGATCGAGCGCGGGGCCAGGGCGCGCCATACCGTCTGACGCCCGCTTCAGGCGGGTTTCAGGTTTCAGCTTCCATAAAGTGACCCCCAGCGCTCCAGCAAAGCGCGCTGCAATTTTCGCGATCTGCTGTTCCAGCTGCGTGCACCGTCCGGGCGCTCACGCTGCGCGCGTGGGATCGTTGCGCGATGGTCCACGTCGGCGGTGAATATCGCAAAGGCCAGATCGACCCCGTCCGCAGTCGTCAGGAAACCGCCCAACCCGGATACAAAGTTCAATGTCCCTGTCTTGGCATCAACCTTGATCGGGTGGTTCTTGACGGGCCGCCCGTTCCGGTCGGTCAGTGCAAAAGGTTTCATCAAGGGCCGCAACATCCCCGACTTCTGTGTTGCGACAAGGGCCGCAACCAAATCCTCCGGTACCATGCGCGAGGCATCGCTCAGACCCGAATGATCGACCATGGCGATTCCTGTCACGCCGAAACGACTGGCGGCCCACCGGTTCATCTCGGCTGCCGAATCCGCCAGGGTGTGCGGGTTAACACCGCGCGCCCTGGTCGCGGCCAGCCCGACCATCTCGGCCGTCAGGTTGGTCGAGTATTTCAGCATCCCGCGCAGGACACGATCCAAACTGTCGCTGCGATGCACCACAAGATCGACACCCTGCACGCTCTGGCGTGTCACCTGAACGCGCTTCAAAACGATCCCGTTCGACCGCGCCAAGGTGCGAAATACATCGCCCGCGTACAAAGCGGGCTTGCGCACCGGCAACCAGCGGGCCCCGCCATTGCCCAGCGCGCCCTTGGCCACGGTCCAGCGATCCTGCCGCGCGCTTGCCTGATAGGTATAGATCGGCAGGCTACGATCCTCGACCCGCATGGCCGAGACATCCACCGCAGGCACATAACGCTCGCTGCGGGCATCCATGGTTATGTCATAGCCACTCCCTGCGCGTTTCCATTCGAAATGGACGCGATTGAAGTTCAGGGAAATGCCGCTGACGGCCGGGCTATAGCCCACATGATCCGGCTGCTCGGGATCGATGCTGAACACATAAGGCAACGCCCCGTCGTAAACCCTGAACGCGCCGCGCACTTCGATAATCCCGGCCTCGCGCAAATTGGCCGCCATCGCGGCCAGCGCATCCGTATCCAGCAGCGGGTCGCCGCCCCCAACCAGAATCAAATCGCCGTGCAAAACGCCCTTCTCGATCCGGCCATCCGCCACCAGACGGGTCTCGAACCGGTGTTCCGGCCCCAGAACGTCCAGCGCATAAAGCGCGGTCATTGCCTTTCCGACGCTGGCCGGGGGCAGACTTGCGCCCTCGCCAAACACTTCCAGCTGCGCCCCGGTCGCCACATCCGCAACCGCAAACACAACCTCGCCCTTCAGGCCTGCTGCGGCCACCAATCGCTCGGCACCGCTTAATATGACCCCGCGCGCCTGCGGCCTAAGCGATACAAGCGGCGCCTGCGCAAGGCCCGCTGCCGGGATCAGGGACGCCCCTAATCCCCCCAGAAATAAACGACGTGAAAAACGACCAGCCATAGCCGAATTAAAATCCCACAGATCAAAAGCACACAACCACCGTGTTAGATTATGCGCCCGTTGGGGCTATTCCGGCAACACTTCTGCGCCCCATTCGCCGCGTGTCCGGAGTTCGGTCGAACTGACATCGATCATCGGCACGTTCACGAAACACCAGGCCGGAGCCTGCGCCTGCCCCAAAAGGTGCCGCGCCTGCCCGTCAATCCGGTACTTCGCATAAACCCGCGCCGCAGGTGACATCCGGGCCGAGATCCGCTCACCCGGCCGCGCCACCACGCCCACCGGCACAGTGTCCATGATCAGCCGCCAGTCTTTCCAGCGATGAAACTGCGCCAGATTGTCCGCGCCCATCAGCCAGACAAACCGCACCTGCGGGTAAAGCCGCCTGAGCGCTGTCAGAGTGTCCGCCGTTGCCCGCGTTCCGACCAGCGCCTCGATATCCGTCACGTCGACCTTCGGATGCTGCATCACCTGCCGCGCTGCCGCCATGCGCCGCGCGATCGGCGCAGGCCCCCGCTCTTTCAACGGATTGCCGGGTGACACCAGCCACCACGCCCGATCCAACCCAAAGGCCTTCATCGCCTCACGCGTCACATGCACATGGCCCTGATGCGGCGGATCGAATGACCCGCCGAACAACCCAACGACCTGCCCGGGCCGCGCGTAAGGGATGTCGTACCGCTCCATAATCTGCTGATGTTCAGAACTGAGGGGGGTTGTCAATCAATCGGTTGCACGGCGTCGCCCAGCGCAACCCGCCCCGGCCTGACAACTTCGGCGCACCATCCCCCATGCCCCCGCACGGCAGAATAGCCGCCCTTGCCCAGCGCCTCTTCCATCCGGCTGCATGGCGCACAGATCACGGTAAAGCGCAAAACCGCCTCACCCACCTGCACCTCACGCCCCTTGAGCGCGGCCAGATTGATCCCCGAAACCACCAGATTGCGCCGCAGGGGTTCGGGCGCAATCGGCCCACGCCCCAGGTAGGACCCAATCGCCGCCAGATGCTCCCGCTGGATCAAAGAAACCGCCCGCTTACCCGTACGGCCCCGGTCACCGTCGAGCCCATCGGCCGAGACCACCGCCTCCCTCACCACCTCCACCCCAACCCGCCGCTCGGGCCGGACGCCAATCCACTCCACCCGCCCCGGTTGCGCCCAGCCTGATATCAGTTCCGCCAGTTCCACCACTTCATGCCCCTCATACAGCCCGGCAAACCTAGCCCATGCAGATACGGGACGAAATTCACAAAACCACCAGCTTGCCCCGCCCGCCCCGCTCGGATATCCAGCGTTTCAACCCAATTTCCCGACCCAGAGGACGCGACATGGCCGCCTATCAATATGTCTACCACATGCAGGGTGTCTCCAAGACCTATCCCGGTGGCAAGAAGTGCTTTGAAAACATCCACCTGAGCTTTCTGCCCGGCGTGAAAATCGGTGTTGTCGGCGTCAACGGCGCGGGTAAATCGACGCTGATGAAGATCATGGCCGGGCTCGACACCGACTTCACCGGTGAGGCCTGGGCCGCCCAAGGTGCCAAGGTCGGTTACCTGCCGCAGGAACCGCAGCTGGATGAATCCCTGTCGGTCCGTGAAAACGTCATGCTGGGCGTGGCCGCGAAAAAGGCCAAGGTTGACCGCTTCAACGAGATTGCCATGGAGATCGCCGAGAATTACTCGGACGAGTTGATGGAGGAAATGACCACCCTGCAGGACGCGATCGACGCCGAGAACCTCTGGGACCTCGACAGCCAGATCGACGTGTCGATGGAGGCACTGCGCTGCCCGCCGGACGACGCCAACATTGCCAACCTTTCGGGCGGTGAAAAACGCCGCGTGGCGCTCTGCAAGCTGCTGCTCGAAGCGCCCGACATGCTGCTGCTCGACGAACCGACCAACCACCTCGACGCCGAGACCATCGCCTGGTTGCAACAGCACCTGATCGATTACAAGGGCACCATCCTGATCGTCACCCACGACCGTTATTTCCTCGATGACATCACCGGCTGGATCCTCGAACTCGATCGTGGCCGCGGCATCCCTTACGAGGGCAACTACTCCGCATGGCTGGAACAAAAAGCCAAAAGGCTGGAGCAGGAAGCCCGCGAGGACAAGTCCAAGCAGAAGACCCTGCAACGCGAACTGGAATGGATGCGTCAGGGTCAGAAGGCCCGTCAGGCCAAATCCAAGGCCCGGATTAACGCCTATAACGAGCTGGCCGAACAGTCCGAGCGCGAAAAGCTGACCCGCGCCCAAATCGTCATCCCCAACGGCCAGCGCCTTGGCGGCAAGGTGATCGAGGTCGAGGGCCTGTCGAAGCACATGGGCGACAAGCAACTGATCGAAGGGCTGGATTTCGCCCTGCCCCCCGGCGGCATCGTCGGCGTCATCGGCCCCAACGGTGCCGGTAAATCGACGCTCTTCAAGATGCTCACCGGTCAGGAACAGCCCGACAGCGGCACCATCACGCTGGGCGACACGGTCGAGCTGTCTTATGTCGACCAGTCCCGCGACGACCTGAAAGACAACGACACAGTGTGGGAGGCGATCACCGGCGGCGCCGAAATCATCCAACTGGGCGACGCGCAGGTTAATTCCCGCGCCTATTGCTCGTCCTTCAACTTCAAGGGCGGCGACCAGCAGAAAAAGGTCTCGCTGCTGTCAGGGGGTGAGCGCAACCGCGTCCACATGGCCCGCCTGTTGAAAGAGGGCGGTAACGTCCTGCTGCTGGACGAACCCACCAACGACCTCGACGTCGAAACCCTGCGTGCGCTGGAGGACGCGCTGGTCGATTTCGCCGGTTGCGCCGTCGTCATCTCACACGACCGCTTCTTCCTCGACCGGATTTGTACGCATATTCTGGCCTTTGAGGGCGACGCGCATGTGGAATGGTTCGAGGGCAACTTCGAGGACTATGAAGAGGACAAAAAGCGGAGGCTCGGGCCGGACGCACTGGAGCCCAAGCGGTTGAAGCATAAGAAGTTTGTGCGATGAGGGTTTGAACCACATCTCTAAGGACAGGAGTGAGTAGGCTTCGACCACACCGATTAAACCCACCTACACGAACTATGATGTTAAATCTGGGCCTTCCGTTGCCGCTTTTTGAGTACTGATGGTTCGACTATTTAGCTTCTGCCTAGCTCAGCATGTAGCATAAGTCCTTCCTCATACACTATCCTGTCGAGTTCCTTGATCATGTCCCCAAGGAACCCGACAGTACTAAGTTGAAAGGCCCGCGCGATTTCTGATGGCCTCTTGCCCTCGACGCTTCGAGAAAAAAGATCCGGCGAAATCGAATTGAAATCTTCATCTCCATTTATATCCTCCCAAATTTTCAATGTTCTTCCATACAATTTTTCTCTTGAGATAAATGTTACTAGTATACTTTGCTTTCCCCCAAACCTTACAAAGAATAGACCATCCAATGTTGGTATTGGCACCGTCGACTGATGACCTAGAAGGTTTATAGTTGAAACCCATCCAGAAATTTTTCTGATAAATCCCCTAACCTCCCTAAGTGATTTTGCGCCACCCCTTAGATACAATCGCTGCAACGCGTGATTTGAAATGACAGAATGTGGGCTTTCGCAATGCGTCCAACGGCCCAAAGTTTCTTGGTCAAAAAAGTGATTTCGCAAAACTAAACGTGGAAAATCCCCCTGTTCTTGGTGCGCAACCATAAATCTAAGTTTGCGATAGTTTTTTTGGCATTGAAATCCAAATATTTCGTCTTGAAAAGGTCTCCTTAGAGACAAAACCAATCTCTTTCGGTCTCGTTGGCTGTTGTCCTTCCAATTCAATTTTCTCATTATTTTTTCTGAAAACCTAAGGAAATCGCCTTCAAACAACTGGCACTCCTCAACGATTTGACGGGCATGACCTTTCGCCAAATAATCTTTCTCTTTCAATAGATAACTCCATGATTCTGCTGATCTCACCAGTCAGATGGCTAACAGCGCATTGCAATTCAAGACGTGATAGCAAACGTAAGATGAGCACTCGCACCCCTGACGCCAACTGGTAGGCCGGGCTTCAGCCCGGCACCCCTCGAAACACCCACACCTTTACCAACATCCACCGATGAATGGCCTCAAAACCCTTCAATCGATCTGAGGGGAATGGTGGATGCCGGGCTGAAGCCCGGCCTACGGGGTGTTCTTTGTATCACGGCTCTCCGAATGCGCCGTCTGTCACACCGCCGCTCCATTCCGGATCAACCCGGCCTGCGCGGATATCACGATGAATCGACGAATACGGCCAATCGGTTGGATGCTCCACCAACCCGTGCTTGACCGGGTTCCCCCAACAATACGCCATATGATTACGATAATCCCGTTCGTCCCGAATGGTATGCTCCCAAAACCGACGCTGCCAAACCGCCCCTTCGCGTTTGTTGGCCCGTAGGCCGGGCTTCAGCCCGGCATATCTGCCGGATGTCACAACGGGCAAAACTGTCGGTACCGGTGCCGGGCTGAAGCCCGGCCTACGGTTTGTCTTGTTCACATCCATGGTGAACCGCGCCTTGATCGCACCCCACCGCGTGGAATAATCCGCATCGCCCGGCGGCAAGGTCCACACCGCGTGCAGATGATCGGGCAACACCACAAGCGCATCGCACCAAAACGGACGCTCCCGCTGCGCTTCGGCAAAAGCCGCGCGCAGATGTGCAACCTCGCGGATCAACAGGTCCGATGACCGGTCGGCCAGCGAAACCGTAAAGAAATATCTGGCTCCGGGAATGCGGACGCGGCGATAATCACTCATGCGCGCAAGGTGGCGCAGGTATGACTACCAAGTGGTTAACACACACCTTTGCAGGCAACCGTCGAAAGTCGGATGCTCCACCGACCCCCGGTGTCCCATATCACAGCATTCAAGGATGGTTGCAGACGCGGCGCTTACCCGAACCGGTTGCCACGCAGCCGTCCGACACCGAACAGCCCCGTCAGCGCCCCAAGCAGCAGCAGCCAACTGGCCGGAAGCGGCACGGCCGAGACGTTCACGTCCACCGGCGTTTCTTCGGACCCGGGCTCCTTGCACCACAGCTCGCAGAACTCAGGCCCGGATTCTTCCTCGACCTCTGTCCGTTCAGTCAGTATCTCGGGCAAATACTTGGGTCCACCAAGCTCGACAAGACGACGACGTATTTCCTTACGGCGCGGGTCCTCTTTCGCGAAGATTGGCGCCTTCAGCTCGTGTTCAAATTCGAACATGTTGTAGAGTTTGAGCGCGCCTTCACGCGCGCCCGGCATCGAACCCTCTGTCCCAAATGGAACAGTCAGGGCTTGCGAGGCTCCGGCCCAGCACAACAGCGTTATCGTGTATACAACTTTCATATCCGCCCCCACGGCTGCCAAATAGTATAGCATCGGATCGCTGATTTTCCAAACATAGTGATTGGCAAATTTAAACCGTCAGTTGTGAGCGCCCCCCCGCTCAACCGATCAGAATGGCGCTGGTCGTGAACACGTGCCTGCAACCAAAAAGTGTCCCCCTCCCGCGCAGGCGTGGTACGTGGTGATCGCTCCGCATGGCCGACCGGAAAGTTGTGGGTCCGGGTTTCTCATTGCCGTCGCGCGCGTCAACAGACAGAGTGACCAGAGCACCCAGAATGCTGTCAAACATCGCCAAAATCAGCCTGAAACCCATCAGCGGATTCTTGTACAAATCAAGCTATCTGCCCTCTGGCACTAGTACAATCCGTACAAACCACTCTTGCCACAGGCTTACCTCAATGCCATATGCAGGGTGCTAACGTTTTTCTATTTCGACCTACTGTCTCCTTCTACGGCGCTCAGTCTATCGATACAGACATACGACGCCAGGCTGCCGCAACTCCGTGGGCAGCACCAAACAGGAGACACGGATATGCCAGCAGGCACCGTAAAATGGTTCAACACCACTAAAGGCTACGGCTTTATTGCGCCCGAAGATGGCGGCAAGGACATCTTCGTCCACATCTCGTCCGTCGAACGCTCGGGCCTGACCGGTCTGGCCGACAACCAGAAAGTCACGTACGAACTGCGTTCGGGTCGTGACGGCCGCGAGAGCGCCGACAACATCCAGCTTGCATAAGCTCTTGAAAGGGTGAGAGAAATTCCTCACCCTTTTGTTCAACCGCTGCCGTTTCAGGTGGCCGATTGATCACATCACGGATGCGTGATGCTTGCCCCAGAATTGACCAAATAACATATCATGATGAAACTGGTTCTTGGGTTTCATTGGTCAATTGATGAGGGTTTCGATGATTACACGCCGAGTTTTTCTGGCCGGAACAGCAGCCACGCTGCTGCCGGGCATCGCCAGCGCCAAGAAAGCGGTCGAGTATGATCCGACACCGCAATTCGTGCGCATCAAAAAGCAGTTCCTGCCCGGGCAGCTGCTGGTCGCCCCCCGTTCATTCTATCTTTACTATGTCACCGAACCACGCAAAGCGATCCGCTATGGCTGCGGTGTCGGCAAGGCAGGTCTGGAATTCACCGGCACCGCTACTATCGATGTGAAAAAGGAATGGCCGACCTGGCGCCCGACCCAAGAGATGATCCAGCGCGATCCGGTGGCCTATGCAAAATTCAAGGACAATGACTATGTCCAACCGGGAGGTGGGGATAACCCCCTCGGCGCGCGCGCGATGTATTTGTTCCAGAACGGTGTCGATACCTATTTCCGAATCCATGGCACGACCCAGCCACAAACCATAGGCAGGGCGGTGTCAAACGGATGTATTCGGATGCTGAATGAACATGTCATCGATCTGTATAACCGGGTCCCTATCGGAACGGTGGTCACGGTCGTCTGATCGCCACAGCGGGGATGGCTAACCTTCCCCGCCCGCCTGCGTCACAAGTTGCAACACAGAGGGGCCCAGCGCTTCGACGATCTTCGCCACCCCGGCCGCATTTGGATGAATGCCATCCGATTGCATGAAGTGCGATACGGCCGCGGGATCACCCTCCGCTGCAAGCCCTTCAAAGAAACTGCTGAAAAACAGAACTTCAAACTCCTGCGCCAGTACAGGGTACATGCCATCGAATGCCTGCTTGTATTCAGCGCCGTAGTTGCCCGGCGCCTGCATTCCGATCAACAAGACAGGAACCTTTGTATCGCGTGCAACCTGAAGTATCTTGCGCAGATTGGCTTGCGAAACTGCAGGATCGATCCCGCGCAACACGTCATTCCCGCCTAAGGCAACAATCAGTCCGTCCACATCGGGTGTCAGGGTCCATTCTACCCGCGCAGCGCCACCCGCCGTTGTATCGCCCGAAACACCTGCGTTGATAACGCGAACATCTGCGCCCCGCGCCTGCAACCAACGGTCAAGCTGGGGAACAAACCCGTTCTCTTCCACCAGCCCGTAGCCTTGCGTCAGCGAGTCCCCAAGGGCTGCGATCAGCACCTGATCGGCTGTGGCCGCAAAACCGCAGAACACAAATGGACTTGCCATCAAAACCTTGCGCAATACGGTGTTCACTCCATATCCCAAAAACCGCTCCTTTATCGGGAAGACCCATGACGCCTGCTGTTCTCGCTCTTCAGAATGCCGCTTTATCGCTGGATGGCAATGCCGGGCGGGTCGATATTTTGCATGACATCACGTTGACCGTGAACAGGGGGGAATCGCTGGGGCTGATCGGGCCATCGGGGTCGGGAAAATCGTCGCTGTTGATGCTGATGGGTGGGTTGGAACAGGCAACAAGCGGTCAAATCTTGGCCTTGGATCAGAATTTGACAAGCATGGACGAGGACGCCCTGGCGCGGTTTCGGCGCGACAACATGGGCGTGGTGTTTCAGAATTTCCACCTGATCCCAACGATGACCGCGTTGGAAAACGTGGCGACACCACTGGAACTGGCAGGGCACAAAGATGCGTTTCACCGGGCTGAGACGGAACTGAATGCCGTGGGATTATCGCATCGCCGCGATCATTACCCAGCACAGTTGTCGGGTGGCGAGCAGCAACGAGTTGCTTTGGCGCGCGCATCGGCACCACGCCCCAAGATCTTGCTGGCGGACGAACCAACCGGGAATCTGGACGAGACAAACGGTGCCGCGATTGTTGATTTGCTGTTCGGGCTTCGACGCAAATATGATGCGACGCTGGTTCTTGTAACGCACAGCCGTTCACTGGCTGAACGATGTGACCGGGTGATCAGGCTGCGCGACGGCAGGATTGCCGAAATGACCCGGCAGGAGGCCGCAGAATGAGCCTTCGGCTGGCCGCGCGGCTGGCCCGTCGAGAGCTGCGCGGCGGACTTCGCGGGTTTCGCATCTTTCTGGCCTGTCTGGCCTTGGGCGTCGCAGCCATCGCAGCCGTCGGATCGGTGCGTCAGGCGATTCAGACCGGGCTGACCCGTGAAGGCGCATCCCTGCTGGGCGGCGATGCCGAGCTTGAGTTCACCTATCGTTTTGCTACTGAGGCCGAGCGCCTCTGGATGCAGCAGTCATCCGAACAGGTGTCAGAAATTGTCGATTTCCGCTCGATGGCGGTTGTGCCCCGCGACGCCGGGCCGGAACGTGCGCTGACCCAGGTCAAATCCGTCGATAAGGCTTACCCGCTCATCGGATCGGTCAAACTGGAGCCGGGCATCACGCTGGACGACGCCCTGAATGGCAGGTCCGGATTACCCGGTGCCATTATGGAACCCGTTCTGATAGACCGGCTTGGTTTGTCGGTCGGTGATCACTTCGCGCTTGGCACGCAAGAGTTCATTCTGATGGCCGCACTTCGGAATGAACCCGACGGCGCCGCGGCTGGTTTTGCCTTGGGGCCACGTACAATGGTGCGCACCGAAGCGTTGCAGGCATCTGGCCTTCTGGAACCCGGAACGCTTTTTTCGACCAGGTACCGGCTGACCTTGCCCCAAGACGCAAACCTGTCGGAGGTGTCCGCAAGAGCCAGCGCGGCGCTTGAGGGCTCGGGGATGCGCTGGAGCGATGCGCGCAACGGCGCGCCGGGCATATCGGAATTCGTCAACCGCCTGAGTGCCTTTCTGGTCCTAGTCGGGTTGTCAGGGCTTGCCGTTGGTGGCATCGGTGTGTCCGCCGCCGTGCGAGCCTATCTGAGTCAGAAAACGGAAACCATTGCGACATTGCGGACATTGGGGGCGGATCGCTCCACCATTTTTCAAACTTACATGATTCAGATCGGGGTGCTGTCCCTGACTGGCATTGTAATTGGGTTGGTACTGGGCGGGATGGCACCGCTTTTGCTGGCACCGCTGCTGGAATACCAGTTGCCCGTTCCAGCAGTGTTTTCTCTGTATCCGCAACCGCTGATAGAGGCTGCGCTTTATGGCCTGCTGACAGCATTTCTTTTCACGCTCTGGCCGCTGGCCAGAACCGAAGATGTGCGCGCCGCAACCCTGTTTCGCGATGCGCTGAGTGCGGCTCGTCCCATCCCACGCGCAATTTACGTCGTGGCAAGCGGGATTGGATTGGCGTCCCTGATCGCGATTGCGTCCTGGTTCAGCGGCTCAACGCGCCTAACCCTGTGGACCAGCGGCGGACTTGCGGGCGCACTGATCCTGCTGGCGCTCGCAGCCCATGCCATTCGCAAACTGGCACGGGCTGGGACACCTTTGGCGCGGGGCCGCCCTGCCCTGCGATGGGCTTTGTCCGCCATCTCTGATCCGCGTGAGGGTGCGGGGTCAGTGGTTTTGTCACTTGGTCTGGGTTTGTCAGTGCTGGCGGCGGTTGGGCAGATTGACGGCACGCTGCGCAACGCGATCTCCGGCAATCTGCCGGATGTCGCGCCCTCATACTTCTTTGTCGATATTCAAAAAGACCAGATGCCCGGTTTTACCGAACGGCTGCAAACCGATCCTGCTGTCAGCCGCATTGAAAGCGCACCAATGCTGCGGGGCATCATCACCCAGATAAACGGTCGCCCTGCGCGCGAGGTGGCCGGAGATCATTGGGTTCTGGAGGGAGATCGCGGCGTCACCTATTCAGCCCGCCCCCCGGCAAATGCACGGGTGACAGCGGGGGAGTGGTGGGCAGAGGATTATTCTGGCGCACCACAGATCAGCTTTGCAGCCGAAGAAGCCGAAGAGATGGGTCTGAAACTGGGCGATCAGGTAACTGTCAACATCCTGGGGCGGGATATCACCGCAGAGCTGACCTCAACCCGAGAGGTGGATTTTTCCACAGCGGGTATGGGTTTTGTCATGTCGATGAACCCGTCGGCACTGGCGGGTGCGCCACACAGCTTTATTGCGACGGTATATGCAGAAGAACAGGCCGAGGCCGCCATTCTGCGAGATCTTGCAGGCCAGTTCCCGAACATCACGGCCATCCGTGTGCGCGACGCAATTGACCGTGTTTCGGGCCTTTTGGCAGGGATCGCCGCCGCAACCTCGTATGGCGCGGGCGTGTCTTTGTTGACAGGATTCCTGGTGCTGATCGGGGCGGCAGCCGCCGGCGAACCCGCCCGCAGATACGAGGCGGCAATCCTCAAGACGCTGGGGGCTGACCGTGGCCGCATCCTGCGCAGTTTTGGACTACGCTCGGTCCTGCTGGGCGCCGCAGCGGGCTGCGTCGCCTTGCTGGTCGGCATCCTGGGCGGATGGGCTGTGGCCACCCATATCTTCGACACAGGTTTTACCGTGATCTGGTCTTCGGCCTTTGGCATCGTTCTGGCCGGTGTCGGCGTCACGCTCTGCGCAGGTTTCGCATTCGCGCTGCGCCCTCTCTCTGCCCGGCCAGCCCGAATTTTGCGGGCCAGCGACTAAGGTCAGCGTACGCAGGCCACGGGCTGCAACAGCTTCAGCAACGGGTCGTTGTCACAAACCAGCGCATCCAACGACACTTCGTCCAGAGATGCATAGAAAACTTCCGCCGCATCCTGCAATGCCAGCCGCAGCCTACAGGCATCGGTCAAAGGACAGGTGTTGTCCGCATCCGCAAAACACTCGGCGATGGGCAAGGCCCCTTCGACGTGCCTGAACACCGCGCCGATCCGGATTTGGCTTGCCGGACGCGCCAACGACATACCGCCGTTGCGGCCGCGCTGAGTGCTCAGGTAATTCAACTGGCTTAACTGGTTGATCACCTGAGCCAGATGGTTTTCCGAGATGTTGCAGACTTCGGCGATCTCGGCTTTGGTGACCAGCCGGTCCGGGTGTGCGGCGCAATACATCAACAGGCGCACAGCGATATTCGTCCGTTTGGTAATCCGCATGAGGGCCTCCCTGAATAAAAGATGAAGCCTTATTGCATGTCGCGGAAAAAAGCGGTTTGACATACATCAATCGACCCAAAGGACACCTCTCGCATGGCCGACCCCTATTTCTTTGGTTATGGAAGCCTTGTGAACCTCGCCACACATGATTTTCCCGACCCCCGCCCAGCAAAACTGAAGGGGTGGAAACGCGCATGGCGACACACTGATCTGCGCCCGGTCGCGTTCCTGACAGCTGTCCCGGACCTCGAGTCTGAGATCGAAGGCATGATCGCGCATGTCCCCAAGAACGACTGGGCTGCGCTGGATGAACGGGAATGGGCCTATGACCGAATTCCGGCAACCCGGTCGGTTTCACATCCGCTGAAACATGAAGTTGAAATAGCTGTCTACGCCGTCCCGCAGGATCGGCACAACGAGCCCAGCAACCGCCATCCCTTGCTGCTCAGCTATATCGACGTTGTTGTTCAGGGTTATTTGCGGGCGTTCGGAGAAGACGGGGCAGACCGGTTCTTTGCAACAACCAGCGGCTGGGATGCCCCGATCCTGAATGACCGGGCCGAGCCACGTTACCCGCGACATCAACAACTCAAACCTGTCGAGCGTGATTTTGTCGATGACCGCCTGACCAGTTTGTCGGTTCGGATTGAACAACCGGTTTGACGACAAAGGGCCACGCCGAGGGCGTGGCCCTTAAATGTCGTGTACTACCGCGTTAGCCGCGCGCGCGGATCACCTGCAGCAACGGCAGCAACGCCGCCATTTCCGGGCCACGTTCTGCACCTGTCAACGCCTTGCGCAGCGGCATGAACAGGCCTTTTCCCTTGCGGCCTGTTGCCTCTTTCACGGCGTTGGTCCAAGCTCCCCAGGTTTCACCATCGAACGGGCCTTCGGGCAGCAGCGACATGGCCTTAGCGATGAATTCGCGATCTTCATCGGCAACCAACGGTTCGGCGCCGTCACGGCACAGGTCCCACCACCCTTTGAGGTCGGCCAAAGTGGTGATGTTTTCCCGCGCCATGGCCCAGAACGGTTCGGCCATTTCGGCAGGCACCCCGGCATCCGCGACAGCATCGGCCACATTCGCCAGCGGCAGCGATTGCAGGTATTTGGCGGTCAGCGGGAACAGGTCCTGCACGTCGAACTTGGTCGGCGCGGCACCAAACCGGCTCACGTCAAAGCCGTCGATCAACTCGGCCATATCCGAGCGCAGCTCGACCGGATCGGACGAACCCAGTCGCGCCATCAGGCTCAGCAGTGCCATCGGCTGCACGCCCTGTTCACGCAGATCGCGCAGGGCCAGCGTACCGAGGCGTTTCGACAGAGCTTCGCCCTGCGGGCCGGTCAGCAGCGAGTGATGCGCAAAGCGCGGGCAATCCCCGCCCAGTGCCTTGATGATCTGAATCTGGGTCGCAGTGTTGGTCACGTGATCCGAGCCGCGCACGACATCAGTCACGCCCATTTCAGTGTCATCCACCACCGACGCAATCGTATAAAGAACCTGCCCATCACCACGGATCAGAACCGGATCAGAGACCGAGGCCGCATCGATCGAGATGTCGCCCAGAATTCCATCGGTCCACTCGATCCGTTCGTGATCCAGCTTGAAACGCCAGACACCGTTGCCACGTTCAGCGCGCAGCGCATCCTTCTCGGCATCCGACAGGTTCAGCGCGGCACGGTCATAAACCGGCGGCTTGCCCATGTTCAGCTGTTTCTTGCGCTTCAGGTCCAGCTCGGTGGGCGTCTCAAACGCTTCATAGAACCGCCCCATCGCGCGCAACTTGTCAGCCGCTTCGGCGTAGCGATCCAAACGCTCGGATTGACGCTCGACGCGATCCCAGTGCAAACCCAGCCACTCAAGATCCTGTTTGATGGCATCGACATATTCCTCTTTCGAGCGTTCGGGGTCGGTGTCATCGATGCGCAGGATGAACGTACCGCCCGACTTGCGGGCGATCAGATAGTTCATCAGGGCGGTGCGCAGGTTGCCCACATGGATGTAACCGGTGGGCGACGGGGCGAAACGGGTGGTTGTCATGGGTGTCTCCTGTTGGCGCGGCTCTTGTCACATGGGCGCGTTTTTGTCCAGCCGCCGCTTGATCCATCAGGTGATTCAACGCGGTTCCACAGGCCATATCCTGCCAAGGTCGTCCAACCCGGCGCGAATGAGTTTCGACAGAACCTGCATGTCGATATCCGCCAGCTTGTTCACATACAGGCAGGACTTGCCCAACTTGTGCTTACCCAACCGGGCCAGAATGCCGCCAAAATCCGCGTAACCCGGCATGATATAAATCACCAGCGCCGACTTGCGCGGGGAAAATCCGGTTGCCAGAAAATCGCCCTCTCGGCCCGAGGCGTAGCGATAGTGATAACGGCCATACCCTATCATCGACGGCCCCCACATGACCGGATCAAATCCGGTGGTAGCCCGAAACAGGTCGTCCAGAGCGCGCGTCTCTTCGGCCCGACGTTCTGATTGGACCGAATTAAGGAAGTCTTCTACACTTTGATCCGTTGGAACGGTTTTGTTCTGCGATCGCGACATGAACAAAAATTAACACGTATTGTTCATCCATGCACCCTGCGTGGATGTCGTAACATCTGGTCAGAATCTCACACCGTTCTAGTTTTTCTAAAGGTGTTCTGACAGGGAGAACGATAATGACGATCAAACTTACTCGCCGCGCCGCCTTGGGAACTGCTGCCGCCTTACCCTTTGCCACGGCAGCAGCGCCGGTTTTGGCCGCAGGCTCTGACGCCAAGGCCAACTCGACCATCGCCAAGTCATTCCATGTCGGCGACTTTACCGTCACGACCTTGCTGGATGGCAGCCTGCCCCGCGATGGCGCCCAGGATATCTTTGGCGGCGGAGCGTCAGATGAAGACTTCGCAAAGGTTTCGGCCGAGAACTTTATTCCCGCCGACACCGCCCAATTCTTCTTTACCCCCTCACTGGTCAACACCGGATCGGAACTGGTATTGTTCGACACCGGTCTGGGGCAAGGCGGCATTCAGGCCGCTTTGGCCGATGCAGGTGTCAGCCCGGATCAGATCGACGTTGTCGTGCTGACCCATATGCATCCAGACCATATTGGCGGCATGACAACGGATGGCGCACCAACCTTTGCCAACGCACGCTATGTGACCTCGGCAACGGAATACGATTTCTGGTCCGCGCAAGAGGCCGGAAACAATGTCGGTGATCTTGTAGCCGCAAAAGTCACACCGCTGGCCGAGAAGATGAGCTTTATCGGCGATGGAGAGCAAGTGGCGTCGGGCATAACTGCGGTTGCGGCCCACGGCCATACCCCGGGTCATACGGTTTATCATCTGGAGAGCAACGGACAGCGCCTTCTGCTGACAGCGGACTTGGCCAACCATTACGTGTGGTCATTTGCCCATCCGGAATGGGAGGTTCGGTTTGACATGGACAAGGCCGCCGCAACCGCCGCGCGCCGAAATGTTCTTGGCATGCTGGCAGCCGACAAGGTGCCGATGGTCGGCTATCACATGCCCTTCCCTGCCGCGGGCTTTGTCGAGACACGGGGCGAGGGCTTCCGCTTTGTTCCAGTCAGCTATCAGATGATGGGCTAAGCCCCTAGTAACCCGGATCCGGTCGCACTTTTGAGCCGTCAGTGAACCGAGACAGACGGAACGCGGTCGGATCCACACAAGGGGTTGAATCAGTGACAAGGTCCGCTGTCAGGCGGCCGGCGCCGGGACCGATGCCAAAGCCGTGGCCGGAAAAGCCCGTGGCGATATACATACCCGGCATGTCATCCACGCCCGAGATTACGGGAATGGCGTCGGGGGTGACATCAATCATACCCGCCCAACTTTGGACGATTTCACTATCCAGCAAGGCAGGAAATCCTTTTCGTGCACTGGCCCAGGCTTGTCGCAAAAACTTCTGCGAAGGTTCAGGATCCAAAACCCGGCACAGCTCGAACGGGGTTATGTCGGTCGGCAACCATCTTCTGTTTTGACGGGCCTCGATAGCCCACTGATTTGACCAGCGAAAGCGCAGGGATTTCCATTCCTGCGCAAAGGCAAAGCGAAACTGCAACCCCAGCCGGAAACTGTCCGGTACGATATCGACCGTGTTCTGATGTCCGGACGCGATGGTGTGCCCCCCATCAGCGCGCTTTCGGATCGCAACATCATCCGACCATAGCGCAGTTTCGGGTCCATCTTTCACCGGAGAAGTCCGCAGAACCGTATTCAGAACCTTAAGCTGCGGCAGGTTGATACCTGCATTTCCCGCAAACAAACGCGACCACGCGCCCCCCGCCAGAACCACGCGCCCGCAGGCGACCTTGCCGCGCTCGGTGAATACACCAGCGATACGCCCATCCTGAATGTCCACACTTCGCACGGCGCAACCTGTCATGATTACAGCACCCAGACGCCGTGCGGCTTCGGCTATGGCCGGGGCGGCCCATTGCGGCTCGGCGCGCCCGTCCTGCGGCATGTACAGGGCAGATGTCAGGCCGGTTTCATGCCCGTGCAACAACTCTGCCAACTCGCGTCCCGACACCATTTTTGCCCCGGTCTGCAATCCTTCTACATGGCGCATCCAACGCTTCAGATTGACTTCGCCCCGCTTGCCGGACGCGCCAAAAAGAATGCCGGATTGCGTATATCCGGTATTGCCATCCAGGCGGGCATCAAGGGTCGGCCATATCCGCAACGCCTCTTGCATCAGGGGAATTTCGCGGGGGTCTCGCATACCCAAACGCACCCACCCCCAATTGCGCGAGCTTTGTTCAGCCGCAATCTGTCCCTTTTCGCACAAAAGGACGGAAGCGCCGCGCTCTGCCAGTTCCAGCGCTGTTGAAACGCCGATTATGCCGCCGCCAACAACGACGACATCAACAGATTTGGGAAGGGCAAGATCGGATTCTACGGGGTTCGGTTTTGGTGCCGTCATAAATACGCATTACTCTGTCGCCTGAACCCGTATGGGGACCAAGGTCTAGAAGTTTGGCAACACAAATTGTCGCAATGTTGGCACTATTTATGACGCCTGTGGCCCAGACGCCAACGGCATCGAAAATCCTCAGCACATCACGCTGCGCCGGACAGTTCCGCCCATTTCTGACGCAGCTTCGCGGTCAACCCGGTGTCTTTTTGCACGGTCTGGGCGGTTACGTCCTTCTGCGGCAACAAGCTTGGAAACTCAGCCCGAAGCGACGCCGCTGCCTGTTCGTCGGACAGCCGCTGTTCATTCAGGACACCGGCAATCGCCGCTTCCAGCTTTTCCTCATCCAACTCCTGCGGCGGAGATTCCATCGTCCGCCGTTTCAAAAGAGCATGATGCGATCTCTGATATTCACTATGCATGTCAAAACCAAACCATTTACTCAGACATCCAACCCCGGATGCGCCACACATTATCAAAATCAGCTTGCGACTTTGAGAATTGCGCCGCATCCGCCCCACATGGGGCAATTTTCAAGCCAAAATGTGGCAGAAACTTGGCGCAACAGCAAGTCAGAGGCCGGTTTTAGCGCCCCTGGCGGATCAAAGAAGAAAAATATGAAAACAATAGGCGCGCTAAGCCTCTCACAGTTTCCAATTCAGCGCGCGAATTGCGGCAATCAAGGGCGATCACGCCAGCGATTCACAATCGGATACCGCCGGTCCAGCCAGAACGCGCGGTTGCTCAGGCGCGTACCGGGGGCGGACTGGAACCGTTTATACTCGCTGATATAGACCAGATGTTCGACCCTCTGAGCATCTGCTTCGTTGTACCCGGCGGCGACGCAATCCGCGATCGATCCGTCCTGATCAACCAGGATCTCAAGTATTCCGTCCAGCACCGGGTAATCCGGCAGGCTGTCGCTGTCTTTCTGATCTTCGCGCAGTTCCGCACTGGGCGGTTTGTCGATGACAGAGGGACGGATCACTTCGCCTGCAGGGCCCATCATCCAGTTGCGGTGATTGGCATTGCGCCAGCGGCAGGTTTCAAACACACGGGTCTTGTACAGATCCTTGATCGGATTATAGCCGCCGTTCATGTCGCCATAGATCGTGGCATAGCCCACGGCGACCTCGGATTTGTTGCCGGTGGTCAACAGCATTTCGCCGAACTTGTTCGAGATCGCCATCAACAACAACCCGCGCAGGCGGGATTGAATGTTTTCTTCGGTCAACCCTTCATCCAGCCCTGCAAACAACGGGGCCAAAGTACTGGTGACGGCTGCGCGGCTGTCCGAGATCGGCACGTAGTCATAATGCACGCCCAGCGCTTTGGCGACCGCCTCGGCATCGTCAAGCGAGGCCTGACTGGTGTATTCCGACGGGAGCATCACGCAGCGGACATTTTCGGCCCCGATGGCATCGACCGCAATGGTCGCGACCAGCGCGGAATCGACCCCGCCGGACAAGCCCAGCAGCGCCTTTTTGAATCCCGTTTTCCCCATATAGTCGCGAAGGGACTGCACCATCGCGCGGTAATCCTGCTCCCACTCATCCGGTTGGGGCACGATTTCGCCTGATGCGATCCGCCAGCCGTCTTCGCCGCGCTCAAGATCGACATGCGAGAGCAGCTCGTCGAAAACAGGCATCCGGAACGCCAATTCCCCGCCCGGGTTTAGGCCAAAACTGGCACCATCAAAGACCTGATCGTCCTGCCCGCCCACCATATTCAGGTAGATCAGCGGCAGGCCCGTTTCGACCACGCGCGCGACCATATGGTTCAGTCGCACATCGTATTTATCCCGGAAATAGGGCGACCCGTTGGGGATCAACAAAAACTCGGCCCCGGTTTCCTCCAGCGTTTCTGCCACGTCCGGGTGCCAGCTGTCTTCGCAGATCGGGCTGCCAATCCGGAAATTCCCTACCGAATACGGCCCACCCAGAGGTCCCGCATCGTAAAGGCGCACTTCGTCGAACACCGTCTCGTTCGGCAGGTGGTGCTTCAGAACCTTGCTGGTGATCCGGCCACCCTTCAGGATCAGGTAGGCGTTGTACAGCTTTCCATCATCGACCCAGGGACCACCTACGGCAATTGCAGGACCTTCGGCGCATTTTGCAGCCAGCGCTTCAACCGCAGACATGGCTGCGCGGTGGAATACCGGTTTGAGAACCAGATCCTGCGTGTTGTAGCCGGTGATGAACATCTCGGGGAAAGCCACCAGATCCGCGCCCGCTGCCTTGCCTTGTTCCCATGTCGCAAAGGCCTTTGCTGCGTTGCCTTCGATATCGCCAACGGTCGGGTTCAGTTGCGCCAGAGTGATGCGGAAACGGTCGGCCATGCTGCCCTCTTGCCTCGTAAGTCCTATTGCCATTTAGCAGATCACCGCGCGAGTAAAAGACCAATGCGGCAAAAGCCGTTGCTCTGCCTGCAACGGTACCTTAGTTTTGCGCAAGAGATATCACCAGCGACGACCGGGCAGACAGGACCAGAAATGAACGTGATCCGAAACTCAATTTTGGCAGCGGGGATGAGCCTGGCAGCTGCCACTGCTTTCGCGCAGGACGGGACTGTCATCGTCAAGGATGATGAAGTTGGCGGTGTCTATGAAGGCACTTACGAGAACGGGTTGCGGCACGGGACAGGAACGTATCGGCTGCCGAATGGGTTTGAATACACGGGGCAGTGGGTAGAAGGCGAAATTCAGGGTCAGGGTACGACACGCTACCCCGACGGGTCAGTCTACGAAGGCATGTTCGCCAAGGGTCAGCCCGAAGGGCGCGGCAAGATCATCTATGCCAATGGCAGCAGCTACGAGGGCGATTGGTCCAAAGGGTCAATCAACGGCACCGGCATCGCTGAATTCGCGAACGGCACGCGCTATGAGGGTGAGTTCAGGAACGCTCAGCGACATGGCAAAGGCGTGCTGAGTTTTCCCGACGGATATATCTATGATGGCGACTGGGTCGACGGTGAGCGGCAGGGCAAGGCCAGGATCACCTATACGGATGGCAGCGTTTACGACGGCGACGTCAACGCAGGTTTGCGCGATGGAACCGGCACGCAGACGATGCCCGACGGAATGGTGTATTCAGGGGATTGGTCCGGCGACCAGATCACCGGGACGGGCAGCCTGACTTATTCCAATGGCGATATATACGAAGGCGAACTTCAAGAAGGGCGCCGCTACGGTAAGGGCAAAGTGACCCACGCGCAGGGGGATGTGTACGAAGGCGATTTTGTCGACGACCGTCGCCACGGCAAAGGAACGTTCACCGGAACAGACGGCTTTGTGTATACCGGCGACTGGAACGCCGGGCAGATTGAAGGCCTAGGCGAAGTGACCTATCCGGATGGCTCTGTCTATGTCGGCGATTTCGTTGCCGATCTGGCCGAAGGAAACGGCAGCATCACCTATCCGGACGGATCGACCTATGAAGGCGAATGGATCGCGGGTGTTATCGAGGGTCAAGGCACGGCCACGTATACCAATGGTATGATCTACAAAGGCCAATTCAAAAACGCGCAAAGCCACGGCAAAGGTGTGGTTACGCGCGCAGATGGCTCGGTATATGACGGCGACTGGGTTGAAGGTGTGCGTCAGGGCAAAGGCAAGGCGACCTATTCCGATGGCACGGTCTACATCGGTGATTTCCTGAACGGAAAACGGCATGGCAAAGGCGAAATCGTAACCCCCGCCGGGTTCAAATATTCGGGCGACTGGTCGGACGGAAAAATCAACGGCGTGGGTACCGCCACCTACTCGAACGGCGACGTGTATGAGGGCAGCTTTGTTGACAACAAACGGCAGGGCAGTGGGACGATGCGCTATGCCAACGGCCAGGAGGAAAGCGGTGTCTGGGAAAACGGCGTGTTGCCGGACCAGACCTCGGACCAGCAGAGTGACGCTGACACCCCTGCCCCGCAACCCAGCCCGGATGCAAATACTGAGGCAACCGGAAGCTCGGACGGGTGAAGGCTCACCACGGGACCGGCTTACCGGCCCAATCATAGAACCCACCGGTATCAGCCAGCGTTAACCCGCGTATCACGTTCAACAGGTTGTCGGCGGCTGCTTCAGGTTCGACGGCAGGATGACGACCCAGGTATTTGTTCGTGAACTCTGTTTTTACCGTGCCGGGGTGAAGGGCGACGCAAATTGCTTGTTTATGTGTTCGGGCCAATTCAATTGCGGCGGTATGGACGACCTGATTGACCGCTGCCTTAGCCACACGGTAGCTGATCCAACCACCTGTCCGATTATCCCCGATTGATCCCACCCGCGCCGAAAGCACCGCGAATACAGATCGTCTATGTCGCGGCAACAGCTGATACGCGCGGCTTAGCACCAATGCCGGACCAACGGCATTCAACGCAAACTGATCCATCATGGCTTTGGCTGAAATCGCCCGAATGGTCTTTTCCGGCACAGCGCCGTCTATCTCTAACGCGCCCGAAGCCACCAGAATCAGATCAAACTGGTCTTGCAGGCTTTCAAGCATCAGCATCACCCTGTCCCGATCAGTCAGGTCAAAGCCGTCCTCCGACCGGGACAAACGCGTGACCGAAACGCCCTGCTCAACCAGCCGTCCGGTAACAGCTGCGCCAATTCCGCCAGAAGCACCAATTATCAATGCAGTTTCCATCCGTGACCAGCTAGCGGCGCTGTGCGAACAATCAAGGCTGTCGAAAAAGGGCAGTTGCCAGAAGTTCGCGTATTGCAAATTGGTTCTTTCCATTCCCGGCGGGCTCTGTATAACCTCAATCCCATGATCAACCGCGCAGATATCCCTTGTGTCGACACCGCCCTTCGCGGTGCGTCGCTGCGTGGCCTACTGATCCTAATCCGCCTCTGAGCGTGCCATCCGGCGCGCCCGCTCAGAGGAGGACGCCAGCGCGCCATAGGCTTTAGGACAGAAGAAGAAAGAGAACCCCATGACCAACGTGACCGACCAAGACCGCGTCTTGATCTTCGATACCACTTTGCGCGACGGCGAGCAGAGCCCCGGCGCCACCATGACCCATGACGAAAAACTCGAGATCGCCGAGCTGCTGGACGACATGGGCGTCGATATTATCGAGGCCGGCTTCCCCATCGCGTCGGAAGGCGATTTCAAGGCTGTGACCGAAATTGCACAACGGTCGAAAAACAGCCGCATCTGCGGTCTGGCCCGCGCGAATTTTGCCGATATCGACCGCTGCTGGGAGGCGGTAAAACACGCCGAGAAGAACCGCATTCACACGTTCATCGGCACTTCACCGCTGCACCGTGCCATCCCCAATCTGACGATGGACGAAATGGCGGACAAGATCCACGAAACGGTCAGCCATGCGCGCAACCTGTGCGAAAACGTGCAGTGGTCTCCGATGGACGCGACCCGAACCGAATGGGATTACCTGTGTCGTGTGATCGAGATAGCGATCAAGGCCGGGGCAACCACGATCAACATCCCGGATACGGTGGGCTATACCGCTCCGGTGGAAAGCGCGGACTTGATCAAGCGGCTGATCGAAACGGTGCCGGGGGCGGATGACGTGATCTTTGCCACCCATTGCCACAACGACCTTGGCATGGCGACCGCGAATTCGCTGGCCGCTGTCGCAGGCGGTGCGCGCCAGATTGAATGCACCATCAACGGTCTGGGCGAACGCGCAGGCAACACGGCGCTGGAAGAAGTGGTCATGGCGCTGCGCACGCGCAACGATATCATGCCGTGGCACACTGGCATCGACACCACCAAGATCATGCACATCTCGCGTCGGGTTGCGACGGTCTCGGGTTTTCCGGTGCAGTTCAACAAGGCAATTGTTGGCAAGAACGCTTTTGCCCATGAAAGTGGCATCCATCAGGACGGGATGCTGAAAAACCGCGAAAACTTTGAAATCATGCGTCCTGAGGACATTGGTCTGTCGGGAACATCCCTGCCGCTTGGTAAACATTCGGGTCGCGCTGCCTTGCGCGACAAGCTGGAAACGCTTGGGTTTGAGGTTGGTGACAACCAACTCAAGGATATCTTCGTCCGGTTCAAGGATCTGGCGGATCGCAAGAAAGAGGTGTTCGACGACGATCTCATTGCGCTGATGACGCTGGACGAGGCTGACGACCACCTGCAACTGGTTTCGATGAAGGTGACTTGCGGCACGGGCGGTAAGGCGGAATCGACGGTCGAGCTGGAAGTTGAAGGCGTGGACAAAATCGCCACCGAACATGGCGACGGCCCGGTGGATGCAACCTTTAAGGCGATTCGTGCGATTTATCCCAACACGGCGCGTCTTCAGCTTTATCAGGTTCATGCCGTAACCGAGGGCACGGACGCGCAGGCAACGGTTTCCGTGCGCCTGGAAGAGGATGGCATGATCGCAACAGGCCAGTCGGCAAACACCGATACCGTCGTGGCGTCAGCTAAGGCTTATATCCACGCTCTCAACCGCCTGATCGTGCGCCGTGAAAAGGCTGGACCGGGCGCAGATGCGCGCGAGATCAGCTATAAAGACCTGACCTGATCGACGAAGCTCCAGAAAACGGCCCGAACTTCCGGGCCGTTTTTTACCTCAGGACAATCCGGCCTTAGCCAGCCCCTGGATAAGATGCTGCAAATCCTCTTCGCGTCCGTAATGAAGGTTCGCGACAAGGTCCTGAACAGTCAAATCCGGCTGTGACACATGGATTTCCTTGACATGTTGGCGGGCTTTGGCCTCGTTGCCCAGCCAACTGTGACACGCCGCAACATAGGCGTGCTGAACCACATCCAATGCCGGCAAGCGCGAAAAGTCCTCGATCGCAGCTTCATATTGCTTTGCGCCGAAATGGGCTTTGCCCAAATGGCTCCAGAACCGGGCCGGATGATGGGGGTTCAGCCGCATCGCTTTTTCGATCCACTCGGCGCCTTCCTCGGGCCGACCAGACCAGGTCAGCAACTCTCCCATCTGCACCACGACCAAATCGTAGTTTGGATTCAAAGACAGCGCGCGTTCCTGATGGTAGCGGGCGCGCCCAAGGTCATTTTGCAAAATTTCCACCGCCGCCATCAACCTGTGTACGTCGGCATCGTTATCGTCCAGTGATGCCGCCTTCTTGGCCGAATCCAGCGCCAGCATCTTCATCGCCTCGCCGTCCTCGGCCCAGCCGTACCCCCAGGCCTGACCGCGAATGCAACCGCGCCAGGCATGGGCATGAGCATATTCCGGGTCCAGTTCGATGGCCCGCTCGATCAGTTTCATCGCTTCGGCATTGTCCTCACGTGTGCTGCGGTGGTGCAGAACCTTTGCGGCCAGAACGCACTCATACGCCGCGAAATTTGAAGGGGTCTTTCGCTTTAACTCTTCCTGTTGCGACGCTTCGATGCGGCCCGGCAGTGTCGCCACAACTGCCGAAGTGACCTCGTCCTGGATGGTAAAGATATCATCCAGGTCACGGTCGTATTTCTCGGCCCAGATATGGGCGTCGTTCTGACTGTCGATCAACTGTACCGTGACGCGCAGGCGATTTCCGGCTTTGCGCACACTGCCTTCGACGATGTATTGCGCGCCCAGAGTCTCGCCGACTTGGCGAAGGTTCACGGCCTGCCCCTTGTAGACGAAACTGGAATTGCGCGAAATCACGAACAACTCGTGCCGACGGCTGAGTTCGGTTAACAGGTCTTCAGTCAAACCGTCGACGAAGAACTCCTGTTCGGGATCGCCGCTCATGTTCTCGAACGGCAGAACCGCAATTGTCGGTTTGACGACTCTGGTTGAGCCGTCCTCTTTGGAATTTTCACCAGCCGCCGCAGCAGGCGCGTCCAGTTCAACGCGGAAGGCATGAACCGGCTGGGAAATATTCTTGAGCGAAATCTCCCCCAGATCCTGAAAGCGAAGATCCAGCCGACTGGTCACCTGGTTGTGCACCGCGCCGGAAATCAACACGTCACCAGGAGAGGCAGACTGTTCCAGGCGCGCGGCCACATTGACCCCACTGCCGAAAATATCCCCGTCTTCAAAGATGATTTCATCCAGATTGATGCCGATCCGAAATTGGATGCGCTGATCCTTAGGCACATCTGCATTTCTGCGAAACATCCGGTTCTGGACTTCGACGGCACAAGCCACGGCATCGCAGGCGCTGGTGAACTCGACCAACATCCCATCGCCGGTTGTCTTGATAACAGTGCCTCGGTTTTTTTCGATCGACGGGTCGATTAATTCGATCCTATGAGTGCGCAAACGGGCCAAGGTGCCTTGTTCATCCGCTTCCATCAGGCGGCTGTAACCCACCATGTCTGCTGCCAGAACTGCTGCGAGTCTGCGATTCATTGCGATCCCCCCAGCGCCAAGTCTAGTGCCGCATGCCCTGACCGAACAAGAATTTTAATCGGTACATGCAGGGCGTGTATCGGCGAGGTGGCGTGCGCCTTCAACATGTCGTCTGGTGTCAGCCGAGACCGGAAAAAAGCGCATCCAGTTTTTGCGTTTCTTCGGCAAACCCGAATGGCGCATTCACAAAGAACATCCCGGACCCCACCATCCGATGCCCCGCGCGCGCGGCGGGAAAGCGGACCTCATGACGCACAGATTTCGGCATATTCTGAGCCTTCAAAGCGGCGACCATCCTGACGTGCCTCTCATCTGTCAGGATCGGGTACCAAAGGGCAATCACGCCCACATTCCACTTGCGGTGCAGCTTGGCGATAATGCCGGGCATGCGGTCGTAATCGGTTTTCACCTCGTAACTGGGGTCAATCAGCATCATGCCCCGGCGCGGAGTCGGAGGCAGCAAAGACTGTGCCAGATCGAACCCATCCTGCTGATAGACCTTCGCCCCAAACGGCGACATCGCCAACGACAGGGCCGCAAATTCCTGCGGGTGCAGTTCCGCGAGGTTCAAACTGTCCTGTTCCCGCAACATAGTCGCGGCAATCATCGGCGATCCCGGATAGGCCGTGTCGCCGTACCGGGCCTGTACCTGCTTCAGGACCCGCTCCATCGGGTGGTCGGACCCGAACCACCCTTCCCGCTGTGCGCGACCGATCCCTGCCGCTGCCTCTCCTGTCCGAATGGATTCGTCTGCATCCAACCGGTACAACCCGCGCCCGGAATGCGTCTCGATATAGCTGAGCGGCTTGTCTTTGCGTGTCAGATAATCCAGCACCCACGCCAGTAATGCGTGCTTTTGGACATCCGCCAGATTCCCGGCGTGGTAAATGTGTTGATAAGAGAGCATTTTGCCTTCTAAAGTCCCATTCAATAAGGCGGAAAGGTGCTGATTGTCGCGGAATCAGCCCTTTTACCAGGCGTGATGGCACCCTATAAGTCATCCGTCCCGGAACCGTCGAGTCGCGGGCAGTAGAAAACCGACATTACAGGATCAGGGAAAACATGGGGATCTTTGGCAATCTGGGCGGCCTGTTCACAGCGGACATGGCTATCGACCTTGGAACAGCAAACACGCTGGTTTACGTCAAGGGGCGCGGTGTCATCCTGTCTGAACCTTCGGTTGTGGCCTATCACGTCAAGGACGGTGTGAAGAAAGTTCTGGCCGTTGGCGAAGATGCAAAGCTGATGCTGGGTCGGACACCCGGTTCGATCGAGGCCATCCGTCCGATGCGCGAAGGTGTGATCGCCGATTTTGATACTGCCGAAGAAATGATCAAGCACTTCATCCGCAAGGTGCACAAGCGCTCGACTTTCTCGAAACCCAAGATCATTGTCTGCGTTCCCCATGGCGCAACCCCGGTCGAAAAGCGCGCAATTCGTCAGTCGGTCCTGTCAGCAGGTGCCCGTCGCGCGGGCCTGATTGCCGAACCGATTGCGGCCGCGATCGGGGCCGGCATGCCGATCACCGACCCGACCGGCAACATGGTTGTCGATATTGGCGGGGGCACCACCGAGGTTGCGGTTCTGTCGTTGGGCGACATTGTCTATGCCCGTTCGGTCCGTGTTGGTGGTGACCGGATGGACGAGGCCATCATTTCCTACCTGCGTCGCCAACAGAACCTTCTGGTGGGTGAATCCACGGCTGAGCGCATCAAGACAACCATCGGCACCGCCCGCATGCCCGACGACGGGCGCGGTCAGTCGATGCATATCCGGGGGCGTGACCTGTTGAACGGCGTGCCCAAGGAAATCGAGATCAGCCAGGCCCAGATAGCCGAAGCGTTGTCAGAGCCCGTGCAACAGATCTGCGAGGCGGTTATGACCGCACTTGAGACAACGCCCCCCGACTTGGCTGCGGACATTGTCGACCGCGGTGTGATGCTGACCGGTGGCGGTGCGCTGCTGGGCGATCTGGACCTGGCCCTGCGCGAACAGACAGGCCTGGCGGTATCCATTGCGGACGAAAGCCTGAATTGTGTGGCTTTGGGCACCGGCAAGGCACTGGAATATGAAAAACAGCTGCGCCACGCGATTGACTACGAAAGCTAAGGCGCGCACCCTCGGAAGATAGGGTTATATCGGCGCGAGCAGCACGGGAAGGTAACCTGTGGCAAAAGACCGATCACAGCGCGATGAGTACACGCCCCCCCTGCGACGCTTGTTGCTGGGGATCGTTGTGCTGTGCCTGCTTGGTATCTTCCTTTTGTGGCGGATCGACAGCCCGCGCGTAGAACGGTTCCGCGCGCGAATCGTGGATACGGTTGTACCATCGATGGAATGGGCCATGGTCCCGGTGACTGCCGCCGTCAATCTGGTGCGTGACTTCCAAAGCTATCAGCGCCTGACCGAGCAAAACAGGGAACTGCGTAGCGAACTGCGCCTAATGCGCGCCTGGAAAGAGGCTGCTTTGCAGCTTGAACAGGAAAACGCGCGATTGCTGGATCTGAACAATGTCCGCCTTGACCCTCGTCTGACCTACATCACCGGCGTTGTCATGGCCGACAGCGGGTCGCCATTCCGGCAATCCGTTCTGCTGAATGTCGGAGAGCGTGACGGGATCGTAGATGGATGGGCCACGATGGACGGCATTGGCCTGGTGGGCCGGATATCAGGTGTTGGCCCTGACACGGCACGCGTGATCCTTGTGACGGACGCGACCAGCGCCATTCCCGCAACCATTCAACCTTCTGGGCAGACCGCTCTGATCAAAGGCGACAACAACCCCGCGCCCGCGGTGGAGTTTCTTGAGAACCGCGAGTTGGTTCGCCCCGGCGACCGGGTGATCACTTCGGGTGATGGCGGCGTGTTTCCTGCGGGCCTGCTGATCGGTCAAATCGCGGCAGACCCCGGGGGGCGCCTGCGGGTCCGACTGTCGGCAGATTTCGAAAGGCTCGAGTTTCTCAGGGTTCTGCGGTTTCACTCGGCTCCGCCCATTCAGGATCCGGGCAGTATCGTAGGCCCCACCCGCCCAGAGGTGGCATTGACCCCGGATGAGGTCAGCGATGGATAGACCGACTTCGCAAATCTGGGCCATGCGCAGCCTTTATGCCTTGCTGGCTTTTGCTGTGCTGTTTCTGCACCTGTTGCCATTGGACGCTCAACCCGATCGTTGGCCTTTTCCCGACGTCCTGATTGCCCTGACTTTTGCCTGGGTGTTGCGGCGGCCCGATTACGTCCCGACTGTTTTGGTCGCGCTTGTCATGCTGATGGCCGACTTTCTGCTGCAACGTCCACCGGGTCTATTGGCAGCGCTGACCGTAGTCGGGTCGGCCTATCTGCGGTCAGCGGCTTTGGGTATGAGGGATGCGGGATTTGCCGGGGAGTGGATGTCTGTCGGCATTGTGATCACGGCGGTCATCTTGATGAACAGGTTAGTACTATCGGTGATGTCCGTGCAGCAGGCTGCAATGGGGCCGGTCGTGGTTCAGCTTGTGCTGACGGTCGCTGTCTACCCGTTGGTCGTGTTGCTTAGCCAAAGCGCGTTGGGGGTTCGCCGCATATCCGCTGCTGATGTCAGCGCTGTGGGAAGCCGGGCATGAAACAGCGCAAACCCAAATCCCAGGGCCTTGCCTATAAGCGTCTGCCACGCAGAGCGCTGTTGCTGGGCGGTCTACAGGCGGTGTTCATAGGCAGTCTGGCGGCACGAATGCGGTTCATGCAGGTAGAACAGGCCGACGAATATCGCTTGTTGGCCGAAGAAAACCGCATCAACATCCGGCTTATCCCACCGACCCGTGGGCGTATCTATGACCGGAACGGTCAGATCATCGGCCAGAACTCACCTTCCTATCGCATCGTCATTGTGCGTGAGGATGCCGATGACGTGGAAAAAGTCATCGCCAAACTGTCGGAACTGATCCCTCTGAACGAAGATGAGATCGAGCGCGCCAGGACTGAAATGCGCCGCTCGGCCCCGTTTCTGCCGGTGACGCTGGCGGATCAGGTTACGTGGGAGGATATCTCGAAGGTTGCGGTCAATGCTCCGGCGCTGCCGGGCGTAACGCCCGAGGTCGGCCTGACGCGGCAATACCCACGATACGAGGATTTCGCCCATATCGTCGGCTATGTCGGCCCGGTCAGCGACTATGACCTCAGCAAAATCGAAGACCCTGAGCCGGTATTGCGCATCCCAAGATTCCAGATTGGAAAGGTCGGCCTTGAGGCAAAGCAGGAAATCGAACTGCGCGGCAAAGCCGGTGCAAAGCGGGTCGAGGTCAACGCGACGGGGCGTGTCATGCGCGAGCTTGACCGGCAGGAAGGACAACCCGGGGCAGATCTGCAACTGTCCATCGACGCTGAACTGCAACAATATGCACAGGCGCGACTGGCGGGCGAAAGTGCGGCCGCAGTTGTCATAGACTGCGAAACCGGCGACCTGCGCGCGGTCGCCTCGGCACCCAGTTTTGATCCGAACCTGTTTGTTCGCGGCATTTCGGTCGCCGATTACCGGGCACTGACAGAAGACAAGTATCGTCCGCTGGCGAATAAGTCCGTGCAAGGCACATATCCTCCGGGATCGACCTTCAAGATGGTCACCGCGCTGGCCGCGTTGGAAGCTGGCGTAGTCTCCCCCGGCAACACCGTGTACTGCCCCGGGCACCTGAAGGTCGGCAGTCGTCGCTTCCATTGCTGGAAACGTGGTGGGCACGGGACGGTCGACCTCAACCTCTCGCTGAAACGCAGCTGCGATGTCTATTACTATGACGTGGCTCTGCGGGTTGGCATCGACAAGATCTCTGACATGGCCCGCACTTTGGGACTGGGGGTCAAGCATGATATCCCGATGTCTGCAGTGGCAGATGGGCTGGCCCCCAATCAGGAATGGAAGCAGCGCGCGTATGGTCAGGAGTGGCTTGTGGGCGATACGGCAAACGCGTCCATCGGTCAGGGCTTCATGCTGGCTTCGCCGCTGCAACTGGCTGTGATGACCGCCCGCATCGCCACCGGTCGTGCAGTCACGCCGCGCCTGGTGCGCTCGATCGACGGTGTTGAACAACCCTCGGGCGCCGGAGAACCACTGGGCCTCAATTCCTACAATCTGGAACAGGTCCGCAAGGCCATGTTCTCGGTCTCGAATGACAGGCGGGGCACGGCATATCGAAGCCGCATCATCGCGGATGAGTTCCGGATGGCAGGGAAAACCGGAACCAGCCAGGTTCGAAACATAACCAAGGCCGAACGGGCGGCAGGCGTGATCCGCAACGAGGACCTGCCGTGGGAACGCCGCGACCACGCACTGTTCGTTTGCTTTGCACCGTTTGATAACCCGAAATACGCCGTAGCCGTGGTTGTTGAGCATGGCGGCGGCGGGTCCACGGCCGCAGCCCCGATTGCACGCGACATCATGCTGCAAGCTCTTTATGACGGCACTCCGCCGCTTGAAGCCTACCCCGTCGCCGACCGCGAACACATCAAAGAACAGCAAAAACGGCTGGAGGGTGAAAAACGCCCCAAGGCGCGACCGGATGGAAAGGACCGTGCATGAGCTATCTTGAATATGCCGTCAAATCCACGCCGTCGGGGTTTCGCAAATTCCTGTATATGAACTGGCCGCTGACGTTGCTGTTGATCAGCACCGCCAGCGCGGGCTTTCTGATGTTGTATTCCGTTGCGGGCGGTTCGTGGACGCCCTGGGCCGAGCCGCAGATGGAACGTTTCGGGCTTGGTCTGGCAGTGATGTTCATCATCGCACTGGTTCCGATCTGGTTCTGGCGCAACATGTCGGTGCTGGCCTATCTCGGCTCGGTGGCTTTGCTGGTATTTGTTGAACTGTTCGGCACCATCGGAATGGGTGCGCAGCGCTGGATCGACCTTGGGTTCATGCGCCTGCAACCCTCGGAGGTCATGAAAGTCACGCTGGTCATGTTGCTTGCGGCCTATTACGACTGGCTTCCCTCGCATAAAACATCCCGCCCGCTTTGGGTTCTTATCCCGGTTGTCCTGATCATCCTGCCTACATTGCTGGTTCTGAAACAGCCCGATCTCGGCACATCTATCCTGCTTCTGGCCGCAGGAGGTGGGTTGATGTTTCTGGCAGGGGTTCACTGGGCCTATTTTGCCGCCGTTATTGCTGCTGTCGTGGGTCTGATCGCCACTGTTTTCAACAGCCGTGGGACCGACTGGCAATTGCTGAAGGACTATCAGTTTCGGCGCATCGACACCTTTCTGGACCCGTCCACCGATCCCCTGGGGGCCGGTTACCACATAACCCAATCCAAGATTGCCTTGGGTTCCGGGGGCTGGAACGGGCGTGGGTTCATGCAGGGCACGCAGTCCCGCCTGAACTTCCTGCCCGAAAAGCACACCGATTTCATTTTCACGACGTTGGCCGAAGAGTTCGGATTTGTCGGGGGAACGACCCTGTTGACCCTTTATGCCTTGATTCTGGTTTTCTGCATGGTCACGGCACTGGCAACCAAGGACCGGTTTTCATCTCTGGTCACGCTGGGTATCGCGCTGAACTTCTTCCTGTTTTTTGCCGTCAACATGTCGATGGTGATGGGCATGGCTCCTGTCGTGGGTGTACCATTGCCGATGGTCAGCTATGGTGGCTCGGCCATGCTGGTTCTAATGGCAGCCTTTGGCATCGTCCAAAGCGCCCATATTCACCGCCCCCGTTGATCTGAAAGGTCTCTGATGTCTGTGAACGTCCTGTTTTCCGCGCGCCCTGCCCTATGGCCGGTGTATGAGCCGCTGCTGACACAATATCTTGATGAGGCGGGTCTGGACGTTCAGCTTGGAACCGAGTTCGAACCGGATCAGGTCGACTACGTTGTTTACGCCCCAAACGGAGGGGTACAGGATTTCAGACCTTTCACGCGCCTGAAAGCGGTGCTGAGCCTTTGGGCCGGGGTCGAAAAAATCGTGGGTAACGAAACACTGACCGTTCCGCTGGCGCGGATGGTGGATCACGGTCTGACGCAGGGTATGATCGAGTGGGTGGTTGGCCACGTGCTGCGCTACCATCTGGGGATGGACCGGCACATCATGGTACAGGACGGTGTCTGGACCCCAGACGTCCCACCGCTGGCGCAAGAGCGCAACGTTTGTATTCTGGGGATTGGAGCATTGGGTGAAGCCGTGGCCCGCGCGCTGACAGCGCTTGAGTTTCGGGTCTCAGGCTGGAGCCGTACAGCCAGGGACATTCCCGGTGTAACATGCCTGCATGGTGCCGAAGGGTTGCGCCAGGCGCTTTCTCACGCAGAAATTGTAGTACTGTTGCTGCCCGATACTACTGCCACTGAAAATGCGCTGAATGCGGAAACGCTGGCCCTGCTGCCCAAAGGTGCGCGGATCATCAACCCGGGACGGGGGCCGCTGATTGATGATGATGCGCTGTTGAATGCCCTGAACTCGGGTCAGGTGGGCCACGCAACGCTGGATGTGTTTCGTGTCGAGCCCTTGCCCGCCGACCACCCCTATTGGGCGCATCCGAATGTCACCGTGACCCCTCACATAGCGTCCGAGACACGCCCTGTCACTGCCGCACAGGTCATTTGCGAAAACATCCGGCGTGGCGAAGCCGGTGAGCCCTTTGTGCACCTGGTCGACCGCACGCTGGGCTACTGACGTCACGCCGCAATCAAACCGCGGCCTTTTAACAGGGCATCCACGCCCGGCAATCGCCCCCGGAACGCAAGATACAGGTCCTCCGCCTCGCGCGAACCGCCGGTGGACAAGATATTATCTTCCAGCGCTTTGGCCCTTTCGGGATCGAAGGCGCCACCTGCTTCTTCGAAGGCGGCAAAGGCGTCAGCATCCATCACCTCGGACCACATATAGCTGTAATAGCCCGAGCTATAGCCATCGCCTGCGAATACATGCGCAAAGTGGGGCGTGGCATGGCGCATTCCAATGGCTTGCGGCATCCCCAACCCGGCTAGAACCTCGGCCTGTTTTGCCATCGGGTCTGCTGGGGCGTCGCCATCGTGGAAGGCCAGATCAACAAGGGCCGAGGAGACATATTCCACCGTCTGGAACCCCTGGTCGAAATTGGCGGCATTCAGCACTTTTTCAAGCATCTCTTGCGGCATCGGCTCGCCCGTTTCCGCATGGGTGGCAAACTCGGTCAGAACTTCGGGCACTTCCAGCCAGTGTTCATAAAGCTGGCTGGGCAGTTCGACAAAATCGCGCGCAACCGAGGTACCCGAGATGCTTTCATAGGTGACGTTGGACAGCATCTGGTGCAAGGCGTGGCCAAACTCGTGGAACAGGGTGCGTGCATCGTCATAAGACAGCAGTGCCGGATCACCCTTGGCGAAGTTGCAGACATTGACGACAATCGGTGCCTGTTCATTCGGGAATCTGGCCTGTGCCCGCATCGCGCTGCACCAGGCACCTGATCGCTTTGACCCCCGTGCAAAGTAGTCACCGATGAACACGGCGACGTGCCGACCGTTGCGTGTAACCTCCCACGCGCGGCAATCAGGGTGATAAAGCGGCACGTTCAAAGGCTTGAATTCCAGCCCGAACAGGCGATTTGCGCAAGCAAACGATGCCTCGATCATTCGGTCAAGCTGTAGGTAGGGTTTCAGTTCCGCCTCATCTAGATCATGTTCCGCCTTGCGCCGCTTTTCAGAATAATAGCGCCAGTCCCATGCTTCCAGCGGGCCGTTGACGCCGTCGTCCTGCATCATCCGGGTCAGGATTTCTGCGTCCGCATCGGCGCGGGCCCTGGCAGGTTCCCACACCTGCATCAACAGCTCACGCACCCGGTCCGGCGTGCGCGCCATCTCGGTTTCCAGCTTGTAATCGGCAAAACTGTCATAGCCTAACAGCTTGGCACGTTCTTCACGCAAGCCCAGAATCTCAGCCGCGATCTCGCGATTGTCGGTCTCGCCGCCATTCGCCCCGCGGGCAGCCCAGGCGCGATATGCTTTTTCGCGCAGGTCCCGACGAGGTGAAAACTGAAGAAACGGCACGATCAGCGACCGGGACAGGGTAACAACCGGCCCCCCCGCGCCCTTTTCCGCACCAGCAGCGCGCGCCGCATTCACAACAAAATCCGGCAGGCCCTGCAGATCTTGTTCGGTCAGGTCCATGAACCAATCCCGCTCATCCGCCAGCAGGTTCTGGGTAAAGGATGTCCCCAACGAGGCGAGGCGCGACTTGATTTCTTGCATACGAGCGTCTTCCTCCCCGTCCAACGCCGCGCCTGCACGAACAAATCCTCGATGGGTCAGCATCAGAACGCGTGCCTGTTCCTCAGTCAGGTTCAGGTCATCGCGCCGTGCCCAAAGGTCGGCAACGCGTTCAAACAGCGCCTTGTTCGAGGAAATTCCCGAGAAGTGCGCCGAAAGCTTGGGTGAAAACGCGCGCTGCAACTCTTCCCGCTTTGGGTTGCTGTCTGCGCCTGCAACGGTGAAGAAGACCGACAGAACCTTGTCCAGCTGCTCGCCCGCAGCCTCGAGGGCTTCGACTGTGTTGGCGAAAGTAGGGGCCTCTGCATTTGCTGCAATCGCATCAATCTGGGCGTTATGCGCGGTCATCGCCTGATCCAGAGCCGGGGCAAAATCATCATCCGAAATATCGGCGAAAGGGGCTATTTCGAATGGGGTGGTCCAGTTGGACAGGATCGGGTTGGTCATGCGGATCTCCTTTGACCCTATAGCTAGTTCGCCATGGCCGGGTGTTCCAGAACCCCCAGCCCACGTTAAGAAAGGTTAATTGCTTGCGGTACCGCAGATGAGGCAATCGGCACGGCGGGTCAGAGTGATCCTGCGGCTTTCGCCGTATAGGGCGTCGTAGATCAGCATCTCACCCCGCAGCGCCATGCCAGCGCCCGTGATCACCTTTATCGCCTCAACCGCCATCATCGATCCGACGACGCCCGGCAACGGGCCAATCACACCGGCCTCGGAACAGGACGGGGCCAGACCCGGTGCCGGGGCTTCGGGAAAGATACACTGATAGCACGGGCTGCCATTGGCTGGGTCAAACACGCTGAGCTGCCCTTCCCACTGCGACAAGGCCCCCGAAATCAGAGGCTTGCCCAGCGCGGCGGCAGTCCGGTTGGCCAGATATCGGGTCTCAAAATTATCCGTACCGTCAAGGATCAGATCGAAGTCGGCAAAAAGATCTGCCGCGATTTCATCGCTCAATCTGCGATGAAAGGGCAGAACCACCACATTCGGGTTCTGCGCCTCCATCGCTTGCTGGGCGGAAAAGACCTTGGGCATATCGATATCTGCATCGCGGTGGATCACCTGCCGCTGAAGGTTCGCATTCTCGACTATGTCGTCGTCAATGACCCCGATTGTACCCACACCTGCGGCCGCCAAGTATTGCAGCGCCGGGGCGCCCAAACCTCCCGCACCGATCACCAGAACACGGGCTTGTTTCAACTTTTTCTGACCCGGCCCGCCCAATTCGCGCAGCACGATGTGGCGGGCATACCGGTTCAGCTCGGTTTCAGTGAAACGGTCAGAGGGCATGGTAGATTCCGGCTTGGAGGCTTGTACTGCGCGGTTGCGCAGGGCCTTCAGCACACGGCCATATAGCAAAACGATGGCAGCGAATCCCGCAAGGATCAGCCACAGCGCCGCAGACCCACCGGTTGCTTCGCGCAGGGGATGCCCATTCGGCAAGATCAGATGAGACAGGATCACCCCGACCAACAACACACTCACCAACACCACGCGCGCGGTTTTTGACGTGCCAGCGATATAGCCGACGCCCCATAGCCCCGCTGCCAGAACAAGAACCAGCAGCATCAGCCGCGCCCGGTCGAGCCGAAACCACCAGCCCCGCGATCTGTTTCACCCAATGCCTCAGCCAGTTCGAATGCCGCCTGCACAACAGGGGCAACTACCAGCTGCGCGATACGATCGCCATGGGCAATCTCGAACCGTTCCTGACCGGCATTCATCACGATCACCCCCAGAGGTCCGCGATAGTCACTGTCGATAGTGCCCGGCGTATTGAGCAGCGTGATCCCGTGTTTCAGTGCAAGGCCCGAGCGGGGACGGACCTGAACCTCGTATCCCTGCGGGATTTCAATGCGCAGACCGGTCGGCACTAGCGCCCGCTGTCCGGGCTCCAGCATAATCGAAGCCCCCTCGGGCAAATTGGCACGCACGTCCGCGCCAGCAGCACCCGCAGTTTCGTAGGACGGAAGCGCCACGGCGGGGTCTGCCCCGTCTTCGCGGATCACTCGAATTGCAACCATGGTTTTGCCTTTCCTTCAGCCCGCCAACGCGTCTGCGATCCTGCTTGCCAACCGCCGCGCAACCTCGGCCTTGCCCATACGCGGCCATTCTTCGGCTCCGCTGTCCGAGATCAGGATAACTGCATTCTCGGACCCGCCCATGATCCCGGTGGCAGGGCTGACATCGTTGGCAACAATCCAGTCACAGCCTTTGCGCAGTCGCTTGGCGGTGGCATGTTCGATCACGTCATCGGTCTCGGCTGCAAAGCCGACAACCAAAGGTGGGCGCCCATTTTCCATCCGCGAGACGCGTCTGAGAATGTCGGGGTTCTCGGCAAATTCCAGAACCGGCAGACCGTCGCGGCTTTTCTTCAGTTTCTTGTCCGACGCACTGGCCACGCGCCAATCTGCCACAGCCGCCGCAAACACGCCCGCGTCGACGGGCAGCGCCGCATCAACCGCGTCCGACATCTGTTGCGCGGTCTCGACCGGCACGACCTGCACACCCGCCGGTGGCGGTACGTCAGCAGGGCCCGTGACAAAGATCACCTCGGCCCCCAAATCCGCAAGCGCCTGTGCCACGGCCGAGCCCTGCGCCCCGGAAGAGCGGTTCGCGATATACCGAACCGGATCAATCGGCTCATGCGTCGGGCCCGACGTCACCAGCACGCGCTTTCCCACCAAGGGTCCTGCCGCAAGCTGCGCCTCAACCGCCGCGACGATTTCCAGCGGTTCCGACATGCGTCCGGGGCCATATTCACCGCAGGCCATATCACCTTCATTTGGGCCAACAAAGCCCACGCCATCCGCTTGAAGCTGCTTCAGGTTGCGTCGCGTCGCCGGGTGTTCCCACATGCGCACATTCATCGCGGGCGCACATAGAACAGGCGTGTCCGTCGCCATCAGAAGGGTCGATGCCAGATCATTTGCCAACCCCCCGGCCATCTTGCCCATCAGGTCCGCGGTTGCGGGGGCCACAACAATCAGATCGGCAGAGCGTGACAGTTGGATATGACCCATCTCGGCCTCGGCGGTCAGATCGAACAGATCGCCATAGACCTTTTCTGAGGCAAGAGCAGACACGGACAGAGGTGTTACAAATTCCTCTGCCGCACGCGTCAGTACAGGCGTCACAGCTGCGCCACGCTCACGCAGCCTGCGGATCAGATCCAGCGATTTGTAGGCCGCTATTCCGCCGCCAATGATCAGCAGAATGCGTTTGGATGACAGCATGTTCAGCCCTTCCTGTCCCGGTCGGCCCCGACATTAGGCAAGGCCAGCAGGTTGTTCCAGCGATTAATTCTGAACCTGAAACGCCGCACAGGGGTCTTCACGCTCTACTGTGGGGCTATCGATTACGAGATCAAAGTCGCCATCGATAATATCGTCCTCAGACTGTCCGACCGAGACCACCTTCCATCCGGGTTGAAGCCGTTCAAGATATGTCGGGATACCTCGGTCTTTGCGCGCATGTCCGTTCCCAGTGATCACGGCAACCGGGCCACCCGTTTCTTCCATCGCGCGCATCACGGCGCGAGCCAGCACAGCATCGCGCAGTCGCTGGATCGCAACCATCTGGGGTAACATCTCGGGCGGGAGAGCATCGCAATGCGCGGCCAGTTGATCCGCCTCGCGCGCCTCCTGCTCCTCAGGCGTCAGCGGTACAGTCAAACCATAGCGCGCCGCATCTGCACCCAACGCGGTGGCTGCTCCGCGTTCCATCGCGGCCCGCGCGGCAGCACGCGGCACCATGGCCCCGTAAACCGGCGCGCCTGAGGCCTTGAACACCGGATAATACAGCCTAAGAGGTGGCCAACCGCTTTCTGCCCATTGCAGAATGCGGCTCAACTCTTCAGGGTTGGACACCGCTTTTTGCGCCAGCCGTTGCGCGCCTTCTTCGGTAACCATCTCCCAGACAACAGCCGAGGGTGAGATTTTCATAATCGCTTCAGCTTGAATAAGGTGGTGGCGGGGATTGTCGTGAACCTCTCCCAGAATGACCACATCCGCATCCCGCATCGCGAGAGCCACATCATCAGAAATAAGATTTTCCGCCAGTCCGGGTCGCGCTGCTGTAACCGTAAGGCCCAGAACACAGGCAAGAATCGCAAGCTGTTTCATGCGATGAAGTGTTGCACCTCGCTCGACTGGGCTTCAAGGTTCTTGCGCATTTTTGCGAACGCCGCAGCCTCAAGCTGTCGCACGCGTTCCTTGGACAGACCCAACTCGACGCCGAGACTTTCCAGTGTCCGCGCAGGCTCGCGCAGTTTGCGTTCGCGCACAATGAACCGCTCGCGGTCATTCAGTGCGTTCATCGCGATCAGCAACCATTGGCGCAATTGTTTGGTATCGTGGGTGTGTTCAACTGCTTCGGCGGCCTGTTCACGTTCATCTTCCAGCGCATCGATCCATTCACGCCCGTCTTCGTCGGCGGATTGCACCGCGTTCAGGGAAAAATCCGACCCTGACAGCCGACCTTCCATCAGTTCCACGTCGCGCAGAGGAACCCCGATTTCCGTGGCGATCATCTGATGCAACTGGTGGCGATCCAGTTCAAGACCTTCGGTCGCGGCCTCGCGTTCAAGGCGGGCCTGAACCCGACGCATGTTGAAAAACAGCGATTTCTGCGCCGAGGTGGACCCCGTTCGCACCATGGACCAGTTCCGCATCACATAGTCCTGAATGCTCGCCTTGATCCACCACACCGCATAAGTCGAAAACCGCACGCCGCGATCAGGGTCGAACTTGTCTGCGGCCTTCATCAATCCCAGACCGGCCTCTTGGATAAGGTCATTCATCGGCGCGCCATAGCGTTTGAACTTGGCTGCCATCGAAATTGCCAGCCGCATATACGCTGTGATCAGGCGGTGCAGTGCCTGTTCGTCACGCTGGTCACGCCAGGCATAAGCCAGCTTCAGTTCCGTTTCCGCATCCAGCAACTCGGCCTTCATCGCTTGCCGGGACATCGAAAAATCTGTCGCGTTGTCCAGAGCCATAAACCTCTCCCCTGTTTTGCAGGCGTTGGCCGGGCTTGCCATGCCGACCTATGACCGATACGCAAAACAGCACCAATTGGATCATCTTTAGGTAAGTACTGTGACGTCAGATTTAACCTTAATTCTGGGTGGAGCTGCTTCGGGCAAGTCGGCATTTGCCGAGAACCTCGTTGTTTCCACTGGGAAAAATCGAGTTTACCTAGCGACATCACAAGTGTTTGATGACGAGATGCGGCAGAAGGTTGATCGCCATCTGGTACAGCGGGGCGGCGGTTGGACCACGATTGAAGAGCCTCTTGACCTGGGACCGGTGCTGTCCAGCCTATCCTCGGATCAGGTGTGTCTGGTAGATTGCGCCACTTTATGGGTCAGCAATCATTTGCTGGCCGAAACCGATCTGGGGGCAGTCCAAACTGACCTGCTAAAGGCCCTGCGCGCATGCACAGCGCAGGTAGTGATCGTGTCGAACGAGGTCGGGCACGGTATTGTTCCCGATAACCCGCTTGCCCGTCGCTTTCGCGAAGCGCAGGGTCGGCTGAACATCGCACTTGCGGCACAGGCTGATCTGGTGGTGCAAGTGACCGCCGGGTTGCCGTTGGTCCTGAAAGGGCAGCTGCCGTGACGCGACTGCATCTTGTTCGCCATGGGCCTACGCATGCAAAGACGATGGTTGGCTGGTCCGATCTGCCTGCTGATCTAAGCGATACAGCAGCGCTGAAGCGCCTGCACGATCATTTGCCACCCGATGCATTTGTGATTTCGTCCGACCTGTCGCGTGCAATTGACACTGCTTCGGCCATTCAGGGCCAGCGTCACCGTCTGCCACATCACCCGAACCTGCGGGAAATCCATTTCGGTCAGTGGGAGCTTCGCGGGTTTGCCGACATTGAAGCCGAAGACCCCGAGCTGGCTTTTGCCTATTGGGACAACCCCGGTGATGTCCGCCCACCGCAAGGTGAAAGCTGGAATGAGGTCCGCGACCGGGTCGATTCCGCGATCGACGCGCTTATGTCCGCGCATACGGGCCGCGATCTGGTGATCGTCGCGCATTTCGGCGTAATCCTAACGCAAGTACAACGCGCCCTTGGTCTGGACGGGCAGCGGACCTTTGCGCATCGGATCGACAACCTTTCCGTTACGGATATTGCTGTCAACGGCGGGGTGTGGACTGTCGGATCGATCAATCACCTTCCGTGAACAGGTCCAACACAAATCACTGATTTACCGGTCCGCAAAACTGAGGCATCGTCCGCGCATGACTTATGACCTTTATATCGGCGATCGCCTCTTCTCCAGCTGGTCAATGCGCGGCTGGTTGATGCTTGAGAAATTCAACCTGCCCTATCGCAGCCACATGATCGGCCTCTATTCCGGCACCATGGCGCAAGACATGGAACCGCTGGCCCCTGCCCGCCTTGTCCCTGCCCTGCGCATGCCGGATGGAACGGTTGTGGGGGAAAGCCTGGCGATGGCCGAAACCCTGGCCGAACGCCACCCCGATGCCGGGTTGTGGCCTTCGGATGCCGCAGCCCGGGCAACAGCCCGCTGGCTATGCGCCGAAATGGTAGCCGGTTTCAGCGCCCTGCGTGGAGAATGCGCCATGCAGCTGCGCAACGTGTGGCAAGGCTTTACGCCGTCTGAGGCGACTTTGTCAGACCTGGAGAGGATTGAAACACTCTGGGCACATGCGCGGAGCATGTCAGGGGTAGACCAAGGCCCGTTATTTGGTGCCTATTCACTGGCAGACGTCTTCTACACACCCGTTGCTGCGCGGATAATAGGATATGGGCTGCCGGTGTCAGAGGCGAACCGGGCTTATTGCATGGAATTGCTCTCTGATCCCATAGTCAGACAGTGGCGCGCCATGGGATTGACCGTTGTGTACGACACCTTCCCATACGCGCAGGATTTACCGTCCAGCCCCTGGCCGGTCGGGGGTGTATCTGCTGCGAAGCCGGTTTCAGGTGGTCCGTCAATCAACGCCGCCTGCCCGTATTCCGGCAAGCCTGTCACCGATTTCCTGGAGCTAGACGGACAATGTTGGGGGTTCTGCAACCCATTCTGCCGGAACAAAACCGTGGCCGATCCCGAAGCATGGCCCAAATTCGCGGCCATGCGCGCAGCCGTTAACGACTCTTAAACCAGAACCGTGGCAGCAACGTCCTGTTAACCAAAACAGGACTGCCATGGTCGCCCGCGCCCACACCGTTGCTTTTCAAGGCGTTGATGCCCGCCCGGTCGAGGTGCAATGCGCAGTCTCACCCGGACTGCCAGCCTTTTCCATCGTGGGCCTGCCCGACAAAGCCGTGTCCGAGGCGCGTGACCGCGTCCGCAGCGCGCTGAACGCGATGGCCATTGCGCTGCCGTCCAAGCGGATCACCATCAACCTGTCCCCCGCCGACCTTCCTAAAGAAGGCAGCCATTTCGACCTGCCCATCGCGGTCGCGCTTTTGTCCGCGCTCGACATCATCCCTGCCGATGCCGCGGAAAGCACCGTTGCATTGGGGGAGTTGTCACTCGACGGTTCTCTGGTGCCCGTTGTTGGTGCTTTGCCCGCCGCGATGACGGCCGCGTCAGAAGACCGCACATTGCTTTGTCCGCGCGCCTCCAGCGCCGAGGCGGCCTGGGTCGATGCCACTCAGGTGATCGGTGCCGGATCGCTTGGAGAGGTCGTGCGCCATTTCTCAGGCCAATCCCCTTTGCCAGCGGCACAACCCGGCGAAGTGAACCTGACACCGTCCAACCGCGACCTGCGCGATGTGAAAGGGCAGGAGCGCGCCAAACGCGCCCTGGAAATCGCCGCCGCCGGACGTCACCATCTGATCATGATCGGCACGCCGGGATCGGGCAAATCCATGCTGGCGGCGCGGCTTCCCGGAATTCTACCGCCGCTTACAGCCGTGGAAGCCCTGGAAACGTCGATGATCCAATCGCTATGCGGGTTGCTGGATGAAGGCGGAATAAACCGCACACGCCCGTTCCGCGAACCGCACCACACGGCCTCGATGGCGGCCATAGTAGGTGGTGGGAAAGGGGCCAAACCGGGCGAAATCTCATTGGCCCACAATGGTGTGTTGTTCATGGATGAATTCCCTGAGTTTCCACGGCCGGTTCTGGAAACCCTGCGCCAACCCATTGAAACCGGCGAAGTCATAGTGGCGCGCGCGAACGCCCATGTGAAGTACCCTTGTCGTTTCATGCTGGTGGCCGCCGCCAACCCTTGCAAATGCGGCTATCTGACCGACCCGTCCCGTGCCTGTTCGCGGGCACCGGGATGTGGCGAAGATTACCTGAACCGAATCTCGGGCCCTTTGATGGACAGGTTCGATCTGCGGATCGAAGTTCCGCCCGTGGGCTTTATTGACCTTGATCTGCCCCCTTCGGGCGACAGTTCGTCGACGGTTGCAGCACGTGTCGAAAGGGCGCGTGCCATACAGGCAGACCGGTTCCGTGACACGCCGGAGTTACGACAAAACGCTGACGCAGAAGGCAAAATACTGGAAGAGATCGCCACGCCCGATGCCGAAGGAAAAGAACTGCTGTTGAAAGCTGCGGATCGGTTCGGCCTGTCAGCTCGGGCCTTCCATAGAATCCTGAGGGTGGCGCGCACCATCGCCGATCTGGACGGCGCGACCGATATCCGCCGCCCACACGTGGCCGAGGCACTGAGTTTTCGCATCTCTGCCCGGGTTATGGCCTAAAGCCTGGCCTCGATGGCCTGCCAGATCTTTTCCGCAATATTTACGCCATCAAACCGTTCCAGCTCTTGAATGCCAGTCGGTGAAGTCACGTTAATCTCGGTCAAATAGTCGCCAATAACGTCAATTCCGACAAAGACCTGACCCTTTTCCTTCAGCAAAGGTCCAATCGCCGCGCAGATCTCAAGATCGCGTTCGGACAAGCCGATCTTTTCCGGACGTCCGCCAACATGCATGTTCGACCGCGTTTCGCCTTCGGCTGGTACACGGTTAATCGCGCCGACCGCTTCGCCATCCACCAGGATCACCCGTTTGTCGCCATTGCTGACATCCGGCAGGAATTTCTGCACGATCAAAGGTTCGCGCGAGAATCCGGTGAACAGCTCATGCAAGGAAGTCAAGTTGCGGTCATTGGCATCAAGCCGGAACACACCCGCGCCGCCGTTCCCGTAAAGCGGTTTGAGGATGATATCGCCGTGCTGTTCCTTGAACGCCTTGATCGTCTGCAAGTCGCGCGCAATCGTTGTTGGCGGGGTCAGTTCGGGGAAATCCAGCACCAGCAGCTTTTCCGGGTAATTGCGCACCCAGAACGGATCGTTGACGACAAGCGTCTGCCCCTTGAGACGATCCAGCAAATGCGTGGACGTGATGTAATGCATGTCAAAAGGCGGGTCCTGACGCAGCCAGACGACATCGAAATCGGCCAGATCCACCTCACGTTCGGGGCCCAGAACCGCAGGATCTCCGGCAACCCTTTGCACGGTCATGTCGTGACCTCGCGCGGTGATACGACCTTGCTGATAGGCCAAGTGATCCGGACCGTAGAAAAACAATGAATGCCCGCGCGCCTGCGCCTCTTCCGCCAGACGGAACGAACTGTCGGCGTTGATATCCACGGCCCCGATCGGGTCCATTTGAAAGGCGATCTTCATGGCATGTCCCTCAGTTTCCCGCCAGATACATGGACCAGCACGCCTGTGGGTTCAATGGGGCTTAGCCAAAACCAAAGGCGTTTTCGATGATGTGAACCGCGCCAGAGCCATCTACAAGTGCCGCGTCAAAGCGCACGTTTGTCAGTTGCCCGGTCGGCTCGTTTTCCAAGAACTGCGCGGCAGAGGCATAGATTCGTTCGATCTGCCTGCGGCTGATCCGGGCAGCGGCCTTTTCAAAGCTGGTGCTTTTCTTAACTTCGATGAACACAAGCCCGTCGCCGTCGCGCGCAATCAGGTCGATCTCTCCGCCAGCGCCCCGCCAGCGGCGATGCGCTATGGCAAAACCCCGACGTTCGTAATCTGCGGCGACCTGTGACTCTGCGGCCTGTCCAGCGTGGTATGAGATCGAACCCTGTCGTTCACTCCGCCCCATGTCATCCCTTGCCCAATTTCAGAGCTTTCTGGTAAATCGGTCGGCGCGGCAGGTCGTACATTTCCGATATAAGATCCGCTGCATCCCGAACCGAGTGATTTTCCAAAGCTCGTTTCAAAGCTTCTTCTAGGTCGGATTCGTTAACACTTTGCGAATGACTGCGGTCCACCAACAGGACGATTTCGCCTTTGACGGTCTTGTCCCGATACTCCGCTGCCAGTTCGGACAGGCTGCCGCGGCGGACCTCTTCAAACTTTTTCGTTAGCTCTCGACAAAGCGCAGCCTGCCGTTCAGGTCCCAGGCATTCAGCCAGGTCCGACAGACAGGCGGCAACGCGTTTCGGAGATTCGTAGAACACCAATGTGCCGGGGATGTCCTTCAACGCCTCGATGCGGGTGCGGCGCGCTTTGGTTGCGTTAGGAAGGAAGCCTGCAAAAAAGAAGGCGTCAGTGGGAAGCCCCGCCAACGTCAGGGCCGTTACAACAGCAGACGCGCCGGGGGCACAGGTAACGGTATACCCGGCTTCTGCGGCCTGCTTGCCCAGATCATAGCCCGGATCGGCAATCAGCGGCATTCCCGCTTCGGACGCGTAGGCCACCGATTGCCCTTGCGCCAGCGCCTCCATAATCTTGCCGCGTGCGCCTGCGCCGCTGTGGTCGTGATAGGCCTGGATACGCCGGCCTTCCAGCGGGATGCCATGTATTTCCATCAAGCGACGTAAACTGCGGGTGTCTTCTGCCGCAATTACATCGGCTGAGGCCAAAACATCCAAGGCTCTGAGCGTAATGTCGCGTGCTGTTCCAATCGGAGTGGCAACAAAATACAGGCCCGCAGCCAACTTGATCTTTTGGAAATTCAAAGCTGGACCCTCACAGCGTGACGTTTATTATCGCGGCTCAACAGAACAGAAGCATTCGCAGCCGTCGGATCAGGGAGTTTTCATTTAGATGTTTACCGTTTGCAAGCCCGTAAGCAAGCTGGCGAAAGTCGCCGCTGCCCTGACGACCGCAGCGTTTCTTGCTGCCTGTGAACCGGGTGGTCTTGGCGGAGGCCCCTCGATCAATACCTCAAAGCCGGTTCCTGTCGCCTTGCTGGTTCCCAGAGGATCTGCGCAATCTGGTGATGCAGCGCTGGCGCAAAGCCTTGAGAATGCCGCGCGGCTTGCGATGTCGGATTTGCCGAATGTCCAGATCGACTTACGCGTTTATGACACGGCCGGAAACCCGAACACGGCGACAGCCGTTGCACAGCAGGCTGTCGCGGACGGGGCAAAAATCATCATTGGTCCGGTATATGCCCAGGCAGCAAATGCTGCCGGATTGGCGGTGCTGAGCAAGAACGTCAACGTTCTTTCGTTTTCAAACAACGCCAGCATTGCAGGCGGCAACGTCTTTGTATTGGGCCCGACCTTTGACAACACGGCCAACCGGCTGGTGAATTATGCGGGCAGTCAGGGCAAGGTTAACACGGTGGTCGTGCACAGCAACGACGCCGCAGGACAACTGGGCCAGTCCGCTATCGCCAATGCCATAGCGAACAGCCGGGTCAACAATGCAGGGACCGTCGCATACGACCGGTCGCAACAGGGCGTCATCAATGCGGTTCCCACGATCAAGGCCACTGTTGATTCGACGGGCGCGGATTCGATCTTCCTGACGGCGACCACGGCGGGGGCATTGCCGCTGTTCTCGCAATTGCTGCCAGAGGCCGGTGTTTCTCCAGCAACCACGCAATACATTGGCCTGACACGTTGGGATATCCCTCCGCAAACTCTGGAACTTCCAGGGGTTCAGGGGGGATGGTTTGCATTGCCTGACCCGTCCAAGGCACAAGCCTACCGTCAGCGTTACAACGCAACCTACGGCGAAGCACCGCACCCAATCAGCGGTTTAGCCTATGACGGTATCGCCGCAATTGGGGCCTTGGTCAGCCAGGGCAAATCAGATGCCCTGACCGCTTCGGCCCTGACACAGAACGCCGGTTTCCAGGGCGTTGGCGGCATCTTCCGCCTGCGCCCGGACGGCACCAACGAACGCGGTCTGGCGGTTGCCACGATCCAGAACAAACAGGTGGTTGTGATTGACCCTGCCCCACAAAGCTTCTCTGGCGCCGGTTTCTGATCTGACTGGCGCGATCAACGTGCCCGAAAGCGCGTTGATCTGCCCCGCCGGGGACATCTTCGACAGCACTGCCGTCAATGATGCACTGGCTCAGGCCTTTGAGGCCTGCCCGGACAACACCAAAATGCGGTCCGAGACGGTGCGCATTCTGCGCGAGGCTCAAAAGTCTGGCCGCGCGGTCATTGCAGAGGCATTTGGCGAACGTCCTTTCGACGCGCGGGCACTCACGCGCTCATACACTTACCTGACGGATCAACTGGTTGGGACGGCGATGCTGGTCTCAAGCACACGCCTGCATCCGCTTGCAACGCCCACCCAAGGTGAAAAGATCGCCGTTCTGGCTGTTGGCGGTTATGGGCGCGGGGAAATGGCGCCGTTTTCCGACGTCGATCTGCTGTTTCTCACCCCCTACAAGATCACCGCATGGGCCGAGAGCGTTATCGAGTCGATGCTTTATATCCTGTGGGATTTGCGGCTGAAGGTCGGGCATTCCTCACGCACGATCAAAGATTGTCTGCGGCTGGGTGCCGAGGATTTCACGATCCGCACAGCGATGTTGGAGCAACGCTATCTGGCCGGTGACAAGGCGCTGGCGGACGGGTTGGACCGAAGGCTGAAAGACGAACTGTTCAAGGGAACCGAACGCGAATTCATCGAAGCAAAGTTGCACGAACGTGATGAACGCCACCACAAACAAGGCGAGCGTTACATGGTCGAACCCAACGTGAAGGAAGGCAAAGGCGGCCTACGCGATTTGCAATCCCTCTACTGGATCGCGAAATATGTCTATGGCGTTCAGGACGTGGCCGAACTGGTGCCTTTGGGCTTGTTCACACCCGAAGAGTTCAAGACCTTCGTTCAGGCCGAAGAATTCCTTTGGGCTGTGCGTTCGCACCTGCATCTTGTCACCGGTCGTGCGACCGAGCAGCTTACCTTTGACATGCAGGTCGAGGTTGCCGCGCGCATGGGGTACGAGGACCGCGCCGGGCGTCGCGCAGTCGAAGTGTTTATGCAGCGGTATTTCCGCGAAGCCACCCGCGTGGGTGAGTTGACGCGCATCTTCCTGACCAAACTCGAATCGCTGCACATGAAAGGTGCGCCGTTGCTGGAACGCATTTTCCGCAGGCGTCGACGGGTCAAGGCGGGATACAAGGTGGTTCACGGCCGTCTGGATCTGGTGGAACCTGAAAAATTTCTATCCGACAAAGTGAACCTGCTGCGCCTGTTCGAAGAAGGTTTGCGGACAGGTATGCTGATCCATCCCGATGCCATGCGGCTGGTGAGCGCGAACCTGCATCTGATCGATGACGAGATGCGCGGCGACAAGGAAGCCCAGCGCATTTTCCTGGATCTGATGTTGAAACACGGCAACCCGGAACGTGCATTGCGACGTATGAACGAACTGGGCGTGCTGTCCGCTTTCCTACCCGAGTTCGAGCACATCGTGGCGATGATGCAGTTCAATATGTATCACAGCTATACGGTGGACGAGCATACGATCCAATGCATCGTCAATCTTGCCCAGATCGAACGCGGAGAACTGGTCGAATCCCTGCCTCTGGCGTCATCGATTCTGAAAGGCGGGGTGAACCGAAAGGTGCTGTACGTCGCGCTTCTTCTGCATGACATTGCGAAAGGTCGCCCCGAAGATCACTCGATCCTTGGGGCACAGATCGCGCGCAAGGTGGCGCCTCGGCTCGGCCTGAACAAATCGGATTCCGAAACCGTTGAATGGCTGGTGCGTTATCACTTGCTGATGTCCGACATGGCGCAAAAACGCGATATCTCCGACCCTCGGACGGTGCGCGATTTTGCCAAAGCCGTTCAGACAACCAAACGGCTGGATTTGCTGACGGTTCTGACGGTTTGTGACATTCGCGGTGTTGGCCCGACCACCTGGAACAACTGGAAGGCCACCTTGCTGCGCGCCCTGCATGCTGAAACAAAGCGTGCACTGGAAACCGGTATGGAAGATCTGAACCGGGCGAACCGGGGGGCCGAGGCCAAAACAGCGCTACGCCGCGCCTTGGACAACTGGTCCAAGGCTGACCTCAAGGTCGAGACCGGGCGCCACTACGCCCCGTATTGGCAGGGCCTGAACCTTGCGACGCATATCGAGTTTGCCGAGATGCTGTACGCGCTGGAACAAAGCGGCGATCCCGGCGCGATGGAAATTCGCCTGCAACCTGATGAAGACCGTGATGCGACGCGGGCCTGTTTCGCCATGGGAGATCACCCCGGTATTTTTGCCCGCATCGCCGGGGCACTGGCTCTGGTCGGCGCGAATGTCGTGGATGCACGCAGCTATACCACCAAAGACGGCTACGTGACGGACGCGTTCTGGATTCAGGACGCCGAAGGGCACCCGTTCGAGGCATCGCGCCTTCCACGCCTGACGCAGATGATTCACAAGACCCTGCGCGGCGAAGTCGTCGCCAAGGAAGCACTGAAGTCGCGTGACAAGATCAAGAAACGCGAACGCGCTTTCAACGTGCCAACTCATATCACGTTCGACAATGAGGGCTCTGAAATCTACACAATCATCGAGGTGGACACACGCGACCGCCCAGGCCTGCTGTTTGATCTGACCCGGACCCTGGCCGCGGCGAACGTGTATATCGCCAATGCCGTGATCGCGACCTATGGCGAACAGGTGGTCGATACGTTCTACGTCAAGGATATGTTTGGCTTGAAGTATTACTCGGAAAGCAAGCAGCGCGGACTTGAGGCGAAGCTGCGCACGGCAATCACCGAAGGCGCCGAGCGTGCGGCCTCATGAAGCAAATACGGTTGTTCTCTGGCCTGTTCACGGTCGGCTTCTGGACGCTCGCCAGCCGAATTCTGGGGTTTCTGCGGGAAATACTGTTGACGGCCTATATTGGACCAGGCCCTGTGATGGATGCCTTTGTTGCAGCCTTTCGCCTGCCCAACATGTTCCGCCGCTTTTTCGCCGAGGGGGCATTTAACGCGGCCTTTGTGCCGATGTTCTCCAAACGACTGGAAGCCGACGAAGACCCTCAGGGTTTCGCGCAGGACGCATTCAATCTTCTGGCCGTGGCTGTTCTGGCGCTGGTCGGGCTGGCCATGGTTTTCATGCCCGGTCTGGTGTGGCTGACCGCCGAAGGGTTTTACGGCGATGAACGGTTCGATCTGGCGGTGGATTATGGATATGTTGTGTTTCCATACATCCTGTTCATGTCTCTGGCTGCCTTGTTTTCTGGTGTTCTGAATGCAACCGGGCGGTTTGCGGCAGCGGCAGCTGCACCTGTTCTGCTGAACATTTTCGCCTGCACCGCCCTGATCGCCGGTGCCATGTCCGGCGGCGAAGTGATCCGGTGGTTGATCCCGGTCATTCCGGTGGCCGGTGTCGCGCAACTGGCGCTGGTCTGGGTTGCTACCGAACGCGCCGGCATCCACATCCGCCCCAGCATGCCGCGTCTGACGCCCGAAATGCGACGGATGGTACGTATCGCAGTCCCGGCCGCGCTGGCGATGGGGGTCACGCAGGTCAATCTGGTTGTCGGGCAATTGGTTGCGTCGAAAATCGAAAAGGCCGTCAGCTGGTTGTTTGCCGCAGACAGGCTCTACCAGTTGCCTTTGGGTGTGGTAGGCATTGCTGTCGGCATAGTCTTGTTGCCGGACCTGTCCCGCCGCTTGCGCGCGGATGACAAAGAGGGCGCACGCAATGCCTTTTCCCGGGCCGGTGAGTTCACACTGCTGCTGACGCTGCCTTCGACTGTCGCCCTCGTGGTTATGCCAACCCCCCTCGTATCCGTGCTGTTCGAACGCGGCCAGTTCGGCCCCGAGGATACGGCCGCCACGGCCCTTGCGGTTGCCATCTACGGGGTAGGGCTTCCGGCTTTCATGTTGCAAAAATTGCTGCAACCGCTGTTTTTTGCGCGCGAGGATACACGTTCCCCGTTTCACTACGCGGTTGTTGCGATGATCGTGAACGCAGCTCTGGCGTTTGGTCTGTTTCCACTGGTGGGCTGGATCGCACCGGCAATTGCTGCATCGACTGCCGGGTGGGCGATGGTTGTGCTACTGGCCTTGGGCTCACGACGTATGGGTGAAGAGGCACGCTTCGATGACCGGTTCAAAAAGCGCGCGAGCAGGATTGTGGCCGCTTCGCTTGGGATGGGCGCGATCTTATACGCCGCGCTCTACCTGTTCGGGTGGGCGTTGGAAGTTCCCGGCTGGCGTTATCTGGCACTGCTGATCCTGATCATGGTCGCTGCCGTCTCATATTTCCTTCTGGGCCATATCTTCGGCGCCTTCAAACTGTCGGAGTTCAAACACACTCTGCGCCGGTCCTGATCAATCCCGGCGAATGCGTCCGACGATCCGGGACCACGCGCCCGGTGCAACAAGAAAAGACAAGCCAAAACCGGTGGCAAACCCACCCAGATCGGCAACCCATTCCCAGTTGCCACCAAAGATCAGGCCGAAAAGAAACTGTATGCCCATAAGGACTGCAATCAATTGAAATGCCCGTGTTTGGTTTGCACCTACAAGTGACAGTTTGCGCCACAACAGCCACGTAAATGCGCCGATCAGGCCATACACCGGCGGGAACCCTCCGATCAGCGGATAGCGTGGGTCCAGTAACACAGCGTAGGCAAGCGCGCCGCCAATGCCTGATACGATAAAAATCAGCAGCATCGGGAAACCGCCGAACACTTCGCCAACCATTTTGCCCATCGCCAGCACGAAAACACAGACGAAAATCGCCTGCGTGAAATTTGCGGACACAAAGGGGTAGGTCACGAAGCGGATGACATGTTCGAATGGCCAGCGCCCGTTCAGTACCATCCAGTCGAAAATATCCGCCGAGAACGCATAATGCTGGATCGCATCCAGCCGCCAGCCCACCGCTGCTGGTCCTCCAACCAGCCCGCGTGATCCCAGCGTGAAGGCAATTTCTATCCCGATGATGAACAGAACCAGCGCCACCACAGCAGGTGGCAGTGGGTTCACAGGCGGTGTGTAATGTTCACTGCTCATTGGGCTGGCCTTTCGCGGCTGTTGACGTCCCTTTGCCTCATGGGTAAGCGACGGGGGCTGATTTTTCCAGACAGGAGTTCCCTTTGATGACTGAGTCCCAATTCACGCCGCGCGTGTTTTCCGGCATCCAGCCTTCGGGAAACCTGCACCTTGGGAACTACCTTGGTGCACTCAAGCGTTTTGTCGATATGCAGGGTCCCGAATTCGAAACCGTCTATTGCATGGTCGATTTGCACGCCATCACCGTATGGCAGGACCCAGATCGCCTACGCGAAAAAACACGCGAGGTTTGCGCGGGCTTTATCGCGGCGGGCCTTGATCCAGAAAAATCAATCCTGTTCAACCAAAGCCAGGTGCCCGAGCACACTCAACTGGCCTGGATTTTCAACTGCGTCGCCCGAATGGGCTGGATGCAACGGATGACGCAGTTCAAGGACAAGGCGGGCAAAAATGCGCAAAATGCCTCGCTTGGCCTGTTTGCGTACCCTGCCCTGATGGCAGCCGATATTCTTGTCTACCACGCGACACATGTTCCTGTGGGCGAAGACCAGAAGCAACACCTGGAATTAACCCGCGATATCGCGATCAAGTTCAACCATGACTACGGCGTCGACTTCTTTCCCGTGACTGAGCCCGTGATTGGAGGCCCTGCCCCGCGCGTGATGAACCTGCGGGACGGTTCGCGCAAAATGTCGTCCTCCGATCCCTCGGACATGAGCCGGATCAACCTGACCGATAATGCCGATGCGATCGCAAAGAAAATCCGCAAGGCCAAGACCGACCCTGACGCTTTGCCGTCGGATGTTGAAGGTCTGGAGGGCCGCCCCGAAGCGCGTAATCTGGTCAATATCTACGCAGCACTCAGCGAACAAAGCATCGAGCAGGTTCTGGCCGAAGTTGGCGGCAAGCAGTTCGGTGATTTCAAACCGATGCTGGCTGATCTGGCGGTCGCCAAGCTGGCCCCAATCTCGACTGAGATGTCGCGCCTTATGGGAGAACAGGCCGAGATTGACCGGATTCTGGCTCACGGGGCCGAACGCGCCCGCCAGATCGCTGCTCCGATCCTGCAAAAGACCTATGAAATCGTCGGTATGGTCGGATCGGCATCACGCTGAATGCACTGGACCTTCGCCTGACGCCCACCTAGGGTCTGCCTGAACCAGAGGAGGGCGTCATGGCAACCGGCAAAAACATCCGGACCTACTTTCAGGGCCAATGGCATGACGGGGATACACCCATCATGCGCGCAGCGGATCATGGGGCCTGGCTTGGATCATCCGTATTCGATGGTGCCCGCTATTTCGACGGGTTGGCCCCTGATCTGCACGCCCATTGCGCCCGGGTGAACCGGTCCGCCGAAGCCCTGATGCTGTCACCCACCATGACAACCGAACAGATGGTCGAATTGGTGCATGAAGGGTTGCAAGCCTACAGCCCTGACACAGCTGTTTATATCCGCCCGATGTATTGGGGCATTGATGGCGACAGCACGGCAATCGTTCCGCAGGAAAACAGCACAGGGTTTGCCATCTGTCTGGAAGAAATCCCGATGGCACCGGAAACGGCTTCAGCCACGCTGTCGACCACGCGGTTCCGTCGCCCGGTACTGGAATCAGCAGTGGTCAACGCCAAGGCCGGGTGCCTTTACCCCAACAATGCGCGCATGTTGCAAGAGGCGCGCTCAAAGGGATTCTCGAACGCACTGGTCGCTGACGCGATGGGCAATGTGGCCGAAACGGCAACAGCCAACATCTTCATGGTCAAGGATGGCGAGGTCTTTACCCCGATCCCCAACGGCACATTTTTGGCAGGGATCACGCGGGCGCGACATATCAAGAATCTGCGCGAGGATGGTGTTACAGTTCATGAAACGGTCTTGGGTTTCGAGGATTTTCACCAGGCGGACGAGGTTTTCATGTCCGGCAATATGAGCAAGATCACACCTGTGACTGCGCTAGAAGACACACAGTTTCAGGTTGGTCCAATTGTCCGCCGTGCCCGCGCACTTTACTGGGACTGGGCTGCAAGCGAACGCTAGTAATCGACATGAACGTGTCCGAGTTGCCAGCACGCAAACGCTCGGGCATGATCTCTTAAAATTGAAGAGGACACCCATGCGTAAGTTCTTAGTTGTTCTGGATGACAGCCGTGAATGCCTGAACGCAATGCGGTTCGCCGCGATGCGTGCCGCGCATACAGGTGGCGGCGTGACGATCTTGTCGGTTATTCCGCCGGACGAGTTCAATCACTGGATCGGTGTTGCCGAAACCATGCGCGAAGAAGCCCGGGAACGTATCCATGCCCATTTCGAAGTCTTCGCCAAATGGATGCGCGACAAACAGAATGTAGAACCTGAACTGGCCATTCGCGAAGGTGATCCGGTGCCGCAGATCATCGAACATGTTCAGTCTGACCCAGAGATCGGCGTTCTCGTTCTTGGGGCGGGAACTGACAAGAAAGGCCCCGGCCCGCTGGTGACCCAGCTCACAAAGAACTCTGGCAGCCTGCCGATCCCGATAACGATTGTTCCCGGTGATCTGAGCAAGGAAAAGCTGGAAGAAATCACCTGAGGATCGAACGTGGCGAAGACGTTGCAGTTCTGGTTCGACTTCGCCTCGACCTATTCCTATCTCAGCGCGATGCGAATCGAACAGGCCGCACGGGGCACAGGTGTCTCGGTCGACTGGCAACCTTTTCTGTTGGGGCCGATTTTCGCGGATCAGGGATGGCGCACATCGCCGTTCAACCTGTATCCGGCCAAAGGGCGCTATATGTGGCGTGACATGGAACGTCTTTGCAGCGCACGCGGGCTGAAATTAGTTCGGCCTGACCCGTTCCCGCAAAACTCCCTCACCGCAGCGCGCCTGACTCTGGCCCTTGCGCATGGTGAGGAACGGGCTGCCTTCGCAAAGGCTGTCTTCAGCGCTGAATTCGGGGACGGACGGGACATCTCGGACGAAGACGTGCTTGAGGATTGCCTGAAGATGGCAGATCTGCCTGCGGCAGTGATGAATCGCCGAAAAGATGCGAGCATCAAGGCTGCTCTGTTCGAGCAATCCGCGCGCGCAAAAGCACTTGGCCTGTTCGGCGCACCGAGTTTTGTGGCGGGGGCAGAGCTGTTTTGGGGAGATGACCGGCTGGATGAGGCGATTCGTTACTTGCTCACGATTTAGAATCGTTCCAAATATTGACTTCTCCGACCCCTGAGCGCATATCAGAAACACCTCAGACGGAGCTGCCTCATGTTCATCCAGACCGAATCCACCCCAAACCCGGCCACATTGAAATTTCTACCCGGCCAAACGGTGCTTGAGGCAGGAACCGCGGATTTCCCGACAGCCGAGGCTGGTGATAAGTCCCCACTGGCCAAACGAATCTTTGCGGTAAACGGTGTGACCGGTGTGTTTTTTGGAAACGACTTTGTCACTGTGACCAAATCCGACGAAGTTCAGTGGGATCACATCAAACCTGCAATTCTTGGCGCAGTGATGGAGCATTATCAATCCGGCCAGCCTGTCATGGGTGCAGACGCGGCAGCGGCCTCGGGTCATGCCGAACATACCGGAGAAGATGCGGAAATCGTCAATCAGATCAAAGATCTGCTGGACAGCCGCGTGCGCCCGGCCGTGGCACAGGATGGTGGCGACATTACCTTTCATGGCTTTGATCGCGGCGTGGTCTATCTGCACATGCAAGGTGCCTGCGCGGGGTGCCCGTCATCGACCCTGACACTGAAGATGGGTATCGAAAACCTGCTGCGCCACTACATCCCTGAAGTGACCGAGGTTCGACCAGTTGCCGTCTGACCCGACGATCCTGGCATTTGATACATCGGCCGCGCATTGCGCGGCCGCTTTGTTGCGTGGCGGTGTGATCGCAATGTCCCGTGTCGAAGACATGGCACGCGGCCAGGCCGAACGGTTGATGCCCTTGTTGCAAGAAGTACTGACCGAAGCCGGTTGCGTATGGGCCGATCTGGACGCCATCGGTGTTGGGATTGGGCCCGGCAATTTCACGGGTATACGCATCTCGGTCTCTGCCGCCCGGGGCCTTGCCTTGGGCCTTGGCGTCCCCGCGGTGGGTGTTTCTGGATTCGATGCTCTGATTGAACTGGCAGAAGAGAGCCAACTTCCAGCCATCCCTGCGCCGCGCGAACAGGTGTATGTACAACTTCCCGGAACCGGCCCTTGCCTGTTGCCTTTGGGCGAGGCCGAACAGCATGGGCCTTTGTATGTCTGCCCCGACCCCGCATTGCAGGTACAAGCCGTTGCCAAACTTGCCGCAAGACGATGGCACAGCGTCAGTGCGTCTCCAGCCCCGCTATATGTCAGACCTGCGGACGCGGCCCCGTCCCGAGATGTGCCGCCTGTGTTGCTGGACCAATGACGCCTTACGAGATGGCAGCGACACATGCAGCGGCGTTCACCCAGTCACGCCCATGGACTGCCGATGAGTTCGCCAGCCTTTTGGAGAACCGGTTCACTGATTACGTTGGGGATGCCCGTTGCTTTGCCCTGTTTCAGGTGATCGCGGGTGAGGCAGAGTTGCTGACGATTGCGACTCATCCCGCGTTTCAAAAACAAGGGCTCGGGTCACAGGCGATGCACGACTGGCACGACCGGGCAGTCACTTTGCAGGCAAACCGCGCTTTTCTGGACGTCGCTGCCGACAATGTTGCAGCAATCGCTTTGTACTGGCGATGCGGGTATCGCCAGTGCGGTCAGCGCAAGGGTTATTATTCCAGAAAAACAGGCCCAAATATCGATGCTCTCGTAATGGAACGCCGACTGCCCTAACGGCAACCAAAGATTTTTTAGACCATTTGGTCAGAAATCAATTGACCATGACGGTTGCAAACGTCCTTAATTCCCGCCATCACAACACTTATGCTCGCTAAAAGTGGGTAAACGGGGCTAATCTTACCTCGTGCCAACAAAAAAAATGGGAGACTTAAATGACCCTGATGAAATCCTTGATGGGTGCTGCCGCTGCTGTCGCTCTGACCGCAGGTGCAACTTTCGCCGAACCGGCGCTGATCTTTGACCTGGGCGGCAAGTTCGACAAATCTTTCAACGAAGCCGCGTATAATGGCGCGCAGCGTTGGGCCAATGAGACCGGCGGCGAGTACCGCGAGATCGAGATCCAGTCGGAAGCACAGCGCGAACAGGCTCTGCGCCGTTTCGCAGAATCAGGTGCCAACCCGATCATCACCATGGGCTTTGGTATGGCCGATCCGTTGTCGGCCGTTGCAGGCGATTATCCTGAAACCAAATTCGTGGCTGTCGACGTGAACTGGCTGGACATCCCCAACATCCGCCAGATCGGCTTTGCCGAGCATGAAGGGTCGTACCTGGTTGGCATGATGGCAGCAATGGCGTCGAAATCGGGAACCGTTGGCTTTATCGGCGGTATGGACATTCCGCTGATCCGCCACTTTGGCTGCGGATACGCACAAGGCGCCAAAGCCGTGAACCCGGACATCAATGTTGTCGCCAACATGACCGGCACCACCCCTGCGGCATGGAACGACCCGGTAAAAGGTTCGGAACTTACAAAAGCACAGATCAGCCAGGGTGCTGACGTGATCTATGCCGCGGCTGGCGGTACAGGTGTTGGCGTTCTGCAAACGGCAGCCGACGAAGGCATCCTGTCGATCGGCGTGGACAGCAACCAGAACCACCTGCATCCGGGCAAGGTCCTGACGTCGATGCTGAAACGTGTGGACGTCGCGGTGTATGACGCGATGAAAGCAGGTGACGCCGTAGAAACCGGCGTGTTCACCATGGGACTGGCCGAAGAAGGTGTAGGCGTCGCCATGGACGATAACAACAAAGAGCTTGTTTCGGTCCAAATGAACGATGCGGTGGAAGAAGCCCGCAAAGCCATCATCAACGGCGATATCACCGTTGTCAGCTATTACGAGAACGACAGCTGCCCCGCACTGCAGTTCTGATATCGCGCGGGGCGGAAGGAACCCTTCCGCCCGGCCATCCACTCTGCCATCCGTGCCACCTGCCGGATGGGCTTTTCGGCAGTTGAGGGTAAGACATGACCGTCCCCGCCATTGAGCTCAAAGGGATCTCCAAATCCTTTGGGCCGGTTCAGGCCAACAAAGACATCTCAATCAGCGTCGCCCCCGGTACGATCCATGGGATCATCGGTGAAAACGGTGCGGGCAAATCCACGCTGATGAGCATCCTCTACGGCTTTTACAAAGCCGACAAAGGTGAAATTTGGATCAACGGGACAAAGACCGAAATCCCTGACAGCCAGGCGGCTATCGCCTCGGGCATCGGGATGGTGTTTCAGCACTTCAAGCTGGTGGAGAATTTCACTGTTCTGGAAAACATCGTTCTGGGTGCCGAAGATGGCGGCCTTCTGGCTCCGTCTCTGGCCAAGGCCCGCAAAGAACTGAAAGAACTGGAAGAAGAATACGAACTGTTCGTTGACCCCGACAAACGCATTGATGAGATCGGTGTGGGGATGCAGCAGCGTGTCGAAATTTTGAAGGCATTGTATCGCAAGGCCGAGATTCTGATTCTGGATGAACCGACTGGCGTTCTGACCCCGGCAGAGGCTGACCAGCTGTTCCGTATCCTGGATCGTCTGCGAGCCGAAGGGAAAACGATCATCGTGATCACCCACAAGCTGCGCGAAATCATGGAAAACACCGATACCGTTTCGGTCATGCGCCGTGGGCAGATGACGGCTACGGTGAAAACTTCAGACACCAGCCCTGAAGAACTGGCCGAACTGATGGTAGGCCGTAAGGTTTTGCTGCAAGTCGACAAGGTGCCTGCGACGCCGGGCAAACCCATCCTTGAGATCGAAAAGCTGAGCGTTTTTGATTCCGCTGGTGTTGAACGGGTTAAAGGTATCGACCTGACCGTTCGTGCCGGTGAGATCGTTGGCATTGCCGGTGTGGCGGGCAATGGACAGTCGGAGTTGCTAGAGGTTCTGGGCGGGATGCGTCCGGGACAAGGCTCGATCAAGCTGAATGGCGAACCGCTGGCACTAAGCGGTGCCGGATCAGACGGTCAGGCGCGTCGTGCACAGCGCATCGCGCACGTGCCCGAAGACCGTCAGCGCGAAGGCCTGATTATGGATTTCCACGCCTGGGAGAACGTGGCCTTTGGCTATCACCGGGACCCCGCTTATCAGCGTGGCCTGTTCATGGACAATTCCGCGCTGCGCGCTGATACCGAAGCCAAGATCGAGAAATTCGATGTTCGGCCACCGGATCCTTGGCTTGCCGCCAAGAGCTTTTCGGGCGGGAACCAGCAGAAAATCGTCGTTGCCCGCGAAATCGAGCGAAACCCTGACCTGCTGCTGGTCGGCCAGCCGACGCGCGGCGTTGACATCGGTGCGATCGAATTCATTCACAAGCAGATCGTTGCCCTGCGCGACCAAGGCAAGGCGATCCTGCTGGTTTCGGTTGAGTTGGAAGAGATCTTCTCGCTGTCCGACCGGATCGCAGTGATGTTCGACGGGCATATCATGGGCGAACGCCTGCCCAGCGAAACAGATGAAAAAGAACTTGGCCTGCTGATGGCCGGTGTTGCAGGAGAGGCCGCATAGGATGGAAAAAATGCCTAAATGGGCCGATGTCGTTCTGATCCCGCTGATCAGTCTGTTGCTGGCCGCTTTCCTGTCTGCGCTGGTCATCCTCGCCATCGGAGAAAACCCCGTCGAAGCTGTTAAGCTGATGGTAACAGGCGCGTTGGGGTCAACCTATGGCTGGGGCTATACGCTCTATTACGCGACAAATTTCATGTTTACCGGCCTTGCGGTCGCCGTCGCATTCCACGCCCGCTTGTTCAACATTGGTGGCGAAGGTCAGGCGATGTTGGGCGGTCTTGGGGTGGCCATGGTTTGCCTGTACGTCGACTGGCCGCATTGGAGCATTGCATTGCTTGCGGCCTGCGCGGCATCAATGCTGTTCGGTGCGTTTTGGGCCGCTATCCCAGCCTATCTTCAGGCCAAGCGCGGCAGCCATATCGTGATTACCACGATCATGTTCAATTTCATTGCCGCTGCCTTTCTGAACTACATGTTGGTCAACATCATGCGCCCGCAAGGGTCGCAGGACCCGGCAACCGCGCGATTCCCCGAAACCGTCCATCTGCCAACTTTCCAGTCAATGTTCTCGACCGCAGAAAACGTGGTGTTCCGGGGGGCTCCGGTAAACATTACATTCTTCATCGCGTTGCTGGCCTGTGTCGTCGTCTGGGCGCTGATCTGGCGGACCCGGCTGGGCTATGAAATCCGAGCTTATGGCCACTCTGAAACCGGCGCGGTCTATGCCGGTATCTCACCGGTTCGCATTACTATTGTTGCGATGCTGATCTCGGGTGCGCTGGCAGGTTTGATGGCCATCAATAACGTCATGGGCGAGGCGGAGCGCCTTGTCCTGAACTCGACCGAAGGCGCTGGGTTCATCGGGATTGCCGTGGCCCTTATGGGGCGCTCACATCCTTTCGGCGTATTGCTGGCCGCGCTTTTGTTCGGGTTCCTGTATCAGGGCGGGGCGGAACTGGCCCTGTGGGCATCGATCCCGCGCGAGCTGATCGTAGTCATTCAAGCGCTGGTGATCCTGTTCACCGGTGCGCTGGACAACATGGTACGGATGCCGCTTGAGAAACTGTTCCTTGGTATGCGGAAGAGGGCAGAGTAATGGACTTCTTTGTAACCCTCATCCAGGTTCTGGATTCGACCATCCGCCTATCCACGCCTCTTTTGCTGGCCTGTTTGGCCGGTCTGTATTCGGAACGGGCTGGCATTTTCGACATCGGGCTGGAAGGCAAAATGCTGGTGGCCGCGTTCTTTTCTGCGGCTGTCGCGGCGGTTACGGGTTCAGTCTGGCTGGGCTTGCTGGCAGGCATCGGATCCTCATTGGCGCTGTCAGGGCTGCACGGGTTGGCATCGATAACCTTCCGGGGCAACCAGCTGATTTCGGGTGTCGCAATAAACTTTCTCGCCTCGGGCCTGACAGTGCTTGTCGCCCAAAGCTGGTTCCAACAGGGCGGTCGAACGCCCTCGCTCTTTGGTGGCGGCCGGTTCGAGCCTATCAACTTTCCATTTGCCGATGCGCTTGGAGGGGTTCCGATTGTCGGCCCGATCTATTCCGAACTGCTCTCGGGCCATTCGATCCTTGTTTATGTGGCATTCCTGATGGTTCCAGCAACGTGGTGGGTGCTTTTCCGCACACGGTTCGGCCTGCGCCTGCGGGCTGTGGGTGAAAACCCGGCAGCCGTCGACACGGCAGGTGTATCCGTGGTTGGCCTGCGCTTCGCAGCCGTCGCGATCTGTGGCGTACTTTGTGGTATCGCGGGCGCTTATCTGGCGACGGCTTTGCAGGCGGGGTTCGTCAAGGAAATGACCGCTGGTCGTGGCTTTATTGCGCTGGCCGCCTTGATCTTTGCCAAATGGCGCCCGTGGCACGCCATGTGGGCCTGTTTGCTGTTTGGCCTGCTTCAGGCGGTAGCACTTCGGTTCCAAAACATCGATCTTGGTGGCGTAGTGATTCCGGTCCAGGTGATGGACGCCCTGCCCTATATCCTGACAGTTGTTATTCTGGCCGGTTTTGTCGGCAAGGCCGTGCCACCACGGGCAGGCGGAGAGCCCTACATCAAAGAGCGCTGATAAGGCCAGTTCCGAATGGAGTTTCAGTCCTGTTCGCTGCAAGGCGGCATGCAGAGTTGATTTTGCATGCCGCAACCGTTCTAAGAGGGTATGCACGTATACCTTCCCATAGCCGAAGTTTCTGTCAGCCCATTCCTGCTGTTGGGGATCGGTGGGGTCGTCGGTGTTTTATCTGGCATGTTCGGTGTCGGCGGAGGATTTTTGATCACTCCGCTGCTGTTTTTTATCGGCATTCCCCCGGCGGTTGCCGTTGCGACATCAGCCAATCAGGTTGTCGCTTCTTCCATTTCGGGATTGTTGGCGCATCTCAGGCGCAAGACCGTGGACCTGAAAATGGGAAGCGTTCTGCTGACCGGAGGGTTGTTTGGCGCGGCCCTGGGTATGGTGGTTTTCAATTTTCTCAAGCATCTCGGACAGGTCGATCTGGCTGTACAGATTTGCTATGTCGTGTTTCTGGGGGCCATCGGAACCCTGATGTTCATTGAAAGCCTTGCCGCCATCCGAAAAGCCAGAAAGCCTGGGTATCAACCTGCCCCCAAGCGACGCCAGCGTACATGGGTTCACGCACTGCCCTTCAAGATGCGGTTTCGGGCATCAAGCCTGTACATCTCGGTCATACCACCTGCACTGGTCGGGTTTGGTGTTGGCATCCTGTCGGCGATCATGGGTGTCGGCGGCGGGTTCATCATGGTACCCGCGATGATCTATGTTCTTGGCATTCCGACCAAAGTGGTTATCGGGACATCCCTGTTCCAGATCATTTTCGTCGCCGGTTTCACAACCATGATACATGCGTCGACAAATTTCAGCGTCGACATAGTGCTTGCCCTGTTCTTGTTGCTTGGCGGTGTTCTGGGCGCGCAATTGGGGACGCAGATCGGTGCACGTCTGAAAGCCGAACAGCTGCGCATTTTGTTGGCGTTGCTGGTCATGGGCGTTGCCGGAAAGATCGGATTTGACCTTCTATTGCCGCCGTTGGAGATCTTTTCTCTGGCAGAGCCTGGAGGGGTATGATGTTGTTTTCCCCGTACCACGCGACAATAACCGCTCTTGAATTCGAGTTTGATAGAAGGCAAGCCAAGACCCAGCGCAAAGTGACGGTATCATGCATATTTACCTGCCCATAGCCGAAGTCTCGGTAAATGCATTTCTACTCCTTGGTCTGGGTGGAATGGTTGGAATTCTGTCGGGGATGTTCGGGGTCGGCGGCGGGTTTCTCATGACGCCGCTGCTGTTTTTCATTGGCATACCACCGGCTGTTGCGGTTGCGACAGAGGCCAATCAGATTGTTGCATCGTCCTTTTCCGGGGTGCTGGCCCATTTTCGACGAAAGACCGTTGACCTCAAGATGGGTACGGTTTTGTTGACAGGCGGTCTAGTCGGGGCTGCATTGGGCGTTGTTGTCTTTAACTATCTAAAAAGCCTGGGCCAGGTCGACCTTCTGGTAACTCTTTGTTACGTGGTCTTCCTTGGTATCATTGGCAGCCTGATGTTCATCGAAAGCTTGAGGGCGCTGCGCAAAGCCAAGAAAGGCGGGGCAGCGCCAGCCAAGCGCCGCCAACGTGGCTGGGTTCATTCGATGCCCTTCAAGATGCGCTTTCGCACATCAGGTCTTTATATCTCGGTCATTCCACCGGTTGTAGTTGGTCTAAGCGTCGGGGTCTTGTCCGCGATTATGGGGGTCGGTGGCGGCTTCATCATGGTCCCGGCGATGATTTACCTGCTGGGAATGCCCACGAAAGTCGTTGTCGGCACATCGTTGTTTCAGATCATCTTCGTAACCGCATTTACCACGATGCTGCACGCGACCACCAACTATACCGTGGACATTGTCCTGGCGGTTTTGCTGCTGGTCGGGGGCGTCATTGGCGCCCAGATCGGAACCGTAATCGGATCGCGCATGCCGGCTGAACAGCTTCGCGTTCTGTTGGCGGCGCTGGTTCTGGTCGTCTGCGGTAAACTGGCCCTTGATTTGCTTCTTGAACCATCCGAGCTTTATTCGCTTGGCAACAGCGGGGGGCATTAAGAATGCTGCGCTATGTCTTTGCCGCTTTGTGCCTGCTCTGCCTGCCCGCCGCAGCCGATGAAGAGCAGGTCGTCCTGGGCCTCAGCCAGGATCGTGTTGCGATCACTGCCGACTTTGACGGGTCTGAGATCCTCATTTTCGGGGCCATCAAACGGGAATCACCCATTCCGCCAGGCCCACCAGTCGCGGTTATTGTAGCGGTTGCAGGCCCGTCCGAGCCCGTAACGGTTCGCCGCAAAGAGCGAAAGCTAGGGATTTGGGTAAACACAGATAGCGTTCTGGTCGACCTGGCACCAAGTTTCTACGCAGTTGCCACCAGCGAACCGTTGGATCAAATTCTGACCGATACCGAAGACCTGCGTCACCGCATTTCGATCGAACGCGCGATCCGGTCGGTCGGAGCGGCGATGCACATCCGTGGTGCTCAGGATTTTGCAGATGCCGTGATCCGTATCCGTGAATCTGAACAGCTGTATTCCATCCGCGAGAACACAGTGGCCGTGGACGAACAAACTTTGTTCCGAACGTCAATCGACATGCCCGCGGACCTGACCGAAGGGGATTATTCCGCCCGGATCTTCCTGACCCGCGGAGGAGAGGTTGTATCGCAATACGAAACCAAAATCGACGTCCGTAAAGTCGGGTTGGAGCGGTTTCTGTACAATATGTCCCGTCAGCAACCCGTTTGGTACGGGCTGATGTCATTGGTTATCGCAATTGCCGCGGGTTGGGGCGCGTCGACAGCGTTCCGACTGTTGCGGGAAAACTGACACTCACCCCCTGCCGATATAGGGCATGGTCGTGGCCATGACCGTCATGAACTGCACATTCGCCTCGGGCGGCAGGGTGGCCATATGCAGAACGGACCGCGCGGCATCCTCAACCGCCATGGTTGGGTCCGGCGTCTGGCCTGCCGCCTGCGCCGCATCCACCAGATCCTGAACCATCTGTGTGCGTGCGTTGCCGATATCGATCTGACCACATGCAATTCCAAAGGATCGTCCATCTAGTGAAAGGCTGCGCGTCAGCCCCGTAATGGCATGTTTGGTCGCCGAATAATGTACAGAATTCGGGCGCGGAACATGCGCTGCAATCGAGCCGTTATTGATGATCCGCCCGCCCTGCGGGCTTTGATAACGCATGATCCCAAAGGCCTCACGCGCGCATAGAAACATACCGTTCAAGTTGACGTTGACGGTTTGATACCAATCGTCCAACGCGATTTCGTCGATTGTGCCCCCGCGGGCAAAAATACCAGCGTTGTTAAACAGAACATCAAGTCGCCCTGTCCGATCCATGAAGGCGTGGAACGCTTGTTTGACTGCGTCCGGGTCGGTCACATCGGCGGGCATTGCTATGGCCGCCGGGTATTCTTGCGCGAGGGCATTCAGCTTGTCCGCGCTGCGCGCCAGCAGCCCGACCGTCCAGCCCTGCGCCAGAAAAAGCTCGGCGGTGGCCCGACCGATGCCAGAGCTTGCACCAGTTACGATTATGGAACCCATGTCTCTTCTGCCTCCAGTGCGAGTGAAACTGCGGGGACCGCGCGCAAATCATCTATCTGCAACGGGTGGGTGGGTTTTGACAATCGATTGCGAACCACCCAGATCAAACGCTCCTGTGCGCGGGTGATCGCGACATAAGCCAAACGCTTCCACAAAGGCTGCCCGGCCTCAGTACGGCCCATCCGGGCGGCGGCGTAAATGTCAGGGGCAAACACCTGAACCGTGTCCCACTGTGATCCTTGTGCCTTGTGTATCGTCACCGCAGCCCCGTGCAAAAACGTCGCCCCCATACGAGCGGCAAAAGGAATGAAGGGCTCTTCCTCATCCGGTTTTTCGATCTGGACAATCGACGCGGCGCTGACCTGTGGGTCTTCGGCCCCGATCACATGCAAGCGAGAAAACCCCGGCTTGCGACCGGGGCCAAGATAGACAACCTGGGCCCCCTTGATCAGGCCGCGCGCCTCAAGATCCAACCGCTTTTTGCGGTGCTTCAACGGCAACTCGATCCCGTCGCAGATCAGCGGCTCACCTTCCAAAAGCTCCGTATCCGGTGCGCCATGAACTTGCCTGAACGCCTGTATCAAACGAATGCGCGTGGCGTTACGCCAGACCAGAACCGGGCTGCGCGCCATCAGATCAACTTCGACCCGCTGCCCCCAAACGACCCTGTCATCCCGGCGGGCGGTGTCTTCGACCAAACGCTCAAATTCTTCAAATCCCATCGACGGATTGGCAAGAGCGTGCGCCAGGTCCAGGATCGGGTTATCCGCGTCTTGCCGATGTACCCGCTGAAGCGTCAGCTTTCGTGGTTCGGGCAAGGCTTCAAACACCATGCTACCGGACTGATTGACCGGAGCCAGCTGTGCGGGATCACCGAACAGCAGAAGGGTCGGGAATATCTCTTTCAGGTCTTCGAACTGACGATCATCCAGCATCGACGCCTCGTCGACAAACCCGATGTCCAGCGGTTCCTCGCGGCGTTTCCAACCTGTAATGAAGTCCGAACCGCGCAATCCGGCAGCGGCCAGCGCTCCGGGAATCGATTTGTTGTTACGATAAAACGCAGCAGCACGGTCCAAAGCTTCGTCTGTCAGACCTTCGATCTCGGGGCGCTCATCATTTCCGGCCAGCCACTCGGCGATACGCTCGTATTCTGGGTCATAGACCGGCGTATAAAGGATGCGGTGAATAGTAGTTGCCGGAACACCGCGAAGGCGCAGAACACTTGCGGCTTTGTTTGTGGGGGCCAGAATGGCAAGGCTGCGCTTGTCTCTGGATTTACGACTTTCGTAGTCACCGGACACGACCTGAACACCGGTCTCCGCCAGCGCTTTGTAAAGTTCGGCCAGTAGCAACGTTTTGCCGGACCCGGCCTTGCCGATGACAGCCATCACGCCAGACTTCCCTGCCCCCGGCAGTTTGAGAAGGGCATCGTCCTCCAGGTCGACACCGGCTGAGCGCAGCATCTCGGCGATGCTGTCATACGCGGCGGCCTGATCATCTGAGAAGGTCACGTTGGGCAAAGACATGGCGCGACCCTACAGGGCCGCGCCAACCATCACCAGATGCGGAATTGCGTTTTCCGGTCCTTAGGCAGACAAGGCAAATCGGTGCAGTTTGGATCGCCCGAAAGCCGCCTTGAACCACATGCGCGAAAGCTCACGCGGGATCCCTGCCCGTTCAGCCACGCGGTTGCAATCATCCGCTGAATAGGGCCACAACCCAACCGAGATCTGGTCACGCCCTTTGCCTTGGGTTCCAAGAACCTTGGGGGACGACCCGATCAGACGATAGATCCGGATCATACGGGCATCAAAAACACCGGCAATATGCGTCAGGCCAAAGCCTTCCATCATCTCGCCCCCGCTTAGCATGATGGCCCCGGCAGTGTGCGGGCTGGCTGTGCGGGACAGGCAGAACCGGGTCACCTCCCAGATCAGCGGGCTGCAAATCGGCTTGCCGCCGTTGAGATGCCCAAACACCTCATTGATCATTACCCGGCCTGTTGTCGGCAATACCCGCATCGACCCGCCATGGCTGCCATCCGGTTCTTCCCAGATGACATAAAGCGGGTTGAGGTCGTCGTACTCATCCCGCTCTTCTCCTTTTTTGTTGACATGGACATCCCACCCCAACCGGGTTTTGAACTGATCTGCGCGATCCTTGAACATCCCCTCAGCCAGAGTCGGAAATCTGTGTAACTCATCGGCATATAGATAACGCAACATGACTATTCCCCTTGTCGTCCTGTGCAGGAACGAAGGGGGTACAGAGTCGTGGTTAATATTGCGTTTTGAGGACGCTTTGCACTTAAACGACTATTAATCCCCGGCTGAGTGCCGTTGCGATTGCGTGGGTCGTGTTAAGGGCTCCGAGTTTCGACCGGGCGCTTTCAATGTAAACGCGTAACGTGTGTTCGGAAATCGACAGGGAATGCGCCACCTGAGCGCGGCTGTAACCCAGTGCCAAAAGGGTAATTGCGTCAATTTCTCGGGGCGACAGGCCGCGCGTTGCATCCGGTTGCCTGTCTTTTTCAAACTCCAGCGCTTTGCGATTGATATAGTGCGCAACAAGAATCAACTCGCGCCCGAAGGTCGAGATGAAGGTCTGCCAAGTTTGATCGTCGCAACTATGGTTAACGGTAAAAAGAGCGAACTGGCCGTTTGGCCCTCGGATCGGGATCGAGTATCCCTGATTGCCGACCCCATGGTCGTGGGCATCCTGAAGGAATGATTTGGCCACCTTGCTGGACCAGTCCAGAGACTTCCAGTCAACTGGGTGAAATCGCTGGAAACACCCCAGAATTACAGGATCAATACGATGATAGTTTTTTTCCCTGTATCGTTCGTCCCAGGCGTCTGAGTACGTCGTATACCCGTATTGGTCCCCTGCGCCGTCAACCCAGTGATATGTCAGATGTGCGACCTTCAAAATGTCTCGCAGACATTCGGCGACGGTGCTGAGCTCTTCAAGCGTGCTGGTGTTTTCCAAATCCTGAAGGATTTGACCCAAATCGGTTTTCGTTCCCATCCGCGGGCGCCCGTGCCTCGTTCTTCAGGGACGCGATCTCGGCCGCCGCAATCAGCCTTGTATCATCAAGCTGTTCTGCAAGCGCGCTCAACCCATTCGCAACGGCAAAAGCGTTGAGGTCCGATAGTACGTCCAATATCCACTCATTTTGCGCCATCAGGGTCTCTCTGAAACAGTTAACGAAGCGTTAACACAACCATAACATGTATGATCTTTTTCGACCTATTCACCGGTTTCTACTCCCCAAAAATAGCGGGAGTAATAATCGCAAGCATTTGAAACCATGAAAAAGGTCTGCAAACAGCAAACCACCCGCGAACCGGCAGTGCGATTCGCGGGTGGTTTTTGTCTAAGGTCCTGAACTGTTTCAGCCTGCGTCCAAAACTTCTTCGAGTGTGCGCAGCCCGGTACGCGGCGCCTGAACAAGCACAGACATGTTGCCCGGCTTGTGTTCATTCCGCAGCATTTTCATATGTGCTTCCGGAAGGTCGTTCCAGGCAAACACCTCGGACATACAGGGGTCCAGACGGCGCTCGACCATCAGCTTGTTCGCCGCTGCCGCTTGTTTCAGATGGGCAAAATGCGAACCCTGCAGGCGTTTCTGGTGCATCCACATGTAACGTACGTCGAATGTGCAGTTGAACCCGGACGTCCCCGCACAAATCACAACCATGCCGCCTTTTTTCACCACGAAGGTCGAGACCGGGAAGGTGCTTTCGCCCGGATGCTCGAACACCATGTCGACATTGTTGCCCTTGCCGGTGATATCCCAGATCGCCTTGCCGAACTTGCGGGCCTCTTTGAACCACTCGGCGTATTCAGGCGTATTGACCGTGGGCAGTTGGCCCCAGCAATTAAAGTCGCGGCGGTTCAAAACCCCTTTTGCGCCCAGACCCATGACGAAATCGCGCTTGCTTTCGTCCGAAATCACCCCGATCGCGTTTGCCCCGGCTGTGTTGATCAACTGGATAGCATAAGACCCCAGACCGCCCGAGGCACCCCAGACCAGAACGTTCTGACCCGGTTTCAGGTCGTGCGGTTCGTGACCAAACAGCATACGGTAAGCTGTCGCGAGTGTCAGCGTGTAGCACGCCGCTTCTTCCCAGGTCAGGTGCTTGGGGCGCGGCATCAACTGCTGAGCTTGCACGCGTGTGAACTGGCTGAACGAGCCGTCAGGTGTTTCATAGCCCCAGATCCGCTGACTGGTCGAGTACATTGGGTCGCCGCCGTTGCATTCTTCGTCGTCGCCATCGTCCTGGTTGCAGTGGATAACAACTTCATCGCCAACCTTCCAGCGCTTGACCTTGTCACCAACAGCCCAGACGATACCCGATGCATCAGAGCCTGCGACATGGTACGGTGCCTTGTGGCCATCGAAGGGGCTGATCGGCTGGCCCAGTGCAGCCCAGACACCGTTGTAGTTAACGCCTGCTGCCATCACCAGAACAAGTACCTCATTGCTGTCCAGCGTGGGTACATCGACCACTTCCTGCTGCATCGCAGTGTTTGGCTCGCCATGGCGTTCCTTTCGGATGGCCCATGCGTACATTTGTTTCGGGACATATCCCATCGGAGGGATCTCACCCATTTCATAGAGGTCTTTTTCAGGTGCCTCATACGACGCGATACCGGTTTCGGTGTCCAAAGCCATGCTGGCCTCCTTTTTCAATACTTTTGCCGCGACGCAGAATCGCGTGCTTTATCAGATGAAATATTGGCCATCGCGAAATATTGCAACCGTTTTTGATGCTAAATTGTAATTTTATGACCCAGCGGTTGCAGAAATTATTTTGCATACGCAGAAACAGAAGGGCGCGCGGAAACCGGTACAGATGCTGCATAATACTCCAGCAAATCACCGCGTTGCCCAGATTCGGAAAGAACATGCCCCTGCCGCTTGAGTATCCGTCGTTCAATCAACTGATCCAAAGCGCTTGATATGGCCGACGCATTGTCTTGGGTCTGCTTACCGTCACGTTCCATCATCGCCTGAATACAGGACCGCAGATCCTGTTCCGCCATCGGCCCATTGTCACGTATCAGCAAACAAGCCGCAGGGGCCGGGACCAACGGGATCGCGTTCTGGATACGCTGCATCAATGTGCGCGCCAGATCGGTCATCATGTCATCACTGCCCTTGGCCCGGAACTCTTTCAGAGAAATCGGGATTCCGTACCGGACCGATGCCAGCCCAAACCGCTTGTAACGCCCGATCACTCGCCGCCAGAACTGTTTGAGAATCCAACGCGTGATGACCCCGATCCGGGCCCGAAAACGACGCTCTTTTCCCAGTGCCGCACGGGTCAGAATGGTGTCTTCGAGCACACGGTCATAATTCAAAGCGACAGGAACGAATACGACATCACGCCCCTGCGACGTCGTCCCATCCATTATATACTTGAGCAATCCAAGCTTTGGGCGGGCGAGCGCTCCTGTCAGGCTTAAACCACCTTCTGGAAACATGGCTTGCGTAACACCGGCTTCGGTCGCATGGCGCACATAGGTGGACAAAACCTGCCGGTAGAGCTCGCTGCCTGACTTGCGCCGGATAAAGTAGGCCCCCATTGCCCGGATCAACCGGCTCAGCGGCCAAACCCGCGCCCATTCTCCTACTGCGTAGGATAAAGCAGAGTGCGGGGCCGCCAGATATGTAACCAATACGTAGTCCATATTGCTTCTGTGGTTCATCACAAAAACAACGGTTGCATCAGGGTCGATTGTCCTGACCGCGTCTTCGTCCTCGTAGCTAAGCCGCACCTCGTAGAACGTGTTGCTTAACAGCCGGGCTAGCCGGATCGCAAAACTGAAATAGGCGAAGGCGGAAAAGGACGGCACGATCTCGCGGGCATAGCGGCGTGCCTGCTCGGACGCAACGGCTTCGGGTATTCCAGTTTCGAGGGCGTGATGCTGAACCGCTTTACCAACCTGCGGATCATAAATCAGCCGTTGAATCATGTCGTGCCGACGGGCCAGCTTGAACGGTTGGATCGGACGTTGCAGGCGCTGGTTCAAACGCGCCACGGCACGTTCCAACCGGCGGCGGAAAAACCATCGGACTGACGGGAACAGAAAATGTGAAGCGAAAGTAACCATGGCAAAGACCACGATCAGCACAAAAAGCCAAAGCGGAAGTTCCACGGTTTGCGTCATGGCCGCACCTTGCCACCAATCGCAGCTGCTCACAATCTGAACAATTGCAGGATGCCGCAACGCAGCGAATTGACATGTCCCGAAAATTGCGCTTTAGAACCTCAGGACGTAATTTTATTGCCCACCGAAACGCGAGGCCCCTTCATGACGCAGATGCAGAAAGATCGCCCCTGGCTCATCCGGACCTATGCCGGTCATTCCACCGCCAAGGCCTCGAACGCGCTTTATCGAGGCAACCTCGCCAAAGGGCAAACCGGTCTTTCGGTTGCCTTCGATCTGCCCACCCAGACCGGATATGACAGTGACCACACGTTGGCACGTGGCGAAGTTGGCAAAGTCGGGGTGCCCGTCTGCCATCTGGGCGATATGCGGGTTTTGTTCGATCAGATTCCGCTGGAACAGATGAACACGTCAATGACGATCAACGCGACCGCCCCTTGGTTGCTAGCCCTTTACATCGCCGCGGCCGAGGAACAAGGCGCTGACGTTTCCAAATTGCAGGGCACGGTCCAGAACGACCTGATCAAGGAATATCTGAGCCGGGGCACTTATGTTTGCCCGCCAAAACCGTCGCTGAAGATGATCGCAGACGTGGCTGAGTATTGCTATTCCAATGTCCCCAAGTGGAACCCGATGAATGTGTGTTCCTATCACCTGCAAGAGGCAGGCGCGACACCGGAACAAGAACTTGCTTATGCGATGGCAACAGCCATTGCCGTGCTGGACGAGCTGCGCCCCCGTGTTCCGGTCGAAGATTTTCCGGCACTGTGTGGTCGGATTTCGTTTTTCGTGAATGCAGGAATCCGTTTTGTTACCGAAATGTGCAAAATGCGCGCGTTTGTTGATCTTTGGGATGAAATTCTGCAACAGCGGTATAGTGTTGAGAACCCAAAGTTCCGCCGCTTCCGCTATGGTGTGCAGGTAAACTCACTGGGCCTGACCGAACAGCAGCCAGAGAACAACGTGTACCGTATCCTGATTGAAATGCTGGCCGTGACGCTGTCGAAAAGCGCGCGCGCCCGCGCGGTGCAGTTGCCTGCATGGAACGAGGCACTTGGCCTGCCACGCCCCTGGGACCAGCAATGGTCCATGCGGATGCAGCAAATTCTGGCCTATGAAACTGATCTGTTGGAATTCGATGACCTGTTCGATGGCAACCCGGCTGTTGATGCCAAGGTCGAAGAATTGAAAGCAGGCGCGCGGGCAGAGCTGGCGAACCTGGATTCGATGGGCGGTGCGGTTGCGTCTATTGAGTATATGAAATCCCGCCTTGTGGATTCCAACGCCGAACGTCTGAACCGGATCGAACGCAACGAAACCGTCGTGGTCGGCGTGAACAAATGGATGGAAGGCGAGGCTTCCCCCCTTCAGACTGAAGATGGCGGCATCATGGTCGTTGATCCTGCCGTGGAACAGGAACAGATCGACCGCTTGAATGCGTGGCGGGCTGAGCGGGACGAAGCGGCTGTTGCAGCGACCTTGGCGGCGTTGCGCCAAGCGGCTCAGACAGGAGCAAACGTCATGGAGCCGTCCATTGCCGCTGCCAAGGCGGGTGTGACCACCGGCGAATGGGCCGAAGAGATGCGCAAGGTCTTCGGCACTTATCGTGGTCCGACCGGCGTTTCCGGATCGGTCTCGAACAAAACCGAAGGGTTGGATGACCTGCGCGCGGCGGTTGATGCCGTCAGCGACAAACTGGGGCGACGCCTGAAATTTCTGGTTGGAAAACCGGGATTGGACGGCCATTCCAACGGCGCCGAACAAATCGCGTTCCGTGCCCGCGACTGCGGCATGGATATCAGCTATGAGGGTATCCGGCTGACCCCGGAAGAAATTGTCACCTCAGCCCGCGACGATGACGCACATGTCATCGGGTTGTCGATCCTGTCCGGTAGCCATCTGCCTTTGGTCGAAGATGTGATGGATCGGCTGCAGAAGGCTGGCTTGTCTCACATTCCCGTGGTTGTCGGCGGAATTATTCCGGATGACGATGCCGCAAAATTGAAAGCCATGGGTGTAGCCAAGGTTTACACCCCCAAAAACTTTGAACTTAATGCGATCATGAGCGATATCGTAACACTGGTTGACCCCAAAAACCTCGCAGCCGAGTAACTGAGGTTTTAGACCCTTAATTCCCCGTTTCTTCCCTTTTGATATTTGGGATGGAATAAACCATTCGTTAGAATTACGGTGCGCGCTCAAGTGCACCTTAAATAATATCCTTCGGAGATGAATGATGGGGATCAATCTTGAACAGATGTCGCGTAAAGACCTTTTGGCATTGCGTCACGATGTCGAAAAAGCCTTGGTAGGAGCCGAAAAACGCGAGCGCCGTGAGGCTTTGAAAGCCGCAGAAAAGGCTGCCGCGGAATTCGGATACTCGCTGTCCGAGCTTTCAGGCGACGCACCCCGCGCATCCAAGAACACGAAAACAAAAGAAAAATACCGCAACCCTGCCAATCCGGAACAAACCTGGACAGGTCGTGGCCGCAAGCCGAAATGGGTGCATGACGCGTTGCAGGCGGGTGCCGATATTTCCGATCTTGAAATCTGATCGGAGCGGAACAAACAATGACAATTCATATCGGCGCTGAAAAAGGCGAAATTGCAGAAACTGTTCTATTACCCGGAGATCCTTATCGGGCGAAATGGGCGGCCGAGACTTTTTTGGACGATGTGAAGCAAGTCAATAACGTTCGGGGGATGCTTGGGTTTACCGGAAATTGGAAGGGAAATCCTGTAACGATACAGGGCAGCGGCATGGGAATGCCCTCGCTCTCCATTTACGTAAACGAGTTAATTCGCGATTACGGCGCAAAAACCCTGATCCGAATTGGGTCGTGTGGCGGAATGCAGGACAGCGTAAAAATTCGAGACGTCATTCTGGCAATGACGTCAACAACGCTGAGTACGCCGTCACGCGGTATCATGAAAGAACTGAACTTTGCACCCTGCGCCGATTGGAGTTTGTTGCAGGCGGCCGCAAAGGCGGCGGCTGCCAAAGCAACCCCTACCCATGTCGGCGGGATTTATTCTTCGGACGTTTTCTATGATGAGCGCCCGGACCTGAATGAACAGATGGTGCGACACGGGATTCTCGGCGTCGAAATGGAGGCGGCCGAGCTCTATATCCTTGCAGCGCGCCACAAATGCCGTGCTCTGGCAGTTCTCACCGTTTCCGATCACCTTCTGACGGGAGAGGCTCTGCCATCCTCGGAACGTGAAAGCAGCTTTGGAGACATGGTGGAAATCGCGCTACAGGCCGCATTCCCGGGCAACTAGCGGTAAGGTGGGTACCCGCCGATCCTAACGCCCGTGCGTGCGATCATAGCCATTGCGCGCCGGGCTTTCCCAACCATCCAGGTCTGTGACCGTCGCGGCAAATGTTTCGACCAACAAGGGATAACACGCGGCTGTGTCCGAGGAATGCTCGGACGAGCAATCCCCACCCGGACAGGCGCTGAGATTGCCAAGCAGATCGATCTCGGCAAAGAATTCCAGATAGTCGCCGGGGCGAACGGGCGACGCTTTCATGAAATACTGACCTGTATCCCGAGTGAAACCGGTACACATGAAGACGTTCAGAACGTCGTGCACCGCGGGTTCGGCCTCATCCATCGGGATATTCAGATGATCCGCCAACGCGCGGGTCAGGTTGGAATGGCAGCAATGATGATACTGCGTGCCGGACAGCAAATTGCCCGTATATGGATCACAACGCGTGCCAATCACGTCATGAACCGACCCCCCATGGGTATCGATCCCGTACCATTCCAGTGTATCCGCTATGATCGTGGCCATCGGGCGCAGATGTGGGAAACTGGACCACATCCGCTCTCCGGTGGTCAGGTGCGTGCCATGCAGAGCCCGCGTTTTCCCGGAATAAAAGCGCTCGGACAAATCATTGCGGTTCCACAGGTTCAAATCGCCAACCTGCGGGCCTTGAACCGATGTGATGCGAAAGAAATGCCCGGCAGGTACATCGAAACAGCGCGCCTCACGCGGAGGAACCAGGACTTCGCCGGTTTTGACTGCCCGTTGGCGTACAGATCTCATCCAGGGCAAATCTGGTCGCGGCAAGGCATCGTTCGGATAACAAATAACAGGGGCGACCGAACGACGGGCTTCGGCATCTTCGGGGGGGCGGGCAGTATTCTCAGAACCGGTCATGGCGTGCAGAGTGGCGGATTCTCTGGCTCGCGAAAAGCCCTATTTTCAACGCTCACTTGCCTTCAGGCATCGCATAGGTTGGTCCGTCGCAGCGATTTCCGCTCCACAATAGCTGCACCGCCAGATGCCATGACGTCTGTTCTGTCGCCAGCGACAATCACGTGTCAGCGTCGAATGACGCGAGCGCCAGAAAAAATAGGCGAACACTCCGGCGGCCAACAAAAGCAGAAGAACAGGCATTCCTCTGCTTTGCCGATTGACCAATGTTTTTCAAGGGCTGTCGCATTTGGTCAGGCCGCGTTTGCGTATTCGAACAGCTCGGGCTCTTTGTCGGCTTTAACCGGTTCCGGCGTGTAGTAGGCCCATGCCTGCTCCAGCAGTTTCAGCGCCTCTTTTGCGTCGATTTTTTGTTTGGATGTGTTTGCATTCATTGGAGTGATCCTGACTCGAACTCATCACTCCTCCCTGACCAAAAAATAAGGCAATGTAGCCGGGGCCACATCGCCTTATTTTGCAAGATCGACATGCGCTTACCGCAATTCGGCGCAGGTGCTTATACCGCGCGTTCGACCATCATCTTTTTAATCTCGGCAATCGCCTTGGCCGGGTTCAAACCTTTGGGGCAGGTCTTGGCACAGTTCATGATGGTGTGGCAGCGATAGAGCTTGAACGGATCTTCCAACTCGTCCAGACGCTCACCCGTGGCCTCATCCCGGCTGTCGATGATCCAGCGATATGCGTGCAACAGAGCAGCAGGGCCGAGATACCGGTCGCCGTTCCACCAGTAGCTCGGGCACGAGGTCGAGCAGCTGGCGCACATCACACACTCATAGAGACCATCCAGCTTTTTCCGATCTTCGATCGACTGCTTCCATTCCTTTGCAGGACGGTTGGTCTTGGTTTCCAGCCACGGCATGATCGACGCATGCTGGGCATAGAAATGGGTCAGATCAGGGATAAGGTCCTTGACCACAGGCATATGCGGCAGCGGATAGATTTTCACGTCGCCCTTGATCTCATCCATGCCATAGATACAGGCCAGCGTGTTGATCCCGTCAATATTCATCGCGCACGAGCCGCAGATGCCTTCACGGCATGACCGGCGAAATGTCAGGGTCGGGTCGATTTCGTTCTTGATCTTGATCAGCGCGTCCAAAACCATCGGCCCGCACGTGTCCATATCGACAAAGTAGGTATCGACACGGGGGTTCTGTCCGTCATCCGGGTTCCAGCGATAGATCTGGAACTTTCGCACATTGGTCGCGCCATCCGGCTTTGGCCAAGTCTTGCCGGTGATAATCCGGGAATTTTTGGGCAGGGTCAGTTGAACCATGTCAATTCTCCATTCAGCACAAGGCCGCCTTTCAGCCTGTCCGGGCGCGCTGAGACGCCCCTCGGTTATAATGCCCCCAATGGGCGATGTTCACGTCAAAATCCGCCGCGAGCCAGTCCGCAACGCGCTGCGGATCATCACAGTCGATATCAAAGCGCAGGTAGCGCGGGTTGCCGTCGAAATAGGCTTCTACTTCGGCATGGTGCACATCATACATATGTGCCCAGCCGTGTTTCACTTCATCGGCCGTTTGTCCATTGGCCTTGCAGCATCGCTCAAGGTACCTACCGCCGGAATGGTTGGCACGGGATGCGATCCAGTCATCGCGATTGCGCGTGTTCAGCAAGAAAAAGGCGTCCGGGTAAGCCGCATGCAATTCACGGAAGAAACGCGCCCCGTCCAGCATGAAGCGTGCGCTGACGAAAGCGATGTCGGTGAAGGCCCGCACCGCTCCGAACCCGTCCAGTGGTCGTCGCCCCATGGCTATGTTGGTCAACATGCGGTGCGCAAGGTTTCGGCCCTGGTCATCTTCCCAATGAACTGACGGTATCCCGCTGTTCTGGAACAGCCTGTGAAACGAGGTCGTTGCACAGCGGTTCAGCCCGATCAGGATGATCTTGGGATAGCCTGAACCGGATTGCAGGACCTCGCCCGTCATGACAAGCACCGGACACGGACCGACCACTGGCCAATGGCCATTGCGGTTTTCGTGGGTATTTGGCGCTTGCTCACCATTGCCTGCTGTCCGAGCCTTTCAGAACGTACGTGCCTTGGGTGCGATTTTCTTCAGGCTGATGCCACCTTCGTCTTCGGTCGTCAGCGGATCGACGATCACGGGACGATAGCTGAGCTCAACCTTGTTGCCTTCGACCCGACTAACCGTGTGAACACGCCAGTTTTCGTCATCACGTGCAGAGAAATCCTCGTGCGCGTGGGCACCACGGGATTCCTTGCGCGCCTCTGCGCCGACGATCGTGGCCAGCGCGTTGGGCATCAGGTTGGTCAGTTCCAGCGTTTCCATCAGGTCACTGTTCCAGACCAGCGACCGGTCGGTGACTTTCAGATCGCCCATCTTGGCAGCGATTGCCGTCATCTTCTCGACGCCTTCGGCCATGGTCTTGGCGGTACGGAACACGGCAGCATCCGCCTGCATGGTTTTCTGCATCTCAAGCCGCAACTCGGCGGTCGGGATGGAACCGCTAGCGTTGCGCACCGCGTCGAACCGGTCAAAGGCCTTATCGACCGATGCCTGGTTCAAAACCGGGTTCGCAGCTTCTGCATCCACAACTTTGCCTGCCCGGATCGCCGCCGCGCGGCCAAAGACCACAAGGTCAATCAGCGAGTTCGAGCCCAAGCGGTTCGCACCGTGGACCGAGGCGCAACCGGCCTCGCCCACTGCCATGAGACCTGGAACCACAGCTGTCGGGTTCTCGGCCGTTGGGTTCAGAACTTCACCCCAATAGTTTGTGGGGATACCGCCCATGTTATAGTGCACGGTTGGCAGAACCGGGATCGGTTCCTTGGTGACATCCACGCCGGCAAAGATCTTGGCGCTTTCCGAAATGCCCGGAAGACGTTCTGCCAAAGCTTCGGCTGGGAGGTGACTGAGGTTCAGGTGAATATGATCCCCTTCCGCACCGACACCACGGCCTTCGCGGATTTCCAAGGTCATCGAACGCGAGACGTAATCGCGCGGTGCGAGGTCCTTGTACTGGGGGGCGTAACGCTCCATGAACCGTTCACCTTCCGAGTTGGTCAGGTAACCGCCCTCGCCACGCGCGCCTTCGGTGATCAGGCAGCCCGATCCGTAGATGCCGGTCGGGTGGAACTGAACGAACTCCATATCCTGCAGCGCCAAGCCCGCGCGGGCCACCATACCGCCACCGTCACCGGTGCAGGTATGGGCCGAGGTCGCGCTGAAATAGGCGCGGCCATACCCGCCGGTCGCCAGCACAACCATCTTGGCATTGAAGACATGCATCGTGCCATCGTCCAGCTTCCAGCAGACAACACCCTGACACTGGCCGTCATCGGACATGATCAGGTCGATGGCGAAGTATTCGATATAAAACTCGGCATTGTTCTTCAGCGACTGGCCATACAGCGTATGAAGGATCGCGTGGCCGGTCCTGTCCGCAGCGGCACAGGTGCGCTGGACTGCCGGGCCTTCGCCGAATTCAGTGGTGTGACCACCAAACGGGCGTTGATAGATCTTACCCTCTTCGGTTCGGCTGAACGGAACGCCATAGTGCTCCAGTTCGTAAACAGCCTTGGGCGCTTCCCGAGCTAGGTATTCCATCGCATCGGTATCGCCCAGCCAATCCGAGCCTTTCACAGTGTCGTACATGTGCCACTGCCAGTGGTCGGGCCCCATGTTTGACAACGACGCGGCGATACCGCCCTGAGCGGCCACAGTATGCGAACGGGTTGGGAAAACCTTGGTTACGCAAGCCGTGCGAAGACCCTGTTCCGCCATACCCAGTGTTGCCCGCAGACCGGCCCCACCGGCACCGACAACGACCACGTCATATTCATGCGTTTCGTATTCGTATGCAGCCATTTCTTTCAGCTCCGGGAATTAAAGGGCAATGCGAGCGACGGCAAAGATGCCAGCCGCAGCCGCGCCATAAGACAAGCAGGTCAACAGAATGATCAGGACCTTTTCAAGCGTGCCGTGAACATAATCTTCAAGCATCACCTGCGCACCGTCCGCGAAGTGTTTGAAGCCAACCGCCAGCGTCAGTGCTGCCACGATGGCAGGGAAAGGTCGCGAGTAGTAGTCGAGAACGACCTCGAATGGCTGGCCCAGGATCGGGCCAAAGGTGAATACAAACAACGGCACAAGGATCAGCAAAGCAACCGAGCTGACTTTCATCGCCCAGAAATGGGCAGTACCGGATTTCGCCGAGCCAAGTCCAGCGGCGCGTTTGCGGTCGGTCAGATAACGCATGTCAGGCCTCCAATCACGCGACGAGGACAAGGGTCAGAAGGGTCAAGACGACCGATCCGATAACAACAGCCCAACCCATTTTGGTCGCTGTCGGAATATCCAGACCAACTGCATTGTCCCAGATCAGATGCCGCACACCGGCCAGCGTGTGATACCAAAGCCCCCAAACGGACAGCGCCATCACAAGGTCTCCAAGCATCGAGGTTATTACCCCATTCGCTACGGCAAAGGCCTCGGGCGAGGTTGCAGCGGCCAGAAACCACCAGACGATCAACAGAGCTGCGAGCAGAAGGGCGTTACCGGTGATGCGCGTCAGGATGGACGTGATCGACGTCAGCTGCGGGCGATAAATCGACAGATGCGGCGAAAGTGGGCGATTGCCCCGATTTACATCGGCCATGGCGGCTCCTTTTCGGTTGGCTACCGAACGTTTTACTGGTTTTTGCGACACTGTCACGTGCTGCGAGTGCAAAAACCATCAAATTGCGCTCAATTATACGGATAATTCAATTATGTGATCACACAAAATAATCTCGTGATCACATATCACATTCCGCACTGTCAATGTTAGCGTTTTCAAGGCCGAAGAGATGTGATCACGAATCTCTCAAGCCGTCATTTCAGGTCTGCCGTTTGCTGCGTCACTTCGCGCAGCAGTTTTCGACGAATTCGTTCCGGGTAATCCGCGAACCCGGTGGCAGAAACGACAAAGGCACCTTCGCCCACGATGACATTCTCAAAGAAATATGCCGTCAGGTCCGGTTCGCTTTCCTCAATAGCCAGCGCGTTGACAACGATTCCCTCGGCGCGCAGGGCCGCATGTACCCGTGTAGGTTCAATCCCTTCATTGGACACACCGTCCCCTGACAGGTCAATCAGATGCCGTCGGCAGTCGGAAACCGAATCAAATGAACTCAGGGTCATTTGAAGCGCCTCGCCGATTGCCGTCGAAAAATTCCGCCAGATGCGCGGATCGGCGGCGACCCGGTCTGCAAACTGATCCAGCGTGGCAAAGCTATCGATACGGGTCCAGGGGATAGTGATCCGCTGGCGCGATGAGCCGGTCCACTGCACCAGCATCAGCCGCGCCTGCCCCCGCACCAGTGCCTCGGACACGATCGGGTCGCGCAAACCTGCGGCCAACCCATCCATCTGGATGCGATATTCGCTGCTATCGACCGAACCAGAAACGTCCACAGCCAAAGCCAAGGCCAGATCGCAGGCCTGAGCCGCAGGTGCCAGAGTGACGCTGGCCAATATCGCGCGTAGCAGGTTCATTGTGCAAACCTATCACGCCTTGCAAGCCGTGGCGTCACATATCCGTCAGATCACCTATTTGGGCATCAATGCCCAATAGTCGAGATCCAGAAGAACATCTGGCAGGTACCGCCCTTCTTCGTTCTTCAGCTTGAACGGATCACCGCCCTTGGTCGCGACCAGACGCAATCGCACAGCGCCTATGCCGGGAACCCCGGTTTCCGCTTTGCCCAGAACTTCGGACCATGCCTTGATCGTATCACCCGCAAAACAAGGGTTAGCATGGGCGCCACCATTCAAGCCGACAATCATCTGCGCATTTGCAAGGCCATTGAAGGACAATGCCCGCGCCATCGAGATTACATGCCCACCGTAAATGAGCCGCCCTTCCGGACGGAACGTCAGGTCGTAATGCACCTTGGCGGTGTTCTGCCACAAACGTGTGGCCAGCATATGCTCGGCCTCTTCCACGGTGACACCGTCCACATGATCGATGGTTTCACCGACCTCATAATCGCCCCAGCGGTGCGGCTCGCCCGCGAGAGCAAAATCGTAGTTTGCAAAATCGAGCCCTTCCGGAACGATCAGGTCCTGCGGATCAAGCACAGCCTTCAAATCGGGAACAACCGTCTCGGGCGCGGGTGCATCCATGTTTGCCTTACGCACCATGACCCAGCGCACATATTCAAGAACCACCTCGTCCAACTGGTTCAACCCGCGGGTACGAACCCAGACAACACCGGTTTTTCCGTTGGAATTCTGCTTCAGGCCGATAACCTCTGATACGGATCGCAGCGTATCGCCGGCAAAAACAGGTTTCAGCCAACGACCTTCGGCATAGCCCAGATTGGCAACCGCGTTCAGAGAAACATCAGGCACGGTCTTGCCGAACACGATGTGGAACGCGGCCAGATCATCTATCGGGCTTTCCGGCAACCCACAGTCCCGGGCAAATTCATCCGAGGAGTAAAGCGCGTGACGTGCGGGATAGAGCGCGTGATACAAGCCGCGCTCTCCCTCGGTCACGGTGCGAGGTACTGCATGCTGCAACACCTGCCCGACAGAATAGTCCTCGAAAAATCGGCCCGGATTTGTTTTTGCCATTACTGCTGTCCCAGTTTCATGTCGGGGGAATAGTCGGCCTCGACCTCTTTGGTCACGGCCTGCGCGCAACGCATTACATTGCCGTTGGCATCAAAGGCGTACGCCGGGTCACCATACAGCTCCCATCCCTTTGAAAGGGCGTCGGACACCTTGTGACAGAAGGCCGAAGTGTCTTCTTCGGTCAGCAAGCGATAAAGCTTCGACATCAAATCAAATCCTTATGAGCCGAACGGAGATGGGCCAACCAGCCCATGGATGTATCCGATAATTCCCATCAGAACGATCGAAGCCACAAAGAACATCGCATCCTTGCCGTAAGTGCCAGGCTCTGCCGGGGTCCACTCGGGTTCAGACTTGTTGATTACAATGACTTCGACCACCGCCCAGGCCAGAAGGCCACCAAACAGGATGATCGAAGCCAAATCGCCGTTCACCAACAGGTGCGCAAAAGCCCACAGTTTGAACCCGCCCAGCATCGGGTGGCGCAGCTTGTACAGCAGCCGGCCTTTTGTGCCCGCAGGGCTCATCAAATAAATCGCGATCAAAACCAACAGATTGTTGACGTGAATCAGAAAGGTCGGCGGCGCCCAAACATGGATGAAGTCGGTCATGCGATACCCGAAGATCATCAGAAGGATCGACGCGACCAAAGCCAGGGCAACAGCGCCTTTACCCGCGTTACCCATTGCGGCGCGGCGTTCAGGTGCCACACGTTTGAACAGATGCGCCCCCCACCACAGCGCCACACCCAAGATCAGAAGAACAAAGCCCATGCTGGCCTACCCCGCTTGCAAAGCTAATATCGCCTCTGCTTTTGCCAGAATTTCGCGGGCAGTTACAACGTGCAGATTTTCGACAATCTTGCCATCGACAACGGCGACCCCTTGGCCTTGGGCTTCGGTCTCTTCAAAGGCCGAGATCTGGCGGCGAGCCAGGTCGATCTCATCATCCGATGGCGCGAAGGCGGTATTTGCCACTTCGACCTGGGCCGGGTGGATCAGCGTTTTGCCATCAAAGCCCATATCGCGGCCTTGCGCACATTCGAACGCCAGACCTTCGACATCCTTGAAGGCGTTGTAAACACCGTCGATGATGATCAGCCCTTCGGCCTTGGCAGCCAACAAGCACAGCCCTAACGAGGTCATCATCGGCAGGCGATCTGGGCGGAAGCGGGTTTGCAGCTCTTTCGCCAGATCATTTGTTCCCATCACGAATCCGGCCATCAGCGGATGCGCGGCGATTTCTGCTGCGTTCAGCATTCCACGCGGGGTTTCCATCATAGCCCAGATCGGCAAATCTCCGGTGATCGCAGCCAGCGCGTCTACGTCAGCCGCCGAATTCACTTTAGGCAACAGGACAACGTCGGCATCCATTTCGCGCACAGCCTCGGCATCCGCACGGCCCCATTCGGTGTCTAACCCGTTGATCCGAACAATCTTGACGCGTGATCCGTACCCTCCGGCAACCAAAGCCGCCTTGAGCGTTTCGCGCGCATTGTCCTTTTCGTCGGCTGCGACCGCATCTTCCAGATCAAATATGATTGCATCTACCGGCAGAGTGCGGGCCTTTTCCAAAGCCCGGTCCCGGGACCCGGGGATATAGAGAACCGAACGATAGGGGCGCTGACGAGGATCCATGGACCACTCCCATTGAAATAAAGTTGCGCGGAATGGGGCATTTTTTACCGGAAAGTTCAAGCCCAAAATTGCCGCACCGCAGCAAACACGACGCAACGTGCTTTGCCTTAACTGAATTTCGGCCCCTGCGCGGCACCCTGACCGGCAGAGGGAACCGAAAGGATTCGGGATGCGAAAGACAATGTTCAAGATGACGATGGGACTTGGGATCATGGTTCTGGCGGCACAACAGTTACAGGCCCAGGGGCAAAACTGCGCACCGCGAGAGGATGTGCTGGAAAGGTTGACCGACACTTATGGCGAAACGCGCAGGGGCTTTGGTCTGGCCCAGCAAGGCGCGGTCATGGAACTTTTCGCCTCAACTCAAAGCGGCAGCTGGACCATCACGGTGACCTTGCCCAACGGGGTCACCTGCCTCGTCGCTTCGGGGCAAGCTTTTGAGGCTGTAGCCGAAGCGCTGCCCCCGAACGCCTGATCAGGTAAGTGCGTCCCAGATCAGCTTACCGCCGGTGAGGGTCAGCAGCACATAGGCAATTCCAAAGAACAGGCGTTCGGACAACATGAAATGTGCACGGACGCCCAGCCAGGCACCAAGAACAGCAAACGGTGTTAACAGCATATCGGCCCATGCCGTCTGCCACGTGAACATGCCAAGATAAGCGTAGGGTACAAACTTCGCGATATTAATCACCCAGAAGACCAATACCGTACTGGCTTGAAACTCGGTCTTGGTCAGCCGTTGGGACAACAGGTAAACGGCAGCCGGAGGGCCTCCGGCATGGCTGACAAAGCTGGTGAATCCCGCGACCAGCCCTGCAAACAGGCCAGCGGAGGGCGGCAACCGTCTGGCAAACCCGCGCACCCAGCCTTTTGACTGTGCGATGTGCCAGATCACGAACCCGACCGAGATGCCGCCTATCAGCAGGCGCAGCAGGTCATCATCCGTTGAACGGTAGAGCCATGCCCCCATTGCCACACCGGGTACAGCACCCAGGATCAGCAGGCGCGCATCCCCCCAGTTCCACCGCTTCCAATAAGGGCCCAAAGTGGCCACATCGATCACCATCAGAATCGGCAGCATCAGGGCCAGGGCCTGCCCAGGTGTTAGGATCAAGGCCAGAATCGATGATGACGCAAAGGCCACGCCCGAGCCGAAACCACCCTTCGAGATACCCGCAAAAATCACCGCCGGGATCGCCACTGCAAAAAACATCAGGTTCAATTCAAACATGCACCGGTCCCGGTTTTGGCTTGTCTCAAAGGCCCTTTAGCGCAACCACATAGGGTCTCGCAAACGGTATGCGGTTGTATGCCACGTCGCAGAACTCTTGCCTAATGCCGTTTTAGCGACTAGCACAGCCGCGATTTCAAAACCGACCGGAGATATTCCAAATGGCCAGACCCAAGATTGCGCTAATCGGCGCGGGGAACATCGGCGGCACGCTTGCGCATCTTGCAGCTGTCAAAGAACTGGGTGACGTTGTCCTGTTTGACATCGCTGACGGGTTGCCACAAGGCAAGGCGCTCGACATCGCCGAATCCGGCCCGTCCGAAGGCTTTGACGCCTCGATGAAAGGCACCAGCGATTATGCCGATATCGCCGGCGCGGATGTCTGCATCGTGACCGCAGGCGTAGCCCGCAAACCGGGCATGAGCCGCGATGACCTGCTGGGCATCAACCTGAAAGTCATGAAGTCGGTCGGCGAAGGTATCGCAGCACATGCGCCCGATGCGTTCGTGATCTGCATCACCAACCCGCTGGACGCCATGGTCTGGGCGCTGCGCGAATTCTCGGGCCTGCCGCATAACAAAGTCTGCGGCATGGCTGGCGTGCTGGATTCGGCACGTTTCGCGCATTTCCTGTCGGAAGAGTTCAACGTCTCGATGCGCGATGTCACCGCGTTCGTATTGGGCGGCCATGGCGACACCATGGTGCCGTCGGTTCGATATTCGACCGTTGCCGGTATCCCGCTGCCTGATCTGGTTGAAATGGGCTGGACCTCGCAAGAAAAGCTGGACGCCATCGTACAGCGCACCCGTGATGGTGGCGCCGAAATCGTAGGCCTGCTGAAAACCGGATCGGCTTATTACGCGCCCGCCACCTCGGCGATCGAAATGGCCGAAGCCTATCTGAAAGACCAAAAGCGTGTTCTGCCTTGTGCGGCGTACTGCAGCGGTGAGTTGGGCGTTAACGGCCTTTATGTCGGGGTGCCGACAGTCATTGGCGCAGGCGGCGTCGAACGCATCGTAAACATCAAGCTGAACGAAGACGAGCAAGCCGGTTTCGACAATTCGGTCAACGCCGTGAAAGGCCTGATCGAGGCGTGCAAAGGCATCGACAGCTCGTTGGCGTAAAACTGCCAGACAATCCGAATTTGAGGCCGGCCCAATTATGGGCCGGTTTTCATTTTCCACCGCGGACCCCGGCCGCATATGTTGGCGCAAACGTCGCAAATCCCTTTTTTTGAATGTGATTTCAAAAAACTGTGCAGGAATATCGAATCAATCGATGGCACTTGAATTTTTGTGATCACACCCTAAAAACCTGTGATCACAAATGTTGAAAATCTTCGACAATTTCCCGTCTCAGGTCAAAAAACCCTTTAAATTTGCCCGCTAGACACGCCTATAACGGTTAAACGCAGTCAGACGGGACAATTTCGATGAACATTCACGAATATCAGGCCAAGGCTCTTCTTCGCAGCTACGGCGCTCCGGTCTCCGATGGTCGCGCCGTGCTGCGCGCCGAGGAAGCCAAAACCGCAGCCGGTGAACTGGATGGGCCGCTTTGGGTCGTCAAGGCGCAGATACACGCGGGCGGCCGCGGCAAAGGATCCTTCAAAGAGGCCGATGCAGGTGAAAAGGGCGGTGTCCGTCTGACGAAGTCGGTCGAAGAAGCGGCCGAAGAAGCCAAGAAGATGCTGGGTCGCACTCTGGTCACCCATCAGACGGGTCCGGCAGGCAAGCAGGTCAATCGCATCTATATCGAAGCCGGTTCCGGCATCGAGCGTGAACTGTACCTGGCCCTGCTGGTAGATCGTCAGACCAGCCGTATCTCGTTTGTCTGCTCGACGGAAGGCGGTATGGACATCGAAGAGGTTGCTGCCGCGACGCCCGAGAAAATCCTGTCCTTCTCGGTTGACCCGGCCACCGGTTACCAACCTTACCACGGCCGCCGCATCGCGTTTTCGCTGGGTTTGGAGGGCGCGCAGGTCAAGCAATGTGTCAGGCTTATGGGCATCCTCTACAAGGCCTTCGTCGAGAAGGATATGGAGATGCTGGAGATTAACCCACTGATCGTATCCGACAGTGGCGACCTGAAAGTGCTGGATGCCAAGGTTGGCTTTGACGGCAACGCGGTCTACCGTCACCCCGATATTTCCGAACTGCGCGACACGACCGAGGAAGATCCCAAGGAACTGGAAGCCAGCAAATACGACCTGAACTACATCGCACTGGATGGTGAGATTGGCTGCATGGTGAACGGTGCCGGTCTGGCGATGGCTACGATGGACATCATCAAACTGTATGGTGCCGAACCTGCCAACTTCCTCGACGTGGGTGGCGGTGCAACCAAAGAGAAGGTGACCGAAGCGTTCAAGATCATCACCTCGGACCCGCAGGTCAAAGGCATTCTGGTCAATATCTTCGGCGGCATCATGCGCTGTGACGTCATCGCCGAGGGCGTGGTGGCTGCGGTGAAAGAGGTCGGTCTGCAGGTTCCGCTTGTCGTGCGACTGGAAGGCACCAATGTCGAGAAAGGCAAAGAAATCATCAACAACTCGGGTCTGGACGTGATCGCGGCGGACAACCTGAAAGACGGTGCCGAGAAGATCGTCAAGGCGGTTAAGGGGTAAGCAAGTTGCTGTGGAGTGGGCTACAGGCCGACCCCACGGCAACTACAATCCAACTTTATCCATTTCACGCGGGAAATCGAAAGAAACAATCGATCTGATGTCCATCCCCATCTTCCTCATAGGTCTTGAACGCGCCACCGGGCGGGCGCGTTTGATGGCGCAGGAGCTGCAAAAGGCAGGCCTGTCGGCGACGCGCGTCAACGCTGTTGATTGCGACGCCGCCACCCGTGAGGATTTTCTGCGTGAATGCCGGTCCGAGGGACCTTGGGGTTATTTCCATACCAAGGACATGGCCTGCACCCTAAGCCATGCCAAAGCGTGGGAGGACGTTGTCGCCTCTGGCGCGGAACAGGCCTTGATACTTGAGGATGATGTTTTCCTGTCGCCAGAACTGGCGGATTGGTTGAACGATGCGTCCTGGTGGCCAGAGGATGCCGATATCGTGCGGTTCGAACGCTGGCGCAGTACAAAGTTTTACCTCGCACTTGGGCGCAAGCGTTTACCCCATCTGGGTCGGGAGCTGTGCCTGATGCGCTCGCGCCACCCTGGCGGTGCCGCATATGCGTTGACCCGAAAAGCAGCAGAACATTTTCTGGCGCAAAAGCCTTATGACATCGCACTGGATGGCCTGTTGTTCAACCCGTCAGCCTCGCCCGCGGCGCGTCGGGTCAATGTCTATCAGGTGATCCCTGCCATGGTCGAGCAAGGCAACGATGCGCCGGGCGAAATCCAGATGGGTGCCCACCGCGCACGCCCTACGGGCTGGCCGCTGGTCCGCCAAAAAATCAGGCGCGGTATCGCCGAAATCAGCAGCGGCCTGCGCACGATGGCCGATCTGGCCCTTGGTCGCGCCACGCTTCAGAAAATCACCTATGCGCCGCAGGTTCTTCCAGCGGCTGAACCCTATCAATCCCACACCGCCTAGAGAAAGGGACAAAATGGCAGTCCTCATCGATGAAAACACCAAAGTGATCTGTCAGGGCTTTACCGGCTCGCAAGGTACATTCCACAGCGAACAGGCTATTGCCTATGGCACCAAGATGGTCGGCGGCGTGACCCCCGGCAAAGGCGGGATGGAGCATCTGGGCCTTCCCGTGTTCAACTCGGTCCACGAGGCCAAGCACGTGACCGAAGCTAACGCATCGGTGATCTACGTACCGCCCCCATTCGCGGCGGATTCGATCCTCGAAGCGATTGATGCCGAGATGGAAGTGATTGTCTGCATCACCGAAGGTATCCCGGTTTTGGACATGATGAAAGTGAAACGCGCGCTGGAAGGCAGCAAGTCGCGCCTGATTGGCCCGAACTGCCCCGGTGTCATCACGCCTGACGCCTGCAAGATCGGAATCATGCCCGGCCATATTCACAAACGCGGGAGCGTGGGTGTCGTTTCCCGCTCGGGTACGCTTACTTATGAAGCCGTGAAACAGACAACGGACGTAGGACTGGGCCAGTCCACCTGTGTGGGCATTGGCGGCGACCCGATCAAAGGGACTGAGCATATCGACGTGCTGGAATGGTTCCTGGCAGATGACGAAACCACTTCGATCATCATGATTGGCGAGATTGGTGGTTCGGCCGAGGAAGAAGCCGCGCAGTTCCTGGCAGATGAGGCCAAGAAAGGCCGCAAGAAGCCAGTTGCAGGCTTCATCGCAGGCCGCACGGCCCCTCCGGGCCGCCGCATGGGCCACGCGGGCGCGATCGTCGCCGGCGGCAAGGGCGGTGCCGAGGACAAGATCGAAGCCATGCGCTCGGCCGGTATCGTCGTGGCTGAAAGCCCGGCGCAGCTGGGAGAGGCTGTGTTGGAAGCGATTGGGTAAGATGCCCGCTCGCAGACTCTATGGTGGATTGGTCGCGGCAGCGCTTTGCTTATCAGCAAACGCGCTGGCTGCCGATGAACTCAATTGGCCCGAGTCTGTTTGCAGTGAGACTGAAATTGACAGCCGGGAAATCGTATCCCGGCTGCGTCAAGAGAGCTGGATCGACGCGGATGACGCAACTCAAAGATCGGCTATGTTATCCGAACAATGGATAGGTATTCTTAACACTTATTTCTGGGAAAATGGCCTAGATTGGGCAGAGAAACGTCTCGAGGTCCTCAACTGGTACACTGGCGATATAAAGGAGCTATATTTTGATGCGTATACGAGCCGCCCGGACATTTTAGTCGACCCAAAAGGTGAGGAGATCATAATCGCAGGCACCACTGCAATCAAAGGCGCAGAAGCCAACCGTTTCTATTTTGATTTGTGCTACCACTTGATGAAAAAAAGCCAGATTACATCAGAGTTTATATCGGCAGCGGTTGCAGAAGAAGCTTATGGAACGAAAGTGACACCCGCTTCTCGAGCATACAATGTCAGTTTCAGAAAAGGTGAGCCAAGACGCACCGACGGGTTACTCTACGTAGAATTATTGCCGGATGCCTTTGAGGTCTTTGGTCCTAACGCGCCCGTCTACTGGACCCAAATCAGGCGAACCTCTCAGCAATTAGTCGCGCCAGAGGTCAACGAGTAAACATGACCTTCTCCGACGCCATACGCACCTGCTTCTCCAAGTTCTTCACCTTTTCGGGCCGTGCTTCGCGGCCCGAATACTGGTTCTTTTTTCTGTTCATCGTGATCTGGAACATCATCGCTGGGATCATCGACTGGCAGTTCTTCACGCAGGTCGCGGTGACGGAAACCGAAACCTCGAAATCCGTGTCGGCCACGTCCTCGCAACCGGTGCAGGGCATCGTCAGCCTGATCGTCTTCTTTCCCCATCTGGCAGTTGCTTTCCGGCGGATGCACGATACCGGGCGCAGCGGGCTGTATGCTCTGCTGCCGATTCTGTTGATCCTTGGCGCCGGAGCTGTGCTCGTTTTCGGTATCGGCTTGGCCTCTCATTTCCAGCATGGTGGCAGGCTGGATATCCTGTTCACCCGCGCCACGTTGCTCATCGTTCTTCCGACACTACTGGTACTGGTCGTGTCGCCCCTCCTGGTTCTATGGTGGCTGACACGCCCCAGCCAGCCAGGCACCAATCAATACGGTCCCAACCCAACAGAGGTAGCCCTATGACCGAACATTCGCCCAATTCCGCCTTTCATGCCTCAAGCTTCATGCAGGGGCATAATGCCGAATATCTGGAGCAGCTTTATGCGCAATACACAAAGAACCCCGGTGCGGTGGACGCCGCATGGGGCGCGTTCTTTGATGCCATGGGCGATGATGCCCCCGATGTTCAACGCGAAGCCGAAGGTCCGTCCTGGGCGCGCACCGACTGGCCGCCGATGCCAGCAGACGACCTGACTGGTGCGCTGACTGGTGAATGGGCCGAGATTGACGCCAAAGCGGCGGGCAAGAAGATCAAGGACAAGGCGGCTGAAAAAGGGGCTGAGGTCAGCGACGACCAGATCAAACGCGCCGTGCTGGACAGTTTGCGAGCACTGATGCTGATCCGGGCCTATCGCATCCGGGGCCATCTGGCCGCGGATCTGGACCCGCTGGGCATGCGCGCTGCCAGCACGCATCCTGAGCTGGACCCGAAGACTTACGGTTTCACCGATGCCGACATGGATCGCCCGATCTTTATCGACAACGTGCTGGGATTGCAGGTCGCTTCGATGCGGCAGATCGTTGAGATCGTGAAACGCACATATTGCGGCACCTTTGCGCTGCAATACATGCATATCTCGAACCCGGAAGAGGCCGCGTGGCTGAAGGAGCGGATCGAGGGCTATGGCAAGGAAATCGCGTTCACCAAGGAAGGCCGCAAGGCGATCCTGAACAAGATGGTCGAGGCCGAGGGCTTTGAGAAGTTCCTGCACGTCAAGTACATGGGCACCAAGCGGTTCGGTCTGGACGGTGGCGAGGCGCTAATCCCGGCGATGGAACAGATCATCAAGCGCGGTGGCGCGCTTGGCCTCAGTGACATCGTCATCGGGATGCCGCACCGGGGTCGCCTGAACATTCTGGCCAACGTGATGGGCAAGCCTTATCGCGCGATTTTCAACGAATTCCAGGGCGGTAGCTTTAAGCCAGAGGACGTGGACGGCTCTGGCGATGTGAAATATCACCTCGGCGCCTCCAGCGATCGCGAATTCGATGGCAACAGTGTGCACCTGTCATTGACCGCCAACCCCTCTCACCTTGAGGCGGTAAACCCGGTAGTTCTGGGTAAGGTTCGCGCCAAGCAAGACCAACTGGGCGACACGGACCGTACCAGGGTCATGGCGATATTGCTGCACGGTGACGCGGCCTTTGCCGGTCAGGGTGTTGTGGCCGAGGGCTTTGGCCTGTCCGGCCTGAAAGGGCACAGAACCGGCGGCACCATGCACATCGTGGTCAACAACCAGATCGGGTTCACTACCGCGCCGCATTTCAGCCGCTCGAGCCCCTATCCCACCGATATCGCGCTGATGGTCGAGGCCCCGATCTTCCATGTGAACGGCGACGACCCCGAGGCGGTAGTTCACGCCGCGAAGGTGGCGACCGAGTTCCGCCAGAAGTTCCATAAAGACGTGGTTCTGGACATCTTCTGCTATCGCCGGTTTGGCCATAACGAGGGCGATGAGCCCATGTTCACCAACCCGATCATGTACAAGAAGATCAAAACCCATAAGACAACGCTTTCCTTGTATACCGAGCGGCTGGTCAAGGACGGGCTGATCCCCGAGGGTGAGATCGAAGATATGAAGGCCGCCTTTCAGGCCCATCTGAACGACGAATTCGAGGCCGGGAAGGACTATAAACCCAACAAGGCCGACTGGCTGGATGGGCGCTGGTCGCATCTGGACAGGAACAAGGATGATTATGTCCGGGGTGAAACAGCGATCTCGGCAGAGACACTGGCGGAAATCGGAGCCGCGCTGACCAAGGCTCCTGACGATTTCGCAATGCACAAAACCGTTGAGCGGTTGCTGGAACATAAGAAACAGATGTTCGAGACCGGTGCAGGCTTCGACTGGGCCACGGGCGAGGCTCTGGCGTTTGGCTCGTTACTGACCGAAGGATATCCCGTGCGTCTGGCCGGACAGGATGCAACACGGGGCACGTTCAGCCAGCGTCACTCTGGGTTTGTTCATCAGGAAACCGAAGAACGGTATTACCCGCTCAACAACATCCGTGCCGGGCAATCCCAATACGATGTCATTGATTCGATGCTGTCGGAATACGCGGTGCTGGGTTTCGAATACGGCTATTCGCTTGCAGAACCGAACGCTCTGGTTCTGTGGGAGGCGCAGTTCGGCGACTTTGCCAACGGTGCGCAGATCATGTTCGATCAGTTCATCAGCTCGGGTGAAAGCAAGTGGCTGCGGATGTCCGGTCTGGTCACACTGCTGCCGCATGGCTTTGAAGGGCAAGGCCCAGAACACTCGTCAGCGCGTTTGGAACGGTTCCTGCAAATGTGCGGTCAGGACAACTGGATCGTGGCGAATTGTACGACACCCGCGAACTATTTCCACATCCTGCGCCGTCAGTTGCACCGGACCTTCCGGAAACCACTGATCCTAGTGACGCCGAAGTCGCTGTTGCGTCACAAGCTGGCCGTCAGCACGGCGGATGACTTCACCACAGGCTCCAGCTTCCACCGGGTGCTGTGGGATGACGCGCAAAAAGGCAACTCTGACACCAAGCTGGTGGCCGATGACAAGATCAAGCGCGTCGTCATGTGTTCCGGCAAGGTCTATTTCGACCTGTTGGAGGAACGCGATGCGCGTGGTATCGACGACATCTACCTGATGCGGATCGAACAATTCTATCCGTTCCCGGCACATTCACTGATCAACGAACTCGAACGGTTCAAGAATGCCGAGATGGTCTGGTGTCAGGAAGAGCCCAAGAACCAGGGTGCGTGGACCTTTATTGAACCCAACATTGAATGGGTCCTGTCCCGTATCGATGCAAAACACACGCGCCCGACCTATGCCGGTCGCGCCACATCGGCCTCGCCCGCAACGGGGCTGGCCAGCCAACACAAAGCCCAACAAGAAGCGCTGGTAAACGAAGCGCTGAGCATTGAAGGAAAGTAAGCGATGACGATTGAAGTTCGTGTTCCCACGCTTGGCGAATCGGTCACCGAAGCCACAGTTGCAACCTGGTTCAAAAAGCCCGGTGATGCGGTCGCCATGGATGAGATGCTGTGTGAGCTGGAGACAGACAAGGTCACCGTTGAGGTTCCTTCACCCGCAGCGGGTGTAATGGGTGAAATCGTGGCAGCCGAAGGCGAAACCGTCGGTGTTGACGCCTTGCTGGCAACGATTGCGGCTGGCGAAGGCGCAGCCCCTGCCCCGGCGGCATCCGCAGCACCGGCAGCTGCACCCGCCGCATCGGTTGGGTCGGTTGACGTGATGGTGCCGACACTTGGTGAGTCTGTGGCGGAAGCAACCGTTTCGACCTGGTTCAAAAAGGTTGGCGACAACGTCGCGCAGGACGAGATGCTGTGCGAATTGGAAACCGATAAAGTCTCGGTTGAAGTTCCCGCACCGACTTCGGGTGTTCTTGCAGAAATCGTTGCTCCAGAAGGTTCGACCGTGGATGCGGCTGCCAAGCTGGCTGTCATCTCCGGAGCAGCCGTTGGTGCAGCAGCCGCGCCGGCCCAGGCAGCGGCGGCTGCGCCCGCAGCAACCAGCACAGGAAAAGACATCGCAAACGCGCCGTCAGCCCAGAAGGCAATGGCCGAAGCCGGACTGTCAGCTGATCAGGTCACCGGAACAGGCCGCGACGGTCGCATCATGAAGGAGGACGTGGCCAAAGCCGTTGCAGCAGTTTCGGCCCCGGCACCTGTGGCGGCTGCCCCCACCCCTGTGGCCCAAGCCCCGCGCGCCCCTGTGGCTGCCGAGGACGAGGCACGCGAAGAACGCGTGCGGATGACCCGCCTGCGTCAGACAATCGCCAAGCGTCTGAAAGATGCACAGAACACAGCCGCGATCCTGACCACCTACAACGAGGTGGACATGACCGAGGTCATGGCCCTGCGCAATCAGTACAAGGACCAGTTCGAGAAGAAGCACGGCGTAAGGCTGGGCTTTATGTCCTTCTTCACCAAGGCCTGCTGCCATGCCCTGAAAGAAGTGCCCGAGGTCAATGCCGAGATTGACGGAACCGACATCGTCTACAAGAACTTCGTGCATATGGGTGTCGCCGCCGGGACGCCGCAGGGTCTGGTCGTGCCAGTCATCCGTGATGCGGACAGCATGTCCTTTGCCGCGATCGAAAAAGCGATCGCCGAAAAGGGCAAGCGCGCCCGTGACGGCAAGCTGAGCATGGCTGAGATGCAAGGTGGCACCTTCACCATCTCGAATGGTGGTGTCTATGGCTCGCTGATGTCCTCGCCGATCCTGAACCCCCCGCAGTCGGGTATTCTGGGCATGCACAAGATCCAGGACCGTCCGATGGTCATCAATGGTGAGATCAAGATCCGCCCGATGATGTATCTGGCCCTGTCCTATGACCACCGGATCGTCGATGGCAAAGGTGCCGTGACCTTCCTCGTCCGTGTGAAAGAGGCGCTGGAAGACCCGCGCCGCCTGCTGATGGACCTGTAAGCATGGCAACGCATGTCCTCTGGCAGGCCGATGTGGCCGATTTCAATGCTTGGCTGAAAGTGTTCCGCGAGGACAAACCGATGCGCAAGGCCGCGGGTATCCGCGACCTGCACGTCTGGCGCGACCCCGACCAAAAGGACCACGCTATCGCGATGTTCGAGGTTACAAACCTGGACAAGGCCAAAGCCTTCTTTGGTTCCGAAGAATTGGCAATGCATCACGAGCGGGGCGGAATTGCCCAAATCTCGATCAAGCTGCTGGAACCTGTTTGACAAAGACTATTTCCGACCCGCCAAATCGGGTCGGGGAAGCGCCGGATCGTCCGGTCGATTTAGGAGAATGTAATGGCAAATTATGACGTCATCGTAATCGGCGCCGGACCCGGTGGCTATGTCTGCGCGATCCGCTGCGCTCAACTGGGTTTGAAAACCGCCGTGGTCGAAGGGCGCGAAACACTGGGTGGTACTTGCCTGAACGTGGGCTGCATTCCCTCTAAGGCGCTGCTACATGCCAGCCACCAACTGCACGAGGCCGAGCATAACTTTGCCAAGATGGGCCTGAAGGGCAAAGCGCCTTCGGTCGATTGGAAGCAGATGCAGGCCTACAAGGACGAGGTCATCGACGGCAACACCAAGGGCATCGAATTCCTGTTCAAAAAGAACAAGATCGACTGGCTGAAAGGTTGGGGATCAATCCCTGCCGCAGGTCAGGTAAAAGTGGGTGATGAAGTCCACGTGACCAAGAACATTATCATCGCATCCGGGTCGGAACCATCTTCCCTGCCCGGTGTTGAAGTTGATGAGAAAGTTGTCGTGACCTCGACCGGTGCTTTGTCACTGAACAAGATCCCGAAGAAAATGGTTGTGATCGGCGCGGGTGTGATCGGTCTGGAGCTGGGATCGGTTTACAGCCGCCTGGGCGCTGAAGTTACCGTGATCGAGTTCCTCAAGGAGATCACGCCGGGCATGGACCCAGAGGTGCAAAAAACCTTCCAGCGCATTCTCAAGAAACAGGGCCTGACATTTGTCATGGGCGCGGCGGTGCAGAAAACCGAAGCGACCAAGACCAAGGCCAAAGTTACTTACAAGCTGCTCAAAGACGACAGTGAACATGTGATCGACGCCGACACTGTGCTGGTTGCCACCGGCCGCAAACCCTATTCCGATGGTCTGGGACTGGACGCTCTGGGCGTCGAGATGACCCCGCGCGGCCAGATCAAGGTGGGCAAGGACTGGCAGACCAACGTACCGGGTATCTATGCCATCGGCGACGTCACCGAAGGCCCGATGCTGGCGCATAAGGCGGAAGATGAGGGTATGGCCGCTGCCGAACAGGTCGCGGGCAAACATGGGCACGTGAACTATGGCGTCATTCCGGGCGTGATCTACACATGGCCCGAAGTTGCCAATGTGGGCGAGACCGAAGCGACGCTCAAGGAACAGGGCCGCGCCTATAAGGTTGGCAAATTCATGTTTATGGGCAATGGGCGCGCCAAGGCGAATTTTGCGGCAGACGGGTTCGTCAAGATTCTGGCCGACAAGGAAACCGATCGCATCCTGGGTGCCCATATCATCGGCCCCGGCGCGGGTGATCTGATCCACGAGGTCTGTGTGGCGATGGAATTCGGTGCTTCTGCCGAGGATCTGGCCCTCACCTGCCACGCGCATCCGACGTATTCCGAAGCGGTGCGCGAGGCCGCCCTGGCCTGCGGAGACGGCCCGATCCACAGCTAACACCCCTGACCCCGGCGGCGATCAGCTTGCCGGGGTCAGCCATGCATCCAGATATGTTTCCAGTCTGTCTGTGAACGTTGTCGCTGAATGCAGCGCGCAATATTGTAAGGACATGGCCTGAATGGCAAAGGCCTGCACGCCTTCTGCCAACAACTCAGATGGTACATCCTTGCGCACCTCTGCGGTTTCAAGCCACATCATCACGACCCGAAAATATCGTTCAAAACAATAGGCAATCGGCCCAATATCTGCGATAGCCGTTGCCCCCGAGTATCTGATCAACAGATCGAACACGTACCGTTCGGACGTCATGAATTCGTGGACCGGTTCCAGCGAAGCGATGATCTCTGGTACCGTTTTGGGTGGAGTTCCGGATTGGGCCAGATCCAGACACGCATTCAGCTTGTCCGCGATCAGGATTTCCATCAGCGCGTCCTTGTCGCGGAAATGCGCAAAGAAGGTCCCCTTGGCAACACCCGCGGCCTTTACAACTTCATCCACCCGCAAGGCTTCATATCCGCCATGTCGGATAACCTCTTCCGCAGCTGAGAGAAGCTTGGCGCGGGTCTTGATCGTACGTTTCTGGATCGTTTTTTGCATACCGCTCAATCGCACAGTTTTTGACCGTGGTCAAATTTTATATTGACCGTGGTCATTTTTTGATTCTATAAACTGACCGTGGTCATTTTTAGGAGAACTACAATGCACCCCAAGAAAATCCTCATCCTCGATGGACACCCGGCAGAGAGCAGCTTGTCACGCACATTCGCAGAAACCTATGGCGAGGCAGCCCGCAAAAACGGACATGATGTCCGAATGGTCCATCTGAGCGACCTGCAGTTCGATTTTGACTTCGGTCAGGGCAACTATCACGACTTCAAGCCGCTTGAACCGGTTCTGGAACACGTGTTGCAGGACTTCGAATGGAGCGACCATCTGGTCCTGACCACACCTATGTGGTGGGGCGGGCTGCCTGCAAAACTCAAAGGATTGATTGATCGGATGTTCATACCTGGACGGACATTCGACACCCGCAACACGACGATGGCCGGCCTTCCAGCCCCGATGCTGACCGGACGCACCGCGCGCGTTATCCTGACCTCTGACACGCCCGGCTGGTTCATGCGTCTGATGTACAGGCAAGCGCTTATTCGGCAGGTTCGCGGCCAGATCCTCGGGTTTGTTGGCTTCAAACCAACGCGGTTTACGTACTTTTCAGGCGCAAGCTATCCCAAACCGGGCAGCGTTGATCGCTGGATCAAAAAGGTGTCCAGAATCGGAGCCGCCGCAGCTTGACTGAACAGCCGTCCGTTACCTACCACATTGTTTTGGCGGCGCGTGCAGCCCAGTCTTTGTCATATTGCGCGCCGCCCTCTTCACCTTCTGACGCCTCGGACAGAAGCTGCCCAATCGTCGGAAGGTCCTTGCTTTCGTCGCCACAAGTCCAAGTTCGGGCGCGTATCAGTGCACGCGCGCACTGGCTGTAAATTTCATCAATCTGCACAACGATAACCGTCGCCGGAACCTTGCCAGCCTTTTCGAACTGGTTGCGCAATGCCGCGTCTGCGGTCAATCGGGCCGTTCCGTTCACCCGAACGACATTGTCAGAGCCCGGCACAAAGAACATCAGCGAAACGCGCGGGTCCCGAACGATGTTACGCAAGCTGTCCAGGCGGTTGTTTCCCCGCCAGTCAGGCAGCGCCAGTGTTTTTTGGTTCAATTCGCGCACAACAGCACCATCGTCCCCGCGTGGGCTTCCGTCCACCCCCTCGGGACCAACTGTACTGAGAATGCAAAGACGCGAGGCTTCAATCCACTTGCGATAGAGCGGAGTTAAGTGTCGAACGACCTTTCGTAACGAAGCAGCACCTGGCGTTCCGTACAACGCCTCGAGAGCTTCTACTTTTTCAATGAATTCCATCAGGATCAAACCCCACTTCGCGCATCAACTCGTTCGAGCGTGTTTCAATCACTTTCTCCAACCGCGCGAGGAACTCATCGCGGGCAACACCCGGTTTGATCGGCTCCAGAAAGTCTACAATGGCAAGGCCGGGTTTACGCAAAACGCCTGTGCGGGGCCAGAACACGCCAGCATTCGTCGCAACCGGAACGCACGGAAAACCAAGGCCTTCATACAGAATCGCCGTACCAACCTTGTAGGGTTTCTTTGCGCCCGGCGCCACACGCGTGCCCTGCGGATAGATTACCAGCTGTCCAGGTTCAGAAAACTCTTTTGAGACGTCCTTGACCATTTTTGCCACAGCCGCACCGCGCTTGCCTCGATTGACCGGGATACAGCCAAGGCGTCGCGCATACATGCCAATAACGGGTGTGAACAACAGCTCGCGCTTCATGATAAACTTGCCGTGCGGAATGGCGTCGAAAATCATGATGATATCAAGAAACGACTGATGTTTGGCCCCGATGACCACTTCATTCGTCGGGGCATTGCCCCGCACCTCGCAGCGAATACCAACCATCCACCGGGCCAGCCACATGGTGCTTTTGGCGTAGGTTTTACACGCTTTCAGCGCACCGTTTTTAGAAAACAGAGCATAAGGCAGAAACGCGATGCCAAGGATCAGCATCCAGGCATAGATTACAATCATGAAGATGAGGGAACGAACCCACTGAATTGCCATCAACATCAGGAAAGCTCCTTCAACTTGCGTCGGGCTGCGGCCCATGTGGCAACAAAGGCAACGGCTGCCCCAAGGACGGGGATAAGAACCGGCAACACCCAGTCTTTACCCTGAAATCCAACTCCGGTCAGAAATCCACCCGCATCCGAAGCTTCGGGCAAAAGCAAGACACCTGTCATTCCCAGAAGGGTCCCAACCGAGGCGCCGAAAAACGCGCGATAGGTAAACCGCCGTACAAAAGCACCTGCGATGAAACCATCCTGCGCGCCAACCAATCGCAGAACTTCGATAATCTGCGCATTGGCCGCAAGTGAGGCGTTGGCTGCAAGAGTGATCATCGCAGCGGTCGCGCCACCGATCAGCAGGATTGATATCCACCCCAGACGACGCAGGGACATCGCAGCATCGACCAGCGGTTCGCGCCATCGCGTGTGATCATCAAGAACCGCGCCGGGCACCTCGGCCCCCAATCGCAATCGCAGTCCGATTGCATCCAGCCCCGGTTCACCCTCGATGATCTCTATCAGCTGCGGGATTGGCAAAGTATCCAACGGCAGGTCCGGCCCGAACCAAGGTGACAGCAACGCGGCTTGTTCATCTGCGCTAAGCGCACGGGCAGACGCGACACCGGGTGTCTGGCTGAGGACGGTCAATGCCGCTTCTGTTTGGGCAGCAAGCTGCTCGGCCGGTGCATTGATGCGTAAGGTTACGGCGCCCGCCAGTTCCGAAGCCCACCGATCCGCGATGCGGCCAGAGGCGAGGGACAAAGCCAAAGCGAAAACAGCAAGAAATGCCATGGCACCAGCGACAAACAGGGTCAGGTGGGCGGTGTAGCCGGTTGGCGGAACAACGCGGTCAGCACGGGTATCGCCGCGCAGCAGGTTTCGGATATCAGCCCCAGTCACAGGTCTGCCCCCGCCAGATGCAGCTTTCGCTGCGAAATCCGCAAAACACGCGCCTGAACATGGCTTTTTGCAGCTCGGATCAGGCTCAGGTCATGGGTGGCAATCAGAACGGTCTTTCCCATGCGGTTCAGCTCAACCAGCAGGTGCAGCAAACGTTGCGACATCTCCCAATCGATATTGCCCGTGGGTTCATCCGCCAATATGACATCGGGCGACAGGATGACGGCACGCGCCAGAGCTGCTCGTTGACGTTCACCGCCGGATAATTCCGGTGGCCGTGCTTCGAGACGTGCACCAAGCCCCACCCAGCTAAGCAGTTCGGTCAGATTGTCTTGCCCGGACGATTCCCCGCGCCCGGACACCATCAGTGGCAAGGCGACATTTTCAGCAAGCGTCATATGGTCAAGAAACTGGCAATCCTGATGCACAACGCCGACACGGCGGCGCAGCACGGCCAGCTGATCCCGATCAAGGGTCGAGACGTCCTGATCAAACACGCTAAGACGCCCTGAGGTCGGCAACAGCGCCCCGTAACACAACTTGAGCAATGTCGTCTTGCCCGCCCCCGACGGCCCGGTCAGAAAATGGAACGACCCTGGCTGTAATTGAACCGAGACATCGCTCAGCAACTCGCCGCCACCGTAGGTATAGCTGACATTTTCCAGCTCGATCACACGTGCCCCCAATATTTTGCCGCTCTTCTTGCCCGAGCAGGGCGACGGTTTCAATGGCTCTACCGAGTCCAATTGGTGACACTTGACCTATGAAACCGAAAACGCCCTTTGCTGTTGGGTCTTAACGGAATATCATCCCTGAAAAAACTATTATCGGCCCTTCACCCGGTCGAGGAGGCAGTATGCGTCTTACATGTCCGAATTGCACTGCGCAGTACGAAGTTCCTGACGAGGTCATCCCCGAGGAAGGCCGCGACGTGCAGTGTTCGAACTGCGATCAAACCTGGTTTCAGGCCAAGCATCCATCCGAGCCGACGGTTGAACCGAACGCGCCCGAGGACAAGCCTGTTGTGGCAGATACACCTGACACCGAGGTCGAGGCCCAGAAGGACGCCGAGCCCGCAGAAAAAACAGCGCCAGAGGTTGAAAAACCTGCTGCATCCACAGGAAATGTTGCCCCATCAGTCGCCAGTATCCTGAAAGAAGAAGCCGCACGAGAAGCAGAGTTGCGCGCGCAGGAAGGCGGCGGCCTGGAAAGCCAGCCCGATCTGGGCCTAGAAGCCCCACCAGAGCCAAAGGTCAGGCCCAAACGCCCTGCAACTTCGGAAACCGCCGTTGATGCCGGGCAAAAGGATGCACTGCCGGATGTCGATGCCATCAACTCGAGCATGCGGTCCGACCCCGCAGAAGATGTGGCGCAGGCGCCCCGCAAGTCCGGCGGGTTCTTGCGCGGTTTTGCGCTGATGCTGATCATCGGCGTGGTTCTGTACCTGATCTACGGGAATGCCCGCCAAATCAGCGAGGCCGTACCGCAGGCCGATCCGCTGCTCAGCTCATATGTGTCGCTGGTGGATCAGGCGCGAATCTGGCTCGAAACTCAGGCAGGATCTGGAGCGCAGAACTGAGAGCTAGAACCGCTCCAGCAACCGCTTGAGGTATTCCAACTCGATCTGGGGACGGTCTGTTTCACCGGTCCGGCGACGGATTTCATCCAGCAACTCGCGGGCCCGGCGATAGACATCTTCGCCTTGCAACAGGTTCTCGTCGGTTGAAATCGAACCCGCAGCACCCGGGTTTCGGCCCAGCGGATCGCGGTTGTTGGCCTGCATGTCGCCGTCTTGTGTTCCCTGCCCCGGTTGGTTCTGCTGTTCCTGCGCCATAGCTTCACCCAGCGACCGCATCCCTTCGCGCAACGCTTCCATCGCTTCGGACTGACGGTCGATAGCTTCGGCGAGATCATCGCCACGCAGGGCCTGCTCGGCCTCGTCCATGGCACGCCCGGCCCGATCCAGCGCTTCGCGGGCGGCGTCACCTTCGGGTGTGCCGACACCGGGCAGTCCTTGTTGCTGGCGACCCAGCTCGTCTCTCAACGCTTGCTGTCGGTCGGCGAGCGAACCTTGCCCCTGCTCACCGTCTCCGGCCTGATCCGAACCTTCACCCTGTCCGCCCTGCCCTTCGTGGCTTTGCCCCCGACCTTGACCACCGTTGCGACCTTCGTTCCCTTGGCTTTCACCTGATTGCGCGCCGGGGTTGAACTGTTCCTGCAAATCACGAAAGGCCTGATCGCTAAGACCCTGCTGTTCGCGCAGGGTTTCGGCGAGACCTTCCATGGCCTGCTGGCCTTCAGATTGCTGCCCTTGGCCCTGACCCTGAGTTACACGCATGTTCTCCATCATCTGCTGGAATTCTTCCAGCGCCTGCTGAGCTTCGGCCATGCGACCTTGTTCCATCAGTTCCTGAATACGGTCCATCATGCGTTGCAGGTCATCCTGCGTCATTTGCAAAGATTCACCATTCTGGCCGGGCTGACGCTCGCCGTCTTCACCATTTTGCTGTGCCAGCCGTTGTAATTGCTGCAGGTAATCCTGCGTCGCCTCGCGCAATTCCTGCATCAACTCCGCTATTTCTTCATCGCTGGCCCCGTTCTTCATCGCTTCGGTCAGACGTTCCTGCGCGCGGCGCATTCGTTCCAATGCATCCGCCAGCGTCCCGTCCTCGATCAGTACGGCAAGGTCCCATAGGGCCTGTGCAATCTCCTCTTGTTGTTTGGGTTTCAACCCGTATCGATGAAAAGTTTCCAATCGCCGCAGAACAACCCGCAGACGCAGATAGGCTGTGTCAGAACGAAACAGTTCCTCAGGGCGGTGCGACACAGCCCTCAGGACTTGCGAGACACGAGGCGCATTGGAACGCGACCAAAGCAAGTCGCGCCTTTGCTCAATCACGGCTGCCGCCAGCGGATCAAAGAAGCGCCGTGCTGGCAATGCCGTCGCATAGGGATCCGAAGACGTTTGCTGATCCGCTGCATCTGTTGCCCTCAAGGTAATCCTGACCGGCAGATGCGCCCACGGATGTTGCGAGAAATCCTCGATCAGGTCTTCGGTGAAATCTGCGCGGTCACCGGTGATCGGCATGGGTAATTCGATTTCGATCACCTCGCGCGGCTCTGGCTCGACCGCCAGTCCGTACCGACGGTCAATCGCCGCCTGATCCAACTCGATCCGGGCCAAGCCCGAAACCACGCCGTAATCATCGCTGGCGGAAAATGGCAGCTTCATCTGCCCGCCCGCTTCAGACTCGGCGGTTCCGGAAACCGCGATCTTCGGAGCCGCGTCATCAATGACCAGCACCGACCAGTCCTGCCCCGCCGGTCCATCTATGCGCAACTGACCCGAGCGTTCGGCGACAAACTCCAGTTCCGGGTCTGTTGCCGCCTCGGTTCCGCTGGCAGAACTGCTCTCGGTCAGACTATGTGCGCCGACCTCACCGTACAGTCTCAAGGTGATGCGACTGCCCTTGGGAACAGAAAGCGCCGCCCCCGTTTGGTCGGCAAGATATAAGGTCGGCAAACCTGTGTATCTGGGGGGTTCCACCCATCCTTCCCAAGTTGGACCCTGTCCAGCCACGGCCGTGCCCGGGGTCATGTCCGCCACTGAACCCACACGCCACAACGATCCAAAGATCAGCGCCACAACAAATGCCAGCAGAGCGGCATAGCGCAACGCATACGGGTCGTGCGACGCAAGCCGAAGATCTGGTTTCACAGCCTCAGCAGTGGCCGCACGCTGTGCCATGCGGGCTTTGTGCGCCTGCCACAAGGCAACCGAGTCCCCATCGTTGGCACCGATTGCCTGATCATCGAGCAAAGCCTGAATCGGTCGACCGGGCAGAGCCTCATCCAGCCGCGCCAGCGCATCAGCGCGGGACGGCAGTTTGAATTTCGTGACACCCCGGACAGATGCTGCACCAAAAGATATCAACGACAGCGCACCAGCACCCCAGACAATTTCAACGGGCAGATGATCCTGCAACCCCAGCATCAGAGCGGCGAGCAAAGCCAGAACAATCGAGAACGCAGGCCAGAACGCGCGCAGCACCTGTTCAGCCACCATACCGAGATGGGTTAGCCACAGGGACAGGCGCGGAATTGGCAGTTTCGTTCTGTTGGTCAAGACGGGCCTCCGGGACGGGCCCGCGCGGTTATCGCGTCAAAGCCACGATGGTATGGTATCGCGGTTTATGATTTCGTCAAAGCTTGGCCGTTCACGAATGACTGCAAATTGATCGCCATTCACCAGAACTTCGGGGATCAACGGGCGGGTGTTGTATTCGCTGGACATCACCGCACCGTATGCACCCGCGCTGCGAAATGCGACCAGATCACCCGATTTCAGCGGCGGCATATTGCGCTGCTTGGCAAAGGTATCCCCGGATTCGCAGACCGGACCGACAATGTCGTAAGGGCGCTGTTCCACACCGGCGACAGGTTCCTGCACCGAAACGATATCGTGGTAAGCTTCGTACATTGCGGGGCGGATTAGGTCGTTCATCGCCCCATCAAGGATCAAAAAGTCGCGACCTTCGCCTGATTTCACATAGATCACCTTGCTGACCATGATCCCGGCGTTGCCCGCGATCAGGCGTCCGGGCTCAATCTCGATCTCACAGCCCAGATGGCTCAGTGTTTTCTTGACCAGCGCACCATATTCAATCGGCAATGGGGGTGCGTTGTTCGACCGGGTGTAAGGAATGCCCAGACCGCCACCCAGATCAAGACGCCGAATGTTGTGACCTTCAGAGCGGAGGCGTTCGGTTAGCTCGGCCACCTTTGTGTAGGCCAGCTCATACGGTTCAAGTTCGGTCAGTTGCGAGCCAATATGAACGTCGATGCCGATCACCTCCAGCCCCGGCAGGCTGGCGGCGTGGGCGTAAACTTCCGAGGCGCGGGCAATCGGAATGCCAAACTTGTTCTCAGACTTGCCGGTGGCAATCTTAGCGTGCGTCCTGGCATCGACATCCGGGTTCACCCTGACGGTGATCGGCGCTATTACGCCAAGATCAAGCGCAATGGCGTTGATCACTTCCATCTCGGGCTCGGACTCGACGTTGAACTGGCGAATGCCGCCGCTCAGCGCTATGCGTATCTCGTCCGCTGTTTTCCCTACACCCGAGAACACGATTTTGTCACCGGGAACACCAGCCGCCTTCGCCCGCAGATATTCTCCGCCCGAGACCACGTCCATCCCAGCGCCTGCTTGGGCCAATGTCTTAAGGATCGCCTGATTGCTGGCCGCTTTCATCGCGTAGCAGATCAGATGATCGGTGCAGTCCAACGCGTCATCGAACAGTTTGAAATGCCGCAACAATGTAGCCGTGGAATAGACGTAGAACGGTGTTCCAACCGCGGCTGCGATTTCAGAGACGGGGACATCCTCGGCGTAAAGCGCGCCGTCGCGGTACAAAAAGTGATCCATGCTTGCGCGCTTAGACCATAAAAGGACTTCGGATCAATGGATTCCGTATCCCTGGTCCCGGTTTAGTTTTGAGTTGAAACACCAACTCGGCCATAGCCCGAGATAGAAATGCCGGTGCCCGATTGTTTTGGTTCGGCCGCAGGTTCCGGGCGTTGCGCTGACGAAGGCTCACAGGCCGCCAAAACCGCAAGTGCACAAACCAGTCCCAGAATTCTCATCTCAATACCATTCCTTTGTGTGACAGGTGATCGATACGCGCGCGCAACATGAGGTGTCAGGACCGGAGGCGCAACACGCAAAGCGGTCAGAATCCAAGATAAATGCCCAGCGGCCCGCGACTTAGGCCGACACCTCCGCCGACATACGCACCGCTTGATCCAACCCCGATTGTGGCACTGACCGTGGGCTGAGGGGCAGTTGGTTGGTCAGGCTCACCATCAGCCCCGCACCCGGCCAGTACCAGGCCGGAAACCGTAATCAGGATCGCACGTAGCGCGGTCGTCATACCATTGCCTTCCATCGTTCGATCTGGACCCGCACCTGATCGGGGGCGGTACCGCCGTAGGACTGGCGCGAGTTTACCGAATTGTCGACGCCAAGGACAGAGTAGACGTCATCCGAAATTTCACCATGGACCGATTGCATATCGTCCAGTGTCAGGTCGGGCAGGTCACAACCCTTACCCTCGGCCATGGCCACCAGTGATCCGGTGACGTGATGCGCATCCCGGAACGGCAGGCCCAGCACGCGTACCAGCCAGTCGGCCAGATCCGTCGCGGTCGAGAAACCCGAGCCGGCGGCGGCGGCAAGGCTGTCGCGGTTGGCGGTCATGTCCTTGACCATCCCTTCCATCGCCGCCAGCGCCAGCATCCAGTTGTCGGCGGCGTCAAAGACCTGTTCCTTATCTTCCTGCATGTCCTTTGAATAGGCCAACGGCAGGCCCTTCATCACCATCATCAGCGCGGTGTTGGCCCCATAGATGCGCCCAACCTTGGCGCGGATCAGTTCAGCTGCATCCGGGTTCTTTTTCTGCGGCATGATCGACGAGCCGGTCGAAAACCGGTCGGACAGGGACACGAAACGGAACTGGGCCGAAGACCAGATCACCAATTCCTCGGCAAAACGCGACAGGTGCAAGGCGCAGATCGAGGCGGTCGACAGGAATTCCAATGCAAAATCGCGGTCGCTGACGGCATCCAGCGAATTGGCGGCGGGACGATCAAAGCCCAACGCCTGCGCCGTCATATGACGGTCAATGGGGAAAGATGTGCCCGCCAGCGCGGCAGCCCCCAACGGGGATTCGTTCATTCGGGCACGGGCGTCGCGGACTCGGCTCAGGTCGCGGCCAAACATCTCGACATAGGCCATCATGTGATGCCCCCAAGTTACGGGTTGCGCAGTTTGCAGATGGGTAAAGCCCGGCATGACCCAATCGGCGCCTGCTTCGGCCTGCGCCAAAAGCGCGCGAATCAGGGCCAGAATACCGGACTCCGCCGCATCAAACTGATCCCGGACCCACAGTTTGAAATCCGTCGCCACCTGATCGTTGCGCGAACGCCCTGTGTGCAAACGGCCAGCCGGCTCGCCAATGATCTCTTTCAGCCGCGCCTCGACATTCATGTGGATGTCTTCCAGCGCTGTTGAGAACTGAAACGTGCCGCTCTGGATTTCTGACAATACGGTGAGCAGCCCTTCCCGAATGGCCTGCGCATCACTATCACTTATGACGCCTGTGGCAGCCAACATGGCCGCATGGGCGCGCGAGCCTGCGATGTCCTGGGCTGCCATCCGCTGATCGAACCCGATCGAGGCATTGATCGCCTCCATGATCGCGTCTGGACCGGCGGCAAAGCGGCCGCCCCACATCTGGTTCGAGGATTGATCGGTCATGTAAGAAAACCCGGAGTTGATATGCGCTTATTTCGTTTGATCCCCCTTTATATGGCCCTTGCGCTGGGTGCAAACGCCGCTTTTGCGACCGATGCAGAAACGCTGGCTCCTCTGCGTGAAGACAGCCTGAAACGTTTGATCCTGCACAAGGAGCCCAAACCGGCAAAAGTGATCGAGTTTCAGCTGGAAGATGACGGGGGTGTCGGCACGCTGGCCGATTATGAGGGTAAGTATGTTCTGCTGAACTTCTGGGCCACCTGGTGTGCCCCCTGTCGCAAAGAAATGCCGCAGATCGCCGAATTGCAGGACGAGTTTGGGGGTGACAAGTTTCAGGTCCTGACCCTTGCCACAGGCCGCAACTCGCCAGCAGGGATCAAGAAGTTCTTTGAAGAGAATGGCATCTCCAACCTGCCGCGTCATCAGGACCTCAGCTCGGCTGCCGCGCGCGAGTTTGGCATCATCGCGTTGCCAATCACGGTCATTCTGAATCCCGAAGGTCAGGAAATCGCGCGTTTGATCGGTGATGCTGAATGGAACTCGGATAGCGCGAAGGCGATTATCTCGACGCTTGTTGGCGCAGAAAACTGAGGAAATAGCCTTAATAGCAGCAAATCATGATTTCCTCCGGGCATTCAACTCGGAGGATTTTTGATGAATTCTATTGCAGGAGTTGCCGCGATGGCGGGTGTTTTTTGGATGGCCACCGATGCTGCTACCACCAATGATGTACGCAAGAAGGGCAAGGGAGATCCGGTAACCTACATGATCTCCGACTAGTATTCCTGCTTGTCGGATGGCCGCGATCAAAGCCTTGGTTTTGGAACACAGCTGACGCGACGCCACCTTTGACAGTGTTTCGACTCCTTTGCACTCTGCGCTCAGGAGGATGGAATGCCGCTGGAAATTCTATTGGTGCTGGTCGTTGGGGGCATAGCCGGGATTACGCTGTTGCTGCATCTGACGGGAAAGTCGCAGTTGCATGTGCTGACGCCGGACACGGCGCCACGCCAGTGGCTCCGGCATTTTCCCGATGACACGGTGATCGACGTGACAATCGCCCATGACGGTCACGCGGCGCTGGTGTGGACACAGAATGGGGCCGGGTTGATCTGGTCCTTCGGGGCCGACACCGTCGCGCGGCATCTCCATGATTTCGACTGGCTTGAGACCGCCAATGGCATCGAAGTTCGGTTTCACGACTTCAGCACCCCGCGCGCGACCCTTCACCTTGACCAGACCGAACGCCAGCACTGGCAACACTTGATGAGGCCCGTATGACAGACCAGGTAAGCTTCCCCGATGCGGTGCAATGGGCCGTCCCGTTTTTCATCGCTGCTATTCTGGCAGAATTCCTGTGGATCGCAGTCAAAGGCAAAGGCGGTCGGTATGAAACGCGCGATGCGGTGACCTCGCTGATCATGGGGGCCGGGAACATCGCGTCGGGCTTTTTGCTGGGCTTTATCGCCTATGCGTTTTTCATGTGGCTTTGGCAGATCACTCCTCTGGATCTTGGCACGTCAATTCCCGTTATCATTCTGTGCTTTGTTCTGGATGATCTTCGCTATTACTGGGTACATCGTTTTGGGCATCGCATTCGCTGGGTCTGGGCTAGCCATGTCAACCACCACAGCTCGCAGCACTACAATCTGACCACAGCTCTGCGGCAGACTTGGACCTATACCTTTACGTTCATGATGGTCGTTCGCGCGCCGCTGATCCTGCTGGGTTTCCATCCGGCCATGGTTCTGTTCGTTGGCGGATTGAACCTGATCTATCAGTTTTGGATTCACACCGAGGCCATCGTCAAGATGCCCCGATGGTTCGAAGTGATCATGAATACCCCCAGCCATCATCGCGCGCATCACGGCAGGAACGCACGGTATCTGGATTGCAATTACGCCGGAGTTTTCATCATCTGGGACAAGATGTTCGGGACATTTGTGCCTGAACAGGAAAACGACCGGGTCGATTACGGGCTGGTTCACAATATCGGCACCTTCAACCCTTTGCGCGTTGCGTTTCACGAATGGGTCGGCATCTGGCACGACGCCACGCAGCCCGGCCTGACACTGCGGCAACGTCTGGCCTATTGTTTCGCACCGCCGGGTTACAGCCACGACGGCAGCCGCGACAACTCGGAACAGATAAAAGCCAAGCACCTGGCTCGCCACCCCGAGGACCGGGGAACGCCCGGATTTGAGCAGGTCGACAAGATCCTGCCGAAAGGACAGGCGGAACAGGCCTGACACAGCTGTCAGGCCCCACTACGACTTGAACTCCGGCCTTTGCACGCCATATCGGTCATTGAATGTGGCGCATAATTGAGCGAGGGGCGGCATGAAACGTTTGGCAACCATTTCGACCTTCGTCGGGTTATTTGGCCTGTTGCTGGCCATGCTTGCCGCGCTCGGCAGCTTTGTTGGCACGTTGATCGCACTGGGTTTTGTCCTGATGATTCTGGGTGCGACAGGAGCCCTACTTGGAGCCGCGGTATCACTGGCCCGTGCCGGGCATTCCGCGCGCTGAAACCGCATTAAGCAACTTCTTCTGACGCTTTAACCGCAGATTCATCTGTTTGCCCCGAAACTGTGTCAAAACACCTGTTTTGGACACACGAGAATCTGCGCCTATGGGAAACAAAAAGCTCGCCAATCTTCCCGAAGGGTTGGACACCCCTTTGAATGCAGCAGTGTCAACACGGGATCGTTCGGTGGTTCAGATGGCAACCGATGCTGTGAAGCACAAGCAATGTCGGTTGGCCTTTCAGCCAGTTGTTCAGGCGCACCCGCCGCATGGCATCGCGTTTTACGAAGGGTTCATTCGCGTGCTGGATGAAACAGGGCGTGTTATACCCGCCCGCGAATTCATGCCGCAGGTTGAAATTTCCCCGATCGGACGTGATCTCGACTGCGTCGCGTTGGAACTTGGTCTGCGCACGTTGGTGAAGAACCCCCAGATCCGCCTGTCGATCAACATGTCCGCCCGCTCGATCGGTTATTCCAACTGGTCCGGTATACTGGACCGGTTTCTGAAACGGGACCCGCAGTTGGGCGAACGGCTGATCCTAGAAATCTCCGAAAGCTCTGCCATGCAGGTGCCTGAATTGGTGGTCGACTTCATGGACCGCCTTCAGGATCGCGGCATCGCCTTTGCGCTGGACGACTTTGGTGCCAGCAACTTCAGTTTCCGCCACTTTCGCGAATTTCTCTTCGACGCCGCAAAGATCGATGGTCAGTTTATCAGGGGTATCAGCGACAGCCCCGACAACCAGGCTTTGGTGCGGGCCTTGATTGCCGTGGCGCGTGAGTTTGAAATTCTGGTCACTGCCGAATCGGTCGAAACACAGAAGGATGCGGCATTTTTGCTTGCAAGTGGCGTGGATTGCATGCAGGGCTTTTTGTTCGGTGCGCCCAGTGTTTCACCCCCGTGGAAGCAGGAAAGAAGTTCAAAAACAGCAAGTTGATCCGTGGGTGATCGACATTTTTCCGCCATTTCCCAAGCTGAGACAAGCTGCCCGTTGCTGCAAGTGCAGCATTACGCTATTGCAGAAGTACTTGAGCGGGGGATAACGGGGCGCTCTTGTTTCGAGAGGGAAACTCTCGGCCTGCGCCGTCAGACATTCCGCCAGATAATGACGGTAAAGGACTGATCATATGACCAACGTAGTAATCGCATCCGCCGCACGAACAGGTGTTGGCAGCTTTAGTGGTTCGTTTGCGAACACCCCCGCACATGATCTGGGCGCGGCCGTCCTGGAAGCAGTTGTCGAGCGCGCCGGGATTGAAAAAGGCGAAGTCAGTGAAACCATCATGGGTCAGGTTCTGACTGCGGCTCAGGGCCAGAACCCGGCTCGGCAGGCGCATATCAACGCCGGTTTGCCGCAGGAAAGCGCCGCCTGGGGAATCAACCAGGTTTGCGGCTCGGGCCTGCGTGCCGTCGCATTGGGCGCTCAGCACATCCAGCTGGGCGATGCCGATATCGTCGCCGCTGGTGGCCAAGAGAACATGACCCTGTCACCCCACGCCGCCGCCCTGCGCGCGGGTCACAAGATGGGCGATATGAAGTATATCGACACCATGATCCGCGATGGTCTGTGGGATGCCTTCAACGGCTATCACATGGGTCAGACGGCGGAAAATGTTGCCGAGAAATGGCAGATCAGCCGCGACATGCAGGATGAATTCGCTGTCGCTTCGCAGAACAAGGCCGAGGCGGCGCAAAAAGCTGGCAAGTTTGTCGACGAAATCGTGCCCTTCACCATCAAGACCCGCAAGGGCGACATCGTGATGGACAAGGACGAATACATCCGCCACGGCGCTACAATGGAAGCCATGGCAAAGCTGCGCCCCGCCTTTACCAAGGACGGATCGGTCACAGCTGCAAACGCTTCGGGCCTGAACGACGGCGCCGCCGCGACCCTGTTGATGTCGGCTCAAAACGCAGAAAAGCGCGGAATCGAACCTTTGGCTCGCATCGCGTCCTACGCAACTGCCGGGCTGGACCCGTCGATCATGGGCGTTGGCCCGATCTACGCTTCGCGCAAGGCATTGGAAAAAGCAGGTTGGTCCGTCGACGATCTGGACCTGGTTGAAGCCAACGAAGCCTTTGCCGCGCAAGCCTGCGCAGTGAACAAAGACATGGGCTGGGACCCGTCGATTGTGAACGTGAACGGCGGCGCAATTGCCATCGGCCACCCGATCGGTGCATCAGGTTGCCGCGTTCTAAACACGCTGCTGTTCGAAATGAAGCGCCGCGACGCAAAGAAAGGTCTGGCCACTCTGTGCATCGGCGGCGGCATGGGTGTCGCCCTGTGTGTGGAGCGCGACTAAGTGCGCCAATAACCAAATAGAAAAGGGCGTCCATGGGACGCCCTTTTTTGTTAAACTGGGGTCGTACCCCTTAGATGCGACGATATTGCCATCCGAAATAAACACCTTAACGACGAAACAATATTGCGCACAAGCATCTCTCAAAGTAACAGCATTACCAAGGCGACTAAAATTGGAGGAGTCCTAAATGGCACGTACAGCACTCGTTACCGGCGGTTCCCGCGGCATTGGCGCAGCAATTTCCAAGGCGCTCAAAGCCGAAGGATACAACGTTGCGGCCACCTATGCAGGGAATGACGAAGCCGCCGCGAAATTCACCGAAGAAACCGGCATCAAGACCTACAAGTGGAACGTCGCCGATTATGACGAATCCAAAGCAGGTATCGAAAAGGTTGAGGCCGAGGTTGGCCCCATCGATATCGTTGTCGCCAATGCTGGCATCACCCGTGATGCACCTTTCCACAAAATGACACCCGATCAGTGGAAAGACGTGATCGACACCAACCTGACTGGCGTGTTCAACACTGTGCACCCTGTCTGGCCTGGCATGCGCGAGCGCAAGTTTGGCCGTGTCATCGTCATCAGCTCCATCAACGGTCAGAAGGGCCAGTTCGCTCAGGTGAACTATGCTGCGACCAAAGCTGGCGATCTGGGCATCGTGAAATCTCTGGCGCAGGAAGGCGCGCGGGCGGGCATCACGGCCAACGCAATCTGCCCCGGTTATATCGCAACCGAGATGGTGATGGCGGTGCCTGAAAAGGTACGCGAATCGATTATTGGCCAGATCCCTGCCGGTCGTCTGGGCGAGCCTGAAGAGATTGCACGCTGTGTGACCTTCTTGGCCTCGGACGAATCTCAATTCATCAACGGCTCGACCATCTCGGCCAACGGTGCTCAGTTCTTCGTCTGATCCAGGCTTGTGAACAAAAAAACGGGCCGGCCCCTTTGGACCGGCCCTTTCTGATCCCGTAAGAACGCGCGCGCTGCGATCAGCGGGAACCCAATACCCAATTCCACATCTGCCGGACCACCTTGCCACGCTCTTCATGAGCGCGCAGGATCGCCACTTGGGCGGCGGGATTTGTTGTCATCTCGATCATGGCAGCCGCCTTTCAATTCAGTTTTGCTTGACCTGATGTGAATATGAAGGTCACTTAAAGCCGTGACAAACGAAGTTTCCTGAACCTTCAGTTAAGAATTTCTTGGCTATGAGTGATTATCTGCCCCCACTTACCGCGCTTCGGGCTTTTGATGCCGCGGCCCGGCACATGTCCTTCGCGAAAGCGGCGGAAGAGCTGCACGTGACGCCAGCGGCCCTGTCCTTTCAGATCAAATCGCTTGAGGAGCATCTGGGCCGCCCTCTGTTCCGCCGTCTGAACCGCGCTGTGGAACTGACCGATGCGGGCCGCGCCCTGGCCCCCGGCGCGGCAGAAGGCTTTGCCACCTTGCAAGCCGCGTGGCGTGCCGTACGCAGGCAGGAGGATGGCACCGGACTGACCGTCACCGCAGGTCCGGCGCTGACCGCAAAGTGGCTGGCGCCTCGCCTTTACGAGTTTGCCCGTGCGCATCCGGAAATCGATCTGAAATTCTCGGCCACGTTGCGCAATATGGATCTGGAGCGGGATGATGTGGATGTTGCCATCCGGTTTGGCAATTCCGCCGATGAGGGGCTGTATTCCGTACCTGTAAGAAAGGAGTGGCTGACTCCGGTCATGACCCCGGAGCTGGCGGAACAATTCACCACGCCAGACAGCCTGCGCGACGCACCGTTGATCCACGACGATTCGATCAACTTTCTGACCCCACCCTGCGACTGGCCTGCCTGGTTCCGCGCTGTGGGTATCGATTTCACACCCACTCATGGGGCGCATTTTTCCAACGCAGATCACGCGATTGACGCCGCTGTCGCTGGTGTTGGTGTCGCCCTTGGACGGCGTGCCATGATCCTCAAGGACTTGACCGAAGGTCGGCTGGTTGCCCCCTTCAAGGTCGCGCTGGAAACGCAGGGCCGGTTCCGATTCCTGTGCCTTCCGGGGGCCGAGAAACGTCCTCAGATCGCAGCATTTCGGGATTGGTTCCTGACCGAGATTGAAAAGACCGCGCATATTTCGGATGAGTTCGACATTGTTCCGATCGAAGAGGTTTCCGGATCATGACCAAAACGCGCGCAACAGCCATCGGTTTTGGGGCCGTACTATTATGGGCTTTGCTGGCGCTTTTGACCGTCGGCTCTGCACCTACACCGCCTTTGCTGCTGAACACGATCTGCTTTTCGATTGGTGGTACACTTGGGTTGATCTGGACAGCCGCAACCGGTGGGTTCAGCGGGTTGAAACAGATCCCCTGGACGACCTACCTGTTCGGTTCATTGGGCCTGTTCGGGTACCACGCATTGTATTTTTCAGCCCTACGCATGGCCCCCGCGGCCGAGGCCGGACTGATTGCCTATCTCTGGCCCCTTCTTATCGTTCTGTTTTCCGGCCTGCTACCGGGCGAGCAGCTTCGCGCTGGTCACTTGATTGGGGCGTGCCTTGGCTTTGCTGGGGCTGCTTTGATCATCACCGGAGGCGGGAGCGCAGGTTTTCAGGCGCAACATCTGCCAGGATACACATTGGCCCTGCTTTGCGCGATGACATGGTCAGGCTATTCAGTTCTGTCACGCAGATTGGGCGATACACCGACCAGTTCGGTTGCGGTCTTTTGTCTGATGGCTGCGTTGGCTTCGGGTCTGCTGCATCTGGCCATGGAAGACACCGTGCTGCCCGACTCGACACTAGGGTGGGTTTCTGTACTGGCACTTGGCCTTGGGCCCGTTGGGCTGGCCTTTTACGTCTGGGATATCGGGGTGAAGCAGGGTGATATTCAAATGCTCGGGACCTCATCTTACGCGGCCCCGCTATTGTCGACACTTGCTTTGGTGATGGCCGGGATCGCTGCCCCATCCTGGGGGCTGGCGATCGCGGCTTCTCTGATTACCGGCGGGGCCTTGATCGCGGCCCGTTCCAGTTTGAAATCTTAAGCAGACAGTCGCTCGATCTCTTCCTTCAGCTTGAGCTTCTGTTTCTTCAGCTGGGCTATGTGGAGATCATCGATGCCTGGCGAGCGTTGGGCTTGTTCTACTTCTAGACCGAGAGATTCGTGCTTCTTCTTCAGTTCTGTCAGATGTGCGCTCACGCTCATTGCGATCCTCCTTTTATACGTGTCTGTATGTCACGTAAGAAGTTGATCACATCGTTTCCACCCTGTCACGCTGCAGACGCACAGAATCTGAAACAAATCCGACAAAATCGGCTGGACATTGCCGGTCGTCGTCAGAACCCGGGCAGGGCAGCGGCCTTCCGAAGCGCAGCCGATACCGCATCCGTATAGCTTTCGCCGTCTTTTTCGTGACGTTCACCCGCGTGCAGAATCAAAGGTGGGTGGAGGCGAAATGCCGCACGCCCTCCTTTGCGGGCACGCAGAATGATCAGCTCAGCCTCTCGCCCTGTCCGTGGGCTTAGCGGCAACAACTCTACCGATCCCAATTTCCCTTGGCACGCTGCCAGCATGTCGGGCAGTCGATCGGCTTTCTGGATCATGTGCAGGTACCCTTTTTGCGCAAGGCGTCTGGCAGCCACTGCAATCCAGTCGGCCAACTGGGTGTCTTCGCTCAGGGCCACACTTCTTCCAGCATCCTTTGCAGGGCTATGCGCCCCCGCCCGATAATAGGGCGGATTCGCAATGACGTGATCGAACTGGCGCTGCCGAAGCGCCTCGGGCAAAGCGGTCAGGTCGGCTTCGACAACTTCCAGCTCTATCCCGTTGATTTCCGCGTTTCTGCGAGCCAATTCCGCATAGGCAGGCTGTAGCTCGATACCTGTCAGGTGCAAGCCGGGCACTCGTGAGGACAAGCAAAGAATGGCGGCCCCGGCACCGCACCCCAGCTCCAACACAGACTGACCTGCCCTGGCCGGAACGGATGCGGCAAGCAATACCGGGTCTACCCCTGCACGATAACCCGACTGAGGTTGCAGCAACCGGATCCTGCCCCCCAGGAAATCATTGCAGCTGAGTTCACTATCGGAAAACCGGTTCATCGGCCCAGCGGAATTTCATTGTCGCGCATCACACGTTCGGCACGGGTCAAGTCTTCGGCGCGAACCATCAGTCGGCGGGGAAAGATCCCGATCCCACCTTCGAGGATGCTCATATTTACGTCCATCTGAAAGCAGTCTATATCCTCGCCTTCAAGGAGAGCCGATGCAAAGGCCAGGATCGTCGGATCGGTACTGCGCAATAGTTCTTTCATGGGGATGGATGTAAGGGCAAGGCTGGGCGAAAGTCGAGCCTTGTATCAGGAGTGTGATGACCGTCGGCATGATCTCAAAACCGCATGAGCGCCTCGCTGAAATTCTGGCGGGTGAAATGGAGGCTGTGAACACGTTGATCCGCGCCCGGATGGCGTCGGACCATGCCCCACGTATCCCCGAAGTGACCCAGCATCTGGTCGAGGCGGGCGGAAAGCGCCTGCGCCCAATGCTGACATTGGCAGCGGCGCGGCTGTTTCGCTATTCAGGTGAGCACCACGTGCGCCTTGCTGCCACGGTCGAGTTCATCCACACCGCCACCCTTCTGCACGACGACGTTGTGGATGAGAGCGCCCAACGGCGCGGACGCCCGACCGCAAATCTACTTTGGGACAATAAATCCAGCGTGCTGGTCGGTGATTACCTGTTTTCCCGCAGCTTCCAATTGATGGTCGAAACGGGTTCGCTGCGGGTTCTGGATATCTTGGCCAATGCCTCAGCAACCATCGCCGAAGGTGAAGTGCTGCAAATGACCGCTGCAACCGACCTGCGGACAGATGAAAGCGTTTACCTACAGGTTGTGCGCGGCAAGACAGCAGCTTTGTTTTCAGCTGCGACCGAGGTGGGCGGCGTGATCGCCGGTGCATCGGAAGAACAGATCAAAGCTCTGTTCGATTATGGTGACGCATTGGGGATCGCATTCCAGATTGCGGACGACCTGCTGGATTATCAGGGTGACAGCAAGACAACCGGCAAAAATGTGGGCGATGATTTCCGCGAACGAAAGCTGACCCTGCCTGTCATCAAGGTTGTTGCACAGGCCACGCCCGAAGAGCGCGCTTTCTGGGAGCGCACGATCGAAAAGGGCCGCCAACAGGATGGCGATCTGGATCATGCGCTGGGCCTGATGGACAAATACGCAACGCTGGAAGAAACTCGGCAGGACGCATTGGGCTGGGCGAACAAGGCAAAGGCATCTTTGGATGTTCTACCTGATCATGAAATTCGCAGCCTGCTGCGCGAACTGGCCGATTACGTAGTCTCGCGCCTTAGTTAAGCTGCGTCGCGCGGCACCACCATTCAGGATGCGCCGCACCGATCTCATAGGCCGCGAAATGCGCGTCTTTCATTGTGGGGTACAGAGCATAACAGGTCGAGCCGGAGCCCGACATACGCGTTACAAGGGCACGATTGGTCATGTTCAACTCGTCCAGAACCTGCTCGATCTCACGTGCAACGCCCATGGCAGGTACCTGCAGGTCATTGCGTTGATCACGCAACCACAGGGCACAGACTTCAGCGTCTACAAAATCTGGGACTAACTCAGGCATCGGCGGATTGTCTCTGGACGACAATGCGTTGAAAACGGCATTTGTCGGCACCGGCACATTCGGGTTGACCAAAAGGGCGGGTAAGTGCGGAAGGTTCACCGCCGCCAAACGATCGCCAATGCCTTGCATTCTGATCGCCCGGCTTTCCAGGCAAACGGGCACATCTGCCCCCAGTGACAACGGCAAGTCAGGCGGGACGTCACATCCCTGCCCTGCCAATGTCCAAAGCGTGGCGGCCGCATCCGATGACCCACCCCCTATACCTGCCCCGTGGGGCAACGACTTGATCAGGTCTACATGCCCGGTCCAGCCGACGCCTTCGGCCGCTTTCCAGACCAGATTACGGTTGTCCGTGGGCACGCCTTCAGCAAACTCCCCAATCACGTCCATAGACAGCTCGGGGCCGGGTGTGAATGTCAACTGATCGCCCAGATCAGCAAAAACCACTAACGAATCCAACAGGTGATAACCGTCCTTACGACGTCCGGTCACATGGAGGGTCAGGTTGATCTTGGCGGGCGCAAACGCCTTAATTTCCATTTGCGACTTTCAAAGGTTCCGCACCTTCTTCGGCCAGAACGGCGCTTAGTCCGACTTCGATCTTGCGTCGAATGCGATCCGGGTCAGCCTCGCCATCCGTGTCTTCGGGGTCAACGAAGGACAGAGCCCGTTTCCACTGGAACTCGGCCTCACGCGCTCGTCCAACAGCCCAATAGACGTCCCCCAGATGATCATTGACGACCGGATCAACGGGCATCAGCTCGACCGCGCGCTCCATATGCTCGACCGCTTCTTCGTAACGACCCAGACGGAACAAAACCCAACCCAGACTATCCACGATGTAGCCACTATCCGGGCGGGCCTCGACCGCGCGCTGGATCATGTCCAGCGCTTCATCCAGCTTTTCTTTCCGTTCTACCAAAGAATAGCCCAGATAGTTCAGCACCTGCGGCTGATCCGGATTCAACTCCAGCGCCCGGCGGAAATCGGTTTCAGCCTGATCCCACTGCTTCAGCCGCTCGTGGCTTATGCCGCGCGCGTAGTGCAGGAACCAATTCCCGCCTGCCTGACTGTCCGTCAAACCAATCGCAGTGTCATAAGAGGCAACCGCAGCCGCATAGTTTTCCTGACGACGTTGAAGATCTGCCAGAGAAACATGGACGCTGGGCAAATCAGGATTTTGCAGCGCCAGGTTTTGCAGAACTTCAATGGCCGCATCGGTTTTTCCGGACTTGTCCAGGATTTCGGCCCGCCCAAGTTCTGCGGCATGGTGGTCATTGCTGCCGGCCGGAACCATGCGATAGGCGGCAACAGCCAGATCATACTGTTGCAGTTTGTCCAGCAATTCCGCGCTCAGCAGAATGGCGTCCACGTGGTCAGGGCGCAGAAAACTCGCCAGTCGTGCGTAAAGCAGGACGTAGTCAGCCGAAGCCTCGCTGTTCAATGCGGCACCAACGGTAAAGAATATTTCCGCCATTCCATCCAGCGCAGAGCCCGCGTGAGTGAACGGAAGCGTCTCGCCCGCGGTCAATTGGCCGGTATAGGCTTCAATGGTCGGATCGCTACCGGAAACAAACACATCGTCCAGAAACTGTATGGCGTCTTCGTTGCGATCCAGCTGCGACAGCACCTCTGTACGGGCCAGCGCGGCCCGACGCGAGAACCGCGCAACCGCGCCGTTGTTATCCGCAAAAATCACCTCGGCACCTTCGAAATCGCCGATAGAGGCCAGTGCCATGGCTTTGTGATACAGCGCAAATTCCCTGAGGCCTTCCTGCGTTGCCACGGCATCGAACTGATCCATGGCCTTTGTCATTTCACCTTGCCCCAGATGGGCCCATGCGATCATCAGCCCATCAACCAAAGGACCGATCCCCTGCGTTTCAGGGTCACGCGCCAGAAGTTCGTCAAACTTGCCGTCTGCGATCAAATTGGCCGAAATCGCCATGCGCGCGGCCTGGCTTGGAATGTTGGCTTCCTCGATCTGCTTTGCAACAGGCAAAGCACGGGCAATTTCCCCCAGCGCAAGGCGGGCGACAACAACGCTTTCCAAGAGCAGCGCGTTTTCCGGATCAAACCTGAGAGCCTGGGCGTAGTATCTTTCCGCCGCAGAATAGTCGCTTTCGTAAATCGCCTGACGCCCGGCCAGATAAGAACCGGCACCCGATTCTGAAAAGGCCGGAACTGCGACCGACGACATGAGCAGCACGGACAATGCCGCGCGACGAACCAGGGAAACCACCGAAATCCTGCCTTGCTATCGTTGACTGACGGTTAAGCTAGGGCTTCGGTCGGCAAGAGGCAATGGCAGAGCCTTCACGACCCTGCCATTACCGGTTTTTTGCTTACATGTTCGGATAGTTTGGTCCGTCGCCACCCTGCGGCGTGGTCCAGGTGATATTCTGGCTTGGATCCTTGATGTCGCAGGTTTTGCAGTGAACGCAGTTCTGGAAGTTGATGACGAATCGCGGACCGTTGTCATCCTCGACCATTTCGTACACGCCTGCCGGGCAATAGCGCTGCGCCGGTTCGTCGAACTTGGGCAGGTTGACCTTGACCGGGATATCCGGGTCCGTCAGGCGCAGGTGGCAGGGCTGGCTTTCCTCGTGATTGGTTGCCGCAAAGGACACGTTGGTCAGACGGTCAAAGGACAGCGTCCCATCGGGCTTGGGATAATCGATCGGCTTGTGCTTGCTGGCTTCCTCAGTCGACTGGGCATCGTTCTTGCCGTGTCCCAGCGTACCAAAGAACGAAAAGCCCAATGTGTTGGTCCACATGTCCAGGCCACCCAGCACCAGCGAGGGGATCATGCCCCACTTGGACCACATCGGCTTGACGTTGCGCACCTTCTTCAGGTCCTTGCCAATCGCGCCATTGCGAACATCGGCCTCGTAAGCGGTCAGCTCATCGCCCGAACGGTCAGCCTTGATCGCGTCATAGGCGGCCTCGGCGGCAGCCTTGCCCGATAGCATCGCATTGTGGTTGCCCTTGATGCGCGGCACGTTGACCATGCCCGCGGAACAGCCCAGCAGCGCCACGCCCGGCGCCACCAGCTTGGGCATCGACTGAAGGCCGCCTTCGGTGATCGCACGGGCACCGTAAGCCACGCGCTTGCCGCCTTTCAGCAGCTCGGCCACCATCGGGTGATGCTTGAAGCGCTGGAAATCCATGTAGGGGTACAGGTGCGGGTTCTTGTAGTTCAGGTGAACCACAAAGCCGACATAGACCTGATTGTTTTCAAGATGATAGATGAACGACCCGCCGCCTGCGTTGCCGCCCAGAGGCCAGCCCATTGTGTGCGTGACCGTACCTTCCTTGTGCTTTGCCGGATCGATCTCCCAGATCTCTTTCATGCCGACGCCGTATTTCTGCGGCTCTTTGCCGGCAGACAGGTCATACTTGGCGATGACTTCCTTGGACAGTGAGCCGCGCACACCTTCCGACAGGAAGACGTATTTGCCGTGCAGTTCCATACCCGGCTCGGTATTGGGGCCATAAGAGCCGTCCGCTTCCAGACCAAAGACACCGGCCACCACGCCTTTGACTTCACCGTTATCGCCGTAAACCAGTTCGGAACATGCCATGCCGGGGAAGATTTCTACGCCCAGCTCCTCGGCCTGCTCGGCCATCCAGCGGCAGACATTGCCCATCGACACGATATAGTTGCCATGGTTGTTCATCAGCGGCGGCATCGGGAAGTTGGGGATTCGGATTTTGCCTGCCTCACCCAACATGTAGAAATTGTCTTCATGCACCGGCACGTTCAGCGGAGCACCTTTTGCCTTCCAATCCGGGATCAAAGCGTCCAGCCCGCAGGGATCGAGAACTGCGCCAGACAGGATATGAGCGCCCACTTCTGAGCCTTTTTCCAACACGACAACATTCAGATCCGCGTCCAACTGTTTCAGTCGAATGGCCGCCGACAGGCCCGCAGGACCTGCGCCTACGATCACCACGTCATATTCCATTGCTTCGCGTTCAATCTCGGCCATCGCGGGCTCCCTAGCTTACTTTCCGAATTGGCGCTGTCACTGTAGGATCTGCGCAATTTTGTTTCACGGCTGATTACATGGTCAGAAAGACTTTGGTCAATCGAAACACGGCGTAACAAGGGCGCTATTCGACACATCAGTCCTCTGGTGCATCACCCATCAGGTATCTGGGGCCGCTACCATGGGATTTTGCCCTGTCATCGGGGTTATAAAGCTTGCATTTCGGCAAGCTGAGGCATCCGCATCCGATGCAGCCGTCCAGATTGTCGCGCAATCGCATCAGGGTATCGATTCGCTGGTCCAGATGAGTGCGCAACCGCACGCTTATGGCTTTCCAATCCTGCGGTGTCGGTGTTCGCTTTCCCGGCAAGCCCGACAAGACCTCGCGGATTTCAGGTAAAGTCAGGCCGAACTGCTGCGCGATCATGACAAAGCTCAGCCGCCGGATATCTGCCCGCTGGTAACGTCGCTGCCCACCCGCATTGCGCCAGGGCGCAATCAAACCCTGTGCTTCGTAATACCGTATCGCTGAAACGGCCAACCCCGTACGTCGGGCCAATACCCCGATTGCCAACCCTTCTGAAACAGCCATGTCACCCTCGAAGAAATACCTTGACCTAAAGTTAGGTTTAGAAATTACGGTGAGTCGAAACAAGCCAAAAAGGAGATCCCATGATGGCAACGCTTGAGCATACCAATTTCACTGTCAGCGACCCACAGGCCTCAGCCGCCTGGATGCAGCAGGTCTTTGGCTGGAAAACACGGTGGGAAGGGCCCGCAAACTCAGGCGGATATACAGTGCATGTCGGATCGGCCCACACCTATCTTGCGCTTTACAAACCCGATGCGCCGAAACCATTGGTCGAAAGCAGCTACGATGTTGTCGGCGGGCTGAACCATGTTGGTGTTCTGGTCGAAGATATCGACGCAACCGAGGCCAAGGTGCGCAAGGCCGGGTTCGAACCCCATAATCATGCCGATTACGAACCGGGGCGTCGGTTCTATTTCAGGGATGACAACGGCATCGAGTTTGAAGTGGTTCAATATGATTGAGATGCTGTGGCTCTGCACGCCTTCGAGGCGATGGTGCAAGGGCGGGCAACCGGACCATCGCCACAGGCCACACCCGAAACAATCCAGACGGCACGATGTTGCGAATTGATCGCTGCACCTGCTGACACCTCTTGCAATTCACGTGGTATTTGGGTCAGGTAATCGTCAACCTAGGACTCGCCCCGACGCTTCTGTGCGGCGGGGCGAGTCAGTTTATGCGTGGACGTAGAGAGTATGGAAAAGATCCCTATGACGCCTGCGGGCAATGCCGCACTCGCAGCTGAGCTGAAGAACCTCAAATCCGTCGAACGCCCTGCGATCATCGAAGCCATCGCATCGGCGCGAGAACTTGGCGACCTGAAAGAAAACGCCGAATATCATTCAGCCCGCGAAAAGCAGGGGTTTATCGAAGGTCGCATCAAGGAACTGGAAGGTATCCTGTCGCTGGCGGATGTAATTGACCCTGCAAAACTGTCCGGCGCGATCAAGTTTGGCGCAAAGGTTACATTGGTTGACGAGGATACCGACGAAGAAAAGACGTGGCAGATCGTCGGTGAATATGAAGCCAATATCGAAGCTGGCCTTTTGAATATCAAATCCCCCATCGCCCGCGCCCTGATCGGCAAGGACGAAGGTGACAGTGTCGAGGTGCGCACCCCTGGCGGCGTGCGCTCTTATGAAATTCTGAGTATCAAGTACGCCTGACCGGAGCGCATGTAATGTCGGGGCCCAAACCTGACCCGGAAACTGAAAGACCGACTTCGCTGGGCATCTATGACCGCCCAAAGGCGCCGTCTGTCACCGAGATTGAGATTGCCGCACTGGTGCTCAGCCTGATTTGGCTGGTGGTGTCGGTTGTTTTTCTGGTGTTGCCAGATAAGGCGCAGAGCGGTGGTTTTGTTGTCACCTTTCTGGCCGTTTTCATGCCTGTGGCGATGATCTGGGTCGCGGCCACTGCCATGCGTGCCAGCCGCGTGATGCGCGAGGAAAGCGCGCGGCTGCAAACTGCGATTGATGCGATCCGCCAGGCTTATGTGGCGCAGCAGCAGCGCGCATCCAGCACCTACGAACCTACGGTAGCAAAGAAACTGGATGAGATCGCAGCCGCGACGCGAAAAACCGAAAGCACGCTGGCAACATTTTCGACCAAGCGCACAACGCCCCCTTACGCCCCTGCAAAACCACTCGTTGCGGGTGCTCAAACCTCGCTTGAACTGGGCACATCTGCGGAAGAAATTGCGCCACCGCTGAGCACCGATATCTTTATCCGCGCCTTGAACTTCCCGGAAACTCAGAATGACACCGAAGGGTTCAACGCCCTGCGCGTGGCGCTGAAAGACCGCAAGACGGCGCAGATCGTGCAAGCCTCGCAGGATGTTCTTACACTGCTCAGCCAGGAAGGCATCTACATGGACGACCTGCGTCCTGACATGGCCCGGCCCGAAATCTGGCGTCAGTTCGCGCAGGGCGCGCGGGGTCGCGCTGTCGCCTCGCTGGGGGGTGTACGCGACCGGTCCTCGCTGGCGCTGACAGCTGCGCGGATGAAACAGGATCCCATTTTTCGCGACGCCGCCCACCATTTTCTTCGCCGCTTCGACAAGATGATGGCCGAGTTCGAGCCCACCGCAAGCGATGCAGAACTGAGCGCGTTGGGTGAGACCCGCACCGCGCGGGCGTTCATGTTGCTGGGGCGCGTAGCCGGGACGTTTGATTAATCAGGCAAAACGATCCAAGACATCTTGGTCGCGCTGCTGAAACCAAACACATAACTTAAAGGCCCAGTTTTTTCTTCACCCACAGCCCGAAATCCTTCGCGCTCATATAAAGCGCGGGCGCGGGGGTTTGTGTCGATAACGTCAAGCTGAACCACTGACATGTTTTGTTTCCGCGCTTCACACTTAACGGCACCCAGCAAGGCAGTACCAACCCCTTTGCCACGCGAGCCCGCGGCCACAAATATGCCATCCATCTGAAACACGCCTGGTTTCAGTTCGCGCTCCAAAATGCTGAGGATGAGGGCGCGCCAAATGGCCCCAAGCCAGCCATAGACCTTTGCTAGGTCTGACATTCCGCCTCCGGCCAATGCACCATCGCGTGTCTTGAAACCTGCAAGCCCCAAAATCCGGTCTTCCTTGTCCCGTGCAACAAGCGCGAAATCCGGGTTCAACGAAGTTTCGAAAAAAGCCAGCCCCTTTTCATCCGGACCCATGACTTTGTTCATTTTCGCCGAAAATGCCTGCCAGAACAGGGTCGCCACCAGTGGGCGTTCCGCATCAGAAAAACCGCGTGAGACCGTTATTTTCACAACCCAAAACTGCCATACGGGATAAACCGAACCATATCACCGGGTTGGATATGCCGGGCACCATCTTCTATTTCGACCAGCCCTTCGGCCCAGCTGAGCCCGCTGATCCGGCCCGACCCTTCTGACTTGAAGACTTCAACCCGGCCTTCCCGTATGCGCGCGCGCAGGTATTCGCGGCGGCCCGGTTTCTTGCGTTTTTCAAAGGCAGCGGGCACTTCGAACCCTTGCGGCTCGATCCAGCCTTCGCCAGACATCAGGCCCAGCGCCGGTCGCGCAAAGATCAAGGTGCAGACCAAGGCGGCAACGGGATTGCCGGGCAGTCCAAAGACTGGGGTTCCGGACCACAACCCCAAAGCCAGAGGGCGACCGGGTTTCAAGGCGATCCGCCAGTGTTGCATCGCCCCCGCCTGGCGCAGCAAGGCAGATACGTGGTCTTCGTCACCAGCAGATGCGCCACCACTCGTCAGTATCACATCTGCCTGTTCCGCAGCCTGATCCAGCCGTTCCCGCAGGGCGTCCCGATCATCTGAAACACGCCCCATATCCACAGGTACAAACCCCAGCCTTTCGACCAGAGACAACAGCATCGGGCGGTTGGCGTCGAATATCTGACCCGGTCCGGCGCGTTCTCCGGCGTCGACCAGTTCATCACCGGTCGATACCACGGCGACACGCAGCGGCTTGCGCACATTCACCTCGGCAATGCCCAAAGCGGTGAGCAGCGCAAGATCAGCCGGTGTCAATCGGCGTCCTTTAGGCAGGGCCAGATCGCCTGCGGCCACATCCTCGCCCGCTTGCCTGGTATTTGCCCCCTTTTTCAGCGGACCATGGAACGCGATATGCCCGTCTTTAACTGTGACATCTTCTTCCAGAATAACCGTATCCACCCCGTCAGGCAGCGCCGCACCCGTCAGAACGCGCAATGCCTGGCCCACGGGAACGTCACCTTCAAACGGGATACCGGCTGCTGCGCGCCCATCGACCAGCGGCAGGATCTGTGGCCCATCTGAAACCGGACCAGCGAACCCGAACCCATCCACGGCTGTATTCGGTTGCGGCGGGTTGGAACGTTGGGCTGTAACATCTTCTGCCAGAATGCGCCCACTCGCCTTATTCAGCGCGACCGTGTCAACCGAGGTAATCGGATGCAACCTGTCGCGCAAATAGGCCAAGGCGTCATCAACCGGCGTCCACTCCACACCCGCTGGCAGCGCAAAACAATCGTTGCGCAACGGTGGCGGGGCTATGTTCGGCTTGTTCTGTGTAACACCCAATATCCAGCCTTCCTCTGCCGCAGAAACATCTAATTGCGCATTCAACTCCTGCTCTGTCAAACGCGACAGAGTCAAGGCAACCTGTTCGACTTGCCAAGCATCCTTGATCCGCCCATCTGGTTGCGCTCCCAAGGTGAGCGACGGCCAGATCTCCACAAAGGCGACGGGTTTATCCAACGGCTCGAACGGCCAGACCGCGACTTGTCCGGCAAAGCGATGGCGGAGCCTGCTTAGGACTGGAAGCCCCATCATCACCTGCCCACCGACCGCGCCTGCACCCGCCATCTGCCAGCAGGTGAAACTGCCTTTTGCCGAGGCTTCAACCGCACGACGGTCGGAAAACGGATTGGAATAGCCCGTCTTGGTTCGCGGCAAACCATCAATTTCGCGCCCAAGGCCATTCATCCAAAATGGGCCTCTTCCTCCGAATTGTCGATTGATCCGGCCTGCCAAGTCGAAACGATTGTTCGTTTTCGGACCGTCCTCGACATGCTGTTCGAACCAATTCCACAAGACCAAGGGGTCATCCGTTCCGGTCATCGCGCGGGCAAAACCCTTCGGGTATCCAAAAGGGAAGTCAAACCCCAGAAATAGGCGTCGGCCTGCTTTCAGTTCGGTGTGGATCAGGGCATCCAGCCACGCCTCGGCAAGCGCCCGGTTGCGTAGGTATTCAGGTCCCTGTGCCCGCCCTTCACACGCAATACAGACCCAGATCGCGTCTTTGCGCGGTGTTGGTCCGGTGTCATTTCCACCAGACCAGTCCACCATGGCAAAGGTCTGGAACAGGGTCACAAACCGACCTCATCCAATATGAAGTCCGCGATCCTGACAGTATCTTTCAAGTCGAAAACCGGGCAATCCAGTTCCAGCGCCGTGTCGCTGGCAACGGCTCGAACGGTATCGTTTTCAATCGCGATCAAAGGGTTTCCCGCCTCGGCGCGAAACGCTTCGATCTTTGGGTGGCCTTCCCGCTTGAAGCCTTCGACCAGCACCAGATCAACCGGGGAAAGCCGCGCCAGCAATTCGGCCAAAGTTGGCTCGGGCGCACCGCGCAGCTCTTGCATCAAGGCGACGCGCTGCCCCGACGCAAGCAACACCTCGCTGGCACCAGCAACGCGGTGGCGATGACTGTCCGTGCCCGGCTGGTCCACATCGACGCCGTGATGCGCATGTTTGACAGTTGAGACGGTAAAACCCCGCCCCGTGATCTCGGTCACCAGCCGTTCCATCAGCCCGGTTTTGCCTGCGTTTTTCCAGCCAGTGACACCGTAGACTCTCATACCTGCTCCAACAGTGTCCGGGCGCGGTCCAAATCGTCAGGTGTATTGACGTTGAAGAACGGATCAAACGGGTCAGCCTGGAACATAGCCTCGCGTCCGTCATGTTTATCAGTCCACAGCACGACCTTGCGCAACCCGTCCGTCAGAGCCGCCCGCAGATCATCGCGTAGAGCCACAGGCCAGAGCCCAAATGTCGGGTGCCGGTTAACCCGCCTGCCCCCTCCGGATTTCAGCGCTTCGTCGCCCGTTCGCGGAGTAGTGGCCAAGACCAGAGGATGCACCTGCCCCTCTGCCGCCTCTTGCAGGCGCGCCACCAAATCACGCGGGAAGAACGGTGTATCTGCGGCAGCCGTTACGATACTGTCGGCCCCCTGATCTGCCGCCCAGTCGAGCCCCGCCAGAACACCGGCCAAAGGGCCAGCGAAGCCTTCAATCGTGTCAGGCAGAACGGGTAGCGTCAAATCGCTGAAACGCTTGGGGTCACCATTTGCGTTCAGGGCCAAACCATCGACTTGAGGAGACAGCCGATCAACCACATGGGACAGCAGGCTCCGCCCGCCAATCTGCAATAAACCTTTGTCACCACCACCCATCCGGGTGGCCTGCCCGCCTGCGAGGATGACGCCGAGAGGTTTTCTGTTTTCATCACTCATTGGCTACTCTTCCGCCGGTGTTTCCTGTCTTCGGCCACAACCGCCGACGGGTCCACATCGCGAACCAACCGTTCCTCACCGGAAAGACAAACAAAGCGCTGTCCGCGCATCCGGCCGATCAGCGTAAGGCCGACCTCACGCGCGATCTCGACACCCCAGGCGGTAAAGCCGGAACGGGACGCCAACACAGGAATACCCATCATCGCCGTTTTGATCACCATCTCGGATGTCAGGCGACCGGTGGTATAGAGGATCTTGTCCTCCGCCGTCGCCCCCTCGGAAAGCATCCAGCCTGCGATCTTGTCGACGGCATTATGGCGACCCACGTCTTCCATATAAACCAGCGGACGGTTTTCGCGGCACAATACAGTCCCATGAATTGCCCCGGCCTCAAGATAAAGCGACGGGGTGCGATTGATCTTGGCCGCCAGTTCGTAAAGCCACGAGGTACGCACCTGCACTTGCGGCAGCTGAACGCCCTCAAGACCCTCCATCATGTCCCCGAACACCGTTCCCACAGCGCAGCCACTGGTGCGCGTCTTTTTCTTCAGCTTGTCCTCGTACGAAGTCGCGCGTGCGGTGCGGACAACAACGGTTTCAAGATCATCATCGTAATCGACACGGGTAATCTCATCATCGGCCAGCAACATGCCCTGATTTCGCAGGAAACCCAGCGCCAGATATTCGGGATAGTCGCCAATCGTCATCGCCGTCACAATTTCCTGCGCGTTGAGGAAGATCGTCAGTGGGCGCTCTTCAACCACTGAAATCTGACTGACCTCGCCATTCTGGTCCACCCCCTCGACGGCACGGGTCAAGCGGGCCGCGCCCGGATCAGGAGCGATTACATAGTCTGACACGTCGGTTTCGGTGACCAATTGCAACCCCTCCACAAGACCGATACTGCTGCTGGCGTCACCATAGGATTTAGCCATGGCCTCTGCCACATCCAAGTCTTACTTCTGGAAAGGTTTTCGCGAAGGCACGCCGTTTGTCTTCGTGGCTGTGCCTTTTGGCCTGTTGTTTGGTGTCTTCGCGACAGAAGCCGGGCTGAATATCGTGCAGACCATTGCCTTCTCCGTCACCGTTTTTGCAGGCGCGGCGCAGTTCACAGCTCTGCAACTTCTGCAGGATGAAACGCCTACAATCATCGTTTTGATTTCGGCGCTGGCAGTGAACCTGCGGGTTGCGATGTATTCCGCATCGCTGACGCCGTTCTTGGGTGCCGCCCCCTTGTGGCAAAGAGCATGTGCGGCTTACCTGATCGTGGATCAGTCTTACGCCTGTTCAATCGTGCAGTTCGAAAAAGAGCCTGATCTAACGATCCCCCAGCGAATGGCCTATTTCCTGGGTTCGGTCACTCCGATCACACCGCTGTGGGTTCTGGGAACCTGTCTGGGTGCCGTGCTGGGCGCTCAGATCCCAGAGAGTTGGGCGCTGGACTTTGCCCTGCCGATCACCTTTCTGGCGATGATCGGACCAATGATGCGTACGCTGGCCCATGTCATCGCCGCCCTGGTCGCCATTGTCGTTGCCCTGCTGACCGTGAGTGTGCCGTTCAATCTGGGCCTGCTGATCGCAGGCGCGGCAGGGATGATGGCCGGCGCGCAGGCGGAATTGATGCTAAAGCGGAACACGCCATGAACCAGATCGATCAGACAACAATATGGATCATCATCGTGGGTCTTGCGGTGGGCAGCTATGCTTTGCGCTTTACCTTCATCGGTCTCGTCGGTGATCGCCCAATGCCGCCCTGGTTGTTACGTCACCTTCGATATACAGCCGTGGCCATCCTGCCCGCACTGATCGCGCCGCTGGTGGTTTGGCCTGCGGCCACCGAAGGACAACCGGATATACCCCGTATGTCGGCCGCAGCGGTTGCATTGTCTGTGGGCATTCTAACCAAGAACGTGCTGGCGGCCATTTTTACCGGGGCGGCAACACTTTACACATTGCTGTATCTAGTTGGATGAAGCCGCGTCCAGCTGGTTCAGGCGCGCATTGTTGAACGCCAGTCCCTTTTGCAGGTCCGCGTCGTCGTTTTCACGGTATTCCGCCGTTTGAACACCTTGCAACGCTCCAAACTGATCCGACAGTTTGACCGGATAGAATGTAGTCGTGATCTGTTCGAACCCCGGAACCTGCTGCAACAGTTGCGAAGTAGAGTTCGCACAGAAAGCACCAGCCACCGGGCCCATCTGCTTGGCCAGTTGCAATGCAATTTCGGCCTGTTGCGGGGTGACCTCGATCGTCTGGATGCGCGCATAATGTGTTTCGCGGGCGTGGCTGCTGCGATACGCACGTTCGACATTCGGAGTGATTCCGTACAGCACGTCGTTCCTGATCGGTACAACATCCGCCCGGAACGATCCTGCCGGGTCGAAAATAACCCGCTCACTGCCACTGATCATCAGCGACGTATGCGCACCCGAACCAGTCCGGGTGCTGATCATCGTGTACAAGGTCAGGGTCGATGGCCCCGGATCGCGATAGGAGCGGGACGTAATTTCAGTCTGATCCGCTTGCGGGCGCTGTGATGCAGCGCAACCAGCCAACGTTGCGGCCACAAGGCACGCAGTCAATATCCTGAGCAAAGCCGCCCCCGAGTTGCTTACGAGGCGAAAACTGCCAGGAACAGGCACAACAAGGCGATTGCAACCACACACCAGGTGGTGGCTTTGATGAAACCGTTGAAAGTTTTGGTTTGAACATCGATGTTCATTTCGCCGTGCTTGTATTCAGCCATGAGTCTCAGAATCCCAATTCGCGTGTTTGACTTGTTGGATAATGGAAAACAAAACGCCTGTCACCACGTCATTCGCGCGCAGGGCGCGCTTACTTGAGGACCGAGCATCCGGGATAACCGAACCCCCATCGCCAGGGCAGGCCGCTGCACGGCCCGCCACCGAAACGAACCGCCCCATACATGGCATCCGCGGTGATCGCGTGAATGGTGCGGATCTGGTCAGGTTCCATATCATAGCGATCCGCGTATTCGTCGGCATACAGATCTCCATGCGCCGCAACACAGGCATGCAGGGCATCATCCGCCGCCAAACGCGCGTCATAGCTTTCCTCGGCCGAATCCGCGCCGTCGGCATTGTGATATGCCCGGTCGTGGATCACACAACAGTTTTCCCAAGGCGGATGTTCTTCAAAAAGCTCGCCAACCTGCGGGAACTGCTTTGCCACCCAGCGCCAGCTTGCAGACAATCCACCCGAACACCCGTCTGTTTCGAATGGTTGCAGCTCGGCGCTTTCGCTCTGGTCCATCAAGGCGCGATGGGCAGGCATTTCGAACCGGCGCATCAAGTCCTGTGCCAAGGCGGCGTGCGGAATAACGAGCAACAGCAGCGAAAGATTAAGGGCTTTCATCGCGCATCGCCTTGGTGTCGACCTGCAATCCGAAAGTCGTGGCCAACCACAACATCAGCCGCTCTGCTGGTCCCATTTCGGCACGCACGCGCAGAACCTCATTGGCCATGGCCGGGCGGTCGGTGATCAGACCATCAACACCCATAGACGCCATTTTGGACATTTGCAGCGGATCGTTCACGGTCCAGACATAGATATCCTTACCGGCATCGTGAACCTTTCGGATCAGGCCCGGCGTTGCCATCCCAGCATTGATGGCGACAAACTCGCCCTCCAACCCCGACAGATCACCAATGGCTGTGGCAGCCAATACACCCGAACGCCAGTCCGGGCGCAGTTTCTTCATCTTTTGGACGGCCGGATATTTCAACGACATGGTGGCGACCTCGTCCTGCATCTCCAACTCTTCCACCAGATTGATCACCCGGTTTTCCAGATCAATATCATGGCCATAGTATTTCAGTTCGATAAGAACCCTGGACTTGCCTTTGGCCGCCTCCAGCACATCACGCAGAGTTGGCGTTCGTTCCGAGGCGTATTCCGGATCAAACCAGCTGCCGATGTCGATATCTGCCACATCCGCCATCGTTGCATCCCAGACCTTCAGGTTAACACCCGCCAGCTTCATGAAATCGCTGTCATGGGCCACGATGATCACATCATCCGCAGATTCCTGAACGTCGATTTCAACCCAATCCGCGCCGTCCTCGATGGCTTTCAGAACCGAGGCCATCGTGTTTTCCGGCCGCAAGGCCGCTGCACCCCGGTGGCCAATGACCTCGGCATGATCCGGGGCCTGCACACGTTCCAGCAGACTTTGACCTGACCAAAGGCCAATAACCAACGCGGCAAGGGATGCGCCCACTGTCACAAATACAGGCGCCCGAATTTTCCGGGGTTCTGGGTGGGCGATCTTTTTTGCATCAATATCGAAAAACCCGTCCAACAAGACGGCCAACGCGCCCAGCGCCGTTGCCGCCAGAACCAGCCCCGCCAATGACCACAGCCCTGCGACGACAAAACTGAAGGTCAGGGCCAGCTTGAGGTTGCTGCCGTCCTGCACGGGTACGAAAGTAAACAAAAGGCTGGCCACTGCGGCAATCAAAGCGGCGATGACAAGGCGCATCCCCAGCCAAAGGGCAAGTTCGATCTTCAACCGCCCGCGCCTGCCTTCCATCTTCTGCGCACTTTGGGCAAACGCCGTTCGGGGCGCAGTTCGTTCGAAAAGGACCAAATGCAGGGCCAGCGCCCAGGCGGACAGGCGACGGATCAAAAGCCACGCCAGTACAAGAACAACCACTCCGATCAGAAGAACCGCCACCTTGAAGGCGGGGGGGCGGAAGGTCAGGTAATAGTTGATGTCATATTCAGTCAGCGTCCACCAAGCGATCAGGCCAGCGACAGCCACGAATGGCAGGGCAAGCAACAGGACACGCAGGATGAAACGCACGGCAAATCCGAACAACGCCGGGAAACGGGACAGGATCAACGCGAGCGCCGCACTGCCAGCGCGCCAGGGATCTTGTTCGCCCATACGCAGCGACCCGGCCATGACCGAGAACACAAAGACCTCGGCCAGCAGAAACAGGCTCAGAACTACAACAGACGAGATAAACCCGACCGGAGACAGCAGGAACATGGCAATGTCCTGATCCGTCAAGGCCGTCTGGTCAGACAGAGAGACTGCCAGATTGACCGTCAGTGCCACCCCTGGCGCAATCAGCGCAACAAGCAGTAATCGCACAGCGATATAAATTGGCACAAAAACCCGACGCCGGGCCCAAGCCCCCGCGTAGGCATGTGTTACGGCATGGAAATATCTGTTCACGCGGTCGCCTCCGAACTGATACATTCATTCAAAGGCGCGCAAACGTGAATTGCAAGTCAGCTGTCTTTCAGGTCCGCAGCCAGGCGGAACCCGATGCGGTTGGCTGGCTTGTCTTCAACCGATTTGGGAAGCGCACGCAACATCACGTTCAACTGGCTGACATGTTGCACCAGTTGCGTGCGGGCTCCGGTCCCGTCGGACCCGTAAAAGGTTATCATGTCGGGGTCGAAATAACCCATCCCCTCGATCCGCATCACGCCTGCATCGCCGCCAGTGAAACCCATGGCGACCTCATGATCGCCGTCCAATGTCTGTTCGAAATTCTGGATATACAGGATTAGCCGCTCGTAGGCCCATTGTGCGGGGCTTTTGCTGGCCACCGGTTTTTTCAGCGTCTCTGGCAGTTTTTTGGTTCCGGATTCGGCTTTCGGATCGGCGTGCACCTCGTAACATCTTGGCAACGCTGCGGCTTCTGCGGCCTCGGCCGAGGTTTCGATCTGGTCCTGCATTCGTCTACCCTTTGCGCTGATACAGCCATGCCCCATCCGCGCGTTGCGTCCGGGTTACTGCACCAATGTGGTAGAGGTGATTTACATGTGCAACCGCCTCAACCAGCGCAAGGCCATACTCACCCTCTTGGATTGTACGTTTGAACAGCGGCATAAAGCAGTCAGCGGCAGATTTGGGCTGATCCAGATGATCCAGCAACCGTTCCAGCGCGCCATGGTGGTTGTCAATCAACTGCTTCATGCGCAACGGCAGACCGGTGAAGGGCAATTTGTGCCCGCCTAAAACCAGATGATCGGGACGGGCGAGTACCTGAAGCCTCTCACAGGCCTCCATCCATCCTGACACCGGATCTGCCATGGGTTCGGTCGCATAGACACCCAGATTGGGACTGATTGAACTGAGGATCTGATCACCGCTGAGTACCAGATTGTCATCGCGGCTCCAGAAGGTGGCGTGTTCCGGCGCATGGCCATTGCCCATATGAACGTCCCAGTCACGTCCACCCATACGGATCACGTCACCCTGCTTGATCCCGGTAAAACCCAGCGGCATGGGATAGACCGTGTCGGCAAAATTAAAGGGCCGGTCCGCCATCCGTTTGTTCAGAACTTCGGATGCCATCCCCGCGCTGCGATAGAATTCCAGCGTTTCTTGCGGCCAGGTTTCCTGCACATCCAGCGTCAGCATCCGCGCAAACAGCCACGAGGTGCGGCTTGTCACCAGCTCGGCGCCGTGTTCCGTCTGAAACCATCCGGCATTGCCAACATGGTCGGGATGATGGTGAGTCACCACCACCCTCCTGATCGGCTTGCCTGCAAGTGGCCCGGCCATCAACGCTTCCAAGATGCGCCGCGTCTTGTTCGAGGACAGCCCCGTATCGATCACGGTCCAGCTGTCGCCATCGTCCAGAGCGTAGATGTTTACATGGTCCAGCGCCATCGGCAGGGGCAGGCGCATCCAGAGAACACCTTGGGCAATCTCGGTGGCTGCGCCCTGCGCGGGCGGTTCAGCCCACGGATATCTGATCCCCAAGACGTGATCCCCATCCATCAGGCTGCAAACTCGTCCGTGCTCAGCGCGAAAAGGTCATCCGCCCCGTTCTGCGCCCGCGCCAAAAGGCCCGAATGTTCGGGCAACAGGGCGTTGATATAATATCGCGCCAGTTTCGCCCGCGGTCCCTCTGGGTCGGCAAGGGCTGCGGTCAGGTGATAATGCCCGCCCAGCACCCGGGCAAAAGCCTGCAAATAAGCAACTGCGCCTGCAAAGCGGTTATTCAAATCGTCCTGTGCGACCAGCCACTCTGTCGCCTCGCGCAGTGTTTCGGTGGCTTCCCAGACCGGACCCGCCAGATCAGGCAGCATTGCACGGGCGCGTTCGGCCTGGTCTTCGATCTCATCCAGCAAGTTCGAAGCAGCCTCGCCCCCGTCCATCATCTTCCGCGCAACAAGGTCCATCGCCTGAATACCGTTGGTGCCCTCGTAGATCGCGGTGACACGCGCATCGCGATAGAACTGTGCCGCGCCGGTTTCCTCAATATATCCCATGCCACCATGCACCTGGACCCCGGTTTCAGCCACACGCATCCCGGTCTGAGTACCAAACGCCTTGCTGATCGGCGTCAACAGCGCGGCCCGCGCAGCCCAATCGGCGTCACCAGTGGCCTCTGCCATATCGATCGCGACCGCATTAGCCAACAGGATCGCGCGCGCGGCATAAACATCAGCACGCATATCCAAAAGCATGCGGCGCACATCCGCATGATCGATGATCGTCCCGGACGGCGTTTTGCCTTGTTTCCGTTCCAGGGCATAGGCCAACGCGTGCTGGTATGCACCTTCGGCCACGCCCACGCCCTGTCCGCCAACACCAAGACGCGCATTGTTCATCATGGTAAACATGGCAGCCATACCGCCATGTTCGGCACCCACCAGCCAGCCTTTGGCTCTGTCATATTGCATCACGCAGGTGGGCGATCCGTGCAAACCCATCTTGTGTTCCAGCGAAACCACTTTTAGATCATTGGCCGCGCCCGGGTCACCATTTGCGTCAGGCAGGAATTTAGGGACAAGGAACAATGAAATCCCTTTGGTGCCGGGCACTCCATCGGGAAGGCGAGCCAGTACCAGATGGCAGACATTCTCGGTAAAATCGGTATCGCCCCACGAGATGAATATCTTTTGACCGGTGATCGAATATGTCCCGTCACCGTTCGGCTCAGCCTTCGCAGACAGCGCGCCAACATCCGATCCGGCCTGAGCTTCGGTCAGGTTCATGGTGCCCGACCATTCCCCCGTCATCATCTTAGGCAGATACAGCGCTTTCAATTCGTCGCTGGCGTGATGCTCCAACGCCTCAATCTGGCCCTGAGACATAAGCGGCGCAAGTTGAAGCGACAGGCAAGCAGCACTCATCATCTCGTTGACCGCCGTGGTGATGGTCATAGGCAGCCCCATCCCCCCGTATTCAGGATTGCCACTGATCCCGATCCAGCCACCTTCGGCAATTGCCTTCCAACCGTCTGCATATCCCGGAGAAGTTCGCAGCACGCCATTTTCAAGTCGTGCAGGTTCCAGATCACCGGGGCGCTGTAGAGGGGCCATCACCTCTTCGCACATTTTTCCAGCTTCGGTCAGGATCGCACTGACCACATCCCCGCTGGCATCAGCAAATTTATCCGTCGCAGCGACCTGGTCGAACCCGACCACATGGTCCAGCAGGAACTGGTAATCTGAAATTGGGGTGCGATAGGGCATGATCACTCTCGAAGGCTAACAATTCAGAACATATCGGCAGGCTTGGAATTGTGGGCAAGCGCCGGTAAGCGTATGAGCTTGGATCAATTACCTACTGTCCCCTATGTTTCAAGCAACCAAAACGCGGCGTCACCAGTTATGATCTCAACCGGCACTCAGGAATTGACGGCGGATCCCGGCGGTATCGCGCGGGCTGCAGATATGTTGCGACAGGGCCTTCTGGTCGCCTTCCCGACCGAGACCGTCTATGGCCTGGGCGGCGATGCACGCAACGGGCAGGCGGTGGCGTCGATCTACGAGGCCAAGGGGCGGCCCAGTTTCAATCCGCTGATCGCACATGTCGCTTCGGTCGCCGCGGCGCAACGGTATGTGCAATGGTCAGATCAGGCCGAGCATCTGGCGCAGGCCTTTTGGCCCGGTCCGCTTACCTTGGTTTTGCCCTTGCGCGAAGGGCACGGGATTTCATCGCTGGTGACGGCAGGTTTGGATACGTTGGCCGTGCGCGTTCCGGCACATCCGACAGCGCACGCGCTGCTGGCCGAATTTGATGGCCCGGTTGCTGCGCCGTCTGCAAACCCGTCGGGTCAGATCAGTCCGACCAAGGCAAGTCATGTCTGGTCAGGTCTTGGCGGCAAGATCGCGGCTGTTCTGGATGACGGGCCGTGCGGTGTCGGGCTTGAATCCACCATCATCGGTCTGGCTGGGGAACCCGCGCTTTTGCGTCCAGGTGGCATCGCGCTGGAGCAAATCGAAGAGACGCTAAAAACACACCTACATCTGCATCAATCCGGTGACCTTCTGACCGCCCCCGGCCAGTTGCAATCGCATTATGCGCCGGATGCTCCGGTCCGTTTGAATGCCGAAACCCGTCAGGGTGATGAGGTGTTGCTGGGATTTGGACAGGTTGAGTGCGACCTGAACTTGTCCGCCATTGGCGACCTGACCGAAGCGGCGGCAAATCTGTTTGCGTTTCTGCATCAACTGAACGAAACCGGGCGACCGATTGCCGTTTCTCCGATCCCAGGCACGGCATTGGGGGCGGCAATCAATGACCGGCTGCGGCGCGCTGCAGCACCTCGCGACAGCTGATCAGGCCCGCCCTGCGCTGGCAGAAAGGGTCAGCGGGTCCACGCCCAAAGTAGCCAACGCTGCCTCCCATTTCGCATCATCGGGCACATCGAAAACAAGCTTGGGTGTCGCGTCAGTGGTCAGCCAACCGTTCATGGCAATTTCATCCTCAAGCTGACCGGGCCCCCAGCCGGAATAACCCAGCGCCAGCATCGAGTTCAGCGGCCCGCTGCCTGATGCCAAATCCTCGAGCACATCAAGTGTCGCCGTCATGCTGAAGTCCTCAGAAATCTGCATTGAATGCAGGTTGGCCTCGTAATCGGCGCTGTGAAGGACAAAGCCGCGCGACATCTCGACCGGCCCACCGAAATGCACAAGGCGCTCTCCGACAATCGGAATACGGCAGGCGATGTTCAGTTGACCCAGCAAGGTCTTTATCCGCAGGTCCGAGGGCTTGTTCACAATCAAACCCATGGCTCCATCGTCGCCGTGGCTGCACACATACACCACCGAATGGTCGAATCGCGGATCCCCCATACCGGGCATCGCAATCAACAGTTTTCCGGTCAGGTCCATGGGCCGCCATCTCTTTCTCAGAACACCTCAACAATGGCCCCGCAGCATGTCTATTGGCAAGAGAACAACAGGTATTTTGGCGGATTTCATCCCAGTGAACAGAACGTGACTTGGAATCCGGGCCAACGCCGCGCATTTAAGAGGGATGAAGATGTCGATGAAACACACTGCTGTCGCCGCACTCGCTTGCCTGCATCTGGCCGCCCCGGTTGCCGCTCAGGGTCTGGACGGCGTGGTTCAGCTGGATGTTCTGGATGGCGGACGGACTGCAAACGGCACTTATCTTACCGCCTTGAAGGTGACGCTTGAGGATGGTTGGAAAACCTACTGGCGTGCGCCCGGAGATGCTGGCATCCCGCCGGAAATCAACTGGAAACGCTCAAGCAATGTCGGGCGTGTTGAGATCACATGGCCTGCCCCCGATGTCTTCGATCAAAACGGGTTGCAGTCGATCGGTTACAAGAACCAACTGGTCCTTCCTATTGAGATTACGCCGCGCAACCCTGCCAAGCCGGTCCGATTGCAGGGCGAAATGGATCTGGGCGTCTGCAAAGACGTTTGTATTCCGGAACGTCTGGGCTTTGACCACACGCTCGACGCCAATGCCGGGCGCCATCCCGCGATTGCCGCGGCACTGGCGCAACGTCCCTATTCCGCGCAGGAAGCTCGCGTGTCCAGTGCCACGTGTCGTCTGACGCCAACGAAAGATGGTATGCGTATCGAAGCACGAGTGACCATGCCATCGGCAGGTGGTCATGAAGTTGCTGTGATCGAACCCGGCAATCCCACCCTCTGGGCTTCGCAGCCGGTTGCACAACGGCAGGGCGATACGTTGGTGGCCGAGGCCGAGATTATCAATGCATCGGGTACACCCTTTGCGCTGGATCGGTCTGAAATCCGGATTACAGTTCTGGGCGCCAATCACGCAGTTGATATTCAGGGTTGCAGCGCAGGCTGAATTCATGACCCAATCGCCAAAAATCGGTGCCCTGGCCGTTGTTCTGCACCAGGATCAGGTTCTTCTGGTTCAGCGCAGCAAGCAGCCCGACGCCGGGCTGTGGGGGTTTCCCGGTGGCCATGTCGAATGGGGTGAAACCGTATTGGAAGCGGCGCAACGCGAATTGCTGGAAGAAACCTCGGTGATCGCGCAACCGTCACATTATCTGAACAATCTGGACCTTCTGCGCCGAACCCCAGATGGGCTGGTCGTGTCCCATTACCTGCTGGTCGGGGTCGCATGTCAGTATCGCTCGGGCACGCCGAGGGCCGGTGACGACGCACTTGATGCCCGGTGGTTTCCCATCGATCAGATACGCCAGGGCAACCTGCCCATGAGCGCGCGGGTCATTGAGCTTTTGGAATATGCCTTGCTTGCGGTTTAAGTACCTGCCGATTTCGTGAGGCGACCATAGAGTATACCTGAGGCAGCAATGCTTAGAATCACAATCGGTACAGCGCCGGCAACAAACGCGCCCAGCCCCATTTTCAATGCGGCAATGCCATCATCACCGGGATAAAGGCTTTGTAGCATGGCAAGCGGTGCACCGTTGACAGCGGGCCAGATCATCGTCAAGGCAAACCAGATCCCAAGTATCACGCCGGTTCCGGCCAACGCGCCACGAACAACCTTGTCAGGGGCCCGTGCAGCACGGCGCATGGCTGTCATCGGACGTGCCACGTCATTAAGAATTCCCAGCAAGGCAGGTACAAGAACCAACACCAGCAACATTCCGAAACCAAGCCCGTAGACCAGTGTGATTACAGTCGGTTTCAAGAATTGCGCCTGTTGAGAGCCTTCATATAGTAAGGGCGCAAGGCCAAGAACCGTCGTCAGCGTGGTCAGCATCACGGGGCGCAACCTGTCTGCCGTGCCATCCAGAATAGACGGAATCAACCCGCGATCCTGCTGGTATGCGTCGATCGTGGTCACCAAAACGATCGAATCGTTGATGATGATCCCTGTCATGCCCAGCAGCCCGACAACCGTGAACATGCTCAGCGGCACCTCCCAGATGTAGTGGCCCCAAATCGCCCCAACCAGGCCAAAGGGAATAATCGCCATAACCACAAGGGGTCGTGTCCAGCTGGCAAAAACCCAGGCCAGTACAAGATAAATACCGGTCAGACAAAGGATCAGACCGTTGCGGGCCTCGGACAGGAATTCGTTTTCCTGTTCGCTCAGACCCGACATGCGCCACTCAACCTGCTTTTCGGCCGCGATATTGGGAAGGATCTCGTCCTGCATCACGCGTTCAATTTCGGCGGCCCGTGCCGGATCGTCTTCCGAAATATCGCCTGTTACCGAAACCACCCTCAGGCCGTTTTCACGCCGGACCGTCGAAAACCCGGACTTGCGCTCGACCGAAACGATATCAGCCAGCGGTACATAGACCCCATCAGGAGAACGCATCAGAGTTCGTTCCAGAAAATCTGCTGTCAGTTCACCTTCGGGCAGTTCGACACGGATCTCGGCGCTGCGCGGCCCGTCGGGGAAGGTTGCGGCCTCAATCCCGTTCAAACGGTTGCGCAAAGCCCGCCCCAGCGTTTCGATCCGAAAGCCCAGCGCCTGACCCTGTGCCGTCAGGTCAAGAAGAAACTCTTCCTTGTCATATGCCAAAGTGTCCTCAAGCGCCGAAACTTCAGGAAACTTCGACAGCGCAGTTTGCAGATCTTCAGATGCGGCTTTCAGGACATTTACGTCTGAGCCATAAAATTGCACATCGATTGCATCGCCGCCGGGGCCGGACCGCCAACCGCGGAAGCTGATCACTTCGACCTTGGGGTGACGCGGTACGAAATCCTGTAGCTCGCCCACAAACTCAAAACTCGAATATGGGCGCAGATCGGCGTCGATCAATTCAATCGAAATACCCCCTAACACTCTGCCGCCCTTGCCGTCAGCCGCAGCAAGCGCACGCCCGGCATTGCCACCAACTTCAGCCAGGACATAGTCAATTGGATTTCGGCCATGACGCTCTTCGTAGATCCGGCCCAGTTCGTTGGTTGCATCCTGTAGAATGCGCATCATCTCAAGTGTATCTGACCGGGTCGACCCTTCGCGCATAATAAACCCGCCGCTGACCGAACTGCGTTCAGGTGCGTTGAAGAACCGCCAGTTCACGTCGCCACGAATGAACAATGCGACCTGACTGGCCAGGATGGCGATCATCAGCGCGGCCACCACATAACGCGCCCAGATCACCCAGGCGATAAGCGGGCGGAACAAGTGATCCCGAACCCAACGAAAGCCACGATTGACGACGCGGTTCGGCAGATCGTACCAGTGTTCCTTGGCCGAATGCGCAATTGCATGCGCCATGTGATTGGGCAGGATCAGGAAGCATTCCACCAGCGATGCAACCAGAACTGCGATCACCGTGAAAGGGATATCGCGGATCAGCTCTCCGAAACGTCCTCCAACCAAGGTCAGGCCGAAAAACGCAATCACCGTCGTTACCGTGGCGGCCAGAACCGGCATTGCCATTCGACGCGCGGCGCGCTCTGCGGCTTCCACTGGTGTCTCGCCCAATCGGCGGGAGCGAAAATCAGCGTGCTCCCCCACGACAATGGCATCATCTACAACGATCCCCAACGTAATGATCAGACCAAACAGTGAAACCATGTTCAGCGACAGACCGCCCAGATACATCAGTGCAATCGCCGCCGACATCGCCACCGGAATGCCCGCAGCAACCCAAAACGCAATGCGCGCATTGAGAAATAGGAACAACAAGATGACAACAAGCCCCAGCCCCATCAGCCCGTTATCCACGAGGATGTTCAACCGGTCGGTAATTGCTTGCGCCCGGGTGCGGATCAGATCAATTTTCACACCTTCAGGCAGGCTGGCCTGCATCTCGCGGGCAACGTCCTCGACCGTGTGCTGAATACCTATCGCATCGCCCAGGTTCGACCGGTCCACTCTGATCGACATGGCGGGATTGTCGCCCACATAATAGCTGCGGTCGCGGGTGACGCCTTCTACCCAAATTCTGGCAATGTCACCAACCTTCAGTTTCGACCCATCTTCGTTCGTCCGCAGCGCGATGCCTTCGATCTGTTCCGGCGTGCGTTTCTCAGTTCCCGCCCGGACACGAGCACCCGCGCCTTCGACATTGCCAGCGGGGTCCGTATTGACTTCGGCACCTATCGCTGCCGCGATTTCGGCCATCGTTATATCGTTTGCGATTAACTGAGCGGTGGTGACCTCGACAACGATGCGCGGTGCGGCAATACCCCGGATTGTCGTGCGGGTCACACCTGATGCGAATAAACGATTGATAAGCTCATCCGTCAGCTTAGCCAGCTGAGCAGTATCGGTCGGCCCCGTGATCACCACATCCGTCACCCGATCACGCCACGCACCACGTTGAATCTTGGGCTCCTCAGCGTCTTCCGGCAGATCTGTGACAGCGTCTACGGCGGTCCGGACTTCCTCAACAGCGCGGGACACATCCCAGTTGGGTTCGAATTCCAGCCTGATACGGGTCCAGCCCGGATGCGAGGAAGCCTCGGTACTGGTCACCCCTTCGACGGCCAGCAGCGCAGGTTCCAGCAACTGCACTATCCCGGCGTCCATGTCCTCGGGCCCGGCACCATCCCAGGTTACGGATACATCGACGCGTTCCAGAATGACGTCCGGAAAGAACTGTGCACGCATGTTCGGGATTGCCGCCGCGCCAAGAACCAGCATGACAAGCAACAGCAGGTTGGCAACTGTCCGATGCCGCGTGAAATAACTGAGAAGGCCACCCGCCGCGCCAGGTATCTCGCGCATCATGGCGTTTATCCCCCAGCCCTGGTTTCAATACTGCGCACCAAAGATGTCGGCACTCGAGCTTCGCGCAGCCGGGTTAGAACCTTCGTCTTTTCCTTCGGTGGCATCGCACTGTTCGCCTCGACTTGAGCTACAAGTTCGGCGCGTTTCTCGTCCGTCAGCTCGACCATTCCGGGGTCTGCACCCGCCTCAAGCCGCAGGGGCCGAACACGCACGCCCGACCCAAGCAGGGGGGTTCGTCCGACGACGACCTCACGCCCTTCCAACCCGTCGCCCCGCAGCAGAACTTCATCCCCCTGGCGGCGGATGAGCTGAACCGGCAGACTTTCCAATCGGTCATCAGGGCCAAGAACCAGAACTGTTCCGGATGCATCAAGGACCGAAGACGGCAGTCGGTAAACTCCGGCAAGGGGCTGTTCCTGAACTGAAACCGTAACGAAATCTCCAGGTTTAAACCCCGATGCCTCTTGCAGGCGGGCATAGATCAACCGCCCGGTCTGGCCTTCACCGGCAGACCCGCTATCGCGGCTAATCTGGCCAATTGCGGTCAGATCGGTCCCTGTGACTTCAAGAGATATGGTGACCGGCGCATTGATCAGACGATCGCCGCCATCCAGAAGCCGCACATATTGCGCGGTCGACACCCGAAACGCCACCTCTAAGTCGTTGGGATCAACCAGTTCAGCAAGCTTTTCATTTGCAGATACCAGCCGCCCTTCCACAAGCGTAACATCCGTTAAAGTGCCGCCAAAGCCCGCCCGGATTGTCATGTCGCCCAGATCGCGCTCCGCAGCTTCCAGTGCTATCATGGCGCGGGCCAACAGGGTTGATGCCTGATCCACACGGGATTCAGCCTGTGCCAGCGCAATACGCCGCGCCAGTACGGCCTGTTGCGCCGCTGCGGCAGCCAGTTCGGCCTCTTCCACGCTAGCGGCGGCCCCCACGCCCCGAGATTCCAGATCGCGTTGACGTTGCAACGCCCTTTCCCGCAGTTCCGCCTGAGCCTCAGCCGATTTCAGCTCGTCCTGCGCCAGCAGCAACGAGCGTTCTGCATCGCGCTCTTCAAACTGAGCGTCCAAGAGATCAGACTTGGCCCGATCCAGCGCGGATTGTGCATCTGCCGGATCCAGTTCGACCAGCACTTCGCCAGCCTCAACAATTCCACCATCTTCAAAATCTTCGGCCAGCGCGACAACGCGACCGCCGAGCGCCGCGCGCAGCTCCAGCCTGCGGCGGCTTTGAACCTCTCCGAAAGCTTCAAGATATGGGGTTACGGTTTCCGCCTCGGCAGGCCGAACTGCAACAGCAAAGACCCTTTCTCGTGCTGGCGGTGTCGCGCCCTCACGCGTCAAAGCCTCCTGAACGGCCCCAACGATCATCTGTGCAGCAACGAACAACAAAGCCAGCGCCAGAAACGCCAGAAAAATACCGACAAGACTATGCCGCAGAAATCGCATCGATCAGTTACCCCGGTTGCACCACGCTGCCGTCCACAACATGTAGCTGGATCAGGAAATATGCCAAGCCACAAGGCGGTTATACGGAATGGAACGTATGACCAGTCTACTTCCGTCGCAGATGTTCGTCCAATCTGGGCATTATTTCCACAAAATTGCACGGGCGATGGCGATAATCGAACTGTTTTTCCAAAATACCGTCCCACGCATCCTTGCAGGCCCCCGGGCTGCCGGGCAAGGCGAACAGATATGTCCCCCCGGCAACACCCCCCGTCGCCCGCGATTGCACCGCGGAAGTTCCAATCTTCTCCATCGAGATGATCGTGAAGACGGTGCCAAAGGCTTCGATCTCTTTTTCATAGACATCGCGATGCGCCTCGACGGTGACATCGCGCCCGGTCAGACCCGTACCGCCGGTCGAAATCACGACGTCGATCTGTTCATCCGCCACCCACGCGCGCAACTGATCTACGATCTGTTTGCGCTCGTCCCGAATTATTCTCCGATCCGCGACGACATGGCCCGCCTTTTCGATCCGGTCCACCAATGTCTGACCCGAGCGGTCCTCTTCCAGCGATCTGGTATCCGAGACAGTCAGTACGGCGATCTTAACCGGGATGAACTCCATGGTTTCGTCAATGCGCGACATGTGGTGTCAGGCCCTTTCCAGGATGGCAAGCCGGACCGCAAGGGCCGAAAAAATGCCCCCTGTAATCCAGCCCAGAATACGTGAAGCGCGCGGATTCGAGACCAGATGACGCCCCGCGCTTCCGGCGAATACACCAACCAGCCCGTTCACCACGAACCCGCCGATGCCTATGATTGCACCGAAAATCAAAAACTGCACCAGGACCGATCCCCGCGACGGGTCTACAAACTGCGGGATAAAGGCAAGAACGAACAGAATAACCTTGGGGTTCGTCAGATTGACAAGCATCCCGTCCCGAAAAGACAACCGGGTCGGTTTGACGGGTGCCTCGGCTGACACTGCGCCATTTCGAACGGCACCCCAGGCCAAGTACAGCAGGTATGCAACACCAACCCAGCGAATGACATCAAACAGCCATGGCAAGGTCGCAACCGCCGCGCCAAGGCCCAGCCCAGCCAGAAGGACCTGTATCATTCCACCCGCGGATATCCCGGCACTTGCGGCAATTGCGGCGCGCGGACCTGATCGCAGGCCCTGACCGAAACAGAACATCATATCCGCGCCCGGTGTCAGGTTCAGCGCCAGCGCGGCGGGAATGAAGGCAAGCAGCGTTACCAACTCAATCATAAGGCGACCTCGAACCAGTTTACCTTGGGACCAAGGTTGGCGATCCGGGTGCGGCCGATCGAGCCGCGATATCCCCAGCTGTCGTGAATATGGCCGCAAAACGTGAAACGGGGCTGTATCCGCTCGATCGCGTTCCGAACAGCGATCGAGCCCACAGCCATGCCTTGCGAGGTCACATCCCCATGACCCTTGGGCGGCGAGTGCGAAATCAGGATATCTGCTCCGCCGCAGCGCGCCAGCAGTTCGGCGGCCTCACCTTCGGTAAGATCGCAGGACCAATCACCAAACGGTGTGGGTGGAACACCGTAGCCAAGCCCGAACAGGCGCAATCCATCCACTGTCATTCCCGTTCCGTGCAGAACATGCACACCCTCGGGCACCGCTTTGCCCAGATCCTCTGCGCTTTCGGCATTCCCGGGTATCAGGACCAGCGGCGCTGAAACGCCCGAAAGCATTTGCATCGCCTCATCCAGACCCTGCCGCATGTTGCAATAGTCCCCTGCGCCGATGACCAAGTCGGCATCAGCGCTGGCGGCTACCAGATCAGCGGCGCGGTTGCGCGCCATATGAAGATCGGAAAACGCCAAGACCTTCATGACTCACCTCGCAGCCGGGCTTTCAACTCCAGCAGATCAGCCCAAGCCTGCCGCTTCATTTGCGGCTGGCGCAGCAAATAAGCTGGATGAAACATCGGGATCACAGGCATGTCCATCGCCTGATCCCACTGGCCGCGCAATCGGGTAATCCCGCGTTTCCCCAGAACAGCCTGACAGCTGATATTGCCCATTACCACCAGAACCTCGGGCCGGGCCAGCGCCACGTGACGTTCCAGAAAGGGCTTCATCATCCCTATTTCTTCGGGCTTTGGGTCACGGTTCTGTGGGGGCCGCCACGGCAGCACATTTGTGATATAGACGTTCTGCCTGCGATCCAGATCAATCGCGGCCAACATGCGATCCAGCAACTGGCCCGCGCGCCCGACAAAGGGCTTGCCCTCGCGGTCTTCGTCGCGGCCCGGCGCCTCACCAATGATCATCACCCGCGCACCGGGCGTTCCATCAGCAAAAACCAACTGCCGTGCCCCGCGCTTCAGCTCGCAGTGATCAAAAGCTTCCATTGCACCGCGCAGCTGATCCAGTGACCCCGCCCCCTTGGCTGCTGCTTGCGCAACCGTTACCGGGTCGGCCTGTCCGGGCTTTGACGGGATGGCTGCCGCAACCTCTGCCTTCTTGGGCTTTGGTGACGTGTCCGGCACCGAATATCGATCAACCGGAGCGTCCCCGATTGCCTCGGTCACGCCCAGTTCGACCTGCCATTCCAGCAAGGCCCGTGCAGAGTAATAGTCCAAGCCCGATTCCATATGGATAATTTACCCGCCTGAGGGCTGATGGAAAGCGAATTGGGCTTGATTGGTCGCTCTGTCGCGCCGACCATCAGGGCACGATGCTCAGAACCTTGCGAATCCTCCTGATCGGGCTTGGGCTGGTGCTTACCGGCAATCCGGTATTGGCGACGTTCCACGACGCACAGGGCCAATGCCGTGCGGGCCAGTTCAAATGCGGCACCACCTGTTGTTCAGGTGGTCAAAGATGCAGCTTTGATGGGCACTGCATACCGCTGGGAGGTACCTATTGCGGTGGCGGGCGCAGCTGCGGCCCGTTTGAACGCTGCGTGGCGGGAGGAGCGCGTTGTGCACCCGCAGGCGCGAACAAATGCACATCGCGTCTGGATTGCCCCGGTGACAGTTTTTGCAATGGGCGCGGCGAATGTGAACGGATCACACCAGATCCGGGTACAGCCCCTCCTACGATATGCAAGGATGGCCGAACTTGTGCGCGAGGCTCATTCTGTCTGCCGGGTGGGGGGTGTTCCCGTCCGGGATGGTTCCTGTGCGAAGAAACAGGCTCGCAGTGCCGTCCGGGATTCAAATGCTCGGACCATCAGGGTTGCGTGCCGATCAAAGCCATCGACTGCGGATACGGCAAATGGTGCAAACCGGGTGAACAATGTCTGCCCGAAGGCGGCTGCGAAAAACTGCCAGAGGGTTCTGATCCTTAGGTTGCTTTGCACCGCGTGGCTTTCTATAAGCGGCCCGATTGTCAGACAGGAGCCCGCCCATGCGTTTCGCCCATCGTCACCTTCTTGGCATCGAGCATCTGTCGCAATCCGATATCACCGAAATTCTCGACCTGGCCGAAACCTATGTCGACATGAACCGCCAGTCGACCAAACATTCGGACGTGCTGTCGGGGCTGACCCAGATCAACATGTTCTTTGAAAACTCAACCCGAACGCAGGCAAGCTTCGAACTGGCTGGCAAGCGTCTGGGCGCGGACGTGATGAACATGGCGATGCAGGCCAGTTCGATCAAAAAGGGCGAGACGTTGATCGACACTGCGCTGACTCTGAACGCGATGCATCCCGACCTTTTGGTGGTGCGTCACCCGCATTCAGGCGCGGTCGATTTGCTGGCGCAAAAGGTCAACTGTGCTGTTCTGAACGCAGGCGACGGGCGGCATGAACATCCGACACAAGCGCTACTGGACGCGCTGACGATCCGCCGCGCAAAAGGTCGCCTGCACCGTCTGAACATCGCCATTTGCGGCGATGTCGCGCACTCCCGTGTTGCACGCTCGAACCTGATCCTGCTGGGCAAGATGGAAAACCGCATTCGTCTGATCGGCCCGCCCACACTCGTGCCGTCGCAATTCGCCGAGTTCGGGGCCGAGGTATATGACGACATGAACGAAGGCCTCAAAGACGTCGATGTGGTCATGATGCTGCGCCTTCAGAAAGAACGAATGGATGGGGGCTTCATCCCGTCAGAACGCGAGTACTACCACCGGTACGGCCTGAATGCGGAAAAACTGGCGCTGGCCAAACCCGATGCCATTGTCATGCACCCCGGCCCAATGAACCGCGGGGTTGAGATCGACGGAACCCTGGCTGATGACATCAATCGATCCGTTATACAGGAGCAGGTGGAGATGGGGGTCGCTGTCCGCATGGCCGCCATGGACCTTCTGGCCCGCAACCTGCGCGAGGTTGCATGAACAATCTGAAGGTCGCCCCCCATGAACGCGGCGTCCTGCGCCTGTTCACGCTGGACATGCGCCCAGAAGAGGCAAAGTTCCTGCGCGAACCGGGTGCCGCCGATCAGGTGCTTGGCGTCGACGGGCTGGACCCCGAGCAGATCGACGTCTTTCCGGTGTCCGACCTCGAGGAACTTGGGCTTTACGGCTATCTGTACGAAGGGTGTGGCGTGTCCGAGGATCAGTTGGACCGTGCCGCGCTGGCGCAGATCGGCGGATGGGTCATGGTCCTGCGCAGCGCAGCGTTCAAAGACCAGACCATGACACTTGAGCCCGATCCCCGGCTGCACCTGACGGGCCTTTACACGGAAGAGGCAACCAATTGGACCGGCGGAACGATCGAAACCGAAAGCGCCAGACCTTTCTCGGCCCCGCAAACCGCGCCGGTTGACAACAAACCGCTCCGCATAGGCTCGGCTGTTATGGCATTGGTAGTACTTTTGATCACCGGAGGGATTCTATGGCTGATCCTGTAGTCTTTGCCCCGGACAAGGGCGCGTATATCCGCACCAATGCGTGGCTTGCGGCCGCTGCCATGGCCGGTGCAATGGCTGTGTTGTGGTTGACCGGCAACCCTTATGTCTGGACCGGAGCACCTGCTGGCCTCGCCGCTATCGGCATCCGCGCGTGGTATCTGGCATCGGAAGAACTGGCCGCAAACTGGAAGATGACCGACACTTTGTTGACCGGTCCCGGCGAGCGAAAAGTTGCGCTGAATCAGATCGAGGCGGTCAAAACCATGGGCAGTTTCGTGCAAGTCGTTACCAAGGGCGGAGACAAACACCTGATCAAGTATCAGGCCGATCCCGCCGCCACGAAGGCCGCCATCGAAAGGGCTGTTCCATGAATACCGTTCTTTTCACCAACGCACGCCTGATCGACCCCGAAGCGGGAGCAGAGTCAACTGGCTGGTTGCAGGTGAACGATGGCCGGATTACCGCCCGAGGCGAAGGAATTGCTCCGAGTACGGAGGGGCATATCGTAGATTGCAACGGCAAGTGCCTCGCCCCTGGCATCATCGATATTGGCGTCAAGGTCTGTGAACCCGGTGAACGTCATAAGGAAAGCTATCGGTCAGCAGGACTTGCTGCCGCGGCTGGCGGTGTCACGACGATTGTCACCCGACCAGATACTATGCCAGCAGTCGACACACCGGAAACGCTGGAATTCGCGACACGTCGGGCGCAGGCCGATGCGCCGGTCAATGTTCTGCCGATGGCTGCCCTGACCAAAGGGCGCGAAGGGCGCGAGATGACCGAAATCGGGTTTTTGTTGGACGCGGGCGCGATCGCCTTCACCGATTGTGATCACGTCATCACCAATACCAAGGTGTTTTACCGCGCCCTGACCTATGCGAAGTCCTGTGGCGCGCTTGTGATAGCCCACCCGCAAGAGCCGGGGCTGAGCGCCGGGGCCGCGGCGACCAGCGGAAAGTTCGCCGCATTGCGCGGCCTACCCGCAGTGTCACCGATGGCAGAGCGGATGGGGCTGGACCGCGACATTGCCCTGTTGGAGATGACCGGCGCCGCCTATCACGCCGACCAGATCACCACGGCCCGGGCGCTGCCTGCACTGGAGCGCGCCAAGCACAATGGGCTGGACATAACCGCAGGGACGTCGATCCACCACTTGACGTTGAACGAGCTTGACGTGGCCGACTATCGCACCTTCTTCAAGGTCAAGCCGCCGCTGCGATCAGAAAACGACAGGCAAGCGGTTATCGAAGCCGTTCGCACCGGGCTGATCGATATCATCAGCTCGATGCACACCCCTCAGGACGAAGAAAGCAAGCGCCTGCCGTTTGAAGAAGCGGCCTCGGGTGCGGTCGCACTGGAAACGCTTCTGCCCGCGGCCTTGCGCCTGTATCACGCGGGCCAGCTGGATCTGCCGACGCTGTTTCGGGCCATGGCCCTTAACCCGGCCAAGCGGCTTGGGTTGGACAGCGGTCGCCTGTCGAAAGGCGCGCCAGCCGATCTGGTTCTGTTCGACCCGGATGTGCCTTTTGTGCTTGATCGGTTTGCACTAAAATCAAAATCTCAGAACACTCCATTTGACGGCCAGCGGATGCAAGGTAAGGTCATTTCGACCTATGTAGCAGGTAATGAAGTGTTCCGGAGACCCTGATGCCCCCAATCGACAACTCGACTAGCGAACTGCTCCAATGGGCGGTGGTTGGATACCTGATGGGCTCCATTCCCTTCGGCTTGTTGCTGGCCAAGATCATGGGATTGGGAAATCTGCGCGAGATCGGGTCCGGCAATATCGGGGCGACAAATGTCCTGCGCACCGGCAACAAGGCCGCTGCGGCGCTGACCTTGCTGTTTGACGCTGGTAAAGGCGCGGCGGCCGTTCTGATTGCACGTGCCTATGCGGGTGAAGATGCGGCCCAGGTTGCTGCACTTTTGGCGTTTCTGGGCCATTGCTTTCCGGTTTGGCTGAGCTTCAAGGGTGGCAAGGGCGTGGCGACCTTTCTGGGGCTTTGGCTAGCACTGGATTGGCGCGTTGGTGTTGCCTGCTGCCTCACCTGGCTGGTCGCGGCGGCAATCTGGCGGATATCCTCGGTTGGTGCACTGGCAGCCGCTGCGCTTTCCACAACCTGGGTGTTGTTGCTGACAAACGGGACTACATTTATCCTTGGGATAATTCTGACACTTCTTGTCTACTGGCGGCACAGCTCGAACGTTGCGCGGATCAAGGCCGGAACGGAACCCAGAATCGGAAAACCGTGACCGCGTCAGACGCGTTTCTGTCTGCCCTTTTTGCACTGCCGTTGGGCAGTTTCACCGGAACCTCCGGCGGTCGACGCTATGTTGTTGTGCGTCAACAAATGGCGCGTGGTAAATCCCACAAGCTGATCGCGCACGAGCTAGGCGGAACCGACTATATCAGCCTGAACCTGTATCAGACCCAGGGCAGCGGCGCGTTGCTTCGACCCTGTGAAATGCCCGCACACAAAGTCATCGCATTTGTCCTGAACCTAACGCCGGATACCTGAGGCGGCTCGGCAAAAAAGAACAGTGGCTCTATCACCTGCGCACAATCACAATTCATTGTTTTGAACGTGATCAGCCCGCTTCCCAAATCGCTATCGTGACGGTCAATTACGGGCCACACAGGACAACAATCTGGGCCTTACGGCGGCAATTATTGCGGTGCTGAACGGGCTCATTTCACGAAAGGTGAAGCAATGAACAAGTTTAAATCTCTGATCAGTGGCGTGGCACTGTCTGTCACGTTGGCAACCTCCGCGCTGGCGGCTGGCGTCGAAATCAACGCAAGCTCGACTGGTCTGGCCATGCAGGGCTATGATCCGGTGGCGTACTTCACCGCTGGCGAAGCGACCAAGGGCGATTACCGCATTACTGCATTGCACGATGCTGCACTGTACCGGTTTTCGTCGGAAGAAAACAAAGTAGCCTTTGAAGCCAATCCTGATGCATATCTGCCCGCATATGGCGGCTATTGTGCCTTCGGCGCGGCCATGGGCTTTAAATTCGACGGCGACCCGAACCACTGGAAGATCGTTGACAACAAGCTGTATCTGAACCTGTCCAAAGACATTCAGGAGCGCTGGGAAGGCGACATCCCGGGTTTCATCGAAAGCGCGAGCGCAAACTGGGAAACGATTGCTGAAAAATCCCCGGCAGAGCTGCAATCGCAGTAAAACCTGATTATTTCAGGCACAGCGGCGGCGGGTTTTCCGCCGCCGTATGTTATTGAAGACCTCTTGCCCTTCCCATTCAGCGCATCAAGTGTCCCAATTCAATGGGCAATATCGTTTGGATACTGCGTTACAGGTCCAGAGTTACAGGTCCAGAATTGTGCTGCCAGTCGTTTGCCGCGCCTCAAGCGCACGATGCGCATCAGCAACCTGATCCAAGGCAAAACGCTGATCGACATGGACTTTGACCTCACCCCCCTCGACTTTGCCAAACAGGCGACGTGCCATTGCCTGACACACCGCATGATCCGCGATATGAGTAAACAACGTGGGCCGGGTGATCTTGAGCGAGCCTTTCTGGCCCAGAACCCCAAGGTTGAACGGTGGAACCGGGCCCGAGGCGTTGCCGAAGGAAATCATCATGCCCAGCGGTTTCAGGCAATCCAGTGATCCTTCGAACGTGTCCGCTCCGACCGAGTCCATCACCACGTCTACGCCCTGACCCTTTGTAATCTCAGCCACGCGTTCTGCGAAATTCTCGGACCTGTAATTGATGCAATGCGCGGCCCCGTTAAACCGCGCAAGGCTGCATTTCTCGTCACTCCCCGCCGTTCCGATCAAGGTGATGCCTTCGGATTTAGCCCATTGGCATGCGATCAGCCCGACCCCGCCAGCTGCCGCATGGAACAGGACCGTATCACCCCGTTTCAATGGTGTGGTCCGGTGAAATAGGTATTCAACCGTCAGACCTTTCAGCATCATCGCTGCACCGGCTTCGAATGTGATGCCATCCGGTAGCGGGCAAACCTGCGCAGCGGGCATCACGCGCGCCTCACAATAAGCACCGGGCGGGGCTGCGGCGTAAGCGGCCCGCTGCCCCGGTCTGAGATGCGTTACCCCTTCCCCAACCGCCTCAACGGTACCTGCGGCCTCCATGCCTAAAGCATGGGGAAGGTCAAGGGGATACAGGCCGGTGCGTTGATATACGTCGATGAAGTTCAACCCGCAGGCCTGATGCCGAATACGTATCTCACCCGGACCGGGATCACCTACAGGCCTGTCTTCGATCCGCAAAACCTCAGGCCCACCAAATTCGTGAATCACAACCGTTTTCGCTGTTTTCTGCATCCTGACCTCCTCTTGCCTGCCATCAAGCTAACATGACTGTGACACACGGCAATCCGTCCGATGCCGGAGTATTGATCCAGATTTCGCAAATTTATGTTATACTGAGGCATGGCGTTGCCGGTTGGGCCGGCCACGGGCAACTGAATGCCGGATCCGTTCCGCGGCGCAAGTCTCGCCAGGGAAGGGTGAAGAAATGGCTAAGACAATCGGAAACCCGATCAGCTGGGCGGCCCAGGCTCTGGGCGCCACAGGTGACCACGTCACAGAAAGCGTCTCGCAACTTGGCAGTGCAGATCCAACGCAAGTGCCAATGGTGCAGACCTTGACCCTGCAAGACCTACGCGCCTGCCTGAGGGCGGGGTATCAGGATTTTCTCGAAACCCGAGCGGATGTGGTGTTCATTGTCCTGGTTTACCCGGTTGCCGGGCTTTTGATGTTCGGCTTTGCCCTGAATGCCAACCTGGTTCCGCTTCTGGCCCCTCTGGTCGCTGGCTTCGCGCTGATCGGGCCAGTTGCGGCCGTGGGCCTCTATGAGATCAGCCGCAAGCGTGAACAGGGCAGCGAGGTTCACTGGCTGGACGCATTTGGTGTGCTCCGCTCGCCGTCATTCGGAGCAATTCTGGTTTTGGGGTTTTACCTTGTGATGCTGCTGCTGCTTTGGCTGATGGTGGCACAAAGCATTCACACCTACACGATGGGCCCCGAGGTTCCAGCGTCGCTCAGCGCATTTGCCACGCAGGTGTTCACGACCTCCGCGGGCTGGACGATGGTCATTGTTGGAACAGCGGTTGGATTCGTTTTTGCGCTTTGCGCACTGGCGATCAGCGTCGTCAGTTTTCCCTTGCTGCTGGACCGTAAAGTAGGCCTGCCGGTTGCTGTTGTGACATCATTCAGGGTGCTGCGTCACAACCCCGGCGTCATTCTGACCTGGGGATTCATCGTAGCGGTGCTTTTGTTCCTGGGGGCTTTGCCACTGCTGTTGGGGCTTATCGTGGTGATGCCCGTTCTGGGTCATGCCACGTGGCATCTGTATCGCCGCGCCGTTGCGTGAACGCGCGGGACTCGCCCGCGCATTCTAAACTCAACCCGCGATCTTCAGAACAATCTTGCCAATATGACCCGAGCTTTCCATGCGCGCATGGGCGGCGGCGGCTTCGGTCAGATCAAACTCGCTGTCCATCACGGGCGCAACTTTTCCGGCATCCAACAGAGGCCAGACAGCTTCGCGCAGGTCCTGCGCGATTTGCGCCTTGGCCAGATCACTTTGTGGGCGCAATGTGCTGCCGGTCAGGGTCAGGCGCTTGACCATCATCAGGGCAAAGTTCAGCTCGATCACAGGCCCTTGCAGAAACGCGATTTGCACCAGCCGCCCATCTTCGGCCAGGGCCTTGACGTTGCGGGGGATGTAATCACCTCCGACCATATCGAGGATCAGGTTTGCCCCACCTTCGGCGCGCATGGCTGCTACGAAATCCTCGTCGCGGTAGTTGATCGCTTTTTCGGCGCCCAGCTTGATGCAAGCCTCACATTTCTCATCCGACCCAGCCGTGGCGAAAACGCGCGCGCCAAAGGCATTGGCCAGTTGGATTGCCGTCGTACCAATACCGCTGGACCCACCGTGAACCAGAAAACGTTCACCTGCCCTCAACCCGCCACGCATGAACACGTTGGACCAGACTGTGAAGAAGGTCTCGGGCAGACACGCTGCCTCTTTCATTCCCATACCCGCGGGCACAGGCAAACAATGAGCCGCTGGGGTCGAAACGTATTCCGCATAGCCACCGCCGGGCAGCAGTGCGCAGACCTGATCACCGACAGACAGTCCTTCGACCCCCGCACCGACCGAGACCACTTCGCCCGAAGCTTCAAGCCCCGGCAGGTCACTGGCGCCCGGCGGCGGATCGTAAGCGCCCGCGCGTTGCAAAGCGTCGGGGCGGTTCACCCCGGCATAGGCCACTTTCAATACAACCTGTCCGGCCCCCGGCTTAGGGATAGGACGTTCGGTCAGCTGCAAAACATTGGGACCACCCGGTTGAGAGATCTCAACAGCACGCATCATCTGGGTCATAGGCACCTCCTTTGCCCAATGCCTAACAGGCATCAGAGGCAAGGCCCAGCACCAAGACGCGTTACTTTCGGGGGTTCAACATGCCAGGCAGATCATCCCGCATCTTGGCCGGCGCCCTCACCTGACCCGCCAGCCAGTTTGGAACTGCAAGAAAGGGTTTCAAGACCGGGTTGTCACGCACCTGAGCCTTGAGCTTTTCGAACTCCATGACATTTGCGATCCGGCGATCCAGAAACTCCCACGTGCGCTGATGGTCAGGGCTGTCATCACCCAGCCAGAACAGCAAGGTCGAGGAATAGACCCCCGACAAGGTTGCCCGTTTGGTATACCAGTTCACATCTTCCGACGTATCGCCCAGTGCGTCCCATATCAGGTCGCAGGTCTGCCATAAGGCCTTGGCCCCATCGGTCGCATACGCTGGCAGGGAAAACAGCGTCATGCCCCGGCGCACCAGCTCTTTGTCTTCAACAGCCTGCAACCGGAACCGGACCGCAGCGGCAATCTTGTCGCGAAATTTTAGCCCGCTCATGTCCTCGGACCTGAGGCGGTCCAGCATCACCTGATCGCCGCGCGCATGAAAGGCCAGTGCCAGATCAACCGCCCCGCGCGGGCAAATTGCACGTGCCAAACCGTCATCCAGACCACAATCGGAAACCGAGGCGCGAAAGCTGGTTTCCGACCAGCCGTCGAAAGGAACATGGTTCAGCATCGCGTCCAAAAGCTGCCGTTTTGCATCTTCATATGTGGTGGTCATGACAGTTCTCCGGTTGTCAGGTCCAGTACTAGACAAGTTAGGGCGGCTTTGCTATACGGCCAACTCCTGCAATTTCCTTGCAACTCTATCTAGAAAGGTGGTGACAACCACATGCAGGTTAGTGTTCGCGACAATAACGTCGATCAGGCGCTTCGTGCCCTGAAGAAAAAGCTGCAGCGCGAAGGCGTGTTCCGTGAAATGAAGCTCAAGCAACATTTCGAGAAACCGTCCGAGAAGAAAGCGCGCGAGAAAGCTGAAGCGATTCGCCGTGCCCGTAAACTGGCGCGCAAGAAAGCCCAGCGCGAAGGTCTGCTCTGAGATCTTTGATTTCGTCCAGCTTTGGATGACACTATTTGACGACCCCCGAGGCATGGCCCGGGGGTTTGTCGTTTCAGGGCTCGGATACAATCCGCCGACTCGTGGTTCAGGTTGTGCGGCAAGCTGCCATTTCCGTACAGGCAGTGTTTTGCCCGGCGCTTTGCAGCGCAGCGAATCTCGTCTCGGTAGCATCGGGCCGCCAAAACTCGCCTGAATTGCGCCGCCCTCTATCACCCGCGACGTCCCCGCCTCTAAGTGAGCCCGTCCGCAAGGACACAAACACAAACGGAGGCAAATATGTCGACTGCAAGTACATACGAACGCGAGATGCTGGCGCTGATAAACCAGGAGCGCACGTCCCGCGGTCTCACCCCGCTGCAACTTGAAACGCAGCTGAACGACTCGTCCGAAGATCACAGCACCTGGATGCTGAATACAGACACCTTCAGCCACACCGGTTCAGGCGGTTCTAGCGCAACCCAGCGGATGCAAAACGCGGGGTTCGATCTTGAAGGAAGCTGGCGCACCGGGGAAAACATCGCATGGCAGTCCGAACGCGGCGCGCCGGGTATCAGCGACGATGTCGCCCAGTTGCATCAAAACCTGATGAACAGTCCGGGTCACCGCGCCAATATCCTAAACCCGGATTTCAAATATATCGGGATCGGGATCGAAACCGGTGACATGCAGGGCTTCGATGCGGTGATGGTTACGCAAAACTTTGCCGCAACCGACGCGGCTGTCATGCTGGACAACGGCAATACAAACGCGCCGCCCGTTCCCCCGGCAACACCGGATGAAGTTGCAGAGCCCGAGGAACCGGAAACCGAAACCCCGGATACTGACGTCACCGAGACCGAAGAGCCTGGGACTGAGACCCCCGAAACCGAGGAGCCGACACCCGAGACACCAGACACCGACGTCACAGAGACGGAAGAACCGGACCCCGAATCGCCTGATACCGACGTCACTGAGACCGAAGAACCGGAACCTGAAACCCCCGGTACCGAGGAACCAACACCCGAAACACCGGACACTGACGTAACCGAAACTGAAGAACCGGAACCTGAAGCGCCGGATACTGACGTAACCGAAACCGGGGAACCGCAACCTGAAACGCCCGATACCGAAGTCGTGGATGGCGGTGAGCCGGAAGCCTTCTGCTTTGACATTCAGGCCTTCCTGGATGAAATCGCCAGCTTCCTTGAAAACCTGCAAGCTCAGTTTGACGAGTTTGACTGGCGCGACGACATGAATGGCGGCACTGATGTGGCAGGCAATAATGACGACGTCGATATCATGCCAGCCATAGATACCACCCCGGAGACCGAGATTGAGCCTGTCGACACCCAAACAGCCGAAGACGATGGCTGCGATGTCTTCATGATCAATATCTTCACCCATGACTGCATGATGGATGCGGCCTGATCACTTGAAATTGTGCGAGGTCGGCCCTGCCGGCCTCGCATGCGTTGCTCAGTAAATCTTTGGAACGTAAAGCTCGTCTGGCAAAACCCGCCGCTCGTATTCAGGATTGTACCGACGGTCCGGCAAATTGACCTTTTCCTGTGGCACGTCTTCGTAGGGGATTCTTGTCAACAGATGCTCGATACAATTCAGACGTTCGCGTTTCTTGTCATTACCCTCAACGATATACCACGGCGCTTCGGGTATGTTGGTTCGGAACAACATGTCTTCCTTGGCCTTCGTATACGCCTCCCAGCGAATACGGGATTCAAGATCCATCGGTGACAGTTTCCACTGTTTCATCGGGTCGTGAATACGCATGAGGAACCGCAGTTGCTGCTCTTCATCCGTGATCGAAAACCAGTATTTCAGCAGAATGATCCCTGACCGGACCAGCATCCGTTCAAATTCGGGAACGTCCTGAAAGAACTGTTCGACCTGATCCTCGGACGCAAAGCCCATCACCCGTTCAACCCCTGCCCGGTTGTACCACGAGCGGTCGAACAAGACGATTTCACCCGCGGCAGGCAGATGCGGCACGTAGCGTTGAAAGTACCATTGGCTCTGCTCGCGGCGACTGGGCGCTGGCAGAGCAACCACACGGGCGACACGGGGGTTCAGACGCTGCGTGATCCGTTTGATCACGCCCCCCTTGCCCGCACTGTCACGGCCTTCAAACAGGATACAAACCTTGGCACCAGTGTGCTGCACCCAATCCTGCACCTTGATCAACTCGGCCTGCAATCGCAGCAGGTTTCGGAAATAGACCTTGCGATCCAGCATTTCGGGGTGCTGGTCCCGATAGATTTTGCGGACTTCCATCGACAGCATAGGCTCACTGAACTCGATCTCGAAATCTTCGTCCAGCGTGTCTTCCAACTCGGCCTCAAGCCAGTTCTTGGTGCCCCCATCGTTTTCGTAAGCCAAGATCAGCTCCTTCTCAGTCATCGGGTTCGAACCATATCGGGCCTGTGTAACCGCCTGATGTCATCAGATAAATTGAAGCCGATCCGTTGCAGCAATCTCAATCGGAAATCAGGGTCTGGACGGGTATATGGTCTTTTACCCGAATGTGTACGTCTGACCCAAAGGATACAAGCACAAGAATAGACACAAGGCATCAGTCGCGCGCTTCCTAGTTGCTTGCATTGCCTTGTTTTTGTGCGGCATGACTGAGTCCACAATTCAGACGAGAACGCCGTGACGTTTTTCTTTTCGACATTGCCGGTCACCTGGCCTTGGCTGATCCTGATCACAGCGCAAGTCGCGGCGATGGTGCGTCGAACTGGCCTTGCGTTTGCCCTGCTGGTTCTGTTCGTCAGTGTTGCTTGGGTTACCGGGCTGATGTCACCGACAGCAATCGTGGCGGTGGCGCTTGGTCTGATCGTGGCCTTCTTCCTCCCACGCCAGACAGGTCTGCTCGCTATCGCAGGGCATACGCTGTTGATCCTGTGGTGCCTGGCATTGGGGGCACATCTGTTCCCAGGGTTCAACAACTTGAAACTGCTGGATCAGGTGCAGGCAAGTGTTTTCAGCACAAGTTTCACACTGCACCTGAATCTGGACAAACCCATGGTCTTCTTTGCCGTTCTTCTGGCCTGGCCCGGAATGCTGAACAGCGCAATCCAGAACAGAATAAGACCTTTGCTAGCGGGTTTGCTGATTTTGCCTGGCCTGTTTCTGCTGGGTCTATCGCTGGGCGCGGTGCGCTTGGACCTCTCAACCCCTTATTGGTGGATGGTATTTTGCCTGTCCAACCTGTTTCTGACTTGTCTTACCGAAGAGGCGTTCTTTCGCGGCTACTTGCAGTCGGCCATTACCTCGCGCCTTGGAGTAACAGGCGGTCTGGTCTCCGCCAGCCTGCTGTTTGGATTGGCGCATATCGGCGGAGGACCCGCGCTTGTAGTATTCGCAGCCCTTCTCGGGCTGGGGTGCGGGTTGGGATATTATGCTACCGGTCGGCTCTGGGTGCCTGTTGCGATGCATTTCGGGTTTAACCTGACCCACCTGCTGCTGTTCACCTATCCCGGCCCATTATGACGGTCAGACCGGCAAGGCCGTGGTCTTGAACACGGTACGCAACGCAAATGAACTTTGCATCTGCGCCACCCCTGGCAAGCGCGACAGGTATTGCCGGTGGATACGCGCGAAATCTTCTGTATTTTCCGCCACAACTTTCAGAATGTAATCTGCGGTACCTGCCATCAGGTGACACTCCAGCACATCCGGTATTCGGGCCACCGCCTTTTCGAACACATCCAGAACCTCTTCGGCCTGACCTTGTAACGTGATTTCGACAAAAACGGTGGTTGGCACGTTCATTTTCCGCGCATCCAGCAGAGCCACGTAGTTGCGGATATAGCCGTCAACCTCCAACCGTTGAACGCGGCGGTGGCACGCAGACGGAGACAGGTTGACCTGTTCAGACAACTCGGAATTCGACATCCGGCCATTCTTCTGAAGTGCGGCCAGAATCTTTCGATCGGTCGTGTCCAGGCTCATTCCTGCAATTCCTTTGCGAGTTTTTTGAATAGTACGGGAAATTCTTCCAAAGAAAAGTCCATTAGCACGTTTTCTTTCACAGAAATTGCGCCACGAAATGCACATAATTTAAGCAGCTTATGAACGGAGAGCCCAATGAAAATCGGTTGCCCCAAGGAAATCAAACCTCAGGAATTCCGCGTCGGGATGACGCCCAATGCCGCTCAGGAAGCGGTTGCACGCGGACACCGAGTCCTGATCGAATCCGGTGCAGGCATCGGCGCAGGTTTCGACAATGACGCCTATGTTGCAGCAGGCGCGCAAATCGTTGACACCGCAGAAGAGGTGTTTGCCACCGCTGACATGATCGTCAAAGTCAAGGAACCTCAGGCGGTTGAACGCAAGATGCTGCGTGAAGGGCAGTTGCTGTTCACCTATCTGCACCTGGCTCCGGACCCGGATCAGACGCACGACCTGCTGGAGTCGGGCTGTACCGCAATCGCCTATGAGACCGTAACGGATGCTAACGGCGGTCTGCCGCTGCTGGCACCCATGTCCGAGGTCGCCGGTCGGCTGGCACCTCAGGTTGGATCCTGGACCTTGCAGAAGGCAAATGGTGGCCGTGGGGTTCTGATGGGCGGCGTTCCCGGCGTTGGCCCGGCCAAAGTAGTTGTGATTGGCGGCGGCGTCGTCGGGACACATGCGGCCAAGATTGCCGCCGGAATGGGGGCTGATGTCACCGTTCTGGATCGGTCACTGCCGCGTCTTCGCTATCTGGACGATGTCTTTGGCGGAACTTTCAAGAACCAGTATTCGACAGCGGGCGCCACCGCTGAACTGATCCAGGACGCTGATATGGTCATCGGTGCTGTTCTGATCCCCGGCGCTGCCGCACCGAAACTGGTGTCGCGTGCTCAACTGTCGACGATGAAACCCGGCGCAGTACTGGTGGATGTCGCCATCGACCAAGGCGGGTGCTTTGAAACGTCAAAAGCCACTACCCATGCCGACCCGATCTACAATGTCGATGGTATCATGCACTACTGTGTGGCCAACATGCCGGGCGCTGTTGCGCGCACCTCGACCATCGCACTGGGCAATGCCACGATGCCGTTCATGCTGTCGCTGGCCGACAAGGGATGGAAACAGGCATGTCAGGACGATCCGCACTTGCTGGAAGGTTTGAACGTTCATGCTGGCAAACTGACCTACTATGCCGTTGGCAAGGCCCTTGGCATCGACGTCGTTTCGCCAAATGTGGTGGTCAAATCGTAAGTAACTCCACTCCCGAAGTTGCCTGTTGACGGCAATTCTCAGGGTGGTGCGGTCGGTACCGAACCGACGGCTTTCACAAAAAAGGGCACCGCGTTTCTATGCGGTGCCCTTTTCGATACGCGGAAGGTATGAATGACTGCCAGATCATTGAGCGCCAGCCGTCACCCCTGTTTTTGAATTTCGACCGAATGTGGATACGGAATCGAAACACCTTTGGCGTCAAACGCCTCTTTCACCACTTTCGTTAGCTCGAACTTGACGTCCCAGTAATCGGCTGCCGCACACCATAGCCGCGCAGTCAGATCGACCGAGCTGTCACCGAGATTCGTGACCCGCACCCAGGGTTCAGGGTCGCTGTGAATTCGCTGGTCGGCCTTGGCCACATCCAGAATGATCTGCATGGCGGTATCTGCACTGTCCCCGTAATCAATTCCAAACACCAGATCGACACGCCGTGTGTCATGGGCTGAATAATTGGTTATGATCGACCCCCATGCCTGACCGTTTGGAACAATGATCTGAACGTTGTCGGGGGTCACAAGCTCGGTCGTGAACAGGCTCAGGTCCATAACGGTTCCTGCCGTGCCACCGATATCCACATACTGTCCAAGCTTGTAGGGCCGGAAAACCACCAACATCACACCGGCCGCAAGATCACTCAACGTACCCTGAAGTGCCAACCCGACAGCCAGCGAGGCAGCACCCAGAATAGCGACGATACTGGTGGCTTCTATCCCGAAGATCCCCAGAACGGCGACCAGAACTATGGCCAGAATTGCCCACTTGATCACACTGGCGGCAAAATTCCCAAGTGTCGGGTCGATCTGTGGTGTTTTGTTGATCCGGCGGCGTACAACACTCGCGATCGTTCGGGCGGCGATCCAACCCAAAACAAGAACGATCAGAGCTTTCGCTGCATTCAAGGCAATGGGCAAGTATAGATTGGCCATACCAATCGCCTGCTCGGCCAAGTCGGCGGTTTGTTCCATCTCGAATTTCCTCGTGTTTTCTGTTCGTCAATTCTCATAAAACAGGCTCCGCGATTGGTGCGGAGCCCGATGTCGCGACGAAACGACAGGCCTACTTCTTCAAAGCGTCCCGGATTTCCATCAGGATGTCCAATTCGCTAGGACCTGTGGGGGCTTCTTCAGCCGCTTCTTCCTCTGCTTCGGCAGCGTCTTTGACCTTGTTCACCATTTTTACCAGCATGAAGACAACCCAGGCGATGATCAGGAAATTGATGATCGCCATTATGAAAGCACCATAGGCAAAGACGGATGCGCCTGCTTCACGTGCCGCTTCAAGGCTGGCACCTTCGGCCACATCGCCTGCCAGAACGGCGTAGTTGTTCGTAAAGTCGATACCCCCTGTGAACAATCCAATAAGCGGATTGATCAGGTCGCCCACCAACGAGGTAACAATTGCGGTAAACGCGGCACCGATAATGATCCCGACCGCCATGTCCATGACATTGCCCTTGGCAATGAAAGTCTTGAATTCTTCCAGCATAGCATCCCTCTTGTTTTTTTAAGTCCACGCCTCTGTTCACGCATGAGCGCATAGGAATTGTGCGTTAAACGCATGAAGAAGGGTATGTTTTTTAGGGGAAAGCCACCCTACTTTTCCCCAAACGGCATTACTCAGGAGGTTTCATGTCTCAACTTACGCCTTTTTTCGTAACCGACAGATGGCCTGCGAAGGATCCCAGCATCCTTCAACTTTACTCCTATCCAACGCCAAACGGCGTAAAAGCCTCGATCATGCTTGAGGAAACCGGCCTGCCCTATGAGGCGCATCTGGTGACACTGGCAGATGCGGATGTCAAAAGCTCCGAGTTCCTGTCGCTGAACCCGAACAACAAGATCCCGGCGATAATCGACCCCGACGGTCCGGATGGCGTGCCGCTGGCCCTGTTCGAAAGCGGTGCCATCCTTCTGTATCTGGCCGAGAAAACAGGTAAGTTTCTTGGCCAAAACGCGGCAGACAAGCACCGGATCACACAATGGCTGATGTTTCAAATGGGCGGCATCGGGCCAATGTTTGGCCAGCTAGGCTTTTTCTACAAATTCGCAGGCAGCGCGATAGAAGATCCGCGCCCGCGCGAGCGTTACACCAACGAAGCCAAGCGCCTGCTGAACGTGGTGAATACGCAACTGGAAGGACAGGATTGGATCGCGGGCGAGTATTCCATCGCGGATATCGCTCTTGCTCCGTGGCTGAATGCACTGGATTTCTATGGTGCTAAGGATGTTGTTGACTGGGACGGTTATTCCAATGTCGTTGCTTATGTCGATCGTTTCTTCCAACGCCCAGCGGTTCAGCGCGGCAAAGCCATACCCGCACGAGACTGATAACAGTTAAAAGAAATGGGGCGCCAAACCGGCGCCCCTTTTATCGATCAGCCGGGCAGAGCGCCTGTCAGCACGTAACGTAGAATTTCGACCACCTGAACGGGTTCTTCCGCCACAGCCAACGCGGCGGCATCAACCTCTTTCAGCGCGTGCTGGTGATCCGGGCCATGCAGAACGATGATCGACTTGCCCAATGCTGCAGCATAACCCGCGTCAAAGGCGGCGTTCCACTGCTTGTATTTGTCGCCAAACCTGACGACGACAACATCCGCATCCGCAATCCCCTTGCGGGTCCGGATCGCATTGACCATCGCTCCCTTGTGGTCGTGCCAATACTTGTTCGGCTCGGCCCCAAGAATGGCCACACCACAATCATCACTGGCCGCGTGATCGGTTACAGGGCCGTTGAAGGTCACGTCCAAGCCTTGCGCCCCATCGATGATCTGTTCACGCCAGTCAGTGTGGATTTCTCCGGAAAGATAAACGTTCAGGCCCATGGCAAACTCCGCTGTTGTTTCCGACCAATTTAAGGGTCCCACACCCAAAGCCCAACGCGGATTCCGGAAAAACCCCTACATTTTGCGAGCCACTAGGAATCGGCGAGCGTCACGTACGGGGAAACTGTCGCTCTCGATGATGCGGAACCCGGCGTGTTCAATGGCCGCATCAAGATCCGCCTCAGACAGGAATCGAACAAACGGAGCCTTACCAAAGAACTGCATGATCGGAAGCGCGAGACGAATAGCGTAATACTTCAGGCTCGCTCCGCTGGACGGTCGGCAAAATGTTTTCGAAATAAACAGTCCGCCGGGTCTAAGGACCGAATGTACTCGGCTCAATGTCAGATCCAGATCTTCGACCAGGTGCAAAAGATTGAATGCCAGCACCGCATCAAAAGAACCCTCAGGCGGTCGATTTGCATCAGCCTCGGTAAAGGTGACGTTTTCGATGCTTTGCGAAGCGGCGTTTCGACGTCCAACGGCCAACATACCGGGGGACACATCGGTTGCAGTGATAGATCCTACATATCCGGACAGCTTCAGAGCAGTCATGCCTGTGCCGCACCCTAGTTCCAGAACATCATTGGTTTTCTTCAGGTAAGACGCTGTCCGTTCCAGCGTATGCTCGTACGAAGCCATATCCTTGATGGGCGAGCAGGCATATTTCTCGGCCACTCCATCCCAGAATTTCGCAGTGGTGGTCATTGAGGAGTCTCCTTTCGACGAGAACTTATTCATGCGCAGACCGAATATAAATTGCCGAATTTTGCAGGTTTACTATACATTTTTGTATGAATGATTTTGGCGATTTTGATTGGAACCACATCCGGGCCTTTCTGGCGACGGCTGAAACTGGGTCATTTTCCGCGGCGGCACGGCAGCTGCGGCAAACGCAGCCTACCCTGAGTCGCCAGATAGCAGCGCTTGAACAGGACTTGGGCGTGATGCTGTTTGAACGGGTTGGCAGAACCCTTGAGATCACTCAGGCCGGATTGGAGCTGCTGGATCATACTCGCAAAATGGGGGACGCCGCCAACCGCATCGCGCTGACGGCGTCCGGACAGGCACAATCCATTGAAGGCCGGGTTCGCATCACCGCCAGTGACGTGATGTCGGCCTATGTCTTGCCCGACCTGCTGCGCGAAATCCGGGCGCAAGCCCCGCGCCTGCGGATTGACGTGATTGCCTCAAACGATATTCAGGATCTTATGCGGCGCGAGGCAGATATCGCGATCCGCCATGTCCGTCCTGATCAACCCGACCTAATCGCGAAGCTGGTACAGGAGGCGTCGGGGCATTTCTATGCAACCACAGAGTATCTCAACCGTGCGGGACGCCCAAAATCAAAGCAGGACCTTTCACGGCATGAGTTCATCAGCTTTGGCGACAACAATCAGATGATCGCCTATCTGAAGCCGCTTGGCATTCACCTGACCAACGAGAATTTCCGGCTTGGGTCTCAGAACGGAATAGTGGCTTGGGAATACGCCAAACAAGGCTTTGGCATCGCGCCCATGTCGCAGACCGTCGGCGATGCGACACCAGGTATGGAGCGTGTATGCCCCGGGATGGAGGCTATCACATTTCCGATCTGGTTGACCACGCATCGCGAGTTGCACACCAGCCGCCGCATCCGGCTGGTCTATGACTTACTGACCAAGTTCCTGTCCAAATAAAAAACGCGCCCGAAGGCGCGCTTTCCATTGGAGCCTCAGAGCTCTAACCGCGCAGAACTCCGCCCGTCGCCTTGGCGACCTTGGCAATGATCTTCGCGGCCACGGCTTCGATGTCTTTTTCCTTCAGCGTCGCCTCGGTCGGTTGCAGGCGCACGGTAATGGCAAGAGACTTTTTGCCTTCGCCAAGGCTGCCGCCGATGAATTCGTCAAAGACACGCACGCTCTCGACCAGCGCCTTGTCGGCACCCGCGGCTGCGTTCACCAACGTCAGCGCTTCGACATCGGCATCGACGACAAAGGCAAAATCACGCTCGACCGCCTGCAAGTCGCGTAGTTCCAGCGCAGCGCGGGTGGCACCGGATTTGCGGGGCAAAGGCACTTCGTCCGGCCAGATGGTGAACGCCATTGCCGGACCTTTTATGTCCATCGCCTGCAAAACGCGCGGATGCAGCTCTCCGAAGACACCCAGTACTTTTTTCGGACCCAGACAGATTTTGCCATGGCGACCCGGATGCCACCATGGATCGCCGTCGCGCAAAATCTGAACCTTTTCGGGCGCACCAATGGCGGCCAGTACAGCCTCGACATCAGCCTTGGCATCGAACACATCCACCGGACGCGCAGCACCGTGCACATCCTTGGGGCCCGAACGTCCAACCAGCAGGCCGGTGATCTGGGTTTTCTGATCGCCCGGCTCGCCATTGTAAAAGACCGGACCGACCTCGAACAAGGCGACATCCGCGAATCCGCGCGCCTGATTGCGGGCCGCAGCCTGCAACAAGCCAGGCAGCAGATCGGGGCGCATATGGCTCATCTCGGATGAAATCGGGTTTTCGAGCATGGTCGTAGTATCACCACCACCGAACAAAGCCGCCGAGGCCTGATCAATGAACGTATAACTGACGCATTCGTTGTAACCCAGCGCCGCGCAGGTACGGCGCGCCATGGACTGACGGCGTTGTGTCGGGGTCATTACCGGTTTCGGTATCCCCTCGGTCACGCGCGGCAGCGGCCTGCCTTGCAGCTTTGTCAAGGAAGCAATCCGCGCGACTTCTTCCACCAGATCGGCCTCGCCCAGGATATCCGGGCGCCAGCTGGGGACATGGGCCATCTCACCTTCCAGACGAAAGCCCAGACGGGTCAGGGTCTGTCGCTGTTCGCTTTCGGGAATATCCATCCCGACCAGAGACTGCACCTTTTCCGCATTCAGCTTGTAGGCGCGCGCATGGTTCGGTGCTTTGCCGGCCTCTACCACGTTGGAGGCTTCTCCGCCGCAGATATCCAGAATCATCTGGGTCGCGTGTTCCAGCCCCTCGCGGGTGTATTCCGGGTCGACACCGCGCTCGAACCGATAGCGTGCGTCGGAATTGATCTTGAGCGCACGGCCCGTCAGAGCGATCTGAACATGATCCCAGAACGCGCTTTCAAGGAAGACGTTTACCGTTTCCTCGGTACATCCGGTTTCCTCACCGCCCATGATGCCCGCAATCGACTCCGGACCTTTGTCATCCGAAATCACCATCATTCCGGGTTGCAGCGTGTATTCTTTTTCATCCAGCGCGACCAGCGTCTCGCCGCCTTTGGCGCGGTGCACCCGCAGGTTGCCCTGAACCTTGTCGGCGTCGAACACGTGCAGCGGGCGATTGTGATCGTAGGTCATATAATTGGTGATATCCACCAGCGCCGAGATAGGACGCAGACCTATGGCCTTCAACATATCCTGCAGCCATTGCGGGCTGGGGCCATTCTTCACGCCACGGATCAGACGGCCAGTGAAATGTGGCGCGCCATCCAGCGTGTCTTCGTCGATCGTCACCTTGATCGGGCAATCGAAATCACCCGGAACATGCGTATAGTCACGCTGCTTCAACGTGCCAATTCCACGCGCGGCCAGATCGCGCGCAATCCCTTCAACCCCCAGCGCATCCGGGCGGTTCGGAGTGATCGCGATTTCGATCATCGGGTCGACTTTGGAAGGGTCGTTTTCTGCAAGCCAGTCCACAAATGTATCACCCACTTCGCCCGAGGGCAGTTCGATGATGCCGTCATGTTCATCCGACAGTTCCAGCTCACGCTCGGACGCCATCATGCCAAAGCTTTCGACACCGCGGATCTTGCCGACGCTGATGGTCAGGTCCAGGCCAGGGATGTACATGCCCGGTTTGCAGACCACGACCGTGATCCCTTCACGCGCATTGGGTGCACCGCAAATGATCTGTAGCTCACCTTCATCCGTATCGACCTTGCAAACGCGCAGCTTGTCTGCATCAGGGTGTTTCTCGGCGTGTTTCACATAGCCCAGCGTAAAGCCTGCCAGCCGTTCGGCCGGGTTCACGATCTCTTCGACCTCAAGCCCGAGATCGGTCAGCGCCTCGGCGATTTCATCAACCGAAGCATCAGTGTCGAGGTGGTCTTTCAGCCAGGACAGAGTGAATTTCATTGCACGGGGCCTTTTTTGGCAAACATCCAGTCGGCACAGGCAATGGCAAAGAATGCGCCGGGGTGCAAGCTCTGCGCGTCACGGATAGGTGGGGGTGCGGCCCAAAAGCTCATCCAGCTGCCATCCGATCCAGCCATGGGGGATGAAATGCCCACCGGGATGCGTGTCCAGCGTCACCTGCCCCTGCGTGCAATCGGTCCATTCCACTCGTCTGAGCGTCAGGAACGGTTCCACACTCCACTCCCCGCGCAGGGTCTCCGCACCGCAGCCATATTTCTCACGCCACAGCGCCACTGGATACGTTGTATCGCCACCCGGACCGAACGGGAAATCCATCACCGTGTCGCCCGTCCCATGGACATGCCGCGCCACTCGCGGGGCTTGCGGGCAGGTCTCGGTCTGGCGGAGTGTACCGGCCACACCCAGCAGTGCCGCGATATCATCGCCGGTTTCGCAGACAAAGCGCCACGCCATCGCACTGCCAAAGGAATAGCCTGATACATAGATGCGGGTCGGGTCTATCGGATAGCGCCTGGCGATATCCTCAAGCACCCGGTCGGCAAAAGGCACATCATCCGAGCTTGCGGACCAGAAATCCCAGCTTTTGCCCAAACCGTTCGGGGCCACCAGCAGCACACCCCGACGCTTCGTGGCCCCTGCAATCCGTTCGTGGTTCACGACCACGGCGCCCTGCCGCGCCCAACCATGGAAATGCAGCAGCACCGGCAGAGGTGTTTCACCATCCCAGCCATCAGGTTCAAGAACGTGATACGAGCGGTCACCGAGATCACAGGCAATATCGCCGTGGCATTCGGTTTTCCAGGGACCCATGGCAAAGCCGGGCGAGGCAATTAACAGGAAAGGGCAGAGCAATCGACAGATCATGCGCCCGACCCTAACGAGGCATTCCGCCCTGTCACTTAACATATCGGTGTGGTCCGAACGCAGGCCGCGCTTCAGCCCGGCACCCACCCATCGCACATGGCGGGCTGAAGCCCGCCCTACATCAGGTCAAAACACCAAGCCGCGCTATGGCCAGACCGCGGGATGGCGATCCTTGGGTTGTGGTGGGCAGTTTATGCTGGCCAAGTCCGAGCGCTGTTCGAGCGTTGTACTGTCGGGGACAAATCACCAGCTCGTGCGGGCGGTCTGGCGATAGCGCGGCGGCCTATCGGCCTTTGCTCCGCGCAACTCGCCTTATGAATTCTCGTTCTTGTCTCTTATCGAACGACCGAATGGAGTGATTGTGATTAAGTCGACCTCTGCAACTCGCGTCTTCCCCAGATTCTCTTCGCGAATTGACCTCATCAATGCAGCAAGAAGTCCATCAAACTCTTCGTGCGGGACTTTGTGCTTTGCCGTAATCCTTCGATCAAAAGCTACCAATTGTTTCATTGCAGAATCTGACGCAACGACGGCGAATTTCATCTTGGCTGTTGAATATGCAGCAAGGGCATCATCGAAGCCTTCGCCGCCTCTGTTGAAGGCATTGGCCAGTTCACAAATGGCCTCAATAATTTCTACATAGATTTCGAAGTGCCGCTGCCTGACCTGCTCACGCCTATCAAACCAAGCCTTAACCACATACCCAACGAACAACAAAACAAGCGCCGATACGAAGGCGAAGTTTTGCTGCATCCAAAAGTCGGGTTCCGTCACCTACTCAAACCACCATGCAGATTCGGCATATCCAACGCTGCAAACCCGTAGTGGCGCAGCCAGCGCAGGTCGCTATCAAAGAACGCCCGCAAATCCGGAATACCGTATTTCAGCATCGCCAGACGGTCGATGCCAATCCCGAATGCAAAACCCTGATAGACCTCTGGGTCGATCCCTCCAGCGGCGATCACCTTGGGGTGGACCATGCCGGAACCCAGAATCTCCATCCAGTCGTCGCCCTCACCGATCTTCAGCTGACCGTTATCCCACGAACAGCGGATATCGACCTCGGCCGATGGCTCGGTGAAGGGGAAATGCGAGGCGCGGAAGCGCAGTTCGACATCGTCGACCTCGAAGAACGCTTTCACGAATTCTTCCAGAACCCATTTCAGGTTCGCCATCGAGATGTCCTTGTCGATGGCCAGCCCTTCGACCTGATGGAACATCGGCGTGTGGGTCTGGTCGTAATCGGCGCGGTACACGCCGCCCGGACAGATGACGCGGATCGGTGCACCCTGCTTTTCCATCGACCGGATCTGTACCGGCGAGGTATGGGTGCGCAGCACGTGCGGCGGGCGATTGTCGCCTTCAGCGCGGTGCATATAGAACGTGTCCATCTCGGCCCGTGCGGGGTGGTGACCGGGGATGTTCAGCGCGTCGAAATTGTACCAGTCGTCTTCAACACGCGGCCCTTCGGCCACCGAGAAGCCCAGTTCAGCAAAGATCGCGGTCAGTTCCTCGGTCGCCTGGCTGATCGGGTGGATTGACCCCTGACGGCGCGGGCGGGTCGGCAGGGTGACGTCCAGCCATTCGGTCCGCAGGCGCTCATCCAGTGCAACATCGGCCAGCGCGGCTTTTTTGGCGGACAGCGCCGAGTTAATCTCATCCTTCAGGGCATTCAGCGCCGGGCCTGCGACCTGACGTTCCTCGGGCGTCATCTTGCCCAGCTCGCGCATCTTCAGCGCGACCTCGCCTTTTTTGCCAACAGCCGCGACGCGGATCGCCTCAAGCGCGTTTTCGTCGCCTGCTTCGGCGATTTGGTCCAGATATTTTGCCTTAAGATCGTCCATGACGGCCCTCTGAATTTGGTCGAGAACCTGCTATCGGCCCCGCCCCGCGAATGCAAGCGGGACGGTGCGCATCAATAGCTGTATTCGGGATAAATCCGGGTCAGGTCTCCATTCCAGTCGCCATTGTAGTGTTCCAGCAACTCATCTGCCGGAACCTTGCCGGTGTCGATGCTTTCCTTCAACGCATTCAGGAAATGCGTCTCATCCGGGACCAGCCCACCAGCACCGGGGCGCGCGCGGGCTTTCAGGCCCGCCTCAGAGATCGCCACGACTTCACGCGCCAGATCATGCATGTTGACGTTGCCAACCTGCGTCTGAAGCCCGTCTTTGGCCGCCGCAACACGCAGCCCCTCGCGCGTTTCGGCATCCCAGCCCTTGACCAGATCCCACGCCGCATCCAGCGCGGTTTGGTCATAGGTCAGCCCGACCCAGAAGGCCGGCAAGGCGCAAAGTCGTCGCCAAGGGCCACCATCCGCGCCGCGCATCTCCATGAACTTCTTGATCCGCGCCTCGGGGAAGGCCGTTGTCAGGTGATCGGCCCAATCCGACAGGGTCGGCGTTTCTCCCGGCAATGCAGGCAACTCACCCTTGAGGAAATCGCGGAACGACATGCCCAGCGCGTTGATGTACTGCCCGTCGCGGTAGACGAAATACATCGGCACATCGAGCGCGTATTGGACATAGCGTTCGAATCCAAAGCCATCCTCGAACACGAAGGGCAACATGCCCGTGCGCGCATCGTCCAGATGTCGCCAGATATGGCTGCGCCAGCTTTTCTGGCCGTTCACCTTGCCTTCGAAGAACGGAGAATTGGCAAACAGCGCCGTCGCCACCGGCTGCAACGCCAGCGCCACGCGCAGTTTCTGTACCATGTCGCCCTCGGACCCGAAGTCGATATTGACCTGAACGGTACACGTCCGCCGCATCATGGCGCGGCCCATGGTGCCGACTTTTTCCATATAATCGTTCATCAGCCGATACCGCCCTTTGGGCATCAGCGGCATCTGGTCATGCGTCCAGATCGGCGCCGCGCCCAGGCCGATGAATCCCACGCCGATCTCATCGGCGATATCCTTCACCTCGCGCAGGTGAGTGTTCACCTCATCGCAGGTTTCATGGATCGTCTCCAGAGGGGCGCCCGACAGCTCCAGCGCGCCACCCGGTTCAAGGCTGACATTTGCGCCGTCCTTTTCCAGACCGATCAGATGACCGGATTCACGGACCTCTCCCCAGCCGTGGCGATCCCGCAACCCCTCCAACACGGCGACAATGGATCGCTTTCCTTCAAAAGGCAGAGGTTTCAGCGTGTCCTTGCAATAGCCGAATTTCTCATGCTCGGTGCCGATGCGCCAATCTTGCTTGGGTTTGCAACCCGATTCCAGATATTCGGCCAGTTGTTCATGGCGTTCGATCGGACCGCCGCCGGACTGAGGGATGGACATGAACCGTGCTCCGATCCTGCTGTGTCTGTTTTGAAGGTCAAGTGGTGGTCGTAAATGGCGCCAGTGTCAATGCAACGGCAAATGCGCCGGGCGCGACGGTGTACGTTCCCAGATAACGACCGGATGCTGCGATTTGCCGTTGAGTTCCGACAGCATTTGCTCGGTTTTGAGGCCCGGCAGGTTTGAGAATACGTCGAACAACGCCTCGGCTCCTTCTGCATTCACAGGAATGTGAAGCGCTGGCTGGCCCGGCTGATCCAGAACCCAATGTGCGGGGTCGGAGGTCGGGTCAAGGGCCAGACGCTCAATTTCGCGGGACGCGACGATGCCGCCATCCAAGGGACCCAGATAAGTGATCTGGCCTTCATCAATCGTCACGACACCTTGCCCACCCGCCCCTGTTCTGAAACGCGCGCGCTGAATGCCGATCACAGCCAAAGCCGCTGACACGACAATCAGAAACCAGCCTACCCAGGCCAACAGCCCACCCGGCCCGCTGATCCAGCTCAGACCAAGGATCAGGACAAAAGCCGCGACCAGAACCTCGCGCCAACGCCAAAGCGCCAGTTTTGCTTCGGGTCGGATGAAACTCATGAGAGCACCCTTTGCGGTTCCTGAAGCAAAGCGACCTTGTACCAGCCCACCTGTTGGAACCCGATCGCCTCATAGGCACGGGCGGCAGGTGCGTTGTTCGCAAACAGGATCGCGGCCGCCGCGCCCTCGGTTTTTGCTTTCTGCATCAATGCGGTCGTGACCCGTCGACCCAGGCCACGGTTTCTGTTTTTACGTGGAACAAAAACACCACCGACCTGAACTTGGTCGTGAACCCTGGCATTTACAGACGCCATGGCAACCGGCGCGTCGCCTTCCATCAGGACAATCGCCCTGCCTGCGGTCATTTCCGCCTCGACGCGCTCTGCGGCAAGCTCACGCGCCTCTTCGCCTGCGGCTTGTCCGGTATCCTCGATGTAATCCGCAAACCAAGTGTGCAGCCTTGCTCGATCCTCGGCGCGCAAAGCGCGATAAGGAACAGGTACCTCAGTCAGACCGCGCAGGTCACGTCGATAAAGCGGTTCATCGTGATTCAACCGGTACTTCGCCTGCCCCAATCCCAGAGCGCCCAAAGCCACCTCAACCTGATGTGCATCCCCCGTCATACCCAAAACGGTTTCGCCTTCGATCATCCGAGCGAACCACTCGGCAGCTTCGGTTTCAGCGTTGGGCAATTGAACCATCAGATAGCCCTTCTTGCTGAGCCCGAAGACACCCTGAACCTGATCCTCACCCCAGATGAAGTAGCGGCTGGAATATTCATTCGCATTCAACCCCACCCCATGAGCCGCCAAATTGCTACGCAAGAACATTGAACTGTCAGGGTAGCGGGCCAGAAACCTCTCAAGCGCCAGGGCATCCGATTGAACCGCCTCGCGAATCACGACCAATCCCCCAATGCCTGCTGCCACATGGTCAACGCGGCCACCGCCGCTGTATCCGCCCGCAGAATACGCGGGCCAAGACTGACCACATGCGCATAGGGTAAAGCCGACAACCGTGCGCGCTCAGCGTTGGAAAACCCGCCTTCCGGGCCGATGAGAATAGCCCAGGGGCACCCTTTTTCATTCGCTGCCAGCCGCAGGGCCGAGCCGACCTCGGCCTCGTTGCAGAACATCAAGTGCCGACCTTCAGGCCAGGTATTCAGCACGCGGTCCAGCCGCTGAAGGTCTGCCACTTCGGGCACGTAGGTTCCTCCGCATTGTTCAGCGGCTTCGATTGCATGAGCCTGAAGCCGGTCTTGCCGGATACGGTCTGCGTTGGTGAATTCGGTCTGAACTGGCAGGATGCGAGCCGCGCCCATTTCAGCGGCTTTTTCAACAATGAAGTCGGTGCGCGCCTTTTTGATCGGCGCAAACAGGAACCACAGATCGGGGGGCAGCTGCAAAGGTTTGGTCTGCCTGATACAGGTCAGAGCGCCACCACGTTTTCCGGACTCGGCCACCTCGGCCAGCCACTCGCCATCCTTACCGTTAAACAGCGCCACTGCTCCACCAACCGGCAGTCGCATGACCCCAAACAGATAGTGCGCCTGATCGCGCGTCAAAGGAACCGATTGCCCCTGACCCAAGGGCTGCTCTACATACAGTCTGATTTTCGCACTCATGAGACCTACATATGCAAGGCAATGCCCCAACACCAGATGGTCAAGTCGCCGATGCCGTCACCGGCAATTGGGTCGACACCCATGCCCCAGCCTTTGCCCGACCGTATCTGCGCCTCAGCCGCGCGGACCGGCCCATCGGCACATGGCTGTTGCTGCTTCCATGTTGGTGGGGGCTGGCGCTGGCCATCCTGCATGACGGCCAACCGCGTTGGGAAGATCTGTGGATTGCCCTAGGCTGCGCATTCGGAGCCTTTTTGATGCGAGGTGCCGGTTGCACGTGGAATGACATTACAGACCGGGAATTCGACGCACAGGTTGAACGCACACGATCACGCCCGATACCGTCGGGGCAAGTCAGTGTCCGGCAAGCTGCGGCCTGGATGATCCTGCAAAGTCTTCTGGCGCTTGGCATTCTGCTCAGCTTCAATCAGGCGGCCATTGCCATGGGTGTGTTATCTTTGCTGCCGGTGACCGTTTATCCGTTTGCCAAGCGGTTTACCTGGTGGCCTCAGGTTTTTCTGGGGCTGGCCTTCAACTGGGGCGCATTACTGGCCTGGACGGCGCATAGCGGGTCGCTCGGCTGGCCTGCTGTCACGCTGTACCTGTCCGGCATCGCGTGGACCCTGTTCTATGACACGATCTATGCACATCAGGATACCGAGGATGATGAACTGGTCGGCATCAAATCCACCGCGCGCCTGTTCGGCACCGACACGGCGAAATGGCTGAAGTATTTTCTGGTCGCAACAGTATCGCTGATGGGGCTGGCCATTATTGATGCCGGGGTGCCTGACGCGTCGATTCTGGCGTTGGGGATCGCGCTTTGCGGTCCCTGGGCCATGGGCTGGCACATGATGTGGCAATTGCGCGGGCTTGATACTGAAGACAACGACAAGCTGCTGCTGCTGTTTCGGGCCAACCGCGATACCGGCTTTATTCCGCTGATCTTCCTCTGCGTCGCCTTGCTGCTCTGATTGCACCCGCTGAACGGGGCCTGTAAAGATCGGCGCAAACGCCTGAGGAGTGCCAAACCCAAACATGCGTCTGCCGTATTTTATCGCTGTTTCCCTGATCTTTCTCGTATCAGCAGGCCTGTCGCTTCTGGCAGCCAGCTATGCCGTTACCGAGATCGAAGAATCATCAGAACTGGCTGTACGGCGCTCGCTGGACCTAAAAGGACATGATTGGGCCGAGGTCGAGGCCGATGGTTTGCGGGTGGTCCTGACTGGTACAGCGCCAGATGAGGCGACCCGCTTTAACGCTCTGACCGCCGCGGGAACCGAAGTTGATACATCTCGCGTAATCGATGAAATGGAGGTTATCGCAACTTCTGCCCTCGCAGCACCGCGCTTTTCGGTAGAAATCCTGCGCAATGACAGTGGAATCTCGGTGATTGGTCTGATCCCGGCCAGTGAGAACAGGGACAAGCTGATCCAACGGCTGGGCAATCTGGACAGATCCGTTGCCGTGTCGGACCTGATGGAAACAGCGGATTATCCAAAGCCCAAAGGATGGGATGCCGCAATTTCTTACGCGTTAGAGGCCCTAACCCACCTGCCCCGCGCCAAAATTTCCGCCAACCCGGATTTGGTCAGGATCACGGCAATTGCCAACAGTCAGCAAGAAAAACAAAAACTGGAACGCGACCTGACCCGTACGGCACCGCCCAGCCTGCGGGTTGGGCTGGCAATTTCAGCACCTCGCCCGGTCGTCACGCCTTTTACTTTGCGTTACCTGATCGACGAAGGAGGTGGGCATTTTGACGCCTGTTCCGCCCAGGATGAGAAGGCACGTGACCGTATCGTGGCCGCCGCGAAAAACGCGGGGTTGACGGGGTCTTATTCCTGCACCGTCGCCTTGGGCGAACCATCGCCACGCTGGCCAGAAGCAGCCGAGAAAAGCATTCAGGCGCTGTTCAGGATCGGCCAGGGTTCGGTCACCATTTCCGACGCAGACATTACCCTGATTGCTGCCGAGGGTACCGATCCTACGGTGTTCGACCGGGTTGTGGGCGAGCTTGAAACCGAGCTGCCTGCGGTTTTCGCACTGCACGCCGTTTTGCCAGAGCCTGAAACAACGAACGCAAACGGCCCGGTCGAGTTCTCGGCCACCCGCAGCCCTGAAGGGCTGGTGCAATTGCGCGGACGGCTGGGTGATGAAACTCTGCGCGACATGGTCGACAGCTACGCGCGCGCGGCCTTTGGGTCCGATCAGGTGTATACCGCCACCCGCATCGTTTCGGATCTTCCGGCGGACTGGCCAGTACGTGTTTTGGCCGGTCTGGAGGCTTTGGGTCAGCTCCACAACGGCGTATTGACCGTTACACCCGATACGGTCGAACTGATCGGCCTCAGCCACGAAGAAGACGCCAAGGCTCGCATCGCAGGTCAACTATCCGACAAGCTGGGCGAGGGGCAGGAATACACCTTGACCATAACGTATCAGCCCCCACCGGAACCCGAGGACGCCCTGCCCGACCCGGAAGTCTGCGAGGCCCAGATCGCCGAAATTCAGGCCACCGGTAAGATCGCCTTTGAGCCCGGATCGGCCACGATTGCATCAGACTCGCGCGATGTGGTGAACCAGATTGCGGATATCCTGCGCGACTGCGGTCCGATCCGTATGGAGATTCAGGGCCACACAGACAGTCAGGGCCGGGAAGAGATGAACCAACAACTCAGCCAGGCGCGGGCACAATCCATTCTGAACGAATTGCGCGGGCGGCGCATTCCTACCAGCAGCTACACCGCTGTGGGATATGGGGAAACGCAACCCATCGCTGACAACGACACCGAAGAGGGCCGGGAAGAAAACCGCCGGATCGAGTTCCGTCTGATCCGCCCTGAGCCTGTTGCAAGTACCAAAACAGGGCTTGAAGCGCTTGAGACCGAGGCTGCGACATCCGCAGAGGACCAAACCGACACGACCGCACCTGATGCGGATGCAGGGGACCAGTAAGTTGAACAGAACAGAATTCGTCATTGTCACTGCCATTATCCTGTTCGCGGCCTTCTGCATGGGCTGGTTTGCCAACTGGCTGGCGCACCGCCTGTCCCGCGTAAGTCAAAGCGATGTCGCTGATCTGGACCGGATGAGTCAGGAGTTGCACGAGGCCGAGGAAACCCGCGATCAGGCCATCACCTATTTGCAGCAACGTGAGGCCGAATTGACGAACCAGCTAACCCAGACAGAGGCCGAGCTGGCAGCCGCAATGGATGGCCTGCGGGCCGCGCGTCAGGAGGCCGAAGAACTGCGCGGACGGATCAACAACGCGGATTAAGCGCACGACCTTGCGCCGTCGCCGAAGTTTGCAAGAATAAACGGTCGCTAAGTACTACCACCGGGTCAGCGCGTCTTCGTCTTCGTCTTTGGCTGCGACCCATTCCGCACCAGAGTGGGTGATTTCCTTCTTCCAGAAGGGTGCGCGAGACTTCAGATAATCCATCAAGTATTCCGCTGCCTCAAACGCATCTTTACGATGCGGCGCAGCGGTGGCCACCATCATGATCCTGTCCCCCGGGGCCAGTCGGCCATGACGGTGAATCACCAGGACGTCACCCAATGACCACCGCTCCTTGGCTTCCCGGGCAATCTTGGTCAGGGCCCGTTCCGTCATACCCGGATAGTATTCAATCTCCATCACGTCCAGATCACCGCTTGCCAAGTCGCGCACAACGCCAGTGAAGGTGACAATGGCTCCGTTGGCATCATCCCCGGCGGCAAAAGCATTGGCCTCGGCCCCCAGATCGAATGCTTCCTGCTGAACAGCGATCCGCATGGGTCAGCCGCCTGTCATTGGTGGAAAAAATGCCACTTCCCGAACGCCCGACAGCGAGGCGTCGAAATCCGACAACTCCTGATCCAGTGCAACGCGCAGGGCGGACAAATCGGCAAATGCCGCGGCATAGCGATCTTCCCGCGCGCTCAACTCGGCCACCAGGTCATTGACTGTGACTGCCTGCGTCTCGACCTTTTCCTTTGGCAAGCCGATACGCTCGCGAACCCATGCAAAATACAGCACATCCATCCCTTAGATCTCCTTCAGATGTGGCATGGCTTTACGTAGGTAATCATAGCCGGTGATCAATGTCAGCGTCGCCGCAATCCACAGCAACCACAGCCCGATCTGGCCCGCCCAAAACATGCCATGGATGTTCCAGCGCAGGTGGTTCACATCTTCAACCTGGCCCGCGATGACCTGTTCTACCAGCGCAGCGTCCATGCCGAAACTCGCCATCACGGCATAGTGTTCAAAGATACCCTGCGAGAACAGCACGGCAATGGCGATCATCTGCGCTGTTGTTTTCCACTTAGCCAGCTTTGTAACCTTCAGCGTCCCCGCAACATCGCCCAGATATTCGCGCAGGCCCGAGACAAAAACCTCGCGGAACAAGATTACGGTGGCGGGTAGCACGAGCCATGGCGTCCAGTGTTCGGTCGAATAGCCAACCAGAATCATCAGCGCGATCACCACCATTGCCTTGTCGGCAATCGGGTCCAGCATCGCACCCATCTTGGTTTCCTGTTTCCACGCGCGGGCCAGATAGCCATCGAACCAATCGGTGATCGCCGCAGACAGGAACAGGATCAAAGCGAACCAGTCCGCATAGGGCCGGGTGAAGTACAAAAACATAACGGCCAGACCGGGCGCAGCCAGCAGGCGTAGAACCGTCAGGAAATTGGGCAAATTCCACTTCATGGCTCGGACCCTATATCGCCGGTTCAAGACAGAAAAGACAAACTGGTAAAAAACTACGTCACTCACAACAGCTTGGTCAAAGCGCCGCAGGTCCGACGCTTTGGACCTTGTGCACTTGGCGTTTCACGTCTTTGCGGTCAGATTGCCCGTCGACTGCAAAGCGGAACGTACAGGATGACAGCGCATATTCAAACCGACGCCCGGTCGAACATGGTCGGCAGCCTGTGGATGGTGGCCGCAATGGCGGGCTTTGCGCTGGAGGATGCGTTGCTGAAAGCAGCTTCGACCGCGCTTCCGATCTGGCAGGTAATGGTGCTGTTCGGGACGGGCGGGTCCGTTATCTTTGCCGCGCTGGCGTCAGCTCGTGGAAAACGCCTGATGCACCCAGACGTTCTTTCCCGCCCGATGAAAGTTCGGGTGCTGTTCGAAGTCTTTGGTCGGCTGTTCTATGTGCTCGCCATCGCATTGACGCCCTTGTCCTCGGCCACGGTGATCCTGCAAGCGACGCCGTTAGTTGTGGTCGCAGGCGCGGCGTTGTTCTTTGGTGAAACGGTTGGTTGGCGGCGATGGAGCGCAATTTTTGTCGGTATGATCGGCGTCGTCATTATTCTGCAACCCACTGGAGACAGTTTTTCGCTGCTGTCGATACTGGCCGTGCTGGGTATGTTAGGGTTCGCAGGGCGTGATCTGGCCAGCCGCGCGGCCCCTGCCACGCTAGGAACCGAAGTTTTGGGGTTTTATGGTTTCCTCAGCATTATCGTCGCGGGCCTTGCCTATCGGATGTGGGAAGGCGCGCCCTTGGCATCGGTTGGCCTGCACACCAGCCTGCATCTGACGGGCGCGGTTCTGATGGGCGTCATGGCCTATGCCTCGCTCATGAACGCAATGCGCACGGGAGAAGTGTCTGCCGTGACCCCGTTCCGCTATACCCGACTGCTGTTCGGTACCGGGTTGGGTATCGCCCTGTTCGGCGAAAGCCTGAACCGTACCATGTGGGTCGGCAGCGCGCTTATTGTAGCCTCGGGCCTCTATATCCTGTGGCGGGGGCGACAAGTCTAACCCTTGTCGTGGAAGAAATCATAGACTTTCTGAGCCAACCCGGCCGAGATCCCCTCGACCGCTTTCAGGTCCGCCAGATTGGCCCGGCTTACCGCTTTGGCGCTGCCGAAGTGAGTCAGCAAGGCGCGCTTGCGTGCTGCCCCGACACCTGGGATTTCGTCCAGCGGCGTGGCACCAACGGCCTTGGTGCGTTTCGCACGGTGGGTGCCAATGGCAAAACGGTGCGCCTCGTCCCTTAGCCGTTGAATAAAGTACAAGACGGGATCGTTGCGTTTCAGCGCAAAGGGGCGCTGACCGATCCGGTGAAACTCTTCCTTGCCGTGGTCACGGTCGACCCCTTTGGCAACACCGACCATCGGAATGTCTTCGACCCCGTGAGCCTGCATGATCTCGTGCACAGCGCTGACCTGCCCGGCACCGCCATCGATCAGCAGCAGGTCGGGCCAAAGCCCCTTATCCCGATCCGGGTCTTCTTTTTGCAGGCGGGTGAAGCGACGGTTCAGAACCTCTTTCATCATGCCGAAATCGTCACCCGGGGTCAGGTCATCGCCACGAATGTTGAACTTGCGATAGGCGTTCTTCATGAACCCGTCGGGCCCTGCCACGATCATGCCGCCAACAGCGTTGGTACCCTGAATGTGAGAGTTGTCGTAGACCTCGATCCGACCGGGCGGGCCGTCCAGATCAAATGCTTCGGCCACACCGCGCAACAACTTGGCCTGTGTCGCGCTTTCCGACATGCGCCGGGCCAGAGACTCTCGCGCATTGCGCAATGCACCTGCAACCAGTTCCTGTTTTTCCCCGCGCTGCGGCACGAGAAGCTCGATCTTACGACCGGCTTTTTCCGTCAAAGCTTCCTGCATCAAATCGGCGTTTTCGATCCCGTCCGACAAAATCAACTGCCGTGGTGGTTCCTTGTTGTCGTAGAACTGGCCAAGGAAAGCTTCCATCACCTCGGCCGGAGATACATCTGGTCCTACACGCGGGTAAAAATCCTTGTTGCCCCAGTTCTGGTTGGCACGGATGAAGAATACCTGAACACAGGCTTGCCCGCTGTCCATATAAAGGCCGATCACATCTGCTTCGGTCACACCACGAGGGTTGATGCCTTGTACGGTCTGTACCTGCGTCAGCGCCCGGATACGGTCGCGCAGACCGGCGGCGCGTTCGAACTCCATAGCCTCGGACGCCGCCATCATCTGTTCAGCCAGTTCCTCCTGCACCTTGGTCGAGCGCCCCGACAGGAAACGTTCTGCATCCTTGACGCTTTCACTGTAATCCTGCTCCGAAATCAAACCGACACACGGCCCGGAACACCGTTTGATCTGATAAAGCAGACAGGGCCGCGTGCGGCTGTCGAACATGGAATCCGAACAGTTACGCAGCAGGAATGCTTTTTGCAGCTGGTTCAATGTGCGGTTTACAGCACCCGCGCTGGCAAATGGTCCGAAATAGGCGCCTTTTTCCTTCTTCGCCCCGCGGTGTTTCTTGATCTGCGGAAAGTCATGATCCTTGGCGACCAGGATGTTGGGAAAGCTTTTGTCGTCCCGCAGCAGCACATTGTATTTCGGTTTAAGCTGCTTGATCAGGTTCTGCTCCAGCAGCAGCGCCTCGGTTTCCGTTCTTGTGGTCAGAAACATCATCGAAGCGGTCGAGGAAATCATCTTCTCGATCCGGCCTGAGTGACCCGGCCTTGTATAGTTCGACACCCGCGCCTTCAGGTTTCGCGCCTTGCCCACGTATAAAACCCGACTGTCGGCATCCAGCATCCGGTACACCCCGGGTGAGCTGTCCAGCGTCTTTGCATAACGCTGAATGCAGGCATAACCGGTCAGGGACGATTCACTGTGGGTAGTCATGGGATTCCGATATGATTCTCTTTTACTGGCTGCAATCTTGCGGGCTTCAGATCAAGAGAAAACAAATCCACGATTCCTGTGGATAAGTGTGAAGATAAGTTTTCACAGCCTTAGAATTTCCCTTGTTTCATTACCACTTCATTAACATGCACAAAAAATAGGCACATTATCAAGATGCTGATTTTTAACGATATTTTTTCACACATTTAGCAAGTGTATGAAAAAAAAGACATTTTTGTAACACGCAGGTAACACAAACGTGCGCGGTGCAAAACTTGCAGCGATATTGCTTATTCAACTCCCAGAACGTCCGGTGTTTTCCACCCCAGGTGCTGACCGCCATCCACGCATATCAGTTGCCCCGTTACTGCGTGTGCATCCAGAAAATATCCCAAAGCGGCGGTGATATCCGACGGATTTGACCCGCGTTCCAGAACAGTATTCGTTCGTTGCGCCTGGAAATGCTCAGCGCTTTGACGATGCCCCTGTACCGTTGGTCCGGGTCCGATGGCATTGACCCGGATTGCAGGGGACAGCGCCTGTGCCGAGGTACGGGTCAGCGTCCATAGCCCCATTTTGGCGATGGTGTAAGACATGAACTCGGGTGTCAGCTTGCGTACACGCATGTCCACCATGTTGATGATCAGACCGGTCGCCAGGGGTTCGCCATTTTCGTCTGTGTCCGGGGCCAGCCCCTGCCCGGCCATGGCTTGGGTCAAAACGAACGGTGCGCGCAGATTGCTGTCGAGATGGCGGTCCCAGCTTTGACGGGTCGCGGTGTGAACACTGTCATATTCAAAGATTGAGGCGTTGTTCACCAGACAGGTGATCGGCCCGCCCAGAGCCTCGGCTGCTTTGGGCAGCAGGTCCTGCACCTGTGCCTCGTCGAGCAGATCAGCCTGCAAGGCCACCGACCGTCGGCCCAATGCCTGAACCTCCGCCACAGTCTCGTGCGCGGGGCGTTCTGAGGACGCATAGTGAACGGCGACATCATATCCGCGTCCGGCCAGATAAAGCGCCATGGCCCGGCCAATGCGAATACCGGCACCGGTCACCAAAGCTCGGGTCATGCTTCACCTCGTTTTGTCAGATCACACCAGCAATACAGTGGTATAAAGCGCATAAAGGAAGGTCAGTACCAGACCCCAAACGCGAGAGATATCCTGCTTGAAAAGAACAAAGGGAACCAGAAGCAGCGAAGCGCTCAGCATGACCCAAAGGTCAAAATACAGGAAACCGGGATCAACCGGGATACGCCCGAACCAGGTTGCGATCCCGATAATGGCCAGCAGATTGAACATGTTCGAGCCGATCACGTTGCCTAGGGCCACATCGGCCTGCCGGCGCAACGCGGCCATGACGGTTGTTGCCAGTTCGGGTAAAGACGTTCCGACCGCAATCAGGGTCAGACCGATAACCGTCTCACTGACACCATAGGTTCGGGCGATGACCGTCGCATTTTCCACCAGCAGGTGCGCCCCCATTGGAAGGCCGACAAGGCCTAGGATCAGGTAAACCGATACCTTCCAGTAAGGCATGTCAGGATCGGCTTCTTCCAGGCCTTCAAGGTCGTCGTCATCGGCACAGGCTTCCCCACAGGCCTTGCGGTGCGCCTTTGCTTCACGAAAGGCATTCATCAGAACCAGGCCCAAAGCCGCCAGCAGGATCAGGCCGCTGACGACGGTGAATGTTCCACAAAACGCCAACCCTATGAACAAGGCCGTCGCCATCAGCATGAAGGCATAGTTCCTACGGCTGTCGCACTCGCTGGTGTGGATCGTTGCCAGCATCGCTGGAAGGCCAAGAACCAACAGGATGTTGGCCGTGTTTGATCCGACAACATTACCCAGCGCGATACCCGGTGCGTGTTCCTTGACGGCGCTGATAGCAATCAGCAACTCGGGCGCGGACGTGCCGAAGGCCACAATCGTAAGGCTGACGATCAGAGCCGGGACACCTAAACGCAGGCTCAGGTTCACTGCGCCACGCACCAAGGCATCGCCTGCCAGCAACAGGATCAACAAGCCAAGACCAGACAGCAGCCACGTGGTGATCAAGCCCGGCCTCCTTTTTCACAGGTACAGGGGCCCTTTCCGATGCGATACCGACCGCATCGCGGACATTTTGCCGAGCTCAGCTTTTTCTGCCCGGGAAACCGCAACTTGCCGAACATTGCCAATACGCCCATAGCGATCAGAAAAAGAGTGACAGCCTTTACGATCACGTCACAAACCGAAACGCGCGTAAGCTGCCCGCTCCTCTAATCCTGCAATAGCGTCCTGCGCCAGGCTGGTCCCAAACCGGGTCCAGATCGGTTTTTTCACGCCATAGCGGCGGAATTTGACCTTGTCACCGAAACGGTCCTGCATCTTTGGCTTCAGATGGGCGATGCCGTCGATCAGCCCCAGTTCCTGCGCGCGACGCGCCAGCCAGACCTCGCCCGTGAACAGATCAGTTTCCTGATTCAGCTTGTCCCCGCGCCGATCTTTGACATGCGCAATGAAATTCTCGTGGATATCACCCAACAACCCTTGCAGGCGGGCTACATCCTCTTTCTTTTCTGGTGAAAACGGGTCGAGCATGGACTTCGATTTCCCAGCGGTATGGACCCGCCGCTCAAATCCCTGCCGCGCCAGAAAGACATGCGCGCCAAACCCAGCCGAGATCACACCGATCGATCCCAGTACGGAACTGTCATCGGCCCAGATCTCATCCGCTGCGGCGGCCAGCCAATACCCACCGGATGCAGCGACGTCTTCGACAAAAGCGATGACCGGCACGTCCAGTTCTTCGGACAAACGCCGAATGCGCGCACCGATCATTGAACTTTGGACAGGGGATCCGCCCGGTGAATTGATCTCAAGCGCCACGGCCGCAGGTTTTCCCTTGCGAAAGGCTTTCTCAAGAACCGGCGCCAGCGTGGCGTCATTCAAGGACCCGCGCCCGGCCATTCCAATGGCGCCGGACAGGCGGACGATGGCCACACAGGGATGTTTTTTGACGAACGGCAGGCTGAGCTTCATGGGTGCCGATGTAGAGTGCCGCCATCCCGTAAACAAGGGACTCTTCGAACCTTGAACGCGACGTGAACCAGATTCACACACTCGATGGGCAAAAATGCAACGCACCGGTGCGGGTTAGCTGCGAATGCGCCAGCCGGTTTTGAAGATCCAGCCAATGACCGCCAGACACACCCCGGTAAAGGCTATGATGGCCAGCAAACTCAGGGCAATGGGCACATCCGCAAGCCCGAAAAACGACCAGCGAAACCCCGAAATCAGATAGACGACCGGATTGAACAACGTGATCGTCTGCCACAGAGGCGGCAGCATCGAGATTGAATAAAACGTACCGCCAAGGAAGATAAGTGGCGTGACCACAAGCTGCGGCACCAATGACATCTGTTCAAAATTACTGGCCCATATCCCGATGATGAACCCCAGCAATGAGAAGCTGAGACATGACAGGATCAAGAACGCCGCCATGGCAAAGGGGTGTTCGATCCGTATGTCGACGAAGAAGGTCGACGTGGCCAGAATGACCAACCCCACAAACAGCGCTTTGGTGGCCGCCGCACCGACATACCCAATCACGATTTCTATAAAATTCACCGGTGCCGACAACAGCTCGTAGATGGTGCCCAGAAACTTGGGAAAATAAATTCCGAAAGACGCGTTCGAGATCGACAGCATCACTACAGACAGCATGATCAAGCCCGGCACGATGAACGCGCCGTAGGATACGCCCTCGACCTCCTGAATTCGACTGCCGATGGCGGTGCCAAACACCACGAAATACAGCGAAGTGGAAAGAACCGGCGACAGGAAGCTTTGCGCCAGGGTGCGAAAGAAGCGGGCCATTTCGAACCGGTAGATTGCAGCAATTGCGGTCCAGTTCATGCCGCCTCTCCGGATACCAAATTGACAAATATCTCTTCCAGGCTCGATTGCCGTGTCTGCACATCGCGCAATACCAGCCCGGCCTGCGACACGTCATTCAACAGGGTCGTTATCCCCGTGCGATCCGCATGGGTATCGTAGGTATAGATCAGGCTATCCCCGGCGCCATTGAGGGTCAGATTGTGGTTGGCCAAATCATCGGGAATCTTGGCGATTGGCTCGGTCAGCATGACGACAATCTGCTTTTTGCCCATCTGCGCCATAAGCGTGTCTTTGTCCTGCACCAAAAGCAATTCACCCTTGTCAATGACGCCGACGCGATCCGCGATGGCTTCGGCCTCTTCGATATAGTGGGTGGTCAGAATTATGGTGACACCGTCCCGTTTCAGCTCGGCCACGATTTCCCACATATCCTTGCGCAGCTCGACATCCACACCTGCCGTCGGTTCATCCAGAAACAAAACACGTGGTTCATGCGCCAGAGCCTTGGCGATCAGCACGCGGCGTTTCATGCCGCCCGACAGCTCCTTGATGGGGTTCTTGCGCTTGTCCCATAGCGAAAGCTTGCGCAGAATGTCCTCGATCCGGGCGTTGTCTTTGCCCAGCCCAAACAACCCGCGTGACAACCGAACCGTGTTCCAGACCTTTTCAAACGGTTCCAGCGCGATCTCTTGCGGGACAAGCCCGATCATCCTGCGCGCTGCGCGATAATCCGACTGAATGTCGTGCCCGCCGACTGAAACCGCACCGGATGTTGGCGTGGTTATTCCGCAGATCGTCGAGATCAGAGTGGTTTTCCCCGCCCCATTCGGCCCCAGAAGCGCAAGAATTTCGCCTTCTTCAATGTCCAGAGACACACCTTTCAGCGCCTCGAACCCATCGGCGTAAGATTTGCGCAGATCTCTGATGGATAAAATGGTCGTCATATCCGCTCCCCGTTCTGGCACAGACCCTATCGCCCCGAACACAGGGATAACAGGCCCATTCCGTACCATGTGATGAACAACTGCCAAAAGGAAGACCGTCCTCGTCGGCAATCATCCGGCTTGCAATCCCGACACCAGCCAGCAAACTCTGCCGGGAACGGAGGGCCCTGATGCTGAACGGAATACGTGTTGTCGAACTCGAAGGTCTGGGCCCCGGCCCGTTTGGTGCCATGTTACTGGCAGATCTGGGCGCTGACGTGATAACAATCCACCGCAAAGGGGGCGCCGCAACACCGGGTATGCCGGAACGTTCCCTGCTGGACCGCGGCAAAAGATCCATCGCACTTGATCTGAAGGACGCCAATGATCTGGATACCGCGCTTCGCCTGATCGACACAGCCGATGCGCTGATCGAAGGATTCCGCCCCGGTGTGATGGAAAAACTGGGGCTCGGCCCGGATGTCTGCCTGACCCGCAATCCAAAACTGGTCTACGGGCGCATGACGGGCTGGGGGCAGGATAGCCCGCTGGCCGACACGGCGGGGCATGACCTGAATTACATCGCCCTGTCCGGTGCGCTCTGGTATGCTTCGCATCCCGGCCATGCACCGCAGACCCCGCCAACGTTGGTAGGTGATATCGGCGGTGGGGCCATGTATCTTGTGGCGGGCATTCTGGCCGGGCTGATCAATGCACAGCGCACTGGCGCAGGTACTGTCGTTGATGCGGCAATCTATGACGGCTCAGCCCATATGATGAACCTGCTTATGACAATGCGCCAAACCGGCAACCTGTCTGAAACCCGGGGTCAAAGCCTGTTGGACGGTCCCCACTGGAGCAGCACCTACGCCTGCGCCTGCGGCGGCTTTATTTCCGTGCAATGCCTCGAACCAAAATTCTACATGCAATTTCTGAACTTACTGGGCCTCACAAACGATACCGAGTTTCAGCGGCAATACGACCGTGATCTGTGGCCTTCGCTTTCACGCCGTCTGACCGACATCTTCGCCAGTCAACCTCGCGATCATTGGGAGGCCCTGTTTCGCGGAACAGATGCCTGCGTTGCTCCTGTTCTCAGCCCGGACGAAGCTCGCTCACACCCGATGAACCGCCATCGCAACAGCTGGCAGGATTTTGACGGTGCATTTCAGGCCGCCGCCGCCCCACGGTTTTCAGGCCATGACTGGACCCCGAAACCCAGCCCCAAGCGCGGCGAGCATACTAAAGAGATCCTCGCAGAGCTGGACGGCCTGCGCTGATCCGCACTTCATCTGGCCCAAAATATCCCGGGGGATGGATTGGCCTCAGGCCAAGAAGGGGGCTGGCCCCCTTTAACCTGCTTACTGTGCGCGTACCGTATCGATCATCAGCTGAACATTCTCAGGATCGGCATCCGGCGTGATCCCATGTCCCAGGTTGAAGATGTGCGGTCCCTTAGAGAACGCCTCGACAATCCGCCGCGTCTCATCCACCAGAGCCTGCCCACCGGTCACCATATGCGACGAGGCCAGGTTTCCCTGTACACAACCATCAATCTGTACATGTCTGGCGGCCCAATCGGGCGACACCGAATTGTCCAGCGCGACGCAATCCACACCCGTCGTCTTGGCAAACCCGACATACCCCTCCCCCGCCTCGCGCGGGAAACCGATCACCGGGATGCCGGGGTGACGCTCCTTGATGGCCTGTGTAATCACACGACACGGTTCCACCGCGTATTTGCGAAACGCGTCACCTTTCAGGGAACCCGCCCAGCTGTCGAAAATCTTGATCACCTCGGCCCCAGCGTCGATCTGAGCTGACAGATACTCAATTGTTGCCTCCGTGATGCGATCCAGAAGCGCCTCGAATAAAGCAGTATCGCTCTCTCGCAGAGCGTGAGCTGGTCCCTGATCGGGTGTTCCACGCCCAGCGATCATGTAGGTCGCGACCGTCCAGGGCGCGCCGGCAAACCCGATCAGCGCGGTCTCAGACGGCAATTCTCGCGACAGGATCCGAACAGTTTCATAAACTGGTGACAACGTCTCATGAATCGCATCTATCGGTTTAAGCGCATCAAATTCGGATGGCCGCGTGATAGTCGACAAACGTGGGCCTTCGCCGGTCACAAACCACAGATCCGCACCCAGCGCCTGCGGCACTAGCAGGATATCGGCAAACAGGATCGCAGCGTCAAAGCCATAGCGCCGGATTGGCTGCAATGTGACTTCGGCGGCCAGTTCCGGGTTATAGCATAAAGACAGAAAATCTCCGGCCTGGGCACGGGTGGCCCGGTATTCCGGCAGATACCGACCCGCCTGGCGCATCATCCAGATTGGCGGCACGTCCTGTACTTCACCCGCCAGCGCCCGCAGCAGTTTCTTTGTCTCGGCCATATTCGCCCCCAATCTTCCGGTTTTGGCAACGGGTCGTCCTTCGGCGGCAATTTGTCAAGCTCAGCCCCCATTGTCAGGGCAATGTGACGCGACTAAAGCTGTGCACATGACTTTGACCCTGCCCACTCCCGCATCGCCCCTCAGAATTGGCACCCGTGGTTCACCGCTGGCTCTGGCTCAGGCCTATGAAACCCGCCAACGCCTGAGCGATGCTTTCGATCTGCCCGAAGCGGCCTTTGAAATCGTCGTGATCAAAACAACCGGCGACAATCGCGCAATGATCGATGCGGATCGTCCCCTGAAGGAAATCGGCAACAAGGGCCTGTTCACCAAGGAAATCGAAGAGGCGATGTTGCGCGCTGAAATCGATATCGCCGTGCATTCAACGAAAGACATGCCTGTTGAACAGCCCGAAGGGCTGGTTCTGGACACATTCCTCCCGCGCGAAGATGTGCGTGACGCTTTCATCTCACCGCGCCTTAACTCAATCCACGATCTGCCCGAAGGGGCCGTTGTGGGCACCTCGTCTTTGCGGCGCCGGGCACAACTGCTGAATCGGCGGCCGGATCTGAAAGTGGTCGAGTTTCGCGGGAACGTGCAGACGCGGCTGAAAAAACTGGAAGCCGGGGTCGCGGATTGCACTTTTCTGGCCATGGCAGGCATTCGCCGTCTGGACATGGACGAGGTTCCAGCCAGCGCCATTTCTCCGGATGACATGCTGCCCGCGATTGCACAGGGTACCATTGGCATCGAACGGCGCAGCAACGACATGCGAGCGGCTGAAATGCTTGAAGCGATTCATCACGCGGAAACGGGATGGCGGCTGGCCGCCGAACGCACCTTGCTGGCCGCGCTGGACGGGTCTTGCGAAACTCCGATCGCCGGTCTGGCAGAACTGGACGGAGACAACTTAAGGCTGCGCGGCGAAGTCCTGCGCCCCGATGGATCGGAAACCGTGAACAGAGATGTGACCGGTGCTGTCAAAGACGGGCCGGAAATGGCCCGCGCGATGGCGGCGGAACTGCTGGAACAGGCGGGTCCGGGTTTTTTCGATTGGAAAAAATCAAATTAAATTGAGGCAGTGTGAACTTGATCACTGTGGCTGCCGGGAATCTCAGGCATTAATGTGACATACCGATGAGGAAGTCGGGTCAGTCTCGAAAGTATCGAAAAGTTTTCAGATTGCCGGTGATTTAATCAGTATTCGAGGGGGCGAGGCTGATCCCCGACTTCCAAAGGTAGCGGGTCGCTGTTGAATTCAACGGCGACCCGTTTACGTTGTATACATCCAACCTTCAGGAAATGGCATCAACAGCGTGACGGACAGCGTGGCGGGTCTGTTCCAGATCCGCATCGGTGATCGCCAGCGACGGATAAAGCTTGCCCGGAGACTTGAAGATTCCATGGGCGCGCAGCACCGCATTGTAAGTGGCGTTGCGCTGTTGATCATCATGGTTTGCACTGCGATAATCACGGCATTCAGCGTTGGTGAAATAGATGTCAAACAAAGTCTCGTCACCGCAAATCCGATGCGCGATGCCCGCTTCATTCAAGGCGTCCGACTGAATCTGCTGCAAGTGTTTTCCAATTGCGCGCAAACGCTCATACGCGCCGTCACGCCGCAGAATCTCCATCGTCTTCAGACCAGCTGCCGAGGCGACCGGATTCCCCGATAGGGTCCCCAACTGCATCAGCCAACCTTCTTCCCCGACCTTCGATTTATCGAAATGCTTCATGATCTCGACGCTGGCACCGAGCGCAGCCAGAGGGAAGCCACCGCCCGTGATCTTACCCAAAGTGCAGATATCCGGTGTGACCCCGTATCGTTCCTGCGCCCCGCCATAAGCCAGCCGGAATCCGGTGACAATCTCATCAAAGATCAACAGCACACCATGTTGATCACACAGGGCTCGTAGGCCCTGCAAATATCCTGGTATTGGCGGGATAATCCGTTGTAAAGGCTCGACCATAATCGCGGCAACGTCGTCATTTTCATCCAGCAAAGCAGCGACGGCTTCCAGATCGTTAAAGGGCGCGATCAGCATTTGCTCAGCCACGCTGTCGGGGATACCGGCGCTGTCGGGAACTGCCTGCGGGAAATTGACTCTGCGGCTTGGGGCAAGGCTCATCTGCGCCTCGGCGCTCATACCGTGATAACCGCCTTCAAACTTCAGGATCTTGCTGCGCCCGGTATAAGCCCGCGCCAGGCGAATCGCATACATGTCGGCTTCGCCGCCCGACGCGACAAAGCGCACCTGCTCGCAGCAGGGAACGGCGTCGATGATCGCTTCGGCCAGTTCGATGCCCTTGCTGTTGTTTGCAAAAAACGTCATCCCCTTGGGCAGCTGTTCCAATACGGCTTCCATCACCTCGGGGTGGCCATGGCCCAGCAGCATCGGACCCGACCCGATCAGATAATCGACATATTCGTTGCCGTCCTCGTCCCAGACTCGGCTGCCTTCACCACGGGCGATGATGATTTCGGGATCAAAGTTGCCAAACCCCCCGGCGGGCAGAACGTCATTCGCGCGTGCAATCCACTCGGATTGTGTTCGGATTTTCAGCATCTCAGTCGATCTCCAGAATTGGGGTGCCGAGAATATCGAGGTCCGGCACAACACCTAAACCCGGACCTTCGGGCGGAGCAATCCGGCCGTTTTCACGAATTGGTGCATCAGGACACAGACGTGGGGCCACGTAAGAAGACAAGTCGCACGTGTTCATCAGAGAACCTTTCGGCGTCGACGCCGCAAAGTGAAGTGAAGCCGCAGTAATAATATCAGACCCCCATGTGCATTCCGCGCATATCTCGGTGCCCAGATGCACGGTCAGATCCCGAGCACGACGCATTGCCGACAATCCGCCGAATTTCGAAAGTTTAAGCGCCACTGCATCCATGCACCCCAGTTCATGCGCACGCATAAGCGAGACAAGATCAAAGGCACTCTCGTCGATTTTCATCGGAAGACCGGTAGCCTGACGGACAGCGGCACAGTCTTCCAGCGTTTTGCAGGGCTGTTCCAGCATCACGTCCAGATGTGCCACCGCACGCCCGGTTCGGGTCGCCTGCAAGCGCGATGCTCCACAATTCCAGTCACCATATACCAACGGCCCGGTTCCCACGGCTTCGCGCACTTTGATCAACCGTTCGGCATCCGCCTGCCAATCTCCCTCGACGCCCAGCTTGACCTGAAACTGGCGGATGCCGGTTTGAAAAGCGGATTTGGCAATGCGCGCCATCTCGTCCGGTGCAATGCAAGTAATTGAATGATAGAGCGGCATATTTGCCTGCGTTCGCCCACCCAACACCGCATAAACCGGCAACCCTGCCGCCTGACCGAACAGGTCCCAAAACGCGATATCGACGATCGATTTCGCGTATTGATGCCCTTGCAGAAACCCGTCCAGCTTGCGCATGGGGGCGTCTATACCAAAAGGAGTGATCCCGAGGATTTCAGGCCCCAACTCAGCAATGGCTCCCGGCACCCCATCCGCATAGGCCGGCAGGTAATGCGGGATCGGGCAGACCTCACCCCATCCCCTGTGACCGGTATCCGTTTCAAGGCTCAGAATATGGGATTTCACAGTGGCACAAGTCTTGCCGTCAGCCATGTGGTACGTTTCGTGACTTGTCAGATCGACAGACCAGAGCGTTATCTTGTTGATTTTCAAGCGTATACTCCCACTGGATCACCTAATGTGCTTTCATCCGGATGAACGCCAAGTCCAGGCTCTTCTGGCAGGTGCAAGTGGCCATCAACATTCCGAGGCCCACGCCCCCCGGCAATATCGACCGTGATCATGTCCTGACAGGCCCATACTGCAAGGCAGTTGTTATCCGGGATGGTCGCGGCCAGATGCAATGCTTCGGTATCGGCCAGAACCGTACCGCCAGTGGCCATTACGAACATGTCTATCCCATGGGCCAATGCGATATCCCGAATGCGCGCAGCCTTGGTCAGCCCGCCGACGCGGTTCAACTTGATCCCGAAAATCTGAGTCAGACCATCGCGGGCGATAAGGGCCGCATCCTGCAAAGTCACAAGGCTTTCGTCCACTGAAACGGGCGACGAATGAAGTCCCGAGATTGCAGCAATGTCATCCAGCGTCTCACAAGGTTGTTCGAACATGACATTAAGTTCCGCGCAGGTGCTCATCACACGCAACGCTTGCTGACGCGTCCAGCCTCGATTGACATCATAAAGAACGATCTCGCCGGGTCGCCGAATACTCTCGACATCGCGAACACGCGCGATGTCCCGTTCAACGTCACCGCCGATCTTTACGGAATGGGCGATGTAGCCCCGCTGGCGATAACGCTCTATGACCGCGCGCGTTTCGTCGACGGTTTTCGCCCCGACCGAGGACGCAATCGGGCGCGGTGTCCGCGATCCACCCCCCATCAGATCGGCAATCGGCACGCCCGCCGCCTGACCCGCGATATCCCAGCAGGCCATATCAATTGGGCTTTTGGCATAAAGGTGCCCGGGCAAGGCAAGATCCATCGCCCGTTCCACCTCCAAAACCCGTCGCGGATCCAGGCCCAGAATGAACGGCGCCATCGTTTCAATTCCAGCGCGGATACCCGGTCCATGCGCGGGCACATAGGTATGGCCCCATGGGGTCCCTTCACCCCAGCCAACAAACCCCGCATCGGTCTCGATTTTCACGAGTGTCGCGTCAAGGGTTTCGAATTTCAGCCGCCCACCAGACAACCAATATGGATGCTCAAGCGGGAGATCGATGTGATATACAGTGATAGCTTTGATCTTCATGCGATATCCATCCGGGGCAAGTCACCCATGCCTTCACCGCGCCACAGGACATAGGTCAGGATCGGCTGATCTGTGGTGACCATGGCATGACTTTGCCAACTTGCGTGCAAGCGCGTTTGATTGGCACCAATATAAGTTTCGTCCCCATCGACCTTGAACAACGCACCTCCGCCAAGAACGAGGTAGAGTTCTTCGGCCTGATGGCTGTGCCAATCGTAATTCAGGCCAGCCCCCCAATACGCGATGTAGCCGCGCAGCAGGGTCGAGTGAAAATGTCCGGTTGGACCGAACAGCTCATAATAGCCGTATCGGTTCAGGAAATCCGCACCAACTTCGTCTTCAGTGTAGGTGTGTTTCCAATGTGCCAGATGCGCCGTCGCTTTGACCGCCGTGATCAGGTCACGGGTTGGCGCGTCTTCAACAAGGTCGAAGGCTGCCACCAGTCTCGTTGCGGGAATGGGTGCGGGATCCAACCCCGTCGGGGTCAGATTACCCGGCCAAGACGCGAACGCAGCCAGATCCGGATGCGCATGGTGCATTTGCCGGGCAGCTTTAAGAACATCGTCAAGCGTCATGGCATCACCACGATGTTGCCGGCGTGCTCTTTCGCAATGAACGCGGCTTGCGCATCTCGGAGATCCTCCAACGGGTATGTCGCGGCAAGCGCTGGCTGGATCTCACCAGCCTCGATGTATGTTACGAGGTTCTTCATGACCTGAGGGTCAATGACGGTCGAACCGGTGAAGGTCAGGTCGCGCAGGTAGAATGTGCGCAGATCAAGTTCGACGATCGGGCCTGCAATTGCGCCCGAACAGGTATAGCGGCCACCCCGTTCCAATATGTCGATCAGGTTCGGCCAGTATGGTCCGCCCACGACATCTGCGACCACACTGATCTTTTCTACGCCCAGCGCCTCGCGCAGGTTCGCAGGAGCGCGTGGCAGAATGACGTCGGGGCCAAGCCTGGCCACGTCCGCGTGTTTGGATTCGGATGCCATCGCGATCACCCGTGCGCCGCGCCGTTTGGCCAGTTGCACAAGCGCACCGCCCACACCGCCGGAAGCACCTGGAACCAAAAGTGTATCCTCGCCGGTCACATTGGCTCGGGTCAACATGCCTTCGGCGGTGGAGTAAGAGCAGGAAAAAGTTGCCAGTTCAGCATCCGTCAGGTTCGAGGTGATTGCCACAGCATTCACCGCCAGAGTTGTCGCGTATTCGGCAAAACCACCATCCCGTTCCGAGCCGAAATAGCCGGTCTTGTCCATATTGTCGGGTTCCACCGGGTCGCGCAGCCAGCCATCCGTAATGACACGCTCGCCAATACGCGCCAGGTCAACACCGTCGCCGACGGAAACGATATGCCCGCAGATATCGGCCCCTTGAATTCGCGGAAAGGTGATCGGATTACCGCCCCAGGTGGGATCTTCTTCGCCAACCTCTTCAAACGCACCACCGGTCGTCGCGGCTGTGACCGTCTTGGAATACCAACCTGACCGCGTATTGACGTCCGTATTGTTCAACCCGCATGCCGCAACCTTGATCAGCACTTCGCCCTCCGCAGGTTCAGGGCGCGGCCAGTTATCGTGCCGAACTATCTGCTCTAAACCTCCATGGCCCATCGTGACCATGGCTTTCATTGTGGCGGGCAGGCTCATCAGGCGGTCTCCACTACTGCGTCTGTGCGGGGCAGCAGGCTTTCTGGATCGTAGGCGGGCTTATCCAGTACACAAGCCGGACGCGGCTTGCCGTGAATCACGACCTCCAATTCGGTTCCCGCTTTTGCTGCTTCGGGTTTGATGTAGGCAAAGGCCAATATCTTACCAACCGTGTGACCGAACGCGACCGAAGCCGTCGAGCCTATGACACGCCCGTCCAGCATCACCGCCTCGCCTCCATGGCCGTCAATTTCGCCATCCGGCTCGATTTGCAGATAGGCACATATCCATGGCAAATCGGTGTTCAGCGTCTTGTCCCTGCCCAGGTAGTCCTTGCCCGTACGGGCAAAGCGCAGCGCGTCAGCTTCGGCCAGCGTGACCTCGTTGGTCAGCTCACCTGCCCCTTTGAAGCCCTTCTCCATCCGCATCACGTTCATGGCGAAACTGCCGTAGTCGGCGATGCCATACGCCTCGCCCGCAGCCCATAGCGCATTGTAGACATCAAGGCAGGCAGCGTTAGGCATATGCAGTTCCCAACCCAGTTCGCCCGCATAAGACATGCGAAACGCCCAGAGTTTATGACCGGCAATCGTGACCTCTTGCGCTGACAGCCAGCGGAACCCGGCATTGCTCAGATCGGTATCCGTACAGCGCGCCAGAACTTCGCGTGATCTGGGGCCGTTTAGCGACAAGGCCGACCAATCAGAAGACAGCGCGGTGATCTGCACAACTTCACCCTTACGCTGATGCGCCAGGTGATCAAGCAAGCGCTGTTCGAAGAACGCCGCACAGACCAGATAGAAGCGGTCTTCGGCGATGCGGACAATCGTAGTCTCCAACTCAATCCGGCCACGGCGGTTCAACATATGGGTCAGCGTGATCGAGCCAACCTTTTGCGGCATCCTGTTAGCAGTCAACCGATCAAGTAGGGTATAGGCATCCGGCCCCGATACTTCGACTTTGGTGAAGGCGGTGACATCCATGATGCCGACACGTTCGCGCACTGCCTTGACCTCGGCCGCGACCATGTCGTCGGCAGGAGTGCGGCGGAAGGAATAGTGATCGCGCTGTTCCACGCCATCGCGGGCGAACCAGCGGGGGCGTTCGAAGCCATAGACCTCTTCATGTACCGCGCCTTTAGACTTCAGCAACTCATACAGTGGCGACGGCTTGATCGGACGCCCTGCAAGTCGATTGAAGTGTGGAAACGGGATTTCGTGACGTAAGCAATAATCTTCTTCCGCCTTGGTCACCTGCCAGTCTTTGGTGGCATAGCTGCCAAAGCGGCGCGGATCGAAATCCCGCATCGAGATATCGGCAGCCCCATGCACTATCCAGCGGGCCAGTTCACGGGTCAGACCCGGCCCCCAGCCGATGCCGATCTGCGTCCCGCAACAGCACCAGTAATTTCGCACACCCGGCGCAGGACCGATCAAGGGGTTGCCGTCCGGCGGATGTGATATCGCCCCATGCACATCACGTTGAATGCCCAGTTCGGAAAAAATCGGCATCCGGTTCAGACTTTCCTCAAGCCATGGCATTACCCGGCCATAATCCGCGTCGAACAACCAGTTCTCGTACTCCCAAGGGCAATGATCATGCCAGACCGAGTTCGGGTTCTCTTTCTCGTATATTCCGATCAGGCCGCGCTGCTGCTCCATCCGGATATAGCCCGAGACTTTGCGGTCATCGCGGATCACCGGCAGTTCCTTGTCCAAGTTCTGGAATTCGGGCACTGGCTCAGTCACGAAATAATGGTGCGTCATTGACGTCATGGGCAGTTGCAGCCCGGACCATTCGCCCATCTGGCGCGCGTAGGTGCCGCCCGCGTTCACCATATGCTCACAGACGATGGTGCCCTGTTCGGTCTCAACAATCCATTCGCCGTTTGCGCCCTGCGTGATGTTCGTCGCCCGGCAGCTGCGGAAGATGCGCACGCCCTTCTGGCGTGCCCCGGCTGCCATCGCCATGGTCACATTGGTCGGATCCACATGCCCGTCATCCGGTGTATGCAGCGCGCCCAGAACACCATCAAGGTTATAGAATGGATGCAGTTCAGCCACCTTCTCGGGACCGACAAGTTCGATATTGAAACCCAGCGACCGGCCCACCGACAGGGTATGGCGCAGCCAATCCATCTCATCCTCGGTATATGCGAGACGGAACGAGCCGCAGCCATGCCATGTGACAGGCTGACCTGTCTCTGCCTCAAGCAGGCCGGAATACAAACTGATGTTGTAATCGACGCATTTGCCCAGACCAAAGCTTGAGGTTGAATGCGTAATCTGCCCTGCCGCATGCCATGTACTGCCGCTGGTCAGCTCGGCCTTTTCCAGCAGAACAGTCTCTTCGCCCCAGCCTTCATGGGCCAGATGGTAGGCCAGACCAACGCCCATGACGCCGCCTCCGACGATGACCACGCGTGCGTGTGACGGCAGTTCATTCCCGGACATGATTTTTCCTCTTCCCGAGTCGCTTTTCTGCTCGACAGGCTAATTCCACATTTGTACCATCGTCAATCATGAATGACACAAATGTATCATCAACTGTTCTGGACCGCCTGACCGAAGAGTGGGACGCCCTGACCCCTGAGGCGCAGAAAGCCGCGCGTTACGTTCTGGAGAACCCTACGGATGTAGGGGTCTCAACCGTGCGCGAAATTGCCGAGGCAGCAAAGGTCAAACCCAACACCTTCGTGCGCATGGCACGGCAAGTGGGGTTTGAAGGGTACGAAGATTTTCGCGAACCCTTTCGCGACGCGATCCGAAAAGGGCGCGTGTCGTTTCCAGACCGTGCCAGATGGCTTCAGGACATCGGCAAATCCGGTGAATTGGGCGGCCTGTATGCCGATATGATCGGCGCCGCGATCCGGAATATCGAGGAAACATTTGCAGGGATCGACGCGACCCGCCTGAAATCTGCTGCCGAAGTCATCTGGAATTGTCGCCAGATTTTCACACTCGGCGTGGGCGTCAACAATTCCAACGCGCGCAACTTTACCTATCTGGCTTCGACCGGGATGAAGCAGTTTCATGCAATCCCCCGCCCCGGTTCAACCCCGGTAGACGATCTTGCATGGGCGGATGAACAGGACGTGCTGATTGCGATCACCTGTCATCCCTACCGAACCGAAGTGATCGAGGCGGTCAAACTGGCACGTCAGCAGGGCCTGACTGTCATAGGTATCTCAGACAGCCCGGCCAGCCCTGTGATCCGGAACGCCCATCACGGGTTTGTCGTCGCAGCAGATACGCCGCAGTTTTTCCCATCATCCGTTTCGACCATCGCGCTGCTGGAAACGCTGCTGTCTTTCGTGATCGCGGTATCCAGCGACGAGATCGTCGAACGGGTCGAACGTTTCCATCGTCGTCGCCATCAGCTTGGAATCTATGCGGAGGAACCCGAATGAACGTACCGCTGACCCACTCACTGGACGCGCGATATTATACCGACCCCGCCATTTTCGAGAAGGAGATGCAGGGGCTTTTGGCCCGAACATGGCAGTTCGCAGGCCATGTCGCGCAGGTTCGGGAAACAGGGGATTACTTTGCTTTTGAGATCGCCGGGCAAAACCTGTTCTGCATTCGCGGACGCGATGGCGAAATTCGCACTTTCTATAACGTCTGCCAGCACCGCGCGCACGAAATGGTCTCGGGCGCAGGAAACACCCGCGTCGTCGTCTGCCCTTACCACGCGTGGACTTACGAGTTGTCCGGCCAGCTGCGCGCGGGTCCAAATATCAAATCCGTCCCCGGATTTGACCGCAGTGCAATCTGCCTGACGGCGGTCCGGACCGAAATCTTCAATGGGTTCATCTTCGTCAATCTCGACGAAAACGCAGCCCCGATGGATGACTGGTATCCCGGAGTGCGGCAGGAAATCCGTACATTTGTCCCACATATCGACGAGCTTGAGCCGCTGGAATGGGTCGAGATCCCTGAACACTGCAACTGGAAGGTCAGCGTCGAGAATTATTCGGAATGCTATCACTGCCCGACCAACCACCCGACTTTTGCTGAAGGTGTCGTCAAGCCCGAAACCTACGACATCCAACCCGATGCAGGCGGCGGTTTCGTGCTGCGCCACACGACCGAATGTCAAAGTCTCGACAAGATGACTTACCCTATCGACCTGTCGGTGCCTCATGCGGGCGATTACCAGTCTTGGTTCCTGTGGCCTATGTTTTCGTTCCAGTGCTACCCGGGCAATGTGCTGAACACATATCACTGGCACGCAAGTGACACGGATCACTGCACCGTCTGGCGCGGTTGGTACACTGAAGGTGGTTCGGAAAGCGCGGTGATCCGGCAACTGGCCGTTCAGGACAGGGAAACAACGGTCGAAGAAGACATCCGGCTTGTGGAATCCGTCCATCGCGGCCTCAGATCTCGCGGTTACCGCCCCGGCCCGCTGGTGCTGGATCCGGGTTGCGGTGTGATGTCCGAACACTCAATCGCCAAGTTGCAACAATGGATGCGCGAGGCCGTGGAATGAAACCCGCCCTTGGCAGACATAACCTGTTTGCCCTGCCCTTGAGCGGATAGATCAACCACGCTGATGCTCAAGGAATGGCACCCTTGCGAAATCGACCGGCCCTGGCCTAAAGCCACGCAGGTATAACGACATAGTGGACCAGCCACACCGGTTAAAACAGATGCACCAGTTGATAATTTCGCACTACGATCCTGCATACAAACACCGCCTGACACGCTGACAAACCGGAGACCCACAATGGCCGACTTATTTGACGAAGACCTGTTCCTGAAAGGGTTGGAACAACGGAAGAATACACTGGGCGCAGAGTATGTAGAAAAGAACCTTGCAGCGGCTGACGATTTCACCCGCCCGTTTCAGGAAGCCATGACCGCCTGGTGCTGGGGTTTTGGCTGGGGGGATGACGTGATCGACGCAAAAACGCGGTCGATGATGAACCTGTCCATGATCGGCGCTTTGGGAAAGATGCATGAATGGGAAATCCACTGCCGCGGCGCCATCACCAACGGGGTCACCAAAGAAGAAATACGCGCCATCATCCACGTGGTCGGGATTTATTGCGGCGTTCCGCAAGCATTGGAGTGTTTCCGCGTCGCCCGTAAAGTGCTGGAAGACAAATAAACGCCATCAAAGACCAGCTTCGGCCAACAGTCGCGCGCCTTCGTCATAGTATTTTCTGTTTTTGAAACAGCCGGGCCAGGCCCAGCGCTCGGCCGTAAATCCGGGCTGCAATTCCAGGATGCGACGGGCGTGCCGACGTGCCAGTGACTGGTTGCCTGCCGCAGCGGACAACATGCATAACACGACCCGCGCCCGCACGCTGCCGGGGTCCACTCGCAAGACATTATGCGCGTGCTGCCATGCTGCCTTGTCTTCCGAGAGGGCAAGGGTCATTGACAAGTTCGCCTCGATCCAGATCGGCGGGTGCGGAGTTAACGCAAGAGCTTGCCGATACGTGGCTATTCCGTCCTCAAGCCGGTCGTCATACATCAACAAGACACCATAATAGCCCAGCAATTCGGGGCTGCTGTGGAACCGCTCAAGAACCTTGCGCATCAGCTGGCAAGCCTTGGCAGTATGGCCAGCAACATTTTGGGTAAACGCTTCGAGCGCGGCACAATAGGGATCCGCCGGGTGTTTTTCACGCATGATGGCGCAGTCGGCCTCGACCAGAGCCAGCGTTTGTTCCGGCGAATCTTCCATGCCCAACCGGATCAGATCCAGGCGGCAGAATCCGACAGCGATCCGCGCAGGCAGATAGTCCGGATCGCGCCGCAAACAGACCTCATACTGGCGGATGGCACGAAACAGGCCGTCCTTGGTCGTAAGGCTTTCCTGAATGCGGCCATTCTGAAATGCCGTCCAAACTTCGGTGGATGTAGCGTGTGCTGACCAGATATCGGACCAGTGACCATCCCGCAGCCGCAACTGAAGCGCTTCGACAACTTTCATTGCGATTTCTTCAACGGCGTCAAACGTATCCTTTTCCCGAAACCGGAAACGTTCGGTCCACAGGCACACCTGATCCACAGTTGACGTCAATTGTGCTGCCACGCGCAGCCCTTCGGCCCCTACCACGCTGCCGCTTAGCATATAACCGTCGACAGGCCCTTCCTGTCTTCGCGCATCGCGCAATTCAATGACATCCGACAACGTGCCCAAAAGGAAAAGCAATTCGTCCCGGATCGAGGCCGCCGCCACGTTGATGTTGTTATCGTCACCAATTACTTCAAACGGCTCGACAACAATTGCTGGTCTCTGGCGCCCCCAATGGGATGGAAAGCGCGCGCCAACCGGAACGGGCGCGTTTTCATCAAAACCAACATCCCAATAAGCTTGCCGTTCAACGGCCAACCAGTCTTCAAATTCCGGGTCTGCAACATCCAACCCTTCCAGAAGCTCGGCGCGATCCGGTTGAAGCGGTTCATCAAACAAATCAATTTCAAGCGCTTTCAGGTCGATGGAGACATTCTCGCGCCCGATGTCCAGAAACCCCAGACCGAACCCGGCCAGATGCTTGGTCAAGACACTAAGTTCCTTGCGCAACGATGCCGCACCCTGTGCGGGTGAGCTTTTGCTCCAAAGCTTGTCTTGCAGCCAGGCCCTGCTGCGAACAGCATTTTTAGACAACAACACCAAGGCGAGAAGCGCTTTCGCCTTGGTGCCGCGTGGTGTTGCATCCTGGCCGTCGTCGCAAATCACCTGAAACGGACCGGTCAGGAATATCTTGGTTTTTGCCTTACTCAAATAAACTCCTCAGGCAAGTTCAGACACTGCGGTCAGGAACCACAGCCATAAACGACAATGCCACCCATCGCTTCATAGGCCAGCTTGCAGCACCATGACTGGTGATCGGGATTTGGGTCTGGCTCTTTTTCGCTCAGATCGGGGATGACAATGTGAACCCTGTCCTTGGAATCATAGACGAACTCCACCGCAGGATTACCGACATCCGAAAGGATGTCATGTATCTTCTGCTCAGCCGCATCGCGATCTTCTGGCGACCCCAGCGCGTTGCTCCGGGCGGCGTTCAAAACTTCACACCCAAGATCCTTAAGTGTGTATTTCGGATTAATAGTCAAACGAGCCATACTAAAAGTCCTTTCTTAACAACCACAACCATTTGTATAACCCGTTACATACCTATCCGGAAACAAAAATGACTGACGCGCTGATTGAACTGGCCGAAAACGCAGGGCTTATTTCCGGACCTTCTTTTGCTGAATTTCCCAAAGGTGCTCCGATCCACACCGCCTTTCGCATGATCAATTTGCGAAACGGAACAGTGCCACCCGCTGGCGCAATGAAACATCGCGTGTCCTTCGGCACTGCGCGTAACCGGAACGAAGCCGCGCGGCTTTCGGGTTTCGAAGCGATCGAACGTTATGCGCTGCAATACAGCGCGGATTCGCCTGAAACCCGCGAGAGCCTGATTTCATCGGACGGTGCCACGCATTTTCTGCCACGTGATGCCCTTGCTCTGGGTGCGCCGGGCAGCGACGGGCAGATCACGTCGAAGGGGGCCGCAGCGGGACCAACGCATGAGGCCGCTGCGCTATGGGCCTCGCTTGAATGTCTGGAACACGCGCTTGGACCACGTGAGTTCGACCAAGTGTTGCCCGAAACAGCGCTGCCGCGCGATCTGACCCGCTGGCTGAACACCTACCTGCGCAATCTGAGCGTTCACCTTCGCGTGGTTCCGGCGGTCGGCTTGCTACTGCGTGCGGTCTGCGCCGATGCGGATGGCGGGCGGCCAACCTATGGAACGGCTTTTTCCGCCGATCTGGCGACAGGTGTCTGGCACGCGGCATGCGAAGCGGTTGTGTCCTGGCGCAATATGGTGACGCTTGACCACACCGGCGTGACAGATGACGCGATGAATGAGGAACAGGCACGCTTGTTCCGACTGTATCGCGGCGCGCAAACCAATCGCCCGCCAACTCCGGCATCCTCTTTCGATGTGGATGCCTGGAAAAGCCCCGACCCGACGCTAATGGCTGTATTGACAGCGGCGGCCAACGCTGCCGGGCGTCCGATTGCCATATTCGATATGACGGCGCCGGAAATACCTTTGCCCGTGGTCAAAGCCGTGCCGGTTTGAAACCTTTGTCAGTGACTGAATTGGCGAGTTAGCGCTACGTTGCCAAAGACCTCGGTTTCGGTCCGGTCCGCAAATTCAGAAATCTGTTTGCATCGTTTGGTTTCTGGAAGCCCACAAACGATGTCGCCTGGATCAACAGGCGGGACTTCAACAAATTCGACCCTTGTGATCGCGCGTGGTTTGGCCGCTACTGTTATCAAGGGGCCAACTTCGATCAGGCTGGCAAGCGCGTAACCCGACACAGGCCGTGCGGTTGGCCCTGTTCCCATGGTGATATCGTCCAGAAACCGGGGATCATCGTCGCCCGGCCCGAACTCAAGGCGCATGGGCATTCCAGCTTCACCGCGCTGATAACGCACCCAATCTGTCGGCACATCCACCGCATCCACGAAGAGTTCGGAAATGTGAAACGCCCGAAAATAAAGCCCCAGAGGATTCACGAATGCCATCGCGCGCCCTGTCGGTGTCGCCGTGCCCTTGGAGAAGGCCAGATCAAGGGCTTCACCCGCCAAACCAGATCCCGCATGGCGACAATACAGATCCTGTCGGTTGGCAAAATGTAACACCTCACAAAGCCGCGCGGGCCTTCTGTTTTCACCATGGCCGACAACATAGGGAAATGAGGAAAGATGCATTGTGGCGATCAGGTCGCTCAGGCTGTTTGTCTCTGTGGTCATGAACAAAGCATGTTCGATATTCAACGGATGCTCTGGTGGATGGGCAAAATCTGTTCCCACCAGTCTTTTGTGAAAACGAGCGATGCGTTGAGGCACATCCATCTCGCACCAATCTGCTCGCGAAACCTCGAACAGCTCTTCGCAGGAATATGAACATCTGGATACGGTTTCGACGACCGAAAGGAAGTGATTCAGATCGAACACTGCCATGGTTCTCCACCACTCCATCAGTTCGGTCGTGGCGACAAAGCGCTTCGGCCGCATTTTGCCGTCGGAATCGGGACGTAAAATCAGCGCATATTCCAAAAATTCATTGTGCAGTTCAGCCCGGCTTGCCCATCCCTGATCCGAAAGACTGGCGGCCAGTTCCTCGCCCAGACAATCCCGGGGTTCGCGCGGGTTGGCAGACCATTTGAACCCCGTCGATATCTGACCATCGACGATGTCGTCTGGGTCCATGACCAAGAACGGGCTCACTCCATTGCCATCGAACATCCCTTCAATTCTCGAGTTCCAATCCGACAGGGCAGCTACACTCACCCCCCTATCGGCGCAACCTGGCGATTGAAAAACAGCCATCACCGAACACCGATCCGTATCTGAAATGCAGGGCTGATCTGCCATCAATAATTGCCACGGCAGTTCCAGCCTGGTTCGAGAGATCATCATCGTTGACGGGCACGGAAGCATCATGAAAAATCTCCCTCCGAAAAAAATTGAAACTTCATCCGCCCCAACCTGCCTGTTCTGGCAGGTGGCGGGTCCACCACAATTCCGGCGAACTATTGGCAACGTGGATTTCACTGCCAGAAGACCGATTACCCAAGATGCTGAGATGATCGCCGTCAAAAGTCTCAAGCGACACTTTCGATGACGTCGGTGATTTTGCCATATGTTCTGCCAGAATGCCGACCGCGATACGCTCACCCATCCGGATACTGTCGAAATAATCGCTGTAGAAATGAACGCCCGCCAAATTGCGCCCAAGTGCAATATTCGCAGCCAACTTGTTCAACTCGCCATTTAGCGTCAGGCAGTCTGCACTGTCTTCCGGTCGGGTCGAGTTGTTCAGGGTCTTACCCCCCGCAGCTGGCACAAGGACCCGAGGCAGACCGGCCGAAGCCAAAGACACCCGTGATCCATCCAAAGCGTGCGTTCTGAAGAAAGCTTTGAGCACAGTGACGCATGCCCCGGCAACGGCACCATGAGCCGCCCCATAAGACGGGTGCATTGGCGAGCCTTCGGGATAAGCAACCGGCAGCAGCAAGTTACGGTCATTTCGCGGCAGGCCCTTATGGGAAATGGCGTTATGCGCAAACCTCTTCACCGAAGGCGAGGCGGCGATTGCATCCATAAGACTGAAACCTTCGCTTGCCGCAGCTTCGAGTTTTCTCAGATGAGCCGCGGCAAAAGGCTCGGCCGCGCCAAGAGTTGCGCCGTGACCGTTCGCCATCAAACTCGTAACACTGCCCAGCTTTTCAGGCCGAGCACGATTGTGCACCTGAAACGTCTGGCGTTTCGCGGCCCTCAGGGCCCGTGCCCCGGCTTCCGTCAACAGGGACAGTACGTGCGCGCCGCCCCAGGCAGAGCCTGGATCACGCACACCGGCATATCCATCCTCGGGCAAACCTTCATCTGTCGGCGTGCCCTGTCCCAGCATCAGCAGGCAGGCATTGAAAAAAGCCTGATAGATTCTGTCAAAATGCACGTAAGAGGCAAGGTCGCGCGGTGTTTCAATGAATTTCGTTCCCTCGCTTTCAAAGGCTTGTTCAGCCGTCGTGTCCGCCCCGTTCTGAACGTCCAGCCACTCAGCCCAATCCCGCAGATAGTCCACGCCCGCCGCCTGCGGCTGGATCTTCTGGTCGATCCTCAAAGCGCCGAAGGGAACAGCCCCGACGGCCATTGCCTGCGTCAGCATTTGCTTTTGTCGGCGCGCTTGATCTGCTGTCAGTGGATCGTGGCCTTGTACCAGGAACTGCGACAGATACGGTCCCTGTGCACAGCCCTGTGAGCAACCGCGAAACAGGGTTTGAGGGGTCAGGCCGCCACCGTCCCGAACCCGCCGCGTCGCCGAAACCTTTCCAATCTCTGCGCCATCAGCGTCCCGAGGGCTGCCATCGCGCCGGAACCATTCCATCTGACAAAGGGCACCCGCCACGTTGGCCGCATCACCAGCACCATCCCTGATGGATTCGAACGGCACATCCCGCAGATAGGCCATCGCGTAAACCTCGGCCATCTCCGCCGCCAACTCATCCGATCCAAGCCGGGGCGCGGGTGCAATTCCCAACCCCCCCGCGTCACATCCGTTGAGACCAAGCCGATGACCCAGGATTGGCCCTTCCCACGCACGCCACCTAAATTCACCACCCTCTGATGGCGCGGTGCGGAAGGGCCCGGAGTAGGCTGGCGTGTCGAACAACGCCAACCGATTGCCATGATTGTCGGTGCAGGTCGGATCAGCCATTTCGTCCAGAAACTCGGTATAGACCTGCGCGTCGACAATTCCGTTCACGTCATGACGCAAACCCTTCGAGAAATTCGTGGGCCATGTCCCTTCAAAAAGGTCCGATTCACCGTTGTGATCCTTGAAAACCTCCTGAGTGGAACGCTCCAACACACTCAAACGGCGTCGACCCCGGCCTACCTTTTGATTGGCTTCATAAGGGTTCTGCCATGGTTCAGACGGAACGGTATATTGCGACATGATGTTCTCCTCATCGACAACAGAACGAATCGCATCACGGCGTTACCGGATCGTGACTTCCAAAAAGGGAATTTGTTTTCTACTTTTTTTTCAATAAGTTGCCAGCTTCAAGACTGCGTACAGAACGCTATCACGCAAAAAAATCGTGACCCGATTTCACATTGCAAAGCCAACCGAGCACTTGAACGCCGCTGTAGACTTGCCACGTCTCAGATTCTCGCAAACCAGGCCAGAAGCCACAGGCAAGGCCTGCGATTCTAAAGACATTGCGAACTGCATCAGTCCGGAAGAAAGTGAACCAATTCATACCAATGGCGGATGCAAACCGTTGCGATTCCGTTCTATTTCAAAGAGTTCGGATGGATCTGTAAAAAAAACCAAACACTGCGGAATTGACCTTGTATATCCGTTGCTTGCACGGATATACCCGTCGGCGGAGACGTGGCCGAGTGGTCGAAGGCGCTCCCCTGCTAAGGGAGTAGGCCCGGAAGGGTCTCGAGGGTTCGAATCCCTTCGTCTCCGCCATCAAATCAAACTATTAAGTTTGCAAAAAACAATAACTTGCCAGACACTGGACAGTCTGCACCCGGTCTGACGAGAGTCGACATCCCTTAGAAATTATTGCTCTCCGCTGCAGCTGTAGTACAGGCAGCATTGCCAAATTAATGGAAAAGCCCGAGCCCACGCGTTCAGGCCGATACTTCGGCGGCATCACCTTTCCGCAGTTTGAATATGTCGGTTCTCGCATTGCGGCGAACCTAGGCCAGAATGTCGAGCACATCACAGTTGCCCTCGATCGCGCGTCACAACCAAAGCTTCATGCCGTTGGTCGGGACGATTACTTCACCCATGTGGTGTTATTGAGGGATATCCGCCCGGTCAGTTCGATCGGGATCGGGCGCCCAAAGCCCCTGAGTATCTAGTTGAGCGCCCTAATCCCGGCTGAATTAGCCCCCTTTTATCAATGACGATCTTTTGCGGCAGCACTACCATAGGGCGTATCAACCAACCAAGATTGGGTCATCGATAACCTTCCCTTTGGACATATTCTCTGGATATCGCTTACTTTCTTGTTAGTGTGCAGCCAGTGCAGAACTCAATCTGCGGTCGTTTTGAACAGCGTCTATCGGAGCTTCTTTTTGATTATTCCATTTCACGTGCGAGAGATGCTGCGGCGTGTAAAAGCGCGATATGACGTTGAACGCACACCACATCAATTGGCCCCAAGCAACGAAAGTTTTTCGCCTTTGCGCCCCTCTCGCAAGGCTAACAGCGCGACGGTTGCGCGGTTCTGGGACCAGTTGAAACCTGTGGCAAGCGACGCAGATCAAGCCTTGATCGCGGATCCCGCAACAGTTGAGGCTTCGGAAACCTACAGCGCCAATATTGAAAATTTCATTGGAACTGTGAAGGTGCCAGTTGGCATCGTTGGGCCATTGCGCTTGAATGGTATGAATGCCAATGGGGATTTTTATGTGCCTCTTGCGACAACGGAGGCTGCTCTTGTGGCCTCTTACGCACGGGGTGCTTTTGCTGCTGGGCGGTCTGGAGGCGTCAGCACTGCAGTATTGTATGAAGGTGTATTGCGCACGCCAGCCTTTGTGTTCGAAAGCCTTTTGCAAGCCGGTCAGTTCGTGGATTGGGTGGTCAGCAATGTCGACGACCTCCAGAAGGCGGCTGATGCGACAACCCGACATGGTAAACTCGTCTCGCTTGAGCCTTTCATAGACACGAATATTGTCTTTCTGATTTGCCGCTACACCACAGGTGATGCGGCAGGTCAGAACATGGTAACCATTGCAACAGATGCGCTGTGCCGTGCAATTGAAAGCGGTTGCCCAATACCAATTGGAAACTGGTATATTGAGGGGAACTTTTCGGGCGATAAAAAAGCTTCGGCGCTTGGATTGGTGACGGGTCGCGGCCGCAAAGCAAGTGCGTCGATAACCTTGCCTGCAGATGTCGTGGAAAAGACACTCGGCACCACCGTGGATGCAATGCTGGCTTATGGTCGGGTGGCCAATCTTGGGTCACATCTGTCCGGTCAGCTTGGGGCCCAGGCCCACTATGCCAATGGGCTTGCGGCCTTTTACATCGCAACCGGGCAAGACGCTGCCTGTGTCGCTGAAAGTGCGATGGGGGTGACGCGGATGGAACCCAGAGGAGATGATCTTTTCTGCTCGGTGACGCTTCCAAATATCCTTGTCGGTTCCGTCGGAGGTGGTACTGGCTTGCCCAGCCAGGCTGCGGCACTGAACATTCTTGGATTGAAGGGCGCTGGTCACGGCACAGCGCTGGCAGAAGTCGCTGCTGCGATTTGCCTGTGCGGAGAGATATCGATTGTCGCCGCAATCGCTGCGGGGCATTTCACGCGAGCCCATGAGAGTCTGGCCCGCCAACGATGACTTTGCTGGCTCGATTGTGGATCTATCAATCCGAACGCTTTCCGCTAAAGAAGACCGTTCCGCTTTTGCTGGTGTTTTCTGCGGCAAGCATCTGTGTCTCGGCTCGACTTGCTGATCGCCCCTTGCCCGAATTGCCCGCCTTTGCGATCGGCTTCATCCTGGCGATAATGCTGTTTTTTCAGATGCGCGTTTGCGATGAATTCAAGGATGCCGAGGACGACCGTCGCTACCGACCCGAGCGCCCCATTCCAAGGGGGCTGGTGTCACAGGCGGAGATGCTGGTGCTTGGTTTACTGACATTGCCGGTGACTGCCGCTGCTGCATGGTTGTGGTACCCCCCGGTTCTGTGGTGCCTTTTTGTGGTTTGGGTATGGCTGGCGGCAATGACGGCCGAGTTCGGGGTGCCGGTCTGGCTAAAGGCGCGACCGGTTCTCTATCTGTGCAGCCACATGGCGATTATGCCGCTGATCGATTTGCTGCTCACCAGTATAGAATGGCTTCCAGCCGGTGGCGCGGCATCGAAGCTATGGTTGTTTCTGGCATTGTCTTTCGTGAATGGTTGCGTTCTTGAAATCGGGCGCAAGTTGTGGTCGCCCGAAAACGAAATTGACGGGGTAGATACCTATTCGGGCCTTTGGGGGTATCGCTTCGCCGCTATTGTTTGGCTGTCCAGTGTTGCGCTGTCTTTTCTGTTGTTAGTGGGTACTGGGTTTGCGACCGGCGTCGGAACGCCAACCATAGTGTTTGGGGCCGTCGCGTTTGTGCCCTGTTGTCTTGCGGTACGCAGCTATGTGATGGCACCAACGCCAAAGGCACAAGGCAGGATGGACACAGTCGCGGGACTTTGGGTGTTCTTCTGTTATGTCACAGCGGGCTTTTTACCGTTTCTGGTTGGAGGCTTCAGATGACCTTTATCGTCAATCAATCCGATGCAACTGACCCGACCGTGGTCGGAGGTAAAGCCGCTGCGTTATCGAGCCTTGTCTGCCACGGATTCAATCCGCCTGCGTTTTTTGTCATCAGCGATACCGCTTTCCGACAAGGCAAGACTGGACCAGTCGCGGTGCGCGGGCTGAGTGATGCACTTGGCGTTGCATTGGATGCATTGGGTCCGGGGCCATATGCGGTGCGCAGTTCCGGTCGGGCCGAAGATGGTGCGGAGCACAGTCATGCAGGGCAGTTCGATACGGTCTTGAATGTCGATGCTAGCAAGATATTGCTGGCGGCGAAACGGGTTTGGCAATCGGGATTTACGGATTCTGTCGCCACCTATCGCTCGGTCAAATCCGGGGGTGAGGCAGAAGCCCCTGCAATCATCGTACAGCGCATGATTGATGCGACGACCGCCGGTGTCGCTTTCTCGGCCGATCCGGTAACCGGGCGACGAAACACTGTAGTCGTGTCTGCCGTCAAAGGCCTGGGCGATGCCCTGGTCGCAGGTGAGGTTGATGGCGAGGACTGGACCATCGAACAAGCCAGACAGCCTGAATGCGCGCAAGACACGCCCCAGGTTTTGACACGGGACCAGGCGCTTCAGGTCGCAATGCTGGCGCGCAAAGCGGAAGAGGCTTTTGGGGGCCCGCAAGACATCGAATGGGCATTCGATGCGGATGGGTTGCACATTCTTCAGGCACGGCCGATTACGACCGAACTGCGTCCAGTGGCGATACCGGATAATGCGCTTACCATCTTTGACAACTCGAACATTGTCGAAAGCTATCCGGGCATGGTCAGTCCGCTGACTTATTCCTTTGCCGTGCATGTCTACTCTCGGGTCTATCGCGCCTTCGTGCGGCTTCTGGGCGTTTCGGATAGAGCCGTCGCGCGGAACTCGGCCATCTTCGACAATTTCCTTGGGCGCATTGATGGGCGTGTCTATTACAATCTGGTCAACTGGTACCGTGCGCTGGCGCTGCTTCCGGGGTTCTCGCTGAACCGCGACTACATGGAAACAATGATGGGTGTGTCAGAACCCATGCCGCGTGAGATTACAGATGGGATTGGGCCTGCTCCTGCTAAAGGCGCGCGCAAGGTATTGGAGTATGCCAAACTGGTTGCGGTTGCGGGCAGCCTGATCTGGCAGGCCGTGCGTTTGCCGCGCACCCGGCGCAACTTCTATGCCAGGCTGAACGAAATTCTGGATCGTGATCTGGACACAGAAGCTGCGAATGCGACCGAACTGGCCGCCGAGTATCGTCATATCGAAAGTACCCTGCTGGATCGCTGGGACGCGCCGCTCATAAATGATTTCTTGTGCATGATCGCCTTTGGCGCATCGCGTAACCTGCTGTACAAGTGGTTGGGTGAAGACGGGCTGATGCTGCATAACGATGTTATGATTGGCCAGGGTGATATCGTCTCAGCCGAACCGGCGCAGCGCATTGCCCGCATAGCTCACTTGGTCCGCGAAGCCGGGATCGCGGAACAGCTGAGCGTGGAATGCCAGTTGGAAACCCTTGCATCTTATCCTCAGATTTGGGCCGAGGTTCAGTCTTATCTGAATAAATTCGGGGATAGATGTACTGAGGAACTGAAGCTGGAGAGTATTCCACTGCGCGATGATCCCACCAGTCTGCTGATGGCCATTGCCGCCAGTGCCACCCGCCCCGAGGGTAAGCGGCACATCAGCACAGAACCGGACTGGAAATCCCTGTTTCCAGCCAATCCGTTGAAACGCCACATTTCCAAATGGATCGTAGGGTGGGCCAAGGCCCGGGTACGTGATCGAGAGAATCTGCGCTTTGAACGCACCCGGATATTCGGCCACGCCCGACGTGTTTTTCTGGGCATCGGGCGAGAGTTTGTGGCAAGGGGGCTGCTTACAAATCCCCGCGACGTCTTTCATCTGACGACATATGAAGTCCTGGGCGCCGTCGAAGGGTTCTGCCTGTCGCCTAATCTGAAGGCCATAGTCTCGCAGCGTCAAAGCGAAGATGCAGCTGCATCCCAACGCGCGGACCCGCCCGAACGTATAGAAATCCGAGGTCCCGCCATTGCTCCGATATGGGCGGTTACCGAAGAGGTGGACAGCGATCCGGAGCGTTTGAAAACCGGCACCGGCTGTTCAGCCGGGCAGGTAATCGCAAAGGCCCGTGTGATCCGTGATCCGCGGACCGAGGCGCTACAGTCCGGCGATATCCTTGTGGCGCGCCACACTGATCCGGGCTGGATTGCGGTATTCTCGAATGCATCGGCCATTGTAGTAGAGCGGGGATCACTATTGTCGCATTCTGCCATCGTGGCGCGCGAGTTGGGCATTCCCTGTGTAGTGGGTCTGAAGGGCGCCACGCAATGGATCAAGGATGGTGAAACCCTGTCGGTCGATGGAGCAAGCGGCAAAGTGGAACGGTGCGATGGGGTATAGTGAAATCGAAGGCAAAGCAGATTTCGGTCACATCCGGTACGCGCAGCTATGGGAAGACGCAGACGTTCTGACCGAGGCGCTGGGCGATTGCGCTGGGGGCACGCTGGTTTCCATATGTTCGGCCGGGGATAATGCACTGGCTATGCTAACGCTGAACCCGTCGAAAGTTGTGGTAGTTGATCTGTCACCGGCACAGATCGCCTGCCTGAAGCTACGGATCGGCGCCTTCCGGAACTTGACACACCCCGAGTTTCTGGAACTGACCGGGTCACGCGCCAGCAACAGGCGCGCTGCATTGCTATCGCAGGCCCTGCGGGAAACCGACACTGAAACACGTGCCTTTTGGACCGGTCTTGTCCCGGATGTCGAGCACCACGGGATAGGCGGGGTCGGCAAGTTTGAGCGGTATTTTCGCATCTTCCGCACCCGGCTTTTGCCGCTTGTTCATTCCCGACGCACGATTGATGATGTCTTTACGCCCCGAACACCCGAAGCGCGCGAAGTTTTCTTTGACACGCGCTTTGATACCTTCAGATGGCGGCTGCTGCTGAATGTGTTCTTCTCGCGTTTTGTGATGGGGCGCATGGGTCGCGACAAGGCATTCTTTGATCACGTCGAGGGCAGCCCCGCCCAGCATGTAGCTCGTCGAATTCGCCACGCAGGTGTTGATACCGACCCATCGCGAAATTCATATTTGCACTGGATTCTGAAGGGAACGCATGGCGACGCGCTCCCAATGGCCTGGAGACCCGAGCATTTTGATACGATCCGCGCCCGCCTGGACCGCCTGGATATCCGTCCGGGGTCGTTGGAGGCCTTCGTCTCGACTGGCGAAAAGGCCAATGGTTTCAACCTGTCGGATATCTTCGAATATATGTCACCCGAAGTGTTTGAACAGGTTTACGGGTCTATCCTGTCCGCTGCCGCGCCCAAGGCCCGCCTTGTGTATTGGAACATGATGGCGCCCCGCCGCGTGCCCGTCGTACATAAGGGAAAAATAGAATCACATCACGCGATCGAGGATCGACTGAAGGCACGCGACATGGCCTTTTTCTACTCGGACTTTGTCGTGGAAGAGGTGCTTGTGTGAGTGTTCCGGCACAGATTCTGCTGGCCTTGACGTCTATTCTGGTCCTGTTGGGATTGATGGCAGTTGTCCGACGGTTGGCGCAAAAGGTCGGCTTGAACGCTGAAGTACAACGCAAGCTGATGCATGTTGGAACTGGGCTCTTTACCCTGGTTCTACCTTGGGTGTTTCCGGATCGTTGGCCGGTTTACATGCTGATCGGGATAACGTTGTTCGTCATGCTGATCCTGCGATTGCCCCGGTTCTCGAAAGGTTTAGGCGCGGCCCTACACAGCGTCGAGCGCACCTCATACGGAGATTTCCTTTTGGCTTTGTCCGTTGGGTTTTGCTTTTTGCTGGCCGGGGAAAACGCTCTGTACTACCTGCTTCCAATCGCTGTTTTGACACTGGCTGATGCCGCAGCTGCGCTGGCCGGGACCACTTACGGGACCAAACGTTACGTGGTCGAAGATGGCGACAAGAGTTTGGAAGGGTCAGTGGTGTTTTTTGTCATAACGCTATTGGTTGCGATCATCTGTTTCCTGTTCTTGTCGAAACTCCCTCCCTCGAACATCATGATGCTGTGCCTTATGGTTGCAGCCTTTGGCACATTGGTCGAGGCGCAAAGCTGGCGAGGGTTTGACAACCTGTTCCTGCCGCTTGGTTTGCTGATTTTTCTGAAAAGTCACTATCATAGCTCTTTGGCAGAGCTGGCGTTGTTGGCCGTTTTGTTTCTTGCCTCCCTTGCCAGTTTCGGTGTCGTGGGAACCAAACTGGGCCTGACCAAACATACGACCCGCGTCTATGTTGTTGCGGTCTTTCTGTTACTGGCAGCCGCAAAACTCCAGAATACAGTGCTGCCGATCATGGTTCTCGCCGCGCACGGCTGGGCGCGCACCGCCTCTCCGTGTGACAGTAAGTACCCCGATCTGGATGTTGTTGCCGCCCTGGGCCTGTTGGGCTTCGGTTGGCTTGCGGCCGGGCATGCAGCGGGATGGGATGCGATATCCTTTTTTGGGCTGAGTGCGATGGGGTTGGCCATGGGGCTCATTGCAGTGGCGTTGCGCCCCGCGCCAATTGCGATACCGTTTGCTGCCGCCCTCCTGTTCTTCATCCGGTCCTGGGTGGTTTCCCTGAATTCTGACCAATCGAATTGGGCCGAACCCCTGACTGCACTCGCACTTGTATCACTCGCAACAATGGCGATTGTGCCCCTATTGCTTCCACATTTGCTCCAAAAGAATCGTGTTTTCAGGCTCACGCTGTTGGCACTGTTTCCACCGCTTGCCTATTATTTCTGGTCCATAGCAGGGGCCGTTGGCGGTGGGATGGTCTCAGGAGTTGTATCATGACGAAAGAAACCATTCAGACTGATGGCGCCAAACTGTCTGTTTATCTGCAAGGCCCCGATTGGGACGATGTTCCCGCTGCAACAATCGGCGACTTTTCGTGCCAGACCCCAGAGGCCGGTTTGGAGGCTTTGAAAACGGCGGTTGCGCGTGTCCGGCGGGCTGGGATTGATCGGATCATTGGGCCGATGTCTGGTGACACATGGCATAGCTATCGGTTCGTATCCGACAGCGACGGTTCAGCGCCTTTTTTAATGGAGCCGACGAACAAGCCACATGAGCCCGATGTGTTTCGGGCGGCAGGATTTGCGACCATCAGCAAGTATTTCTCGGCGCGCGTGTCTTTGGTACAAACGTCCAGGTCGCCTCTTTCTGCAACCGACGCGTTTGATGTCGAACCCTGGGACGGAACCAACCCTGAAGGATTGTTCCGGCAAGTGTACCAACTGTCAGTTGAGGCTTTTTCCAAAAACGCCTTCTATAAACCTATTTCTGAGAGTGATTTTCTTGCAATGTACATGCCCGTCATTCCGCTTCTGACGCGCGAGCTTATCTTCTTTGCTCGCCGTCCGGACGGCTCGTTGGCAGGTTTCCTGTTTGGGATCCCTAACTATGCAGAAGGCCCAAATCCAACTGCGGCCGTCTTAAAGACGTATGCAAGCCTTGAGCGCGGCGCAGGTCGTCATTTGGCCAGTCATTTCCATAGATCGGCACTAAATCTTGGTTTTAAAACAGCCATCCACGCGCTGATACATGATGATAACAAATCCGCCGACCGCAGCGTTGTCGAAGGGGCTAAGGTATTCCGGCGGTATAACCTGTTCGGGTTGCGCCTGGATGATTAATCTGTTGGATCATTTTGCCGTTGCCGTCGACCGATTTCCAGACCGAACGGCCATCGTAGAGAGCAACGGTCGCGAGGTCACCTTTCGAGAGTTGCAGTTACGCGCGCAGCAATTGGCCGGAAAGTGGGGACGTAAGGGGCTTGGCCATGGCGATCGCGTTTTGTTGGCGATGCCGGTCAATGCTGATTTATACGCTAGTCTTGCGGCCTTGTGGTCATTGGGGGCAACGGTGGTTTTGCCTGAACCAGCTATGGGACTCGCTGGGCTGCGTCATGCAGCGAGAGCGACCCGACCCAAGGCCTTTTGCGCATCGGGTTCCTTTGCGCTGCTCGGGTTTGTTGTGCCCGAACTTATTAAAATGCGGCTTTTGCTACCTGGCAATGCCAAGGGCGACCTGAGGAAAGCTGTTGTAAAAGACAGTGACACGGCGCTCATTTCCTTTACGTCCGGGACAACAGGTCAGCCCAAGGCCATCCCCCGCAGCCATGCGTTTCTGATGGCACAACATGATGCCATCGCACCGCTTCTTGACAGTAATGAAGCAGAGCGGGATCTGGTAGCGTTCCCGGTGTTCACCCTGATAAACCTTGCGGCCGGGCGCACGACTGTTCTGCCGAACTGGAAGATGAGCAAACTGGAGCGGCTTTCTCCCGAACAGTTGGCGGTTTGGATATCGAAGCAACACGTTACCCGGCTTCTGATCCCTCCGTCATTATGCGAAAAACTGACACAGTGTACAGATATCGGTTCCCTACACACAGTTTTCACTGGCGGCGGTCCGGTGTTCCCTGACCTGGTCGAAAGGCTTCTTGCCCATTTCGACCTGGAGGTGATCTGCGTCTACGGGTCAACCGAAGCTGAACCGATTGCGCATCTTGATGCGCGTGACATCTCCGAAACCGACCAACGCGAAATGGCAGCGGGCAAGGGGCTACTTGTTGGGTGTCCGGTTTCGCAAATCAAACTCCGAATTCGAGAGGATGAAATTCAGGTGGCGGGCGATCATGTAAATGATGGCTATCTTGATCCCGCACACTCCAAGGAAAATAAGATCAAGGACGACACTACGATCTGGCATCGAACCGGCGACGCTGGGCGGTTGGATGATCTAGGTCGTTTGTGGTTGTGGGGTAGAGTAGCGAGCGATGTGGCAACCTCAGCTGGCCGCACTTTTCCATTCGCCATCGAAATAGCTGCCCGACAATGGCCGAGCGTGACGCACTGCGCGCTCATGAGCCTAAATGGAAGTTCCACTTTATGCATTGAAGGTGACGCGCATCAGTTGTCAAACTGGGTCAGGCTGGCGAAGGATCTTGGCATTGCCAAAGTGACCCACGTGAGGAAGATGCCAATGGACAAGCGCCACAGATCCAAAGTTGATCGGGTAAAACTCGCGCACTTATTGGGCTACTAATTTGACGGGGTTATTCCACACAGGTGCCAACGGAACACCGCTGTCGAACACTTTTTTGACATTCGAACGGCAATGCTACACGCACCGCTTAAGCGCGAAATTGCGGAGTTGGTTTTGATGCCATGATGTCACGCCATTTTGGCAAAATACCAAGTAAAAGGGTCAGCACAATTCCGTGACAGGCCCATAGAATTGGTCAACACGACCCGCAATGGCCAGGCACCATCCGAGCGCCATCCGTTTCCCCAAGTCATCGTCCAACCCGCAACACGTAACAGGTTAGTATCAAAGGATGCGCCCGACGTCGTTTTCAGAACCTGTATGTTGCCCCCAGCAACGGGCCTGACTGGTCAAACCTGAAATCATTGCCGTTGATCTCATGATCAAAGGAGATATAGCGGTAGCCGCCCCGGATCAGCCATCTGTCATTGATTTCATAATCCGCGGTCAGCAGAACTTGCCAGGTTTCGCTACCGCTCCGAAATCCACCGTAATCCACAAATCCGGTCCCTGACCATTTGTCAGAAATCCGAACTCGTGCGCGGGCAGCGACGACCGGATCAGTCCAGTTGTCGTCGATCGTCACACTTCGCCCGGCGACGATCCCCGGTTGCAATCGGAATGTGGTTTCCGTGCTGAACCACCTGAACCCGCCGGCAAGGGCCACGCTGATCGCGGGTGTCTCATAAACACGGTATCCGACATAGCCGCTGAGAAATTGCGTGGTGGCGGAGGTGTCCAAACTCGAAAACGCTGGGCCGGGAGTTGAATTACTGAACGTCAAATCGGTGTAGTTATAGTCAGCAAGCAACAACCAGCGCCCGTTAGACGCGGAAATGCCGCCCATAAACGCAAAGTCCAGGTTTTCGAGAGCGTCTGAAAAACTCAACGTGCCGTCGATTGTTCCACTTGGTGTTCTAAGGGAAATATCCGTTTCGGCCATGAACAGATAAGCGGTGCCCGCAAAAGACCAGTCAGATTGCTGGGCTGAAATAGGCGGTGCGATCAGTAACGCAAACGCTATCGCCAAGTATTGCACCTTGCTTTTCATCAGTGACCTCGTTGCCAGAATTTATATTGCATTCCTTGCATACTTCACGGTTGCACAATTTGTAGCCTTTTCCAATATCTCGATCGCTGTACCGCCAACACGGTCCTTATTAATCACAGGATGCGTTCACACAGGAAATGCTAAAGGCCGCTGTCGTGCGTCACCCGAACTGATCATACGAAGGATAAATCCCGCTTCTAACGAAGTCGCTACTGGTTTGGGGCAACAGAGGCGGTCAACAATTGCTTGGAATACTCGTGGCTTGGGTTCCCCAAACGCAGAGTTTCCGAGGACATAACCTCAACAATTTCACCATTTCTCATAACTGCCAATTGCTCGCACATATGTGCGATAACCGGAAGATCATGAGATACCATCAGATAGGTCAATCCGCGCTGTTTGCGCAGGTCAGTCAGCAGGTTGAGCACCTCGGCCTGAACGCTGACATCCAAAGCCGACGTGGGTTCGTCCAAAAGCAAAATGTCCGGCTCACCTGCCAAGGCCCTTGCGATTGCCACGCGTTGTCGTTGACCACCGGAAAGCTGGTGTGGATACCGAAACCGGAATCTTCGCCCAAGTCCGACGTCGTTGAGCAAATCGCTCACGCGTTTATCGATATCTCCAAACCCATGCAGATGAATTGTTTCACTGAGAACCTGATCAACAGTGTGCCGCGGATGCAGAGACGCGTAGGGGTCCTGAAACACCATCTGGACGGTCCGAAAGAATGACCGATCCCGCCGGGACCCGGATATAGCCTGACCTTCTACGCGAATTGTGCCCGACCATTGCGGTGCAAGCCCCGTTATTGCCCTCAGAATTGTCGACTTGCCGGAACCGCTTTCGCCAACAAGGCCAAAACTCTCGCCCTGCGCGACTTCAAGGTTTGCGTCTTTCACCGCATCGACCCGGTCGTGCGCGTGACCAAACCAGACATTCAGATGGTTGATTTCCAGTGCCTTCATTTCAGCCCCTCACGCTCGGGGCTTCGGACCAAGACGGATCGCGTGTGAGAACACTCAGGTGGGTGCATTTTTCATCAAGGCGCGGCAGCGAGTTTAGCAAGCCCTGGGTATAGGGATGTTGGGCCTGATGCAGCTTGTCAGCCTCGCAAACCTCGACGATCCGACCAGAATACATGATGAGGACACGGTCACAGAACTCAGATACCAGATTCAGGTCGTGGCTGATGAATATCAGGCCCATCCCCCGTTCCTTGACCAATCCATCCATGATGTTCAGCACCTGCCGCTGAACACTGACATCAAGCGCCGAAGTTGGTTCGTCGGCAATCAGAATCTTGGGATTGGGGATCAACATCATCGCAATCATAATGCGCTGCCCCATACCCCCAGACACCTCATGCGGGTATGCTCGCATCACCCGCTCAGGATCACGGATTGAGACGTTATCCAACATCTCGATAGCCATCTTTTTCGCGTGGGCCTTAGAGCCGGAATTGTGCTGGAGGTATGCCTCCATAAGTTGCTCGCCAACCGTGACCACCGGGTTCAGAGAAAACTTGGGGTCCTGCATCACCATCGAGATCTGCTTGCCTCGCACCTCACGCATCTCGCGCTCGCTGAGCTTCATCAGGTCTCGGCCTTCCAGATTGATGTGTTTGGCCTCGACGATACCCGGATTTCGGATCAGGCGCAGAATGGCCCGTCCCGTCATCGACTTGCCCGAGCCGCTTTCGCCGACGATCCCCAGACGCTCGCGCCCCAGCGAAAACGACACGCCCCGCACGGCGTCAAACACGCCCTGACGGGTTGGGAAACGAACCCACAGATCTTCGATGTCGAGTAAGTTCATTGGCCACCGTCCTTTGGATCAAGCGCGTCCCGCAGGCCGTCACCCAACAGGTTGAAGGCCAGCGAAACCGTGAAAATTGCTAGCCCCGGCACCGTTGCCACCCACCAGTGATCAAGGATGAAACGTCGACCCTCGGATATCATGGCACCCCATTCCGGACTTGGAGGTTGTGCCCCCAACCCCAGAAAACCAAGGCCGGCGGCGGCCAGGATGATTCCGGCCATATCCAGCGTGACCCGCACGATCAAAGATGAGATGCACAGTGGCCAGATATGCCGGGTGATGATGCGCAGCGGCCCGGCACCCTGAAGGCGGATCGCGTTGATATAGTCGGTTGACCGGATGGTCAGGGTTTCTGCACGCGCCATACGCGCATAGGGCGGCCATGCCGTGAGCGAGATTGCCAGAACCGCGTTTTCAATCCCTGCCCCAAGCGCAGCGACAAACGCCAACGCCAGAACAAGTCGTGGAAAAGCGAGGAAAATATCCGTGATGCGCATGAGGATCACATCCGTCCATCCCCCCACATATCCCGCAACCGTCCCGACCAGAAGCCCCGCAATCGGTGCGATGAGCGCCACCAGCGCCACGATGTACAGTGTAATTCGGGCCCCATAGATCAGGCGTGACAGAATATCCCGCCCCAGGCTGTCGGTTCCCAGCAAGTGGCCTTCAGCCCCGATGGGAAGAAGACGGCTGGACAGGCTCTGAACAAAGGGATCATGCGGCGCGAGAAAAGGCGCAAAGACCGCTGTCAGAACAAGGATTACAAGGATCGCAAACCCGACCATTGCCATCGAGTTTGATCGCAAAGTCAGCCAGCCTTTGTAGAAGCTGGCCAATCTGGCATGGCGGCGCGAAGTCGGCTCGTCGGTCAGCAGCCACTGGCGCAAGGTCATGTCGCTCATTTCGACCTCGGATCAAAGAAACGGTAAAGAAGATCCGAGAATATGTTCAGGCAGATAAAGATCAGCCCGACCACAACGGTTCCTCCAAGAACGGCATTCATATCGGCGCTCAGCAAAGCCGTCGTGATATAGCTGCCGATCCCCGGCCAGCTAAAGATGATCTCGGTCAGAACTGATCCTTCTAACAAGTTGGCATAGCTCAGTGCGATCACTGTGATCAGCTGCACTCGGATATTCTTGAAGGCGTGGCGCCAGATAACCTGCCTTTCAGACAGCCCTTTGACGCGGGCAGTGATGACATACTCGGCTGACAACTGTTCCAGCATGAAGGATCGGGTCATCCGGCTAATGTAGGCAAGCGAGTAGTACCCCAGCAAAGCCGCGGGCAGGATGATATGGGACAACGCATTCCGGAAAACATCCCAATCCTGGGCCAAGGCACTGTCAAGCAAGATCAACCCTGTTCGCGTGGGAACAAGGTCTTCATAGAAGATATCCAGGCGGCCCGGGCCACCGACCCAGCCAAGTATCCCATAAAAGACCAAAAGCCCCATGAGCCCCAGCCAGAATATTGGCATTGAATACCCGACAAGCGCGACCACACGGGCGATCTGATCGATCCACGATCCGCGCTTGACTGCGGCGATCACACCAAGCGGAACACCCAGAAATATGCCAATCAAAACACCCAATGTCGCCAATTCCAGCGTAGCAGGGAAGACGCGGGCAATATCCTGAGAAACCGGGCGCGCATTCAGAAGTGAATCGCCAAAATCGCCGTGCAAAACATCCCAAAGGTAATATCCAAACTGAACCAGCAGCGGTTTATCAAGGCCAAGCTGTTGATAGACCGCATCATAAGTCGATTGCGATGCGCGTTCGCCTACGATCGCCAGCACCGGGTCGATCGGCATCACGCGACCGATAATGAAGGTCACGAAAAGCAGACCCAGCATTGTAATTGCGATGGTGCCAATAGTTTTCAGGATACTCTTGATCCAATGGATAAGAGGCGCCGAGCGGCGCCCCTCAGTTGGTCTTTCGGCCAGTGCCATTTACTTGGTCACCTGCCAATACGACGCCGAAGTTATCGCCTGACCGGTTGAGAAATTCGTCACGTTTTCACGCAGGGCCGATTGCTCGATCTGCTGGAACATGATGACAAACGGCGAAGTCTCGCGGAACTCGGCCTGGATTTCCTTGTACATGTCAGCGCGTTTCGCGGTGTCGTTTTCGACAACAGCCGCGTCCGTTTTGTCGGTCAGCCCGCCGGTATCCCAAGAATTCCGCCATGCCAGCAATCCTGTGGCATTGGCTTCGTCCGAGTTATCCGGGTTATAGGCAAAGGTACCTGCGTTCGTCTGCGGGTCGGGATAGTCCGGCCCCCATGCGCCAAGATAAACATCCAGTTCCCGCGCACGATACCGCGCCAGAATTTGTTTGGCGGTTCCCACGGTGATGTTCATCGTGATGCCAACCTGACTCAGCGCATTCTGCAGCGACTGGGCAATTTCAATCCGTTCCTGCGCTTCACGTACACCAACTTCAATCTCAAGCCCGCTTACACCTGCTTCATCCAGCAGGGCCTTGGCTTTTTCCACATCAAAGCTAAACGGCGTTTCGTCAGAGGCACCGAGATAGGTTTGGGGCAGGAAATTTTGGTGGATCGTGTATTGCCCCTTCAGGAAGCTGTCACGCATCCCTTCATAGTCAACCAGATATTTGAACGCCTGCCGAACCTGAGGCTTGCTAAGCTCGGGGTGTTTCTGGCTCAGCGAAACATACATCAGGCGGCCCTTAAGCTCGTCTGCGATCTTTACGCCGGCAACAGATGAAGCGCCGGCAACATCTTCTGGGTTCAGGTTGCGCGCGACATCGATATCACCACGTTCCAGCAACAGGCGCTGGCTGGCGCTTTCCTGAACGTGGCGGACAACCACACGCTCCATGGCCGGAGCGCCCAAGTAGAAATCGGGGTTCGACTTCAGTGTTACGCTTTCATTGGGCTTCCAACTGACCAGGCTATAAGCACCAGATCCAGCAGTATTGGTCTTGAGCCATTCGTTGCCCAGATCGCCATCCTTGTCGTGTTCCATCACCGTCTTCTTATCAACAATGCCGCCGATGGTAGCGGTCAGACAGTTCAGAACGAAGGATGTCGCATAGGGTTTGTCCGTTGTGATTGTCAGAGTGTTGCCATCCGCGACAATCGTTTGTTCGACATTTTCCGGCGTGAACCCAAACTGGGTCAGGATAAATGCCGGGGTCTTGTTTAGAATGATCGCACGACGCAGTGAAAATTCAACATCTTCGGCCGTCACCGGATTCCCGGAATGAAAGGTCAGTCCTTCCCTGATATTGAAGGTAATCGATTTGCCGTCTTCAGACACATCCCAACTTTCAGCGATGTCGGGCTGATAGCCGGCATCCAGATTGAGCGGGTCGAAGTTCACCAGCTTCTGATAGACATTCCGGCTGACATCCGAACCCGCAAACTCAAAGCTTTCGGCCGGATCCAGCGTCGTGATATCGTCGATACGATGCGCAATAACCAGCATGTTCGGCGGCGTTTCGGCCATTGCCGAAGTCGAGGTCACGGCCAGCGCCAATCCCAGCGCCGCACCGGTAAGCAATCTGTTAAATGCGTTCATTTTGTCCTCTCTGTCATCAAGTCTTCACTAACGGTTACGATCCCCAGGTCTTCTCAAGAACACGCAACCAGTTTTCGTGGCAGAGCTTCTTGATGAGCTCTTCGCCGTATCCATGGGTCACCATGGCATCCCTCATTCGAGGCAGCATCGAGACGTCCTTCACGTCGTCCGGCACGACTGCCCCGTCATAATCGGACCCAAGCCCGACCCGGTCTTCACCCAATATGCCGATCAGGTGGTCAAGGTGCTTCAGAACCTGTGTCAACGGCACATCGGACAGCATCCGACCATCCTCGCGCAGAAACGCTGTGGCAAAATTCAAGCCGACCATCCCGTCGCTTTCCGCGATGGTGCGAAGCTGGTCATCGGTCAGATTTCGCGCGTGCGGACAGATGGTATGGGCATTCGAATGCGTTGCGACCAAAGGCGCATCCGAATACCGCGCTACATCCCAGAAACCTTTTTCATTGAGATGCGACAAATCCAGCATGATACCCAGCGCGTTGCAACGCTGCACAAGCCGCAGTCCATGATCTGTCAATCCAGGGCCAGTATCCGGCCCCGATGGATATCTAAACGGCACACCATGGCCGAAAATGTTGGGTCGGCTCCACACTGGCCCAAGCGATCGCAACCCCGCTGCATGAAACACGTCAAGCGAATGCAGATCGGTATCAATCGCCTCGGCGCCCTCAATGTGAAAAATGGCCGCCATCTGGCCTTGCGCCATGCTGTTCCGGATATCCGAAACCGATCGAACCACTTTCAACGCCCCCAAACGTTCCAGTTCCAGCAGGATCGCAATCTGCCCCAGCGCTGAAGGCAGAGCATCTTCAGCGTCAATATGATTGGGAAGCGGCAGGTCATAGCTGGGCTGGACCATTTCTTCCATTTTTGCATCGGCATCGATAGGCGAAGGCACCCAAACGGCAAAGAAGCCTCCGCCAAATCCACCGGCCTTGGATTTAACAGAGTCAATCGCACCTTCGAGCCCGGTCAGGAAACGGCCCGCTTCGGGCAGACCACCTGACGAGGCCAGTTTTGACAGAACATCATTGTGCCCATCAAAGATAAGAGGGGAGGTGCTCAAACTCACTTTACCCAGGTTAGTGTCATTTCGACACACGCTAACAGACGTAATCATCATAATTGTAAAAAATCTTGATGAGTTTTACTCATAGAGCTAGTCGGAATCATGCGGGCGCCCAGCAATGAAGAAACCTCGCAACTGGCATTCTTTGCCGGAATACCAGGCGCTCCGTGCGCTCATGCAGTCTGGAACAACAGCAGCCGCCGCACGACAGCTCGGCTTGTCTCAGTCTGCGGTCAGTCGCTCGGTCAGCAGCCTGGAGGATCGGTTGGGTAGAACACTGTTCGAACGGGATGCAGGCAGATTGCGACCGACGCAAGAAGCCGTAAGGCTGAATATGCGATTGGATCCTTTGTTCGAGGCTTTGGACAGGATCGATGGCCCGGGCGAAACAGTGCAAGAAACACTGCGTCTCGTTGCACCACCCAGCTACGCTCATCGATACATCGTTTCCCTCATCGCCAGTTTCATTCGCGGGAATCCCGGTTTTTTCGTAAACCTTGAGGTGACAACATCAGATATGGTCACGCTAGGTGTGCTTGAGAATCGATTTGATCTTGCCGTGACCGGGATTGAACAAAGCCGCGCTGGCATCAAACTTATTCCATTTCGCGAGTCACCAGCCGTTTGCGTCATGCGCCCTGAACATCCTCTGTCTGAACGCACCGTTCTGACGCCTTCAGACTTGCATGAGCAAGAGTTGATCGCACTGACATATCGACACGGGCGGCGCGGGCAACTGGACCGGTTGCTTCATCAGGTGCGTGCCAAACCGAGGATCGTTGCCGAAGTTTCAACCTCATTTGCCGCAGCCGACATGGCGCGCGAAGGACTGGGGCTGTCTGTTATCAATCCCTTTCCCGTCTACCATTACCGATCTCCCGACCTAACATTTGTCCGATTTGAATCTCCAATGCGGTATCGAGGCCATTTTGTGGTTTCGGATCAAAAACCGGTTCCAAGGATTGCACGGGCATTCATACGGCATCTGCGATTGAACACCCCTCCGGACCCTTTTTCTGACCCGAGATAATGCAATCTTTCCGAGGTTCTTCACTGGCAACACGCCATGTGGCCGCCCAACAGGGATGATTTTGGAGGGGGTTGTTCGAGGTGCGGACCTGTCATGGCTACGTGCACAGTTTGGTATGAGTAAAGTCCGCAAACATGGCTTTATTTGTCCTTATGTATCTCAGGCCGTATCACCCGGCATGCGGTTCGTTTTTTTGGCTCTCAAGTTTCTCTACCCGCAACCCGCCTGTGATTTCCCTACGTTTCGTAGCGAAGCTGGCGTATCATTATCTCGCTCAAGTCTTAGGAAGGAATACCTAAATGGCGGATTGTGTGAAACTGCGCCCCGGCGAAATCTATTCCGGGAAACAGGGGTTCGATTACTTCGAAGGCATCGCCAGACAGACGGTAGGAAGCCAAGCTATCTGCATGCATCTGCTTACGGTCCCGCCCGGAGGGCGCGCCAGGGCGCATAAACATGAGACACATGAAACCGCGATTTATGTGATTTCCGGGTCTGCGAAGATGTATTGGGGCGACAGGCTGGAACACGTTATGGAAACGCAAGCAGGAGACCTGATCTATATACCGGCAAACACTCCGCACCTTCCGTTCAACGATGGGAATGAACCCGCATTTGCAGTTATCGCACGCACGGACCCGAACGAACAGGAAAGCGTTGTTCTGATGCCTGAACTTGAGGACCTTGTACCGAGGTGACGCAAAATACTGTTGGGGGCCAGTTGCGCAGTTTTCTAACCCCTATTGCTTCCACGGTGCTTCCAGCGCCAAAGCTCCAATGCAAAACGCCGCCCCGATACGGTTTGTAAATATTTGTAATCACACAGTATGACTTTGGTTTCGGGAGTAGGAATTGAGCCACTGACTTTCGGTTTATGAGGCTGACGAGATGAGGACGTTAAGCAATTGATCGGGTGGATCAATTGTAGTCTGAACGGCCAGTGTTGAGATTATTCGACCTGGTTGCGGGAGTAGGATTTGACCTTTATCGAACATCAATTAGGCACATCCCTAACAAACCAATTTGAAGTAGATTTCTGGAGGCACAGATTCCCTGCTTTAGACGCTTGACCAATTTGGGCAGAAGGCTGTCATTCGCTGCGGTCTGCGCTAAGGTCCGTTCCGCGCAAACTATGCGGTGGCAACTTCTGTCATAGTATTGACTGTTCGAACGGCCATCGCGTTCTTCCTGTCGGCAGTCTTTCAGCTTTGATGCAACCATCAGAGAGATGCTACCTTGTGTATGCACTTTGGCGTCGTAGCGACCGCACATCCAAGCTCAGCACGGAGAATCTACGTTTGCTTCAAGGCACGATGGGCTAGGGTACAAATCTGCAGCAGAAAAGCAGCTCGGAGTCTGCCACTGAGATCCGAAGAGCTTTACGCCCGGCTTTCATTCGTCAACAAAAGTGTGCGCTTCTGACAAACCCTTGGTAACGGCTTCGACAAGAACCGTGTTCATACTATGCGATTCCAGCCATGCTTTGGGGTCCTCGTAGAGAAGCGGGTCGAGCTCAGCCAGTCTATTGAGAGCAACTCGTGCGGCTGTTTCATTTGAGAGTTTGCTGTGAGCGATGGCAAGCAAAGCCTGGCCAAAGGACCAGCCGTCAGTGGAGGCGTGTTCCGCATCTATGGCCAGTTCCTCCCATTCCTCTCTAAGCAGATGGTCCGCGGCCAGCAAGTGAAAGTAGAACGGCGGTGGCGCAACAGAGCGGTCTATCGCGCGATGCATAATTGGAACTCCCTCGTCGAAGCGACCTGCTATACCATAGCGGATCGCTAGATTGGCCAGTGCGGCTGGATCGTTGGGGTTAACTTCCACGGCCCTTTGTGCAAACTCGATCGAGCGCTCCATATCACCCGCATATTGCTCAACATGGGACATCGCCTGAAGCGCGTCTGTATCTTGGGGATCCAAGTCGATAGCGCGTGCCGCTGCCTCTTTGGCAAGGGCAAAGGCCGCGTCCCTTGAAAGCACTTTCTCATGACCGAACCGGGCAGCATCATTGCGCAGGTAGGCCAGCATTGCCCATGCGCGAACGTATTCCGGGTCCTCGCGAACGGTCGCTTCCAGACAATCCCGCGCAGCCTGATATTGATCTCGATGGTATGTTCTGCGGTAAATCTGTGCACTCGCGACACACGCAAACCCTCGCAGTGTTGGGTCGTTTCGATCCACAAGTCTGTCAGTGCGAACATCGCGGAGCGCATATCCGTATTGCTGCCCTATTGTCGAAGCGATCTGCGCAGAAATCGTGTCCTGAATTTCGGTTATGCTCTGGCCATTGGTGCCCTCGGCATAGCGCTCGCTCCATAAGACTTCGAAATCATCCCGCCGCACAAGGTTGGTTCGGATAAGTAACTCGCCGCCATCGCGCCAAACGTCGCCGGTCACTGTAAACTCAGCGGTTGGCTGATGGATTTCGAACGACGTGGTCCCCGAGCCCTGCGCGACTTGAGCAGATGCAATATGCACTGCAAGATCCGGAAACTTGATCAAATCCGCAGCAAGCTCATTGGTCAGGCCCGAGGCGACAAGCGAAACAAGAGCGTCGTCCGTTCGAACTTCAAAATCCTCAACTAGAATGGAAACTTTTTTGTCGGGCCTCTCGGCTATTGCTGGTACAGGGCTATCAGGTCTCTCGTACCAGAAACCAAATCCGGCCAAAATGACTAGGCACATGACCACCAGCAAAGCCAGTCCCGTGTAGAACCTTGTATTAGGCTTCGACACTTGCTCGTGGTCGACAACCTCAGTCGCCCTGGGATGAACTGCCTCGGGCACAATCTGTTCTCGTGCGGAAAATTTCGGAATGTAATGACCTTTTGGAATACTAATGCGGATCGGGTCATTGCTACCTCGCCCGACATAGTAGTTGTCGAGATCCCTGCGCAGCTTTCGGGCTTCGAGCCGCACGACCGGGTCGGCTTGCTGATCAAAATCAGACCCACGCCCGAAGACCGCGATTGCGATAGTGGTCGCCTTCAGTTCGTTCTCGCGACCCGCCAAGGCTTCCTCGACAATGTGTGCCAGCATCTCGCGACGCCGGGCACTGGACTGCAGTCCACTATAGTCAAGTATTCGTTCGAGTTGTCGACGTATGTCCTCTTCGGACATCTCCAAACGTGTCGGCCAATGACTGCTGGTCACTTTTGTCCTCACTGGTCCATAGAACCCTTAAGAAAAGAAAATAGAAGTAACAAGCCACCTGGCCATACTTTTTTTTGGCCTGCGAACTGCATGTATACAACATGTAACAACGTTCTAATCCACGCCTTTTGATGCTGTGGTCCGGCAGGAGCACAACGGATAATGGACGCTTTTCTGGAAAATTTGATTGACAGGTACCCCGAGCAAGGTGAGCGGATCTTTGTTCAGTTTCGTGAGGACCCAGTATTCCGGTCAATCTGTGAAGAGATGGAAATAGCCGAACAAGCCATAATACGCTGGAAAAATCTTCCGCCTCGCGCGGCAGAATATGAACAGATTTTGAATGAGCTGAAAATAGAATTTCGGGCGTATCTCACTTCTGATTGTCATCGGCAGACGAAAGATAATCAGGGCAGTTCGGCGGCATCAGATGGAGAATAATTAAGTGGGTTACGCGGAATGCAAATCTTCGGGCCGGACAGAGGACCGGATGCTAATGTCAAGACTGCTCAGAGTTGGCGCTATCTCGGCTGTCTTTACTGCCGCGATCAATCAATCTGTTTCTGCTCAGGAAGACCTCAGCGAGATCAACAACGGAACCAATCCAACACTGCTGACAACGCAGTTTGGCTTCCAGTATCAGTTCAACCAGATCAATTCCGACCTGAACACCGGCCTGTTCGAGGCCTTCTACACGCAACCTTTCGGTGAGGGTGGAAAACGGGCGTTCCGGATAACCGTCCCAGGCTCGGACAGCCCGTTCAACGCAAACCCCATCTACGGCGGAGAGCCAGGGGTTGAATTCACATTGGGCGACATAAGCGTAACCTACATTGACGTTTTCCACCTTACCGAAAAAAACGGGGCCGCTTTCACTTTTGAACTGTTTCTGAACACAGCGGAAACCGAAGCCGCCGGGTATGGGCAATTTGCCGGTGAAACCTCGGCCTTCTACGCTTGGTTTCTCAACAACGGAGCAATTTTCGCCCCAGCCTGGGTTCAAACATTCGGATTGGAGGGCGGGAATGATCAAGGCCAGAATGTAAACACGACCACGATCGACTTCTACTATGTTCCCAAGCTGAAGAATCCGCGTTTCTACCTGACATTCGATCCCGCAATCATCCACGATTGGGAAACAGACGCGACCTTTGGCAGCCTGCAGGTGACTGCAGGCATGTTGACAGGCAAGGCATTTGGCGGCGATGGTCAAGTGTTCATCAAGCCTGGCATTCTCTTCGGCGGTGACAGACCGGCTGAGTGGTCTGTCCAGGTCGGATACAAGGTGCTGAATTTCTGATGCCGGTCCACTTTATTGCTGCCTGCCTACTTCAAACCCGCCCCACCTCCAGGCGCTCGAAACAGTTCTACGCGGAGCAGAAATGGGCCGTAAGGGTCCCCCGTCTCAATTTGCAATTTTCACAGCGCGGCACAACTCCACCCCTGAACTACCCAGTGCAATCACAACGAAATTCGTCCAAAATCTGAAAATGAGGAAACCAATCATGTCCAACAAAATGTTGACCTATTTTCTCTGCACCACGCTCGCGGCAACTCCGGTCAGCGTTCTGGCACATGACGCCAACCATGCGGTCGTCCCAGCCGGCGTAATCGGCGAAATTGAAACCACCAACGTCAGAATGAAATTCGACAATGTCCTTATTCGAGGCGCGCGGATATTCAATGGCTGCGACGAGGAATTGTCGGAAGCCGACGTGCTGGTCTCTGGCCAGCTGATCCAGAAGATCGGCAGCGACATCCCGACACCGGAAGGCGCTTTCGAGATCGATGCCGAGGGTTATACGCTCATCCCAGGCCTGATCGACAACCACTGGCACGGGATCTTTGCCGAGGCCACCATCGCCCAATTGGCACTGACCGGCGAGGGGTACTGGAACCTTCTGGCCGCCAGGGCGCAGAACAACGCGCTTGCCCGCGGCTTCACCACGGTGCGTGATACTGCTGGACCGATGTTCGACATCGCCAAGGCAACGAACGAGGGTCTGATCGACGGACCTCGTGTGTTTCCCTCGGGACCCGCGCTGTCGATCACAGCGGGCCATCAGGATTTTCGCATGACGCGAGATGTGCCACAGGGCGCCGGCGAATTGCACTCCTTCGAGCGAGGCAACATGTTCTACATCACGGACGGCGTACCGGACGTTCTCAAGCGCACGCGCGAAAACCTCATGCAGGGTGCCACCCAGATCAAGCTGATGGCGGGCGGCGGTGTCACCTCGGCTTACGACCCGATCCACACCATCCAGTTCACCGATGAGGAATTCAAAGCTGCTGTCGAGGCGACAGAAGCCTGGGGCACCTATGTGACCACCCATGCGATCAATGACGAAGCGGTTCGACACTCCATCGAAAATGGCGCGCGCAGTGTTGAGCACGCGCATATGTCGACTCGCGAAACACTGCAGATGTTTAAGGACAACGATGTCTGGCTCAGCATGCAGCCATTCCTCGATGACGAAGACGCACCGGCCCTGAACGAGTTCCAGAAGGCCAAGTACAAGTTCGTCACCGACGGAACCGATTTCGTCTACCGCACCGCCAAGGAGTTGGGCCTGAAGATTGCCTTCGGTACTGACACGCTCTTCAGTGCGGACCTTGCGAAACGTCAGGGCGCGGTGCTGGCGAAGATGGAACGGTGGTTTACCCCCTACGAGACGCTGAAGATGGCCACCTGCGACAACGCCGAATTGCTTAAGATGTCGGGGCTGCTAACGCCCTATCCGCTCGGGCCGCTCGGCGTGATCGAGGAAGGTGCCTATGCAGACATGATCCTCGTCAACGGCAATCCGCTGGAGGACCTGCAACTGATCAGCGATGCGAAGGCGAATTTCGGCATGATCATGAAGGATGGCACCATATACAAGTTCGACATGGAGTGAGCATCATATCGCGTAGAACCATGATTGCCTCTTTCGTGTCCTCGCGGCGTCGATCGCGGGGGCGTAGAATCAACCTGCCGGGCCCATTGTTATTACCAACGTCAACGTTTTCGACGGTTTGAATGAAGAACTGATCGATGGCGCCAATGTCGTAGTTTATGGCAAATTGATTGCACAAATCACTACTGAGGAGGTCGCAGTCGCAGGGGGGGCAGGTCATCGACGGTGGTGGTCGCACGATGATCCCGGGTTTGACCGAATCACACTGGCACATGAGCCTTGCCGAACTACCTGTCTGACGTCAGCGCTAATGGGACAGTTTAGGTTGATTTGATAAGAGAGGGTTTCTGGTTCATCGTAACCACCAAGGAGTGGAGATGAGACAGAAACCCGGAACCAAGCGGAGCCACGGCGAGAAGGTCGTCAAAGACATTCGCCGTGCGATGCGCAAACAGTATTCTGCCGAAGAAAAGGTCAGGATCGTGCTGGACGGTCTGAAGGGCGAGGACAGCATTGCAAAGCTGTGTTGCCGTGAGGGCATAGCGCAGAGCTTGTATTACAGCTGCTCCAAGGAGTTCCTTGAGGCTTGAAAGAAGCGCGCAAAGCCGCACTCGAAGGTATCATCAATTCGGCATCAAATGAACCGCCGGTTGTGCTGCACCCCGTGACCCAGCCCCCTGAAATCAGGCCATTGAGGTGTTAGTAATCCCTCCAAGCAAAGGATGGGCTATGAAACGCAGATTTAGCGACGAGCAGATCATTGGAATGATCAAGGAATACGAGGCGGGCGTGAAGGCTCAGGAGCTGTGCCGCAAATACGGGATCAGCGACGCGACGTTCTACAAAAACAAAGCCAAGTTTGGCGGTATGAATGCCTAGGATGCGAACAAGCTGAGAGCGCTGGAAGACGAAAACAACCGTCTGAAACGGATGCTGGCGGATGCCATGCTGGACAACGCGGCGCTCAAGGATCTCGCGACAAAAAACTACTGACGCCTGACGTTAAGCGAAGGGCCGTGTCGGACGTGATGGATCGGCACAGCCTGTCTGAGCGTCGGGCGTGTGAACTGGCCGACCTGCACAGGTCTGTCTTTCAATACCAGAAACAGGATTGGGGGATGCTCTCTGGCGTAGCACCGTTGTAGCACCGGGTAAGGATGTCCTAAACGCGGAAAGCCCTGCGTTATGCAAGGCTAAGTGTTTGATATCTGACTAGGAAGTATTGGTTGCGGGAGTAGGATTTGAACCTACGACCTTCAGGTTATGAGATAGCTTACACCCACCTGCACCAACTACGCCCCAAAACGCTGACTCACCCTATCTTATTGTAATTGTTTATTTATTATTGACGACCGCCACCCTCCATTCCTACCTCTTACGCCATGAACCGCTTCCAGTTGCTTCCACAATGCTTCCACGGGGCGATGACAGAGAAAGGATGAGGGATGCCCAAACTGACCAAACGTGCCGTAGAAGCCCTGCCTGTTGAGGCGAAAGATTACTTTGTCTGGGACAGCCAGATAGCCGGGTTTGGGGTCCGCGTTATGCCCTCCGGGGCCAAGACCTATCAAGCTCAGTATCGCAAAGGCGGACGGACACGGCGCGTTTCTATCGGTCGACATGGCAAGATCACTGTCGACGAGGCGCGGAAACTGGCCAAGGAACTGATGGGCCAAGTCGCCAAGGGCGAGAACCCAGCCGAAGAGATTGCACAGCATCGCCGTGCGCCCACGGTCGCTGCCCTGTGTGAGCGGTTCTTTGACTCTCACGTCAAGGAGCGCTGCAAGCCGTCCACCCAAGGGGAATACCGCAGGGCCATCGACCTATTCATTGTTCCGGCCATTGGCAGCTTTAAAGTGGTCGATGTGGAACGAAAAGACATAGCCGAGTTGCACCACAAGTTTCGGGGCAAACCCTATCAAGCCAATCGGACATTGGGCGTGTTGTCCAAGATGTTCAATCTCGCGGAAATCTGGGGCTTGCGGCCTGACGGATCAAACCCCTGTCGCCATGTCCCGAAGTACCGCGAAGAGAAACGAGAACGGTTTCTGAGCCCAGACGAATTGCAACGACTCGGACAGGCTCTGACGGATTCGGAGCAGGATGGATCGGAGACGCCCTTTGTTGTCGCTGCCTTCCGATTACTGATCCTGACTGGATGCCGCCTTGGTGAAATCCAAACCTTGCAATGGTCCTTCATCACAGACGCCGGAATGGAGCTTCCAGACACCAAAACAGGCGCGCGGCGGATTCCCCTGCCCCAAGCGGCCCGAGCGGTTCTGAGCGCGCTGCCACGGCTTCCTGACAACACTTACGTTATAGCCGGGGCAGTTCCCGGCCATTACGCGACCGACCTGCAAAAACCATGGCGTCGTATACGTAAGCGGGCCGGTTTGAATGATGTTCGTATTCATGACCTACGCCACACCTATGCGTCGAATGCCGTGTCGTCGGGCATGCCAATCCAGATGGTCGGTCGGCTGCTAGGTCACAGTCAGATTCAAACCACGATGCGGTATGCGCATCTGGCTGATGATCCGGTACGGCGAGCGGCGGAAGAAAACGCCGCGCGGCTCAACACATTCGTCGGTGCGCAGGAACCCAGCCATGGGCTGCGCCTAGTTAGGTAAGGCATTTTGCGGGACCGGCCCCATAAACGTATACATAGGCGGGCTACATTACGTAGGGCGTCTACGTATACAATACGTTACATAGGGATTTCCTCCCTCCCCGGGGTATACGCGGGGCCGGGTATACCCCGGGGAGGGTAAAGCTACGCCTCAAGCCGATTTCTCGAATGACGGGTCTGAGCCCGAAGCGGACACTGTTTTTATGCTACGATTGATGTGTGTCATGACACGTCGGGAGGAAGGTGAAATAGGCTCTCTGCATGAAATAGCTCGAGGCCGCATTTGGCGTACTTCGTGAAAGATAATAAGGGCCGATGGTCGCCTGACGTAGTTGGTAGTTTGGTGGGCGGCGCGGCAGGGGTAAACCTCTTTGTTCTTCTGTCATTGAGGTCGTACTTGTTCGGCCTGATAGTGGTTTTCTCTTTCGGTGCGATGGGTATTCTAGCCTTCATTGTGCTAATTGTGGTTGGGCTTGCAGTAGGCCAATCGTTTGCCAAGGCGGGAAGAGTGCCGCCACTGCCGCCGATGAAAACACTTGGCCTCGTGCTTTTTGTTTCCTTCGGACCACTTGCCGCTGGCTACCTTGAAGTTGCCATGCGCGGCTCGCCCTTTTCACTTCCGGATGACAGGTCAAACGTCACTTGGAAGTTTAGTCCAGATGGCTCAAGCCGCGTGACCTTCGCAAGTGAGAGTTCGGCTCCGGAGCTATACGACAACTTGCTAAAATCCGCAGAACAAGAAGGATGGTATTGTGCTGTGTGCCAAAATCCCGACGAAAACGGTTGGGGACGTGCTGAGTTTCGAGGACGAAGTTCTCTGCGGACGAGCGAGCAGAGTGAAAGAGCGTGGTTTGAGGTCCACAGCGATGTCAAGCCGTTCAGTGGATATGGCCTGAAACCCTCGGATAAGAAGCAAGCCGTAGTTGGCTATTACCGAAAGAATTGGAGCCTTGAACTGGCCATTATCGCTGTACTGGCGCTGTTACTTTATGGAAGCCTAAGACAAACCAACAGACGGTCGGGCATTTGAAGGGCTTCGACCGCAAATCCCGCTACCGATGCAACGAGTAGCGGATGGCGGCTAAGTCCGCAAAGCAGACGCCCAACGAGCTCTTTCTGATGGCTGCTTCTGACCTCACCAACACGTATCCTACGCTCAATTTCGATTGGTTGTTAAGGCAATGCGACCGGGTTTTCATCGAGTGTCCGGAGGTAAGAAATCAAGTCTGCGCGATCCTGATCAACCCAAACTCCATCTAAGTCCATCTTTGTTCCCGGAATGTATTCTCGTGGACGCCCAAGAAACGAGTTGAGATTGTCGTAGTCCCAGACACCTGAAGTCGCTGAGAAAGCCGTCGAGTACTCGTAGCCATCGTACGAGCCAATGGTGCGCCCGAGAACTCCCCAAAGTGGCGGACCTTCATTGGCTTGAACTTGCCCATTGTTCTCCAGGCTGTGACAGGCTTTGCAGGCACCTGCCAGAGTTTCTCCTCGGCCCCTATCGGCATTACCAATCAAGTGCTTCACACTAGGGATACTTGCACTTGTAGGTACGCCAGCATCCAATAGGATGGTCACGATTTCGTCGTGCCCACGCAACGAGGCGAAATGCAGTGCTGTCCCAAGCCAAGGATCCACGACAGTTGGATCAGCACCGGCTTCCAAAAGCAATCGAACAACTTCTGTGTGTCCGTTGCTTGACGCAACATGGATTGGGTATGCAAAAGTTTTTTCGTACTCAGCATTGGGAAGAGAGTAGTTTGGGTCGGCCCCAGCCTCCAACAGGGCCGCGACCACGTCCGTACGACCGAACCGAGATGCTACTACGAGTGGTGACGAACCTTCAAAACGAGCGCCTGTGGTGCTCGGCAGATCCACCGGCACTCCTTTTTCGATTTCTGACATAACTTTTGCGACATCGCCTTTTCGAGCCATCAAGTGGATCATTTCAGCGGAACTTGTCGACATGGTGGCGCATAGCGCAGCCACCCCCGCGAGGAATGTTTTCCAAGTTCTGTTCATTGCGGCATCCCCCCGGTTGTGGGAGCCTTAATACCACAACTAGTCGTCAATTTCATTTCTTGCAAAGAGTGGCCGCTTTGTCCGCATAACAGACTTTCACGCGATTGGCCTGTCAGCCTCTAGTTAGCGCAACATTGGGTTACACCGCAGTATGCGCCCGTTCTCAAACTAGTGGCTATACTTTGCGCCTCGTCATACCTACCAGACGCATGCCTTACCCGATAAAAGGCAAACCCAGATAAGAAGAATCGGAACCCGGTTAAGCTCGTCCACGATAGAAGAGGCAGTCCCATACTTATCGTACCCGAAAACCAAGTAGTTCCACCAAGATTCTACAAAGACACATACGATGCCAACGACGTTCAAAACCTTTGTGAAGTTGGGGAGCTCTACCCTGTGAACATCGGGGTTTTCACGGAAAAACTTGAACACAGCGCTGCTATGTACCGCTGGGAAACTGCGAAATTTGAGAACCTTCCTCGAAACAGCGACGTTGCGCGCGAGCTGAAGGACATAGCGAAACAAGCCAATCGGCTGAAATCTTCACTTGAGCAGTTGTCATGGAAAGCACAGTCGGAACTCGACAGGCACGCTGATAGTGACGCGGAGAAAAGTATTACTGGATCATTAGCCGCCCCAAGCGAGCCCTCTCTGGCGGTGTCTTTGAAGCATCTGGAAATTGGTGTCCCTTGCGTGATTTTGGATGTTCCAGCGCTGCGTTCAGTGATTGAAGGATTGGAAATCGCAGCCAGCAACAAGAGCGCCAACCTCCCGAAAGGAAGACCCGGACAAGTCCGCTCATACGGGTTGCGTCTATGGATGCGTAACATCGCTGATCTTTGGAATGGAACGACCAGTCAGGCGTTTACACGGGACGTTACTTCGTCAGGCGAGCCGATAACAAACGCCGCTCGCTTTTGCACTGAGGCATTTCGGAAAGTCGATCCAAGCATTCCAACGTCGCGCGTCATGAGGGAGTTAAAAGATTGCATCCGTGAGCGCGCTTAGCCTACTGAACGAATTGTTGTTCAGATTCGCGGTTAATTCGTCCAGCGGTTTCGCTCGAAATTCGCACCCAAGCGCTCCTATGTTCGCCCCATAGCATTTTGCACTGAAAGGACGAACAACATGCAACAGCAGGCAATCGCCACCGAGCAGATCATCCCCACATCAGACTATTGGGATGGATTTATCACTGAGACCGAGGCAGCAGACTATCTCTGCCAAAGCGTGCGCACCATGCAGAAATGGCGCGTCACAGGCTTTGGCCCTTCCTTCTACAAACCGGGCCGGTCAGTTCGCTACCGCCGTCGCGATCTGCGCATTTGGGCCGAAGGTCGCCGCCGCCGTAACACCTCGCAAGTCTGAGTTTTGCCCGCACGGGGTTGGCAGCGCCGTGCGGGATTTTGGGGCCGGAATGGCTCTGACGGGGCGCGGGCGAAACGGTCCTGCGCCCCTTTTCACAAACATCAACAGAAAGACACTGAACCATGGCAAACCAGCCAGCACAGAAATTCAAGATTGGCCTGATCACCGCAACCATCTGGGACAATGATGGCTTCTACTCGGTCGATATGTCCCGCTCTTACAAGACCGATACCGGCGAATGGCGGAGTTCGACCAGCTTCCACCATTCGGACCTGCTCAATATCGCCAAATGCGCGGAGCGCGCCGAAATCTGGATTGGCCGTCAAACCAATGCCAGGTAGTGGCAGCACCGGAGCGGCTTCGCTCCGGCCCCAAAACAAATGCTGCCCCGCCGGAGGCACTCAGGGGGCGTAAGCCCCCGCAATCTTTTCCCCACATTGCCAATTATCCCAGCGGCAGGGCATGCCGCGATAGAGGGGGGTCTTGTAACACCCCCCTCCACGAATACGAAAGCGAAGGTCAGCGCAAATGGAGGCAACAATCCTGCATTCCGGGTTTGATGGGCTGAAATTCACTATCCAAGCGGATATCCCAGACAACTTTCGCGACGAATTGGCCTCCGCCAAGCAACATGCCAAAGAAACCTATGGCGATTGCGTTCTAGAATTCGGCTCAGTGTCGTTGAATGTGACTAGCAAGGGCGCGCGCGGCTTCACCGCTCACACTGGCGACCATGGGGCTGTGTGGCTGTTCCAAGACCCGCAAGACCGCATTCCAAACAATCCCGGCATCACTGTCGATTTCCGCGCTTTTGGTCTCGCCACAGGCGGCCTTGAGAGGGCGGAGCAACACTTTCGCGACTGCATGGAAGCATTCGGGATCAAATACGTGGAAACGCAATTACGGGTCGCACGGGCTGACTTTGCAGTGGACATCTTGGCCCCTTGGTTTGAACCGAACCGCGAAGCCTTGGTTGTTCCGCCGGGTACCAAAATCACGGAATACACTGGTGTTGATAAAACTGCGACGGTTTCCAGCGGGGCGCGTGTTGTTGGCCTGCGTGCCGGGGCCGTCGCCAACCGGCAATTGGCGATATATGACAAGCGGGCAGAAGTGATCCAGCAGAACAAGATGGGCTGGCTGACCATCTGGAACGCGGCACTGGACGCCATCGGGAAGCTACCGCTTGACTTGGCCGACAGGGACACAAGTCAGGTCTGGCGCTTTGAAATGCGCCTTGGCTCCAAGCAATTGCGCAACCGATTCGAGTTGCGAAACTGGCAGGATGTCCATGACATCATCGGAGACGCCTTCACAGACGCGCTGGGGCGCATTCGCTACTGCATGCCGACCGCAGACGGAAACCGCGCCCGTTGGCCCACACACGAGCTTTGGCGCCAATTTGAGGCTGTGGTTGGCAACGACTTGCTACAAAACTGTGCGGGCGTTTTGCCCTGCAACGTGATGGAAGCCAACCGAACTGCCAAGATGCGTGAACTGGACGCCCAGCTTGCAGGATTGTTCGTCACGCGCGCAGCAATTTCAGACGTTTGTGCGCACAATTTTAGTGATTTTTTGGAAAGTCACTCCGACGTGTTGGCTCGGCTCGTTGCAGAGTATGCCACCCCACTCGAAGAACGGCTTTCCAAGGCGCGCGGAAAGTATCGGTTGTCTTGAGAGGCCACCAAGCTGACATTCGCTGCATGTGCGAATAGTCTACTGCAAGCGCAAAGCCATCCACCGGGAGGGCGGAAAACAGACACTTTCAGCAATCGCGCTCTGGCGGATTCAGGCTATAGCGAGTGGACATTCAGATCGCGTTAGATCGAGTTGTTTCCAAGGGAAACCGGCAAGATGCCTCTAGCCAACCACAAAGAAAACCCAAACCGCACACTCGCGTGCAAAACCCAGAGCTCAGCTCTCAAAAAGGCAGCTGTTCGATGCAAATTTGGAGAATCACGCAACCGTTGTGCTCAGTCTCCAACTGGCTGCTTGATCTAAACTCGGAGCCGCAAGGAACAAGCAGCTAGGCTGGAAGGCAAAAGCTGGAGGACAGAGAGAATGCCAGAGTAATTGAGTGCACACAGTGCTTTGGTCGCGCCTAGTCACTGTGCTGTGCGTTGATCCGATAATTTGTGACTGCCACGAAACGATCGGATTTATCATGGTGCACCAGTAGCTCCATTATCTTACCTCGAGGTAATCCTTCCTTTTTTCATGTGATTTGAGAATTTTCTGCCGTTGGCGATTGGAGAAAAATGGCAGCGCTGCCAAGCAACCAAGAATTACAACCTCTAATCTAATCAGTCTATTTGCCAATTTTGAGGGTGGTCGATTTTGTTGCACGCTTTCCCGAGCCGATTGAGTTCCACTAGCTTGAATTTGCAATCCGGCGGCCACAGAAGACAAGCGAGCCTCTATAGAACCTAGCGCCGATCGTTGCATAGAATTCTGTAATCGAGAGAAATCATCTATCTGTTTCCGAACTTCGATTTTCATTGCGCCCAAAAGCACAATAGTCTGTCGTTCGATCAAATCTTGAAAAAACTCTTCCACTTCGGCTTTTGGTTTCTGTAAATTAGTGTTTCGTCCTAGTCCTATGGGCGCTCCAGAAATAACTTGATTGATGTAGTCAACGCTATCCTTGTGCTTCTGCCAAACCTGATCTGCGGCGCCTTCAGGCAATTGAAGGTTTGCGCCCTTGCGAGCCGGGTCTGAAACGATAAGCGCTTCGGAAATAGCGGCGCCTTCGTTTGGTGGTCGCAATTTTAACGCCGCATTTGCACTACGCATCAGCGCCAATTCACAGGTGTCCAAACTGCGATTCACTGAAGCTAAGTCAGTCTGTGGTAGAGCGTCGAAGTGATTGATATTCATAGGCTTCAGCAGGCCTTGCGCAATATTTTGCCGGATATCAGCATAGTTTAAAACCGTAAGAGTGAAGGCATCGGTCTCTTTTGCTGCTTTCGATATGGCAGCTATATTGCTTAGTTTGATCGGCAAATTCGGAGCGCAGCGTTCGAAATCATCGGTTCGGCCATGCTGCTTAACTTGCTGCCCATAAATCGAAGCCAACCACGGCAGCAGGTCCCGAACCGCGCAAATAAGGTGTAGCCTAGTGTCCACCTGACGGCATTTCTCTGATAGGGCCAAAAAGTCGTCTGGGGAAAGATGAAATAGATCCTCTGAGCTAATCAAGAGCTTTCGACACTCATCTCCTCGCAAAAGGCTCATTGCAGCGTCAAGCTGTCGAAGACCCTCCTCGGAGGCGTCGATAGTATTCTTGTTTTCTCTTAGAAAAACACTGGCTATGAGTAATCCATTACCTGAGGTTATTCCACCACTAGCGGCAATATGGAAGTTGTTGGAAAGATCAGGGTATAAGAGACCATGTTTTTCGAATAAAATGTCAGAGTGCTCGGCGCAATAAGTTTGAAACGCGGAGGTTCCGGTTTTCGGGGCCCCTATGTGCATAAATAGCGTTTTTTTATACATAAATTCATCTCTCATCGCATTCGTGGTGCGCACCTGGCTTTGCGTCTGGTTTTTCTCAGTACGTTTTGCTGTGGATCTCAACAACAATTGATGAGCCGTGCCAGTACCTAATCCTTAAATACCCAGCTTTCTATCTCAAGCAAACTACATGTGAAACCCGCTCCAACCTCAACAGTTGAAAGTGGGCCGTGATGATAAGAGCATGCTTGCGAACTTGCCTGAGGTTAAGTGACGTACCTATACACATGGCAACCACTTGGACATCAGGCAGGTGCGATATTATGCTTAACGGAGGCTAAGTCTGCACTGTGGAATTTGAGCTGGAGCAGAATCAAGCAGGTGCGGCGAACGGTGGAATTGATAGGCTGCGATGCAGAATTTCGATAGGCGCGTACCTTCGGAATTGGATTTTTACTATGCAGCTGAGTTGATCCTGGTTGGCTGCTCTGTCCCGCACTGCTCACATTCACGGGACCAATAATTTGCGCTTGCAGCGAACGTCTCCTTTGGCGGGCCGCGCCACAGCGATTGGGGAGCATTGTCAAGGTCGGCTCTGGGCCGAGCCATCATGCCGCACTTGCAAAAGACCGAAGTGCGATCGACGTCAGCTCAGGGCTCCTCGCGACCAATTGCTTGGATTTGCGTAAGCTTCTTCTGTTGCCCGTTCAACACACTTCTTTTACGTTTCGCTTGCTTCCACAGTGCTTCCACGGGCTGTGGCACAAATAGCAACGCCGCCCTGAGGCGGTGGATAAGTAATTGATATTGTGTGTTATATTTGGTTGCGGGAGTAGGATTTGAACCTACGACCTTCAGGTTATGAGCCTGACGAGCTACCGGGCTGCTCCATCCCGCGACACTTTTGATGACCTACCGCTTACGCTACTTGAGGTCTTTTTTGGTCTACCGCCTATTCGGCTGCTTGAGACCGGGTAGTGTTCTTATCATCGTGTTGAGAGATTGGGGATTTTACTAGGTTTGGCGGTGACCTACTCTCCCGGGGCTTAAGCCCAAGTACCATTGGCGCGGCAGTGCTTAACTTCCGGGTTCGGGATGGGACCGGGTGTTTCACTTGCGCTATGACCACCAAACCGAGGAAAATCCCCGTCGCTCTTTTGCTTTGCAAAGGCGACGCGCAGGAGGCAGCGTATTCGCGAAGCGGATGCGCGTTCCTGCACGGTTGTTATGTCAATCAACAGTGTCGCTTGGCGCGACACAGCTATCCAACTCAAGGTGTGTATGTCTTTGATTTGTCTTTCCATTACTGGATCAAATCAAGCCTATCGGGCGATTAGTACCGGTCAACTGAACGCATTACTGCGCTTACATCTCCGGCCTATTGACGTGGTGGTCTTCCACGGCCCTCAGGGAGACCTTGTTTTGAGGGGGGCTTCCCGCTTAGATGCCTTCAGCGGTTATCCTGTCCGATCATAGCTACCCAGCACTGCCGTTGGCACGACAACTGGTCCACCAGTGGATCGTTCACCCCGGTCCTCTCGTACTAGGGGCAACTCCTCTCAAGTCTCCTACACCCACGGCAGATAGGGACCGAACTGTCTCACGACGTTCTAAACCCAGCTCACGTACCTCTTTAAACGGCGAACAGCCGTACCCTTGGGACCTGCTCCAGCCCCAGGATGAGATGAGCCGACATCGAGGTGCCAAACACTGCCGTCGATATGGACTCTTGGGCAGTATCAGCCTGTTATCCCCGGCGTACCTTTTATCCGTTGAGCGATGGCCCTTCCACTCGGGACCACCGGATCACTATGGCCGTCTTTCGACTCTGCTCGACTTGTCAGTCTTGCAGTCAGGCTGGCTTCTGCCATTGCACTCAACGAGCGATTTCCGACCGCTCTGAGCCAACCTTCGCGCGCCTCCGTTACGCTTTAGGAGGCGACCGCCCCAGTCAAACTACCCGCCACGCAGGGTCCCGGATCCGGATAACGGACCGCGGTTAGACATCAAGAGTGCGAAGGGTGGTATCTCAAGGGAGGCTCCACAGGGACTTGCGTTCCTGCTTCAAAGCCTACCACCTATCCTGCACATCACAATCCTGATGCCAGTGCGAAGCTGTAGTAAAGGTGCACGGGGTCTTTCCGTCTAACCGCGGGAAGCCTGCATCTTGACAGGCAATTCAATTTCGCTGAGTCGATGTTGGAGACAGCGGGGAAGTCGTTACGCCATTCGTGCAGGTCGGAACTTACCCGACAAGGAATTTCGCTACCTTAGGACCGTTATAGTTACGGCCGCCGTTTACCTGGGCTTCAATTCAAGGCTCTCACCTCTCCTTTTAACCTTCAGGCACCGGGCAGGCGTCAGACCCTATACGTCGTCTTGCGACTTCGCAGAGCCCTGTGTTTTTAATAAACAGTCGCCACCCCCTGGTTTGTGCCCCCAGCCCCTAGTTGCCTAGGAACCGGGCCTCCTTCTCGCGAACTTACGGAGGTATTTTGCCGAGTTCCTTCAACATCGTTCTCTCAAGCGCCTTGGTATGCTCTACCAGTCCACCTGTGTCGGTTTAGGGTACGGTCTGATGGAGGGCTATTTCCAGGAACCACTCAGCAGCCCAATCAATCCGATAAGATTGAACTACACCTGTGATCCGTCACATCCTCCTGGCCTAGGAATATTAACCTAGTTCCCATCGCCTACGCCTTTCGGCCTCGGCTTAGGGGCCGGCTTACCCTGCTCAGATTAGCTTTAAGCAGGAACCCTTGGACTTTCGGCGAGAGTGTCTCTCACACTCTTTGTCGCTACTCATGTCATCATTCTCACTAGTGATCTCTCCACCGGATCCCTCACAGGCCGGCTTCATCGAAAAGACTCGATCCTCCAAGGTGCCCCGAAAGACACTAAAGAGGATAAGTCTTATGTCACACTACGCTCTGCTACCATGCCTTACGGCATCCTAAGCTTCGGCTCATGGCTTGAGCCCCGTTACATCTTCGCCGCAGGACAACTTATTTAGACCAGTGAGCTGTTACGCTATCTTTAAAGGATGGCTGCTTCTAAGCCAACCTCCTGGTTGTTTTGGTCGTCCCACCTGCTTTCCCACTTAGCCATGAATTGGGGGCCTTAGCTGTAGGTCAGGGTTGTTTCCCTCTCCACTACGGACGTTAGCATCCGCAGTGTGTCTGCCATCTAGTACTCCCGGGTATTCGGAGTTTGGTTAGGATCAGTAAGCCTGTGGGGCCCCATTACCCATCCAGTGCTCTACCCCCCGGGGTATTCGGATGACGCTCTACCTAAATAGATTTCGCAGAGAACCAGCTATCTCCGAGTTTGATTGGCCTTTCACCCCTAGGCACAGCTCATCCCGATCCTTTTCAACGGATGTGGGTTCGGTCCTCCAGTAAGTGTTACCTTACCTTCAACCTGGCCATGCCTAGATCACTCGGTTTCGGGTCTGATCCCACGAACTCATTCGCCCTATTAAGACTCGCTTTCGCTACGCCTACACCTAACGGCTTAAGCTTGCTCGTGAGACCAAGTCGATGACCCATTATACAAAAGGTACGCCGTCACCCCGCAAGGAGGCTCCGACTGATTGTAGGCGTTCGGTTTCAGGTACTGTTTCACTCCCCTCGTCGGGGTGCTTTTCACCTTTCCCTCACGGTACTGGTTCGCTATCGGTCAGCAAGGAGTACTTAGCCTTCGAAGGTGGTCCTCCGATCTTCAGACAGAATTTCACGTGTTCCGCCCTACTTAATACGTCCGATCATGCTTCATATACGGGACTGTCACCCTCTATGGTCCTGCTTCCCAACAGGTTCTATTCACACTCACGGCTCGGCTGGTCCCCGTTCGCTCGCCACTACTAGGGGAGTATCAATTGATTTCCTTTCCTCCGGGTACTTAGATGTTTCAGTTCCCCGGGTTTGCTCTTAAAACCCTATGTATTCAGGTCTTAAGTACCTGTTCATGCTCATTATTGATCAGCTGTGCCAACAATAACAAACATTCAGGTGGGTTGCCCCATTCAGAAATCCATGGATCAAAGCTTATTCTCAGCTCCCCATGGCTTATCGCAGAGTATCACGTCTTTCATCGCCTCTTGCTGCCAAGGCATTCACCAAACGCCCTTCTCGCGCTTGATTTGATCCAGAAAAAGAAAGACATAACATCTTGCGCTACCGCCTATTCGGCTACTTGAGCGCGTGAAGCCTTTCGACCTTTCGGCCTGCAGGCTTCGACTATGTCGATCGTGATCACCCAGCTGGTAACTAAAGGCGATCGTTCTTCTGAACCAAAAACATACATTTCCCGCCCCCGCCACTTGGACGAGGACAATTGAGCAACCCCATATGGTCTCCCAGCCGTGCAGCTGATCAACGCAGGTCGCTCGGGTTAGTATATTTGACTTGGACAACTCTGTTCGTTTCAGTCGCGATACGCATCCCGGGCCGGCTAGACCCAAAC